>CAWKKM010000012.1:0-341210 GCA_963850235.1 uncultured Acidobacteriaceae bacterium | reverse complement strand
CTTATATCTCGATCTGATGGGCTATTTCGGTGCGCAAACAGGCTACCCCGCGCTGCGGGTGCAGGTAGTTTCCCCAGCGGATGCAGCGCAATTACCAGACAAGGATTTACTGGTTCTGGGCACCTACGCCGACCTCGACAATGTTCGCCGAGTGAGCAGTAACCTGCCGCTGACCTATGCTGATCGTTCCTTTGCGTTGAGCCGTCGTGCCCGCTGGGGCTTGATTGCAGATTGGCTGCTGCGGCGCGATCTCCGGAGCCTGGCAGGCACTGAACGGTTCCGCCAATATCTGGCCCCATGGGATCGTTGAGGGAACCGCATCGCCTTTCGGGCGCGGTCGAAGCGTGGTGGTGATCGCGGGCCGCGATCGTGCCGCATTGCCCGAGACTGGCGTCGGCGCTGCTGACAACGATGCCGCTCGACGGAATTGAGCAAACGGTAAGCCTGTGGACCGGGCGCAACTTCGCCAGTTATCCACTTTCCACGCCGGTTTACGGTTCGGGCGATCTGCCCTGGTATCGCGCTTTCGGCTACTGGCTGCCGCACCACGCATTTACGCTGCTGCTTTTGTTGATGCTGGTGCTGGCCGTGATGGCATGGTGCACGCAGCATTACCTGGCGGCGCGTATTCGTGCACGGCTGCGACTGGTTGAGCCGAACCAGGCAGCGGCGGGGAACCACGAAGGATCGTTCAACACGGCTTTGAATTCGTAACCAGTTCTGCCCGTGATGCGGGCCAAAGGAGTGCAAAATGTTTGGCAAATCAAAAATGGTTCTCGGCCTTCTCTTGCTGACCGCTGGTGCGCAGCCGATGAAAGCGCAGCAGAGTGCGGCCGACGTTCTGATCCAGCGGGCACGCACGCTGGATGGCCAGGGCAGGCATGATCTCGCTGCCGCTGCCTGGCGACAGGTGCTATTGCTGAATCCTACGCAGGCGGACGCACTCGCAGCCCTGGCGAGCTATTACCAGAGCACCGGGGATACTGCCACGGCCAACCATTATCTGGCGCTCCTGCACAGGGCAAAACCGGGGGATGTGAAGGCCGCGCAGGTTCCGGCAGCGCCGCCGGTGGCCGGCGGGAATTCGGAGTTCGAAGCCGCGGCAAAGCTGGCGGCGCAGCATCGCTATCAGGACGCGCTGGCGCTTTATCGCAAGGCTTTTCACGGTGCTGAGCCATCGGGAATATGGGCCGTGTCTTATTACGAGACCGAAGCCGCGGTGCCCGCTGAGTTGCCGCAAGCCATTACGGGCCTGCGCGGATTGGCCAAGCAATTTCCTGCAAATCCGAGCTACCAATTAGCCCTCGGCCGGGTGCTGACCTACGATCCTAAGACGCGCGTGGAAGGAATCAAGCTACTGGCTGCGCTGCACGGGAACGCGGAGCAAATGGAGCAGGCAAGACTGGCCTGGCGTCAGGCGATCGTGTGGGGCATCGATGGGCCGGCCGCGGAGACTGCAGCGGACTACCTGGCACGCTATCCCGATGATCAATTGGCATCGCGCCTGCATGCCAGCCAGGCAGAGCATGTGAGCCATCCGGTCATCCCTGGGCAATCGGAACAGGGTTCAGCGTACGAGGCTTTAAGCAAGGGTGATTTGCAACAGGCGCAGCGTCTTTCGAATCGCTGCTGACCATTCCCGCTCAACGAGCAAAGGCGTTGGCGGGGCTGGGCTACGTGGAGATGCAGCAGAAGAATTTCGCCGCGGCCAAGGAGCATTTCGAGCAGGCGGAGAGCGCCGGTTACCACGCACCGGAGCTGACCACATCGTTGGTGGACGCCCGTTACTGGAAAGCGATGCAGGAAGGGAATCGCGCGCTGGATAACGATGAGTTCCCCCATGCCATCAGCGCTTTCGATGAAGCCCATGCCATCAAGCCCAGTGGGTCCGAGGCGCTGCAGGGGCTGGCGGGCGTGTGGATGCAGCAGAAGCAGCCGGAGAAGGCATTGCCTCTGTTCGAGCAGGCGGTCAGGCTGCAGCAGGACCGGCCCCAGGCCTGGATAGCGTGGTTCGACGCCCTGGTGCGCGCTTCGCGAAGCAAGGAAGTGATCGCCGACCAACCCTATATTTCGCCGGAGACGCTGACCAAGCTCGAGGGCGACGCGGACTACATGGCAGTGCTGGCGGCGGCACAGATGAACGCCGGCAGCCTGGCCGAAGGGCGGCGGTTGATGACCCAACTGGCCCAGGTACAGGACGCGGAGAAACGTAGTTCGGCCCAGCTGCGCTGTGCTGAGCTGCTATCAACCGGCGACCCGCGGTCGTCCGCGCGATTGGCCTTCGATGTGATTCGCCTGCAACCGAACAACGTAGACGCATGGAAGCTACTGGTGAGTGATGAACACGTAGCCGGCCGGGACCAGATGGCCTTGACCGCGGCCGAGAGAATGCCCGCCGATGTCTATAAGCAGGCCACGCGCGACGTTGATTTTGTGACCATGCTGGCCGCGACGCATCAGGCTATGGGGCAATACAGCACGGCATCGAATCTTCTCGCGGATGCGCGCAGTGCGACCCGGGACGACCTGCAGAAGTGGAACGCAATTGAAGGCCAGACGGCGGCACTGATGTTGGCCGAAGGAAACGCACAGGGCGCCTACCGGCTTTACGTGAAAATCCTGCGCCGTTCGCCCAACGACAGCGATGCCTGGAACGGCATTATTTCCGCCCTGCACCAGGCCAAGCAGGATCAGGATGCGTTGACGCAGATTCAGCAGATGCCGCCGGAGGTAGCGGAGAAACTACAAAGGGATCCTGGATTTCTGCAGACACTTGCCTCAGTCTATGGAGCCACAGGACATAACCAGACCGCGGTGGAGATGATGGGGCGCGTTCTTGCCCACTATCAGCCGGGGAGAAACGATGCTCCCTACTCCGTGCAAGCGCAGTATGCATGGTTGTTGCTGAATGCGGGGGACGAGAACCAGCTGGCGGCTACCCTGGGGCAAATGGGCCGCCGGACGGATCTAACCGCGGGACAACAGCAGCAGACGCGCAACCTGTGGGCCGCGTGGAGTATTCGCAAAGCTGCCAAGGAAGAGAAGAACGGAGACAGCAAACAGGCTCTCGCCATTCTTCAAATGGCGTCTCAGGCCTTCCCCGCGAATGGAGACATTCGCCGGGCCATGGCGGGTACCTATATCCGTAACAATGAAGGTAAGCTCGCGTTCGGGTTGTACCAGCAGATCGATTGGACGCGCGCGACGGCAATTGACTATGCCGGGGCAGTGGCTGCCGCCGGCGCGGCGCGGCAGAAAGACATTGGCCGGCAGTGGTTGGGGGATGGACTGGAGCGGTTTCCCAACGACACCGATTTGTTGACAGCCGCGGCCCAGTTTGAAAAGGACATGGGCGACACCCATAAGGCCGAGCTGTATTTGCGCAAGGTGGTGGCCAACAACTCGCAGATTCAACTGACCCAGCAACTCACCGGGCCTGGTGGGACGCCCGCGAGCGCGACGGTCAGCGCCGGCGACGCGCTGGCACGGATGCTGGCGCCGCAGGAATCGGCGGAGGCGGCGCCCGCACCTGCGACCGCAGTGCAAGCGGAGCCGCTGCAGGATGCGATTACCGCGCTGCCCATCATTCAGCACCCTGAGAGTGAAGCCAATACCGACTCTCATCCCGATCAGAATCAGCAGGCCAGCCCATGGTTAGTGCGCAAGGCGCCGCTGACGCCGCGTACCCAGCCAATCGCCTACCAGGTGAGCCGATGGACGGTACCGGTGAGCGATGCGCCGCCTGCACCCATGCCCGCTGATTTTCAACCACCGGAAAGTACAGCGACGGTGACCAATGCGAGCCTGGCCGTGTCTCCACAAAGAAGTGCCGGTGTTGAGTTGGCCCCGGCTTCCGCGCTTAGCTCGTCTTCGGCCGCGACAGCGCCGGCCGGCCATTCCCTCGTCCTTGGACCTGCACAGCAGGCGCAAGCCGAGTTGGAGGGGCTGGCGGGTCGCTACAGCGCCTGGATGGGCGGCGGTACGCAGCTGGGCAGCCGCAGTGGGCAGCCAGGCTTCGACCAACTGACGCGTCTGGAAGCAGACTTCGAATCGAGTGCGGTGTTGGGAGAGAATGCTCGCCTCACTTTGCGTGCCCTTCCGGTCATGCTTTCCTCGGGAGCACCGGATGGCACATCGAACTATAACTTCGGCACTTCGGGCGTCCCGCTGATCGGCCAGAGCCACTTCCAATCGGGGGTTGGCGGGGAGCTGCAATTGGCCACCAGGATCGTCGACGGCAGCATTGGATTTACGCCGTATTCTTTCCTGGTCACTCACGTCCTCGGCAGCGTCAGCGTACATCCTACGAACTTCCCGTTGAATTTCCGGATCTATCGCGACCAAGTGAAGGAGACCATGCTTTCCTACGCGGGTGAGCAGGATCCCATCACGGGAAAGATCTGGGGAGGTGTCGTCGCCACCGGCGCGGAAGGCGGGCTCTCATTGGGATCGGCGAAGTCAGGATTCTATCTGGCCGGCGGCGGCGCCCAACTTACGGGTCTCAATGTAAACAAGAACAACCGCATCTATGGATCGACGGGAGCGTACTGGACGGTCTACAGCAACATCTACGGAACCCTTAAGATGGGCGCCAACCTGACCGGGCTGCATTACGCGCAGAACCAGCGCTACTTCACGTACGGCCAGGGAGGTTATTTCAGCCCCGACTCCTACGTGCTGTTGAATTCGCCGTTTAGCTGGGAAGGCCATCCTATGAACCACGTGGCCTACAAAATCAATGGCAGCCTCGGGGTGCAGAGTTTCTATGAGGCGACGGCGTATCCCGGGTCGACCATTGCGACGGACACAACTCCTACGGCACAGTCGAACCTTGGCGCCAACTACAACCTGGATGCCAACGTGTCCTACCGGTTTGACGAGCACTGGTATATAGGCGGGTTTGTGGGGGTCAACAACGCGCACGACTACCAGGATCGTACGGCGGGTGTTTCGGTTAAGTACATGCAGCGTCCGCAGGTCGAGGTCGAAGGCGGCCCGACCGGTTTGTTCGACGAGCACGCGATTCGGCCGCTGATTGTGCCTTAGAGGGATTTGCGTTTCGGGAGGCCGACATGAAGCCCCCCGCAAGACTGTAACTGCAATGGTAGAGGGCGCTTCCCCCCGCGCAGGGAGTCAAGCTCAATGTTTCGAAACTTTGTGGTAAGAGTTGCAATGGTTGGCACCGCGTTGGCGCTGGGAATCTTTTCCGGCCGTGATTGCCTCGCCGCGCCTGGGGCTGGTTATTGGCATACGAGCGGTAACAAAATTCTCGACTCCAGTAACCAGCAGGTTCGCATCGCGGGCATCAACTGGTATGGCTTTGAAACCGGCGACGAAGTAGCCCATGGCCTCGGCGCCCAGGACTATAAGGCGATCCTCCAGGCTATCCAGGCAAACGGATACAACACGGTGCGCCTGCCATTTTCGAACCAAATGGTCGAGACACCCGTCGTTCCTTCATCCGTTCATTTCAGCAACGGGTCAGGACCCATCAATACCGATCTGCAGGGATTGAATTCGCTGCAGATCATGGATGCGATCATCGATTATGCAGGGACGATCGGGTTGCGGGTCATCCTGGATAATCACCGGTCGGAGGCAGGTAACAGCGCCGAGGCCAATGGACTGTGGTATACCGACGCCTATCCTGAAAAGTCATGGATAAGTGATTGGCAGGCGTTGGCCACCCGCTACCAGAGCAACTCCAATGTCATTGGCGTTGACCTGCGCAATGAGCCGCACAATGCGACCGCCGGCGGCGCGTGCTGGGATTGTGGAGGAGCCAATGACTGGCACCTGGCAGCGGAACGCGCCGGGAATGCCGTGCTTGCCATCAATCCCAAGCTGCTGGTCTTTGTCGAGGGCACGGACGCGTACAACAACAATTACTATTTCTGGGGCGGGAACCTACAGGGGGTGCAGAACTCTCCCGTTCAATTGAACGTTGCCAACCAGCTGGTTTATTCCCCGCACGACTACGGTCCGAAGGAATATCCCCAGGCGTGGTTCAACGGCAGCACCACGTATGACAGCCTGGTCAGCACCTGGACGTCTAACTGGGCTTATATCAGCCTGAACGGGATCGCGCCTGTTTGGGTGGGCGAGTTCGGCACGCTGAACGATGACGCGGACGTTCAGGCAACCGCACCCGGTTCCCAGGGACAGTGGTTTTCGAGCCTGGTGCAATTCCTGACGGCGAACCCCAACATGAGCTGGACTTATTGGGCACTGAATGGGGAAGACCGCTACGGGCTGCTTGATTCCGCCTACGACTCGACGCCGGTGAGCGCGTTGAAGCAGCAATTGCTGGCGGGCATCCAGTTTCCGCTGAGCGGGGGCACTCCCATCACGACCCCCTCGTTCACGCTGGCGCAGACACCGTCGACGGTCATTGCCGCATCCAGCAATACCGACCTTGGCAGTTCCGGCCAGACGACGGAAGTGACTTACACTGCACAGGTCAACAATCGAACCAGCAGTGCGGCGGCTTCTGTCACCGTCAGTGTTACTCTGCCCGGCGCCGCGGTTGTCATTACCGAAGCCAGTACCGGCTCAGCAGCCAGCTGCAGCACTACGTCGGGCGTCTACAGCTGCACCTTCGCCAGCATTGCCGCGGCGGCCAGCGGGGGCGTTACGGTGACAGCTATCTATCCCTCGGCCAATCTTACGTTCAACAGTAGTGGCCAGGCATCGGAATCCGTGAGCGCCGCCGCGGCGGTAGGCTCGCAAACATTGCCTGCGGCCTCTGTAACCACAGAGGTGGATAAGCAGAGCAACCAGCCAAACACGACGGAATCGATCACGCCGAATCCGGCACCTGGCTATTCTTTCCCGTATGGCCAGGTGGCCATGGTGAATTTTTCGCTGGTGCCGACGCCGACCAGCCCGATTCCCATTTCTTCGTTCAATGCCCAATTGGATGGGGCCCAAAGTCTCACCATCACTTCGCTGGGCAGCAATCAATATCAGATTCCTCTCGGACTGTTGAGTGGAGGATCGCATACGGTTGCCGTCCACCTGGTTGCTAGTTCGAGCTATGCAGCAGCTTCGGCGATGGTGAACCTGTCGGTACAAAAAGCAAGCGCGGCGGTGGCATTGGCCCCAACCAGCGGAACCTATGGCACAGCGATCCCACTGGTGCTCAACGTAAGCGGCTTGAGCGGCACAGGGTTTGCCGGGCCGACCGGAAGCGTGAGCCTGGTGATCGACAACCAGGCTCCTCTGACGGCTACCGTCAGCGGCGGGAAGGCAGGTTTCAACACTCCGCCGACCCTCACCGCGGTGACTCATTCCCTGAACTTCAGCTACGCGGGCGACAGCAATTATGCCGCGCAGACGCTTGGCGCCACCTTGCCGGTCAAGCAAGCGTCGCTGGTGGCAACAGCCTTGCCAGCCAGCCGCGCGTTTGGCGCAGCGAACCCGGCGTTTACGGGAACGTTGACCGGGGTTGTTAACGCGGATGGGATTACTGCGACCTATTTATCGCAAGCGACCGCCACGACGGCCGCCGGTACGTATAGCACCGGAGTCAACGCAATTACGCCTGTGCTGGCTGATCCTAATAATCGATTGAGTAATTACACGGCCAGCTTGAACCAAGGAGCGCTGACGATCACGGCCGGAAGCACAGGCACGACAGGAGATATTACCTGGCCTACTCCCGCGCCTATCGTCTATGGGACGCCGCTCACAGCAGCGCAATTGGATGCGACCTCAACCAAGCCGGGAACGTTCACTTACACGCCTCCGGCCGGCACGGTTCTCGGCGCCGGACCGCAAACTCTTTCGGTCAACTTCTTAACCACGGGAGCCACGACGCCGGAGACGGCTAAGGTGACGCTGCAAGTAAACCAGGCCACTACCACGACCACGTTGACCGCGGTGAATGCCACCATCGCGGGTTCCGTTACGTTGTCGGCGATCGCGAGCTCGATCAACGGCGGTGCGGTGACCGGCAGTGTGCAGTTCCTGGATGGGTCCACTTCCTTAAGCGCGGTTACCGTTAATTCGACCGGGCTGGCGACCTATTCGGTTCAGCTTTCGAATGGACCGCACACGCTCACGGCGGTTTACTCAGGAGATGTCAACAACCTGGGAAGCACTTCCACGGCCTTGTTACAGAGCGTCACCGGGGGGCTGGATTTCTCTCTCTCGGCGAATCCAAAGATGTTGACTTTGAGCGCCGGGCAGAGCATGCCTGTGAGCCTTGCGGTGTTCTCGTCAGACGGCTTTACCGGCACGGTTACGTTCAAGTGCACCGGTCTTCCCAATGGATCTACCTGCTCGTTCAATCCGGCAAGCATTACCGGGAATGCCACGAGCACCGCGCAAACAACAACGCTTACGATTGGGCTTCCTTCAGCGACGGCTTCTGCTGCTCCGACGCCGGAAAATGGGCGGCTGGCGGGATTCTTCATGCTCCCCTGCGGTTTGCTGGGCATTTGTCTCCTGAAGCAGCGCCGGCAGGTGCAACGCACTCTCGGCATGTGGATTTTGGCGGCGGTGTTCTTCACCAGCGTTGCGATTGGTTGCGGGGCGGGGTCGTCCAATCCGCCTTCTAACTCGCCGGGGGGAAATTCCAGTTCGGTGGGGAGTTATAACGCACTGATTACGGCTACGTCGCCGGCGAGTGTGCAAACCTTGACCATACCGGTGACGCTGGCGAAATAAGTTGGTGGGCTCTGACGGGATTTGAACTCCCAACTATGGTTGTCGGTTCCGGACGGGTGCCCCATGTTCGCCTCAGCGTACATGGGCCGAAAAAGACGGGGCGCAGCCCTCCCAACGCTTTTTGTTATGTGGAGAGATGCCGTGGCCTTGAACAAGAGGTCTTGCGCCATGGAGTGAAAGCATTGGAAGAATCCGTTTTCGGCCCATGTACGCTTAGGCGAACATGGGGCACCCGTCCAGAACCAACAACCGTGGTTGGACAACTCTGGTCCCCTTCGACTAGCTCAGGGCAGGCTCTACGGGCCTATTCGGCTCGCAGTGTGATCGAGGGATCCACCTGGGCAGCGCGCCAGGCAGGCAACCAGCAAGCCAGTGCCGAGACGACAGCGAGCAGCGCGATCACCGCAATGTAGGTGACCACGTCGAAGCGCGACACTCCGTACAGCAACGAAACGACGAGCCTGGTCGCTGCCGCGGCCCCAAGCAGCCCGATGAGGATACCGATGCCGGTGAGCATCATTCCCTGGCGCAGCACCAGCATGAGTATGCTGCGGCGGGAAGCGCCCAGCGCGGCGCGAACTCCAATTTCACGCATTCGCTCGGTGACGCCGCCGGACAAAACACCGTAGATACCGACCGCGGCCAGTAGTAACGCTACGATCCCAAACGCTTCAAACAGAGTGAGCGCAAAACGCCGCTGAGCCTCGGACGACTCCAGCAGAGAAGCCATGGTCGCCACATGCACGATCGGTTGATCTTTATCTACCGACCAGATGGCGGTTTTAATAGCAGCGGCGAGCTTTGCCGGATCGCCCTGGACCCGCACTACGAACGACTGCGCGGGGTCCACCCACGACCACTGTTGCGTAGGAATGTAGAACGCATCCGATTGGGTCACCGCCAGGGATGCCTGTTTTACGTCGCCCACCACGCCGACGATGGTGGCCCAGGGAAGATCAGCGTGTCCGGCGTTGGGGCCAAGACGAACCCGCTGACCAATTGGATCCTGATCGCCGAATTTGCGTTTGGCCAAAGATTCGCTGATCACGGCGACTCCGGGAGAGCCTGCGGTGTCGCGCTCGTTGAGCAGGCGGCCTCGTCGTAGGGGGATGTCCATGGTCCTGAAGTAGTCCGGGCTGACGGAATAGCGCAGGGCAGCATCGGCAGTCGCGGCATGCGACTCGAACTGCACGGCGTAGACGTCGAAGTCACCGCTCAACGGCAATTGGTTGGTGATGGCTGCGGAACTAACACCGCCGACGCGGCGCACCGCGTCCACGGCCTGGGTAAGGAAACGGGTACGCGCACTGTCGGTGTCCAGGTGGTGACCTGTCTGTTGCACCTGCATGGTGAGCAGGTGTGAGGCATCGAAGCCCGGGTCGATGGCAAACAGTCGTTCCAGACTGCGTAGCACCAATCCCGCGGTCACCAGCAATACCAGGGCGAGTGACACTTGCGAGATGGCCAGGGTACGGCGCATGGAGTGGCGCCCACCGCCGGTGGTTCGGGAGTTTTGTTGCAGTCCGCTCTGTGGGTCGCTGCGCGACGCTTGCACGGCAGGCAGCAGCCCCACCATCAGGCCGATGATGGTGGTGATCGCAAGTGCAAAGGCGAATACGGCGCCATCTACGTGGATCGCTCCGGCACGGGGTAGATCGGGAGGACTCAGTGCGACTATCGCGCGCACTCCAACTTCCGCAACGGCTATTCCTAACGTGCCGGCGATGGTGGCGAGCAGCAGGCTTTCCGTGAGAAGCTGTCGAGCCATTCGCATGCGCCGTGCGCCGAGCGCGGCTCGCATGGCAAATTCACTGCGCCGCCTCGCCCCCGATGCGAGCAGAAGATTGGTCACATTCACACATACGATCAGCAGCACCAAGCCGACCGCGCCGAGGATCGCCAACAGAGCCGGTCTCACGGCGAGCGTCAGGTCATCCTGAAGCCGATTCACCACTGTTCCGTCCGGGGGACCACCGGAGCTTTCGTATCCCTTGGCATAGATCTGTGTGAACGGGCGCAGGATTACATTCAGCTCGTTCCTGGCTTGATCGCGGCTAACACCGCTGCGCAGCCGGCCCACCATCCGCAAGTGATGACCCCAGTCTCTGCTGTCAGCGGGAAGTGAGGGGTCGTACTGTAGCGGAGCCCACAGCTCTGCTGCAGGAGCCAGGACGTTCTCGAACGAACCGGGCATGACGCCGATTACAGTGAAGAGGTTGTCGTCCAGCTTGACCTGCCGGCCGATGATGCTGCGATCTGCTGCGAAGCGGAGGCGCCATAACCGGTCACTGAGTACGACCACATTGGGGCCCTGGAATTGATCGTCGGCGGGCTTGAAGTCTCGTCCCAGCACAGGCGATATGCCCAGAGTGCGGAAATAGTCTGCGCTCACCCGCTGGCCTTCGAATCGTTCCGGCTGCACGGCGCCGGTCATTGCCGGTTGCCACGGCTTCATCACTGCCATGGTGTCGAAGGAGCCAGCCCGCTGCTCGAGCCCGTAAAAAGTACCGAAGGTGACCGGTTGCGAAGAGCCATCGCTGCGCATTTCCCAAATCATCATGAGCCTGCCCGGCGTTTGGATAGGGAAGTGGCTTAAACAGGATCGGATTCACTGCACTGAAGATCGCCGTGCCGGCGCCGATGCCCAGCGCCAGGGTGAGCGTAGTGACCAGGGCAAAGCCTGGATTGCGGATCAGTTGACGTGCGGCGTAGTGCAGGTCAGTGAGCAGCGTATGAAGCGTATGCTCCCAACCGTAGGTGCGGATCTCTTCACGGACAGAGGTGGGGCTGCCTAACTCCAGTCGTGCGGCTCGGCGGGCATCCTGGGGAGAGAGTCCGTTGGCAACTTGCGACGCGGTCGCCTGTTCCAGGTAATGCTCCACTTCGTCGGCGACATCGTTGTCGGCGCGCCGTCTATGGGTGAGCACGCTTAGACCGCGGATAAGGTGGCGCCAGAGAGACACGCGGTTATCCCTCCGCCTTCAACAGACGCGCGATGGCGGAGGCTCGGCGTGTCCAGTCTGCGGTCTCGATCTCGAGCTGTTTTTTCCCCGCACGGGTGAGAGTGTAGAACTTCGCTCGGCGGGAGTTCTCTGTCTGCCGCCATTCGGCATCGAGCCATCCCGCACGGGTCAGGCGCTCCAATGCAGTGAGCAGGGAACCCGGGTTCACCTTGAACACCCCACGCGAGATCTGTTCCACACGGCGGGCGATGCCGAAACCATGCATGGGTTCGAGGCTCAGTGTCTTGAGGATGAGCATGTCCAGCGTGCCCTGGATAACGTCGGTATTCTCCTGCTCCATGGATGCAACGGTAGTACGATTTCATCTTGATTGTCAAGATGTGACGGTCAGGGTGAATGGCTTTTAGAAGCTGCGGCTTTGTGGCCGATGAAAAAATACACTCCGCAAAACCGTCATCCTGAGAGGTTGTGACTTTTTTGTTTGCTGCCGGAAAGCTTCGAATAGCATCTGCGAACAAGCATCGCCGAGGTTCCTTCGGCTTTGCTCAGGACAGGCTCTTCGACTTCGCGCTATAGAGCCTTCGTTATGCGACAGATCGGCGAGGCGCTTCGCTCCCACGGCTCGCCGGGGCAGGCAGGATGACGGTTTTGTGGAGGGGGTTGAAAAACATTAGGTTGGGGTGTGCAAAAAAGGCGGAAGATCGAAAAAAGTCACAGCCTCTCGTCCTGACGCCTTTGCGGGGACGGAAAGGCCAATAGTGACGACGCGGACTTACCCGGAAAAAATCAGGCGGTCGTCAAATGAGTTCTGGCCGTAGCGGCGATCTGTGCGCAGACGGCCTCGGTAACCTGGGCGGTAGTGGCCGTTCCGCCAAGATCCCGGGTGTGCAGAGACGGGTTTGCGGTGACGTATTCAATGGCCTTCATCACGCGCGTTGCGGCGCCGTGTTCGCCCAGGTGTTCGAGCAATAGGACCACTGACCAGAACGTCCCCACCGGGTTCGCCCAGCCCTTACCCATGAGGTCGAAGGCGGATCCATGGATAGGTTCAAACATTGACGGATAAAGGCGCTCAGGATTTATGTTGGCGGTAGGTGCGATGCCCAGGCTGCCGGCCAGCGCAGCCGCGAGATCGCTCAGTATGTCGGCATGCAGATTGGTAGCAACCATGGTATCCAAAGACGCCGGGCGGTTGACCATGCGCGCAGTGGCGGCATCGACCAGCTCCCGATCCCAGGTCACGTCGGGGAATTCCTGGGCAACCTGCGCAGCGATCTCATCCCACATGACCATTGCGTGTCGTTGGGCATTGCTCTTGGTGATGACAGTCAGCAGCTTCCGCGGTCGAGACTGCGCCAACTTGAACGCGTAGCGTTGTATGCGCTCGACTCCGGCTCGAGTCATGAGAGACAAGTCCGTCGCGACCTCGATCGGGTGTCCCTGATGCATCCGGCCACCTACGCCGGAATACTCACCCTCGGTGTTCTCGCGCACGATGACCCAGTTCAGGTCTTCCTGCCGGCAGCGTTTGAGCGGGGTATCGATCCCGGGAAGAATTCTCGTCGGACGGACGTTGGCGTATTGATCCAGCCCCTGGCAGATCTTCAACCGCAGCCCCCACAGCGTGACGTGGTCGGGGATATTCGGATCGCCGGCCGATCCAAAGAGAATCGCGTCTTTACCGCGCAAACTGTCGAGTCCGTCCGGCGGCATCATGACGCCATGCTTGCGGTAGTAATCTCCGCCCCAATCGAAGTTCTCGAATTGGAAGTGGAAGGAGCCACCGCCAAGCGCCTCCATCACTTGCCGTCCGGCAGGCACAACCTCTTTGCCGATTCCATCTCCAGGCACAGTGGCGATCCGATAGGTCTTCATGTCTGGTCCTGACTAACCCCGGTAGCTCACGGGCGGGGGATTCACGTTCGACAGCTCCTGGAAAGCGGCGTCCGGGAGTTCCAATCCCGCGGCGGCAATATTCTCCTCCACATGAGCAGGAGAAGAAGTTCCCGGAATCGGCAGCATGATCCTGGACCGCTTGAGCAACCACGCGAGCCCTACCTGGAGTGTGGTTGCTCCAAGCTCTTTGGCAATCCTTTCTAAAATTTCAAGCGCCTTACGGTTCTGGCCCAACGGAGCCCAGGGCATGAAGGCGATGCTGTGCTGCTCGCAGTACTTGACGAGGTAGTCCCACTCCCGGTCAGCAAAGCTGTAACGATTTTGCACCGATACGATGGGGACGATCTTGCGCCCACGTTCGACGTGTTCCTGGGTGACGTTGGAGAGGCCGACATGGCGAATCTTTCCCTGCTCGCGTAGCTTGGCCAAGGTTTCCATCGAGCCGTCGTAGGAGACGGCCGGATCGGGAACGTGGAGCTGGTACACATCGATGCGGTCGAGACGCAAGCGTTTGAGGCTGCCTTCCACAGCTTCAGTCAGGTGCTTGGGGCTGGCGTTGTGGAGCCACTGTGCAGGTCCGCAACGCTCCCATCCGCCCTTGGTAGCGACCACCACGCCGGCCGGATAAGGGTAGAGGGCCTCGGCAATCAGCTCCTCAGAAATATAAGGTCCGTAAGAATCGGCGGTATCGATCAGGTTGACGCCCAATTCCACAGCCCGGCGCAGGGTGGCGAGTGCCGCGGCTTTGTCGTCAGGGGGACCCCAGATGCCTTTGCCGGTGATCCTCATGGCTCCATAGCCCAGGCGGTTAACAGTGAGATCGCCGCCCAAGGTGATGGTTCCGGCGGCTGCGGCAGAGATAGCTTGGGTTTGGCTCATAGAATGCTCCTTTTTGGTTGATGCGGGTGGCCAGCGGTACTCGTGATATGTCAGATGCCAGCGTATCAGGAGTGGTCGTATCGCGTGGGCCCAGGACTCCAAACCTCCACCGGTTTTTTTCCGAGAGTCGCGGGCAGGTTAGCATAGAGGGCAGGGAACGCATGCAAAGCTAAGATTCGAAAGCGGAGATTGGATGAGCACGACCCACCCCAGGACCGGCATGCCGGTAAACAGTCCGCGCCAGGTGCTATTCGCCAGCTTGATCGGCACCACCATTGAGTTCTTCGATTTTTACATTTACGCTACTGCCGCGGTCCTGGTCTTTCCCAGGCTGTTTTTCCCCGGGTCCGACCCGGCTGCGGCCACGCTGGAGTCGTTGGCGACCTTCGGGATCGCGTTTCTGGCGAGGCCGGTGGGCTCTGCGCTCTTCGGCCACTTTGGCGATCGCATCGGCCGCAAGACTACCCTGGTGATCGCATTGTCGGCCATGGGTATTTCCACGGTCGCCATTGGCGCGCTGCCCACTTACAAGACGATTGGCTTTGCCGCGCCGCTTCTCCTGGCGCTGTGCCGCTTTGGCCAGGGCCTCGGCTTAGGCGGCGAGTGGGGTGGAGCAGTCCTGTTGGCCATTGAAAATGCCCCTCCTAACAAGCGCGCATGGTACGGGATGTTCCCGCAGCTCGGCGCGCCGGCCGGCTTCCTGCTCTCCGGGGGAACCTTTCTGCTGCTCTCCCGCTGGCTGACGGACAAGCAGTTTTTCTCATTCGGTTGGCGCCTGCCTTTCCTGGCCAGTGCCGTGCTGGTTTTCCTTGGGCTTTACGTGCGGCTCACCATTACCGAGACGCCGGTCTTCCGGGAAGCTTTGGAAAGAGGCGACCAGGTGAAGGTACCGATACTGAGCGTCTTTCGTGATTACACAAAAGCGCTGGTTGCCGGGATCCTGGTGAGCCTGGCGACGTTTGTTCTCTTCTACCTGATGACGGTGTTCGCGCTCTCGTGGGGCACCAGTGCGCTTGGCTACAGCCGATCGAAATTTCTGGTGATTCAATTAATCGGCATCTGCTTCTTTGCCCTGTTCATTCCCGTTTCCGCGCTGCTGGCGGAGCGCGGACGCCGGCGGGTGATGCTGGGGGTGACGGTAGCAATCGCGATCTTCGGCCTGGTGCTGGCGCCTTTGTTTACTGCCGGAACCACGGGCGCGATGTCGATGATGATCCTGGGTCTTTCCTTGATGGGCATCACCTACGGACCGCTGGGCACGGTGATCTCGGAACTCTTTCCTACGCGGGTGCGCTACACCGGGAGCTCACTGGCCTTCAGCTTTGCCGGTATTCTCGGCGCCTCATTGGCGCCGTACATCGCCACGTGGCTGGCCCGGCACTATGGTCTGCAGTTTGTCGGTTATTATCTCTCGGCAGCGGCGGTTCTTACTCTCCTGGGACTGCTTTCGATCCGGGAGACGAAAGACGACGATCTGGCTGCTTCGAACAACTGACGGAGTGATCGGGAGGGGGAACACGATGGCAGAACTGGCCCGGACCGGCGTTTCGCTCGAAGAAGATCTGCTGAAGGAATTTGACCGTCTGATCACCAAGCGCGGTTACAAGAACCGTTCCGAGGCGTTTCGCGATTTGATCCGCGAAGCGCTTCTGGCGGAGACGGTTGACTCCAACAAACCCGTTGTCGGGACTTTGACGTTGGTGTACGACCACCACGTCCCGAATCTGTCTGAGAAGTTGACGGCCACGCAGCACACTGCCGGCGCCATGGTTCTCGCCGCCACGCACGTTCATCTCGACCACCACTATTGCCTGGAGGTGATCATCATGAAGGGCAAGAGCAAAGAA
The DNA here is from genome assembly GCA_963850235.1 of uncultured Acidobacteriaceae bacterium. Taxonomy (GTDB): domain Bacteria; phylum Acidobacteriota; class Terriglobia; order Terriglobales; family Acidobacteriaceae; genus PALSA-350. The sequence continues at coordinate 324,955 of CAWKKM010000012.1, read as the reverse complement.
TTACAGGAGATCGCCGATCGCATGTTGGCCTTGCGTGGCGTGGAGTTGGGCAAACTGGTGTTGACCAACTCAGGCAAGGACCTTAAGGCACACAAGCACTAGGTCTCCGGACCATCTGCGGCCCGCGCGATTCCAAGGCGCCCTTTAAGCAAGGGTGAGCGGCAATGGGGGTAGATACACTGTTGACACCCCTGGGGAACAGCGCCATAGGGTATATACAACGTATCTATCTCAGATAAGAGGTCTCGCGCCATGAAGGTCACTGTTAAAAAATGGGGTAACAGCCCCGCGGTCAGAATTCCGGCCGCGATCATGCAGGCGTCCCAACTTGCCCTTGATGAGGTTGTTGATATGCGCGAGAAGGACGGCTGCATTGTGATCGAGCCAATACGGCAGAAGACCTACGATCTGGATCGGCTGGTCAAGGCTATCACCGCCCGGAACCGCCACGAGAGCGCTGATTTTGGCGCGGCGGAAGGCAAAGAGGCCTGGTGATGGCTGATCAGGTGAAGAGCCTTGATTGGCGCAGCCGGAATGCTAAACGGAAGGGTCGGGTGTCGCCGGCCGAGTTGGCTGACGTCCGCGCTAAGATTCGGGCCCTAGCGCAAGCGGGTGCGTACTTAGGACAGGCACTAATATAGTGCGTCAGTAATAAAGGCGATTATGTCAGCTGCCGTATCCGCTCTGATCGGGACTGACGTCCCTCAAGGATGTGTGCCGCCCCTACGGGGCTAGATCATTTTGCTATAGCTACCCAGGATTCCGTGCTGCGCACTCCATCCTGGGCTACGATCGGTCGTCCCTAACGGGACTCGGCGCGATGTAGCTTGAAAAGCACGGCTTACCGGCTAAGAGCCGACACTGGATCATCCGATAAGATAAAGGCCCATCTGTGTGACGCACTACACTAGTGGGCGAACTTGTACGTCAGGTTCACGCTGGCGTAGGACGGAATGCGAACGCCGACAGGTTCCTGGATGGGCGAAGGGTAAAAGCTCTCGATGGTTTGCCCTGTATAGCCCCGGGCAATCAGCGTATTGACTCCGATATAGAGGCGGTTATTCAGGAAGGGACGTACCACCGCTGCTCGAAACTCCTTTACCGGAACACCGACACACTGGTCATGCAAATCCGGCGCGCATCCCGTGCCCAATGGCTTTCGACCGACGTACTCAAACTCACCTCGGGCCTGGAGCTTCAGTGGCAGGCGCTGCGTGTTTGCTAACAGATCGAAAATGGTTCTTGGGGCTTCGGGAGTCGGCTGCCCGGATTCAATGTCGCGGGCGTCAGCCTTGGAGAAGGTGGCCAAAATCGAGCCTTGGCTGAAGCTATGCCGCACTGCAGCGGTGAAAAATTTCAGCCGGCCCGGACCCTGATTTTCCTGCAACCCCGTATCCGGGTCGATCTTCGCCAGTTCCTGACTGGTGGTGACATGGCCGAGCGTGAGTTTCACATCCGTGTTGCTTATGGTCTTGCTCGCGACAAGTTGATAAGAGTGCGCCGTGGCCACTGGACTTCCAGCGCCGGTTCCTGTGCCGATGCGCGGATCTTCCGTGAAGAAGGCCTGACCGAAGCTGGCGGAGAGCAAGGGAATCCACCACGTTTGCCTGGGCAGGAAAGACACGGTTGCCTTGGGGGAGTTCACGCCGGCCCACTTCTGAAAAGAGTTTCCGGTGTTGATCAAGTCCTGGTTGTCGATGTTGATTTGATCGCGGCGCCAGCCGGCGTAATAGCGGAAGTAGTGAGTGATGGCCCCCGATCCGGCAGCGTAGGGAGTAATCGAGTTGATGGTCACGTTGTTCGAATCCACTTTGGTGAATGGACCGTAGCTGGAATCCCCCGGTGTGTAGAAATTGTAATGATCAAGATTGTCGCTCCGCGGTGCCTCGCGTTCGTAGTCCAGGCCCAGCAGCAACGACAGCGACTCGGAAATCTTGTTCACGTAGTTGGTTCCCTGGCCAGCAGTGGTGCGAAACTCACTTTGGCGGATGAGGCCCTGGCCGAAATTAGAAAACAACGAAAGGTTGTAGGTGCGGAAGAAGCCTGAGATTTGCAGTTGCTGGCGTCCGCTCAACTGCCAGATGTCGTTCAGGGCCACGAGGCTGGTGTGGGTCTGGTCTTTCTGCCTGGGATCGATGGTGTCCCCTACGTTCGGGGCATCGTTTGCGTTCGCAGAGGGGATGGGCACCAGGCCAGGAATATAGGAGAAACCGTAGTACCCCATTCCCAGCAAAGTCAGTTGATGATTGCCCAGGCGAAAGATGCGTTGGCCATTGAATTTGTATTGTTGCCGGTGTTCCAGGCGCCGGAGAAATCCGTTTCCATACGAGCCTTCCACGGCTACGAATGAATCACGCGCGGGACTGAACCCCGTGACCACGTCGATGTCCCGGTAGTCTCCGGCTAGCGTGATGAAAGGATCAAGGCTGGATCGAAGTCCATAGACCGCTGCAAGGTTGACCGCGTGATTTCCCTGGCGAACGTTGTAGGCTCCGCCATCCACCTGCACGCTCTCCAGGATCTCGGGGATAAAGACATTGGGATCGGCGTAGCCGTTGCCGTGCGCGTTCGCGGACAGGTTGTTCGGCACCAGGTAGGTGCCCACGGCGATGAATTGAGCGATTGGTTCGCCATGATCGCCGGCTACCCCGGGGGCGAAGTATTGTGGGGCTTTAATCCCGCTCGAAGCGGTTTCAATGGGATATCCGGGAATGGAAACCGGAGCGCCCGGTCGGCCGGGGTTGGCATCGAGAAGATCCTGGCGGACGTACACTTTTTCTGCGGGGTCCGGCGAAAGTACATTCAACGAATTGATGTCGGCGGTGACGGTCACCGAGTCAGTTCGCGTGATCAGCGGTGTGAGTGGTAGATCGAGGTTGCTTGCACCCCCACTCAATTCAACTTGTCTCAATAGCGGCTGAAACATCGGCGCCGTGACCGATAGGTCATAGGGCCCTGCGGAAATCAATTTGAGCTGGAATAGTCCGTCGGAGCCGGTGAGCGCCTGCTGCGCTTTTTGGCCTTGGACCAGCAGCACGGTCGCTCCGGCTACCGGCCTGCCTTGCCCGTCGACCACCCGGCCGGTTACCGCGAAATCCGCCGCCAGGGCAGACACGGAGAGGAGCAGGACGGCCAGGGCCCACAGAAATCCGCGAAAACGCCACATCGCGTGCCCTTTCGCCTGCACAGAGGAGTCAAGTTGCCCGGGAGGGAATGCCCTTAGCCGGAAACAGCACCAGGTTCTCGTTAGGAGGGGCCGCGGTGGTAATATGCCTTTGAGAATCGTGCTACCAGAAGTACGAAAATGCTCGCCGAATAGATCTCATTGGGTGCTCAGGCCTCCACAATAATACAATCGTAAGAATCGTGCTACCGGCGGCAATAGGAGCCTGATGCGACCCGTCCTACGGAACCTGTTCAACGATGCAGCCGGGAACACCCGCGGCAAGGTGCTGGGGATTTACGCCGTCCTGGTCGTATTCAATGCCGCGGCGTGGCTGTGGGCGATCGTGGCCTTCCGTCATTTTCCGGTTTTGTTGGGCACCGCGTTTCTTGCCTACAGTTTCGGGCTTCGCCATGCGGTCGATGCCGATCATATTGCAGCGATCGACAATGTGACCCGCAAGCTCATGCAGGAAGGGAAGCGTCCGGTCGCCGTCGGCTTCATGTTCTCGCTCGGCCATTCGACCATTGTCCTGCTGGGATCCGTGGGCATCGCCTGGACAACGCTGGTGCTGCAGCACCGTGTGTATGCGGTCAGGGAAATTGGGGGCCTTGTCGGCACGCTGCTTTCCACGGTATTTCTGTTTGGGATCGCAGCGGTGAACCTGGTGGTATTGCATTCGATTTGGCGAACGTTCCTCAGAGTCCGGGCGGGTGAGCCCTACGTCGACGAGGATTTCGATCTGTTGCTGGGAAGCCGAGGCTTTTTGGCGCGGCTGTTTCGTCCTATGTTCCGGATCATCACCCGCAGTTGGCACATGTATCCGCTGGGATTGTTATTTGGCCTGGGGTTTGATACCGCTACCGAGATTGGCGTGCTGGGGATTTCTGCTTCCGAAGCGTCGAAGGGACTGCCGTTCTGGTCAATTCTGATATTTCCTGCGCTGTTTGCCGCGGGGATGTCATTGATCGACACCACTGATAATATTTTGATGCTCGGCGCCTACGGATGGGCTTTCGTCAAGCCGATTCGCAAGCTTTACTACAACATGACGATCACGAGTGTTTCGGTGATCGTGGCGCTGGCGGTCGGGGGCATCGAAGCGCTGGGGCTTCTCGCCGGAAGGTTCCACCTGAAGGGCACCTTCTGGGATGGGGTTATCCGGCTGAACGAACACTTCGGCACACTCGGTTATTTGATTGTGGGATTGTTTGTTTTTAGTTGGGTAGCGTCGATCGCGTTTTACAAATGGCGCCGGTTCGATGAACTCGAACTGGGTACGTGAGTCTGGGGGTTTCTCCGCCGCTCTGGTCTACCTGGGCATTCGTTTTGGGGAGGGATCTGCCGCTCGCTCCACCCGCAACTAATCTCAGATGGAAGCACTACCCTCCCCTTGTCATCCCGACCGAAGCGAACCCGGATTTCCTGCCTCGCTACCCTGGACAGGGCCGCGTGTGCGCCTTTCTTTAAGGAAAGGCGCATGCTGTTCGCCAGCGCCACCAACTTCCACAGGAAATCCGGGGAAGCGTAGCGGAGGGACCTGCGGTTCTACGGACCCGTCGTGAAAATACCGGACTGACGAGTTTTTTCATCCCGTTGGATGGACCGAAGGCCTGTCGCTCACTCCGTCGAAAAACATTTCCATGAAGAGTCCGTAGAACCGCAGGTCCCTCCGCTACGCTACGCTTCGGTCGGGATGACAAGGGGGAGGTGGTTGCTTTTCGAGAGAGCGAAGCCGTAAGGAAATACTGGAGATCTCTCTCGTAACAACAGAAATAACAGGGTTTCAATTTTGAGTTTGTTGCGAAGGATCCCAGGTCTCAAAAACGCGACCTGGGATCCTTTCCCCGTTTAGCGAGCTTTCTCAGCGGCTGCGAGCAACACGCAAAGCGCAACACCTTCTGCCGCCAAACCTACATCCGTCAACTGCGGGAACGTAGGAGCGATGCGGATGGTGCGATCTTCAGGATCAATTCCGTAAGGGTGCGTCGAACCAGCCGGGGTGAGCACCACTCCGGCTTCCTTGGCCAGCGCTACCACGCGCTTGGCGCAGCCTTTGCCTACCTCGAGGCTGATGAAATATCCGCCCTTGGGCCGGGTCCAGGAAACATCAGGAACCTGCGCCAGCTTCTCGTCGAAGACGTCAAGCACTTTCTGAAATTTCGGCGCGATGACTGCCTGGTGCCTGTCCATCAAGCGAAGAATAGCGGCGTCATCTTTCAGGAAGCGAACGTGGCGCAGGTGGTTGAGCTTATCGGGACCAATCGTCCGCGGGATAAGCCTGGTCAAAAGCCACTTCACGTTGTCCTTCGAGCCGGCAAACAGAGCCAGTCCGGAGCCGGGTAGTGTGATCTTCGAGGTGGAGGCAAACACAAACGCCCGGTTCGGATTGCCATGGCGCGCACACAGTTCCAGAATGTTGGCGATCTCTACCCGCTCATCGGTGAGGTGATGCACAGCGTAGGCGTTATCCCAATACACCCGGAAATCCGGGGCCGCGGTCTTCATGGCCGCCAGGCGCTCGGCGACCGCGTTGGAATACACCGTCCCCGTCGGGTTGCTGTATTTGGGCACGCACCAAATACCCTTGATGGAGGCGTCCTGCGCAACCAGCCGCTCCACTTCGTCCATGTCCGGGCCGTCTTCCCGAAGCGCCACGGGAATCATGCGAATGCCGTAGTCCTCACAGATCTTGAAGTGCCGGTCGTAGCCTGGGACCGGGCACAGGAAAGAGATTTCTCCTTGCTGCGACCACGGGGAGACGCTATCGCACGTCCCTTTTAACAGGGCGTAAACGACGGTGTCGTGCATCAGCGCGAGACTGGAGTTATTGGAGGCGACGATCTGATCCGGCGCCGCGCCCATCATGGTGGAGAACAGCCTGCGTACTTCGACCAGCCCTTGCAGTCCTCCGTAATTGCGGCAATCAACTGCCCCTTCGGCGACGTAATCCTCCGCACCGGGAAGGGGAAGCAAGCCGTTGCTCAGGTCCAGCTGGGCTGGAGAGGGCTTTCCTCTCGTCAGGTCGAGCTTGAGCCCCCGCGCCTTGAAGGCGTCATACTGCGCCTGAAGTTGCTGCTTGACTGCGGCGACGTCGTCTGGGCTAAGCTGCGCAAGGTTTGTCATTCGGGAAACCAACCATCCTTTCGGGATAACCTGTTCTGCTACCACTATTATGAAGGATGCTCAAAGTAAGCCATAGTCCGTGGAGAAATAGTACGCATGAAGGGTAAGCAGAAACGCGACGAGGAAGAGAAGCGCGTCCATGTAGAAGAAATCCGGATCACCGGAATGCTCAACTTTGTGGTCTTCCTGGCGGTGGCCGCTGTCGCCTATACCGACTGGATTGTCATTTCGAATGTGTCGCTCGGTTATCTTTACGTACTGCCGATCGCCCTCAGCGCGTTGGTTAATCGGCTGCCCGTCACCATCGGCCTGATTGCAGTGTGTACCGTTTTGCAGGATGTCTTCTTCGGACCGCAGCCGGAAACTCTCAAAGTCAGGATCTTCCGCAATGCCATCACGCTGGCCGGCTTTTTGGTGGTGGGGTTTTTGGTGACCCTGATCGCCCGGCAGCGCAATCGCCTCGTCGCAGAGGTGCGGCGGCAGCGGGATGAATACGAGCACGATTTGCTCCTTGCTGCCCAGGTGCAACGGCAAGTCTTGCCCAAACCGCCTGTCTGCCCAGACCTGGAGCTTGCGGCGGCGATGCAAACCGCGACGCTGTTGGGCGGGGACTACTACGACTTCTTCCAGATCTCCGACAATATTGTCGACGTGGTGATCGCCGACGTTTCCGGCCACGGGGCCGCGGCTTCTCTCCTGATGCCCTCCCTCGCCGTTGCCCTGCGCCTTCGCGCCCGCGAGCTCAGTGGGCCGGCCGCGATCCTTAAGGATCTCGACCAGGTGCTGCGGCAGGTGACGAACTCGGCAACCTTCGTGACCATGTTCTATGCCCGCTTCGATCAGGCCAGGAAGATCCTGCAGTACGCCAACGGAGGTCACAACCCTCCACTTTTGCTGCGTGCCAAGACCGGCCAGTCCGTCCAGTTAGAGGCCGGGGGGCCCATCATGGGTATTTTGCAGGACGCACAGTTTTCCGACACCGTGCTTGCGCTTGATCCCGGAGACATCCTTACCCTCTTCACGGATGGCGTCATCGAGCAGGAAAATGAAGCCGGCGACGAGTTCTCCATCGACCGCCTGGAGGAAGTGATCAGGAATAAGCAGACCCTGCCTGCTGCTGCCCTGGTTGCCGATATCACCGAGGCAGTCTCCACCTTTGCCGGAACAAAGGCACAGGCGGATGATCAGACTGTGGTGATCGTAAAGATCCTGTAAAAACCATTTGACAAGCGAGAGCATCGCTGCCTACTCTACCCATAAGATGATTAGGGAAGAGAACGGAGAACTGATACAGGGCACGCTGGAGATGCTCATCCTCAAGGCGCTGGCGCGAGGGCCTTTGCACGGCTACGCAGTGGCCGAGTGGATCGAGCAGACTTCGCAGCAGGTGCTCAAGGTGGAAGAGGGTGCGCTTTACCCGGCACTGCATCGGCTGCAGTTGCGCGGCTTGCTGAGCGCCGAGTGGGGTGCTTCCGACAACAATCGCCGAGCCAAGTTTTACCAGCTAACGGCTGAGGGCAAAAAACGGCTCAATGCGGAATCGCAGCGCTGGGCAAGGCTGTCGGCTGCGGTCGCGTTTGTCATGCAGGCCTCCTGAGGAGTTCGCTATGGCGCTTCATGCAGTTCTTCTAAAGCTCCAGTCATGGTTTCGCCGGCGGCGTATGGCCAGCGAAATCAACGAGGAACTGGAGTTCCACCAGGCATTGTTGCGAGACCGTCTTTCGCGGCAGGGCGTCCCACCGGCAGAGTTAGACATGGCCGCCAGGCGGACCTTCGGCAATGGGTCACTCTGGCGCGAGCGCCTCACCGAATTGTGGCAATTTGGTGCGATTGAAAATCTTCTGCGCGACGTCAGCTTTTCTGCGCGGCTGCTGCGCAAGTCGCCAGGATTTACCGCAGTTTCGCTTCTCACACTGATGCTGGGCGTGGGCGCCAATACGGCAGTATTCTCGTTGATCAATGGGCTCCTGTTGAGGCCGCTCCCGGTGCCGGATGCGGAACAGCTAGCCGTGCTGCGCATGGAGGAAGGCGGGCCCGAGCCTAACTACGCTTTCTGCACCCCGTTCTTCCGTAGCCTGGAGCGCAACCACGACGTTTTCTCAGATGTCTTCGCCTACAATCCTGACACGCTGCAGGTACAGGGCCGATCGGCGAACGAAAACATCCCGGGGATGCTGGTGAGCGGGCAATTCTTTCGCGCGCTGCAGACGGCGCCCTTGATGGGAAGGTATCTGACGCCGGAAGACGATCGGCCAGGGGGCAACCCGGAAGGCCTGGCGGTGGTGATTACCGAGCCGTTCTGGGAGACATGGTTTGATCGCGCGCCGGATGTGGTGGGACGTAAGCTCATCATCGCCAACGCTCCGTTCAACGTCGTGGGCGTGATGCCTAAGCGGTTTATAGGAGCCGACCCGACGCGCAAGCCGCAAATATTTGCTCCGCTCTCAGCCGACCCCATCATCGATGCGCCCAGGAACCATATTGATGCCGGGACTCAGGCGTGGTGGATCACCGTGGGTGCCCGGCTCAGACCAGGCGTCACGCTGGAGCAAGCCAATGCGTCGCTGGCGACAGTCTCCCGCCCGATTCTGCACGCAGCTTCCGACGATGCCGAGTTCATTGGAGAGGAAGAGAAAGGGCATTTTCGCTTCGCGGCCGAACCTGGCTCCCGTGGGTTTGCAGATGCCCGCCTCCTGTTTCGCCGGCCGCTGCTCGCCATGTTCGCAATGTGCGCAGGCATTCTGCTGCTGGCGTGTCTGAATCTCGCCGGCTTGTTGATGGCGCGCGGTGCAGCCCGCGAGCGGGAGTTGGCGACACGGCTGGCAATTGGCGCCACTCGCCGCCGCCTGATCCAGCAACTACTGGTGGAAAGCCTGTTGATCGCGGTTCTCGGCACGGCAGCCGGGCTTGCAGTGGCGCCATTAGTCAGCCGCTCGTTGACTGCGCTCCTGTTCAGCGGCGACAGGGGATGGTTGCTGGACACATCGCTCGATATGCGTGTGCTCTGCTTTGCCGCATGCATTGCCGTGATCTCCGCGGTGCTGATCGGGCTGGCGCCCGCGCTCGAAGCCACCGCTGGTAACGTCAACGATCAAATTAAAGATGGACAGCATGCGCGGCAGCGGTTAGAGCGACGGACGATTCTGCCGCGGATCCTGTTGGCGTCGGAAGTGGCGCTAGCCCTGGTGCTGGTGGTGGCCGCGGGGCTTTTAGCCACCAGCATGGTGCGCCTATTCAAGTCAGGCGTGGGATTCGATCCCAAAGGAGTGGTGAACATCGAATTTCGCATGGACAAGCAACCACTGGACGGCGACGCACTCATGAGGAAGTACCAGGCGCTGGGTGAAAATCTGAGCAGTCAGCCGGGAGTAAAGAACGTGAGCTTCGAGTTCATCGTCCCGCTTGCCCATCGGGGTTGGAACGGGAGATACGGAGCGCCGGGCACACCACTCCAGCTCATGTTCATGAACAGCGTCGGTCCGGATTATTTTCGCACCATGCGGATTCCGCTTTACCAGGGAAGGGAATTCACCTGGGCCGACACCAAGGCCTCAGGCCTCAAGATCACCCTCAACCGATCCGCGGCAAACCTGCTCTTTCCCGGCGAGGAAGCGCTGGGACGTCAGGTGATCGAGGAGGGCTCCCGCGCCACCTACCAGGTGGTCGCCGTCGTGGGCGACACCAAGTATCGTGACATGCGTGCTCCAGCGCCGCCCATCGGTTTTATCCCGATGATGCAGGATGAACGAAAGAAGCCATCGTTCACCGCTGTCGTGCGCACCGACGGTCCCCAGGCCGCTTTGGCTTCAGCCGCGCGTTCCCTGACGGCGCGTCTTGCCCCCACCATACCGGCTCCTACCCTATCGACCATGAACGAAGTATTAAATGACGCCATGAGCACGGAGCGGATGATGGCGTTGCTGTCGGTATTTTTTGCCGGGTGCGCTCTGCTGGTCACAGGGATTGGTCTCTACGGAACGCTGGCGTATGCGACCGCTCGCCGGACGAGCGAGATCGGCATCCGCATGGCGTTGGGGGCACGGCGTATCGGCGTGATCCTGTTGGTCTTTCGGGAGAATGCCGTGGTCGCGAGTGTCGGCACCGTAGCTGGTCTGAGCATAGCGCTCCTGGTTTCCCGGGCACTTGGGAGCTTTCTGTACGGCACGACAGCACGTGATCCCTGGGTGCTGCTGGGTTCGGTGGCGGCGCTGACCTTGATTGCGAGTGTCGCTTCGCTCCTGCCGGCGTTGCGAGCCGCCCGGATTGAACCGATGGCAGCCATCCGATGTGAATGACTAAGGGCATCAATTCCCACAGGCTAGACAGTCGGCAGAAGTGTGCGCAGCGCTATAGAATGATTGTGCATGACCACACGGATCGAAATAATCGCTCAACTTGATGATGAAATAACCCGCCTCGAGCGCGCACGAGATTTTCTCGTGGCGGCGCTGGCCAGCACCCCGAACCAATTGAAAAAAACGGCTACGGCGATTGCTTCGGCACGTAAGGTGAAAACTGCAGTCCCAGCCCCAACGCAGAAGCGCAAGTTGCCGGCGAAAGCGGCGGCGGCGCCTGTTGCAGCTGAATTGCAGAGCCAGGTGGTGGTGGCTGCCCCGCCTCCGCAGGCGAAAGAGGAGCCACAGATAAAACGAGTGCCTCCACGGCGGCGGATGGAACGGCGCCACCTGGAAAAGCCTGGCAAGTCGGTGGCGGCATTGAGCGGCTCGGTACCTGCGGGTCCAGTGGCTGTTTCCGCAAACGAGGCGCGCAAGATGCAGGAACGGGCCGTACCACCGCCACCGCCTCCGGTGGTGGCTGAGCTGCGGCCGGAGATTGGGTCGGAGCGCAGTCTCGGATCTCTCATCCAGGCGTTTGAACGCAGAGCCGGTCTTAGCGGATTAGAAACCCCTTAGCCGAACCATCCGCCGGAAGAGGAGGAGAGTGCGCCCTCCTTTCGTAAACTAAATAGATGAAGAAGAGCCGTTCGCCGCTTTTTGTCACCACCCTGATCGCGAGCGCCTTCTTCATGGAAATGCTGGACGGCACCATCATTGCCACTGCACTTCCGCAGATGGCGCACAGCTTTCATGCAAGCGCAGTCAGCCTTAACATCGGCATGACCGCCTATCTGTTGACCCTGGCCGTGTTTATCCCGATCAGCGGCTGGGTGGCGGACCGCTTCGGTTCGCGTTCGGTATTCGCCGCGGCGATTGGCACATTTACCCTCGCTTCTGTGCTCTGCGGGGCCTCCCACACGCTCACCCAGTTCACGCTTATGCGCATTCTGCAGGGGATTGGGGGAGCGATGATGGTGCCGGTCGGCCGCCTGATCGTGCTGCGCACGACGCCCAAAGAGAAACTCACTGAGGCGATCGCTTACATCACCTGGCCCGGGCTCACCGCCCTGGTCGTGGGCCCGCCGCTGGGCGGCTTCATCACCACCTACGCGAGCTGGCACTGGATTTTCTTCCTCAATCTCCCCATCGGCATCATCGCCCTGGTGCTGACCTTGTTGTGGGTAGAGAACGTGCGCTCGGGAGAGAGCCATGGATTCGATTGGCTCACCTTTTTCCTCGCAGGCTTTGCCTCCGCCGGCGCGGTTTATGGGATGGAGAAGCTGGGAAGCGAGGGTGTAGCATGGCAGCTGCCCGGGCTGGTGCTTGGGCTCAGCGTACTCAGCGGAGCGGCTGCGATCGTCGCTGCCCATCGCAACCCGGCGACTTCGCTCATCGATCTGGAATCGATGAAGCTCAAGACGTATTCGCTCTCTGTCTACGGTGCGAGCGCCTTCCGCATCGCCGTTTCTGTACTGCCCTTTCTGCTACCTCTCATGTTCCAAATTGCATTCGGGTTGAATGCGTTCCGGTCAGGCCTCTACCTGCTGGCAATGTTTGCGGGAGATCTGACCATGAAGGCGTTTGTGATCCAGGCGCTCCGCCGCTTCGGTTTCCGGCGGCTGCTCATCGTGAATGGGATGATCACCGCGGCATCGATGGCGCTTTGCGCGCTGCTCAATCCGGGCACGGCGATCCCTCTGATCATCCTGATCCTGTTTTTCCACGGAGCTTCGCGATCGATGCAGTTCACCTGCATGACGACGCTGGCTTACACGGAAATACCCCACAGCAGAATGAGCCGGGCCAATGGATTCCTTAGCGCCGTGATGCAGCTGAGCATGGGAATGGGGGTGGCCATCGGCGCCATCACGCTGCGCCTGGTAGCCCACGCGCGCGGACACTCGGCCGCCGCTCCGCAACTCCGCGACTTTCACCTGACCATCCTTTTCATGGCGGTGGTGGTGCTGGGGCCGGTGTTGGACAGTCTCGGATTGCCGAAAGACGCGGGCGCAGCCACCAGCGGTCATCGGCTGGATGCCGTACCCGCAGCCCTCGGCGTGACAGAATAGGTCAATGTTCACGACAGACGAACTGAAGCGAAGCAAGCTGTGCCGTGTTCTGGGAGACACCGAACTGGCCAGGTTCGCGGAGAAGGCTGCAGACGTGCGGCTTACCCCTGGTGAATGGTTGATTCGCGAAGGGGAGCCGCCCTGGTTCTATGTCCTGTTCGAGGGCAAGTTGCAGATGGTGAAGGAAATTCTTGGCCGGGCGCAGGATATGTTCGAGTACGAATATGAGATTGGCGATTTCTTTGGCGAAACGCCGATCCTGCTGGGCACGCAGTACCTGGTCTCCCTGCGGGCAGAAACGCATTGCCGCGTGGCGCGCCTGGAACGGCTGGAGTTTCAGAATCTGATCAGAGATTCGAAGGAAGCCAGCGCGATGATTCTGCAAACCATGAATGACCGGCTCATGCGGGCGCAGAGGTTTGCCACTACCGTTCCGTCTTCGCGGGTAGTTATCCTGGGGACGCAATACGATAGGGACTGCCGGGATATTCGCGCCTTTCTCGCGGCCAATCGAATTCCCTTCGAGTTTGTCGACCGGGAACAGGAGCCGGAGCGGATTCCCGCGTCCATGCCTAAGGATTGGGGTTGCCCGGCGGTGGCCATCGATGGAAAAGTTTTTGATCACGCGCCCACGGTCCGTGAAGTGGCAGACGCCCTGCAGTTGCAGACTAAACCGAACAGTGACAGATATGATCTGGTGATCGCCGGAGCGGGCCCTGCGGGGATGGCCGCTGGGGTCTATGGCGCCTCCGAGGGGCTGAAAGTCCTGATGGTAGAGCGTTCGGCGGCAGGGGGACAGGCGGGCACCTCGTCGCGCATTGAGAACTACCTTGGGTTTCCGGAAGGCATCTCGGGCGAAGATTTGACGGGGCGTGCGGTGCGCCAGGCCATCCGCTTTGGTGCGGAGATTGCGATGACTCGCTGTATTCAAAAACTGGAGGCGATCGATGGCGGCTATTCGCTGGAGCTGGACGGCGGACACCAGGTTTCCGCTCGGGCCGTGCTGCTGGCGACCGGCGTGGAGTGGCGCCGGCTGGAAGTAGAGGGGGCCGATCGCTTGCTGGGGCGGGGCGTGCTGTATGGAGCCTCTCGTCCGGAGGCCAGCAACGTGAATGGAAAGAAGGTCTTCATTGTGGGCGGAGGAAACTCAGCCGGACAGGCGGCTATGTTTTTTTCGAACTATGCCACCGAGGTGAAGGTGGTGGTCCGCGGCGAAGGGTTGAAGATGAGCATGTCGCAGTATCTGATTGGCGAGATCGCTTCCAAGGAGAACATCGAGGTGGTTCCGTTTACCCGGGTGGTATCGGTTGAGGGCGAGGAGCATCTGCGGCGTATTGTGATCCGCACCCAACCGCCGGGAGGGGAGGAGAAAATTGTCTCTTGTGAAGCAGACGCGTTGTTCGTGATGATCGGCGCGGATGCGAACACGGCATGGTTGCCGGGCGATTTGGAGCGGGACACTAAGGGATATATCTGCACCGGCCGGGATCTGACCACCTGGAAGCTGGAGCGACCGCCGTTTCCGTTGGAAACCAATCTGCCCGGAGTCTTCTGCGCTGGCGACGTGCGCCACAATTCGATCAAACGCGTATCGAGTGGAGTGGGAGAGGGCAGTATGGCGGTCTCGTTTATCCATCAATACCTGGCTTTGCAAAAGGTGGTACCGGCTGTTCGTGGTTCGTAGGATGATGCGTTACCCCCCCACGACCATGGAGACCACACCGGCAAGCGTTACAGCCTGCTTAATCAAGTCAACCGTTCTAATGTCAAAAATCTAACTCTTGGGTGGATGATGCCGACGTCAATACCGTAAAGCAGTCCGGTCAACCCCACGACGAGTAAGAGAAAGCTATTGCAGACATGCTTCGTTGCAGGATTCGAGATATCGGCCATTCGCGCTTTCATGAGTAAGTTGAAGCATCATGTTAATAGCGTGGGCCAGGCTCACTGGGACCAATCGTCTTCCCGGTCTGGCCTCAAGATCCGGCGAATGGTCAGGTTCCGTTCGACAGCCTGAGCTCTCCCTGATAAAGCAGCTCGTGGACGAGCTCCTACTATGAAAAGTCGAAATGCGTTCACATTAATTTATGTCAGGCTCTTCCAGAAGTAACCACCGTGGGTAACCTGCCGATGAGGTACCCTAAGATTCCTTGACCTCAAGTGGGACATCCGTTATCTATCTAATCAATTGTCCGAATCTGTAAAGAAGGATTCGATAGTGCCTAACTAGACGAGTTTTCGAGTCGTCTTGAACCCCCAAACGACCGCTGTTCAGGCGTCTATCTTAACGGCGTCTCATTGATTTTAGGCTGATCCGGGCTTGCGGAGAGATTCAACCGGCCCGGCTATCACACTGTTCGAGCGCGTTGTACATGAGTGCTCAGGTAAAGTGGTTGAGGGCTTCGCTCATTGAAACCAACAAAAACTCAAGGCAAGAAGCGGCACATGTTGAGATAGGCACGACCATGGGTGTGATCGAAGACCTACGTTCGCGAGAGTTGCCTGCGCAGGACGGCAGAATGAGTCTGCTGTGCGCGCAAAAGCAGCTCTATGTCGGGCAAAAACTCGATCCGGAAAGCCGGGCCTTCAATGCCGGCGGATACGTGACCATCAAAGGGCCGTTAGACGTAGAGATATTTCAAGAGGCGACTACTGCCTGCTTGGCGGAGACAGAAGCACTACACCTGCGCTTTCTTTCGGATGCCGATGGACCGTACCAGGTCTTAGGCCCGCTAGTGGGCGCGCCGTTGAAAATGGTCGACACGTCGGCAGATCCCGACCCATTTGCCGCGGCCATGGCGTGGATGCAGCAGGAGCTTAAGCAGGAACTGAACCTGGAGAGTGGACCCGCTTTTTCCTGGTCGCTCCTGCGGCTTGCACCCGAACATTTCATCTTCTGCACCATTTACCATCACATCGTTGTCGATGGCTTGAGTAGCGTTCTCTTGGTTCGCCGGGTCCGTCAACTCTACCAGGCAATCAAAACTGGGACGGCGTCGAGACCAATCACCTCTGTTTCCCTGGCAAGCCTCGTCGAGTCCGAACAAGTCTACCGTTCGTCCGACACTTTTGCCGAGGACAGGCAATATTGGATGGAGCAGCTTGCCGACCGCCCCAGTCTGGTTTCCTTCTCAAGAAGTAGCGACAGGGTACGCACTTGGGAATCCCACTGCGAGAGCGTATGGTTGCCGGCCGAAGCAGTAGATGGTCTCGTTAACCTTGCTGCCGAGTTGAAGACGAGCCTGCCGAGAGTGCTCATGGCGGCCGTCGGCATCGCGGTGAATCGGTTGACCGGGTCATTGGATTTCCTGCTCGGCATGGTAGTCACTGGTCGAGGCGGGCGCTTCCGCAGCGTACCCGCCAACCTGACCCACGTCTTACCCATGCGCCTTCAGTTGTCTGAGGATATGTGTCTTCGTGACGCTGTTCTGCTTGCGTCATCGAAGATGGAAGGAGCAAATAGCCACAAGCTTTACCAGATAGAAGACATACGGAGTGATCTGGGCGTGGACCGGAGTCATCCCGGACTGTTCGGCGTGGAAGTAAACATCATGCCGTTCTTTTTTAACGACCAGGAGTTCGGTCTAAGCTGGGCGCTCCACAGCCTTTCCCTTGGGCCAGTGGAAGATCTATGCATTTCCATCCGCGATCGAAGTGAAGATGGCCGCTCGCGAATCGACTTCAACGGAAACAAAGATCGTTACGATAAAGCAGACTTGGCAGAAATCTCTCGCCGCTTCGAGAAGCAGCTGCTGAGCGTTGCCGCTGCCAGACCGGAAACCAGGCTTTGCGACATCTCCATCATCGACGCCAATGAGCGTCAACAGGTGGTTAAGGCGTTCAATCAATCAGCAGCAAGCTTTTCACCCGAGTGCTTACCGAACCTTTTTGAGGCCCAGGCGGACCGTACACCGCATTCGAAAGCGGTAACCTTCGGCGCCAAGGAGCTTACCTACGGAGATCTCGACGCCGCCGCAAACCGGGTGGCACGCGAGCTGATTGCGCGTTCCGTCGGAACGGAAGACATTGTTGCGCTTCTGCTGCCTCGTGACATTGAGCTGGTTGTCACCATGATCGGCATCGTCAAGGCTGGAGCAGCCTACCTCCCTCTTGACCCCGATCATCCTTCTGCGAGGTTGCTCTTTATGCTGCAGGACAGCGGGGCGGCCCTGTTGGTGACGACGACCGCGATTTGCCGCATGCTTGCCCTCCCCTCCTCTCTCCCGTGTCTCCTGCTGGACGATGAACAGGAACAGCGTAAAATCGCGAGCCGGCCGACCGGCCGCGTCACTCAGCCGGAGAGGCTGCGTCCACTGGATGTAAGTAGTCTGTTGTATGTGATCTACACTTCAGGTTCGACTGGCCAGCCCAAAGGCGTGGCCATCGAACACCGAAGCTTCAGCATTCAGATGAAGAAGATGGTTCGCAGGTTCCCGATGCGGGCGGACGAAACCATACTTGGGATAACTACCATCACCTTCGACCCTGCCGCCTTCGAGATCTTTCTCCCCCTCCTGCAGGGGGCTAGCTTGACCCTCCTGGGCCGTGAGGAAGGCCGCGATCCGGTCTTTATCGCCTCGGCCGTCACAGCACTCGGCGGGTGCGTTCTCCAGGCCACGCCGACTTTCTGGCGAGCATTGCTTCAAAGTGGGATACCGCGAACCGTCAGAGCCTTGGTCGGTGGCGAAGGGCTCTCATCAGATCTGGTACCGCAACTGTTGGAGTTTCCGGAAGCGATCAATCTCTATGGGCCTACCGAAACAACGGTAGACTCCTCGTTTCACAGGCTCGTGCCAGAAGATGCGGTAAGAAGCGCAATCGTCACGATCGGCGGACCACTTGAGGACGAACAGTTCTACATTCTCGACGCAAGTCTTAACCCGACCCCAACTGGCGCCACAGGTGAACTCTATATAGCCGGCAGTGGCCTTGCTCGTGGCTACTTGAATCGGCCGGATCTCAACCAGGAACGCTTTGTGGAGTGCCCATTCGGTGAACCCGGCTCATTGATGTATCGGACGGGAGATCTCGCGCGGTGGCGGAAAAATGGCGAAGTGGATTTTCTTGGGCGTGTCGACCAGCAAGTAAAAATCCGCGGCATTCGCATTGAGCCGGGTGAGGTCGAGGCGACGCTGCTGCGCAACATTCCCGCGATCAAAGAGTGCGCTGTGGTTTCTCAGCATCTTCGCGGTCAGGCACAACTCGTCGCCTACTTTACGATGTATGCTGGTTTCCCGGCCCCGGTCCATTCCCGGCTTCGCGAAGATATTTCGCGATTTTTGCCCGACGCCATGGTGCCGCATATCTTTGTGCACCTGGAAAAAATGCCCCTTACGTTCAATGGCAAAGTGGATAGACGGGCCCTCCCGTCGCCGGAGGTGCGTTCCAGTCCAGCAAGCTTTCAGCCGCCTGAGACGGTTGAGGAAACTTTAATCTGCGCAGTTTTTGCTGAGCTCACCGGTGCCGAGGTTGTGAGCCGTGATGACGATTTCTTTCAATTAGGTGGCAACTCGCTCGCCGCAGTCCTCTGCGTATACCGGCTGCAGCGCGAACTTCATCAGCAAGTTACCCTACGCCAATTATTCGACGCCCCAAGTCCAGAACGTCTGGCCCGCTTGATCTCGAAGAAGACGCAACATTCTCTGATGCGCGCTTCCGCCGATTCCGCCCGGCCCCTCATATTTCTGCTCCCGGGTTTGAGCGGGGACGAACCCGGGCTGATTAGGTTTCGCATCTTATGCGATCCCTCAGCACGGTTTGTCATGCTGGATTATCCGGGGTGGAAGTTGCTAACCGAGGAGAAATATGGCATCGACACGCTGGTGAGACATGTGGTTCGACAGATTCAGATTCAGGCGCCGGAGGGCCCGGTCTGGCTCATGGGCTATTCCTTTGGTGCCTACTGCTCCTACGTCGTTGCCATGGAGCTCTCGAGAGTTGGACGCGAGGTTGCTTTTGTCGGCTTGTTGGACCCAAGTGCCCCAACGGAGTTGCCAAAGGAGATTGCACCCATTCCGGCGAGTTGGCGTTTCTTCCATACTGTCCGGCGTCAGATTCGCGCCATACGCGAAGGTATGGCTGCCCGCGTATCTGCATTGGTGGTTGTGCACGTGCTGAATTCCACGCCGGGGAAACCGATCCTCGGACTTGCACGCCGCTTGCGGAACCCATGGCCTTCTTCGCGCTTCGCTTATTATCTGAACTACTATCTGAATACTTCCAGGCGCCTCGCAGCCTTGAAGTATTGGTACAAATCGGCGGAGAGGGAGAGCTTACCCCTTTCCGCACCGACCTTTCTCTTTCGCTCGGAAGACCACTCTCACGAGCAACCTGAAGACCTGGGCTGGGGTCGCCACTTCCAGTCCGTATCAACTATCAAACTGACCGGTTTGCACTACACCATTTTCGATCCGCCTCATCTGGAGTCTCTGTGCGATGAAACGGCTAAAGCAATCGCATCGATTGCTTCCAGCGCCAAATCTTCTTCTTGGCGTGACTCGCGCGACGATTCCCGGCTGGAAATCGAACTGCCTGTTCAGTAGTCTCGGCGACAAGATTCGGCGGCGACACACCTATCCCCCGCGGGGCAAGGGCGACGGCACACAATCCTGGATCATGGTCGCGAGCTGGAATGCTCCGATTTTGCCTGTTCAGCGGGATCAATAATCATCCAATTCTGATGTGATTCACGCGAGGACGATTTGCGTGCCTCCAATCCTGTGTGCGGCCGCAAAATGCTGGATAGGGTAGAATACTACATAGAGAATCGCCACACGCTCGACCTGGGCGTCTTCACTCGTGCACCCGGAGAGACTATGGAATCTCACGCAGTGAGTAAGCTCGCACGACGGATCCCGCGGCCGGTTCTCATTGGGCTGGTCGCGTTGGCCCTTGGTCTTGGCGTTAACACTGCAATCTTCACTCGGGGCTACTTTGATTTCCTGGCGCCATACCCTGATTCCGACCGGCTCGTTGCTTTGCGGCCAGAAATGCTGGGGAGTCAGGAAGGTGTCATGAGCGACGACTTTATCGAGTGGAAAGAGAAAACTACCGTCTTTCAGGACCTGGGGGCGGCGACGGAAGGAGCCTTGAGCATCCACTCGGCGGAAGGTTCTATAAACACGACCGCAAGCGTTGTGACACCTGGCTTTTACCAGATGATGGGCGATCGCTTTTCTCTCGGCTACGACTTCATTCCTGCCGATGCATTGCCTGGTAAGGATCAGGTTGTAATCCTTACCCACACGATGTGGAAGCAGCTAGGGCCCAATGTTGCTGTTGTCGGAGCGATGCTATCCATCGATGGCAGACCCTACCGTGTGTCGGGAGTGCTCGCTCCTGGACCACGCGATGCGGGCGCGCCGGTTTCTGTGCCGCTCGTCCTTACGCCGGGCAGAGCAAATCCAGGTGATCTCAGGATGAACGTCATCGGGCGCCTCAAGCCAGGAGTCAGTATTCGTGAGGCCCAGGCAGAGTTAGATACAATTGTGGCTCGCATTCCGCACAGCCTTTCCAACACCAATCGGACCTGGAGCGTTTCCGTCGAGCCACTTCGAGGTGCCCTGCTTTCCAGTGATCGTAAACTGGCAAACTGGCTCTTCCTGGGAGGGATAGCCTGCTTCCTTTTGCTGGAGAGTGTGAGCGTAGTCAATCTTATGCAATTGTCTTCGGACGCGCGGTACCAGCGCCACCGGTGATAGCCGTGCGATGGGCCGCCCAAACCGATTCAACCTTGGAGACGCGAAGGGTGCCCCGGCGACCTATTCGCAGCAATTCCAAAAGGAGAGAAGGGATGACGCCATCCCCTTTTGCTTTCGGGGAAGCCCCGACGCGAGAACTATTGCGCCGGGGCCCCAGCCCATTTTTTCTACCATGACGGGACGAAATCCGTAGAGTTCCCGGTTTAGCGAGGGTCGTGCCAGTCCCGATCCTGGTGGCCATACTCCGGGCCTTCGCCGTGATAGATCTGCCGCACCCTGACGTAGTATCCCCGGCGGAAGCCTTCGCGGTATTCGTGATGTGCCCATCCTGGAATGGAGTCCGGATCGCGGTACTCGTCACGGTTGTTTACGTCGGGCCGGCGATGGTTTTCGAAGTCGCGGTCCGCACCCCTTACGCCATCGTAGAACCCCCGATGCTCCATGGCATCTTCTGCTCCACTGTGACCGTACTGGAACGGCGTTGGGCCATCGTACTGCTGCGCAAATGCGTTCCGGCGCTAGCGAGCATAGCAACGGCAAAGGCGGGTATCAGCAAGCGTGTCGGTTTCATATCGTCCGTCCTGTTCTGCGGCCTTGGGTCTGACCGGACCACATCTGGCCCGGAAGGTAGGGGTGATGTCAACCCAGCCTCCAACGCCGCCTACCTCTTACAGACCCTGTCCCATGCAGGAGGTTGCGGCATTTTTTTGCTTCCCCTAACGCCGGTTCGATGCGGGTCCCGCACGTAGGGTCGTCGATGGCAGGCGAGTGGGGCCTTGCGATTGAATGGGTGACTATCGCGTGTCGAGTTGGGGCAGTGGGTATCCGCATGGCTCTGGGCGCAAAGAGAAGCGACGTTCTGATCCTCATGCTGCGTGAAACCACGCGCCCGGTGATTGCGGGATTGGTCGCAGGAATGTGTCTTGCCGAGGGAGCCAGTTATTTGCTGCGTGGGGTGCTCTATGGACTCCACAGAGTTGACAGCATCTCATTCGCCGGCGTTTCGCTCGTGTTTCTGGCCATCGCGCAAAGCTATGCGTGTCGATCCCATGGTGGCGCTCAGATACGACTAGCGCCGACGGTTCTGAATGGCAGGCAGGAAGAGGCAAGGGCTATTCGGAACGCACAATAGCCATCCGTTTTTTCCCATCAACTTTAACCTACTCCAGGTTGACATCTGGTCAGTTATGTTGATATCAACGATGAGTCGGACGGCGATCATCATTTGCGTCCTGCAACCAAGGAGCACACTCAGAATGTTTACGCCAAAAGGAAAATTCGGCTGGTACGAACTCATGACCAGCGACACCAAAGCCGCCGGCAAATTCTACTCCGACGTTGTGGGTTGGAGCACCCGGGAAATGCCTGGTGGAGACGGCCCCCCGTACACAACGTTCAACCTGGGCAACGCCGGCATGGCCGGAATGTTGAACATCCCAGGCCACGTTGCCTGGATTGGCTATATCGCCGTCGATGACGTGGATGCTCACATCGAAAAGATTGTCGAAGCCGGTGGTAAGCTCTGGAAACCCGCGACCGACGTTCCCGGTATGCTTCGGTTCGCCGTCATGTCAGACCCCCAGGGCGCCGCTATTGTGGTCTTTACTCCCAATCCCGCTATGCCTTCGCCGGAACGCCCAGCGCCGCCGACCCCCGGTACCATTGGTTGGCACGAACTCTACACAGCCGATCTCGAAGGCGGTTTTCAGTTCTATAACAAGCTCTTCGGCTGGACTAAGCTCAGCGATATGGATATGGGACCAATGGGCGTCTACCGTATCTTCGATGAAGGCGAACATAAGCAAATGGGTGACGGCGGCATGATGACCAAACCTCCCCAAGTTCCCGTCTCATGCTGGAATTTCTACTTCAACGTCGATTCCATCGGCGCAGCTATCGACCGTGTCAAGGCCGGCGGCGGCAAGATCTTGAATGGTCCAATGCAGGTACCGGGGGGCAGCTGGATCATTAACGGCCAGGATCCTCAGGGTGCCACGTTCTCTCTCGTTAGCACCAAGGAATAAGAGCACCCCGCCCCCAAGACGGGGATATTCGCGCTGCTTCCTGGACTCTGTTCACAAGGCTATGCTTCATCGGCCGCGCATGCATCCAATAGGTGCGTGGCTTCATCCTGAGGAGGTCCTATGCTTATTTCGGAAGAGCTTATTCCGGCCCAGCAATTAGTTGCCACCAATCGAGCCCACTATCCCAATGAGAGCGCTGATTATCGGGCGGCGCGCAACGCGCTGCTCGTCGAGGAGATCGAATTGCGCCGCCAAATTGAGCGCGTCGCGGGTCAGCGGCGAGCGCTGCCGCCCGGGGGCCAACTGGCCAAAGACTTCGAGTTCATCTCCGAATCAGGTCCCACTTTTCTCTCTGGCCTCTTCGGTGAAAAGGATACGCTCATGGTCTATAGCATGATGTACGGTCCGCAGCGCAAGGGGCCTTGCCCCAGCTGCACCTCATTCCTCAGTGCGTGGAACGGGATAGCTGTCAACTTGCGTGAGCGCGTAGCCATCGCGGTCACTGCCCGTTCGCCCATCGAGCGCCTCATGGAGTACAAGCGGCAGCGCGGTTTCGGCAATCTTCCATTTGTCTCTGATCTGAGCGGCGAGTACACCCGGGTTTACGTCAACCCGGACGACGCGGACGTGCCCGGATTCAGCGTCTTCACTCGCCGCGACGGTGTCGTCCGGCACTTCTACAGCGGAGAGATGAGCGGCACGATGGCGGATCCTGGGCAAGATCCGCGGGGCGCGCCCGATCTTGATCCGCTCTGGCTGATGTTGGATTTGGCTCCTGAGGGCCGCGGAACCGACTGGTACCCCAAGCTCGAGTACAAACGCGCCTGACTGAGGACCATTGGACCCGGCTGCGTGAGAACTACCAGGAAAAAAGTCCCGTAGGGACGGCTGAACTCCAGAGCTGTCCAAATTGGCGAATGAACTTGTTTTTTGGGGATGTAAGTTGCTGATTGCTTTCGAGAGAGCGTGGGCGAACAAAATCAGGTTGCTGCTGTTGATCGGTGCTTTGCGAAGGGCCAACAAGTTTCGAGTGGGATTGATGAACGAAGGGCACGGGTTCAGCCGTGCCATACCGCACTCACACAGATGAGGGCTTTTAGCCCCTGAGGTACGTTTTTGCTGCCCTTTCCAAGCGACTGCGCGTGAGGAATGATAAAAAAAGGTACCTCAGGGGCTAAAGCCCTCATTGGCTTGCCCTGTACGGCCCGACTAAAAGTCGTGCCCTGATACAGAGCATCAGAGCAGTGACGATCGGAACATGCGCGCATTTCCGCAGAATTGGTCTGTCGATTGGATGTGTTGTCCAAATTGGCTAAGCTGAACAAATCTATTTTGGACAGGTCTGAAGTTCAGCAGGCTCTGCGGGACTATTTTGCGGTCGTTTGGTTCTCACACGCACATCTCAGCCCGTAGGTTTAGCTTCGTAACATGTACGGGCGAAGCCCGTACCCTTCGAAAAAGTGAGGCTGAAGCTGTGCGCTGGCATCTCATCGGTTCAGCCCATCCATGGCAACCCGGCGGCGGCGAACAACCAGCAAAGTCGCATCATCGGAGGCGGGATGAGTGCCTCGGAAATGACTTAGATCGTGGAGCACAGAGTCAGCCATAGCGGATGCCTCATGCTCGAATCGCTCGCGTAGCAAGCGGGCTAATCTGTCTTCGTGGTAGTCCTCCCCTGACCCATTCTCGGCTTCGGTAATGCCATCGGAGTAGAGGACGATACTTTCACCATCGGCCGGAGAGTAATGCGACACTGCATATTCGGCGCCAGGGAACAGACCCAACGGCAGTCCGCCCGAATCCACTTTCTCGGTTCCATGATGGAGAAGCAGGATGGGTGGGCAATGTCCCGCATTGCAAATCTCAACTCCCGTCGCGGTCGTGCGCCCGCACACCAGGGTTGCGTAGTGGGCTGGGCCCGTGCTTTCGCAGAACAAACGGTTGGCGCGTAAAACCACTTCGGCCAAGGACAAATCCATCGATAACAAACTGCGAAAGATCGCGCTCAGGTGCATCATCAACAACGATGCCGCCACCCCTTTGCCGGCGACATCGCCCACGGCGAAAAAGAGAGACTGGGCGCCACGCGACGCGTCCCCCAGGGCAATCACTTCGCAGTAATCCCCGCCAACCGCACCCAGCGGCTCGTAGCGATACTGTGTTTCCCATTTTCCCAGGACAAGACCTCTCGGCGGCAAAAGCTGGAATTGAATCTGCGTCGCCAGATCGAGGTCTTTCTGATGGTGCGCCCGTTCGGCGTCGTTGAGGTGATCGAGACAGAATCTGCACAGTGGATTCCGTTCCAGCCGGTCACTTTCTATCGGATCTGTACATGTCTCGCAGAGGCCATAGCTTCCGACATCGATCTTTTTGAGAGCAGCATCCACCTCAGCGAGAAGGTCGTTGAGATAGCCCTGGGAAACAGAACCCGAAGCGGCCTGCAGCCGGGCCCGTCGTTCGAGCAGCTGAGGCCGGATGGTGTAAGCGGTCGTCGCCATAGAGGAACCCACAGCTAAAGATGGTAGCAGTTAATTTCACAGATGCTCCAGGGCGGGGTCCGGCTTCGGAATAATCCAACCCGATAGACCTCTCGTTGGGCAGGCCGCTTGCTCAGAGGGCGAAAACAGTCCGGAGCCGCTGAGGGAGCGAGTCTCACCGGTTAGAGCCTATTTCTTTTTGAGCACGACGCTGCTGCTTTCGTCGGAGGTAATCACGCCCATGAGTTTGCTCATTTCCGCTGATTTTTCCGGAGGGAGCTCGAGTTCCCGCACCACGAACTCACGGGAGTAGCGCAGCACATTGCCGGTGGCCTTGACGTCACTCTTGTAGCTGGCGAAACCAACATCCAGGTCCACCGGCGCGGGCGTGTCGTCGACCACATAATCTGCCGGAATCGCTACGTCGATGCTGTCTCGCCAGGTGCCGGTCTCTCCCAAGTCGATTGGATACGTGCGCGGCTTGTCATTGTACGGCCTCGCAACGCGGCCCAAAACGCGAGGGCGAAGCAGGAGCAGATCGCCGCTCGACTGTCCATATCCATTGGCAGTAAGCGAGTATTCGAGCACCACGTTCTTGTTCATCTCGCGAGCGTTTTGCGCGCTATTCGCGTCGAGAGTGAAACTGGAGAAATCTCGCTGCAGACGACGCTCGAGGTCTTCATGTTGCTGCTTCTCCCCCTCTTCGTTGTAGAGGCGGCGATAGTGGCGGGCGGCTTCCCCGGAACGTATTTCGGTGACGGTCCCCTTCAGTGTGCCGTCCGCATTCAGCGCGAAGGAGGCAGTGCGCGCCAGCGTATCGGTATCGGGTGCAAGCGTAGGCAACTTGATCACCTGGCTGTCGTTGCCCGCAACCAGGATTCCGTAACCGCCCTGCAGATGGAATCCCAGCAAGCCGATCGGGGTATAGGTATCGGTAGGATCGAAGATCAGATAGCGCTTGCCGGTGCGTGCAGTCACCACGGCGCGCAACTCGGCGTCACTATAGCCGGCGGGCATTTCGATGGCGGCGATGGCATGATTGCCCTCGATCGAGGGAAGCGCCGGATCGACGAAGCCGCGACGGGTGTCCACCAGCACCCACGTCGCGCGAACGCCCACTGCGTTCAGCATAGCGATCAGTAGTGTGGCTTTATCCTTGCAGTCGCCATAACGATACTTGAAGACCTCGGCAGCTGGATGCGGTTGCAACCCACCGATGCCGATCTCTATGCCCACATAGCGAATCTCCCGCTGCATAAAACCGGCAATGCCCTGGATTTTGGTTTTGAAGTCGGCCGCACCGCCCAACTCACGGGACTTAGCAGCGATCTCCTGGGGAGCTTCGGTGCGGCTCGACGCAAGCGTGTCGTACCAATTGCCAATCTCCGTCCAACGTTGATCGCCGGCCGGCAGCGTTGTTGCAGAGTAGTGGACTACCATGCGGGCAGCCAGGGCAGCGGGTGAGGGGGCCATAGGTACATCAGTCAAATCGATGCCAGGAATGTTGTTCAGTTCCCAGCGCCAATGGTTGGGGGCTATCTCGCTGCCCGCAAGTGGCGCATGGTGCAGCCACGCCTCATAGTGATTCCAGTTGGGTGGTAGATCGACTTCGAGTATGCAGCGGGCGCCGGGGAGCTCTCGTTGAAAGCTCCAGGTTTCCTCCTGCGCTCCGTAAGCGGCTACGTGGCGCTGAACCTCGTAGGCGATGATGCCACCCGGGTCTGCTCCGGGTGGTGTCACCATCCTCGCGCGAAGATCATCGTAGAGGATGCCCCATTGCCCCAGCGCTTCGTCGTGGACCTCCTGGTCCTTGACGATGAACTGGTGACCGTCGGGGCCAATACTCCAGGCATGAAAGAAGTCGAGCTTTTCGTCCTTGGAGTAGCTGGCAACGATTTCTGCATATTGGCGGCCCTGCGGGCGCAGGATCTTCATCACTCGGCGTTCCCGCTCTGTGGCCCGGCCATCGGGTGCTACGGTGACCAGCCGATCATCGAGCAGTACCACCGCCCCAACCGTGGACGGGTAAGAAGGAAGGCTGGTGCCCGCGGCTTGAACGATCCAGTCAGGAAAAGCATTCGCAGCGAGGGCAGCGTGCGGCGCCGTCGCAACCAGGCAAAGCAGAAGGAGAGCAAATGGCGAGCCGGGGAAAAGCTTCATTGAGCGTTGCCCGCCGGTGCGCTGCCCACTGTGGCTGCGGCCTGTTTGAACTGCAGCACTGCCGGCTCTTTGTCCTTGGCGTTTACCTTTTGGTAGAAGTCCTTTAGCTGCGAGTAATCCTCTGGTCTGTATATGGCATTGGCCATGACGAACACACGCAAGCTCTTTACTTCGCCGGGGTCGCGGGTGAATTTGGCCCGGTAAAGGGCGTTTTGTGGAAAAGTGAACTCCGCATCTTTGGGAAGACTCTCGATGTCCAAGTCTGCGGGCAGCTTGATCGACACTGTGTCCTGCGCGGCTAAGGGATAATCGAGATCGATCGGCATCGTCCTCTTATCCAGAGCGAAGAGCGGATGGCTGGTCGCTTCGAAAAAGGTAGCGGGCAGGAAGATGCGTTTCGCGGTCGCCGTGCCCATGGATCCAGTCACCTTGAGGATGCACATCAAAGTCGAATTCAATTCGGTCAGTCCGAGAAAATGCTGAACCTTCACGTCAATACCCGGGGGCACCTCGCGTTGCACCATCTGTTCGAATTGTTGCTTGAGCGCGTCCT
Source organism: uncultured Acidobacteriaceae bacterium (assembly GCA_963850235.1). Classification (GTDB taxonomy): domain Bacteria; phylum Acidobacteriota; class Terriglobia; order Terriglobales; family Acidobacteriaceae; genus PALSA-350. The sequence continues at coordinate 297,346 of CAWKKM010000012.1, read as the reverse complement.
CATCGTTGCTCAGCGCAAACTCACGCCAGCGTAGCGCACCATTGCCGGTGAGACTGATGCGAATGGTGCCGCTCACCTTGCCATCGGGTTGTATCTCGAGATAGGCATTGCGCATCTGGCTGCTCGACTGGTAACCAGGAACAGGCGTGGTGAATAGGCCCGCGCCCTTATCCATCTGGCGAATTCCCTGGCTTATGGTGTGCTTCCAATGGAGCTGGCCATACTCGGCATAACGTTCGCCGGGATCGAAAAACTGGTCCTTGCCATCTATCTGCACGATGGCGATATCGTCGTCCAGTTGACGCATGTCAAGATAATCAGCCAGAAATAGATTGCTGTCGCGGTTCGTGACGATGCCAACGTATGCCTTGATTCCGGCAGCTCGGGCGAGCCCGACAAACAGTTGCGTCAACTCATCCCGGTTGCCCCGCTTCTGTTGCCAAACGTCGGCTGCAGTTTTTACGGTGATTCCCTGTGCCTTGTCTTCTGCCCCGGTATGCTCGCGGGTAAAGCTGGTGTTTTCAATCTTCATCACCGCGGCGTAAATCTTCTTCAGCTTTTGCTCCGGCGTATCTGTCGGAGCTACGAGCTGGGTCGCGATTGCAGAAAGCTTGCCTTGGTCGATAAACCGGTCGACATTTTTCGACCAGTATTTTCCCTCGTTGGCCCAGTATTCATCCGCGGTCCTGGCGACGGTGTAGTAGAAAAGGGCCCGGAAGGAGTAATTGTGACTGGGCGGCATGAGCTCCTCATCGGGAAATGCCGGAATCTTCTCAACGTCGAGGCTATAGTACTGCCCGGCTGGAGCGAAGGAGACCGAGGCGCCCTGAGGCAGAAAGGCGGCGTAAGCCACGCGGCCCTGCAGCACGCCACCATGGCCGTCCTGGAGAGTGCGATCGCTGGGAATGAACTGAAAGTGAGCTTTCCGTACGTAGAGAGGACCTTGCAAATACCAGCGGGGAGAAACGACCACGTTGCTTTCGTAGCTCAACACGTAACGGTATTCAAGGATGCTTCCCACCTGAACATCGGGCAAGGTAAAGACGGTGGCTTTGTACTTCTCTTTGCCGGCTTTATCGAGCACCTTTTGATATGGTTTTCCAGAGAAGGGAATCACGGTCCCATCGCTGTGAATGGTGCGGCCTTCGACGCCAAAGACTCTGAATTGAGCTCCCTCGTACGAGATCTCCTGATCGGCGTACTCCTTACCCTTCTCGGTGAGTACTTTGAGGCGGACATAAATTATGTGAACGTGCAATTTGTCATCCGCGCGTTCGTCACGCAACAGATAGATAGCTGCCGCACCGGGAGCGGCCGGCTCGGCGGTCATTTGTAATTCTTCCGGGGTCGGCTTGACCCAGGTATCCGCCATGGCCTTGGCCGCGGAGGAGACGATGAGTGAGACTACGAGGGCCGGCAGAAAAGGGCGCAAGGCAGCAAGCACAAAAAGGGTCCTCCGGAACGAAACCGTAAACGCAGCAGCCTTTTGACCGCTGGGAGGGGATAATAATTCGTTTAACTCTTGTACGATGAAACTGACTGATTTACAAGCAGATTCTTGGATTACCAGAGTTCCGTGAGTTACCTGGCATCTAAGCGCTCAGCAAGCCAGGAACAGTCACACTTCAGACCTCGATGTAATCGCGTTGATAGTGGCACATTTGGCTTTCGCGGTCGAGTAGAGTTAGGCCCTAAGCAGTTAGGTTCCGATAGCTAACCGCTTTGAGATACAAAAATGAATCCCTTCATCTTAGCCGTAGAAGCCGGGCCGCGTGAGTTCCTCGTAGAAGAAGACGCTGAAGCCTTCGTATCTCTTAAAGCTGCCGTTGTGCCGGTACGAATCGTTACGGTCATCGTTGCCGAAGTAGCCGGGCGTTCGCCGGATGCCACGACAAAACCACCTCATTGAAGCCGCGATCCTGCGACCGGCAGGGATGCTGCCTATCCGCTCCGATCGGGACTGCCGTCCCTCAAGGATGTGTGCCGCCCCTACGGGGCTTGATCATTTTGCTATAGGTACCCAGGATTCCGTGCTGCGCACTCCATCCTGGGCTACGATCGGTCGTCCCTAACGGGACTCGGCGCGATGTAGCTTGAAAAGCACGGCTTACCGGCTAAGAGCCTACACAGGATCTTCAGATGAGATAAAGGCCCATCTGTGTGACGCACTACACTAGCTTTCATGCATGCTATCGATGTTCGGCGCCTTGATGCCGGGATTTCCGAGACACGCAACATCCCCAAACCCGACTGCAGCCAGGATGTCAGCCTTGGAGAGGCCAGCTGGGTGGCGCGGCCTCCAACCTTAGAAACCCATGCGACGGTAACTAAGAGTAACGTTTCTTCGTACCGTCCGCCGGGTGAAACATTGCTGGACCGAAAAGGCCATACAACTTAAGATCAGTACATCAAAGAAACAGTGGGAGAGAGCATGCAACTGCTGGGGCATTGCCTGGTGAATATGTCGTTTGGCTACCTGATGCTGATCGCCGCGGTACGCATCGTTCAGGAGCTGAAGACCCTCGGCTCCCTGATGTTCAAGAGGTTAGGGTAGCTCCCGCTGGAACTGCTTGAGCCGCTGCGGCCGGCCCGGCGCATAATCCGAGAATGCATTCTGCGTCTCGGCTACACCCAAATAAATCCAACCATGCCCTCATCCCGCAGGCCTTGCGTGCTCAATCGAAACCGTTGAGCGTGTGGCCTGGTCGCTTTGCTGGCGCCGGAAGTGTCGGAGTTGCGTCTCTATTCGCCTCGCAGAGCCAGCATGGGATCCGTACTCGATGCGCGTCTGGCCGGAAGTGCAGAAGCCGCCAGCGCCAGCAGCAGCATTGCGATGGCAGAAAGTGCAAGCACACCCGGATCAAACGGGCTTACTTCAAACAGAAAAGAGCGCAGCAGACGGGATGCGGCCACGGCGCCAAGCAAACCCAATCCACAGCCAACACCCGCAAGCTGCGCACCGGAGCTCAGGATAAACAGGATCACGCGGGAGCGCCGGCAGCCAAGCGCTATCCGCACCGCCATTTCCTGTTCGCGCAAGGCCACGGAGAACGCAATCACGCTATAGATCCCGAGAACACTGAGCAGCACTGCAGAGATGGCAAAGGAGGAAATCAGCATGGTATTGAAGCGCCGCGGCGTCTCGCTCTTCGTGATAGCGTGTTCCATCGTCTGCACCTGGTAGAGCGGCAACTGCGGGTCAATCTTCCGCACCGTCGCGCGCAGCGTATTTTCCATCTGCTCCGGAGCCATACGAGTGCGCAGAACGATCCAGCCGTCGGTGGCGCTCAATTCGCCGACTGAGGCGAACACGCCTTCACTGGCGACCGTCTGTGTTGCCGGCTGGTATACCTGTGGCATCGTCTCCGCGTCCGGCGATCCCAGCTTGACGTCATCGACCTCGCCCACGACTGTCATCCATGGCGTGGTGGTCTCCGGCAAGCCCCGGCGCAGCCGTTTGCCGATCGGGTCCTGGCCTGGCCAGTAGCGCTCCGCCATTTTGCGATTCACGATAGCCACCAACTGTGAGCCGGCATTATCCGACTCGGTAAAGACGCGCCCGCGGAGCAGACGAATGCCCAGCGCTTCGAAAGGATCGCTCTCGACCAGCGATGTCGCCGCCATATTCAACCCGGCGCCCTTGGCAGGAACATAACCGTCGATGGTGAAAGCGATGCCCCACTCATTGCCCGCTGCAGGTAAAAACGACGTGATACCGACAGCATCCACGCCGGGCAACGGCCCCAGTTCGTTGAGCAGAGTTTTGGTGAATTGATCGACTGCGGACTGCGTTCCATACCGCTGCTGTGGCAGAACGTAGAGCGCAGCCAGCGTATGGTCGGGACGGAAGCCCAATTTCACATTGCGCATCTTCTCGAAGCTGCGCAGCAATAGGCCGGAGGCGGTAAGCAGGGTCAACGCCACGGCAATCTCCGCCACCACCAGCGCCGAGCGTAGCATGGCATGGGCGCTGCCCGAGGAGCCGCTGCGCCCGCCTTCTTTGAGCGTCTCATTCACGCTTGTCCTGATTGCGGCAAATGCCGGAGCCAATCCACAGAGCAGGCCGGTCAGCAGCGCCAGTCCCAACGCGAAGAGCATGACCTGCCAGTCCAAGCCAATCTGGTGGATGCGCGGCAGGGTCTGCGGCAACTGGCTTACGCCCACCCGCAGAGCCACAGCCGCGAGTGCCAGCCCGATCGCGCCGCCGGCAATACTCAAGACCATGCTTTCCACGATGGACTGCCGGAGTAATACGGCCGCGCGAGCGCCCAGGGCGAGCCGCACCGCGAATTCTCTTCGTCTGCGGATGGCACGCACCAGCAGAAGCCCCGCCAGGTTTGCACAGACGATCAGCAGCACAACGATCACTGCAAAGAACAGGGTGCGCACTAAAGGCCGCGCCTGCGCCACTGTATCTTCCTGGAGCGGCGTCACCACCGCGTGAATGTGCAGGCTGCGCATGTAGGCCGGATAGTCGCGCATGGTTTCCCGGGCCACTCGCTGCGCATCGCTCCGCGCCTGATCGAGAGTAATGCCGGGCTTTAAGCGCCCCACCATGCGAGAGTTCCACGACGCCGCGCTGCCCGCCGTAAATTCTTCTGGCTGCAGGCTGAGCGGTAGCCAAAGCTCGCTCTGGTTCACGTGACCAGGGTTGAGCGGAAACTCGAACTCGCGCGGCATCACGCCGATCACGGTGTAAGGCTTGCGATAGAGATTGATCTTGCTCCCCAGTATGTTCGCATCGCCGTGGAAGCGGCTCCGCCACATGCCATAGCTCAGCACCGCCACTTGCTGCTGTTCTTCATCTTCCTGTTGCGTGAACGTGCGCCCCAGCATCGGCGGTACTCCCAGCGCGGCAAAGACCTCGCCGCTCATCCGCGTCGCGGTCACCGCCGCCGGATCGCCCATGCTGGATAGTTCGAACAATCTTTGCCGATAACCACCCAGGTGGCTAAAGCTTTTCGTGTCGCGCATGTAATTGCGAATGTCGGGAGCGGTTACGCTGGACTGAGCGCAGGACGCGCAATGCGAGTCTTCCAGCACATCTCCCACGGTGACCAGACGATCCGGGTCGGGGAACCGCAGCGGGCGGAGCAGTACGCCCTCGACGATCGAAAAAATCGCCGTCGTCGCTCCGATGCCCAGCCCCAGCATCAGGATGGCCGTCACGGTAAATCCCGGAGACTTACGCAGTTGGCGGATGGTATATCGGGTGTCTTGCAGAATCCGGCTCAGCCCTTGAAACCCTCGCTCGTCGCGATGCAGTTGCTTCGCCTGTTCCACGCCTCCGTAGGCAATTCTTGCGGCTCGTCGTGCCTCTTCAGGGGTCATACCCTGGCGCAGATATTCGTCTTCCAGCAACGCCAGATGAGCTGCTATTTCTCTCTGCCAGGTCACCTTCCGCTTTGGACCCGGCGAAAAGCAGATAAAACCTGAGAAAGATGCGTCGCAGGTGCTTCATGGCTAAGACTCCTCAAGCAAGAGCCGTTCCACCAGAGCCGACATTCGTCTCCACGTCTTTGTCTCCTCGCCTAAGGCTTTCTGTCCCGCTTTGGTGATTTCGTAGAATTTGGCTTCCCGGTTGCTCTCGGTCCTTCCCCAGGTTCCCTTAATCCACCCGTACTGCTCCAGCCGCACTAATGCTGGATAGAGAGTGCCCTGGTTGAGATTGAGCAGCTGATCGGAGATCTGCTGGAGACGCGTGGCAATTTGATACGCGTGCTGTGGGCCCATGGTCGCGAGTGTGCGCAAAAGGATGAGATCAAGTGTCCCCTGCAGCAGCTGGATTGATTCTTTATCTTTAGTAGACATCCAAGTGGTCTCTCTTGAAGAGACTACTACGTTTCACTTGCTTGTCAAGTGGGGAAGGTTTCGGAGACCCAAGGTGGACTTGCCTGAGCAGATCCAGCTTCTGTCACAGAGGCTCATTCAGCACGTAGCGCAGCGGCTGGCTCGACGCGCATCCCAGCGCGAGCTGGAAGGAGGATTGCGATGAGAGCCACGAGCGACAGAAGCAGCGGGACAGCGATGTACGTCAATGGATCATATGCGCTGACCTGAAATAGAAGGGCCTTCAGCATGCGCGCCACCGCCAGCGCCGTGCCGAGTCCGAGCGCCAGGCCAACCACCACCATGCGCAGTCCGTCATTTGCGATTAGACCCAAGATGTTGGCCCGCGTGGCGCCGAGCGCCATGCGTACGCCGATCTCATGCGTTCGCTGCGTCGTGATAAAAGCGATGAGACCGTAGAGCCCGACGACCGCCAACACCAGGCCCGTCAGTGCAAAAAATCCAAGCAGCGTCGTTTCAAAGCGCGGGCGGTCCGCCATCCGGCTGATGGTTTCATTCAGGGGCTCCATCTCAACCGGAACGGTTCGATCAATCGAAGCAACCTCTGACCTGACCCATGGTTCAATCGCTGAAGCCGGCATCACCGAATTGATGACGACAATCAATCTGGTTCCGTTCCAGTCGCCGGGCACGCTCCGGCGGAGCGTGTACATCTCCGGATCACTTTGTTCCGTAAGCCCCTTGTTCTTTACGTTGTCTGCCACCCCGACGACTATGGACTCAGGGCCGTTGCGAGGGCCTTCCGACTGGAGGCTCTTTCCAATGGGATCCTCGTTTGGAAACAGGCGCGCAGCCAATAACCGGCTCAGGATCACTTCGCGCTCGTTGCCGGTACGATCCTGTTCGGTAAATTGACGGCCGCGAACTATGGGAATGTTGAGCGCGCGAAAATAGTCGGGCGTGACGGATCGGCCCACAACAGTTCCGCCGGTCCCGGGAGGCGTCGGAGGCTTGCCTTCGACCACAAGATCGGAGTACCGAAGGCCTAGCGATCCTCCCGGCGGAATCGAATCAGCCATTCCAACCGCAGGCGTGCCGGGCAGCCGCCGCAGAGATGTTTCAAGACGAAGATAGAAGTCCATCACCTTCTGATCGCTGTTGTAGCGCCACCAGGGAAGCGCCGCCCTTATGGTCAGCACTCCACCGGTTTGCATCCCGAGATTCTGCTGTTCGATCTTCGTAAAACTGCGCAGCAATAACACCGCGCCGGACAACAGAATGATGCTGATGGCGATTTGCGCTGTGACCAGGCTGCGCCTCAGAAAAACACGACTGCGCGACATCGAAACCTTCGCGTTCAGCGCGGCCAATCCTGGTTTTTGCAGAGCCGTGGCAAGTCCGAAGATCACCCCGCAAAAGCACGAAAGTAGAGCCGCAAACACCGCAATGCGTAGATCAAGATGGGTTTTGCCGATGAATGGAATTCCCGTCGGGGCGAGGCGGACAAACACAACGACCAGTGCCTGCGCCATCGCGAGTCCAGCCAGGCCTCCGGCAAATGAGAGCAAGAGAGCTTCAATGAGTGCCTGGCGGATGAGCCGGCCGCGGCTGGCGCCGATCGCCGAGCGTACCGCAAGCTCACGTTGCCGCCCGGCTCCGCGTGCCATCATCAAGCCGGCCACATTGGCGCACGCGATCAGCAAAACCGCTAGAACAAACGCGAAGAGAACCCACGCAACCGGACGCACATCCTGGGTCTCGCGATCGCGCAGCGTTCGGATACTGAGCCGAAGCTCGTTTTTTGCAAAAGGGGGAAACCACTTGAGGTCGCTTGTAAAAAGCGGCTGCATCTGCGCGTACGCCTGTGCCACGCTCACGCCGGGCTTGAGGCGCGCAAACAGTCGCATCGGGTAGCCGAAGCCGCCATTGACGGTTTGTTGAATCGCAGGATTGAACGCATAAGGCGAGACAATATCCGCGGATTCCAGCGTAGGAAACTGAAAGTCTTTAGGCAGCACGCCCACGACGCGGGCAGGATTGCCGTCGACGTTGATCATCCGATCCAGGATGTGAGGATCGGCGTTGTAGTGCGCCTTCCAGAGGCCGTAAGAGATCATCACCACGCGAGGTCCATTGGGACGATCTTCCTCGGGCAGAAAGTTCCTGCCGAGAACCGGAGAAATCCCCAGCAATGGGAGGAAGCCGGCCTGGAACGAAATGCAGCCCAGTTGCGCCGGATTGTTCTCAACCAGGTCGCAATTCTGAACCACAGCGCTCTGTGCCGCGAAAGACGAAAAGGGCGTCTGATGACTCTGCCATTCCACATAGGAGCGCCCCATCAGGAACTCCTGATGCTCCAGCGAGTGCACCATGCCCACGGAAACAATTCGACTCGGATCTGGATACGGCAATGGCCGAAACAGGATGCGGTCCACAACACTGAATACAGCCGTGGTCGCGCCGATGCCGAGCGCAAGAGTTACCAGGACACTGATCGTAAAGAGGGGATTGCGGCGAAACCCTCGCAGTGCATAGCGAACGTCTTGCAGCACCGTACCGAACCACCACCCGGGACGCTGCCGCTCGCATTGTTCCCTTGCGAGTTCAACACCGCCAAATTCGATCAACGCCTGGCGGCGCGCTTCGGTGAGGTCTATTCCAGCCGATATTTTAGGCTTGATTGCCTGGTCGAGGTGATGATCGAGTTCATCTTCGAGTTCGCTGCACCCTTTGCGAAGGATCAGGAAGCGAAGGCGCGCCAAGAGTTTAGAGATCATGAGGGGAGCTCCGCGACGCAGCCAAGTACAGACGCGCTCGGAGGACAAGCGGTCCCAGGTGGCCGGTTCGGCTTCTAGTTACATCTTATCCTTTGAAGTAAGGCGATGAGCTTTGCTCGCCGGTTGTTCTCTGGCCACTCCGATCGGGCCCACTCTGTCAAGGCGATAGAGCGCCGGATAACGGTATCTTAAGGGATCAGGCGAGCTCGACCCTGCGGAATTCATTCACTTCTTTGATGAGTCTACCCGGTGAGGTATCTGTCCCCGAAATCACCCAACCGGATTGAGACCAGATCGGGTAGTGCAACCCGCAGTGAGGAACCGAGGGGCTTTGAACGGGGTTGATGTAGCCCAGATTCAAGCCTCTCTCAGCTGGTTACTGTGCTCAATCCGATGGCTTGGGCGGGGCACGAACAGCTTATTGCGCATGATCTCAATAAGCTGCCGCGCCAACTCAGATTCGTTGTCCCGGCGGAAGATCATCACGCTATGAAGAGTGAACTTGAACTCTGGTATGAAAAGCTGGACAAGTTTTCCTTGCCGCAACTCTTCCAAGACTGCAATGCGAGGCACGACCGCAATACCCATGTCGGAGAGCACCATGCTTTTAACGCTCTCAATACTTGGAGCCTCAACAGCAACCCGGTAATCGAGAGAGTGCTGCCGAAAGAGACGCAGGACGGTGTCTTCCGTCCAATTACAAAATCTGTGGACGATCAGTGAAGCCCCATCCAGGTCTCGAATGGAAATTGGTTTTTTCGAAGTAATCGGGTGTTCTGCAGAAGCAATCACCGCCATCTCGTCGGTGTAAACCTCCATCGACTGCAGCTCCTGAAAAGCGGAAGTCTGTCTCACAAACCCGATTTGCACTTCGCGGTCCAGCACCCGTCTTGGAATCTCATCCAGACTGCCGCGCTCAATACGTACCTTAACTTCGGGGAAAAGCTGGACGAAATGCTTCAGCGGGCCAGGGAGAAGATAGAGTTCAGCGGACTCGTTCGCGGCGAGGGAAAGGGTGCCCGCTTTCAAAGCCAATAATCGAGAGATGGATCGCGTGGCCTCATCGCGCATGGTGACCATCTTGCGGGCGTAGTCCACCAGGAACTTGCCTGCCTCGGTTAACGAGACGCCGTTGAGATCCCGAGCAAAGAGAGGAGCGCCGACGCTCCTTTCCAGCTTTTTGATACTTTGGCTGAGTGCGGGTTGGGTGCGGAAGACGCGCTCTGCTGCGCGGGTAAAAGTGCGCTCGTCCGCGACTGCGAGAAAGTGCTCTAGCTGCATCAAATCCATGAAAAAGTGCCCTCAAGTGATGTGGTGCCAGGTTCCGCAGGAGGCTGTTTTTGATGACCGAGTGCTGAACAACACAGTGGGGTTGGCAGATAGTAGCATCGGCTACCTGACTTGCGCAAGTCTCTTGAGGTGAATTGCCGAACAAAATGAAACTGCGGTGCGAACCGTGGCAAAGATCGCCTGTGTCGACCGCAGTGACGCTTATGACGCCAGAACTATTATTAATTGGACGCCTGAAACCGGTTGCCCTAATGTTTGGTTCACCGGGCCATTCACCCTTGATGTCGCCAGCTCCATTCACCTGGGGCGAGACACTCGGATCGCCGTCGCCAACATATTTTTTCCTTCAAGTTCGCTAGCAGTGAGTGCTGTTTATCGCATCCGGGCTCCCGACTCTGACATTTGACATCTGGAGGCGTCTCCCCAATGGCTGCTACTCAAAAAGTAGGTCACTTGAGCTGCGTGCGTCGCGGCCAGGAAGATCAGATCGGACGCTCCCTGCGTCGTGCTATTTTCGCGCACTTCTTGCTGATCTTTCTGTGTAATAGCGTCGCTGCCATTGCTCAGTCCACTTACGGCAATATTTTGGGGACCATTGGGGATCCGCGCGGTAGTGCCATTCCGTCGGCGAAGGTCACGCTGAGCGATAGAGGCAAATCGATAGAACGGACGGTAGTCAGCAATCCATCCGGTGATTACGGTTTTACCAATGTTGGGCCAGGTCTCTACGATCTCACCATCGAAATGTCCGGCTTTCAGACAGCCCACCTTCAGGCTATCAACCTGCAGGCGAGCGAGACTAAGCGCGTCGACGCAACCCTAAGTGTCGGTTCTGAAACTCAATCGGTGCTTGTACAAGGGGTTAGCGGGGCGGTCCTCAATACGGACGTATCCAGCATTGCGGAAACCAAGACCGGCCAGGAGCTCATCGATTTGCCGGTCGCAATCACCAGCCGTTCCCAAGGATCCACCAGCCCGATGTCTACCCTGACCACGCAGCCGGGAGTGCAGACAGACACCAGTGGGAACATCTCTGTGATGGGTTCCACACCGAAGATGTTCGAGATGACCATCGACGGTATCAGCACCATCGGAGCCTTCAACTCCGGTCCAATTTCCGAGCTATTCCCGTCGTTCAACTCGATTGAAGAAATTCGTGTCAACGAGGTCAATGCCAGTGCTGAATACGGAGGTGTCGCTAACATCTCTACTGTCTCGAAAAGCGGATCCAATAGTTTTCACGGCGGGGCATTCGAGAACTGGCAAAACCAGAGCCTCAACGCGCAGAACCCATTTAGCCTCACCAAACCGGCACTCAACTTGAACGACTTCGGGGGATATGTTGGTGGACCTCTGTTGATTCCGAGGTTCTATGACGGTCACGACAAGACATTCTTTTTTGGCGCTTACGAAGGCCTCAGATTGCCTAAGGAGCAGACGGTGATCGAGAGTATGCCAACCGCGGCCTTGCGCTCGGGCGACCTCTCCGTGTATCCCGATCCTATCTACAATCCATCTACCGGACAACCGTACCCCGGCAACATTATCCCGCAAGACCAAATCACTGCTCTCGCCAAGGCCGCTCTCGCGAACTTATACCCGCTCCCTAACACGGGGGGCGCCGGAGCAATCGCGAATAACTACGCCATTAACTTCGTTACCCCGATTACGAGCGAGCAGGAAGACCTTCGAATCGATCAGGTTATCAGTCAGAAGCAGACGCTTTTCGTCCGCGGTAACTTTAAGAGCCGCAGCGTTGCGGTGGCGCCCACATCCGCAAGCGGTTACAACGCTTCACCACTCGCTGGAGCCTTTTCCGTCCCTGAGCAGGACTTTGGCGCGACCGCGGCATACAACTACATTTTTACATCGAACCTGCTGAATGAATTGCGCGTTGGCCTCACCGGTAATCGGACATGGGTGACCTTCGGAATTTCAGCCTCGGAGATCGCATCGGCCCTGGGTCTTACCGGCCTCTCGGTGCCACAGGGCAATGCGGTTCCCGATTTCGAGATCAGCGGGTTCCAGGGAACGGGTGGGAGCAATTCTTCCTCTACCTCAGGATCAAACCGGACTATTCAATTCCTCGACAATATCAGCTGGACGAAGAGTAACCACACCCTGAAATTTGGCGGGGACTATCGGCGTATGACCGGTTCTTACTCAAACGTATACGCGGGCCTTCGCCTGGGTGTTTATAACTTTAACGGCACCGTGACGGGTGTGCCTGCGGCTGGTGGAACTAATCCATACATTGGTAATGATTTCGCTGCTTTTCTGCTGGGCATTCCTGACAGCACTTACCTGGATTCTGTGATAGCCCCGGATTCCCATGGCTATGCCAACGGCTATTCACTCTTCGCTCAAGACGATTGGCGGATCACCCAGAAATTGACGCTAAACTTCGGCCTGCGCTGGGAATATCGCCCAATGTTCAGAGATCATCTTCTCAACAGCACACAATTCCTTCCCGACTACAACACCGTTCAGGATGGAACCTTCGTCCACGGCGCTGTTGTTATTCCCAATCAAAAAGCGTTCGGCATCCTGAACCCTGCCTTTGCCGAGGCGATCGCGCCCACCCCCATCTACACGGCTGCGGAAGTAGGCATTCCTGAGAGCTTACGCTTCTCGCAAAAAACTGATTTTCAACCGAGGCTGGGGCTTGCCTGGCGACCGTTTGGCAACAATAAGACTGTAATCCGCGGCGGTTTTGGAAAATTCACTGCTGTACCGCTGGGAGCACTTCTTGGGGCGACCTATGCGATCCACAGCGCGAGCCAGGGCCAGTATTTTCAAAGCATCAACGACGGCGCGCCATCGCTGATCTTCCCCCATCCGTTCCCCTCCAACCTGGCAGTTCCCGGCACACAGTTCTTTCAACAGGCCAGCAACGTTCATTACAAGGATCCCGGTGTCTACCAATGGAACGTAACCGTGGAGCGAGACCTCGGAGCCAGCACTGCCCTGCAGTTTAGCTACAACGGAAACCACGGCGCTAACCTGGAGACGCAGATTAACTTGAATCAGCTGCCGGTAAACACAATAGGTTATCAGGCTGCTCTGCCAATGACTCCGTATCCACTATGGGGAGAAGTGGAGCAGATGACCAATGGTGGGCGCAGCAACTATAACTCGTTCAGCGCCACCGTACAAAGGCGCCTCAAAGGTGGCTTGCAATTCCAGTCTAATTATAGTTTCACGAGAAGCCTTACGGACGCACAGGGGGGAGCCCCGTCTTCCTTCTCAGGTGATTGGAACGTCTTCCGCACCAACGTGCTAGATCCCCATCTTGACTATGGAAATGTAGCCTTCACGCGGCGGCATCGGTTCCTGACCACGGGCTTATACACGCTACCCTTCGGGCGAAGCGGTTTACTCTTGACCTCAACCAATCACCTGGTGGATGGATTGATCGGAGGCTGGCAACTCTCGGGTGTCCTGCTATTCCAGTCTGGTCCTTTTCTGACCATCACGGTTCCTGGATCCGATCCTTCTGGGACAGGATTTGCGAACCTCAATCCAGTGCGACCCGACCGGGTTCCGGGCACACCATTTAACGTAAATAACAAGGGTCTCGCGCAATGGCTCAATCCTGCGGCGTTCACGGTTCCAGCAGATAATATAGGCCGCTTCGGGAACTCCACGGTCGGCAGTGTACCCGGCATAGGGACGGAAGCCATTTCGGCTTCGTTGATAAAGTCCGTCACCATACGGGAAGGTATGCGTGTTCAGGGCGGTGTGCAGGCTGCCAATCTCTTTAACCACGTCAACTACGAGCAGCCTAGTACGGCCTTTAACGTAGGTGGGTTCGGGCAAGTCAACAATGTTCAGGGCGCGGAGGGTGCAGGCCCCCGAGCCGTCCAGGTTACGGCGCGCTTTACTTTCTGAGGGATAGGAAATCATGAAAACGCAATCAACACTTTTAGCTCGCCGGGTCTGCTTACTGTTGCTCATGGCGGCCGGTGTCAGCGCCGCTCAATCTAGCGGCGAGACCGCTCAAGGAATTCCTATCAATGATCCGCTCGTAATTTCAAAGTGTGCCGGGTGCCATGCACGCGATGCCGGCGGCATGATGCGGCGCATCTCCTACATCCGGACCACCCCTGAAGTCTGGGAGCAAATCCTCAAACGCATGGTCCGGCTCAATGGATTGGTCGCCACTCCTGAGGAATCCCGTCAGATGCTCCGTTATCTCAGCAACAACAATGGACTCGCTCCGCAAGAGGCGCGGCCTGTTTTCTGGGAAGTGGAGCACCGGCTTTTCCGTACCCAAGAGGAGGAGGCTGGCGTCCCCTCAGAACTGCAGCAGACATGTAACCAATGTCATACGATCGGCCGGGTCCTGTCGCAAAGGCGCACCGCTGCGGATTATATAAAGCTCGCTAACACCCATATGGCACTGTTTCCGGGGGCGGAGCCCATGGTGTTTCGTCCGGCTGACCGAAATGCCCATCCCGAAGACACGCCGGTCACAACCAGCCAACTGAATGAGTACGAGACCAAGCTGAACTATCCTCCGTCTCCCGCGAGACCAAATACCGCGTATCCCATCGACATCGCATTAGAGTACCTGGCGAAGAACCAACCACTTATCACTCCGGAGTGGGCGGCATGGAAAGGTGCCGTCAGCGCGCCCAAGTTGGCAGGTATCTGGGCTGTAAGTGCCTATCAACCCGGAAAAGGCAAAGTCTTTGGTGAGATGACGATTGAAGCATGCCCCACCCCTGATGATTTTATGACTAAGACGATCCTCCATTATCCGGATGGGCAAGTCGTAACCAGAACTGGTAAGGGCGTTGTCTACTCCGGCTATAGCTGGCGCGGTCATGCGACTGCAACACCGGCGGGCGCCAAGGATCCTGCCTTTCCGGCGGACACGAGGGAAGCTATGATGCTCTCTGCTAACGCGAACATCATGGATGGCCGTTGGTTTTGGGGCGGCTACCAGGAGTTCGGCCTGGATGTGCAGCTCACCCGCGTGCAGCGTGATCCGGTGGTCCTGGGGTTCGACCTGTTTTCGGTGAAGTCCCCGTCAACGGCAGATCTTCATATCTACGGCGCAAACCTTCCCGGAGGACTGAAACCGGCTGATTTCGATCTCGGCAAAGGGGTGCAAGTTACGAAAATTGTGCATGCAACGGCTGACGAAATTGTTGTACAGCTGGCCGTTGCTGGCGGGTTGCCCGCGTCGCCTCACAGCCTGTCGATCAAGGGTCTCATGGCGCCGCAGACGTTGACTGTCTACGAGAAGGTCGATTACATCAAAGTGAGCCCCGATGCTAATTTTGCCCGTCTCGGTGGCACCATAGCTCCGAAGCAATACGCCGAATTCCAGGCACTTGGCTTCGCCAATGGCGAGGACAGCAAACCTGGTACCGCCGATGATGTTGCTCTTGGCCCAGTGCCATCGAGCTGGTCCCTGGAAGAGTTCTATGCAACTCCAAAGGACGACGATGTCAAGTACGTCGGAACCATCGCCGGCTCGGGCCTCTTCACACCCAATCTGGAAGGGCCCAACCCGGATCGCAGGAAGCAGGCAAACAATTACCCTACTGAAAACTGGGGTGACGTCTGGGTGAATGCGCTTTACAAAGGCCCAGGCGGCGAGGAGCTCAAGGCTCGCTCTTATCTCGTCGTGGTGGTCCCTGTATACATGCACTACGATCAACCGGAGGTTGGCCAATGAGGACGGGGACCTTAGTTGACACGCCGGTCTATCGCATCGCGGAGCATCACAGGTTCACAGCGGCCGGAGTTGAATTCTGGTATCTGGTTCCCAGCGGAGCCATCTTCGCCCTTGAGGGACCGGGAAAACAGGTGCTCGACCTTCTCGCCGACAGAGCCGTCGATCGGGACACAATGATCGAGGAATTGCTGGGTGTTGGCTATTCTCGAGACCTTGCCCAAGCGACGTTAGATGAACTGGAAGATGTGGAAGCGATTGCCTCCACCACGGCTCGTGCGCCAAGCCCCTCGGTTCCTGTGCAGGACTTTCCTTTGCAAAGAGTCGTGCTGAATATAACGAACCAATGCAATTTGGCGTGCACCTACTGCTACGAATACAGTGACGACCGTATCTCGCAAACCGCGGGAAAAAAGAAATACATGAGTTCGGGTGTGGCCGAAGCATCCGTCGATATGCTTTTGGCGGAGTCCGCCGCTCGCCCCAACATTCATGTGACATTCTTTGGGGGCGAAACGCTGTTGAATTTTCCGGTGATGCGGACGACGGTGGCCTATGCAAAGCGCAAGGCTGCCGAATCGGGTAAGAAGATAGAGTTCAGTCTGACTACCAACGCGACTCTGCTCACCGAAGAGATCATTGAGTTCCTTTCTGAATACAGGATCGGGGTGACCGTCAGCATCGATGGTGATCGCGAATTAAACGACAGTCAACGGGTTTTCAAGAATGGAAAAGGAAGTTACGAGGTCATCGTCCCGAACATAAAGAAGCTCCTCAAGAGGCATCGCACAAATTCCATTGGCGCGCGGGTGACGCTCACCGCCGGTGTGAGCGATGTGCGGAGGATCTACAAGCACCTGACGGAAGAAATCGGGTTCGACGCCGCCGGCTTCTCGCCGGCCACCGCAAGTCCAAACCGGCTGTACTCTATCGGTCCGCAAAAAATGGATAATGTCCTGGACCAGTTTGCCGCATTAGCTTGGGAGTACCGGGACCACGCTCTCCAAAACCGCCAGCATGGATTCACCAATGCCAGCGACACACTGAAAGAACTTCACAGCGGCATCAGTAAAGCATATGCCTGCGGAGCCGGCCTGGGCCTGCTGGGAGTCGGGACTGAAGGTGATATCAGTCTCTGCCACCGTTTCGTGGACTCGCCTGTGGGCAAGATGGGAACCATCAAGGACGGCATCGACCGGGATGCCCGATCGGGATTTCTACGCAGTCACCACATCGGCGCGAGATATGACTGCCACAGTTGCTGGGCAAGGCCAGTCTGCGCCGGCGGATGCTACCACGAAGCCTTCATCCACACCGGTGACACGAGCGCTTCCAATCTCCACTATTGTGACTGGATTCGCGGTTGGAATGATGTCTGTCTTCAGATCTACGGCGAGATAGCAGTCCGCAATCCCGATTTTCTTAGTCGATTCAACGAAAACTGAAGGTTTTACATGGGCAAACCAATTTCTAAAGAGGGAAATGACTATGGCGTCATTGCGGGCAATGAATCGCAAAGCGAAAAACGTAGCAGAATTACATGCGGCTGGGAGAGGAGACCTCGTCGCTCTCCAGGATCCCTCCGCCGCCGCCGGAAAGGTCTACCACCCAATGGGGTGTACTTTGAACTTTACCCCCGGCTGGGAGGTGGACATCTCCGGCGGAACGGCTGGCCTCTGTCAGCCCGTGGAGCGCGACCTCTTCGACTGCTACCTCGGCTGTGGCTGGCCGGCGCAGGTGCCGGACCACCTGAACAATGCGCCCAGCTGGACCGATAAGTGCTCCTCCGGCGCCAATGACTGGCGCAAGATCGATATCTTGTTTCCTTAGTTCAGTCCCGGAAAAGGAGAAACCCGTGGTTCAAAAAAAACATGGAATATGGTTAGCCCTGGCCGTTGCATTTCTCACCGGTGGAGTATGCGAGGTTCTTGCGGCGGATGGGACCTCCACGCCTCATCTTATGTATGTGGGTACACTCGATCGCAAACTGCTGGTCTTTGACGAAGATAAGGAGGTTGTGGCAGGCGAGATCCCATTGTCCGGGGTGCCCAGAATTACGGTTCTTTCCGCGGACCAGAAGCAGCTATATATCGTAAATACCAAGATGACGATTGAGATCGTGGACCTTGCGGCCCGCAAAGTCGTCGGCACGATTGATCTCGCGGATGAACGTAGCCAACCCAGCATTTCCAACGACGTACGAAGCTGGAAAAACGGAGCAGATTCGGTGCCTCGCTTCTCTGGTGTGGCCGCAGATCCAGGCGGTCATTTTCTTTACGCTACTCTACGGGTCGTCCGGAAGGATAAGGATGAATACCACCTTGATCCGCCAAAGTTTGCTGTCATAAACCTTGACACCAGGGCGGTAGAGAAGACCTACAATTTTCCCAAGGGCTATGACACAGGGTTTGGCTTCTCAGCTACCTACAAAGTCTCGCCCGATGGCAAATACCTCTACGTCTTCGATGAAGACATTATGATCATTGATTTGGCTACCTTCACGATTGCGGATCGCATTCCGTTGGCCAAACCACCTTATCCCGGAGCATCACCATATCGTCTGGCTGCGGTCAATGACCCTAACGACGACAAGACCACCGTAAGCTCGGTATTTGTGTCGGTAGACCCAGTCGTGCACAAGGGAACCCTAGGGCTTGCATCGCTCAACATGCTCACGCGTGAGGTCAAGTACACGCCCATCGGGCCGGCGCTTCCGATGATGGGCTTTATGCTGTCTCCCGACCACAAACTCGGCTACTCTGTGATGTATACGGGTTCAAGCGAAAACAGGATGACGGAATGGTGGGTTTGGGATATTGCTACGCACCAGGTGATCAAAAGGGCTCCTTTTGATTCTCGTCCAACATTCAATTTTGGGATCAGCAGTGACGGAAGCAAACTGTATCTTTACGGCTCCGGATCGACGATTGAAGTTTACGACGCAAAAACGCTTACCTCTGACAAGGTCATCTACGTCAACAAGGATCTAACGACCGACGTAGTTACACTGGCTAACAAGGAAGCACCATCATCGTCCACTCCCGGAGCAGCGCAATAGCAGGAAGTTAAGGCTTTTTCCTGCAATCGATATCCAGATGGATCAAAACACAGACCAGAGCGCATCTGTCCCACATGAAGCCGGCGTCCAGTTATTCAAAGGTGCGACTGGAAGAGGGATACGCGTGGCCGTGATCGACAGCGGCGTTAATTCCCGCCATCCTCACGTAAACGGGGTGGACGGTGGTATGACCTTCGGCTCCAGCGCACAAGCAGACGATTACCTCGACTACCTCGGCCACGGCACGGCCGTGATGGCGGCAATCAAGGAGAAGGCTCCAATGGCCTCGTACTACGCGGCCAAGATATATCACGATTCTTTGCGAACACACTTGAACTCTTTGAGCGAAGCGATGGAGTGGGCGATCGATGAAAAAATGGATGTCGTCAATCTTAGTCTGGGAACCGCAAATAGTGCCCATCGATCTCTGCTCGCCAGCTTGGTCAATAAAGCCCGCGAAGCCGGCGTTTTGATGGTTGCAGCCGCCGAGTGCGGCCTTGCTTCGGTACTGCCGGGAAGCCTGCCGACTGTCATCGGGGTCGGGGTTGACTGGGATTGCCCGCGAGATGTATTTCGATACTCCTCTGCGCCGCAATCAGTACGCTGGAGAGCATCAGGGTACCCTCGAAGTCTTCCAGGAATGCACCCTTTCAGGAATTTGCGTGGGGTAAGTTTTGCTACGGCAAATATGTGTGGTTTCGTCATCCGTGCCTGCGAACTTGCCAGCGATCGCTCGTTCCCTGCGATAACAGAAATGTTGTCCGCAGAAGCGTATTCCTGCGCGCTCACGGCCGGAGAAGCAAGTGAATAGGCGAGACTTTATTCTGCTCGCCGGGGCTGCAAACGCGGCCTTCGGTCTGCGCAAAGTTCTGCCCGGTCATGCGCAGACGATCACTCAACCTGCTCCCGATTTTTCCCTTCGCATCGCCTCCGGGTCTCACGAATTGGCACCCGGTATTACGGTTAACACGATTAGCTACGGCACCGTGCCTGGCCCGCTCCTTCGCTTTAAGGAAGGCGTGCCCGTCAGTGTAGAGGTATTTAACGATACCAATACTCCTGAACTCGTTCACTGGCACGGTTTGCACAATGACCCGAAAAACGATGGCGCAATGGAGGAAGGGTCCCCCATGATACCGCCGCACGGCAGGAGTTACTTTCGCTTTACGCCGTCGCCATCGGGATCTCGTTGGTATCACACTCACAATTCCGCCAGAATTGACGCCAGCCGTATCGACTTCAGTCTGGCCGCGTACTCAGGACAGTACGGTTTCATGTACGTCGAACCGAAGCAGGATCCCGGCCATTATGATCACGAGATTTTTCTGGCGGTCCATCATTGGGAACCAAAGTTGATGCCCATGGGTACCGAGTCCTCCGGATGCCAGATTTCCTATCGTTACGCCTCTTTTAACGGCAAGGTTCTGTCGGCAACGGAACCTCTCAGGGTCCACGAAAATGAGCGGGTACTCTTCCACTTCTTAAATGCCAGTGCGACGCAGAACGTCAGTTTGGCCTTGCCGGGCCACCAATTTAAGGTCTTGGCTCTGGATGGTAACCAGGTTCCCAACCCACGCAGCGTATCGGTTGTTTCCCTCGCCGTGGCTGAGCGGGTCGATGCCATTGTGGAAATGAAAGTGCCGGGAGTCTGGATACTCGGCTCTACCAGCGAAGACGAAAGGCTTAAGGGTCTTGGTCTGCCTGTCGAGTACGCAGGTTGCGGGGGAGCCGCGCAATGGAAGGACCCGGAGGAGAACGACTGGGCATACACAAAATTTGGCATGAGCGCTCCCGAGATAGTGCCGGACGCAACATTCCCCATGCGCTTTGAAAAGATTGCGGGTACCCATGGTGTGCTTGACCGTTGGACTATCAACGGAAAGAGCTTCCCCGACATGGTGCCGCTCGAGGTGCGCGAGGGCGGGCGTTATCGCTTTGCCTTTCTGAATACCAGCAATGAAACGCATCCGGTTCACTTACATCGGCACAGCTTCGAAATTGTAAGTATCGCCGGTAGACGGAGCGCAGGGATCCGCAAGGACGTGATCAACGTGGAGCCATATCATAAAGTGGAGGTAGATATGATTGCTGGCAACCCTGGTCCCACCCTCTTGCATTGTCATCATCAACTGCACATGGATTACGGCTTTATGCAATTGATTCGATACGTATAGAGGACGTAAGGAATCAGCAGCATGAACACCGCTCCCGCAAGGTACAGCCGGCCGTAGACAGAACGATGGAGCGTTTCCTGGAAGGCCATACCTAAGTTCGGCTAGCCCGCGACGATCCGCTGTGATCACGGTCTGGAGATATCCATTCGTCATATCCTCATGGCTGATCCGGCTGGCAAAAAGTCCTCACCCGCGGAAACCGAAAAATCCCAATGCGAATACGACACGTGGATCTGGACAAATGAAATTCGTTCGGTCAAGCTTCGAGCTGATGCAGAATTTCCCGTCAGTGGATCCCTCTACTGAGCCTGGTGTCACGCCCGAATGGTCCGTGCTATTAGCCAAGTACGTTCAGGGTGAGGACCTGGTCGTCCCTCCCGGCCATTATTTTGTGATGGGGGATAATCGCACAAACAGTATGGACAGCCGGCACTGGGGATTTGTGCCGCGGGAGAACATTTTGGGGCGTCCCCTATTCGTCTATTGGTCCATTGCGACACCCGAATCCGGTCTGGAAGATGTGCCGCTTAAGGATCAGGCGAGCTCGACACTGCATGAGTTCATCCACTTCTTTGATGAGACTCGCTGGAGCAGGACATTCCACCCGATTCGATGATGTCACCGTAGCCCCGCCGGCCTAGTGTAGCGCGTCAGTAATAAGGCGATTTATGTCAGGTGCCGTATCTGCTCCGATCAGGACTGACGTCCCTCAAGGATGTGTGCCGCCCCTACGGGGCTAGATCATTTTGCTATAGGTACCCAGGATTCCGTGCTGCGCACTCCATCCTGGGCTAATATCGGTCGTCCCTAGCGGGACTCGGCGCGATGTAACTTTAAATGCACTGCTTACCAGCTAAGAGCCGACTCCGGATCTTCCGATCAGATAAAGGCCATCCGCATGACGCACTACACTAGGCTGGCGCTCGGCGGCCGGCCCTCCGGGCCTTCACGAGCATATTGTCGCCAGCCCGAATCAAGGAATGGCAACGAGACGAGGGGCCGGCACACGCGGCTCGTGATGGTTTGCCAAGCGCCACGATTGATAGATTCCATGAACCATGAAGAACTGCGCACCGTCATGGTGCCGCTCGTCTCGGATGACCCGGGCCACAAAGAACGTGTGACTCCCCAGATGGTGCGTTGTCTCGATCTGCAGTTCGATCACGCGCGAGGCGAAGCTGGGCACTGGAATGCTGAGTGCTGATGATGGTTTAGTGGGGAAGGGCAGCTGGTTCCATGAAATGGTTTCTTGCTTGTGATTCTTTCCCAGCTGCCGCGCCACTTCAGAATGCTCCATAGGGATGCCGCTTAGAGCTACGGACCCGGCATCAGCCACCAGCGGTGCGGCAAGTCTGGTGCTGTCCAAAGCAAAGGCGAAGTAGCCGTCGCCCAGGCTGCCGAGTAAGTTCATAGGAAATAGATTGCTGCGATTTCCTGAGACTGCACTCACCAGCACTACCGGTCGAGGGCAGATGAACGCCGCAATCATAGCGTGAGCCTCGCACGCGGTCATTCGAATATGCGACTTGCTCCGCGATTGGAGATATGCCAGATGCAAATAGTGAGCCCAAAGCCGGACCTTAGGCAGACAGTAATTTTTGCAGCCTTCGACCTGGAACAGAGACAACGGCGGCCCGTTGGTGAGCAAGGTATCCGTATGGCGAAGAGCCAGTTCAGCTAATAGCCGCTTTTCGGCATCGCGCTCGCGGAACTGGAGAGCCAATGGCTTTCCCGGAGTGAGATCGCACGGCGATGCCCCGCCTCCTATGCAAATCGTGAACGGGGAGGCGCACGCGATCGAGTGCGCAAATGTCACATCGCGCGGCGCACCGATTCCGTGCAGCCAGACACGTATCTCCGGCTGGGGATCAGGGATTCCGATGTTGCATTGCTGCGGCTGGTTCAGCTTGCCCAGAACGATTCGCTTGACCGCCAAAGCAACGCGATGCTTCGCGGTCATGTCGTGCCTTTCTGAGCCTTTACACATTCGAATTCCAGAACCACGCAGTCGGCCATCCGGCGAAACAGCGGAAGCTCCTCGATCATGCGGTCGATGGCGGCCAAACCTTTGATCATGCGTGGAAAATGCTGCATCCGATTCTCGGTGTAGGTGGGTGGCACGGCTATACCAACCCCGCTCCATTTCCGCAGCCTGAACGCCGGCGACATAGCGCGTGCTATTTCGCTCACCGACGGGCGCTGGATGCATACGGTTCCTGGGCCGGACGGGCGAAAGCTATTTCCGCGAAACCGGCGTAGTGCTTTCCCAGGCTCTCCACGTCCCATGAACCACGCAATTTCCCAGGGGACAAAGCGTCCCATCATACAGAGGAGAACCGGAGCTTCGGGCTTCACCAGGCGCGTCAGCTCGCGCACCACCGCTGCCAGATCTTCTACGCAATTCAGGCCGCAAAAATTTGAGAAGGCCCCGTCAAAGAGGTTCTCTCCTTTCAGAGAGCCGATCTCCTCGTTCGGAAGTACCCTGAAGTCGATAAGCTCGCTGGTGTTGGCCGAAGCGGCGAGTTGCCGGGCAAGATCAATCATTCGGGAGGAAATGTCACAGGCAACGAGTTGAATGCCCTTTTGCGCGAGGTGCACAGCGTCGATGCCCGTGCCGCAGTTCAGTTCGAGTAGTTTCTGGCCCGGGGAGAACATTTTGTCCAAGCGTCTCCACACCGCGTGACGGCGTGCTTCCCCGATACCCGTGCCGCTAAAGTCCTGGACATAGGTTTCCGCCGCTCGATTCCAGTAGGCTTGTGCGAATTGGGGTGAATCGGCACTCATATTGTTCCCGTCTTGTACATCGGACGCCAGTCCCGGGCTGCGGCTCAAATTGCTCTCTCCCAGTGTGCAACGGGAGGGCGCCTGATTTGTGAGCGAGATGTCCTTACATTGTCATTTTTGCGGTGCTTCGCCCTGGGGCCAAAGCAGGCCAGGAGGCGGGAGTGGCGGGATGGATCGGTAATTTCGACGTTCGCACCGTTCGGTCGGCCTACTTCAATGCCTTCCGGATACACTCGAAACCCGAATACCCAGAAATGATACCGGAGCGAACCCTCGCCGCAATAGGAATGCTCTTCGCCCGCCAGCGTGGCCATGGCCTGGGCAACTGCGGACTCATGATTTATTTATAAGTCGCCATCACACCCTGCAGCGGCGATAATGGAGCCTACAACCATCCGTGGGCCCCAGACGTTCCAGGTACCGAAAAGTGTCCCGGGAGGGACCGTGGCGGAAAACAAGTTCGCTTTACTGGCCCAGTACCGGCGGGCACTCGTCTATGTCACGCCCTACTGGCGCGGACTGCTGCTGGTGATGTTTCTCGGGCTTTTCTCAACAATGGTTGGTCTGGCCCAACCTTATATCTCAAGACTCCTGATCGACGATGCGCTCATCCGGCGCAATGTTCACGCCCTTTTTGAGATAGCCATCCTCACGGTAGTGGTCACCGTCGTGGGTTTCGTGCTCAACATCCTTTCGAGCTATCGGTACGTACGGATCTCAGCAGAGAGCCTTTTTACCATGCGGCTGTCGGTCTACCGCCACCTGCAGCGCCTTGCTCCGCGGTACTTCAACAAGACCAAACTCGGCGATCTGGTCTCGCGCATCAACAACGACATTAGTGAAGTACAGCGCATCTGTTCCGACACTCTGCTCTCTGTATTCTCGAACGTCCTGTTCTTTGTAGGCAGCGTCGCCATGATGGTCTGGCTTAACTGGCATTTGTTCCTGCTCAGTGTGGTGCTGCTGCCGGTGGGAGTTATCGCCCTGAGACACTACCAGGGAAGGCTCACGGTGCAAACTCGAACCCTGCGCGAACGCAGCGCCGACTTGGGCAGCTTTCTGATCGAGAGCCTCCTCGGTATGCGGCTCATTGTTTCTTCGGGAAACGAAGGGCACGAGGCAGATAGATTTCGACGCCTCAACGCAAGCTTCGTGCAATCCATGTTGTCGATGCAGCTCACGTCATTTATGGCCAGCGCCCTGCCAGGCACCGTGCTGGCTCTTTCGACTGCGCTGGTGTTTTTGTACGGGGGCAAGTTGGTGATCGACGGCCATCTCACCGTAGGCGGACTGGTCGCCTTTATGGCGTACCATATGCGATTGCTTTCGCCGGTGCAGAGTCTGCTGGCGATCTACACCAATCTTCTTACCGGAGGGGTGGCTCTCAGCCGCGTATTCGAAGTTCTGGATGCGCCGGTAGAAGTGAAGGAATCTGCCGACGCGCTCGCATTGGAGGACGTCCGCGGCGCAATTGATTTCGACGGTGTTTACTTCCGCTATTCAGAAAACGTTCCGGTCATCGACGAGGTTTCGTTTCATGTTCCTGCCGGGGCGCTGTGCGTGGTGGTGGGCTCCAGCGGAGCAGGGAAGTCAACGCTGGCCGACCTGCTGTTGCGCTTCTACGACCCGCAGTCGGGGAGCATCAGGATCGACGGGCACGACCTGCGCGATCTTCGATTCCAAGACTTGCGCCGGCACATTGCCGTAGTGGAGCAAACCCCATATTTCTTTCGCGCGACCGTGCGGGAGAATATTGCGTATGGCCGGCCTGATGCTTCGCTCGAGGAGATTCGTGGCTGTTGCAAGGCGGCTGCCATCGACGATTTTATTCAATCGTTGCCGGATCGTTACGAGACCCTGCTGGGAGAACGTGGTTCGACCCTGTCCGTCGGCGAACGCCAACGCATCGCCTTGGCTCGTGCACTCCTTCGAGATCCGGCCATTTTGATTATGGACGAGCCAAGCTCTGCGCTCGATCCGGTTTCGGAGGCGGCGATTACGAGTGTGTTTGGGCGGGTTCTCCGGGGCCGGACCGCGATTCTCATCACCCACCGCATGTCCCTGGTGGAACGGGCGGATATGGTGGTGGTACTGGACCAGGGAAGAATTCTGGAGATGGGCCGGCCGGCGGAACTGCTGGCGAGCGACGGCTTCCTCGCGCGTCAGTTTCAACATTCACGCCTGAGCATGCATGGAGCCTCGCAGGACTAATCGCCCATCATCGTGTTCTGAAGAGGCAAGCGCGGAGTGTGGCAATGGGATAGGCTGCACACCGGGCCCCAGGCAACGACCCGCGGCTGCGGCAGCGCCATCACCGCGAACCAGGACAGTGCCATTCATCTGGAAACGCCCTGGAACTAACAGGTTGCTGCCCCGCTGAGTACACCGATATCAACAACGGTCAACCTATCAATTCAGGCTTCACCCTGGCGAGTGCTTCCAGTCCTGCTGTATCTCTCTTACCGTTGGGTGTACTCGGTAGACTCTCCAAATGCCAGAATTTCTCCGGGATCATGTATTTGGGCAGATACCGGGCCAAGTGGGAGACAAGCTGGGAGAGCGTGATATTCAGGTTGGGCTCGGCCACGAAAAAGGCAAAGAGCCGCTTTTGGTTGCTGGGACCGACGACGCCTGCCACGGCAACATCGGCAATGCCCGGAAGCCGGCGGATGGCGCTTTCTATCTCCTGCACTTCGATTCTGAAGCCATTTATTTTTACCTGATGATCGATGCGGCCATGGAACTCCAGCCTTCCCTGATCGTTCCAGCGTCCAAGGTCGCCGGTCCGGTAAACCCGGGTACTTCGCGAAGCAGAGGAGTGAAGCTCAATGAAGTATTCACGTGTCAATTGGGGATCATTCACGTAGCCTCGAGCTAAGCCAACTCCGCCTATGCAGATTTCGCCCACCTCGCCGGCAGGCAGTGGCCGCCCTTCCGCATCAAGAATGTAGATCTCGGTATTTGCAATTGCCTTCCCGATCGTCACTGGGCCATCGCCCAATGAGACCCTCTCGGCTGTGGACCAGATGGTTGTCTCGGTCGGTCCATACATATTCCACAGCGAAGCAGATCGAGTGATTAGCTTGTTTGCCAGCTCGCGGTCCAGCCGATCTCCGCCACAAAGGATGGTGAGGTCAGGGGAACCAGCCCAGCCGGATTCAACCAGGATTCGCCAGGTAATCGGAGTTGCCTGCATGACCGTGGGCTTCTTATGGTGGATGATGCCGGCGAGAACCCGTCCGATTCTCGCTTGTTCCTCCGATACCAGGATCACTTTGCCCCCGAAACACAGCGGCAAAAGAAGCTCAAGGGCTGCGATATCAAAACAAACCGTGGTCAGCGCGAGCCAGCTGGCGCGGTCATTAAAAGCGACGCGTTGCGCGACGTCGGCAAAGATATTTGTGAGTGCGCCGTGCGTGACAGCAACTCCCTTGGGGCTGCCTGTGGTTCCCGAGGTGTAAATGACGTAGGCTAGGTCCGTCGGTTCTGGAGCGTAGAATACCTCACCGCCATCATCCTCGGTTGCCATGGCCGGCCGGCGATCCATCACCCAGACTGGCGATGCAACTTCGGGAAGATTCGTCATACTCTGAGTATCGGTCACAACGAATCGTGAGACCGCGTGCGATATGACCTGGCCCAGGCGGTAGGGTGGATCGCTGGGGTTCAGAGGTAGATACGCGGCTCCCGCTTTTAGAACCCCTAACATCGCGATGACGAGGTTCTCAGTCCTCTTGAGGCAAAGGGCTACGATGTCACCGCAGCCGATTCCGTGACTTCTGAGGTCGCGCACCAACTGGTCAACCCGGCTGCCTAAGATAGCGTACGAAAGGCTTTTGTTATTTACTTCCAGTGCTGTTGAAAGTGCGCTGGAGATGACCTGTGCCTGAAACAGGTCGACGATCGTGGATCGCCTTTGCCTCAAGTCTTCAGTTGTAGTGACCATTAGGGTGTCTTGGCCCAAGGATCGATTCATTCTAGGTTCCGCCGGCAGATTAAAAGTGTATCGATGAAGGTGATTGATGAGAGACCGAATCAACGAGTGAAACTTGTCGAAGCAATTGCGGGATCGATTGTCCAAGGATGCGTGCCACACAAAGGCTCTTATGTCAACAGAAAAGCAGTCGCCAACCAGACTTCATCCACGTTATGTGGTGTGGGTCTTCGTATCAACCCATCGAAAATCCACTGCGATTATAGATCACAGTTTGACCAGAGCGGCATCTCCATTTTGTAAAAAAACTGTGGATCGGACTTGGCTGCGGCGAGCCGTGTGGTGGAACGGACCGCGCGTTGGAAGCTCGGGCTGAACCTCTGGCAGGAATACGTAGGCCGTCTCGATCCTCATCCAGCGACAAGTACGGCAAAGTGGAGGGTGACGCGATCTTCGGGTGGGGCAGCGAGGTCGATGCTGATTACTTTGGCTAACAGGCTTAGACGCCACTTTTTTCCTTGCTGCGGTTCCACGATCCCTGAGGTAGATTTAACGTGCCGCATTTTCGAAAACGGAGTATCGATGAAGTTCCTGACGTTTTCTCGTACAGGTACTAAGACTTTCATGGTCTTCATGAGGACAGCGGCAATTTGTGCCAAACGGGATGTGTCAGTAGTTACCAAGGGCTCCGGGATTCAACACTTTTCGCATTTCAGTACCCTCATACGTTTCCTGGTGGCGCAGCCCAAAGAACGTCGGAAGTTGCAGAGTCCGCAATACTGCGAGCTACTCATGGGTGTGCTATCCGCAGCAATGACTCTGACGGTTATCACCGGATGTGGTGGGTCTTCCGCATCGCCTCCGTCTGTTGCACCGGCGACTCCTTCCATCTCACCTGCCACCGGCACCTACACCGGCGCGCAACAGGTAACGATGAGTGACGCGACGCCGGGAGCAACGATCTACTACACAATCGACGGAAAAGTTCCAACCACTTCGTCCGCCGCATATACGAGCGCGATCTCGATTAGTGCCTCATCGACCGTGCAGGCGATCGCTGCCTTGGGAGGGGTGGTAAGTTCAGTTGCCTCTTCGAACTTGACCATTAATCCGGCACATCCACCGGCAAAGCTGGCTTTCGTGCAGCAGCCATCGAATGCATTGGCCGGCGTAGCGATCTCACCCGCGGTGCAGGTGATGATCCAGGACGCCGACGGAAACGTAGTAGCGACCGCCACCAATCCAGTTACAATTGCGCTTACCGTCGGGACAGGTCTTGCGGGAACGCTGACGGTCACTCCACAGAACGGTATTGCAGCGTTTAGCAATCTCACGCTAAGCACTGTGGGAACCTACACGCTGTCGGCAACCAGTTCGGGCCTCACCTCGGCGACCAGTGCCGGTTTTACCGTGGATATGCCGGTGAATCTGGCGTTTACAGTGCAACCCTCAAATGCGTTCACCGGGACAGCGATCTCACCAGCGGTCCAGGTGGCGATACAGGACGCCGATGGGAAAACGGTGACGGCCGACAGCAGTCTAGTCACGCTCGCGCTGGCAGGCAGCACAAATCTCGGAGGAACGCTGACCGTTTCCGCGCAGAATGGAGTCGCAACCTTCAGCAATCTGACGGTTAGCACCGCCGGAAGTTATATGCTGTCGGCCACCAGTCCCAACCTTCCGCCTGCAACCAGCGCAAACTTCACGGTCACGGTTGCGCCGGTAACATATTATCTTTCGCCGGCTGGGAGCGACGCTAACAGCGGCTTGTCCGCCAGCCAGGCGTGGCTGAGTCCCGATCATCCTGTGAACTGCGGCGACACCATTATCGCCGCTTCCAGCACCGCGTATGACCAACAGAATTTCGCGCACGGGAAGTGGGGGCCGGTCACCTGTTCGCCCGGAGCGGTGGCCAATGTAGTGTGGCTCAAATGCGAAGCATTCGACACTTGCAAATTGACTGCCACCAACCAAGACGCAATGTGGGTCACCTCGTCTTACTGGGGTGTGCAAGGTTGGGAAGTCACAGCCACGGGAGGACAGGCCGTTTGCTTTGCGTCCTTCCCGCCGACTCAGACCGCGAATCTGCACCATATTATCTTTGCCAACGATATTGCGAATGGCTGTTATGGTGCAGGTTTCGAGGCCATCCCCAACGGCCCTGCCGGGACCGATTATTTTGTTCTTGTGGGCAATATTGCCTACAACGCTGCCCAGCAGACTACTCAATGTGGCAGCGGTATCACTGTTTTTGAGCCTGCCGAGTCGGACCAGCTGCCCGGCACCCATATCTACGTGGCCGGAAACTATACCTGGGGCAACATGAACGGTAACCCCTGTGCGGGTGGGACGCCCACCGACGGGGAAGGCATCATCTTCGACACCTTTGATGCGGTTGACTATGCGCAACAGGCCGTTATGGATAACAACGTCGCTTTTCTGAATGGCGCCAGTGGCTTTCGCGTGGTCAAGACTACCAAGGCGCCGGTCTATGTAGTGAACAACACTGCTTTCGGGAATAACACAGATCACAACTTGAACACGATCTGGTGTGGCGAGATCACCTTGCAGGAATCCAAGGGCATAAACGTCGCCAATAACATCGCCAGGGCGACCTCAGCGACGGGTTGCGGTACAAATCCGAACTATGCACTTTATGTTGCCCAAGGAGATGCTACCGATGTCGTAGCGGCAAATTTTGCGTTCGGAATTGCAGGGCAGAATGCGGGTCAGAGCGCCAGCCCGGGCTTCTCTTACGCGACAAGCAACATTCTCGGTATTGACCCTCTATTTGTTAACCCACCGACAACGAATCCTGGACCGCCAAATTGTGCAGGTTCGACAAGCGTGGCACAGTGCATGTCATCTACCTTCGCCGGTCTACTCCCGAAAACACCCTCGGCCGTTGGTTTGGGCATTCAGCCTCTTGGCGGCACTCCGACCATGGATCCGCTCTTTCCCAGTTGGCTCTGTAACGCGGCACTGCCCGCAGGCCTGATTCCGAATCATTGCCCTTAAAATAAATTGGCCAGTCGTCTCCGCAAGCTTCATTCTCTTCTGATCCTCGCTGAGCAGCACCGGTGATCTTCCCGTCTTCGAATTCCCATCGACGGCTTCTATTTTCGGCCTCCCAACCGCCAGCTTTCGTCTGCGTCAGTCGCCTCACCGAATCTGCCTAACCAACTGCCCACCACGTAATCACCAAGAAATCAAAAACAAAAGCTTAGCTTTATTTTCGCCCAGTACGTTACTTTGGGCCTCTGCAACGTTACTTTTGGCGACAGCAAGTCCTTTGTTTGCGTGTACCGAAGCGTGCCTACCACTTTCGCGATATAGATTCTCACCCCAATGTGAACCAGCCTGAATGAAAGAGCGCGCCACCTGAGTTGCAAATAGGGCGTTGATTCTTATCTCGGGCTCTTGCCATTTTAGTGCGCCAACTCTTCTTGCTGCGGTTCGATCGTCGTTTGAGCCAGTCTTCAAACGGGGATTTTAATGAACGTCGGACCCATTTCCCACGCCAGCAAAAGAACGTTTAAAAGCGGTTTGACGGAGTTGGCGGCCCACGCCACACAGCATGTTGCGGCTTCCGACGGCAGTACCACGGTAACGTCTGCACCTCTCAAGAACCTCACGCGGTTGTTGCCGCGAACTTGCTTCGAGAAATGTTGCGCCGGATTACACACCAGGTCCAGTGCACAGGTTTACCCGTTACTCTTGGTTGTGATTCTCACGGCCATCATGTTGGCGCTAGCGACGGGGTGTGGCTATACGGGCTCAGTCACGCCCGTCGCCATTGGGGGCAGCATTCGTGGCGGGCATCGGCCAGTCAGCGGCGCAAGCGTCCAGCTCTATGCCGCAGGTACACGCGGCCCTGGTTCTGCCTCGCAGCCTCTGCTGATCAAAGCGGTTGCGTCCGATATCAACGGCTACTTTTCCATACCCGCGCAGTATGGCTGTCCTTCCGCATCGGCCGAGATCTATATCGTTGCCCGCGGGGGCGATCCCAACGTATCAGGGGGACAGAATTCTGCCCTCATGCTTACGGCATTGCTCGGCCCTTGCAGCGGCCTCTCCAAGCTGGGCACCGTTGCCGTCAACGAGGTCACCACCGTAGGGTCCATCTCGCCTCTGGCGCAATATTGGAAGTCTCCCACGCACTTCGGATCGAAGGCGAATGACAGTTCCTTCTTCGATGCAGTCTCCACGGTGCCCGAATTCGTCAACCTCACGCAAGGAAGCTCGCCCGGCACGCCCACTCCGGCCAGCTACTTTGCACAGAACAGCAAGCTGTATAGCCTGGCTGACGCTCTCGCGGCCTGCGTCAATTCGTCCGGTGGCAAGGCTGGCGACGGTACACCCTGCGGTCAATTGTTTTCGATGGCGAGTACGGCCGGCAGCAGCGCCCCGGCCGACACGGTGACGGCCGCGATTCGAATCGCGCAGCAGCCAGATAGTAACGTGGCAGGAATTTTCAACTTGGCCGGTGGTTCCACAGTTTTCCAGCCGACACTCACCGCTGTTCCCCCCGATTGGACCCTGAAACTCAACTATCTGGTGGCCACGCCTTCGATCTCGCTCGCCACCGGGACTTACTCGGGCACTCAGGAAGTGACCATCACGGACGCGACCGCCGGGAGCGTCATCTACTACACCACCAACGGAACCACCCCGACAACTTCTTCGAACCTGTATACCGGGCCGATTTCGATAGGTGTCTCCTCGACCGTAAAAGCGATGGCCGTCCTGTCGGGATCCGCCAGCGCCGTCGCCTCTTCGACCCTCACCATCACAGGGGGACTTCCACCGGCTAAACTGGCCTTCTTGCAGCAACCCTCCAATGGATTGATCGGGGCAATCATCTCGCCGGCAGTTCAGGTAGTGGTCGAGGACGCAAACGGAAATCCGGATACGAGCGCCAGCAGTCCAATTACGCTTGCCCTGGCGGGCGGCACAGGCCTCGGAGGAAGGTTGACTGTCACCCCACAGAATGGGGTTGCGACCTTCAGCGACCTCATCGTGAGTGCTGCCGGGGCCGCGTATTCCTTGCTGGCCACCAGTCCCAGCCTAACCTCGGCGACCAGCACCCCCTTTTCTATCAGTACGTCGTTACCTGGTCCTGTTCTTACACCGGCAAAACTGGTTTTCCTCCAGCAACCCTCCAATGGAGTGACCGGCACTCCTATCACACCCGGGGTCCAGGTCGCTGTCGAGGATGCCAACGGAAATATTGTCACGACCGCGATTACTCCCATCACGGTCACACTTACTTCCAGCAAAGGCATCGGCGGAACGTTGTGGACAGCCTTCCCCCAGAATGGTGTCGCGACGTTTAGCAATGTCACCGTCGGTGTGGCCGGTACCGGCTACACTCTGTTTGCGACCAGCCCTCTCCTCGCTTCGGTGACGAGCGCACCCTTTACCATCAGTGCGCCCGGAGGCGGAACTCCTCCTTCGCCTTTCAAGCTGGCTTTCCTGCAGCAGCCGATGAATGCACAAACGCAAGCCACGATCACCCCGGCGGTTCAGGTGGTGGTTGAAGACGCCAACGGAAATGCTGTGCAAGGAGCTAACAATCCAGTCACGCTCCTTCTTTCCGGCGGATCGGGCCTCAATGGAACGTTTACCGTAACCGCGCAGAATGGGATCGCATCCTTCACTGATCTCAGCGTCAGCAATGCGGGAACGTACACTCTGCAGGCGGCGACTCCAGGCCTGCAGCCGGCCACAAGCGTAAGCTTTACCATCACGAAGCCGAGCAACGGAAATGGTCACCCAGCCGTCCGGCTGGCCTTTATCCAACAGCCATCGAATGCACAGACCGGGGCCAACATCTCACCGGCCGTTCAGGTGGAAGTACAGGACTCCAAGGGGAATGCCGTAACCGCCGCCGGAAGTCCGATCACCATCTCTCTTGCCGGCGGCACTGGCCTGGGAGGCACCCTGACCGTTAGCCCGCAGAACGGCGTCGCCACCTTTAGCAATCTCAGTGTGAGCGCTGCTGCTGCCGGATTGACGCTCACCGCTGCCAGTTCGAATCTTCTGCCGGCGACGAGCACTCCTTTCAACGTCAGCGCACCCGGCGGAGGCAATCCACCTTCCTCACCGGTTAAGCTGGCCTTCCTGCAGCAGCCCTCCAACGCATTGACCGGAGCCACCCTCTCGCCGGCCGTGCAGGTGGTGGTGGAAGATGCGAACGGCAATGTTGTGCCGGCAGCCACCAATCCAATTAGTCTCACCCTGGCCGGTGGAACTGGTCTGGGAGGAACGCTCACCGTCGCTCCGCAGAATGGTGTTGCCACGTTCAGTGATCTGACTGTGAACACTGCCGGGACGGGGCTCACCCTGTCGGCCGCGAGTCCGAACCTTACCTCTGCGACCAGCGTAGCTTTCACCATCAACGCGCCCAGCAGCGGGCCGCCTCCGACACCGACCAGGCTGGCTTACTTACAGCAACCTTCGAACGCGGTGACGGGCGCGGCAATCTCACCCGCCGTCCAGGTGGCGGTCGAAGATGCCTCCGGCAATGTGTTGCCGACTGCTACCAATCCCGTAACGGTCGCTCTCGCCGGCGGAACGGGCCTCACAGGAACACTCACGGTCGTTCCGCAGAATGGCATCGCAACCTTTAGCAATCTCAAGGTAAGCAATGCCGGTACCGGCTATACGCTTTCGGCAACCAGCCCTAACCTCACTTCGGCAACCAGCAGCAGCTTTACCATTACTGCACCGGGCGGTGGTGGTAGCCCTTCACCCGTCAAGCTTGCGTTTTCGGTGCAACCCACCAATGCATTGACCCAGGCCACGATCGCACCTGCGGTCCAAGTGTCGGTGCAGGATAGCAATGGCAATGTGGTCACCAACGCAACCAACCCGGTTACACTTGCGCTTACCACCGGAAGCGGCCTGAGTGGAACCCTGATCGTCACTCCGCAGAACGGGGTCGCGACCTTTAGTGACCTCTCTCTGAGCGCAGCCGGAAGCTTCACGCTGTCGGCAACCAGTGCAGGCCTTACCTCGGCAACGAGCGGGAGCTTCACCATTACTGCGCCCGGCGGTGGGAGCCCCACGCCGGCAACTCTGGCATTCCTGCAGCAGCCCTCGAATGCGCTGACCGGTGCGACGATCTCGCCTGCCGTGCAAGTGGCGGTAGAGGATAACAACGGAAACATCGTGGCAGGCGCAACCAACCCGGTGACACTTACCCTGGTAGGAGGGACTGGTCTCGGAGGCACGCTGACCGTCACTCCCCAGAATGGTATTGCGACTTTCAGTAACCTTACGGCCAGCAATGCGGGCGCCGGCTATACCCTTTCGGCAACCAGCCCAAGCCTCAGTTCGGCGACCAGCACCAGCTTCACCATCACCGCGCCAGGCGGCGGTGGCCCCTCACCAGCGAAACTCGCCTTTTCGGTGCAACCTACCAATGCGCTAACCCAGGCGACGATCACGCCGGCCGTTCAGGTGGTCGTGGAGGATAGCAGCGGCAATGTGGTTACGAATGCAACCAATTCAGTCACGCTTGCGATCAGCGGGGGAGGTGGCCTTGCAGGAACGCTCAGCGCCACTCCGCAGAACGGAATCGCAACCTTTAGCGACCTCTCGGTAAGTACCGCTGGAACCTACACCCTCTCGGGCGCCAGTAACGGGCTCACCTCGGCGACCAGCACCAGCTTTACCATCACCGCGCCTGGTGGCGGTGGCCCCACGGCAGTGAAGCTGGCTTTCCTGGTCCAGCCATCTCATGCGCTGACTGGGGCCACAATTACACCTGCGGTCCACGTAGTGGTGGAGGACGCCAACGGAAATGCAGTGACCAGCGCCACCAACCCGGTCACCGTTGCCCTCAGCAGCGGCAGCGGTTTAGGCGGGACGTTGACCGTGACTCCGCAGAACGGTGTCGCGACCTTCAGTGACCTATCGGTAAGCACCGCGGGAAGCTACACACTATCGGCGAGCAGTCCCACACTCACTCCCGCGACAAGCGCGAGTTTCACTATCTCTGCGCCGGCACCCACGGCGGCCAAGCTGGCGTTCTCTGTACAGCCTTCGAACGCGCAAACCGGGGCCACGATCATACCCGCCATCCAGGTGTTGGTCGAGGATAGCAGCGGTACGGTGGTCACGACGGCTACCAATCCGGTGACCCTTGCTCTCGTTGGCGGCACCGGACTTGGTGGCACGCTGACGGTGACTCCGCAGAACGGTGTGGCGACCTTCAGCAATCTGGCAGTTAGCAATGCTGGAACCTACACTTTGTCGGCGAGCAGTCCCACACTCGCTTCGGCAACCAGCACCGGCTTTACCATCACGGCGCCGAGCCTTCCCACGGCGGTCAAGCTGGCGTTTTCTGTACAGCCTTCAAATGCGCAAACCGGGGCCACGATTACACCGGCGGTCCAGGTGTTGGTTGAGGATAGCAGCGGCACGGTGGTCACCACGGCCACCAACCCGGTCACCCTTGCTCTTGTAGGCGGCACCGGACTTGGTGGCACGCTGACGGTGACTCCGCAGAACGGTGTAGCGACCTTCAGCAATCTGGCAGTCAGCAATGCTGGAACCTACACTTTGTCGGCGAACAGCCCCACACTCGCTTCGGCAACCAGCACCGGCTTTACCATCACGGCGCCGAGCCTTCCCACGGCGGTCAAGCTGGCGTTTTCTGTACAGCCTTCGAACGCGCAAACCGGGGCCACGATTACTCCGGCGGTCCAGGTGTTGGTTGAGGATAGCAGCGGCACGGTGGTCACCACGGCCACCAATCCGGTCACCCTTGCTCTTGTAGGCGGCACCGGATTGGGTGGCACGCTGACGGTGACTCCGCAGAACGGTGTGGCGACCTTCAGCAATCTCTCCGTAAGCAACGCCGGAAGCTACACGCTCTCGGCGAGCAGCCCCACACTCGCGTCAGCGACCAGCACCGGGTTCACCATCACAGCGCCCAGTCTTCCGGCGGTGAAGCTGGCATTCTCGGTACAACCCTCGAACGCTGTAACCCAGGCCACGATCACTCCAGCTGTGAAGGTAGCGCTAGAGGACATCAACGGCAATGTGGTCACAACGGCAACCAATCCGGTGACGCTTGCTCTTGCGGGCGGTGCGGGCCTCGGAGGAACGCTGACCGTCACTCCGCAGAATGGTGTTGCGACCTTCGGCAACCTCAGCGTAAGTAATTCCGGCACCTATAGCTTGTCCGCGACCAGTTCGGGCCTCACCTCGGCAACCAGTGCCGGCTTCACCATATCCAATCCTTCATCAGGGGCGACCTATTATCTATCTCCCAGCGGAAGCGACTCTAACAATGGTCTCTCCGCAAGCTCGCCGTGGCTAAGCCCGAAGCATTCTTTGAACTGCGGCGACACCATCATCGCGGCGGCCGGGAACTATTCGTCGACCAACCTGACTGCGGGCAAGTGGGGTAGCGTGAATTGCCCAGCGGGCAATGACGTTGCGTGGGTGCAGTGCGCGACGTTTGATACGTGCAAGGTGAGCGTCACTTCAGGAGTAAACCCGGCGGTTTGGATCGACAAGAGCTATTGGGGTATCCAGGGGTTCGAGGCTTCTGTCGCAGCTAATGTCACTTATGGGACATGCTTTGAAGCGGGTCCAAACGGTTCGACGGTGCACCATGTCATCTTTGCCAACAATATTGCGAACGGTTGCGCCAATGGCGGGATCATCAGCTTCAACAGCGGAACTGGGGCCAGTGCCGACTATGTTGTGATCATAGGAAACATCGCCTACAACGCAGCCCAGGGAAGTCACTCCTGCACTAGTGGCATTTCCATTTATCAACCCATCGCCTCCGACACCAACCCGGGCACCCACATATTTATTGCCGGCAACATCAGCTATGGCAATGTTGATCCAGGTCAATGCGCCGGCACACCATCCACCGATGGTGAGGCGGTTATCATTGACACGCTCGACTTCTCTCAAGGCGGCGGGCCTGCTTACACCCAGCAGATTGCGGTGGAAAACAACCTCGGGTTCTTCAATGGCGGGCGTGGATTTGAAGTTTTCAACAACCAGACGGGAAGCAATCACGCGCCAGTCTACTTCAAATACAACACGTCTTTCGGAAACATGACCGACATGAATCAGACGAATGGTTGTCTGGGCAGAGCGGAACTGGCAATTGGCTATTCGCTCAATACAACCATGGATCACAACCTGGCGCAAACCAGAAGCGGTAAAAGCTGTAATAACGGTACGATTTTTGGTTTCACGATGGAAACTGGAAACGGAACCGACGTGGCGACAAATAACTGGATTTCAGGAACTAGCGGAAACAACACTCTGATTGATAATGCCGCCGGCTTCGTTCTTGGTGGCGGCAACCAGGTAGGGACAGATCCTAAATTCGCTAACCCTGTAAATCCCGGGCCTCCGTCTTGCGGCGGCTATGCAAATGCGCCGGCTTGTATGGCGAAGGTTATTTCGGATTACACGCCGACGACACCCGGAGCCAGCAGCTATGGGCGTCAGCCGGTATCCAATACCAGCGTCTCTGATCCCCTATATCCTCAGTGGCTTTGCCACGTGAACTTGCCCTCAGGCCTGGTGACGCCAAGCTGTTTCTAAGTTGGCTCTGTCATGAGGGCTTTTAAAACACAAATGGCCGGTCGACTTCACCGTGTACCGGTGAAGTCGACCGGCCATTGTTGTTTGGATAAAGTTTAGGCGTCGCGCGTTTCGTACAATAGCTCGTCTTCCCTCAAGCCCACCTTACGAGCTGCCGCCTCTCGATAGATTTCAAGATAATTCTTCGCCATGATCTCCGCTGAAAAACGAGACTCAATCGTTTGCCTGGCGGCTCGGCCTAGTCGCGCCCGGAAGTTCCCGGACCCCAGAATCTCCTTGATGCCCGTAGACAAGCCCTTCACATCGCCGGAGTCGATCAGCCAGCCGTTCACGCCATGCTCGATCACCTTGGGAATCGCGCCAACACGTGAGGCGACAACCGCTTTGCCGGCAGCCATTGCCTCAAGGAGCGCCATTGGCATGCCTTCGGAGAGGGAAGGCATCGCCAGTACATCGATGGAAGCGAGTAGCCCGGGAACATTCTCTTGCACCCCGAGGAAGTGCACGGATTTCTGAATGCCCAGTTTGTTTGCTTCGGCCTGTAGCGCTTCCTCGTCCGGCCCATCTCCGGCGAAAACGAACAGCGCCGCCGGGTTCTCGCGCAATATTTCCGGAGCGGCGCGCAACAGAGTCGGCAAACCTTTTTGCTGGGCAAGCCGGCCGATCGCACCAATGATCGGCCTGCCCGCCCAGCCCATATCGCTGATCAGAGTGCTTTGGGGATTGCGGAACGGCTTCAGGTCAATACCGTTGTCGACTATTTTGTGATGGATGCCAAAGTTGCGCAGCTGCGGGCTCATCGAAGCGGAAACCGCCACAACTTCATCGAAGGCATGCAGTAGTCCGCGGTCCACAGCGGAGATTAGCCAGTCTCGCTTATCCTCAATCACCCATAGATGGCATGTGCTGATCAGCGCAACCTTGCGATTGCGAGCGGCCAGCATGGAGTAAAGGCCGGGTTTGATTCCATGACAATGAATGACATCGACCTGATGGCGAGCAATAATCTCGCGCAGGGACACGATCAAATTCCGATCGATCCGGCCTTTGCTTATGATCTCCTCGGTAGTTAGCCCAAGTTCGCTGGCCTTCGCCCTAACTCCTAAGTTGCTCTCCTGTCCTGGGTTGACGATGGCAGTGACAATAGAATGAACACCCATGTCTTCCAGCGCAGAGGAAAGAGTGACGACCACTCGTTCCGCACCGTAGTAGCCGAGGCGGCTGCTGATTACCTGCAAAACGTTCACGATGATTGTCCTGGAAAACCTAGATTTGAGCTGCGACCCATGATCGCTGGGACGTCATCTGATGCCAGTCCCGTAGGGCTGGGATCAGATCTGTGGGCTTACCGCCGTGGTACTGGACAGAAGGACCGGGCATTGGCTCTGAGAAGTAGATAGGTTCGACTTTTGCGGCCGAGTCGCCTCCAATTCTGGGGGCCAAATGCCGCCAATACCGTGCCCACAGCCTGGCATCGAGGTCCTCATTTCCAACCAGAGCCACGCCTTGCTGGACGAAAGACTTCAGTGTCGGAACGGCAGCAATGTACGAGCCGGGCAACTGCTTTGCCCAGTTGAAGGTTTCCCCCACAAACCTTGCCATCGACCCGGTCCGCGCGCGCTTCTTGTAAATCCGTGCATAATCCTCCGCTTCTGACTGGCGTAGCGCCGCAACGTAAGGTCCGTCGCAGGCTCGGGAGTGTAAGTCGAAAAGCTCTCTCCAAGTTGTCTGCGGCAGGTCGGTAACGTTCAGCGTGAGTTCGGCCGGCGTGGATAAGAGGACCTCTCGCACGGCTTCTACCAGGTTGGAAATGGCTATGCCGTTCGATGCATGGTGGCCGTCGAAAGGAAGACGGAATCCCGGGTTCTGAACCAGGTCTAAGATAGCCTCCGACCACCTCAATTCGGGCCCATACACGTGTCCGAGCCGAAGGATCGTGCATTTCCCTTTGTTCTTCGCCGTGTACTTGCGTAGAAGAACTTCCATCTGTAGCTTTTGCCGCCCGTACGCCGTGTCTGGCCGGGGAAAGCGGAACCGGGCCTTGTCGCCGTCGGTGAAATCTCCGTATACGGCGACGGAACTTAGATGCACCAGGTGTTTGACCGCGGATGCTTCCGCCAGCGCCTTGGCCAGGCGCCGGTTCGACGCGGAGGTTTTCGACGGTCTATATTGCGGGAGCGCGCAGTTGACCAGCGCATCGAGATCCTGGCTTACCTCGAGGAGTCGTTTTGGATCGTCCGTCTGGGCAATGCGCACGTCAAGACCCTGAGCGGCTACTCGAGCGCCGGAAAGACTATTTCTGCAAATTCCAACCGCCGAGATCCCGGATCCCCGATTCAGCCCGCTGAGCATAGCGATCCCGACTTGCCCGGCGGCACCTATGATTCCTACTCTTAGTGCGCACATTCTTGCACCTCAGTCCCCGATCCCTTTTGCGATTCTGCACATTGAGTAATGACGTCGCTGGTAAGAAGCCCTGTCTCCCGGTTCATGTCCCAATCGCAGTTGCCCTGCACGCCGTCCAGAAAATGAAGCCACTCACTCCGAAAGGCCTTCAGAACATGTCCCAGATGTTGATCGTGCTCCGGATGCGGCAGCTCGATGGGAGCGGAAGATCGACCGAACAAGATTTCAACCCCTTTTGCGGGATCAAGATATAAACGGATTTGCCCTGCTTCCAAGCGAAAGACAAGGCCTTGGAATATGGGCCGGATCCCGCTCACGGTCACTTGAAAGGAGGCTTTTTCGCCCCGCCCACCAGTTATGTACCCGGTGGCGGAGGTTTCTACTTCATAGCCATTAACGACCGTTTGCGCGCTGGTCTCAATGTTGGCGTCGATTGCATCCGCGACAAAGAGCCCTTCATCGATGAGGTGGCAGCCGGTCTCCAGCAAAACGCCCCCGCCCGATGCGCGAGCATCGTTTCGATAAGATGACTGGCTAACCCCGGTTTTCTCCAGATGTGCCGATTCGCTGGCCGTGACGCTTATGAGCCGCCCCAGAGTTCCTGAGCTGACCATGCGGCGCGCCTGTTGGACCGCCCAGTAGTATCGTCGCATGTATCCAGCGGCAAGCTTCAGTTCCTTCTGTGTCGCCGCGGCAAGGATATCTCGATGGATGCCGGCGCTTGGCGCAAAAGGTTTCTCGCACAATGCATGCCACCCGCGTGCCAACGTCTTATTCAGAATTGACTCGCGCGTCCCAACCGGCGTCGCTATCAGCACCGCGTCCACGTCTCCGCATTCGTCAATATTGCTGAATGCCTGGCGAATTCCCCAGTACCTCGCAACCCGTTGGGCTCTGGGGGCAGAAGCGTCGCATACCCATTTAACGTTTAGACCAGAAGTGCTAAGTAGCACTGGAAGATGCAGTGACTCGACGACGTCTCCGCCCCCTATTAACCCGATATCCATATAGACATCCTTCCCATTGCGAGGGTGTTAGACAATCCATTCCTCCGGTTACAAGTGCTGCTTTTCCAGGCGGGGGGCCGGTATAAACAAAAGGGGAGCGCTGAAAACCTGAGATCCGAAATAAGAGTACCGTCTACCATCTGGACAAAACTCGACGCCGGTTCTACCGGAACCCGATCCTCAAGCTCCTTCAGATCACTCCATCGCACAGTTCAAAATGGAACTAGTTTCTAACACCTAGTTTTCCACAAGATATTTAGTCGCACAATATATCTTTTCGACAACTGCTCGGTAACCATGGGACCGCCATTAGGTCGACGTGTCGTTAACAGTCCCACAGTAATGATCCAAGGTTAAGCGGGCGTTACTTCAGGAGGTAACCGGAAAAACGCCGGGTGAACTCCTGCTGTAGTTGGCGGGGATAGTCAGTTGACAGACGGATTTTCTGGCGTCAGCGACGCTGTAGGGGCATACAACGCGGCACGCGACTTGGGTTCGCCATACCACTCGCGGCGCTTCTCAAGGAATGTGCGCGTTCCCCATGCCACGGCGAGTAGCCCTCCGAATAGAAAATATCCGACGGAAATTCCGTTAGCTCCCCAAAAGCGCGCGGATATGTAAGTACTAATTGCCATCAGAACGGCGATAACAACCGCCTGGACCAATAAGGGTTCGCGCTTATGGGCTCGCAGATAGAGCGCTTCGCTAAAGAACACATGATTCAACAGTGTTGTAACCAGTATCAGGGCGAAAGCCCAGTTGGGGAGGACACGGGCTGCCAGATTCGGCAGGAAACGGCTTGCCATCAAAAGGCAAAGGAAAAACCCCACGCATACGGTCAACAAAAGAACGATCGACTGGCGTAATGTCGTGAAGAAGAGGCTATCCAAGGCGGATGTCTCTCCACGTGCAATCAGGTTTCCGAACGGCGCCGCCTTCGTACTCATCCAGGCTAATCCCACGGTGCCGATCGAGTTCGCTATGCTGAGTGACATCCCCATTCGTCCAGCTGCTACCGGCCCTCGAAATAGAAAGAGAATTGGGTTAACCAATTGCAACGTGAAGTAACTGGCCAGCCAGGTCACGGCGATTCGCCATTGGAACGGCCATATCTCGTACCTCCAACTAACAGAGTGCTCGGCAACACTCCGTTTTAGGAGACCGATGAGCAAGCGGCGAAAACGCGGCCGGCTCAAGTAGCCGATTTGGACTAGGGCGTTCCCAAGAATCAGCATTGCGGGAGAAAAAAGGCCATGATGCGTTAACATCGCCGTCCACGCCAGCATGCTTCCGACCGCAGCCTGTACAAAGCGCATCTGGGCGATATTGGAAACGAACCCGCAGCCTTCAAAAAATGCACATACAGGGTCAAGCTGAAAAGTGATTGCGGATGCCACCACCAGCGCGATCCAGGGCGTTCTCCATCCCACCGTCGTGCCATGTTGTAGGTGCGTCCCAAAGAAGAGCAAGCCCGCGGGTAGAACGGTTGCGAGCATCAGCATAGCAACAACGGTGTACCAGCGAACCGAAGTCTGCAGCACCGATGCGAGCCGGGAATGAGATCGTTCGTCGCCCTTGACAAAACCTTCTTCGGTGAGTGACAAATGGGCACGTTCGTGGGCGGCCATTTGTGTGATGACGAAGGCAAAGCCCAGCTCAAACACCACCTGGAGCGCAACCAAACTGAAAAACGTGTAGTAATACCCTTGTTCGCTGGGGGTAAGGAAGTGAGCGATCAATAAGACCGTCACGACGCCCGCCAAAGCCGACCAACCTCTTGCCAGGACTGTAAATGCGATCGCCCGGTCCACTCCCGTTCGGTGCTTTATCTCGGCAGCATAGCGAGAACGAATGCTCCTGAAGGTGCCGCCGGCACGTGACCTGCCGGCGAAACCAGCGTCCGTGATCTCGGTAGGCGATTGTTCTGATGGCACGGCTGTATCCCCGGGAAATCGCTGGTGTTGATGGTCAAGGGGGGAACGATAAGCTGCGACCCCTCTAGTGTAATGGGTGTGGCCGGACATAGCAACGCACATTGCGTGTTGAAGCCGGGAAGTGTTTTAGGTCCAGTTTCGGACCTAATCCTGGCCGGGAACCACCGGTTCGGTGCCGGCGACGAACGGTTGATGACCAACCCGGCTGCCTGATTGCCAAACATCCCAATACATCTCTTTGTGCATTTGAGCGATGCGTGACCAGGAAAATCTCCTCGAGAATAGTGATCCGGCCGAGCCGATAACGCGCGCCTCATCGGGGTACTTGCGCAGACGTTCCAGGTGATTCAGAGCTTGGTCTACGCCAGATGTAGGCAGTATCACGGGAAGCAATTCCGCGGGCGTTTCTGGTCCGATGGGCGTGAGTACCGGCAGCGCATTGGTGAGGGCGGCCTGAAGGCTACCCCTCCTGTACGTCGCGCCGTCAGGAAAGGGCAAATACGCTGCAAGAGAGCCGGCCATGATCTGCGCAACCTCGTCGAACGATGGGCCGATTGTCCACTTTATTTTAGCCGTCGTCTCGCCACGCAGCTTCTTATAGTGGTCAGCTTTTCGTTCGGGCACACTGCCCATGATTTCGAACGTAAACGGCAGCCCATGTTCCTGGCTCTTACGAGCCAATGCTAGGAAATGTTCTATCCCCTTATTGGGTCGGATTTGACCAAAGTGAAGCACATTGGTGGTTCTCTCGCGTATCTGGGGGGAGGCCGGCACATTGCTGCCTATGAAGATGACTTTCTGAGCAGCTCCGGCTGGGCCGAAGTGATGCATCTCAGCATCCGTGGTGAAGAGCACCTGTTCGGCCGTCCAGCGGAACAGGTTGGTCGACAGGCGCTGCGACTTCGGCAGTGCTCGGTACTCATGCAGAGTGACGACGAACTTGTCTCCCAGGTGCAGGCGCCCCATGACGTGCGGCCAGAGGGACGCACGATGCCCGATCGAGGGATACTGCAAATGGAGAATATCGAATTTTCGCTCCCGGAGCTTCTTAGCGAAAGGCAGAAAGTCCTTCGTCTCCCAACTCGGAGGCGCCAGGACTTCGGCGTGCATGTCAAACTCTCCAAGAGCCCTTGCGAGTCTTAGAGCGTAGTCCTTCACGCCGCAATGTTCGG
The DNA here is from genome assembly GCA_963850235.1 of uncultured Acidobacteriaceae bacterium. Taxonomy (GTDB): domain Bacteria; phylum Acidobacteriota; class Terriglobia; order Terriglobales; family Acidobacteriaceae; genus PALSA-350. The sequence goes on along the minus strand of CAWKKM010000012.1, from coordinate 252,750 downwards.
TGTGAGTATCTCCCACCAGGAGGCAGATCGTTGGACTCAGCATTGATAGCTCCTGCTTTCTGTTCCATTCGAAGTGATGCTAGACGCGCAAACAGCGATTTGCGGCCCATACCTGCGAATCCCCGTCAACTGAAGTGCAATTTGGCAAAGAAATAAGGAGTTATTGACAGCGTAGCGCTTCATCAGCCGTCGCGGTTCCTGGATCAGCCGATGCAGCCATTGCAAGCCTGCACCCTTGATCCATGGTGGCGCATCGGTGACTCGTCCACTAATTATGTCGTGGCCCTGCCACCGCCCAACCCACACCATAGGCATGCCATCGGGCGTGGTAAGAAGCGAAGTATTGAGAATCTTTTGAAACGCTAGATCGTTCTGCGCCACCATAACCCCATGAACTCCAGTCACGCAGACATATCCTCGCTGGCCCCGTTGAATATGGCCGTCGCGACAATGTACGGCATCGGTCATGTTGATGGCACTCACGCTCATGCCAAGCACATTGCATCGCGGAGGGGAAGAATTTGTTTTCTGAACTTGGTCCGGCATCACACTTTCCCTTGGCTGTGGTCTTAGTCGGATCGCACGGCTGCCCGCGACACTACTGGATGGCAGTGGTCGCGAAATCATATGCCGATGCAGACGGAGGAGGGCCCGGGGCCCTAAACAGAGACTTAGTTACTCATTCTCTTTCAGCACTATCCGGCGACATATTCCGCCGGAACTGTCCTTAACGCGTTGGTGGCAACATGCGTCGGGCTGCCGCACTTCTTCGCCCTCGCACAAACGGGGCGCGTTCTCTACGGTCAATCGCTTCGGTTGAAACGGATGGAGATAGCGCTACCGGTGTGTGATGGCCGATCACGCATAGCAACTCGCCAAGCGTGGATCAGGGTCCCGGGCTATGCGAATGGTTCACGGGCCCCCGCAAGGATACCGAGAGTGCCGAAAAAGATCGTATTCACCGTAACTTCAAAGCAGGAGATAAATTGGGAATTTACTGCATAAACCATGGTGAAAGCGATAATCCAGCCGGCGCCTTGAATCCCAAGGAACTTGCTGCAATTCTCTCTGGCTCTTTGCACCAGCTTCCAAAAAGAAAGCATGAAAATCACGAATCCCGGCAAGCCGAACTCGACTAAAACGGTAAGAGCCGTGTTGTGGGAAGCCACGCCGGTTTCGATGGTGCGGTATTCGCGCTGAAGAGATCCGAACCCCTGTTGCACGCTACCCAGCGCCGTACCGAAGTTAAAGAAGCCGACGCCCGTTACCGGATGGGCGGCCACCAGCCTCAGTGCGGCCCCCCACAGCTGGAAGCGATAGAAAATGTTGTCACTATCCTCCAGACGCTCGTGGACGGCGCTACCGCCTGCGACAAGGCCGGCCGCAAGGACGAGCAGAGCACCGGCCAGAAGCATGAGCCGCCGCTTCTTTGCTTGCTTCTTGGTTTCGGGCCATCCGGGAAACCATAACAGGGCCAGGAGTATAGAGAGCATTACTCCGCGTGTGTAAGTGAATAATGTGCCCGCCAGGCAAAAGAAAAGAGCGAATGCATGGTATGGGGTTATACCTTTCCGCGAACGAAGAACAATGATCAGCAGGACCATTCCGAGGAGCAAGCCCATTGAAGGCGGGTTGGAGAAGGGGTCCGCCAGACCGGTGTAAATCGAGCCACTGATCCTGGTAAAGGTCGAAGGGCCGCAGACTAGGATCCCCAATCCAAAAGGGCAACACGCGATCGACAAACGGAGTTCTCTCGAGAATGGAGACAAAGCCTGAATACCAGCCCAGCGCGATCAAGCCGTCTTCAAAGGCCTTGATCTCCTGTTGACCAAAACCGATCCATGCTGCAAGCAGGCAGGCTAGGAACGGGATAATATTGCGGATCAGCGCAGCTGAGTGTTCCGGCGCAAAGATGAGGCCATGGACCAAAAAGTAAAAGATCAGAACAGCTACGTAGGGATTGACCGAACGCAGGTGCCGATTCCGCGAAAGCACCTGGAAAGCCATTGCGGCAAAGAGGATTGGCATCGCCAGGTTGTCCGGGCGCTGTAATAGGGGGAACATTGATTCGTAATGCAGCGGCGAATAAAGCGCCAGAGACGCGATGTAGGCGACAAAGGCCGAACCGATATTGACCAGGGCTAGCGCGGAAAAGGATATAAGCCAACAACACTTCACGAGGTCGCCGAGAGGGCCATTGTCGATGGTCGAAAACAAGAGAATCAAAAGCGAAAGATACAACAGGAAGACGCCGTGGTTGACGGCTTTTTCCCATAGCCCATCGAACACTGGGCGGTGGTTGACCGCGGGTGCTGTCGCGAACGAGCTGTAGCTTTGTTGCATCACAATCGAAATTCCTCGAGGCAGGAACGCCGGCGGGGACAGGGCGTAGAGTTGCGAGTTCGTGGCGAGTGGTTGATGACTGCTCGAGCCTGACTACCGTCTATTTGTCCGCCGCGGTCAGTACCGTTCCTAATACAGGAATGCCCTCCGCGTCGAGAGCGAGCATAGCCTGGCGCGCTGTTTCGCGCCGGGTCCTGTTGGCCTTCACCACGAGCACTGCCGCGTCAGCGAATCTACTCAGCATCAGGGTCTCTCGCGACAGGCTGAACGCAGGAGCATCGATGAGGATGTAGTCGAAGGCTTTCCGCAGGGATAGAAGGTCCATTTCGAGTGCCGTTCCCTGCTTGAGGGAGCCGGCTTCATTTCTAAGGTAATCGGCTTTGGCAAACCAAAGGTTGGGAGCAACCTGCAAGCACTCCTCCGACCCATTAAGTGGTTTACCTCCATCGACAGTGCCCGTGCCAACTTTAAATACTTGTGCCAGCCTGACGGATCGCAGGTTGGCACCCACCACGCACACGCGGCCGGACTTGACGGCTGCCAGAGTTTTTCCAACTGCCGCACAAATATCACTACTTTCTTTGTTAGTTTCGATCGGGCAAAAGACGACTTGTCTCGGAGCAGCTTTGCTGGCGTCAAAAAAGATCCGCTCTACCAGTTGCTGGATCTGATCCTGATTCGCGGAATTGGGAGAAGCGGCCGCCGGTGGTTCTGGCGCGGTGGCAAATGCCTTACCGAGGCCCGGTGCGCGAAGCTCATTTTGGATCTCCATGAGTAAGTCAAAGTTTCGGCTCATTGCTGGTCCCTCACACTCGATCGGATTGGTGGGCTTTGGCTTACCGTTGTAGCACTGGGTCCGGGTAGTTCTATCTGTTCCCCGGGTCGAGTTAGGTGGGAATTGACGAAAGTGGGCGTGAGCGAGCCTACCTGGTGCGTAGATGCCTGGTCCGAAAATGGCCTGTCGTGTGAGGCTTGCGGGTCCAAATTGCCGGTACGTTTGGTGATCTCAGCGCGGCGGACAGCAGACTCACGTTCAAGAGTCGAAATTTGGGCCTGCAACCGTTCCATTCTATAGTCAGTCGGTGTAAGCGCTTGGCTCAAATCGGACACTTGGCGGCGGAGGTCCGCAAGCCTGGCCCGGTTATTGCGCAATGTAGAATCGTCCAGGACCTGAGGCGCCTCAGCATGGTGAAGTTCGCCGATCCCTTCACTTTCAAGGTGCTGGGAAGGGATTTCCCCGGGAGTCCGTTTCTCAGCAGCAACACCATCGTGAGCCGGGTCGCGGCTTGGATTGCCAGCAACACCCGCTACCTCTCCGGCCTCTGGAGGCGAAGACGAGGTCCCCGTGGGAACCGATGGGGAAGCCGGTATGATTATGGACGCCTTCGTAGATTGCTGATGCGAGGTGAATCGTGGAAACGCAGTTCCAGCGACAAGTATTAGGGCCGCCAAGGCCGGTATCCAAATCCGGATCCCTCCTGCTTGATGCTCATACTCAAAACTCGGTGCGGAAACACCTTTGACCTCCACGTCAGAAACTTTCGGCCTAGGTTTCCGCTCCAGCTCCATGTCGAAGATAGCCTCGGCGACCATCGCCGCGTCGACTTGCTTTTGTTTGGTAGCACAACACAAAGTCAGCGCGTTAAAGCATAGAGTGTTGATGATTCTGGGAACGCCCCTGCCGGTGCGCAGGATTAGTTCGAGAGCGTCTTGCGCAAAAAGCGGAGGACCAGAGTACCCTGACAGCTTCAACCGATGGTCAATGTATGCTTTGGCGTCCGCGTTGGACAACGGCTCCACGTGGCAGACCGTGGAGATTCGTTGGCGGAGCTGTTCCAACGCAGGAGCGGCCAATTTCGTAGCAAGGTCCGGCTGTCCCGCAAGAACGATCTGCATCAACTTAGTCCTGGATGTTTCGAAATTGGTGAGGAGTCGAATCGTCTCTAATGCCGTCTCAGAAAGATTCTGCGCCTCGTCCACCACGATGACCAATCCTCGTCCTGCTCGTGCCTCCTCAGCCAAAACGCTCTTGAGCTGCTCATGCATCTCGACGGCATCCTCTCCCGGCGTTAAGCCCAGATCCGTCAGGATGTAGCGAACGAGCTCTCGCGGTGTGCATTGCGTATCAAAGAGAAAGACGCTTCGCGCAGATTCCCGAACCGTCTCGAGGAATCGAAAGAGCAGTGTCGTCTTTCCCATCCCGGGAGGCGCAATTAACGCGATAAACCCACGGTTGCTATAGAAAGCATAGAGAAGCGAAGCCAGCGCTTCTTTATGCGTGTCGCTGAGATACAGACAACGCGGATCGGGCGTGACCACAAAAGGATTGTCCCGAAATCCAAAGTACTCTGACAAAATCACTCTATGCTCCATCGTTGGAAAGCACAGCGAGCACTGGCGTACCCAGGTAACCCGTTATCTCACGCGCCGAATGGAACGTGGGCTTAGCGTAATCCATTACAAAGGCCGTCGATATGCTCATGATCATGGCAACAAACAGGGTGAGAAATATGACCGCGGTCGAAGACCCAACGGCGAGAGCAGGTACTATCGGCTGCTCGGCTATAGCGACGTTCAGAATGCCACCTCGGTCAAGCGCATTGCTGATTCTTGCTTCCTCACGCTTCCGGGTATAGAGAAGATAGTTCTCCTCCTGAGTTTTTGTCTGTCGCCGAAGGTCCTGTTGAATAACACTGTCCTGTTCCAAAGCACGCGCTGAAGCCCGGTATTGGCCGGCAATCGCCGCGGAAGAACCCGCACGGGCTTTCAGACCGGTCAGCTCGGCCTGGGTCTTAGTTATCTCCCCCTGAATCCATAAGTAGGTTGGATTCTGGTCGGTCGTTTGCTCGCGGACAGGATTCTTCGACTCAGAATCGATGGCACTGGACGTTTCGGCGATCTGTTGATCCACTTCCTTCACCAACGCATAGCTGGGATCGTACTTGGTGAGCAGCTCGGTACGTTTAAGTTGCAGCGTAAGGAGCGTGGACTTCAGATGCTCAAGAAGCTGCGGGTTATCGGTAGTACGCTGGGCAGTCGTCAATCTCTGCGGAACGGATTTCAGTTGCGCATTCAGTGACTGAAGTCTTTGCGTAGCCTCATCCAGCGCTGACTGGGCCTGTCGAGCCGCCGCATCGAATGCCACGGCCTGCTGTAGCGCCGAATCACGTTCAGTGTCGGCTGAAACTACGCCGCTCTTCTTCGTGAACTCTGACATCATTTCCTGTGCCTGTCCCAATCGCTGCTGGTACTGCTTTGCTTGCTGATCGAAAAAGGCAAACTCACCGGGCGGGCGATGTACTTCGATGTGCTTGTCGATATATGCCGCAGCTAGTGCCTTAAGAACCGCCGCCGCCATCTTGGGATTCCGATTCGCATAGCGGATCGATATCACGTTGGTCTTGCGGACAGCCTCTATTTTCAGATCCTTGCTCAATTTGCGAACTGCCCTGGCAATGCTCGTCTCACTGGGTGCAGTGTTTGCCTTCTGCTCCAGGCCGGTAGTCAGCACCACATTACGCAAAAGATCCTCGCTGTTGATCAGTTCGATCTCAGAGTTAAGGTCTTCCTCGCTTACCTGGTCGCCGTTCACCTGCACCGGGGCACTATCCGAAGGGGTTACGATGGCGTCGGAACGCTGCCGGGAAACCATAATCTTCATAGCTGCTTCATATTTGGGGATCCATACGCCGCTGATAACCACAGCTGCCACGATCAGCAGAAAAGTCGCCAACACCGACCAACGCCAGCGAGTAAGCGTAAGGCCGACCTCGTGCAACGTGGGCAGGGGTCGTTGTTCTTGAGCGACTACGATCTCATTCGTTTTCATACATTCCCTCTTCTCATCTGGTGGCCGGACAGCAGTGAACGCCGATTCGGCTCAGAGCACTCCCGGACCAAAGTACGCACTCACAGCAGAGGTCGGCAAGAACGGATGAATCTTAGAGAAAGAGTTCTGCGGAACGTATAACAGATCCCCTGGTTCCAATCGGATATCCTCTGACAAATCCCGTGACGCGAGCAATTTCTTAACGTTGATAAGCTTTGCCTGGAACCCACCGGTGGGCAGCGGACGGAACAATACAACCTGAGAATGCTTGGACTTTTCGTCAAAGCCGCCGGCGATCGCCACCCCTTCCGTCACCGTGAGGTCGCCGCGCAGGTCGTACTTGCCCGGCCTCCCTACCTGACCGGACGCGATGTAATAGGGCTTTTCAAAATCCTTCAACGCGACTGCTATGACAGGTTCGTGCAGAATCGATGCGTACGTCTTCTTCAAGGTCTCGGTCAGTTCGGGCACCGTCTGGCCCTCGACATACACAGAGCCGGCCCCCTTTAGCGTGACATAACCGTCCGGTTGGACCGCGACCGTCTGATTGAATTCGGGGGTCATGGTGAAATCCAGATCGAAGGTGTCGCCCTTCCGCAACTGATACCGGGGATGCCGTTCCTGGAACCCCGAGCTGGCACCGGTGTGACTAGACGCTATCGCGGAAGGAGCACTTGCTGCCGTAAAAGGAGCTGCAACATTCTGAGCAGCCACGCTCAGCGCGGTTGCTGCAAGGAATCCTGCCAGGGTAATCGATCGAAATATCATCTTCGAGCCTCAGTTAACCGAATAGCTGGTACAGCCGGCCTCGACGAGATTGCTCGTCTCGGCGAGCTGAGGGTCATCCCGATCCAGGAGCCTCAGCGGCAGTTCAAATGCCGAGGAAATGTCTCAAGTGAGATACAGTTTCCCCAGTCTGGCCGGCAGCGTCGCTCCAATATGGTTCAGTCGACCCAAAGTTGGTTGAGCAATCGACCAAAAAAGACTTGCCTATCGTGCGTCTGAGCCGCTGATTAGTCACGCAGGTGGTGGGTGTAGGTTTAACTACACTTTTCCAGGGTGGACAGACCATGACTTGCAAACAGAACAACGCCTATAACTCAACCTGGTTAAGTAACTGCGCGGGGGGGAAGTTTCGCAGAATACCCTTTTCGGAGACGTCACAGCGAAAGCAAATACTCAGAGGTTCGTTGTTTGAACCGTGCTGCAAATATGAATGAGTGCCGGGAAATTGTAAAGAAGATACACAAGAGTACCGATCGCTTTTAGGTAACTATTACCCGTGGGGCCGGCACGGATGTCAAAGTTGATACGGGCCGCCCGGTACATGGATTAATACGCTCCGACCCCCTTCACGACGAGGCCAGGCGTGGCCAAAATGATTTTGATGTCCATCAGGAGCGACCACTCCCGGATGTATTTCAGGTCGAGCCGTACCATTTCTTCGAATGGAAGCTCACTGCGCCCATTGACCTGCCATAGCCCGGTGATGCCGGGATACACTGCGGATCGTCCCTCTGACCAATCGGCGAATTCGCGACTCATACCGTCGGGGCCCAGATCGGCGGCCGGCAACGGCCTAGGACCTACCAGGCTCATCTCGCCGCGTAGCACGTTGATCAACTGCGGCAGCTCATCCAGGCTATACCGGCGAATAAACCGGCCAATCGGAGTTACCCTGGGATCCTTTTTGATCTTGAAGATATGACCTTGTTTTTCGTTAGCATGGGCGACATGGGCGCGATCCATTGCGGTGTACATGGAGCGGAACTTGATAAACATGAAATGGCGGCCACCTCTGCCTACGCGCGGCGCCTTATAGAGAACCGGCCCTTCGGATGTGAACGCGACCAAAGCCGCAATGATCAACATGATGGGCGCCAATATAAAAAGCAATATCGCGGCGCTGATGATGTCAAAGCCCCGCTTGATGATCTCCTGGCCTTTCGTGAACACCAAGGGGCGGAGCTCAACCAGCGGCAGGCCGTATTGATTGACCACGTTGACCCGGCCACGGTCGGGTGCGAAATCTACGGCGCAGTTGACAATAACGCCCATACGCTTGAACACCTTGTTGCAAGCGTTCAGTTCATCCCCCGAGATCGAGCCGTTTAGGAAAATGATGCGATTAAGGTGTTCGCGATTGATCACCTCAGCCAGCTGTCCGGTGGTACCCAGGACCGGCACCGGGAACGACAGGCCGTCCCCGGTGTGCCCCTCAGGGACAATGAGGCCCTTGATTACAGTGTGAACGTTCGCAGCGGTCATAAGGCTGACCAGGCGGCCCGCGTGGAGACGATCGCCGAGGAGGGCCACTCGTATTGGTGACGGCCAGTGCCGCTCCGCCCCCATTGCTGCAAGCACGCTCATGCATCTTGCGAGGCCTAAGCTGACAAAAACGAGAGGCGCGAAAATCACAAAGAACGAGCGGGATACTCCGCTCCCAAGCTCACGGGCGAAGAACGTGACGATGACAATGTTGCCGCTCGCCAAAAGCGCCCCTTCGGCCGTGTTCACTACGCTAGTCCAAAGCCGGATGGGCCCCCCTACACGATAGAAACGGAGACGCCACGCCAGGACAATCCATAGGAAGAGAACCATCATCAGCGATGGCGCCCATACCGAAGCAGCGCTCCAGCTCACCCACCGGCTGGCCAGGGGGTTTAAGAACACGCGCATTTGGATCGCAGCAGTCCAGGCAACCGTCACTGCGAGCAGGTCCAGGACGAATTGGACGGTCTGATAAAAGCGAAGGTTCCGAACATGCATGAGAGCATTCTCCCGTGTTCCCCGCAGCCATGGCGCGGAATACGTTTCATTTGCTTGAGCAGTTAGAGCCTTTCTCCTGGTCGTTGCAAAAAGGAGAGACGACATGGCCGGCAGAAGAAATGGATCAGAAGAAAAAGTTTGTACTCAAAAGGCGCTCTGTTTTGGAAGTCTTCGAACTCCGTGGAGCAGAAGCGAGTCTGCCGGGAGCGCGTTTGTGGTCGATCGTATGCCGCTGGGCAGGCTAGCGGTTGTGCACTGCCAGAACCTTACAGTCGGTCGACGGATACGTGTTTCGTATTTCAGCTGGTACTGAAAGCTTGCACTTGCGCAGCTACCCAACCGGGCGTTCCAGTCGATTCTTCGACCGGTTCCAGATCGCAAGCCTCAACATCGACTGATACGCTGCGCATAATTGCGTCCAGGGTGAGAATGAAACGCATTTGGTTTCTTCTGTGGACCAATATCCCTTCAACACCGGCCATCGATCCTGCCTTGATTCGGACCCTGTCGCCAACGTTCAGGTAGGGGTGGGGCTCAACCTTGCCAGTCTGAGCGCCAAGCCGCAGAGCCTCGATTTCCAGCTGAGGTAGCGGCCACGGTTCCTTTGGCGAACCTACAATCGAGACAACCCCCGGCAAGCCGAGGACAGTCCCCCGGGCAATTCGCTGGATATGGACGAACAAGTAGCATGGGAAGAGCGGTAGTTCCAGAGTAATTGAACTTCTTTTCTTCCATTGCCGCAACGTCCGATACAGCGGCAAAAAGCTTTCGATACCACGTTCCGCCAGCATTTCCGCAACATGCTTTTCATGACGGGGGGTGGTGTAGGCCGCAAACCACTGCGGCGGCAAATGCTCGGCAGCAACAACCGCCCCCGGGCAATCGATCTTGGAGGTCGGTTGCAAGATTTCAGACATGGCTTCGCCATCCTTACTCGGAGGTCTCTTTTCCACAACTACTTTGATCCCGGGATCGGTGCTGAATCCCACAATAGAGGACCGTTTATAGCACAGTCGCACTTTCGAACACCGGCACTACCAAATCAATTTCAGGTAAATCTCGTCGTCCTGGAGCCGGTCGGGATAAGTGCAGTAAGTGTCGCTTTACATCTCAGAGTTCTCTCTGAGTGGGGGGGAGACTAAGTACGAGCGGCATCGTGATCTACCGAGGCTAAGAAAAACTACATTGAATCCGTTTGAGTTTGCTAACTGTCTTGCAAATATGAATGAGCGCGGGGGCGGTTGTAAAGAGGATATCTTTAAGTACTGCCCGGTTTTCGGTAATGGTTACCGGAGGCGTCTACCATCGGTCCAATAAGGAGAGGAGGCCGTCGCTCCGGGTCATCCGTTCACGGGTCAATCTGGTAACCGCCGGAGACCACTCGCCGTTACCAGTAACTATGTTTTGGCTGGCCAGGCAAGTGACCAAAGATCCTTTGCAAAGCAACTGATTTCCGTTGTCCTGTCAACCGTTCGACATTACGATGTCTCTACTCGTAAACAAAGATATTTCGCACGCGGTTTTTTCCTGGTTCCCTAGTTTTCTGGTTCTCCGAATTGATGCGGCCTCTGCTGAAGCGCGGTTCCCCAAGCCTCCTGCTCTGTCGCCGACGTAGCCAGCGCTTCACTCAGACAAGTCACGGCCCGCTCGTCATTTCAAAGATGTGGAAAGGTAAACAAATGCACACCCTCGCAGTTGCCCCCGAAATATTGAACGACTCAACCCTGGTCGCCACTAAGGCGAAGATCGAACAAGCCATCGATCGTGTTATGGGCTCACTACCCAGGCCGGAGCAGTTATCCGGTGAGCAACGCCGCGGGATGATCGCTCGTTACACGGCCGTACTGGAAGGCAACTTCATCTATTGGATGACGGCGGCTTATCTCTCGGTTAAGTCGGAAGAGGCGCGTCCGATCATCATTGATAACTTGCTCGAAGAAGTGAGAGATAGCCATCCGGCAATGCTTCGCAGGTTCGCCATCGCCGCAGGCGCCATGCCGACCCAGGACGATGCACTGGCCATCAATGATGAACTCAACAAGGCTCGCCTGTTTTTTGGCAAGCTTTCAGGGGTAAACACCCTGGTTGCAATGGCCTTCTTTGAGGGGTTCATCCAGAGATTCATGGCATATTTGGCCGATCTTGCAGTCGCCCAGGGTTCCACTGAGATGGAGTACACAGACGTTCACGGTGTTTGCGACATCGCCCATACAGAGGGCCTGATTCAGGCCTTGTCTACGGAGATGGCCTTAACTCCACTTGATCCAGACGCAAACATGTTTGAAGGCGTTGAGCTCCTGGAAGCATTGATGGACCGAGTCGTTTGCGGTAAAAACAGCGCTATAGCAGCGTGAGGGCCAAACAGTCGTGTCCACGCGAACTAAGCCGTATCCTCCCGGTATTTTAGCCGAGCGCGCCGGGTACTTTCCCGTTCCCGGTGCGCATCTCTACACAGTGCTGCACGAGGTCGAAAACCCGGTCGCACGCGTACTCCTCATCGGGCCCTTTGTTTCCGAACGGCATTGTTCCTACCTCACTTGGGCGAGGTGGGCGCGATACCTGGCGGCCAGGGGAATCGAGGTACTTCGATTTGACTACCGTGCAGTTGGAGAAAGCACGGGGTCATTCGAGGAGGCGACGTTTGGGGGCTGGAGCGAAGACGTTCAACAACTTGCCACGTGGTTTAAAGCACGGGGAGCGGATGTACCGCTAACCCTGCACGGCCTCGAGTTGGGCGCACTTTTGGCCGCGAGAACATTCCACAATGGCACCGCAGACGCGTTGATATTGTGGTCTCCGCCAGAGAACGCGCATAGTATCCTCCGCTCCGCCTTGCAGCGCTGGATAGCCCCGCAACAACTCCTGAAGCTGGAAGGCGAACGCAAAGCTCCATCTCACTATTTCCGTCTTCTCGATGAAGGGCATAGCGTGGAAGTGGAAGGGTACGAATATTCAGCCGAAATGTGGCGCCAGTCTCTCGCCTTTCGCTTACCAGAAACGATGGTTCCTCCAAATGATCCAACAAGTCACTATGGGAAGCCTGTCCGCATAGTGGCGCTGGGAAAAAACGCCAGGCCGTTGGTCAAGGGTGGGGTCGTAGGTTTCGACGAAAACAAAGATTTCGACTGGCTCTTTGCGCCCAACTATGAATGGATTGCCTCAACTGTAAGCCTTGCCTTGGAGGTCCGATGATTTGCGACAAAGTGGGATCACGCGAGTTGATTACACTGGATGGCGATGGAGTTCTACTTCGCGGTACTTATCACAAAACAACCGGCAAAGCAGCCAACTCGGGTGGCGCCACAGGGGTGGTGTTTCTAAGTGCCTTGGCGAGCCCCAGGTCTTTGACGGCGGACTCGGCCGTTTTTTGGGCAAACGCCTTTGCTGACCGCGGTTATCCGTCTTTTCGGATAGATCTACCAGGAATCGGGGATAGCTACGGAGAAACACCGAACGATCTCCTCGGATTTGTCAACGACGGTGGCTTCGCGTCGATAACTGCTGTCAAGATCAAGGAATTGGTACAAACCTTCGGCATCTCAGGAGCGGTCATGTTTGGTCATTGTGCCGGCGCGACCAATGCTATCTACGCAGCTTCGGAGACCAAGGAGTGCAGGGGCCTGGTTCTCATGGACCCGTATTTCAATTTGCCTAAAAGCTTAACCTCCAAAATCTCGCCGGAGTTGGTCCACTGGGCCAGGCGAAGTTCCCTAGGAGCAGTCATCCGGGCCACCTACGATCGGCTCAGGGAGTTTCCGGGGGCGCTTCGCTCAGAGGAGCTGCCGGCTGATGCGAATGTTGCCTTCATCGCCCGCTGGAAGAAGGTTGTCTCGAGCGGGATACCCATCCTGATCTTGAAGTCTCCCCAGGCGGCAGCGCTCGGCAGTCAAAAGCTCAGGTCGGGTGGCTTCGATTACCTGGCACATATCACCTCTTTTGCAGTTAGCAGCGACCAGTTCTCAATCAGGACGCTGGAAGAAACCGACCATTCCTTTGCGAACCGGCTCGGCCGTTTAGCGGTTCAACGTCACACCGAGGTCTGGCTGCGCGACTATTTCCCCGTACCCACCGCCAAACCAGTTCTTTCGCAAGACGAAAAACTGCCGTCAGTGGAAGTGATTCCTGTAACGTTGGGCACCCCGGTTCCGGCCTACGCCTCGTCGGGAGAAATTGGAGCACTATGATCGCAAGTAACTTCAGAGATGAAATCACCACTCAGTTCCGCTTGGTTGCTCGCGAACAAGATAAGCGGCTAGCACCCCTCACTGACGAGCTGCCGCTGCTTGACTCGGGGCTCGACTCGCTTTGTTTCGCCATACTCGTAACGCGGCTCGAGGATGCGCTGGGAGTGGACCCTTTTACTACCTCCGAAGACGCAAGCTTTCCCGTGACTCTCGGCGACTTCATCAACTTTTATGAAAATGCAGCAACCTAACCAGATCTCCCTTTGGAACGCACTCACAACTCTTGGCGATCTGTCTGGCCGATCAGTGTGGGGCGCAGGCGCCTGCTTTGGTGTACCCGGCATGGTCGCCGGGTCTGTCCTCGGCGGCCGAGGTCATGAGTTTTACGGGCGTTCCGTTCTGGTTGCCACCGTTGAACAGCTTACCGCAATCGCGACGCTGATCGAGCTGGACGGGCTCGCGAGCCGCATTGTTTTATATCCTCCTGATTTGCCGTTGGAACATCTTTCTTTCGTCGCCAAAATCGCTGCCGTGGATGCCATCGTCTCTGACCGTCCGAAGACGGAATCCGACCTCCCCGTATTCGTCCCCTCCAGTGGGCTCGTTCCTTGCGGGCACGATCGAAGCGCTCGACGTCAAACAGAGTGGGTCCTGCTTACTTCGGGTACAACGGGAAATCCCAAGCTCGTGGTCCACACCTTCGCAAGCCTGACCGGCGCCATCGAGCCAGGTAAACCTGCGGCGTCTGGGATAACCTGGAGCACTTTTTACGACATCCGCCGCTACGGTGGTCTGCAGATTTTTCTGCGTGCCGCACTTACGGGTACATCGCTGGTGCTATCGAGTGCCCATGAGTCCACGGCGCAATTTCTGGTTCGCGCCGGCGCGCACGGCGTTACCCATATCTCGGGGACGCCCTCGCATTGGCGGCGCGCTCTGATGAGTGCCGCTGCGCATCGGATGGCTCCCGGCTACATCCGGCTTTCCGGAGAAATCGCCGATCAGGCACTCCTGGACCAGCTTCGCTCGTTTTACCCGCAGGCCAGGGTCTCCCATGCGTTTGCCTCCACCGAGGCGGGGGTTGCCTTTGACATCAAGGATGTTTTGAGCGGTTTGCACCCGGACGTAATTAACCATACGCCCGGTGTGGAAATGAAAGTTGAAAATGGAACCCTGCGCATTCGCTCCGATCGCACCGCAAGCCGCTATCTCAATCACGAATGCCGGCCTTTAAAAGATAAGGACGGCTTCGTCGACACCGGGGACGTGCTTGAGCTACGAGGAGATCGTTACTACTTCGTTGGCCGCCGGGACGGCGTGATCAATGTAGGCGGATTGAAAGTCCATCCAGAAGAAGTGGAAGAAGTCATCAATCGGCATCCGCACGTGCGGATGTCCTTAGTGCGCACCAGGAAAAATCCAATTATGGGTTCACTGGTCATCGCGGATGTGGTCCTGGAAACAGTACAGCAATCCGGGTCGGCGGACGATCATACGATACAGCGGGACATTTTAACTTTATGCCGCGAGTCGCTTTCTGCGCACAAGGTTCCCGTTTCCATAAATATTGTTCCGACGCTCGCGGTTGCTGAGACTGGGAAACTCATCCGCCGTCATGCGTAATGTACTCGTGACCGGCGGGAGCCGGGGAATAGGGCTCGGTATCGTTCGCAGGCTAACGGCAGTCGGCTTTCGCGCCATCGCGGTCGCACGCAAAGAGAGCGGCCAACTCACCGCCGCGATGGAAGAAGCCGAAGCAAAAAATGCTGGATCGTTGCGTTTCGTACCCTTCGATCTTGCGGACATAGAAGGTATTGCAGACCTGGTGAAGACCGTGCGCAAAGAATTTGGGCCGATCTATGGCCTGGTGAACAACGCGGGCACAAGTGCCGAGGGCTCGCTCGCCCTGATGGCCACGTCTCAGATGGAGCGTCTTATCCGCTTGAACACGCTCTCGCCAATAGTGATGACCAAGAACGTTTTGCGGTCGATGATGGCGGATGGCGGCGGCCGCATTGTAAACATCGCGTCGATAGTCGCCACCACCGGCTACAGCGGACTGGCGGTCTATAGCGCGACCAAGGCTTCCCTCGTTGGCTTTACCCGCTCGCTGGCCAGAGAAGTGGGAAAGATGAATGTGACGGTCAATGCCGTCGCTCCCGGTTTTGTCGATACCGATATGACCCAGGGACTTAAGGATGAGCAACGGGAACAGATCGTGCGCCGCAGTGCTCTGCGGCGTTTGGTTGAGGTCGGCGACGTCGCCAGTGCAGTCGAATTTTTGCTGAGCGACGGGGCAAAAAACGTCACTGGGACGGTGCTTACTGTCGACGCAGGGAATACAGCGTGAGCCAAGTGCAGACCATGACGCCGGTCACCACCCACGCCTCGGCGGGGAAGGCCTGGTTGCGCGCGCTGGAGTTGACCGCACCCATCGTCCGCAATCCCGAACGCGTGCTCTCGACCGTGATCGAGGAACTCGCCGTCCAATGGGGTGACACACAGGCATTGTTATCCGACCGCGAGTGCATGACCTATCGGGCACTCGCCGCGCGAGTCAATCAATATGCGCGCTGGGCGCTCGACGCCGGTATTGCCAAAGGCGATGTTGTCTGCCTGCTGATGACGAACCGGCCCGAATACATTGCCATTTGGCTCGGCATCACCAGTGTCGGCGGCGTTGTTTCGCTGCTGAATACCAACTTGCCCGGCCTGTCGCTGGCCCATTGCATCCAGGTCGTTTCGCCCAAACATCTCATCGCATCGACACGAGTTTTCCAGCCAGCTCACTGCAGCGCTTCCGGCGCTTGTGGCCGCGCCAGAGATCTGGATCCACGGCGGTGAATACGGCTCCTGCCCGCGCATCGATTTTGAGATCGAACACAAATCGGGTGAGCCGCTCGACAAAGATGAGCGAAGGCCGCCCACAGTCCACGATCGAGCCCTTTACATCTATACCTCGGGCACCACGGGCATGCCCAAAGCTGCAAACGTCAGCCATGCCCGCATCATGCAATGGAGCCATTGGTTCGCCGGCATGATGAATGCCCAGCCCACAGACCGCATGTACAACTGCCTGCCCATGTACCACAGCGTCGGTGGGGTACTCGCACCCGGCGCAATCCTGACCGCAGGCGGAGCGCTCGTCATCCGCGAAAGATTTTCCGCCAGCCACTTCTGGAGCGATGTTACGCGTTGGGACTGCACCATATTTCAATACATCGGTGAACTCTGCCGCTACTTACTCAACGCCACGACCTCCGTCCATGAAACCAACCACCGCATCCGAATGGCCTGCGGCAACGGCCTCGCGCCCGAGATCTGGGACAGATTCAAAGAGCGCTTTGCCATTCCCCAGATTTTCGAGTTCTATGCGGCGACCGAAGGCGGTGTGGCTCTGTTTAACGTGCAGGGCAGGCCTGGAGCCATCGGCCACATCCCCGGTTACCTGGCGCATCGCTTCGCGCCCATCCTGGTGCAGTTCGACGTAGAGAAGGGAGAACCGGCGCGGAACGAGCAGGGCTTCTGTATCCGCTGCGCCCCCAACCAGCCGGGCGAAGCAATTGGGAAAATCAACGACGATCCTGCGAATCTCGGCAGCCGTTTCGAGGGCTACACGAGTAAGGAATCCTCAGAAAAAAGAATCCTGCGCAACGTCTTTGCGCCGGGAGACGCCTGGGTCCGTACCGGCGACCTTATGCGCAAGGATGAACAGGGCTACTTCTACTTTGTCGATCGCATCGGTGACACCTTCCGCTGGAAAGGTGAGAATGTCGCCACCTCTGAGGTTTCAGGCGTCATATCCGCGTTTCCCGGGGTCAAGCATGCCAATGTTTACGGCGTTGCCATCCCCAAAGCCGAAGGCCGTGCAGGCATGGCGGCGATTGTCGCGGAAAACCCACTCGACCTCGAGGGGTTTCGCAAGCACCTGGTCAACTATCTTCCCCCCTACGCGCGTCCTTTGTTCCTGCGCATAAGAAGCGATGTCGAAGTGACAGGCACCTTCAAGTATTCGAAGGCCGATCTCGTTCGCCAGGGATTCGATCCAGTGGCGACCAATGACGTCCTCTACTTCGACAACGTGGAGTCGGGAGCATTCACCCGGCTCGACCAGGAACTCTATGAACGTATTCAAGCCGGCGGTATTCGTCTGTAGGCGGTCGTCGCCTCTGGAAGAAGGGTAACCATGGTCATCGACGAAATCGGATGTGATTTCGAACAGTTACAGACCGATATTGCGAACGGCCCCATTCTGCCCGGCGTTACCGCGGAAGAAATTCGTGCCTATCTCGGCTCTCGTTATGACTTCCAGCACCCGCTGCCTCTGGAAGGGGTGATCGCCGACGTAGAGAAGATGCTGCGAAACTGGCAAGTACAGGTCACACATCCTCGTTATTTCGGCTTATTCAACCCGAGCGTGACGTTTGCCTCGGTGGTCGCAGACACCCTGGTCGCCATGTATAACCCGCAGTTGGCCAACTGGCGCACCTCGCCCGCAGCGAACGAGATGGAGCGCCACACCCTCGGCTTTCTTGCGGAGAAGTTCGGGTTTCCTCAAAACGCCATCGCCACCTTCACCAGCGGGGGAACCGAGGCTAATCTGACGGCCGTGGTTCTCGCCTTGACGCGGGCTTTTCCTGACTACGGAGAACACGGCCTGCGCAATTTGCAAGGGACGCCTGCACTGTATACCACCGAAGAAGTGCATTACGGATTCAACAAAATCGCGCACATGACCGGGCTGGGTAGAAGGGCCGTGCGCGCCATCGCCACAGACCGTAATCTGAAAATGAACGTCGGTGAATTGAAGAGGCAGGTCGCCGAGGATCGGAAGAACGGCTTCCTGCCGTTCATGGTTGTGGGCACCGGTGGGACCACCGCTGCTGGAATCATCGATCCGCTCTCTGAGATTGGGCAGTTCTGCCGCGAGGAGGACCTGTGGTTTCACTGTGACGCCGCGTGGGGTGGCAGCGCCATCCTCTCCCCGAAACTCGGTCAGCATCTGGCCGGCATCGAGCTCGCGGATTCCATCACCTGCGACGCGCATAAATGGATGTCGGTGTCCATGGGCTGCGGCATGATCTTCTGCCGTCATGCCGAAACCATGGCCGAGGCTTTTCGTGCCGCGGTCTCTTATATGCCGGGAAAGAAGGCTGGGCCGGTCTTTGATCCGTTTACCACGTCGGCTCAATGGTCGCGCCGGTTTATCGGTCTGAAGCTCTTTATGTCGCTGGCGCAGAAAGGCGAATCGGGCTATGCGGAGATGATCGAGCACCAGACTTGTATGGGGCACGTACTCCGCGAGGCGCTCAAAGCTTCCGGGTGGCGCATTGTGAACGCCACTCCATTTCCCTTGGTTTGTTTTACTCGCGAAGGGCTCGTCCCCGCCGAATTTCTGGCCGCCCTCCACCAGCGCCAGATCGCCTGGATGTCGGAGGCGAAGTTGGGTGACACCCCTGTGGTGCGCGCTTGTATTACCAGCTTCAGAACCACAGAGGCGGACATTCATTGGGTAGTCGATGAGATGAACGGTCTCATTCAGTAGGTCAACAGGTCCCCCGGGAAGGGAATTGAAATGAAGCGCGAAACCATCGCAATCCATAGCGGTTACGAGACTGATCCGACGACCAAGGCAGTCGCGGTGCCTATCTACCAGACAGTTGCCTACGCGTTCGATAGCACCGAGCACGCAGCGGCGTTGTTCAATCTGGAGGCGGAGGGCTTCCGCTATACCCGGATCCAGAATCCAACCACCGCCGTCCTGGAACGCCGTGTCGCGGCGCTGGAGGGAGGCAGGGACGCGCTGTGCGTGGCCAGTGGCCAGGCAGCGGTAAGCTACGCGGTACAAAACGTCGCCCAACTGGGCAGTAACATCGTCTCCGTTCCTCAGCTTTACGGGACTACCCACACGCTCTTCGCGTATCTACTACCCAGCCAGGGAGTCACAGTGCGCTTCGCGGAGAGCGATCACCCCGAGATGATGGAGGCGCTGATCGATGAGAAGACGCGCGCCCTCTTTTGTGAAAGCGTCGGCAATCCGGCGGGAAATATCTGCGACATCGAGGCCCTGGCGGACGTTGCTCATCGGCACGGCATTCCGCTAATTATTGACAACACGGTCGCGACCCCCATTCTGCTCCGGCCGATCGAACACGGGGCCGACATTGTGGTGCACTCGCTTACCAAGTTCATGGGCGGCCACGGCACTACCCTGGGCGGAGCCATCGTCGACAGCGGTAATTTTCCGTGGGAGCAGCACGCAGACCGGTTCCCGCAGTTCTGCCTGCCAGACCCGTCGTATCACGGGCTGGTGTACGCCGAGCATTTCGGTAGAGGTGCCTTCCTGGGCCGCTGCCGCAGCGTCTACCAGCGCACCACCGGGGCCGTTCTCTCGCCACTCAGCGCATTTCTGCTCATGCAGGGAATTGAAACCGTTGCCTTGCGTGTGGAACGCCACGTGGAGAACGCGAAGAAAGTCGCCGAGTTCCTGCGCAACGATCCCCGGGTGGCTTGGGTCAAATATGCCGGCTTCGCTGACAGTCCCTATCGCCAGCTAGCAGAGAAATACCTCGGCGGTCACGCCTGTTCTCTGATGGCCGTGGGTATCAAGGGCGGTTACGACGCCGCGGTCAAGTTTCATGACTCCCTCAATCTTTTCACCCGCCTGGTCAACCTCGGTGATGCAAAGTCTTTGGCCTGCCATCCCGCCTCCACCACTCATCGACAGATGTCCCCGGAGGAGCAGCGTAGCGCCGGCGTTCTACCTGAGCTGATCCGGCTGAGCATTGGGATCGAGCACATCGACGACATCCTTGCCGATTTGAGCCAGGCCCTGGATGCAACGTTGACCGCGAAAGGAGAAGCTGATGCCGATTCTTGTCGACTCCAATCATCTCAACGCTAATGCGCACGGCTTCTATGAAGGGTCGAGCCGATGCATAAACATTGGCCTGATCAACAACATGCCGGATTCGGCGCTCGAAGCGACAGAACGGCAATTTATAGCATTGCTGACTGCGGCTTCCGACGGGTTGCAGGTCCGCCTGACAAGGTACATGTTGCCTGACGTTCCCCGGCAAGAGGCAGCCCGAAACTACCTGAACAGCTGCTATGCCAGCGTGGACGATCTGTGGGACCGGCATCTTGATGGCTTGATCGTGACCGGCAGGGAACCGCTGACCCCAAATCTGGCGGACGAACCTTACTGGAAGAGTTTCACCAAGGTGGTGGAGTGGGCCCAAACCAATACTCACTCCACCGTTTGGTCCTGCCTCGCGGCCCACGCTGCCATTCTTCACCTCGATGGCATCACCCGCGTCAAAAGGAATGACAAACTCTGTGGCATCTTCGACTGCACGCGCGCGACCGATCATCGCTTGACGGCGGGAACACCAGCGACCTTCCGGCTTCCACATTCAAGGTGGAACGGTGTTTTGGAAGACCAGTTGACGGGTTGCGGATATCGCGTGCTCACCCGGGCCGGAGACGCGGGCGTTGATACATTCGTCAAACAACATAAAGCGCTTTTCGTTTTTTTTCAGGGCCATCCGGAATATGAATCCGATACCTTGCTGCGTGAATACCGTCGCGATGTCGGCCGCTACTTCAAGGGCGAGACAGACAAATATCCTTCGATGCCGAGTAGTTACTTCGATCGCAATATGGTGGATGCCTTGACCGCTCTCCAGGAAAGAGCGATCGGCAACCGCAGCGGAGAGTTGTCGCTGGAAATATCGAATGTGCTGGGTGAGAGAACCGTCGCCAATACATGGAACTCGAGCGCGACCTCTGTCTATAGAAACTGGCTGGACTTTATATGCGCCCAGAAGGAAAGAACGCTGCGATCCAAGAGGATTAAAGCCATGACCCACGCCGCCCGGGTGGAGTGGGCCACTGCCGCCCTGAAGCGCAGCGACCGGGGCGTCGTTTAAAGTCAGTTTTGAAAGGGCCTACATCATGGTTTCTACTTTGGCCGTTCCTCCGGAAGTCCACGTCACCCCATCGGTGACAAAGCTGCTCATCAACAATCGCTGGGTTCCCAGCGAATCGGGTAAGACCTTCGCGACCATCAATCCTTCCACAGGCGAGGAGATCTGCCAGGTTGCTGAAGCCGATGCCGCCGATGTCGACAAGGCAGTGAAGGCGGCGCGCGCGGCATTCGAAGGGCCCTGGCGGAAGATGCGCGCCTCTGAGCGGGGGCGGCTGCTTTACCGTCTCGCTGATCTCATCGAAGCCAACGCGGACGAGCTGGCGCGCCTCGAGACGCTCGACAACGGCAAGCCTCTTTCCATAGCCAGGGCGGTCGACGTGGCCAAAACCGTCGCGTGCTACCGCTATTTTGCCGGCTGGGCAGACAAGGTTCAGGGCAAGACAATCCCCATCGACGGTGACTTCTTCTGTTACACCCGGCATGAGCCGATCGGGGTGGTCGGGCAAATCATTCCCTGGAACTATCCCATGCTTATGCAATCGTGGAAGCTGGCCCCCGCATTGGCAACCGGCAACACCGTGGTGATGAAGCCGGCCGAGCAAACCCCTCTCTCCGCGCTTCGTATAGGCGAACTGCTCCTGGAAGCAGGTTATCCGGAGGGCGTAGTGAATATCCTTCCCGGGTTCGGTCCCACCGCCGGCGCAGCCCTCGCCCGTCACATGGATGTGGACAAGGTTGCCTTCACCGGGTCCACCGAAGTTGGCCGTCTCATCATGACTGCCGCCGCACAATCAAATCTAAAACGCGTCACCCTGGAACTCGGCGGCAAGAGCCCCAACATCATCTTCGCCGACACCGATCTGGACGCCGCCGTAGAAGGCGCACACATGGGTATCTTCGTAAATCAGGGGCAGTCCTGTTGCGCAGGGTCAAGGGTTTTTGTAGAAGAGAAGATTTACCAGCAATTCGTGGAAAAGACCGTCGCCAGGGCCGCGAAGCGCCGCGTGGGTGACCCGCTTGATCCCACCACTGACCAGGGCCCGCAGGTGAGATCAATCGCAGTTCGACAGAATCATGGGTTACATCGAGTCGGGGCGAACCGAAGGGGCAACGCTGGCCTGTGGTGGCGAGCGCGTTGGCAATCGCGGATACTTCATTCGCCCGACCGTATTCGCCGATGTACAGGATGACATGACAATCGCCCGCGAAGAAATCTTCGGGCCGGTCATGAGCGTAATCGCTTTCAAGGACGTGGAAGAAGCCATCGCTCGTGCCAACAACACTGACTACGGATTAGCTGCCGGCGTCTGGACCAGCGACATCAAGAAAGCGCACGCTGTAGCCAACGGTGTGCGGGCCGGAACGGTCTGGGTCAACTGCTATCACGTTCTCGATGCCCGAGCCCCCTTCGGAGGCTTCAAGCAATCCGGCATGGGCCGCGAACTAGGCGAGTACGCCCTGCACGAATACACAGAAGTGAAAACCGTCACACTCAAGCTCTAACCCTCATTTCTCACTTACCCCCAGGGCTGCGAGGGTTGCCGGTACCGAGATCTCGTGTTTCTAACGAATGACGGGTGCCCCATACTGCCAAAACCGGGCAGATATGGGGCACCCCGTCATTCGTTACGGACCAGGCCGTGAGAAATGCGGGCTAATCGTTGAAAAAAAGAAAGGGCGAATCTCGATGGAGAGTAACCATTGTCATGGGTGAGCCACTGACCCACCCACGGTGGTGAAAAAAGGCCTTTCATCATGGCAATTCTCACCTAAACTCATTTGCCGGCATGCACCCGGCGGTGCACCGCCTGCTTCCCGATAGCATCCCAATCCCAATCAATTCCATTGCCCGGCTCCTCGGATGCTTTAGCCATGCCTCTCTCGACCCGTATACCCGTCGAAGTCACAAGATCCAGCTGCGGAATGTATTCGAGATACCGCCCATTCGGCACCGCGCAGCAAAGCCCCAGGTGCAATTCCATAAGGAAATGCGGGCATACCGGTACGTTAAACGCCTCCGCCATATGCGCGACCTTCAGCCAAGGCGTGATGCCGCCAATCCGCCCAGCGTCCACTTGCACGATCGAGCAGGCCCCACTCTGCAAGTAATCCTTGAACTGTGAAATGCTGTACATCGATTCTCCCACCGCGATCGGCACGCTGGTCGACGCCGCAAGTACCTGGTGGGCGTGCACATCATCCCCGTGCATCGGCTCTTCAAACCAGGCCACGTCCAGTTCCTCATAAGCACGCGCCCGCCGGATCGCCTCATTCAAACTGAAACCCTGGTTGGCGTCCGTCATGATCTCCCACCCGGGACCCACCGCATCACGGACCGCGGAAAGCCGGCGCACATCTTCGGAAACATGAGGCTTGCCGATCTTGATCTTGGTCCCCCCAAACCCCCGCTCCTTGGCCTGCAGCGCTTCCTCCACCAGCTGGGCGTCCTCGATGTGGATCCATCCCCCTTCGGTGTAGTAGCACTCAATCGCATCTCGAGCGCCGCCCGCGAGACGGTGCAGAGGAAGACAGGTCTTGCGGCCCCGTAAATCCCAAAGCGCCGTGTCGATCGCAGCGAGTGCGATCGAAGTCAGCGCACCCACGGTCGTCGAGTGAACGTAAAAAAACAGATCGCGCCAAATGCGCTCGATATCGTCCGCATCGCGATGGAGCAACCGCGGAACCAGATGATCGTCCAGAAGCTTGATCACCGACGATCCACCCGTGCCGATGGTATAGCTGTAGCCTGTCCCGGTAACACCGTCGGAGTCGGTCACGCGCACAATCGGCGTCTCCTGGCACACAAAGCTCTGAATAGCATCGGAACGCTTGACCTTGGGCGCCAGGTCTACTTGCAAAACCTCAACGGATACGATCTTTGCCATGCGCGGTTTCCTTCTCCAGGCATTCGGCCCATAGTGTATCGGAAGGCTGCGCGTTGACAGCTTTTCCTTCGCCCGCGAGAATGGCCCAGAACGAGGACTGAAATCGATGCCGAAAGTCGAACTGAATGGAGTGGGCCTCTTCTACACCCTGAGCGGCAAGTCCGATGCCCCCGTGCTCATGATGTCCAACTCGCTGGGAACCGCGCTCAACATGTGGCAGCCGCAACTAGGGGAGATGGAAAGCAGGTTTCACCTCCTGCGCTACGATATGCGCGGCCACGGAAACAGTGATCTGGTCGAAGGGCATTGCTCGATCAGCACCCTGGGCCGCGATGTTCTGGCGTTGCTCGATGAGCTCCGCATAGACAAGGTGCATTTCTGTGGTCTGTCCGTGGGCGGAGTCATCGGCCAGTGGCTTGGTGCAAGCGCTCCGGAACGTCTCGGATCGCTCATCCTCTGCAACACAGCGGCGAAAATCGGAACCGCAGAATCATGGAACAAGCGCATCGCCGATGTTGAACAGCACGGGATGGCGTCCATCACCGAAGCAGTTCTGGAACGCTGGTTCACCTCCGCCTTCCGGCTGGCATCTCCGGACGCGGTGGCGCCGTTCCGCGCGATGTTGCACGCCACCAATCCAAGGGGCTACGTGCAAGTCTGTGCCGCCCTCCGCGACATGGATCAAAGAAGCCTGGTCCAGCGAATTCGAGTGCCCACCTGCGTGATCGCCGGCGAGCACGATCCGGCAACGACCCTGGACGACGGAAAGTTTCTGCAGTCGCAGATTCCCGGAGCAAGTTTGGTTTCACTCCCTGTGGCCCATATTTCGAACGTAGAAGCTGCCGTACAGTTCAACCAAGCCGTCATCGAGTTTCTCTCCAGGTAGTATGCTGAGCGTCACACTGTTTTCGCCTGGAGGACCATGCAAGAGGAACTTTACTTCGAAGATTTTTATCCTGGCCAAACTTTCGAGTCGCAAGACAGCTATTGGCTTTCGGCGAGGGAGATCATCGGCTTCGGGGAAAGGTACGATCCGCAGCCATTTCACATAGACGAAACCGCCGGGCAAAATTCGTTCTTCAACGGTCTCGCCGCTTCAGGATGGCTGACTGCGGCCATCGCCATGCGCCAACGCGTGGAGTCGATCAGGGTCTCCGGGGGCATGATCGGGGCGGGCGTCGAGGAGATGCGGTGGACCAAACCCGTCCGTCCCGGCGACAAGATTCGCACCAAATCTGAAATCCAGCACACGCGCCCCTTGGCCTCTCGCCCCACCTACGGAGTCGTCCGCTGTCTCACCACTGTCTACAACCAGCGAGACGAAGTAGTCATGACCTCCATCACCAACTTTCTGGCCCCTCTCAAGGCCGCAGCCCAACACTTTTAGAACCAGAAAACGAAGGGTTAGACGAACAGTAAAGGAAGCATTCGAAGGCACAAACCGAGAGTAGATCTGAAGGAAAAAACGGAAAGCTACAAATCTGGACCAGACCCGAAGGAGAGAAACGAAGGGGTGCCCCAGGTCTCGAATTTGAGACCTGGGATCCTCCTAGAAAAGGTTAATCAAGTCCCCTGTTATAACCCCAGGTCGAAACATCGTTTTATACGCAATCCCTACTACAACAAACTCCGCTGCATAAACACCGTATCGAGCCACCGCCCGAACTTGAACCCAACATCTTTCAGCAACCCGGCATCCTGAAATCCGAACCGCCGGTGCAAGCTGATGGAGGGCTCGTTGGCGCTGTCGCCGATCACCGCGATCATCTGCCGCATGCCGCAAGCCTGGGCAGCGTCGATCAGAGCCGGCAGTAGTATCTTGCCCAGTCCGCTACCGAGACGATCCGCGCGGACATAGATGGAGTCTTCCACTGTAAGCCGGTAAGCTGGCCGCGCTCGATACGGCGCGGCATAAGCATATCCGCCAATCTCACCGCCGTCTTCGGCCACCAGCCATGGCAGCCCCCTGGCCTCTACCTCGCTCCAGCGCCGTTCCATCTCGGCCTGATCGGGGGGGTCGGTTTCAAACGATCCCGTCCCATGCTGCACATGGTGCGCATAGATCTGGCTGATCGCATCGATATCCGATGCAACCGCTGGCCTGATAACAGTCGACATGATCCTGCGTGCTCCTCAACAACCGGGTCAGCGGATATGCGGATAAACCCCAGGAATCTTCAAGGTAATGCGATAAATACTGGAACTCGCCGCCACATAAAGCGTCTTGTGATCTGCGCCGCCCCAGGCCACATTGCCCACCCGCTCCGGTATATCGAGAGTACCGATGTGTTTGCCTTCCGGAGAAATGATCCAAACCCCGCCAGGGCCGGCGCTATACAAGTTTCCGCTTTGGTCTACCTTCATGCCATCGGGCGCGCCGACTCGTTTGTCGGAGCTTGCATCGAAAAAAACCTTTCCGTCGGTGAGTGTTCCATCTGCTTTGACCGTGTACCGCATCCAAAGCTTCTTCGGCTCGGAGTTATTCACGTAAAGATATTTCTCATCGGGAGAGAAGCATATCCCGTTAGGCCGGGGCAGATCTTTGACCAGGAGTTGCAATTGAGCGCGGTCGGGAGGTGCGCCGGGCTTGTGACTGAGCGCACCGGGTAGCCGGTAAACACCGCTAAACGGCAGTTGCTTGGTCGAATCACTATCCAGTTTGGGCAGCCCATACGGCGGATCCGTGAAGTAGAGCGTCCCGTCCGATTTGTACACCAGGTCATTGGGGCTATTCAGACGCTTGCCCTCGTAGGTGTCCGCGAGCACAGTAACCTGCGCCTTGGGGTTTATCTGCTCTAGTCTCCAAACGTCGCGCTGCGCGTGACCCGAGACCGTCAGCCGGCCGCGGCTATCGAGCGTCATGCCATTGGAGCCCGGCTCATGGCCGGTGTAGGGCGTCGATTCCTTCCAGCCGCTCGGCTGCATGAAGACACTGACGCCGACACCGGGAGTCCATTTACGGATGCTATTGGTGGGAATTTCCGCAAACAGCAGGTACCCCGCCGGTATCCACACCGGACCCTCAGTCCACGTGAACCCAGGGCCGGTGGCTACTTTTTCCAAACGCGGTTGGTCGGGCATGATCTGGTCTAATGCCGGATCCAGGCGTTCGACCTTCATCGGCACTGTGGCCGGCGCTTCGGCACCATAAACCCTGCCCGAACCGTTAGACGACAAAGCAACCACCACAGCACTGGCTGCGATCGCGCTCAAAACAATTAGCCGGGAAACACTTCGCTGGATCACTCAATCTTCTCCGTCGCCCCAAATGGACTGACTCCGAAACAGACGGATCATAACACTCTGCGCTCACGAATGCCTCGGCCGGGCGGAAGCTCGGGCCTTATCTGACAGATCTCACTTCAAGAACCTCGACCGTTTGTCCCCTGGCAAATTGAACCGGCACCCCGCGGACCCAGTCCTCTTTGGCGAAAGCCCCAACATCCTTGTTGCTGATCACGGAATGGACCGCAAACCTACCCTCCGGTATCAGCGGCAGTTGAATGCTAACCGCCGAAACCTCCGACTTATTACGAAAAACCGCGATCACGCCATTGCCGGAACGCGACAATCGGGCAAATCCATCCCAGGAATCCGCTGAAGGTTGGCGCCAATTCCCCAGTGGGAAGAAGCTCTGGTTGATTTCCGCATTTTTC
Organism: uncultured Acidobacteriaceae bacterium; assembly: GCA_963850235.1. GTDB lineage: Bacteria > Acidobacteriota > Terriglobia > Terriglobales > Acidobacteriaceae > PALSA-350. The sequence goes on along the minus strand of CAWKKM010000012.1, from coordinate 225,154 downwards.
CTGAGCTGTTTAAACCATGCGATGTGGTCGTGGTACCACTGTTGATCGGCCGCACTCAACTTCCGCAGGTCGCCCAGCAGCAGAGGGGCGGAACCAATCGTAGTCGCAAACGTTTCCTGCACGTTCGGCACATCTGCGTGCAAATTTCCGATGAGCATGCTTTCGACAGGCATCGAGGGCGCTCGCTCGTAGAGCAGCATGCGCGCCTGCACCGTACCGGCAGAGTCGACCGTTGCATCGTGGACATTGCTCATCCAATCCAAATCGCCGGCCGCCAGCAAGCCTGCATCGATCACGTGCTTTTGACCCCAAAGCTCGAAGGTCAGATCAAGAAGGACGTCCGGATGCTTTTCATAGACCTTGCTGGTGACGTGACGGATCCCTTCATAAATCATGTTGAGGGACTCGGCCCAGTCACCGTGGTAGTGACCTTTTGCCCAGCAACCCGGCGCCTCACCGTAAGCATTGAAGATTGTCGTGAGGTCAAGCTTCACATATGCCAAATGAAAGCGATCGATGGCATCGTTGATGCGGTCCGCGGCCGCGTCTTGAAACGGCGTGGCCAGACACATCACGACCTTGGAGCCAGCCATGGTGGAGGTCAGCTTCGGCTTACCTGATTGGTCAAGTGACGCCCACTCCGGGTGCTGCGCGTAGTCCGGGGTCTTGAGCCCGATGGCTGCCATAGGAATCCACAATCCCAGGCGCATCCCGCGCGCTTCCACGGCTTCGCGGATGGAGTCGAGTCCTCCGGGAAACGCCTTCGGATCCACCGTGTTCTCGCCGTATTCCTGCTGCCAACCGTCGTCGATGGTAAAGATATCCATCCCCATCTCCCCGGCCACTTTGATCAACTGGAGTGTGATTTCGCGATTGATACCCCTCTCGAACGGTTCCCAGGTGTTGTATATCCAGGGCGCGCCGTGAGCCACCGATTTTCGTTGCAGAATCGCGGACGTGTACGAGGGAAGTACCCAATGGGGATCGTGAAATCCATCTCCATTGCGAAACAAAACCAGCGACGTGGCGGCAGTCTGGAACTCGGCTCCCGCTGCCAACGTTCGCTCGAACGGCATCAGGTCGGTATCGTAGAGAACCCTCAACTGAACGCGTCCCGGGTCGTACCAGGCATTGATCTCCGTTCGCTTCATGTACCCGGGAACTTCGCTGAGAATGGCAAAGCCGTCGCCGGTTCCCGGGTTGGAGACAAGGAGTCCCGCATCCTCTGATCGGCCGGTGTAGAAGGTCTCTCTGGGCGCCGCGCCATACAGGGCATTCAGAACCGTCTCGTTGGATAGCCCGACACTCGGCGCGATGGCTTCCATCGTGAGATGGGAAACATGCAAGGGCTCAGAGCCGGTGTTCTTCATCACCAGCCATTTCCGAATTGCCGGCTGCCCATCGTAAACCCGGTAAATGACGGAGATTTGAAGAGGCAATGTCTTGCTCTCGAGAAGGATGGTAAGGGATTTTCCATCTGGCATTGTGCCTTGGTCGGCCTTTACCAATCGGAACGTCGACCCATTCAAATTCTGTCCGTTGCAGGCCAAAGAAAGTTCGAGACCAGGCTTTCCTGCAGAGATCAAATCCTTGTGAGTCGTAAGATCGGTCAGCCGCTGTGTCATCAGGCCGGCGGCAGAGTCGAACGTAATCGTCCGCTCGATCCGGTCATTGCCAATGGTCCAGTTTTGGCCGAACGCGCACGAAGCGCAAAACAACAACACAACCGCGGGCACAGATGTAAGCCTCATTGCAGACTACCCCCGCTATGCAAAGATGAAGTTAAGTACAACCAGGGCCACCAGAATCCCAGCGGCCGAAAGCAGCAAAGGCAGCGGCAGGCTGCCGGCCCCGGTGCGCAGTCCTGGCGGCTGGTACACAGGAACCGCCTGCGAGCTCCTTTTCGTCACCAGGCTGACTGCGATGGTGATGAAGAAACAAGCCAGCCACCCGGCGCCGGCGCCATAAAAACTGGCGGTCATGTCGCTGCCATATTTCAGCACTCCGTCCTGGTACAGCAGCCAATGCCCGAACGATGCCAGGGTACCGCATACCAACCCCGCAAGCGCGCCCGTCGGAGTAGCCCAACTGGTGAACATGCCCAGCAGAAAGGTCGCGAACAACGGTGCATTGAAGATGGAGAACAGCATCTGCACGTAATCCATCAAATTATTGAAGCGTAAAACCACGAACGAGGTCCCGATGCTCAGCACTGTAGCAACCACGGTTGCGATCCGTCCAACCAGGAGATAGTGGGCATCACTGCGCCCTTTGGCCAGGTGCGCCTGGTACAGGTCGTAGGTCCAAACCGTGTTGAATGCGGAAATATTGCCCGCCATGCCTGACATAAAGCTGGCCAGCACCGCGGTCACGCCCAGGCCCAGCAACCCATGAGGATAATACCGCTCCAGCATCGAAGGTAGCGCCAGGTCGAAGCGCCCGGAGAGGCTCGCCGGAAGAATGGCGGCGGCCGCAACGCCAGGGACGACCACGAGGAGAGGGAAGAAGAGCTTCACCCCAGCCGCCACCAACGGAGTGCCCGACGCGGTGGAGAGGTCGCGTGCCGCCAACCCGCGCTGGATCAGCACAAAATCGGTACACCAATAGCCGAAGCTCAGCACGAAGCCGAGGCCGAAGATCACCCCTAGCCCGTCCATCGTGGCTGCGTGCGGATCCACGGCATGAACGCCCGCCCAGATATGTACCGGCTTTCCCCAGCAATACAAAACCGAATACCACGCCAGCGGCGCGAAGCCGATGACGATCAAGGCGAACTGCAGCACCTCGTTGTACATGGTCGCCCGCAGGCCGCCCATCAGGATATACGCCAGTACAAACACGGCTGAGATCACCGTTGCCACCGCGAAGCTCCATCCAAAAATCACTTGCAGGATCAGCGCCATCGCGTACAGTCCCACGCCTGAGACCAGCACCGTGAGCACCGCGAACGAAAGCGCATTGAACACCCGCGTCGGTTCGCCAAAGCGCACCTTCAGAAACTCCGGCACGCTGCGCACCTTGCTGTGGTAGTAAATCGGCATCATCAGCAACGCCAGAAACAGCATCGCGGGAACCGCGCCGATCCAATAGAAATGCACCGCTCGCCAGCCATATTTCGCGCTGGTGGAAACCATGCCCATCACTTCCAGTGACCCGCAATTCGCAGCGACGAAAGCAATCCCGGTAATCGCCAGCGGCAACGACCGGCCGGCCTCGAAGAATTGTCGAGACGTGTTATTGCTGCGGCGCAGTCGCAGCCCGATCAGCAAAATAACCAGAAAATAGGCGACCACGATGCCGTAGTCCACCGCGTTCAAATGAAGTTTTAGCAGCGGTGTACCTCTCCCGGCCCCCAAACACCTTAACCACGCCATGTCCCCCTGTAAAGCGATTTAGTGGCGCACCCCTCTTCTCTACGGCACGCTGCCCCTCAACCACTCTCCCCTTTGTCATCCCGCCTGCCCCGGCTTGCCGTGGAACCGGAGCGAAGCGGAGCGGAGGGACCTGCGGTTCTACGGACCCTTCATGGAAATGTTTTTTCGACAGCGCGTAGGGAGAGACCTGCGGTCTGTCGCTTGGGTTTCCCTTCCTGCCCCGGCACTTTTCAAATCAAAACCGAAACGAAATTGATGTCTGACGTATCTGATCATCAGTGGCGAGGATAAAAGTCTTGCAGATAGTTACCCAGTGACCGCCTTCGCGATTACCAAATCTCACGTTGTCCCGCCATGTACTCAGCCGGGCGCCACCCCGGGTGCAACACCCTGCGCGCAATCCGACCGCAAGTGGATTCTGATCGCCATCATCCTGGGCTCGGCCTTAGCCTTCATGGACGGCTCCGTCGTCAACGTCGCCTTGCCCACTCTCCAATCCACGTTCCACGCCACCGCTTCGGCCATCCAGTGGGTGGTCCAGGGCTACGCGCTGTTCGGAGCGGCATTGCTGTTACTCGGCGGCGCCGTCGGCGACCGCTACGGTCGCCGACGAGCCTTTATCTGGGGCGTCGGGCTCTTTGCTGTAGCCTCCATCGCCTGTGCCGCCGCGTCTTCCCTGGGCCAACTCATCGCTGCGCGCGCCATTCAGGGAGTGGGCGCCGCGCTGCTGATCCCTCAGGGTCTTTCCATTCTCTCCGCGTCCTTCCCCGAACAGGAACGTGGTCGCGCTATCGGTACCTGGTCCGCGTGGACCACTGTATTTGCCGCAATCGGCCCCGTAGTCGGCGGCTGGCTCATGCAGGCCTGGTCCTGGAGACTGATCTTTCTCCTCAATCTCCCCCTCGTGTTGGTGATCCTCATCCTCGTGCCGCGGATCCCGGAGAGTCGTGCCATGGGCGATGGTCCAGCGCGCCCCCTGGACCACCTTGGCGCCGCGCTCGCAACCCTGAGCTTCGCCGCCATCATCTATGCACTCTCCTTCGGTCCGCAGCTAGGCTGGCACAATCGGCTGGTAGCTTTGCCTCTCCTCTGCGGACTCGTCCTCCTCGCCTTCTTTCTGCGCTCGCAGGCGAACCGGCCCAACGCGATGATGCCGCTCTCTCTCTTCCGCATCCGGCGTTTTCTTGCCCCAAACGTACTCACATTTCTCCTCTACGGGGCCTTGGGAGGCACCCTCTACGTGATCCCGTTCTATCTGATACAAGTCCGGCACTATCCTCCGTCGGCGGCCGGAGCTGTCTTCCTGCCTCTCATCCTGATGATGTTCTTATTCTCAGCGCGGGTGGGCGCGATGGTTCCCAGGCTGGGTGAACGGCTCTTATTGTGCCTTGGCGCCGCTTTGGCGGGCCTAGGATTTGCCGCATTCGCGTGGCTCGACAACGAGCCAGGATACGCCCTATCTATTCTTCCCCCAGTCCTTCTCCTGGGCTGCGGAATGACTCTCTGCGTCGCGCCGCTCACCAACGCCGTGATGTCTTCCGTGCCGCCGACCCAAACCGGAATCGCCTCTGCGGTCAACAACGCGCTTTCCCGTCTTGCCGGCTTATTGGCCGTCTCATTACTCGGCCTGGTCCTCGCGCACGGATTTGTCTCCAGCCTCACCAGCCGGCTGGCACATTCCACCCTGCCCATCTGAGGTTCGCCGCCAGATGCTGGCCAACCAGGCTCGCCTGCACGACATCCCCATCCCGCCAACCCTCCCGCAACCGCAGCGTCTCCAGGCCGCGCACTTCCTCGATCAAGCCTTTCTCGACGGATTTCACTCTGTAATGCTGGCCTGCGCCCTCAGTGCCTGGGCCGGAGGCTTGCTGGTCTTCCTCCTGCTACCAAAACGGCCCGCAGAAAAAAGCAACGCCGAACCCGGCTAAACAGGCCTCACCCCTATTCCAACTGAACACGCGAAGGGTACCGGGGATCTGTCCTCAACCCCATTCCAACTGAACACGCGAAGGATACCGGGGATCTGTCCTCAAACCCAAACCGAACACGCGAAGGATTACCGAGTATCTGTCCTCAAACCCAAACTGAACAAGCGAAGGATCACCGGGGATCTGTCCTCAACCCCATTCCAACTGAACACGCGAAGGATTACCGGGGATCCGTCCCCACCCTCATTCCAACTGGATACGCGAAGGGTGCCCCAGGTCTCGCGTTTGAGACCTGGGTCCTCCTAGTAGAGGTCAATCAAGTCCCATGACATAACCCCAGGTGACAACCGATCCAACCCACCCCTCAGCAGATCCCTGTAAACGCGCACCCACCACCTGTCGTCTATTACGGCGAGAAGGATCAACCGTTCAGGAGGAAGTATGAAGTCTTCGCTTGCACTGCTAGCCGCCCTGGGTCTCTTGCCAATCGCCCTCGCACAAACCCCCCCGCACACTCCCCCGACCCCGGCAGCCATGGCCCAGCATGAGGTCCAGCGTTACACCACTCTGCTCACCCTCACCCCGGCCCAGGTAGAACAAGCCACCACCATCTTCACCACCGAAGCCACCGCGCGCCAGACCTCGAGAGCCAGCGAACGTACCGCCCATCAGGCCATGGAAGCGGCTATCAAATCAAACGACACCGCCACCATTCAGTCGACCGCAACCACCATGGGCCAAATGATGGGAGAGGCCATGGCCGCTCACGCCCTCGCTCAGGCCCAGTTCTACGCCATCCTGACCGCCGACCAAAAAGCCAAATTCGGCGAGTTGGAAAATGAACACATGATGGGTGGACCAGGCCACGGACCGCACATGCGTTAACTCAGCCGCAACGGGCAGCCCTTTCCGCGTAAACTGCTGCCCAGAAGGCCCGTCTATGGAAGCATTGGAGCCGCTTATCTACGCTGGAGAGCTTTCACCCGTGCGGGACCGGATGATCGCAGAGCTCGGGGATATCGACACGCTCTGCGCCACCTACCGGTCTCGCATCTATCGTTATGCCTTGCTCTCGCTGAGGGATCCTGATCTTGCGGAAAGCGTCACCCAGGATTGCTTTCTGAAGGCCCACCGGGCGCGCGACGAATTTCGCGGAGACTGCAGCATCGCCACCTGGCTGACGCGCATCGCGACCAATCTCATTCGCGACTCCACGCGGTCGCGGAAATTTCAGTTCTGGAAAACGGCGAGCAACACCGCAGTCGAGGCAGGGGAAGTGGCAGACCGCCTCCGTTCTCCAGGGATTTCCCCCGAAACCGCCATGGTGGTGCGGGAGGAACTGGTACAAGTATGGGATAGCGTGGCCGGCCTCCCCGGCAAACAACGCAGCGTATTCTTGCTGCGCTTTGTGGAAGAGATGGAATTACCCGAGATCGCGGCCGCGATGGGGCTGCATGTGGGGACGGTTAAAAGCCACCTGCATCGCGCGCTTGCCGCGGTGCGTAAGGCGATGGAGAGAAAGCGATGAAAACTGACCATCTGTCAGCCTGGGAGCAGGAAGAGTACATCCTGAGCCAAGGCGCCGAGCAACAGGATCCGCAGGTCCTCCGCCATCTTGCGGAATGCGGGGCCTGCCGTGCCGAGGTAGCGCGGCTGGAGCATGGCGTCGCTGTTTTCCGCAGTGCGGCCGTCGACTGGAGCGCGCATTGTCTGGCCACCAGTCCTCAGCGCCCGCAATCCATTACTTTAAAAAGATTCCCTATCGTCGTGATGCGATGGGGCTTTCGTCGCTGCAGTTCCAGTGGTCCTGCTCTTGCTCGCGCTTGCTTCCGTTGCATCTCTTTCATCTCTCCCAGCCGGTAATAACCCGCCCGGCACGCAAGTCGTGCCGCCAAATCAGTGACGATGCATTGCTGGAACAGGTGGATGAACAAGTCTCGGTTGCCGTTCCCTCGTCCATGGAGTCGTTAACCCACTTGGTTTCGGCAGACAACTCGGGCACCGCAACCGTAGGGAGCAAGCACATTGCGCAAACCAACTAGCCTCCGGAGCGGCACAACGCCACGATGGCTCACCATCCTGCTCCTGCTCGCCTTGGGATCAGGGGCGGCCCTGTGCCAGGAGAACGTGCCACCGCCCAACGCCCCGGCAGACGGCACTGGCCCACCGCCCATGGAAGGCCGCCGTCCCCCCATGGAGCGCGCCTTTCATCTCGGGCCCCGCGGCCGCTGGTGGAACAATCCGGACTTCGTGCAGAAACTTTCCCTCACCCCCGACCAGCAAAAGAAAATGGAAGCCGTTTTCGAGCAGAGCCGGCCCACCCTGATGGATATGAGCGCCGCGGTGCGAAAGGAAGAGATGGCGATGGAGCCTCTGCTTTCCGCCGATCAACCCGATGAAAGCAAGATCCTGGCTCAGATCGACCGCATCGCGCAGGCGCGAGCGGAACTGGAAAAAACCAACGCCCGCATGCTCCTTGGTCTCCGCCGTGTGCTCACCCCGGAACAGTGGAAGACCCTGCAGGCAAACGAGCCCCACGGACACTTTCCCCGCTTCGGCCCCGGGTTGCGCGGCGACTATGGAAACGCACCTCCGCCCCCTTCCTCGCCCAATTAACCTCGTGATTGAGTCACAGTAACTGTGTCGGTCTGCCCTGGAACGAAAGCCGTCCACTGCTCGAAGCCGGCCATTCCAGCGGTTGCCCTGGTTCTCCCATCGTGCGTGTCAGCAGCGCGTCCCCGCTGCGCCGGCCAAGCCGATACTTGGCGCAGACTGCCTTGACCAACGCCTCAATCCGCTTGCGATAAGCCGTCGAAACGAAGGCTTCGCTCTCGAATCGTTGCCGGTACATGGGCTCGAGAGCCGGAAAGTGCTCCCGGATAAACCCCAGATAAATCTCCTTCGAGCAAGGCTTAAGAAAGAGCGGCTGGGCGCTGAAGAAGCTGGCGTCGGCAGCCTTGGCTCGTTTCGCCATCCCATCCAGCGCTTTTCCCGTGTCGGTCAAGCCGGGCAGCAGTGGGGAGCACAGTATGCCCGCTCGCAGCCCGGCCTGCCGAAGCCGTTCCACGGTACGCAATCGTAGATCTGGCCGCGGTGCCCGCGGTTCCAGCAGCCTGGCCAGTGCTGCATTCGGCGTTGTGATCGTCAGATGAAGAGTCAGCGTATTTCTCTCCGCGATCCGCTGCAGTAAAGCAATGTCTCGTTCGATCAGCGTCGACTTGGTCACCAGGCCGATGCGCAGATCGTGCTGCCTCGCTAGCACTTCCAGCAGCGACTCCGTCACCCGGGCTCGGCGTTCCACTGGTTGGTACGGATCCGTGGCCGTGCCCAGGGCGATCTCCTCCTCGGGGCGAACCTGCTTCAACTCCTGCTCCAGAAGCCACGCCGCGTTCTGCTTAATAAAGATCTTCCGCTCGAACTCCTCTGGTGGCAGCTCCATAAACTCGTGCGTATAGCGGGCATAGCAATACCGGCACGCGAACTCGCATCCACGATAGGGATTGATGCTCCACGTAAACCTCAGCCCTCGCCGGGAAACGCTGCGGTTCAGGATCGAGCGAGCCTGCAGTGCTCGAACCTCCATCTCGTGTCCCTCGCCGGCCGGAGAGGAAACCGCCGCCAGCCGCGCAATGCCCGTCAGAGGAGAATCCGCCGCCGAGGGAGGGAAGCGGGACAGGATCGGAAAGAGTTCCATATTGGGGTTAACGGCCCGCGCTAGTTTCGCCATTTGTTCGCCTCTAGCAAACCAGCCTACTCCCGCCGCGAACCCGAGGTCAAGGATGACTCTATCCCGAGAGCCTGAGACTACTGGAGGTGTGTCAACCGCCTCAGCAAGGCCGGCCTCCCGAGAAGCTGTGCACTCTTGGTCCGGAACAAATGGATTGCTGTCGTGTCGATGGCATCTCGAGCGCGGCAACTCTTTTCTGCCTGCAACCACGCTCTCCTGTTGTCATCCCGAGCCGAAGCCGAGGGACTCTGCGGTTCTCTTTACAGCAACCATCTCCAGCTGGAATCCCGACGTCCCATTTCCTCTGAGCGCACCCGCGCAAATGTGTCGCTTAAAGAATGGTTGACAGCCGAACTCGAAGGAAATCGGCGATGCCGGTCGGCAGTGCCGTCTAGAGCTTTCCGGCCACGAACATAAACCTCAGAACTTCCGAGCGTGGCCGCCATCGTCCGAAGAAATCACGCGAAAAGGCGACACCAACCTGTGAAACCTACTCAACCAGCGCAGAAGATCGGCAACCAACAAAGTGCCAAATTACGCCTCTTCATCATCCGGTCTGGGTGCGCGCACCGCGTAATCCCCCCCGGGTTGGGTCACCGGGTTGCGTGTTTCTCCCAGCCGGGCAGCCGGGTTACCATCTTGCACTCGCCGCCGCAGTCCCAGCAGCGTCTCCTGCTTATCCCGCGCATACTCCGCCGCCAACCGCGTCAGCGCGTGGGTCACAATATCGCTATGGTGCAGATTCTGCATCTCCGGATCGCGCCGGAAGTTCAACCAAAGCCGATGCACCAGCTCCACGTCATCTGCACGCAGCGACGGAGCATGCGGCCCAATGTGGAACGATTCCGCCTCACCATTCGGCGAAACCACATAGAACGTGATCTGCTTTTTCGGTTCCGGCAACGCCTCCCATGCCTGCCCCACTCGATAAGCCTGTTCATGCGCGCTCATCTTGCTCGAAAGCCCTGACACCACAGCCGCCGCCTCGAGCGAATTGGCCGTCTGCACCAGTGCCGCGAAGATGTCTCCTGCCGGCACTACCAGAAGCGAGATGTGCTTGCCGAAGCTCTCGGCAACCGAAACCGCCTTGGTAAACAGCATCTGTTCGTATTCGCTGAACAGCTGATCAGACGCAGGCAGCAGCAACGGACCACCCGCGCCCACCATCCGTGCCGTCAGCACCACCACATCCTGATCCCCGGTATTGGTGCGTGCCAACGTCCACTTGAGCGCGAAGGGATTCGTGGCGTCGCGCATCGTGACCACCACGCATCCCGGATCGATCTGCAGCACTTCACGTCCCACCGCATCCTCGTGCTCCAACTGGAAATGCTCTTTCATTTGCAGTTCGGTCGTGGTCCTCCGGCGCTTGTTATCGTGCTCCGACACGGTGAAAATAATAAAGAACGTGGTCGCGAACAGAATGCCGCTGACCGTCGCCACCGATTTCGTGAAAAGGTTTACCAGAGCCGTCGTCAACAGCACCATGAAGACGGAAATGAGCCCGATCGGGATCTCACGCTGGCCGATGCGCAGATTCGGCGGCACCTTCCATCCTCGCTCGCCCTTGTACTTCCATCGCAGCACCAGCATCGCCAGGCTATTGAAGGTAAAACTCCAGATCACCCCAAACGCATACGCCTCGCCCAGTGCGATCACATTGCCCCGGCTCGCGATGATGGTGAAAAGCTGCATTCCAGCGACCAGGTTCACGATGCGGTAGCTGGTGCCAAATTTGCGGTGCGGTTTGCGAAACCAATCGGCAAGTACTCCATCCTCGGCGATGCGCATCAGCACGCCGGTGGAACCGATGATCGAAGTATTGATGGCGCCCGAGAGAATCAGGAACCCAACCAGAACGACGAAAACCCGGAAAATAATCCGCAGCACCTGCGGACCGACCATGTACATTGCCATCCCGGCGATCAGGTTATCCCGATAAACCGGCACCCGAACCGAATCGGGAATCAGCATGACTGCCAGCAGGGAACCGATCCCGGTAAACAGAAAGCTATAGATCGCGATGACGATCGCGGCGCGCTTCAGATTCTTGAGCTTGGGGTGCTCGATCTCCCGATTCACCTGCGCCAGCGTTTCTTCGCCGCTCATGGCCAGAACCGAATGACCGAATGCCATGATGATGCCGAATAATCCCAGCGTCGCCGGTAGACTGGTGTACTTCAGAAAGCCCAGTGCATCCTTGCTGAAATGAAGCGAAGACGGCATAGGCCATGGGGGCAGTTTGGCCCCCAGGTGAATCGCTGAATAAATTCCCCAAACCAGCAGGATCACCACCATCACGGTCGCGATCTTCATGACTTCAAGGGCTTTGTCGCTCGACTCTTCGATGCCTTTCAGGTTTTGCCACCAGTAGTAGATGGTGACGATGGCAGCGAAACCCGCCGAGGTAAAATCCACCCGCAGCTGCGGCGCCACATGGTGTGCCCCCAGCATGGCCCCCGGCAGCCAGCTATGCGCCGCCGCCACAGTCATCAACTCGTTTAACAGGCTGGTAATATACTGCCCGGCCGACACGCCCGAGATCGGTCCGGTCAGGATGTAGTCGAACATGAGCGCGGATACGCTCAGCTTGGCGAAGGTCCCGCCCAACGCCTCCTTCACCACGCGATACACGCCCCCGCGGGTGAACATCGAGCAGCTCTCCACGTACACCGCGCGCACCGCAAAGGAGAACAGCATCACGCCCAGGATGAACCACGGGGCAGACTTACCCACCGCCTCTTCCGCAATCCCCCCGGCATAGAAAGCCGAAGAGCCCAGATCGTTCAGCACCACCGCGGCGGCGCGCCAGAACGATATGAACGTGAGCATCACCGATGAGGCGACGACCAGTTTTACCCGGCTGGAGGCAAGAGAAGGCGCATTAGTTGTTCGTTCGGAAGCCATTCGATATAGGCTAGTGTGTCATTTCCGCGACCGGGGAGTGTCGACGGCCTGGATCGAAGCCAGACCTGAGTCTATGTGGCTCGCCCCTCAGCGTCAACGATCGATCGCAACCCAAAAGCCCGATTTAATCACCTGCCAACAACTGAATTTCTTCGATAAAGCTAATCGCCGGTGCCACCGCTGCCCGGCGGCACCGGCGAGAACATCACTTCGAAGAGGCGCATGAAAATATGGCAACCAGCACAGTCATCGATTGTATCTCTTTTCCCGTCACTTGTTAGGGTATGGGCCTCGCACCACAAGAGATCTCAAAAGGAAGGGGTGGTAGACTCTCGGCCATGGCAAGACTGGCACGGCAACCTTGGCTTCTCGGCATCTTTTCTGCCGCGCTGCTTTTGCTGCCTTTTTCCATTGTGGGCCCGGTCCCGTTCTGGCGTACGTTCTTTGCCTGGCTGGCCTTTGTTCCCTTGTTCTGCGGCCTCTTGTCTCGTCGAAACCTCAGCCATCCACGGGCTTTACTGCGCGCAACCCTGGCCGCTTACCTGATGGGCTTTCTCTGGTTTTGCGGCAATTGCTACTGGATCTATCAGACCATGTTGTACTTCGGTGGGCTGCCTCCGCTCATCTCTGCCGGCATTCTGATCGGCTACAGCATGGTGTTGGGGCTTTACTTTGCCGCCCTCGGCTTCCTGCTAACCGCTGCAGCAAGAGCCTTCCGCAGCCCGCCTTCCGCCCTCCTCGCAGCCCCTTTTTTCTGGGTAGCTCTCGAAGTGTTGTCGGCACGATTCACCAAGGTTCCGTGGGACCTTCTGGGCTATTCACAGGTTGGCAACTTTCTCCTGATCCGCCTCGCGCCCTACACCGGCGTGTACGGAATTACCTTCGTTCTGATCGCCAGCAATGCCCTCATTGCCTGGGGTCTGCTGGCCTCCACCGCCAAACGCTCCGCGGCAATCTTGATAACCGCTTTTGTGGCCGTGCTGGTGTTACAAAATGGTGAGCACTTTACTCCGCCTGCAGCCCCCACGTCCGCCACTGCCGTTCTGTTACAGCAAAATCTCAACGTCAACCAGGACAATTCCTGGCCGGGAACGGAGTATGAGGCGCACCTCAACCAGTTCATCAAGCTCAGCACCCGGACCTGCGGGCCCTACCTTGCTGGGATGCCCGAACTCAACTCCTATATCGTGACTCCCGACTGTCCGGAGCAGCCCGTTGCTCCCGGAGTCATCCTGTGGCCAGAGTCGCCGGCGCCCTTCCTCGATAAGGATCCACGCCTGCTCAACGCTCTCCGCACCGTTGCGCTTACCATGCGCGCCCCGGTCATTGCTGGAAGCACCTCGCTGGACCCGCACGGCCCCCGCTTCGACATGTACAACTCCGCTATCTTCATGGATCTGGACGGCGTGGTGAAAGGCCGCTACGACAAGATCCACCTCGTTCCCTGGGGCGAGTACATCCCGTACAAACGTTTCTTCGCCTTCGCCAAAAACCTCACCCAGCAGGCCGGCGACATGACCCACGGCTGGCGCCGCGTCGTATTTTCGAGCGATGGCCACCGCTTCGGGGTCTTCATCTGCTATGAGGAAATCTTCGGAGACGAAGTTCGCTTGTTTGTAAAGCAGGGCGCCCAGGTGCTGGTCAACATCTCCAACGATGGTTGGTACGGCGACACCTGCGCACCCTGGCAAACGCTCAACATGTCGCGTATGCGCGCGGTCGAAAATCGCCGCTGGCTATTGCGCGACACCAACACCGGGATCACCACCATCATCGACCCCTACGGACGGCTTACCGCCAGCGTGGAGCGTCACGCGCTCACCTCGCTGGCGGCCAGATACGGCTATCGCAGTGACGTGACCTTCTACACCCAGCACGGCGATGTTTTCGCCTACACCTGCGGGGTGATCACGTTATGCATCATCGCCGCCATGGCGGCGGTTAGCCTGCGCCGCCACCTGAACAGGAACTAGCTTGCGTTCCCTCAGCTAGCCCGTCACATTTCCAGAACAGGCATTTGCGTTCCGATCTGACACAGATCTCGTTTCGGATTTCCGTCTCTCGACGAAAGCCATCGCTTCCGCGAAACATCCCGATGTATAGCTATCTCGAGGCCCACCATTTGATGGTCGTCTCCACCGCTGTCATCACCCAAACGGAGGCATCTATGAAAGCAAACTTTTTGCTCCACAAGGTACCGAAACGGCTCGGCAGAGTTCTTTACGAACGGTTTCCGGAACCTTTGCACCTGAACATCCTTTCGATGTTTGTCGCGCTCTTTGGCAGCTACAAAACGAAAATCGCCTTCGATTTGGTGGTCCGGCAACAGTATGCCTTCAGCCTCCTCAAGACGGCGGAGCTTGCCCGGGCGCAAGGTCTGAAGTCCGTGACCGTGATCGAGTTCGGTGTTGCTGCTGGCTCCGGGCTCATGAACATTTGCAACATAGCCCGCAATATCACCAGGATCACCGGAGTCGAATTCCAGATCTTCGGCTTCGATTCAGGCCACGGGATGCCCCCGCCTCGCGACCATCGCGATCACCCCGAAGTCTTCACCGAAGGTTCGTATCCACTCATCGATCGCGCTGCGTTGATCCGGGCGCTACCCCCGAATGCCAGGCTCATCCTTGGAGACATACAGCAGACGCTGCCGCATTTCATGGGTGGGCTCACCGCAGCTAGCCCTTTGGGTTTCGTCGTCATCGATGTTGATTACTATTCATCAGCGAAAGATTGTCTCAACATCTTTCTAGGAGAGGCAGACAACTACTTGCCGTGGACCCTCGTTTACCTCGACGACATTGGGTTTGAAAGTGCAAACCCGTGGACCGGGGAGCTTTTGGCAGTCCGCGAGTTCAACGAAGAAAATGAAATGCGAAAAATTCATCTCTTCGGTGGCCTGCGCCACAAACGCCTGTTCAAGCATACTTCGTGGTTCGATCAGGTCTATCTCCTGCATGTTCTCGATCATCCGCGGCGAAGCGTGGCCGGCGCTCCGAGGGAAGTCAAGGTCATCACCAATCCATATCTGTGACGCGCCCCGCATCACAGGTGCGACACCATGACTTTCGAGACCATGCCCAGTACCGCCGAAGATTGAGACTTATTGTCTCGGTCCAGGCGATTTACATTCACCACCAGCGTGGCGTTCAGCTTCTCAAAGTAGTACATGTCACTGCTATATCCGCTGATGGTGCCCGAGTGCCCGCACACTCCGGATCCCGTGGCTATGCCCTCGCCATAGATCGCGTTCGTTCCTTCCAGTGGCTTCCCCTCGAGCTGCGCCTTGAAGGTGGAAGGCTTAAGCAACTGTCCGTGGCAAACCGCCTGGGCAAATACGTGGAGATCTTCGGCGCTTGAGATCACCGCGCCTGCCGCTCCCGCAAGCGGTGGATTAAAGAGCGTCTTGTCTTCGAACTTGTTGGCGGCCGCATTCCAGCCGTATCCATGGAGACCGCCGGGAACCTTGTCATCTGTCGGGTAACTGGTATGAGCCAGTTTCAACGGTGTGATGACATTCTCCGTAATCAGGGTGCCGATATTCTTCCCCGTAACTTTTTCTGCGATGGCAGCCAGGATGTCGTAGTTGAAATCGGTGTAGATCCCAACACTATTCGGTGGTTTGAACTGTGACTTGAGTTTTGCGTACGACGCCATTTCCTCATCGAACGAGGGTGCCTCCACGAGGGGATGGTCATAAACCCGCGCGAGGACTTCATCATCGTTGGGTGCTGGAATGCCGCTCCGCATTCTGAGTAGATCGTCCACCGTGATACGGTTGGCGTTCGGAAAGTGTGGGTACCACTTCGAAATGGTATCCGTCGTGTGCAGCTGTCCTCGATCCACCAACACCAGGATTGCCGTTGCTGCAAATGGCTTGGTAATGCTTGCAATGCGGAACGGCTGGTTTCGTCTGCGAGCTTCACCAGACGAAAGGTCGGCAGCTCCCCTCACAAACGAGTACTCGCCCCGGCCGGGCGCCTGAATCTCAACCTCGATACTTGGAAGGTTGTTCTCCTTGAGGAGGCTTTCGAGCTCAGCATCCAGTTGTCGCGACACCTCCGCCGAAAAGAGTCCCGTTTGTTCTTGTGGGTGACTGGTACGGCAGCTTGATAGGAGCAAGCACAACAGGCCCACTGAGGCGCACGCGAACATCCTTGGTCCGGAGATGAGCATAAGAACAAAAACCCCCGTCAATAAGGTAGCGGAAGTGTTAAAAACAGGATAGGCCGCAAGTTTTGCCAGGAGAACGCATGCGAATTTCTAGTTGGGTAGTCATAGGTTTGTTCACCATAACAGTCGCCAACGCATCAGCGCAGGTGAGAGATTACCAGGACACATACACCGCATCGGAGGCGGGCAAGCCCATGGCGCCGGCCACGGCGCTGGATGTCATGCTGAGCCAACTCGAAACCCAGGTGCTTGCTGCGGCGCAAGCGATGCCGGCAGAAAAGTACAGTTTCGCGCCCACGGCGGAAACTTTTGCGACTGGCAGTCCAGCCAGGTACGGAACGGTTCGCACCTTTGCCGGCCAGCTGACGCACATCGCCGGTGCCAACTACAACTTCTACAGCAAGCTGACCGGAGCGGCCCCGCCGGCGATCGTCAAGCAGGTGCGCGAGCTGAAAACCAAAGACGAAATTCTGGCAGCGCTCAACCAGAGCTTCGCCTATGCGCACGCTCAAATCAAGACGCTCACGCCCGGCAACGCCTTCATTGGCATCGACGGAGCTGACGGATTCCACACCCCCGTCACGGTAGCCGCCTTCGCCGTGGCCCACGGCTACGACCACTACGGACAACTGGTCGAATATCTACGAATGAACGGCGTAGTACCACCAGGCAGTAAGTAAACAACCTCCACAACACACACAACCCGTCGCCGCACAACCCTGGCCGCCTTCAATGTGCGATCAGGTGCTGATCCGTCCAGGCGAGTATCTCTCGCCGCATCTCCGGCAACTCCTCGTGAGCGCAGTCAAAGAGTTCGATCTTACAGTCTTCGGCCTTTCCATACCTCCGGTAAAGAGGCAGCAACTTCTCGCGGACCTGCTCCACGCCTGCCGGGGGGGTGAGGTCGTCCCGTCGTCCGTTCACGCTCAGGTGAGCACGCGGCACGATCAGTTCGTTAATTTGAAACGTGTCGAAATGCTTCAGCAATCCGGGAACAAAATAATAGACACCGTGTTTGCTCAGTCCGCCTGCGTCAATGAGAGATTGATAGTCAGTCAGGCAGCAAACGTCCATAGCCACCCGGACGCGCGGATCGAGGCCGGCCAGCCACCACGCCTTCGTAGCCCCCATCGACATCCCAAACGCCCCCAGCCGCGCCGGATCCACTTCCGGACGGCCCGCCAGGTAACTGAGCGCGCGCAACTCATCAAACATCATCATTCCCCACAGCACCCGCCCTCGCCATAGCATCAGCTTGAAGGTATCTTCTTCGCCCTGGCGCCCAACCTGCTCCCGCTTGCGTTCGCCGAAGCACCAGCAATCAATGGCTAGCGTCACCAGGCCTTTTTCCGCGCAAACCGGAGCATATGCCGGCTGCACGCTTGTGCCACGCAGCAGCTGTTCTTTCCCCAACTCGTACTGACCGGCGTGCCAATGCATAAAGAGGAGTCCGGGCGCCCGCTCCTGCCGGCGGTCGGGAATTAACAGCACCGCCGGAACAGGTTCGATCCCATTCAGGTCAAGCACCCATCGCTCGAGTGTGTAACCATCATGTTTTTCGGTGCGGACCATCCGCGGGGGGCTGGGCTTGTGGTCCCAGGGCAAATCGCCCAGCAGGCTCCAGAGTTCCCGTCGACGGCGTTGCTGATAAGCGTCGAACTCGGCCACGGCTCCCGAGGTAGCAAACTGATGTGTGTCTGCCTGCATTGGTAAAGTCACTCCCGCAGCAGCCAAAGCTGCCGACCCGGTCAGAAACTCACGCCGGTTTATGTAAGACACTGATTTTTTCATATCGTTTCTTTTCCCGCTCTCACGCATCATGGTCGCTACTCTTTTTGGAAAGTAGCCCGCGGATCCGGTGTTGTTTGTAACTGTGGTTGGTTTTGCGAGGGAGCTTGCCGGTCGACAGTGGAAGATAAGGAAAAGGGGTTAAACTCACTCCCCCCACTTTTAGTTTATAGCGCACAGGAGGGCTTGCGGCAAGCCCCGGGCCGTGCCACATAATCGCCAGCTGAAGCCGGAACCTTCCCAGGAAAAAAAGGAGAACAACCTTGTTCACAGAAGCAAATGGTGCAGCGGGATTGCCCGGAGCGAAGCTCGCCATGACCAGCCATACGGTGGTGATTGCCGGAGGAGGTCCGACAGGTCTGATGTTGGCGGGCGAGCTGGCGTTGGCGGGCGTCGACGTGGCCATCGTCGAGCGGCGCATCAGCCAGGACCTTATCGGACTGCGCGCCGGCGGCTTGCACTCACGCACCATCGAGGTCTTCGATCAGCGCGGAATCGCCGAGCGCTTCCTCGCGCAGGGACAGGTGCATCGGGTGGGGTTCACCTTGCGCATGATCCCTTGGGAGATCAGCGCCCTTCCCACGCGGCGAAACTACTACCTCGGACTGTGGCAGCATGCCACCGAGCGCATCCTCGCCGGCTGGGTCGACGAGCTCGGGGTGCGCATCTATCGCGGACGCGAGGTGACCGGTTTCGCGCAGGACAACGCAAGCGTCGACGTTGCGCTGTCGGACGGCACATCCCTACGAGCGGAATATCTTGTCGGCTGCGACGGAGGACGCAGCGTGATTCGCAAAGTAGCGGGCATCGAGTTCGCTGGGTGGGATCCCACGATGAGCTGGTTGATCGCAGAAGCCCAAATGACAGAAACACCGGCGTGGGGCGTTCGCGAGGACGCTACCGGCACCCATGCCATCGCCAAGTTGGAGGATGGCCGGGCGATGCGGGTGGTGCTCACCGAAGACCAGCTAAAGATCGGCGGCGAACCAACGCTGAGCGATGTGAGCGAGGCCCTCATCTCCGTATACGGGACGGATTACGGGATCCACAGTCCCACCTCCATCTCCAGGTTCACCGACTTGACTCGACAGGCTGCTGCCTATCGCGACGGACGGGTCTTGTTGGCTGGCGACGCCGCGCACGTGCATCCCCCGATGGGTGGACAAGGTCTCAACATCGGCGTGCAGGATGCGGTGAATCTGGGATGGAAGCTGGCGCAGGTGGTCAAGCGAATATCGCCGGAATCGCTGCTGGACACTTATCATGCCGAGCGCCACCCGGTCGCGGCCCGCGTGCTGCGCAACACCATGGCCGAGGTCGCGCTTCGCCGGCCAGATGCTCGCACCAAGGCCCTGGGAGCCATCGTTTCCGAACTCCTCAGCCTGGACGAGCCACGCCGCCGATTGGCCGCGGAAATGTCCGGGCTGGACATTCATTACGAGCTAGGCGACGGGCACCCGCTGCTCGGACGTCGGATGCCCGATCTGGACCTCGTCACCGCCAACGGCGAGCTGCGCGTCTTCACCCTGCTGCACCATGCCCGGCCGGTGCTCCTCAACCTCGGCGACCCCGGCGGCATCGACATCACTCCATGGAAAGATCGCGTTCAGTTGGTCGACGCCACCTACGCCGGTGCGTGGGAGCTTCCGGCGATCGGGGCGGTGAAGGCTCCGGCGGTGGTCCTGATCAGGCCCGACGGCTATGTGGTGTGGGTGGGAGACCTGAATCAGCTGGGGCTCGCTGACGCCCTGACCTCCTGGTTCGGACAGCCTGCTGCGGGGTAGCGCATTCCCCCGCCAATTCAACCAGAACGACTATAGTTGTGATTGAAACAAATGGAGGTACAAATGGCCGTTTGGCAAGTACAAGAGGCGAAGACTCGTCTGAGCGAGCTCATTGAGGAAGCTAACACCAAGGGCCCGCAATTCATTACACGGCACGGGTCGGAAAGAGCTGTCATCCTTTCGGTCAAAGACTACCGGGCCCTGACCGCTCACAAACCCGATCTCAGGGAGTACTTGTTGGGTGGCCCGAAGGTCGACCGGTTTGAAGTGCCACGCAATCGCGACAAGGGACGCAAGGTCACACTGTGAGCCCGCAGTTGTGATCGAAGCCGCAAATCTTGACAGGAAACCTGGGGAAGCCGAGGGACCTGCAGTGCGCCTTTCGGCCGCCCCACATTTACCCTTCGCCGCCACTCTCTTTTTGTCATCCTGAGCCTGTGACTTCAACGTCGTATGCCATGTTTGCGGTGAATACCCTTAAACACCTCTCTCCCCAGATTGGTGCGACCATGGACCTGTCACCCTCTCCCTCCTTTTTGCCTCAAAGGGCGCCCTGGTGCGCGACTACCCCAAAGTGCCATTCCCTGAAAGACGTTCTCAAATTCAACTAGAACTGCGGACGTCTCGGTCGCTCGCCGTTAAGGGGTTCCATTGAAGATTCTTGCAGCCGTCATGTTGCTGGCCTTGTTGGGGTGTTCCCGGCAATCCCAGCGATTCGTGCCCTTTGTTGAAAATGACACTATCCTGGCGCTCGATACCGAAACGGGAAAGACCTGCGTCTCCTACAAGCAAGCGGCCCTCACCAATGAAGGCACGCCCATGCCTTACTGCGCAGATCTCTACAATTCAAAATAGAGCGCCGTTCATTCGTGCCATTTTGAGTCAGCGTTCCTGTCCCACTCGGCTCGCTTCTTTGTAAACCAGACAAGCGCCTCTTTGTATCGGCTCCTGACCTCGGGATCCGACGAGGCGGAGTGTTGCACCTCGCGCCGCTGGGCTGGTGTGAGCGACCACGATAGCGGATCGGTGTGTACGTCGGGAATCGCATGACTGTCGGCGAAGACCACCCGATGAACGTCAAGCCTGTCTGCCAATGCATGCTCCAGTTGCGCCAGGCCTTGGCGGTTCCGCCCCGTTTCGCTCTGGTGGCCTGCCTGCCATAGGCCCAGAGGCGGAGCGAACAACTGGGTCAGCAGATTGGCGGGCTCGTTCGCAGACGTATGATTTGGCCATTGGTCGAACTCGCCGCCCAAGTCATCGCCGCTGTTACGAATCTCGATCAGCAGGATACGCAATTTGCGCCGGCTCGCCATCGTCTCCTCATCTTTGCTCCATGCTTCGCAAACGTCTTTGCCTGTGCTTGGCGTCCTGGCGAGGGCATAGCGGAGAAATTCAATTACGGAAGCCGTTCCGTCGTTGTCGTAATACCCCCCGTCCACGAAATGCGGCGCATTCACCTGGCCGTCGACCGCCAACGGCACTCGGGCCGCTGAGGAGATGTAGGGAAACGCGGCCGACAACTGCGCGGCCGTGGCCAGAGGCAGGTCCGGCGTGAACGCGACTGCCTTGCGTTTGGCGCTGCTGTAGGTCGCCAGAAAGGACCTCGCTTTGTAGTTAGGCCGGGCATCGGGCCAATCCTGGCTGTTGTCCGGATCGGGAATCCGATAGTTGGCGAGCAGGAATCGCAGCCCGTCCTCGTAGCTGGTGGTGTTCATGGTGAATGCGGGAACGAGGTTGTGCCGCCCCGGCAGCAGGCTCCTCAGGGTGAGCTTTTCTTCCACATCTTCCGCATTCGACTGGCGGCTCAGCCGGGTAGACATGAGTCCCCGGAATCCCCCACGCACTGCTTCTCCACGATCGCGACGCCAGGTGTCCACACAGAATTCGTTATCAGCATTGCGCGCGAACGCCTTGCGCAGCGACCAGCTCCGGTCCTTGAACAGGGGACTCTTGTCGAGGTCGCCGTCCCCGCTCGACGGAGGAATGAAGAAGGGAAGTAAGGGGACAAAGGCCTTGGGAAGGTCATAGTAAGCGAACCCCCAGCCGACCGCCTCCAGGCTGGAACACTGGGCCGCAATTTGCATGCGGGTGTAGTCCGGAACCCTGCCCGGCTGGATTTCTCGCAGGTAAGCGAACAGCCCCGCGCTGCCACCGGAGACCGTGCTGGCGAGCAGGAGAGAACGGTGAAAGCTGCCGGGGGACGCCTGGTCAAAGGCTGCTTCCAATCTTGCCAGAACTGCGGCCGTCCATGCCGACGCGTGCAGCCCGCCGCCGGTCGCGGTCACCATGATCAAGGGGCGGTCCTGCTCCGAGTCGTCCAGCTGATCTGCGCTTGCCGTGAGCCGATCCAGCAAAATGTCCTTTGGCGTAGGAACGCAGCTGGGGCCGGGCTCTGCGTCGCTTATGGAAAGGTAGTGCTCTTCCTGCCCGAAGTCCCAATGCATGAGCCGGGGAGCGATGGTGATTACCAGAACGACGGTGATCACGGGGAGCCGGTAGCGATCGAAGAAAAACGAGATGCCGCAAAGTGCCCAGCAAAGCGCCATGGCCACGATCAGGGTGGTGGCGAGAATCGGAAAGCGCTCAGCGTTGGTGAGGAAGTACAGCAGAGCGACGGACGCCACAAACGCAACCACGGCGGTCGTGAGCCCAATCTTCCAATAGCGGAGCGCCTGGACGCGCGCGGCCGAATCGTCCTTCCACAAGAGCCACACCAGCACGCCCGCCACAAAAGCCAAAAGACCCAGGGCAAAAAGAGACCAGGGAAACGCGGGGACGGGTGCGGCCATGGGCCACAAGAGCAGGTAGATACCGAGAAAAATAAGTGCGGCAAGGGCAGAGAAGACGTGCCCCTCGTAAATGTGCCCTTCGGGGCCGACATAACCAGGAGTATTGAGCAAGCCAGCGAGCCATCGGAGCCAGCGCGAGAGCGGGGTGGCATTGATCCAGGTGGAGGCCGCCTCCAGAGTTTTTTGTTCCCGATCGAAGGGATCGCCGGGCTTTGCCAGCCCGAAGAGCCGGCGGGGGAAGAGCAGCGTCCTGGCGGCGTTCTTTTTGAATTCGACCTTGTCGCTTGCCCTTACCGCTTCATAGGTCAGGTAGTACCACGCGTTGGCGACCCACCACAAAACGGCGGCCACCGCGGAGCCGATCAACAAGCCGAAGAAGACGGCGCCGATGGGCACCCCCGACGCAATTGCATTCCACGTGAGGTACAGGTAGACGAAGCTGTTGGGCAGCTGCGAAATCAGCAGCGCCGCCCACTCCCGGTGTCCCTGGTCGTTCACCAGCAGAAGCGTGAGCGAATGTGGCCGGCCGTCATCGAATTCGTCGTAAGCCTTGTCCCATCGTTCCGGCCCATTGATCAGCACCACCCGCGCCGTAATCAGGGCAACAAAACCAGCGGACACCAGAAAAAAACCAACGCACGCATATTGCTGGATGGTTTCCGGAGTCATGATGCCGCTGGTCAGCGTCCTGGCCGGGGAGGTGTTGAGGCAGCAAAGAATCAGCGCGAAACACCAAAGACCCAGGCTGAATCGCATAAAGTAGGCGTAGCGTACCCACCGCATCGCTTGATGAAGAAACGCCATGACCCTGGCCGGCATTGGTCCCTCGGCCTTTCGAGCATTCCCAAAGATCCTACCGGAATCTCATGTGCCGAGAGGTTTCGTATCGCGAAGCCAGGGGATGGATTCTCTCCAGCGCAGAAAGGGCCACTCGACCAAATGAGTCGTGACGAAGGCGATGGCAACGGCGCCTGCGAATTGGACCACGGGCGCTAACACCCAGGCGATAAGGGCCGGAAAGCGGGCGATGACCATATCGCCTACTTCCAGCATGGCGCTGTGCCAGAGATAGAGCGCGTAGGAGTAGACACCGATCCAGGCGACGGCGCGGTAGATCCACCAGCCGGTCAGGCGGCCGGAGTGTTCATTGACCAGCAGAAGAAAGGCGCCGGCAGCCAGGTAGATGACCACCAGCCCTGGGCCGAGGAACAGGAGTGGCTCGTCGACATAGAGAATGACGAGCACGCTCAGGCCGATGATGGCGAGCAGCGGATAGGCGCGCGCCGTGAGCCGGGCATAGACGGCTGGAAAAAAGTAGTAGAGCAGCGCGAGCACGACGCCGAAGAGCAGGCTGTCGATGCGGTTTTGGGTCCAGCGCATGGCGCCATCGTAATTGCCGAGGGCCGCGGTGATCGAACGCGCCGCGAACGCCAGAAGGCCCAGGGTGGTGCAGAGTGCGAGCAGGGTCGCGGGTTTAAAGTGGCGCGATGCTGCGAAGGCAAACAGGAGCGCGAGCAGCAGGTAGAAGTGCTCCTCGATCGAAAGCGTCCAGGTTTGCCGCAAGCTGCTGCCAAGGTAGTTTTGCAGATGGAAAAAGTTTTGCCAGAAGAAGGTGTGGGCGGGATGATGCCGTGCCAGCAAATGGAAGCAGATGAGAAAATAAAAGGGCGGCCAGATTTTGAACATGCGCCGGAGCAGGAATCGGCCTGGTAGTATTTTTTCCGTGTCGCGATATTCTTTGACCAGCAGGCCGCCGACCAGATACCCGGAAAGAACGAAAAAGAGATCAACGCCCCGGGCGCCAAATACGCCGATCATATCGGTGAATTGATCAAGGATCCTCACCCCAGTCTGCGGTTCGTGGAAGTGTCCGGCCATCACCATGAGGATGGCGACGCCACGAACGAAGTCGAGCTGTACACGGCGCGGCTTGCCAGGAACCTTCATTACATAGCAAGCGATAAGACGGAATAAGAGCGCGCAGGCAACTGCAGCGTCATGCGCGCGCCGGCTTTCGGGTTTTCCAGCACCTGCGGCGTCACCCGCTTGGGATCAGCAAACGTGTTGCCGGCCTTCAGGTCTGGCCCCGTAATGGTCAGGAACTGCTTCACCGCACTGGGCGTAGCATCGCGCCAGATCACTTCCACATCCTGCGGCTTTTCGAGATTGCGGTTGAAGAGGAACAGCGCTGCCGTCTTGCTCTCCATGTCGATGGTGGCCGCCACATCTACCCATTGCACGTTGCCAAAGCCGGGGATCGGCATTCCGCCGTCCTCGATCGGGCTGCCGATGGTTGCCACCTCGTATCCCGGGCCCTCCGGCTGCAGACTTAATGCCCGGCCCCGCGCATACTTAAGCGCCCAGCTATAGGGATAAAAGATTGTGTGACGAAGAATGCCATCTTCGTTCGTAGCAATCGGCGCAATGACATTGATAAGTTGGGCCAGGCACCCCACCTTCACGCGGTCCGAGTGCCGGATCAGCGAATTCGCCAGGCCGCCCACCAGCAGCGCATCTTCCAGGTTGTACGGTTCCTCCAGCAGATGCGGATGCGGCTTACCATGCCCATTCGAAAAGTCTCCGCTTCGCGCGCGATACCACACGTTCCATTCGTCGAACGATAACCAAAGCTGTTTGCCGGAGCGTTTTTGTGCGCGAACGGTGTCGCAAACCGCTGCTATCTCCTCAATCTGCCGGTCCATTGCCAGATTCATCGCCATATAAACCTGACTGTCATGATGGGTCTCCTCGGTATTTCCCCAGTAGCGGTGCATGGAGATTCCATCTACCACCTCGTAACATTCTTCGAGGACCGTGCGATCCCACTCGATATACGTAGGCATGAACGGTCCGCTCGATCCGCAGGCGATCAACTTGATCGACGGATCGACCGCGCGCATCTGCCGCGCAGCGTCGGTTGCTTTCAAGCCATAGGCCCGCGCCGGCATGTGCCCAATCTGCCACGGGCCATCCATCTCATTGCCGACACACCAGAACTTCACCCCGTATGGTTCGGCGTACCCATGCGAGCGCCGCAGTTCGCTCCACTTCGTTCCCCCGGCTATGTTGCAATATTCCACGAGAGCGGCCGCATCTTCTGCCGAACCAGTCCCGAAATTGAGGCCCATGAGCGGCTCCGTTCCCACGAGCCGCGCCCAGGTGAGGAACTCGTTCGTGCCGAACTGGTTCGTCTCCAGCGTGTTCCATGCGCGGTCCAGCACCGTAGGCCGTTTTTCTTTGGGTCCTACTCCATCCAGCCAGTGATAGCCCGACACGAAGTTCCCCCCGGGCCAGCGAACAATGGGCACCTGCAGCTCACGTACTTCTGCAATCACATCATTTCGGAATCCCTGCGCATTCGACAATTTCGACCCCGGCTCGTATACGCCCTGGTAGATCGCGCGCCCAAGCTGTTCCAGGAACGAACCGAACAGCTCGTGACTTACGGGGGCAATCTGCCGGTCTGTGTCGATCACGACCCGGGTGGTCGCGCTCTGCGCAGTGCCCATCCGGCCGGCAATCGCGGCCGCCGACATGACCAGGCCGGTCTGAGAAGCGCTTTTCAGGAACTTTCTTCGGGAAATCTCTCTCATGCAAAACCATCCGTTATGAAGGCGACCGCCGCAAAGTGACTTTCTCTTTTGCGTGCTTCGAGTTGAGTAAAGTGAACGGGGTGAGGCAGATCTGGAATCACGATTTGCGCCGATCGGGCCATCCATGCAAATTAACACGGAAAGAGTGGCGCCGAATTACCCCGATTTACCCCGGTCATGTGGACCCCGCTGGGGAAGTTGCTCGAGGCATCTATCCAAATCCCGCCTAGATTACGAAACTTCGGGCCGACGGAAATGGTGCGTGATATGCGTGGTATGCGTGGTAAGTCATGCGGGTTGGTTGATGTCTGCATCAGGTGGCGACCAAAGAGTGTGGGGACATCCATGCCGGAGGGGTTTTTGCGGCGGATGGCCCCCATAGACATGAGCTGTTGCAAGGCGGCATCCATGCATTGGCTGGATACGCGGTTGGCGCAAGTGTGGGCGAAGGCGGGTTTCCGGGAGTAGCTGGGGGAGCCGGCTCTTCGTCCCGGATCGTCGACAAAAACGTCCACGGGATTCCGGGAGAGGATATGTGGCAGAGTGCGGCCTGCGGGCCGGGTCTGCGGAGGGATAGGGGTGCCTTTCTGGGAGGCAAATGCGGTCTCGGCTCCGGCGGCGGCTGGGTCGGGTGTGGGATGGTCACGATAACTTAGGTGCCGATTGGGGGTATTTTGTGTCGCGGATTTGGAGTTTTTTTTGCGAAGTGTTTCGCCGGATGGGCTTTTCCCGAGTTCCTCGCCTGCTCAGTACGCACATCCGGCTTCATAACCCACCTGGGGATGTGACGTAACCGACGAGACGCGTCCTACGACACCTGATGGCCCCTGAGGAATTGTTCGTATGCACTCTCGATAAACTTTTTATGGAAACGTCCTATCCTCAGTAACAGACGATAGTAGAAGGCTCCATAAAGAAGATCGGTGGCCGTACCGAGGTGCAGGTCCGGATCGAGGCCAGCCTGAATTTACATTGGAACCTTAGCACTCATCTGTTCCCCACAAAGTGAGCGTCCCGTCCACGAAACTCACGAAACTGTGGAAACTGCACACGAAACTTGTGTCCACGAAACTTGTCCACGAAACTCAAGGTACATATGTGATACTTTTGATGTACTACATAGAGTTCATCGAGGTCAAGAGAGGATTTTGACTACTTACGCTGTTTACGTGCCTAAGAACCCCATTGCTAGCGGCTTCCCAGCTCGCGTCGCCGAACTGCGTAAAGCGAAGGGATTCACTCAACGGCAGCTCGCCGAGCGCGTCGGTGTCCATGTTCAGCAGCTAAAACGATACGAAGCAGGCATCTCGCAGCCTACCCTCGACGTCATCCGCAACATGGCCATAACCTTGGGAGTCGCTTCCGATCAGCTGCTCTTCGATAAGGACGAGCGCGGCCCGGACGATGCCCTCAAGCTTCAGTTCGAGGCCGTCTCCCGCTTCGATCCAGAGTCCAAGAAGGTCGTCCAGCAGGTCCTCGACAGCATGATTCTGCAGCAGGAAGCACGCCGCTGGCCGTCAGAACGATAGAGGGAGCGGTAACCTTGGAGAGGAAGGGATTTCCCATGGCTCAGGCCATAACCAACCCGAAGCAAGAGGCCCACGAACTCATCGATCGCATATCCACCGCCCAGGCCTCTGCCGTTGTCACCCTGATTACGTCCATGCTCGATCCGGTGGACCGCGCCATTGCCAACGCGCCTTTTGAGGACGAAGAGATCAGCGAAGAAGAGTCCCGCGCCGTCGCCGCTTCCAAGGCTTGGCTGGCCGAGCATCCCGGCGAAGGCATTCGCCACGAAGAGATTCTCCGCGAGTTCGGGCTCGGCCCCGAAGACTCGGGCGCTGGAAAGGCAAGAACATCGGTCATTGATCAGGCAGAAGCCCGGTCCCAAGAAACGCCCTGAGCCCGGCCATGAACAGGGCATTTTCTCCTTCGACCCCTTTGATCGATTGTAAGGGCATTTATGAGCAGGTCGATGATCGCCTTTCACCAGTGATTCGCGCCGTTTTTCCAATTTATCCAGGGATTATTTCGTCTGTCCCGCATCTCCCTTCATCTCCGTGTGGCGCTCACCCCTCATCGTCACATCCTTTCACTTTGTCTCTATGGGTGCGAGAATGCAAAATAATCCAACCTCCCGGAACACTGAATAATATGAGTTCAACTACGGAAGCGAGGCCAATAGCAATGAATCCTTCATGAGGAATTCGAGAGTACATCTCATACACAATAGATATGTGGGCAAAGCACACCAGGGCAAAAACCACGCGCGATCGGATATCGAACACATGTGGCCAAACGTACGGTGTATAGGCTCCAAAAACTAAGGCAGTCCATGTCAGGATCTTGAAAGTGTCTTGAAGGGGAGAATGGGGTAAAGTCAGTAGGGCAAGCGCAATGATCACTGCCCAGAAGTATTTGTCTTTTCCGTCATCTGACCCTCCGGCTTCGCGCGAGTAGTCATTCATACATTGATAGTCCCTGTGTTGCCACCAAAGATTTGAGCTTACTGTTCTGCGTAACAGCTAGCGAAATATGACCTCGCCTTGTCTGCTGCATAGACTCCTTGGGCCACAGCTATGCCAGGAACCAATTTCCCTAAACTCTTGGCAGCTGTTTCTGCCGCTACTTCCGCTAATGCGGGCCCAAGCACTTTGGCCGCCTGTCCAACTGCAAAGGCTGCTTGCTCTCCAGGTTTCGTGCAGGTTTCGTGGACAAGGTTTCGTGGGGGTAATTCGGGGACATGATACCTAGGGTAATTCGGGGACATGATACCTATTCCCAAGCATTTTTAGCCAATGCAGCGATATGGTGTTCTATGGCAGGAGATTCAACTGCTCGCCTTGGACCTTGGCTGCAGGTTTCCTTCCTGGCGAGCGGCGAGCGATCGGCCTGCCCAGCAAGCGTTCAAGTCCAGTTACGAATTCTTCGGCGCCCAGGGGTCGGCCGTTTCCCTCAGCTTGCCTTAGGGCAACATAAGCATTCTCGCGAACCTCCAGAAGAAAATCTGCAAAATTCGGTATCCGTTCAAGTACGGGGCGGACGGTTACCAGGGAATCATCGGCACCGGCAAGATGTGCACGTACACTGGACCAAGGCCAGTCCTGGGCGCGTGGTACCAAGCCTGCTCTCACGGGATTCGAGTTTCGTGGACAGACGGGACGCGCACTTTCGACGAAGTCGATTACCGTTCTGTTGTCGATCATTCCACGCCCCCAAGTTCCGAGCGAAGCCATCATAGCGCATCGGCCAACCTCATATTAACTGCCGTTCATCTTTACACGAACCTGCAGCGTGCAGACAATTTCCTGGTATTGTTTCCTTGCTATGGGACGACTCGCTCGTGTGGTTGCCGTTGATGTGCCACACCATTTGACCCAACGTGGGAACGACCGGCGCTTCATCCTGGATTGCGATGGCGATCGTGCGACCTACCTGTCGTCGCTGCGGGAAAACACTGAACTTTACGGAGTGTCCGTGGTCGGTTACTGCCTGATGTCCAATCACGTCCATCTGATTGTGGTCCCCAGTACGGCGGACGGACTTGCACAGGCGCTGAAGCAGACGCACGGAAGATACGCTACCTACTGGAACACGATTCATCGAGCAAGCGGACATGTATGGCAAGGAAGATATTATTCTTGCCCCTTGGACGAACCGCATTTGTGGGAGGCATTGCGTTACACGGAACTGAATCCATTGAGAGCCCGTATGGTGGCGAAGCCGGAGTCCTGGTCTTGGTCGAGCGCTGCCAGCCACTGTGGAACAAAAGCGGCCGATGAATGGCTATCTCTGGAGCGGTGGCGCGCCCGCTGGACTGCTTCGTCTTGGCGGGAGTACCTCGCCGCAGGGGAGATGGAATCGCAGCTTGCCGCCCTTCGCCAGCGCACGCATACCGGTCGACCATGGGGAAGTGCCGAATTCGTCCATGGCTTGGAGAAGACAACGCAGCGGCGCTTGGCACCACTAAAGCGCGGACCCCGAGAAAAGATCGTTACGGATCGAAGCCAGCCTGAATTTACATTTGAGCCTTAGCGCTCATTTGTTCCCACAAAGTGAGCGTCCCGTCTGTCCCCTGAAACTCTGTCCCCTGAAACTCCGCATGTTTTCAACGAGTATCTAACGAGATACCAAGGTTCCTAGGCAGTTACCTGGAAGGGGTGGAGTGTCACCTTACTTCCCATGCGGAGCATGGCGCTTTTGACGATGAAGGACGCGACGGGGATTTCAAGGGCTGAGAGGACGCCGGACGGCGATGCTGGCACGGTCACGGGCGCAGCAGTGAGCCGATCTAAGCGTTCCAGACTTGCACTCGAAGGCTGACATTCCGTTGCGAAAGTTCTCTCAGAAGAAACGGGTCAAGGCGCAGGTCAAAGAGCTTTCCTTCATCCACCGGCACTGTCGCATTCAACACCACTTCAATCGTCCCTTCCTCCTCTATGAACTTGGATAAGAAGGAGCGCTGCATCGAGAGGAAGGATACAAGATTCTCAAGCGTCCTGTTAAATTCGTCATTTCCAGCGCCTTTATGGAAGTGACATAGCCAAGAAGTAAATTTGTTTTGGATTTCGCCAACGAATTCACCCTTTTTTCGAGCGAACCAAGGCTCCGTTGCAAGAGCCTTGGTTATCTCTCCAGGGTCAGCCGACGGATGATGCAGATTGAGATCAACACTGTATGAATGAAGGACCTGATCCGTCTCGTTTTGCATAGGTCCTCTATTCGCCATGCTTGGACCAAGGGCTTTGCCCACATATTCGAGCCCTTGAAATCGTCACGGATCGCTCAGCATTTAGCTACCTTAGCCTGATATGTTCCCGAGGTTGCTCCTGTCTGCCACGAGTGCCACGACACTTGCGAGAGTCTGCAGTCGGGAGCGACGTGAGCTCGCGGGCGACCCTGGGGATAGCGGTTGACCGTCTGAGCATGGACGTGGACTGACAGGCAGCAACCCCGTCGGAGATGCGGGACAGACGAAATAACCCCCAAATGGATGTCAGAGTCCTGCGCGAAGCCAGGCTAAATGTAGTTTAACAATTCTGTGCGGTGAGCATTCATCCCGTCGGTTCAAGATCGACTTGCAGAACACCGTTGTATCGGGGAGAAGGCTTATCGGGTTTGCCAGGGCTGCTACATCGATACAGCCGTAAATCGGTACTGCATAGGTCGTGAACGATTGCGATTCGCTCGTGTTGTCGCTTTAGGCGTTGCTCACCACATCACCCAGCGCGGGAATGCTCGGCGCTTCATTCTGGATACTGACACGGAACGGGGAGTTTACCTCGATTTGCTCCAACAAGGGATTCAGCGACATGGGGTGGAACTGATCGGCTACTGCTTGATGTCGAATCACGTTCATCTGGTTGCAGTGCCGCAAAGCAAGGACGCCTTATGCCGCAGTTTGAAGCAAACACATGGCCGATTCGCGTCCTACTGGAACGCGGAAAACCGCTCCAGCGGGCACGTCTGGCAAGGGCGCTACTACTCTTGCCCGCTTGACGAGACCCATCTCTGGGAAGCCCTGCGCTACACCGAGCTCAATCCGGTACGAGCTTTTCTGGTGACATCTGCTAAGGATTGGCCGTGACGTCATCGGCGGCTGCGCACTGCGGTAGTGGACCGATAGGTTCAAGGCTGAGCTTGGAAGCTTGGGAGCGCCGATGGTCATGCGACGAGTGGCGATCCTATCTGCAGGCCGCCCACGGGATGAGGATTCCTCCGATCATCCATGCGTTCATCTCCAATACTGTTGGCAAGAGCAGCTTCAAGATTGCCCCATGGATGACCAGCATCGCTATTGAGAGTGCCCATGTGAGACGAAATCTGAAAGGCGACGATTGTATCCAAACAGAAGTGTAAAGAGTATGCCCGTCCACAGCATCGCCGGGCCGACTGCGCTTGGGTGGTCCGAGTCTCTTGTGTGAATCCAGATCAGGGTCGATACGATAGCTATTGCCCAAGCTGCGTACCTCACGATGTCGCCGGGGCGGCGAGACGATTGGTCGGCTGTCAGCGTCGTGTTCCTTGTTATCTAGCCAACCCACATTATTCACCTCCATTTGTTCTGGCTCGAGTTCAAGTTCCCCGCCGTTCGATCATTGCTTGAGGCAGCTCCAATATGCCGTGTCGGCATCTGATAAAGCCAATATCCCCTGAGAGATTGTCAAAGCCTCCCCCGCAACTGGGATCATGTATTCCGCAGCGCGAGCCAACACCGGCTCTGCATGTAGTTCTGCAGATTCGGGGCTGATGCGGGCGCCGGGAGATGCGGGGAGATGCGGGACGGGAGATGCGGGACAGGGAGATGCGGGACAGACGAAATAACCCCCAAATGGATGTCAGAGTCCTGCGCGAAGCCAGGCTAAATGTAGTTTAACAATTCTGTGCGGTGAGCATTCATCCCGTCGGTTCAAGATCGACTTGCAGAACACCGTTGTATCGGGGAGAACGCTTATCGGGTTTGCCAGGGCTGCTACATCGATACAGCCGTAAATCGGTACTGCATAGGTCGTGAACGATTGCGATTCGCTCGTGTTGTCGCTTTAGGCGTTGCTCACCACATCACCCAGCGCGGGAATGCTCGGCGCTTCATTCTGGATACTGACACGGAACGGGGAGTTTACCTCGATTTGCTCCAACAAGGGATTCAGCGACATGGGGTGGAACTGATCGGCTACTGCTTGATGTCGAATCACGTTCATCTGGTTGCAGTGCCGCAAAGCAAGGACGCCTTATGCCGCAGTTTGAAGCAAACACATGGCCGATTCGCGTCCTACTGGAACGCGGAAAACCGCTCCAGCGGGCACGTCTGGCAAGGGCGCTACTACTCTTGCCCGCTTGACGAGACCCATCTCTGGGAAGCCCTGCGCTACACCGAGCTCAATCCGGTACGAGCTTTTCTGGTGACATCTGCTAAGGATTGGCCGTGGTCATCGGCGGCTGCGCACTGCGGTAGCGGACCGATAGGTTCAAGGCTGAGCTTGGAAGCTTGGGAGCGCCGATGGTCATGCGACGAGTGGCGATCCTATCTGCAGGCCGCCCAGCCAGAGTCCAGTCGGAAAGCCATCCGCGATAGCACGTTCAGCGGGCGGCCACTTGGCTCAGCAGAGTTTACTCGGGCGCTGGAAAGGCAAGAACATCGGTCATTGATCAGGCAGAAGCCCGGTCCCAAGAAACGCCCTGAGCCCGGCCAGGAACAGGCGATTTTCTCCTTCGACCCCTTTTGATCGATTGTAAGAGCATTTATGAGCAGGTCGATGATCGCCTTTCACCAGTGATTCGCGCCGTTTTTCCAATTTATCCAGGGATTATTTCGTCTGTCCCGCATCTCCCCCGCATCTCCCCGCATCTCCCGTCAAGTCAACGCGGCGCGCGGCACCTGTCGACCACGTCTCTGTCCCGACATCTCCATGTCCCGCATCTCCGCCCATCTCCAGGCTGATGGCTCGTCCCGCATCTCCCCGCTCATCTCCCCGCTAGGCTGATGGCTGGCATATGACCGACTACTGGCTCCAGGATACGAACCAACGAGTTGGCTTCATCCGCATTCGCATGAAGTACGACATGAAATGGAGTCGGCTTTCGTTCCCAGTTTGCTCCCGGTAAGGTGCCGACTGCCCACTCTTTGCTCACGTCGGCCAGAAGTCTGAAGAAGGCAACGAAATCCTCTCCGCTTTCCTCTTTCAGGACCGACATGGTCTGGGATACGACCAAAACATAAGCGCTGGCCGGAAGCCAATCATCCAAATCACCGAGGCATTCCGCCATAGCATTTATATTCTTTCCAAAGTAGAGAGGAAACTGCAGAGCCGCAGCTATTTCAACAAAAAACAGCCTCGAGTCTGACATATCCTCGCCACGCAGCAACCTCACGACAACGCCGGATTCCGTTTTGAGGCGGAGGCGTTCGTGATAGTTCGCTAAGTCCTTGAGGTCACCGACAAGGACGTGAAAGAAAGGTGGCTCTCTGGATTGAATGTCCACGTCTAGTTCACCTTTTCTATATTCGTATAATGGTTAGTCGTGTACCAAGTACTACCGTCGCTTCCTCTCAACAGTCGCTCGTCGGTGCGCCCGGAGTTCGGAGTTGGAGTTGGAGGATCGAGGACTGTTCCGAACTCAAACTATTTGCCCGCTCGGAGAACCCTTTTCGCCGAGTCAAGGGGAACCTCCGTTTCCTGTTGACTTTTACCTATCATGGATGTCCACGAAACTCAAGCGCGGACCCCGAGAAAAGATCGTTACGGATCGAAGCCAGCCTGAATTTACATTTGAGCCTTAGCGCTCATCTGTTCCCACAAAGTGAGCGTCCCGTCTGTTTGAAACTCTCTGTCCACGAAACTCTCTGTCCACGAAACTCCCAATCAGACAGCTCACTGTACGGCAACTGTCAGATTAGTAGAAGCCGTAATCTTCGCGTTCGTCGAATCTGTCCCAGTTACGCTGAACGTATAGTTACCTGAGGTAGTTGCGGGGCTGCTAGGTGAAGTATTCGGGCTCGTGGCGCCCCCAGCTCCGCCGCAACCCATCACTCCTGCAATGCTGATTCCACACAGAACCACCAGCATGAATGCCCTGCGGCGCCGCCATGACGGCACGCCGAATAGAATTCCCAGCGCCAGAATGCCCCCTCCGCTCCAAGCCTTCCAGAGCTGTCGTCCTGATCCCAGGAGAGAGCTGCTGCTATTCGGCGCTTTTGTATTCACGCTAAAGGTCGTCGAAGCATTGCCACCACCGGAGATCGTGACGCTGTTGGGCTTAAGGCTGCAAGTTGGCAGGTTCTGCGCCCCTGTGGGCGACGCGATGAGCGCGCAACTTAGGTTAACCGTGCCGGAATAAGTGCTTCCGGCGGAAAAGGTAACCGTAGCAGAAGCGATACCTCCGGCTATGACAGGCGCCGGGTTGGACACTGCGATCACCACAGGGGCCACCGTGATGGCGGCTGTCCCCGAGGCAGGTGAGTAATAGCCGTCGCCAGAGTACTGCGCCAGGAGCGTATTGGAACCGGCACTCAGCGCTCCAGCCGGAACGGCGAAGGTTGCTGAACCGCTCGAGAGTGGCTGCTGTGCGCTGTAGGACCCACCCGCTAGAGTGACATTACCTGTCGGCGCTGCTTGGCCGCTAGCCCCGGCGACAGAGACGTAAACACTGACAGACTGCTCATTGGTGATCGTCGCGGTCGACGGACTCACCGTCACTGTCGCCGTTGCCGTGCCGATCGCCTGGGTCACGGCCACTGCTGCAGATTGCGTGGCACTTGTGTAAGCACCGGCACTGGGAGCATCCGGCGTATACGTCGCCGTCAGTGTATCGTTGCCAAGCGCAAGCGCTCCCGCAGCCACACTGAAGGTGGCGGTTCCATTCGCCAGGGCCTGTTGCGCGCTGTACCCGCCACCGCTGAGCGCCACTGAGCCGGTAGGCGTCGGACTGCCGGCTGCGCCGCCGACACTTACCGTGACCGTTAGCGCCTGCGTTGTGGTGACGCTGGTTGACGACGGAGAAACCGTCACTGTGGGCGCGATCGCCCCAGCGGCCGGCGAGACTTCCCGAACTCGATAGTTGCCGGTGTCCGCAATATACAAATTGCCGGAAGCATCAAAGACAATGTTTCTCGGCTGCCGGATCTGCGCGATCGACGCCGAGCCGCCGTCTCCGGAGTAACCCGGATATCCGTTTCCCACAGCTTTCGTGATGATACCGGTGCTCACGGCAACTTCGCGGATCACGCCAGGCCCGTTTGAGATGTACAGATTCCGGGCGGAGTCCAGCGCCAGACCAAGAGGATATACCTCTGCCGCAGTGGCTAATCCACCGTCACCGCTGCCGCCATACGGGTTTCCGTTGCCGGCTACGGTGGTGAGAATCCCGGTCGTCGCGGTCACCTTGAACACCCGACCCAGGGCAAGAGAGCCGATGTAGAGGTTGCCCGCATTGTCGAACGCCAACGAGACCGGTTCGTCCAGACTGGCGTTCGTAGCGAGGCCACCTTCGCCGCTGAAGCCGAAGGTTCCCTTGCCGGCGACGCGGGTGATAATGCCGCTGCTTGCAGACACGACGCGCACTTCGTTGTCGAAGGAATCAGCAATGTAGAGGTTGCCCGCCGCGTCCAACAACAAGCCCTGCGGACCATCTAAATACGCTTGTGTAGCAGGACCTCCGTCTCCGTTTTGCCCCGGAGGCGCCGATTGGAAGGGCTTTCCGGCAAAGGTTTCGATCAATCCGGTGCTCGCATCGACCCTGCGAACGACACTGTTGCCGAGATCGGTTATGTACAGGTTCCCCGCGCTATCCACGGCGATCCCGTTGGGTGTATTGAGTTGGGCTCTGGTTGCCGGCCCTCCGTCACCGCTGAAACCCGGCGTTCCAATCCCCGCCACAATCGAGAGGTTCCCAGTAGCGGCTGTCACCTTCCAAACGACATTGTTCTGTGTATCGGTGAAGAACACGTTGCCGCCGCTATCGGTCGCGATTGCCCCAACCTCGCCTATCTCGGCGCTGGTTGCGGGTTCTCCCGCTCCGTTAAACCCACTCGTCCCGTTTCCGGCAATGGTCTTGATGACCGTAGCTGGCGGTGACGTGATGGCGTACGTGGCGCTGACAGGAGCGCTTGTCAGGTGGCCGGGCGCTACCGCAACCGCCCGGATCGTCACGCCGCCGGACACGTTGATTGGCCCGTCGTAACTGGATGCACTCGTGCCGGCCGGTGCTCCGTCCGTCGTGAGGTAGATGGAGGCCCCTGGAGTAGTGTCTGTGATGGTTACTGTTTGCGGAGTGGCATAGGTGCCTCCCGGCACAGTGATCACCGGTGCGGCCGTGGCAGAGGAGGGCGGAAGTGCCGCCGTCGTGATGATGCGGATTCGGCCGAATCCGTAGTCGGCAATATACAATTTCCCGGCGCTATCGATGGAAATTCCCGATGGAGAACAAAGCGTCGCACTGGCTGCTGCACCCCCATCTCCGGCGAACTGGTTACACGGGACCGCATATCCGTTGCCGGCGATGGTTTGGATGATTCCGTTGCTTGCGGTCACTTTGCGGATGGCATTATTGTTGCTATCCGCTATGTAGAGGTTCCCGGCACTATCGAGCGTCACGGCGTCTGGACGGTTCAGTCCCGCGCTGCTTGCTGGTCCGCCATCTCCGGAATAGCTTCCCGCTCCGCTATTGGCCGCCCGCACGCCTGCGATGGTCGAAATCACGCCCGTGCCGGCAGTCACTTTACGGATCACGTGATTATTCGTGTCGGCCAGGTAGACATTCCCGGAGGCGTCCACTGCCACGCCTTGTGGGAATTCAAGCTCCGCTGCAGTTGCCGGACCGCCATCCCCGGTGTAATCATATTGTCCGTTGCCGGCGAACGTCGTAATGATTCCCGTCTTTGCGGCTACCAGGCGTATGCGGCTGTTGGAACTGTCGGCAATGTAGAGGTTCCCAGCGCTATCCACCGCGGTTGCTCCCGGATAGTTCAACTCCGCCAGGGCAGCCGCGCTTCCATCGCCACCGTAGCCTGGTGTCCCGTTGCCGGCAACGGTCGTGATGACCCCGGTAGCCGCTGCGATCATGCGGACTGCGTTGTTGATGGCGTCCGAAAAATACAGATTGCCCGCACCATCGAGCGAGAGGCCGGTGGGAGTGCTGAGTCGAGCGCTGGTCGCAGCGCCGTGATCGCCGCTGTACCCGGAGACGCCGGTGCCGGCGATGGTGCTGATCACTCCCGTGCCTGCAGCGACCTTGCGGATCACGTTGTTTGCCCCGTCGGCGATATACAAATTGCCGGCGCTGTCCACAACGCTTGAGCCCGGTCCATTCAGGTTCGCCAAGGTCGCCGGGCCGCCGTCACCCGCATAACCAGAGAAGCCATTGCCGGCGACGGTGTAAATGAACGACGCCGCAGACGACCCAATGATGTATTGCGCGCTTGTGGGTGCGCTCATCGAATACCCGTTGACGAGGGCGGTGGCTACCAGCGTCTCGGATGTGGAGACGCTTATCGGGCCGGTATATTGCTGGGAACTGGTCGTGGGCAACGATCCGTTGTTGGTGTAGTAGATCGTGGCTCCTGCAGCGGAATCGGTAATCGTCACCTTCTGCGCCCCGGCATAGACGCCAGAGCCAAGCGAGAGAACCGGGGTGGTTGCCGGCGGTAAGTTCAGGTTGTAAGTAACATACGCGGTTGTGCTCTGCTGGTAGCCCGCAGCTGTGGCGTAGGCCGAAATGTACTCATATCCTTGCCGGGAGAGGTTGATCGGGCCGGTATACGGGATGTATCCGGTGGTGGCAACACTTCCGGAAGCGGAGTAGTAGAGGGCTGCTCCGGGGGTTGCATCGGAAATCGTAACCGTCTGAGACGAAGTATAGGGTCCGTCGGCTGGAGAAATCACAGGGATCGCCGCTTGCACGATGAGATCCGTCGCGCTCGATACGCTGGGACTGTAATTAGCATCTCCGGGATAGCTGGCAACCACCGGAACGGGGCCCGGACCTGCAGGCGAAAATCCAGTCACCGTTGCGGTAACAGTCTGCGTGGGTTGCGTCAGCAGAATAGGGACAACGCCCTCCTGGCTGGGCACGGCCAGATCTGGAATGCCGTCGCCATTGAAGTCGGCGGCGGCGAGAAAGCCCGAGCCCAACTGTGACTCTGCGCTCTCCGCAAGGCAGGACGAAAACGTGCCATCGCCCTTGCCCAGGCAAATGTCGAGAAGGCCATGCCAGAATTCCCCTACCGCCATATCCGCGACGCCGTCCTGGTTGAAGTCGCCCATCACAATCTGCTTGGAATTCAAGCCCGGTGCAGAAACTGCTTCGCCGGGTTTGAACGTTCCGTCGCCGTTGCCTAAAAGGACCATCACACCGTGGGGCTCGCCATCGTAATCTGCAATCGCAAGATCGAGAATTCCGTCTCCGTCGAAGTCGGCTGCGGTTACCCAAACGGGAGATGGGCCTGCCGGAATGCTCGGGAGGGCGGTAAACGTTCCATCCCCTGCGCCCATGAGAACGGTCAGCAGGCCACTCTCAGAGCCGTCGGTCACCGCCAGATCGAGAAGCCCATCGTTATTGAAATCGGCAATAGCGACGTGGTCGATGGCATTCCCACCATTGAAAGGGCTGTTGGTTGCTGGAGTAAAGGTTCCATCTCCCTTGCCGAGGAAGATGAGCACCGAAAAAATATTCACTGTCACCAGATCGGGTATGCCGTCCTGATTGAAGTCTCCGGCCGCGAGCGATTGCGGCGTGGCGGTTCCTTCGATGTTCGGGGCTGCTGTGAAGGTGCCATCTCCATTCCCCAGAAGAATCGTGATAAGACTCTGGTCAACACTGGTAACGGCAAGATCCGCTTTGCCATCCCCGTTGAAATCCGCGACGGCGATGGCATCGGGGTAGGTGCCGACGGTGGGACTGGTCGGCGTCGCGGTAAAGGTCCCGTCTCCATTACCCAGAAGGATGGCCAGCAACACCTGGCCGGAGTTCGCGTCGGATACGGCGAGATCGGCGATGCCGTCTCCATTGAAATCCGCCGTTGCGATCGCATTTGCCTGTTGTTTAAGGGTGGGTGTGCTCGCATTGAAAAACCCGAGCCCTGTTGTCCCCGGGCCCGCATCGGCGGTGGCCAGCACGGAGTTGGCTCTGGCCGGGCTGAGGAAAGAGACGGTTCCAGTCGGCGCCGGTATCGCAGTCGAGGTCACCACGCCGGCCACAGTAGCCGTTAAGGTATAGTTTCCGGGCAGTCCATTCCATAGGAACGTGGTAGTGGTGGGATGCGCGCCCGTGACTGTCAGCGTGGCGGGGCTCGAGACACCTCGACCTTCCACGCCTGACGGCAAAAATACCGCATCGTAGTTATGGCTTCCGATCCCCGGCCGGAACTTGAGCGTCGCCGTTCCCGCACTCGTTAGCTGCGCAGTCCCGAGCAAATGAATATCGGCGCAGGCCTTCGCCGACGCATCGCAGAACTCCACCTGTCCGGTTGTGACGACAGCGCCACCAGTTTCCTCATGCACCACCGCTGTCAGCGTGATCACGCTACCCGAAGTGACCGAAGTCACCGTACCACCGCCGGAAGTCACTGCCAGGCTTACGATCGTCCGGGGCCTGGCGATCGCGGAAGCGGTGGTCCCGCTTCCAATCAGCGCCATCACGGCCGCAAGCCACAAAACCATCGACCCTGCCGGTCGCCTTATGTGAAGAAATCTACGCTGGAAAACAAGCAAGGCAAGAGCGCAAGTAAAAAAGAAGACAAAAAGAACCATGGCCGTCTTACACCTGAACGAGGGTGGGGTGAATCATCTGGTATTTTCACCCGCACACAAGAGTGCCGGGTAGCCTGACTTCCGCGCGGGCATCAGAACGTTTCAAAGCTTGGGGGACGTCGAATAATATCACCATTGGCCACAATAAGACGAGCATTATCGAGAGGGGTTGGCGCGGTGACCGAAGTAAGGGGGAATGGTCACTGGATCACTCTGGCCACTAACATTTCTAGTGTGCCCGACTAAGAGGTTAGTAAGTGCACCGGCTAAGTGGTTAGAGGTTTAGCAAGCATCGGCTCGGAATGGCTGGTTCAGATAGAAGATTGGCGGGGACGCGCCAAACATACAGCTTAGTCCGACTAAAAGTCAGGCCCTGATACAGAGCATCAGAGCAGTGGCTATCGGAAAATGCGCGCCTCTCCGCAGAGTCGGCTCTATCGATAGGGGTCTTGTCTAAATTGGGAAGTTTGAAAAATTGTATTTGGACAGGTCTGAAGGTCAAACGTCCCCGTTCGACAAGCTCCCACGGCAAGCCGGGGCAGGCAGGGCAGGCTCTTCGGGACTACCGCCGTGGACGGCGGGTTTGGGTTTACGTCCTGAAGCGCGGCGCGCGATCGGTCCGCCGAGCATTGTGCTCAACCCTGCTTTGTCTTTGTATGGTCAAGCGACGCCAGCATCTCACGCCGCAAAATCGCATTGATGCGGGACTGATAGCCCTCGCCTTGAGCGCGCAGCCAGTGCAGTACGTCGGAATCAATGCGCACCGTGGTTGAGGTTTTTGTGGGCCGGTAAAAAGGGTTTCGTACCGCCTTCTTCCAGAAGTCCTCTTGCAATGGCGGAATATCTGTATAGTCGATTTCGCTCTCTGGTTTGGCCTGGAGCGCCTTCAGCTCACTCTTCTGTGCTGCCGTCAGCGCGGGAGGATGCGACAAATCGATCTTGTTTTTAACCGTTTTCTTCTTCATAGCGCTTCTTTTCCCTTCGGTTGGCACGCCTCGCCGAAATGATGCGAATGACTTCCATTCCATCTTGATCGCGCACCGTGTGGGCCACGACGAGCATGAAGAAACCCTCAACAACCCCTATCGCCTGCCATCGTTCTTCGCCATGTTCCACACGGTCTTGCGCTACCAGAGCTTTGGGGTCTGCGAAGACAAGAACCGCCGTCTGAAAGCTGACCCTGTATTTGCGTATTACTGGCCGCTTTGTTGGTATCCCATTCAAAGCGTGCGTCCATACGTAAATGTTACTACGATTTTGTTGTCTAAGTTTTCAGCTCATGCGAGAGGGTCATCCGCTCCCGGCCTGCACGATTCTTCCGGGTGGACATCGGGTAGTGTGAAACCGGCCGTAACCATTGGATTAAACCCAAAAAATATCCCCACCACCCGCCAACACTAACCGCACCCAATCTGCACCCAAACTCCATGACCACTCCACCGAGCCCATCTCACCGCCGCGGTAACCAGTCACTGCCCCTTCCTCCCCCGGATGGAATTCCGCGCCTCCACAGAGGCAACACGCTGACCTTCCCGCCAACTTATCTCTCTTATCTCTCTTATTTCGCATTATTTTTCGCGGCACACCCATATGGGATAATCTCCATAAGGGATCATCGCTGCCCCGGCCGAAACTCGCCGCCAGCCCCCCAACATCATCATGCTGAACGAACTAGAATTCGCCTACACTCCGGTCCGCGACAAAGTCCGCGACCTTCGGGAGTATCTTTGACCGCGCCAGGCTCGACAGGGAACTGGCCTCTCTAGAAACCAAGCTCTCCGACCCCGCCATCTGGTCCAATCCAACCGAGTCGCAGGTCCTCATGCGCGAGCGCAAGCGCCTCGAAGGCCAGCTCGCTATGGAAAACGAACTCGTCCGCCGCACCGGTGACATCGACGCCTACTTCGAGCTCGCCCGCGAAGGCGAGTCCGTTGAGCCCGACCTCGAACGCGAGATCAAGTCCCTCAGCAAGTTCGTGGAAGAACTCGAATCCCGCACCATGCTCTCCTCCGAGACTGACCCTCTCAATGCCATCGTGACCGTTCACCCCGGCGCCGGCGGCACCGAATCCCAGGACTGGGCAGAAATGCTCATGCGCATGTACCTCCGCTGGGCCGAGCGTCACGGCTTCAAAACCGAGATGAACGACTATCAGGATGGCGAAGAAGCCGGCATCAAATCCGCCACTTTCACGGTGACCGGTGAGTACGCCTTCGGCCAGCTCTCCGGCGAGACCGGCGTGCACCGCCTGGTGCGCATCTCGCCCTTTGACCAGGCCAAGCGCCGCCACACCTCCTTCGCCAGCGTCTTTGTCTCGCCTGAAATTGATGACTCGATCCAGATCGACATCAAGCCCGAGGACCTGCGCATCGATACCTATCGCTCTGGCGGCAAGGGCGGCCAGCACGTCAACACCACCGACTCCGCCGTCCGCATGACCCATCTGCCCACCAACATCGTGGTGCAGTGCCAGAACGAGCGCTCCCAACACAAAAATCGGGAGAAGGCGATGAAGATGCTGCGCTCCAGGCTCTACGAATACGAGCTGGAAAAGAAAAAGCAAATCTCCAAGAAGCTCGAAGACTCGAAGCTCGACATCAACTTCGGCTCGCAAATTCGGTCGTATGTGCTGCAGCCCTATCGCATCGCCAAAGATCTGCGCACCCGGGTCGAGGTGGGCGATGTCGACGCCGTCCTCGATGGCGATCTCGATCCGTTCATCCGCGGCTACCTCATCATGCGCGAGGCAGGGCGGCTGTGCCGCGCGGCAATCGAAGAACCGGCCGATGTGGACTGAGCATCCAACCTACCTATGGCGAGCACACTGAACCAGCCCGAAACCATCCGCACCATTCTGGAGAAAACCAAAACCATCGCGGTCCTGGGTCTCTCCGACAACCCCGATCGGCCGGCGTTTCATGTTTCGAAGTACATGCAGCAGGAAGGCTATCGCATCATTCCGATTCACCCCGGAGTCGCCAAGGCTC
This sequence comes from uncultured Acidobacteriaceae bacterium, assembly GCA_963850235.1. Classification (GTDB taxonomy): domain Bacteria; phylum Acidobacteriota; class Terriglobia; order Terriglobales; family Acidobacteriaceae; genus PALSA-350. The sequence continues at coordinate 181,858 of CAWKKM010000012.1, read as the reverse complement.
TCGGCGAGAAGGCCTACCCCACCCTTGACGCCGCCTATGCCGCCGAAGGACGAATCGACCTGGTGGACGTATTTCGCGCTTCCCAATACGTCCCGGAGATTGTCAAAGACGTGATGCGCCTCAAAATCCCCTACCTGTGGTTGCAGGAGGGCGTTTGCCACGACGAAGCCGTCCAGTGGGCCGAAGCCGACGGCATCCTGGTAGTCATGGACCGCTGTATATATAAGGAGCACGCCCGCCTGGCTCGCACCCTGACCCGCTAACGGACCGGGGGCGATTGGGGCTTTGTAACGCCGGTGGCCAGTCCAGCGTCATACAATATGAGTGCGTTCAAGTAAGCCTCACGTATGCCTAGCCTTCGCCAGATCGTCCTGTTCCTGTGTGCCGGGTTTACGGCCGCCACAGCCACCGCCGCGCCCGTAGCCGGGCCGGTGCGCGCGCAGCACCTTACCGTCGAGCTGCTCCCGCTGGAAAGTTCCATCCAGCCTGGAGGCAGTACCACCGTCGGCCTGCACTTCAAGCTGGATAAAGGATGGCACGTCTACTGGGTGAATGCGGGTGACTCCGGAGAGCCGCCCCGCATCAAGTGGGCACTGCCCGACGGCATCACCGCCGGCGCCATGCAGTTTCCCGCGCCCCAGCGCCTGCCCCTCGGCCCGCTGATGGATTTCGGTTATGAGGATGAGGTGCTTTTCCCCATGACTCTGACCGCCGATTCCACGCTGAAGGCCCCCTCCACCGCCCCCCTCAGCGCCCACGTCGATTGGCTGGTATGCCGCGAGGTTTGCATTCCGGGCAAGACCGACCTGGCCCTTCCCCTGCCGGTCACGGCGCAAAAGGGCGGGGTGGACCCGGCCCGGCAGGCCCTCTTTGATCGCTTCCGCGCGCGGCTGCCGCAGCCGCTCCCGTCCTCGGCGAAGGCGGTGTTTGGCTCTACTCCCGGCGGTTTCGCCCTCGCCCTTACCGGCCACCCGGCCACCAACGCCGAGTTCTTTCCGCTAGAGCAGAGTCAGATCGTCAACGCCGCACCCCAACCCGTCCAGGCGGTGGAGGGCGGCGTAGAGATCTCCCTCAAGAAGGACGAGAACTTCCACGCAAAACCGGCGCAATTGAATGGCGTGCTCCTGCTCGCCGACGGAACCGCGTACGAGATTCACGCGCCGCCCGGCGTATTGCCGGCAGCTGTCGGCGGAGTTTCCTCCGCCGGCCTGGTCAATCTGCTTCGCTTCTGCGGGCTGGCATTTCTGGGCGGAGTGATTCTCAACCTCATGCCCTGCGTCTTTCCCGTCCTGTTCATCAAGGGTCTCTCCCTGGTGGAAGCCTCCCGTCATCACCCATAGCCGCGTCCGCGCTCACGGGCTGGTCTATGCCCTGGGAATTCTGGTCTCGTTCTGGGCCGTGGTTGCGCTGTTGCTGGCCCTCAAGGCGGGGGGACGCCAGCTGGGTTGGGGCTTCCAGTTCCAGTCGCCCGGCTTCATCGCGGTGATGGCGCTGCTGCTCTTTTTCCTCGGCCTCTCGCTCGCCGGAATGTTTGAGATTGGGCTCACCGTCACCAATACCGGCTCGAGCCTGGCCGCGCGCCACGGCTACACCGGCAGCTTCTTTACCGGCGTGTTGGCCATGGTGGTGGCCACTCCGTGCACCGCTCCTTTCATGGGAGCAGCCATCGGTTTCGCCCTGGCCCAGAGTGCCGGCGCGTCGTTTGCTGTGTTCACCGCTCTGGCCCTCGGCCTCGCCGCACCCTACGTACTGCTCACGTATTTTCCCGCGTGGATGCGCCACTTGCCTCGTCCGGGCGCATGGATGGAAGTGCTCAAGCAGGCCACGGCCGTTCCTATTTTTGCCACCGTCATCTGGCTGGTGTGGCTCTTCGCCTCCTCGGCGGGCGTGGATGCGCTCACCGCTCTGCTCGCTGCATTGCTGCTGCTGGCGATCGCAGGTTGGATCCTCGGCCGGTGGCCCGCGCGACGGGTAGCTTCGGTCTTTGCTGTCTCCGTTATCGTCCTGGCAGTGGCTACGCCGCTCTATGCCCTCTGGAAATTCCCTGCGGCCGACACCAACAGCGCCCGCCTCGGCTCCGGCCAAACTGGCTGGGAGCCCTACAACCGCGCGGCCATTGAGCAGTATCGTGCGCAGGGCCATCCGGTGTTTGTGGACTTCACGGCTCGCTGGTGCCTGAGCTGCCAGGTGAACGAGCGCGCCGTGCTCAATCGCGGCGATGTGCGCCGTCGCTTGCGCGACTCCGGCATCGTTCTGGTGCGCGCCGACTGGACTAAGCACGATGAGAGCATCGCTTCGGCGCTGACTGAGCTTGGCCGCAGCGGCGTACCCACTTACGTCTTTTACCGTCCCGGGCAGCCTACCCTGGTGCTACCCGAGGTGCTCACTCCGGGCGTCGTACTGGATGCGCTCGACCAGGTTCAGACTGGCGTCCGGCCCAACACCCAGGCGCTTCTGAAACACTAGATAGAGGCGCCGCAAGAGCAGGTGAGAAATTGATGTCTCGTTTGCTATTTCGTGGGCTAGCCGTCGCCGTGCTGGGGGCCAGTTTGATCCCATCACCCCTTTACGCGCAGCAAGCTCCACCGCCAACCGGGGCTCAGCAACCGGATGATCCGCATGCTGCCGATGAGTTGGCGGCTCAACGCCAGGCCCTGGGATTTCTCGGCTACCTCGACCAGGGACGCTACGCTGACAGCTATGCCTACACCGGCATGTTGATTCGCACCCAGCTGGATCGCGATGCCTTCTCCACCGAAATCCAGAAAACCCGCGTGGGCACCGGCGCCTTGCAGTCGCGCGACCTCATCGATGCCGCGTACACCACGACGCTGCCCGGCGCTCCGGACGGTCAGTACGTAGTCCTGCACTACCACGTCAGCTTTGCCAACCGGCAGGATGCCGTGGAGACGCTGACCTTGGCCTTCGCCAAAGGCTACTGGCGCATTAGCGGCTACTACATCAAGTAAGTGGTTTCTAGAGAGGCCGCGAGCGGACAAAGGTAAAGCGTTTCTTGAACCGCAGGAAGGGGCTTTCCAGGTATTGATACGAGAGCATTCCTGTAACTACAGTGGCAGGAAGGGCGACCGCCATCACGATCAGCTGAAAAGCCAATGGGCTGAGATGGCCGCCTCCCAGGTGCTTGAGTGCATCTCTCACCAGGCCGAGCCACAGCACATGGAAGACATACAAGCCATACGAAATTTTTCCCAGGTAGAGGAATGGCTTTTGTAATCGGCCCGCGGGCAACTGCAGGCAGGCGAAGAAGAGACAGAGACACCCCGGCAGGGCAATCAGGTAGCGCGGCCCAATGTGCAGCAGATCGTGCGGCAGTACTTTGTCTTCGCTGAAGACCGCGGCTTGCGCCGCCCGCATGCATAGCAGGCCAGCCACAAAGAGTCCCCAGCGTACGGCTGGCGAAAGCCTGGGGACACGGCCGCGGAGCACAATTGCGGTCATGGTTCCCAACGCGAAAAACTGGAACTGCACCAGGCTATTGACCCAAATCCCCGGATCGAGTGTCGCGCCCTGGTGCAGCAGGCGGGCGAGGGCAAGGTAGGCCGTTGTCATCAGCACCGTGCTTATCCCGAGCAGCGACCCCGGGCCCAGGTACTTCACGATGCACGGCCACGCCAGGTAGAACTGTTCCTCCAGCGAGATGCTCCACAGGGGAAACAGAAACCCTGGCGGGTAACCGTGGCCCGCGGTGTACCAGTTGGTGAAGAGCAGCATCAGCGCGGCTCCCCAGGCGAGCGAAACCGAATGCGTGGGAGAGAAGAGCCCGTAAAACCAACCCACGCCGATCATGGCGAAGTAGAGCGGCCAGATGCGAAGAATGCGCCGCACATAGAACGCGGGTATATGGATGGTGTGCGGTTTCGCGCTTTTCTCGCAGCAACAGTTCTGTGATCAGGTAGGAGCTGAGAAAGAAGAAGACGCAGACGCCGAATTCTCCCGCTCGGCCAATGGCTCCGAGTTGCGTCGGCTTGTCGAGTTCCGATACCAGCCCGTGCGCAACAAATACCAGCAGAAAAGCCAGGGCCCGGAGAATATCGAGGCCAGGGCGGTAGAAGCTATCTACGCGGGCCTGGGGCCTCTCCACCTCGGTGAGGACGGCGGCGGTGGTTGACATCAATGACACCGTGAGGTACCCCCGGTCAAATGATCCGGGACCATCACGGAGGCTTGCAGAGATTCATTCTGGGCCGACATGATGCACTTACAGTACCTAAGTACGAACGTACAGCGTGGGCTTACAAGGAACTATTACCGTTTCGTGGGATCTGTTCACCCCGCACACTTGTTACATCGCGCCCCCTCCTGATGGCCCTGAGCATGCCCTGCTAGGGCTCCTGGGCTAAATCCCGGAAAAGCACCCGTCTCTGGCCGTTCGAGCTTTACTACGTTGGACGTCACGGTTGGTCTCCTGGTGCTTTCTCTGTGCATCGGCATGACGCAGGGCCGAATTGACGACTTATTGCCAAACAGTGTCGTTTTGAACCGTCCACGAAGGGAACGGGTGGCTATAGAAGCCTGAGGGGAAGTGGATATTGTCCCTTGTCCGAGTTCGATACTAACCTCGGGACTGAGGCCGGAGGATGAGCATGAGCCGTCGAACCAGATCAACCGCAGCGATATTTGTCTTGTTACTCTTGTCGGCCCTTATTCCTTCTACCGGAGGCTCCCAGAGTCCTCCGTCCAAAGGCAAGCCGACCCAGCCGCAAAGCAAGGCCGATATGGTTTTCGTCTGTGCCTGCCTGAAAACAAAGTCCTGCTCGTGCATGACGGAAGCCAAGACCGAAGGGCCGTGCGCCTGCGGGACGCAAGGTGGGCCACCCCTCAAGGCAGTTCCGCGAGACAGCGCCTGGGCGAAAGAAAACCGCGACGCGCTGGCCAAGTAACGGATGACGGGATGGCTGAGGTACGGTTTTGTCCTCAGAGGCTGCGGAGAAAGGGGATGAATTGCGCAGCGAGGAAAGGAAAAACGTACCGCAGGGCCTAAAGGCCAAATGATTTTGGTGGGTTTATGTACGGGCTAAAGCCCGTACCTACCTTTCCCATCATCCGACCTTTCCCGTCATCCGACCTTTCCCGTCATCCGACCTTTCCCGTCATCCGACCTTTCCCATCATCCGACCTTTCCCATCATCCGACCTTTCCCATCATCCACCTTTCCCGTCATCCGAAATGACTTTTTCCGCAGCCTCTTCAGTCAAACGTAGTTGGCCACTCAGGGTGCTCGGCGTGCTCGAACATGTGTTCGATTTGGTAGGGAGTGATACGCATAGCGGAAAGTGGAGGCAATGCGTCGCGCGAAAAGAAACCCACTTCCGGCGTTTCGAAGCTCGGTGTGATTTCGCCCCCGAGCAGCTCACATACAAAGTAAAGCTTGTAGGCGTGGCTCGGAATCGGCGGATGGGGATGTTTATTGCGATCGAACACCGCAGCCAGCTTTCGCGGCACGACGTCGAAGCCCGACTCCTCTTTCACCTCGCGCACCACCATCGCTCGAGGGGACTCGCCCACATCGGCCCATCCACCGGGCATGGTCCATCCACCGTCCTCGCGCTCGCGCACCAGGAGAATTTTATTGTCGCGCACCACGGCCCCCCGCACCTCTACCTTGGGAGTGGCGTATCCCACTTCGCCGCGAAAAAGATTCAACAGCTTTTCGGAGTCGGGCATCCCGCTTCCAGTAGCCATCATCTCCGCCGCGATGGCTTGCAGTTCCTCATAGCGCTGGCGATCGTAGTGACCCCGTGTGAAGCTTAGCCCGGTCTGGGCAATTGCCTGCAATCGCTTGGTCCAGGTCAGCCACTGCGGATCCGCCGGTTGATCCATGCTCCTCCCTATTTCTCTCGCTTGGCTGTCCGGATGCGACGCAGCTCATCCATCCTCTGGGCCAGCAATTTTTCCCGGCCTTCGGTCGTCGGATGATAGAACTCGCGGCCACGCAGGTTCTCCGGAAGGCATTCCATGTCGGCCACCCTGCCTTCGAGATCATGCGCATACTGATAGCCTTCGCCATATCCGAATTGCTTCATCAGCGGTGTGGGCGCATTTCTCAAGTGGAGCGGCACGGGCTCCGCACGATGGGCTTCGATTTCCGCCGTGATTTCTCCATAAGCGGCGTAAAGTGCATTTGACTTGGGCGCCAGCGCCAGGTACGCCGCGGCCTGTGCCAGGGCCAGATCGCCTTCGGGTGAGCCCAGGAAATCCATGGCGTCGCGGGCAGCGAGGGCCATCCGCAGCGCTTCGGGTGCGGCCAGGCCAATGTCTTCCACTGCCATCCGAACCAGTCGCCGGGCCACATACATCGGGTCTTCTCCTGCCTTGAGCATGCGGCCCAGCCAGTAAAGCGCAGCGTCTACGTCACTGTTGCGTATGCTTTTGTGCAGGGCAGAGATGAGGTTGAAGTGCTCTTCGCCCTGTTTATCGTAGAGCAGAACGCGCTGCTGCAGGGCGTTCTGCACAATCTCGCGCGTGATGACGCCGCCGGGCACCAGCTTGGCCGCCGTCTCGAGCGCGTTATACGCATAGCGCGCATCCCCGTTGGCATAGCTGGAGATCATCTCCAGCGCATCCTCCTGGGCGATGACGTTGAGTCCACCCAGGCCGCGCTCTTTATCGGCCAAGGCCCGCTTGAGCAACTGTGTCAGTTGCTCATCGCTCAGCGGCGTCAAACGGTAGACGCGGCAACGGGAAAGCAGGGCGGCGATGACTTCGAAAGACGGGTTTTCCGTGGTCGCGCCGATCAGGCGGATGGTGCCGCGTTCGACATAGGGCAGAAAGGCATCCTGCTGGGCCTTGTTGAAGCGGTGAATTTCGTCGATGAAGAGGATGGTCCGCGAGCCGAAGCCGGCGGCCTTCTCCGCGTCGACCATGACCTGTTTGATCTCCTTGATGCCGCCCATCACCGCGGAGAATTCAATGAAACTGGCCTGCGTCGTCTCGGCGATGATCTTGGCCAGCGTGGTCTTACCCACGCCGGGAGGGCCCCACAGAATCATGGACCCGGCATCGTCGCGCTCGATTTCCAACCGCAAAGGTTTGCCCGGACCGAGCAGGTGCGCCTGGCCAACGTAGTCCTCCAACGTGCGCGGGCGCATGCGTTCGGCCAGCGGAGCGGTCCGTGCGCCGCTGCGCTTGAGCGTCCCTTCGTCGGGAATCTGGTTAAAGAGACTCATGTTCGACCCTGGTCTATTGTCTCCGCCTTGAGACGCTGGCGCATGGCGTCGTAAAGCAACACGCTGCCGGCGATGGCAGCGTTCAGGCTTTCCACCGCGCCGATAAACGGAATCGTCACCCGCGCGTCCGCTTGCGCGATCCAGGCTTCCGGCAGGCCGGAGCCCTCGTTGCCGATCAGCAGGGCACTGGGCCCGCGCAGATCGGTTTCGCTGTCTCCATCCCGGGCTACGGCTGCGAGGATCCGCACCCCGTGGTTGCGCAGAGCTCTAAACGCGGCGTCGGCGGCCAGGGCGACTACCGGCAAGCGGAAGGCGGATCCTGAGGACGCGCGCAACGTCTTGGCATTCCACAGGCTCACCGTGCCGGGAAGCAGGATCATTCCCGTGGCGCCAAAGGCTTCCGCCGAGCGAACCAGGGTGCCGAGGTTTCCCGGATCCTGCAGACCAGCCGCGATCACCACCAGGGGAGCCGGCCCGGGTGCGCGCTGGGAACATGGATTGCATGTTGAATTGGGGCGCTTCCACCAGCGCGGCGACTCCCTGGGGATGTTCGGTCATGGCGGCGCTTGAGAAGACGTCCTCGCTGAGGATCAGCAGCTCGGCCCGGCCAGACGGAAACTGTTGCGCCAGCTCCTCATGGCCCTCCTGCAAAAACACCGTGTCGAGTTTCAGGCCACTTTTTACCGCTTCCTGCACCAGGTGGAGACCTTCGACGGCGATATGGTCATGTGCTGTCTTCATGCCCCGCGACAGACCGGCGCGCAACTCTTTCACCCGGGCATTCTGCCGGCTTTCCACCTTCCGCGGGCTCGATTCTGCGAGAGATTTCATGCGTCGTGAACTCATCGCGATTGTACCCGGAGGCCGTGGTAACGATCCGGCGTCTTGTTGCATGGCGGCCGGAGCCATTCCGGGGTAGACTGCCCCATGAGAGAAGCGGTCAACCGGTCGCCCTGCCGAGCTCACGTCGCCGGATGTCATCCGCCGCTCGACGCGGTCTGGTACTCTCGATGAATTGCGCCAAATTCGTACTGGGGTGGAGCTCTCTTGTTGGCAGAAATTCTGCGCGTGCATCCGGACGAACCGGAGCAAGAACGGATTGACTACATCGTTTCCTGCCTGCGAAGCGGCAAGGTGGTGGGTGTTCCCACCGATACCTTCTACGGTTTGGCGGTCGACCCGGTCAATCTGATGGCGGTGGAGCGCATTTACGAGATCAAGACCCGGCTCAAGCACAAGCCGTTGTCGCTGCTCATTGCGAGTGCAGCCCAGGCTTACGAACTGGCGCGCGATATCGATGGCCGATTCGACAAGCTGGCGGAGCGTTTTTGGCCCGGGCCGCTTACCTTGATTGTTCGTGCTGGTTCGCGTCTGCCTCTTCGTTCGACCGCAAACACCGGCAACGTGGCGCTGCGCGTACCCGGTGCGGTGATTCCAAGGGCCATTGTGGAGACGTTGGGTCTGCCGATCACCGCCACGTCGGCCAACCTGCAGGGACTGCCCGAGTGCAATTACGCCACTTGTGTGCGCGATCAGATTGGTAATCGCATTCCGCTGATTGTGGATGGAGGGCCCACCGGCCGCAGCGTTGCTACCACCATCGTTGACCTCTCCACCGACGGTCCGTGGCAGATTCTTCGGGAAGGAGCCATCCCGACCCACGAGATAGCGCTCACCCTGCAACGCTGACAGCTCCGATGTGGCCGAAGATGAAGAGCGGAAGATTGCCCACCGGATTTCCTGCATGATGCCCGCGAAAGCCACTGATCGCAACCGGAAACCTCTGACTGGCCGGCGTGTGCTTCGTTGGTTGCTGCTCGCCGGTTTTGTCGCCATTCTGGGATGGTTTCTCCGGGTATACGGGCAGATTCACTATTACGCCACTCATGACCAGGCGCGTCCCGCCGACGCGATCGCGGTCTTTGGCGCAGCGGAGTACGATGGCCGTCCTTCGCCCGTATTGCGCGCCCGTCTGGACCATGCGCTTGCTCTCTACCGCGAACACCTCGCTCCACTGGTGATTACCCTGGGTGGTAGTGGCGGTCCAGGAGACTCCGAAGGGGGCGTCGGCCATGACTACCTTCTCGCCCACGGGGTTCCGGAGAATCAGATCATTGCTGAGACGCACAGCACAAATACAGAAGAATCCGCTGCCCGGTTGGCCGCCATTGCCCGGGAGAATCACCTGAACCGCATCCTCGCCGTCTCTGATGGAACTCACCTCTTTCGCATCCACGCTCTTGGCGCCAGCATGGGGCTCAACATATCCACTTCACCCCGTGCGGAAGCGCGACCGCTCGGCTTCTGGGACGCGGCCATGCGGTTGATGCACGAAATGATCAGCTACACCCTTTGGCGGTCTGAAGGTGCACTAGAAACAACAGGGGATGATCGCGAAGAACAGGCCGGCGATCACGGCGGCCACCAAGGTGGAAAGAAAGTTCACCGCGTCATTGTTGAGCCAGCCGCGCCGTTCAGCAGTTGCACCGAGCAGGGAATCGACGAATAGACCACCGGCCGCGCCCAGGCCTGCGCATAGTGCATCGCTGATCCCGAGCCCCAAGGTGAGCATCGCCACCAGCACCACCAGGACAGCTCCGGCCAATCCCGCCAGGGTCCCGGCGAGCGAGATCGCTCCGTCTGTGCCCGGTGCCACCTGGCGGCGGGTGGTCACCAGGATGGGTTGGCCGCCCAGCACTTCTCCCAATTCGCTCGAAAGAGTATCGGCTGTCGCCTCAGCCAGGGCAGCGGCTATGACCACGGCATAGCACGTGCCAGGCAATGGATGGGTGAGTGCGGCGGCCGCTGCTAATCCGGCGACTCCCAGGTTGGCCGCCACCTGGGCGGCGTTCCGGCCACGCTTGTCTTCCGCCACACCCAATTGTTGTTTCTTGCCTCTGCCGAACCTGGTCGCGGAAAAGGTGAGCAGGAAGAGTGCCAGCAAGGCCGGAAGTGCGGAGTGGTACCAGGAGGACAACTCGGGATGAGGAGCCAGCGTGAGGACGGCCGTGATGACGCCGCCGGTCAATGCGGCGAGCGGCGTCGCCGCACGAGCCATCCATACCAGCAGCGCAAAGCCCAGGCTGATGCCCAGCGCCGTTTGCGTAGCGCCAGTCCAGACTGCTGTGGCATGGCGCAGGGCCGCCACCGCGCACCAAGGGACGACTGCGGCAAGCACCAGCCACGACTGCCACCGCATTCGTTGTTCCTGAACCAACACTCTTCATTTTAGGCCCGGCGTATCGCTCTACAGCTGAACCCATTTACAATCATCTTGCGACGGGAAATGAAACGTAGTGAGGTAATCACGGGTGCTTAGCGTTGCATGGCTTCAGTCATGGAGCCGGCGGAGTGTGCGTTTGCCAGAGTTTTCCTTTAGGGTTCTTCAACGAATTGTCACCGGTGGTTCGATCAGCGTCGCAGTACTGCTGGCAGGATGCGGAGAAACTCCCAGGCCGGTGGTCACACCTGTAGCCGTCACCGGGCCCGCCCCTCAGCCGCAAAGTTACGCCGTTGTCACCACCAGCACCGGCGCGGGCGCGGGTGGTCTGGCGAATGTTTTCGATGCTTCCGGCGACACGCTGCTGACCCAGGCCACCCTGGGCATCAACCCGCTGGCGCTTACCCTGAGCACAACCGCCGGCTCTGCCACCACTGCGAATTCAGACGGGACGGTCAACAGCTTCACCCCCTCGACGACCCTGCAGACCAAGAACATCCAGAGCAGCACCTTGCTGCAGCCGGCCAGCCCGGTAAACCTGCTTTCGACGACAAGCAATCTCTTCATCACCGAGCCCAATGTCCCGGCGGTGGCGGTGCTGACCAATAATTCGAGCGGCATTTTTCAGCTCACCCAGCAGCTCCCGGTTCCGGCTAGTCCCATCACCCTGGCCGGCAACGCCAGCGCTGCCCGGGTGTACTCGATTACCCAGGACAACGGCGCCAACAAGGTCGCCTTCGGGGATTGTGAGACTCCTGCGGCGGTGACGACTCCCGGGCAGGTGCAGTCCATCGAAATCTCCACCATTACGATTTCGCGGACTCTGCCGGTTGGCATCTGCCCCGTCTACGGCATCGGTTCCACTGACAACAACCGGGTGTTCATTCTCAATCGGGGAAGCGGCACCGTCACCGTCATCAATAGCCAGTACAACACGCTCGATAACACGGCAAACCGGCAGAATCTGGATCCGGCTACCGGCACACTGCTGCTGCCGCCGCCGTCCGGCACGCCGGTGGCGGGTTTCAATGCCGGCCCGGTTTTTGCCGACTACTTTGCGCCATCGTCGCAGCTGGTTACTGCCAATTACGACTCCAACACCATCACCATCATCAATACCAGCCTCGATCAATTCGGAAACGACTCTCCGCTGTTTGGCCAGGCGGTCACGGTTCCGGTTGGGAATGGGCCTGCGACTCTCACCATTTTGCGCGATGGAAGCCGGGTCTATGTGGCCAACCAGAAGGACGGTACGGTGAGCGTGGTGAGCCTTACCAACTACCAGGTGCTCGCCACGATCCCCGTGGTCGGGCATCCCATTTCGATGGCCTCCACCTTCAGCACTCCGTTCGGACAGATTTTTGTTCTTTCTTCTGACCAGCCCTACATGAGCGTGATTCGCACCGACACCAACCAGGTGGCAGCGTCCATCCAACTGGATGGAACAGGGGTGGATGTGCACACCAGCGCCCAGTCGGTGGCTGCTAACAGCAACACGAAAGGCACGGTAGCAAACTCCATTAATGTTAGCCACGCCAGCGGAGCCGGAGCACCGTGCGGATTCGGGGCGAGGTGTTATCAGACGACGCCGTTGAAGTCCACGTCCAAGGGCGGCAAATAAGAGAAGAGCAATCCGCTCGTAAACCAAAGCTCCACGAGCTTAAGAGTCTCTGAACGAAGGGCACGGGTTTAGCCGTGCTCCTGTGCGGTCAGACTTTGTGGCCAGCATCTGATGCAGTCGTGCTTCAGGGCGCAGACTTTGTGGCCACCCTGTGCATTCGTAGTCCCTCGCGGCTAAGACTTCTCGGGCAGCTTAACGGTGCCCGCTGCTTCCAATCAGCTTCCGGTTGCTCCCGACAGGATGATCGGCGAGGTGGGCGAATCGGATCCGCTGGATTTCTCGATGGTCACTCCGAACGCCTTGGCCGCAATGCCCGCGGGAAGGGGCGGCAGCACGAGCGTGGCCGTGCCTAGTGAGTCAGGATGAAAGACTCCAGCCGGCACGGGAGCCTTACCGTTGGCAGGGATTACCCAGAGCTCATACGCCTTACCTTCAGGCAGGGGCTTCAAATTTGTCGCCAACAGAATCAGCGCGCCACGATCTTGCAGGTAAGTGGCGCGTGCGCTTGGCTCGGCCGGTGCTTTGCCTTGCGTCAGTGTGACCCGCTGTGCACTCGGCTCGGTCAGGACTTCCAGCACCTGCTGCGCCTTGGACGCTTGCGCAGCCAGATTCTTCACCAGCTTGGATTCATCGTTCAGCTCGTCATTCAACGCCTTGTTTTGCACGCCTAGCGAGATTGCTGCGATGGCCATGGCAGCCGCCGTCATCCAGGGCACCCAGAATCCTGCCCCACGGCGCTTGGCTTTCCCGTCAATCGGAGTGACCTTGGCGGGCTCGGCCTCCGGCTCGACAACGGGAGAGGAGGCAATCCTCTGCAGAAAACGATCACGCGCACCCTCTGGCAACGGCTGTTGCTCGACCGCGAATCCTAGCAAGGCAAGGTCACCGCAGACTTGAGCCAGCTCGGTGCGGCATTCGGCACAGGTCTGCAGGTGCGCCCTGATGGATGCGGACTCCTCGACCGGGAGATTCTGCATCGCATAGGAAGCCAACTCCTCCTGCGTGTTGTGACCGTTGCCCGTCATGACTGAAACGCCTTTCGTAACGTAATCAGCGCCAGCCGAATACGCGTCTTTACTGTGCCCAGGGGATCGCCCGTTCTCTCCGCGATCTCCGAATGGCTCAAGCCTTCAAAAAACGCCAGCTCCATCGACCGTTGCTGCTCAGCAGGGAGGTCCCGCAAGACCTTCCGGACTTTCTCCATCATCGAGTTGTGCTCAACTTCTGAAGCCATGTTGCCGGGGGATGCCAGAATCACGTCGTCGACCGAATCCACAGGCTTTCTGCGACGCAGCAGATCGATCGAACGATTCCTTGCCACCACCACCAACCACGCACCCAGCGAGCCGCGCCCCTGCACAAACGAATCAGAATTGCGCCAGATCTGGAAGAAGATCTCCTGCATCACATCTTCTGCGTGGCCTGTATCCTTAAGAATTCGTAAAGCGACGGAGTACACCGCCCTGCCATATCGGTCGAAGACTTCCGCCATCGCACGTTGATCGCCCTGGCGGACACGCTGCAGCAAAGTAAGGTCGTCGGACCCCGGAGCAGCGGGACCGTCTGCCATCCTGGCAGTGTGGCTTGAATCTCTGATAGTAGAACGATCAGGATCGCCTATCGGATTGGGGGTTTTCTCTGGCATCAATCAAGCCGTGCTTATTCTACGGTTGCGGCGCGCAAACAGCCAAACTAAAGTACCCCGAAATGTACGAGTACAATAGCGAGCGTCTGAGGGGAAGCCGTACGCACTCCAGATGAGAAACCGCTTGGATAGGTTGCTGCTCGAGCGGGGGTTGGCGCCGTCGCGCGAACGCGCGCAGGCGCTCATCCTGGCCGGGCGAGTGCTGGTCAACGAGCAGAAAATCGAGAAGCCCGGCGCTGCCGTCGACGATGCCGTATTGCTGCGCGTGCTGGGGGAAGACCAACGCTACGTAAGCCGCGGCGGTCTCAAACTGGAAGCCGCGCTTACCCGGTGGCAAATCGACCTTCAGGGACGGCACTGCGTCGACATTGGCACTTCCACCGGCGGCTTTACCGATTGCATGCTGCAGCATGGCGCGGCCAGCGTGATCGCGGTCGACACCGGCTATGGGCAGATTGCCGAAGCCCTGCGCAAGGATCCGCGGGTAAGCCTGCGGGAGCGTACCAATGCCCGCTACCTCAAACCCGGCGATCTGGGCCCGGGCATCAGCTTTGTATCCATGGATGTGTCTTTTATCTCAGCTACGCTGGTGTTGCCCGCGGTGATCGGTGCTGTGGAAGCGCTCGGGAGCCCGTTGGAGGCCGTCGTCGTCGAGGCGGTCATTCTGGTCAAGCCACAATTTGAAGCGGGCAGGGAACAGGTGGGCAAGGGCGGGATCGTACACGACCCAGCTGCGCACCAGTTTGCGATTGATCGCGTGCGCTCAGCGGTTGAGGACCTGGGGGCATCCCACAGCGAAATCGCGGAATCTCCCATCCTTGGAGGCGGCGGAGGCGGCGCGAGCGCCAAGGGTAATCGCGAGTTTCTTCTCTACGCCCGCTTTTAAGTGCTTTCGTCCCATCGCGTACACTAAAAGCCTCCATGCCACCTGTTGCCATCATCTCCAAGCCGCAGAAGGAAGAACTGGCCACCGTTCTCCCCGAGCTCGTTGCCTGGATGCGGGCCCATGACTTTGAACCCATTCTCGACCACGTGAGCGGAAGCTACATCCAGGATGTACGCATCGTTCCGCGTCATGAATTGCCGTCACAAAAGCCGGTGCTGGTGGTGGTGCTGGGCGGCGATGGAACGCTGTTGGCGGCGGCCCGCACCTTCGCCCGCACGGATGTTCCCATTCTCAGTGTCAACCTGGGTGCCCTGGGCTTCCTTACGGAAGTGCGGCTGGCTGATCTCTACACCACGCTTGAGGGTTGGAAGGACGGCTGCTGCGAGGTGGATGCCCGCGCGCTGTTGCACACCGAGGTCATGCGTGGCGGGGCCTTGTATAAAGAGTACGAAGCGCTGAACGATGTGGTGATTGCTAAGGGGGCGATCGCGCGCATGGGCGACTTCAGCGTCCATCTATTCGATCAACTGGCGGCGTCGTTTCGCGCTGATGGGGTCATCGTCTCCACTCCTACGGGCTCGACCGCCTACAACCTGGCCGCGAATGGACCGATTCTGGCGCCCTCCGTCGACGCCATGGTGATCACCCCGATCTGTCCGCATCTATTGACGATCCGTCCCATGGTGGTGCGGGGCGATGCGCACGTGATTGTCAGCGTCGAAGGTATTCCCGACCTGACCTTTCTCACCGTGGACGGACAGGAGGCCCTGCAACTTCGCGTGGGCGATCGGGTGCACTGTCGCCGTTCGGAGCACAGTGTCAACCTGGTTCGTTTGGGCAAGACAGGGTTCTTCGACGTACTTCGGTCCAAACTGAGTTGGGGCGAACGCTGAACCTTGTCCGAATACCTTGAACCCTTGTTTTTCGCAGGCTGTCCCTACAGCTGCGTACGTGACCTTAGTAACAGGCCGAAGTAATGTTCGGGGAATGTCAGTTATGCCGTCCAAGGCGCAAATTGGAACAAGTCAAGCAATTACTACGGTTTCATAAGCTCATCCAGCAGCACCTTGGCCTTGGTCGCCAGCAGATGCGCTCCGTCGGCATCGCCATTCTCCAGGGCCTGTTGGGCCTGCTTCAGATAGTTGTGGATCTGCCCGGCGGTGGCCTTCTCCTCGTTCGACAGTGCCCGTTTGATCGCGATCAAGCCCTGTTGCGTTGAGCCGATCAGATCTGCGGTTTCATGCTTGGTTCTCTCTCCCGAGGCGCTGTCGCCGGTGGTCAACTGGCCAATGGAAGAGTTGCTCGTCGCTGCATTTTGCACCTGGGGCGGGGAAGTAAGTTGCGCTGTGGTCGAACCAGCACCTGCCTGACTATTCGGAGATGCAGCCGGAGCGCCCGCCGTAGCCGTAGCCGGAGATGAATCTGCCGGCTTGGGCTTCTTGGGCTTCCTTACCTTCTTCGGTGTCGGAGGGGGCAAGGGCACGCTTTGAGCTGACGGCGGCGGTAACGGCGAAGCCAGCGGCGTGTCGGACTTTTCCGCCTGCTGGGCCGGTTTAGGTGGTTCCAGCGTACCCTTGCCCGTCTGTAATGGCGGAGCCTGGGCCTGCTGCGGCGGCGTAGCCGGGTTTTTGTGCGAACACCCGGTACACAAAATGGCTAGTAAAACACACAACGAGCGTAGTTGCGCTGCCCTCATCCCCGGGGCTCCTTGGCTACGATGGGTCCAGCTGTGCTGCTCCCGTCCGGCATAAGATATCCACGCGCTCTACTCTCCTGTTGCGTGTTGAGAGGAAAGCGCAAAATAAATGTAGTTCCGTGAGTCGCATCCGATTCTACTTCAATAGAACCATTGTGCAGCTCAACAATACGGTAAGTCATTGCTAATCCGATGCCGCTGCCATCTTTCTTAGTAGTGAAGTATAAGTCGAAAATCTTGTCCCGCACATCATCAGGGATTCCCCCACCCTGGTCGTGAATACTGAGCAGGGCCATGCGTCCGTCTTCGGCCAGCCGTACTTTCAGTTTGCCGCCCTCGGCCATGGCCTGGGCGCCGTTAAGGACGACGTTGAGGAGCGCCTGCTTCAATAAGTCTGAGTCCACCCTGGCCATCACGGGACGGTCGGGCAAATCGCTTTCGACATGGACGTCGCGGGTTTCCAGCTCGGCGGATGCCAACATCAGAACGGCGGAGACTACCCGGCGCAGATCCTGGTCCTTGAGCTGTAGTTCCACCGGGCGGGAGAAGTCCACCAGCGTTTGCACCACCCGGTCGAGTCTTTGTATCTCGCTTTCAATCACTTCCAGGTGCCGCATGGCCCTGTGGTCGGCATCGCCTAACTTGTTACGCATCAGCTCCAAATGAACCACGATGGCGTTAATCGGGTTCTTCACCTCGTGACCTACCCCGGCCGTCAATCGTCCGATGGCCGCCAGCCGTCGTGAAAGTTCGAGGTCACTCTCGATTTCTCTTACAGATTCGACGTCATGAAGGGTCAATAGGGCACCCAGGGTCTCCTGGGGATAGACGGCGCGGTCGTCATGGATGAAATCGAGTGAGATCTCAACCCGCCGGCCGGTCTCGGTGGTGATTTCCTCCTGTACCAGGGCCATGCGCGCGTCAAAGGATTCGCGTACCAGTCTTCCCAGGCGGGTATTGCGGGAGAATACCTCGTGTAACTTGGCGCCCAGAATCTCGGCCCGGCTGGTACCCAAAAAACGTTCGACGGAGTCGCTGACCAGGACCGCGCGGGCATCGTGGGTGTAAAGCAGGATGCCGTCCTGCAGGTTGGTCATGATCTGGTCGAGGTTCTCTTTCAGGGCGGAGAAGACCTCTTCCACGTTGCGCATGCGCCGTCCGATGCGTTCGATCTTGTGCGATACCAGCACCACGGCGTCATCGCTTGATCTACCGGCCGCTGCCTCCCCGGCTCCCTCAGCCTCAGCCAAAGCCAGGGCATCGAGGCGAGCGCCAATCTGTTCAATCGGCTTGAGGGCCAGGTTGGCCAAAAACGCGGCAAAGATCAGGGAACAGATGATCGCCACCCCGGTATACATCAAGGCAGCGAGCAGCCAGGGCTCGACTACGAAACGGAGGAAGGTGGTCCGCACGCCCACGCGAACGGTCGCGAACGGTTCACCTTTTCGCTCCAACGGCAACGTCAGGTTGTAGACGCGCGGTGGTCCAAACACCACTTTCAGCAGCTGCAACAAGCCGCCGCTTTCCAATTCGGCGTATTCCGGCCGCTGGGGCACGAGGCGGTCCAGATTCGTGGGATCGGTGCTTAGCAGCCCGTGGCCCTCGCTGTCCGCGATGGTGACGTCAAAGACGGTGGGCGCGTAACGAATGGCCGAGCTCAGCAGTTCTGTCACTGCAGGATCGTTGCGCAACGCCTTTGCCACCGCGGCCCGCAGAGCTTTGGGGTCATTGGCGTAAAGAGAGAGACTGGGCGCCAGGCTTCGCTGCGTCGCCATGGCTATCTGGTGGGCCACCATGTCGTTGGCGGAGTACGCCTGAGACATTCGCTGGCGCAGAAGCTGCCCCAGGAATATCCACGACAGGGTGAATACCACCAGAAACACCAGCCCGGTGATCGCGAGCACGAGCTTGGTCTTCAGTCTCATGGGGCAGTCACTCGAACCCTGTTATCGACTATCCAGCGGCTGGCAATAGGTGCCTGCATCAGTTGCTGATGCAAACGTACTATACTACCGGTCTCTCTTCCAACGTCTCGCTGCTGGTCGCGCTACCGTACTCCTTCAACTTGTTGTGCAAGGTCTTGAGGCTGATGCCCAGGATCTCCGCCGCGCGCGTTTTGTTGTTGCGCGTCGACTCCAGCGTTTTCAGGATGAGCATTCGCTCGGCCTCGTCCACGGTGCTGCCGATTTCCACGTGAACGCCACTGTCGCTGTAATTATTGGTGCTCGCCTCGGCACGCAAAAAGCGCTGCCCGAACGCCGGCGGCAGGTGCCGGGTTTCCATATATCCCTCTCCGCACAGGATGACCGCCCGTTCGATGGTATTGCGCAGCTCCCGCACATTGCCGGGCCAGTCATGAGCCAGCAAACGGGTCAGCATCTCGCCATCCACGCCCTTAACCTCGCGCCCGTGCTTGGTGTTCATGTCGGCCAGCAACGCCTCAATGATGGCGGGGATGTCTTCTTTATGTTCCCGCAGCGGTGGCATATGCAAGTTAAAAACGTTCAAGCGGTAGTACAGATCTCCGCGCAAGTGTCCCGAAGAGACCGCTTCTTCGGGATTTTTGTTGGTGGCTGCCAATACCCGCACGTTCATGGGCGTTTCGACCTTGCTGCCCAGGCGGCGCAGCTTCCTGTCTTCGAGGACTCGCAGTAGTTTAGCTTGCGTGCCTACGGGCATTTCGCCAATTTCGTCCAGCAGCAGGGTACCTTCTTCCGCCAGCTCGAAGCACCCGGCGCGGCGCTCCATCGCTCCGGTGAAGGAGCCCTTTTCATGACCGAAGATCTCGCTCTCGATCAAGGTTTCGGGGATCGCGGCGCAGTTGACAGCAACAAACGGCTTACCCCGGCGCGGGCTTAGCTCGTGCAGGGTTCTTGCCACCAATTCCTTGCCGGTCCCACTCTCTCCAGTGATCAGCACGGAAACGTTGCTGGGAGCGACCCGTTCGATCATGGCAAACATTTCCTGCATTTTCCTCGAGCTGCCCACCAGCGAGCCGAGGAAACCGGTATCCCGCAGCTTGCGGCGCGTGACTTCAAGCTCGCGCTCGGTTTCGCGCTGGCGGCTGGCGTTAGCCAGAACGGTTTTAAGCCTGGTAGGGTCGATCGGCTTTTGGATGAAATCGTAGGCGCCCATCTTCATCGCCTCGACCGCACGCTCAATACTGCCCTGCGCCGTCAATACGATCACTGCGGCATTCAATTGCATCTCGCTCAATCGTGTCAGCAGTTCCAAACCGTCCATACGCGGCATCTTGAGGTCGGTCACGATGATGCCGGGAATCCACTCCGCGACCTTCTCCAGGCCCTCGATGCCATCTCGTGCAGTTTCTGTTCGATAGCCCCAGCCGGACACTAATTCCGCCAGCCCGGCGAGGGCATGCAACTCATCTTCGACGATCAATACTCTTTCGGTAGCGCCCATGGCTGCTGTTAACTCTCTTCTATCTAAAGGTTGTCTATCTTGCTTGTATCACGCCCCGGAACTACTCAGCATGGGCACGGGGGCACCTGATCTGCAACGTAAGGGGGAGGAGTTCCAACGACGATTAATAGCGGGGAACAGCGGGGTCTATTTCCCGGGACCAACTATCGATCCCACCACTCATCGACTGCACTTTCTCAAAACCCTGGTTCCGCATCCATGCCGCGACGTTCAGGGAACGGACGCCGGAATGGCATACGGTGATGATGTGCGCCTCCGGATCCAGTTCCTGAAAAGCGCGAGAGGGAATTTCGCCCATCGGCATCAACTTCGAACCGGTGATTTGTGCAGTCGCAACCTCCCACGGCTCACGAACATCCAGCAGGACCAGCCCGGTTTCCCCGGACCTGAGACGGTCAGCGACCGCGCGCGGCGCGATTTCCAGCTCGAGCATGAATACTTCCCCAGGTTTAGGATACATCCTGGTAGCCGCTACTGGTGACGAATGCCTGGCCGGATCGATCCGCCAGGACTGCAAAATCACCCGGAATCACCTTTTTTTGCCTTCCGGCCCCACAGGAGATACGCCACCCATGCCATCCGCGCTAGAGTTTGCCCGCAGCCAGCAGGCACGCTTCTTAGAAGAATTGAAGTCGTTGCTTCGTATCCCTTCCATTTCCACCCTTCCTGAGCACGCAGGCGATGTCCGTCGTGCCGCCGAGAGCCTGGCCCGGGAGCTGGAACGAATCGGCCTGGAGCACGTCCGGGTGATTGAAACTTCCGGTCATCCGCTGGTTTACGGAGACTGGCTGCATGCCACGGGCAAGCCCACATGCCTGGCCTACGGCCACTACGACGTGCAACCGCCTGACCCGCTGGACGAGTGGATTTCGCCCCCGTTTGAGCCCACGGAACGCAACGGCAATCTCTATGCCCGGGGCGCGGTCGACGACAAGGGACAGATGTACAGCCATGTGAAGGCCCTGGAGTCGCTGTTCCAGACCTCAGGCGGAAGCCTGCCCATCAACGTCCGGATATTGATCGAAGGCGAAGAGGAGGTGGGAGGGGAGGGAATCGCCCAGTTCCTGCGCGAACACCCGGAGCAGTTGAAGGCCGACTTCGCCCTGGTTTCGGATACCTCGATGTTTGCCCCCGGTTTGCCCACCCTGTGCGTGGGCCTGCGCGGCATGATTTACACCGAGTTGGAAGCCCAGGGAGCGAAGAGCGACCTGCATTCCGGATCGTTTGGCGGAGCAGCGCCTAATCCTTTCATCGCGTTGGCGCAGGTGATCGCAAAGCTCAAAGACGCCGACGGCCGCATCCTTATTCCGGGTTTTTATGACAAGGTGGCCGCGCCATCCGCCGACGAGCTTAAAACCTGGAAGAGCCTGCCTTTTGATGAGGAGGAATATCGGAAGGCGGAGGTTGGGTCCCGGCACCTTACCGGGGAGCCTGCTTTCTCGGTGCTGGAGCGTACCTGGGCCCGGCCCACGATGGATGTCCACGGGATGCCCGGCGGTTTTACCGGAGCGGGGGCGAAGACCGTAATTCCTGCGAAGGCGACCGCCAAGATCTCCTTCCGGCTGGTTCCGGACATGGATCCGCAGGAGGTTTTCGCTCAATACAAGGCCTATGTTGAGTCGTTACAGCCCAAGGGCATCGAGTTGCGGGTGCGGCTGATCCATTCCGGCGACCCGATCGTGGTGCAGACGGACAATCGTTATATCCAGGCGGCGACTCGGGCTCTCCGGCAGGTGTTCGGCAAAGAGACGGTTTTCATCCGTTGTGGCGGCTCGATTCCCATCGTGGGGGATTTCGAGCGTTACCTCAAGATTCCCACCGTCTTAATGGGTTTTGGCCTGACGGATGACAACCTGCACGCCCCGAACGAGAAATTCCACATCGCCGACTTTCATCGGGGGATCGAGTCAGTCATTTGTTTGTTTGAAGAACTCGGCCGGGCGGGTTGAAGAATCACGAATTTACTCCCGCAGGGACGGCTGAAAATATGCTGCGACGCCATCCTGGACAACCTTCAGCCGTCCCTGCGGGACTTAATCATGTACCCAGGACTAGCGTCCTGGGCTATTTTCAGCCAGATCTGTCCAAATTGGCGGAAGAACTTGTTTTTAACGCTGTAACTTGTTGATTGCTTTGAGGGGCGTTCGGCCGAACAGAATCAGGTTGGTTCTTGATTGGTGAATGAGACGGGGAAAGATGGGATTCAGTTCGCCATTAGGTCTAGAAGAGCGTACCTCAGGGGCTAAAGCCCTCATGGCTCCTGCCTGTACGGCCCGACTAAAGTCGTGCCCTGATACAGAGCATCAGAGCGGTGGCCATAGGAAAATGCTGCATTTCCGCAGAGTCGGCTCTATCGATAGGGTGTCTTGTCTAGATTGGAAGCTGAAAAAATCTAATTTGGACAGGTCTGAGGGTCAGCCACACTTCTCCTCTCAGTTGGCCGGGGAAAACCGCTAAACAGGCTGAGGGAAAAATCGTCTCTGCACGAAGGGCACGGGTTCAGCCGTGCCACATTTTGGTTGGACTGATGAGGGCTTTAGCCCCTGAGGTACGTCTTTTCAATCGTCTGCGGCGAACGCAGCCGCGGACAGAGATGACTTTGCCCCGTATGCGTCCAAAAGCGTACCTCAGCGGCTTCTAAAGCCGTCAAGCGCGCATTATTTATGGCACGGCTAAACCCGTGCCCTTCGTGGAGAGACGTTTTTTCTCTCAGCTTATTTAGCGTTTACGCCCCGGCCAACTGAGAAATCTAATTTGGACAAGTGTGATTTTCAGCCGTCCCTTCGGGACTGAGTTATCGCACTTCGATCAACTGCTCTTCGCGCGAGCCGCTGCCGTACCGCGCGTGGACATAATCGTCCAGAATCTTTTTGAACTCGTTTACGATGTCATCCCCGCGCAGGGTCGTCATCAGGCGCCCGTCCACGTAAACCGGGGCTTTGGGATCTTCAAACGTGCCGGGAAGGGAAATCCCGATGTTGGCGTGCTTGGACTCGCCCGGTCCGTTCACCACGCAACCCATGACCGCAAGCTTCAGCTCTTCCACTCCCGGATACCGCTCGCGCCAAACCGGCATACTGTCGCGTACGTAGCCCTGGATATCCTGGGTCAGCTCCTGAAAGTAAGTGCTGCTGGTGCGTCCGCATCCGGGGCAGGCCGTCACCTGCGGGGCGAAGCTGCGAATACCCAGGGACTGCAAGATCTGTTGCGCCACCTGCACTTCTTCGGTGCGGTCACCTCCCGGCTTGGGGGTAAGCGAGACACGGATCGTGTCGCCGATGCCCTTGAGCAGCAGCGGGGCCAAGCCAGCGGTCGAGGCGACAATGCCCTTCATGCTCATCCCGGCTTCGGTCAGACCCAGGTGCAGCGCGTAATCGCAGCGCGCAGCCATCAACTCATACACTTCGATCAGGTCGCGCACGCCGCTCACTTTGGCGCTGAGAATGATCTGGTCGTGGCGTAGTCCGTAGCGTTCGGCAGCGCGGGCGGACTCGATCGCACTCACCAGCATTGCTTCGATCATCACGTCTCGCGCATCCGCCGGCTGAGGCCGCTTGGAGTTTTCATCCATCATCCGGGTCAAGAGAGCCTGGTCCAAAGAACCCCAATTCACCCCAATCCGCACCGGCTTCTGGTTTTCTACCGCGCACTCAACCATGGTGCGAAAATTGTCGTCGTCTTTACGGCCGATCGAGACATTTCCCGGGTTGATGCGGTACTTGGCCAGAGTGCGCGCGCACTCCGGGTACTTCTTCAACAGCAGATGTCCGTTGTAGTGAAAGTCTCCAACAATGGGAACATCGATTCCCAACTTGGCCAGCCCTTCGACGATGGCCGGCACCGCGACAGCTGCGGCATCGTTATTGACCGTCACTCGCACCAGCTCGGAGCCCGCATTGGCCAGCGCGGCAACCTGCTGGATCGTGCCTTGCACATCAGCGGTATCGGTATTCGTCATGGATTGCACGACGACCGGCGCGGAAGATCCCACGCGCACATTTCCCACCTTGACTGTCACTGATTGTCTGCGTTGCAGTTCCGCCATAAAGTCCTCACTCCTAGTTTACAACCGGGCTCGTCTTGACAGGTATTTGGCGCATGACTAGGTTGGAAACACAGGCCCGGCCGACAAGCCAGGACGAGTCACGCTCCACGGAGGCAGTCCATGCCCGAATCGGTCAAAGAATCCCCTGCGGCAGAGACCGCAAGTGACATCAGGGTGTTGAATGCCTTACTGAGCGATCAGTTTGCCGGCAAACTCGAGGCTCTGGCCAAAGCCAGGGCGGAGGAGTATCAGGCGAACACACCTTATCCTCATATTTATTTCGACAACTTCCTGCCCCTTGAGGTAGCGGAGGCGGCGCTGCGAGATTTCCCTGAGCCGAAAGAGGCAGATTGGTACGCCCACACCGATGTGAACCAACGCAAAAAACTGGCGTTCGACGTAGTGGAGAAGCTGCCGCCATCGATTCGTGACGTGCTTTACTTCCTCAACAGCCGGCCAATGCTCAAATTTCTCGAAACCCTGACGGGAATCCAGAGCGTACTGCCCGATCCCTACTACACCGGTGGAGGCCTGCACCAGATACGGCCGGGCGGTCTATTGGAAGTGCACGCCGACTTCAGTTACCACAAGGGACTGCGGCTGGATCGGCGCATCAATGTTCTGATTTATCTCAACAAGGATTGGAAAGAAGAGTACGGCGGGCATTTCGAGCTATGGGATCAGAAGGTGACGCGAGCGGAAAAGAAGATTCTGCCCGTCTTTAACCGCTGCGCCATCTTCAGCACTACGAGTGTTTCGTTTCACGGTCATCCCATACCACTGGCATGTCCGCCCGATCGCAACCGGAAGTCGATTGCCACTTACTACTATTCCAATGGTCGTCCTGAGGAGGACCCTGGGCTCACCCACCGGCACGAGGTCGCCTTCCAGGAGCGCCCCGGGGTTAACAGTGTCAAGGCGACGATTCGGATCAAGAAGGCGATCCGTTCGCTTCTCCCGCCGATTGTTACTGATCTTTACCGGTCGCTACGCAAATGAAAAGCGACTACTACTGGACAGCGGCGTTGTGCTTGTCTTTGTAGATGGAATTGGAAATCCTGTTCTGACGGTTGTTGAGAGCGGAGCGATCGGCCGCGGTGAGTTTCCCCCCGTCGGCAGCGCGCATTCTGCGTTCTTCCCGGTTCACGCTGGCTTCCCGGGCTTCGAGGTGGGAGGTTTCGCGCGCGGTCAGTTGTCCGCTCTTGACCCCTTGAGCAATCCGAGCTTGCTGGTTCGCTTTACGCTGCCCAGCAGTTCCGGGAGGTGGTGCCGTTTGAGCCACTGCCGCAGCAATCAAAAAAAGTGATGCTGACCCTATCGCAATCGTGCTGAATTTCATGAACGCTCCTTGCTTGCCGACGGTTACTGGTGTAACAAACCAATGCGTCATTGAGAAGGTTGCCATCGCGCCATGCCAGCGGACGTTAGTTGTAGACGGAACCCAACGTGGTTGGCAGCGGGTTCGCCTGTAAGCACCATCGACTGCAAATCAGTCCCGCAGACACGGCTGAACTTCAAAGCTGTCCAAATTAGCGGAACGATTGCTTTTTTGAGGATGCAACTTGTTGATTGCTTTGAGGGGCGTTCGGCTGAACTGAATCAGGTTGGTTCTTGATTGGTGAATGAGACGGGGAAAGACGGGGTTTAGTTCGCCATTAAGTCGAAAAGAGCGTACCTCAGGGGCTAAAGCCCTCATGGGCTTCCCCCGTACGGCCCGACTAAAAGTCAGGCCCTGATACAAAGAATCAGAGCAGTGGCTATCGGAAAATGCGCGCATCTCCGCAGAGTTGGCTCTATCGATAGGGGGTCTTGTCCAAATTCGCCAACCGAAAATTCTAATTTGGACAACATCGCCCTCTCCGCCGAGCTCGTGTGTTACGGTTCGCTCTTCCGCTGCCGTGGCTTTTTACCATAGCGCGCAGCCGGGAGGATACTGTTCCACGGCACAGGGGAAGCCAAAACCATCGAGGTGTTGGTGGACACGTAGGGCATCATCGAATCGATCACCTCTTCCATATGCCTCACGTCGCGGACCGCGACTTGCACAATGAACGATTCGGCGCCGGTTACTCGATGACACTCCAACACTTCGGGAAGATTGCGCACCACCGCGGCAAACTTTGCCAGTTTGTCGCCCGCCACGGTCACATGGACAAACGCCCGCACAGGCAGCCCCACCCGTGCGGGATCGACGAGGGTCCGGTAGCCGAGAATGACCTTGCTCTCCTCCAGCCGGTGAACTCTTTCAATCACCGCCGGAGTCGACAAGCCTACGCGTCGTCCCAACTCTGCAAACGGGATGCGGGCGTTCGCCTGAAGCTCAGCCAGAATTTCGCAATCGATATCGTCGATCGATGGATGTACCAAGCCAGTCAATAGCGTCGCCTCTCTGTCGTTATCAACAGGGTAACTTGAAGCATCGAGGGTTGTCCTTAAATTGTGAGGTCAGCACCCTTTATTGCCCCTTGTTTGTTCACCGAATGGCGGTGAATTTCGCACATTCGTGATTCCAGGGCGAGCGCAAAGACGGCTATGATGCCCGTGGTGAGTTAAGGAAGGAAGCATCCCTCATGGCAGATCATCGAGCGTTAGGCGACGTCGCAGCACGGCAGTTAGCCAACACAACCAAGACGCCGCCGCAACTAACGGCCATTACCCCGCGCTGGCTGGTCCAGCTGCTTGGTTGGGTTCCGGTTGAATCGGGCACCTACCGGGTGAACAAGGTCAAGAACGATCAGGAGATCGAAGTCGCCTGTGGATCACGCGATGAACGCACATTGCCGCAGACGTTCGTCGACTATGTGGAGACTCCGCGTGAATATACGCTGAGTGCGATTTCGACCGTGGTGGATGTTCACACTCGTGTGTCTGATCTTTTCAGCCATCCTCACGATCAGATCCGCGAGCAACTGCGGCTGACCGTGGAAAAGGTGAAAGAGCGCCAGGAAGCTGAACTGATCAACAACGCCGACTATGGTTTGTTGAACAATGTCGATCCGGGGTTCAAGGTCGCCGCCCGCGGCGCCGCGCCGACGCCCGACGATCTGGATGAATTGCTGTCGCGCATCTGGAAGGAGCCGGCTTTCTTCCTCGCCCATCCGCGCGCCATCGCCGCGTTCGGCCGCGAATGTACCTTCCGTGGCGTTCCTCCGCCCACGGCTACGATCTTTGGTTCACCTTTCCTGACCTGGCGTGGCATTCCTCTCATCCCCACCGACAAACTTCTCATCGATGGAGCAGGGAAGACGAACATCCTCCTGCTGCGCACGGGAGAAAGAAAGCAAGGCGTGGTGGGACTGTTTCAACCAGGACTGCCCGGCGAACAGACCCCAGGCCTTTCCATCCGTTTCATGGGTATTGACCGCAACTCGATCGCTTCCTACCTGGTGTCACTGTATTGCTCTGCGGCGGTTCTTGCCGAAGATGCGCTGGGCGTGCTCGAGAATGTAGAAGTCGGACAATACCATGAGTACAAGTGATCAGGATCCAACCGGAGGTTTCGCGGAGCGCGTGAGACCGGCAATGCCGGTGGATGAGACCACGATCGCGCCCATGGGCTCGCTCCCGGATGTAGCTATGCTGAGCCGGCTTGCCAACGAGTTTTTCCGCGCGCAGCCGGGGCAGGGCTTTCCTACGTCCGTGGCTCCCTATACACCGGATGTCAGGGATGTGACGAAGGATATGACGCCGGCCTTCGAAACCCGGCTGCCGGAATTCGGTATGCCGTTGCCTTCCGTTCCCGCCATCCCATCGGCCGGTGGTGTTCCTCTCACCCCGAATGCGTCCCAGCTATCGACGGGCGTGCCGGAGTTGGCGCCCTTCACCATGGGGCCGGCCGCAGCGGTCTCTCTTCCCATGTCAGCACCGGTTCCGGAACTCGGCATGATGCAGAACGACCCGCGCAGTGCGGGCGCTGGCCTTCCAGTGTCTCCGTTTGCAATGCCGATGCCTGAGTTTGGCGCGCCGTTTCCGTCGTTTGAAGCAGGTGTGCCGGTGCTCCCGCCACTCTCGCCACTCTTGACCGAAGACGCTGCGAAATCAGCGTTGACGACAACATCTCCGTTCTACTTTCTGGAAACTGCAGGCGGCCTCAATGGATCGGGCATATCTCCCATGGCAGGCCCTTCGGCGGTCACAAATATTTCCCAGACTGACCCGCGTAGCACCGCGCTGGTAATGCCGTCCTCGCCGTTCTCGGTCCCGATGCCGGAGTTTGATCGGGCATTGTTTCCGTCGTTCGAAGAAGGAGTGCCCAAGCTCGCCCCGCTGCCACCGCTACGCAACGAAAACGACGCACGGGCTGCGTTGACCGATCCCTCGTCGTTTTATTTTCTGGATGAGCGGAGCCTGATGGATATGTCTGCTCCCCAAACAAGCAATGTCCTTTCACATCCTGGCGCGATTGGGGATCTGAAGCTTCCCCGGCAGCAGATGGATATCGGCTCCGTGCGGCGCGATTTCCCGATTTTGCACGAACAGGTGAATGGCCATCCGCTGATCTGGTTAGACAACGCGGCGACCACGCAAAAACCGCAGAGCGTGATCGATCGCATTTCCTACTTCTACGAGCACGAGAACTCGAACATTCATCGTGCCGCGCATGAGCTTGCGGCGCGCGCAACCGATGCCTATGAAGATGCTCGCACCAAGGTGGCACATTTCCTCAATGCTTCCTCCTCCAAGGAAATCGTCTTCGTGCGTGGCGCGACCGAAGCCATCAACCTGGTCGCCCAGGCATGGGGTCGACGCCACATCAATAAAGGCGATGAGATCGTCATCACGTGGATCGAGCATCACGCCAACATCGTTCCCTGGCAGATGCTGTGCGCGGAAAAAGGAGCCTGCCTCCGCGTTGCGCCGGTCGACAACGATGGCCAGATTCTGCTCGATGAATACGAGAAGTTGCTCAGTCCCAAGACGCGGCTGGTGTCGTTCACCCAGGTTTCGAACGCACTGGGCACGGTGACTCCAGCGCATCAGATGGTGCAAATGGCCCATCGCTACGGAGCTCGTGTGCTTCTTGACGGCGCGCAAGCCGTCTCGCACATGCCCATCGATGTGCAATCTCTCGATTGCGACTTTTATGTTTTCTCCGGCCACAAGGTCTTTGCGCCCACCGGTATCGGCGTGCTCTACGGCAAGCCGGACGTGCTGGCGGAGACGCCTCCATGGCAGGGGGGCGGGAACATGATTGTCGACGTCACCTTTGAGAAAACGACCTACCAGCCTCCGCCGGGCCGTTTTGAAGCCGGCACCGGAAATATCGCCGATGCCGTAGGGTTGGGCGCGGCGATTGATTATCTGGAGCACATCGGCATGCCCAATATTGCCCGCTACGAGCATGAACTGCTGGTCTACGCGACCCAGGAAATGTTGCGGGTGCCCGGCCTGCGCATGATCGGCACCGCCAAGGAAAAGGCCGGCGTGCTCTCGTTTGTGCTGGAGGGCTTCCGTACCGAGGAAGTGGGCGCTGCCCTCAATCGAGAAGGAATCGCCGTACGCTCGGGCCACCACTGCGCTCAGCCGACGTTGCGCAGATTCGGCCTCGAGACCACGGTTCGTCCGTCACTCGCCCTTTACAACAGCTTCGACGACATCGATGCGATGATTGCGGCGCTCTTCCGCCTGATACGGCTGGGTGCTTAAAACGCCGGGTGCTGCTCAGGCGGTCTTCGAGCCTTGACCACCGGCGTCCCAGCCCCGACTTATCATTCCAGCCATCCGGGGAGAGTCAAGATGCTCTCCCAGCGTCAGCCGTCGGCGATAACTCACTCTCGTCTAGGCGATCACGCTTTTACAGCTTCGTCAGAGTGGGGTAACAGCATTATTGCTTCCGATGTGCCGGAAGGTTTATAATCAGAGGTGTGGATGGGCCAATGAATGCCGCAACCGAGACCTTGACGCCGACCGAAGCCGCGGTCGTATCCGGTGTGTCGGTGCGCGATGTGCACCGCGTGATAGACGAGCACATTCTGCCGGAGAGTTTCTACGACACGCGGGATGCCAGGTCTTTCAAGAGCCACGCCTGCGTGTTCATCGCCTTCTATTTTGGCGCAGCCGACCGTCTGACCTCCGAGGAGCGTCAGCGCGCGATCACGCTGGCAAGCCGGCATTCCCCCGATACGAAGTCGTGCACAAGGATTATCCAGGATGAATTCCTGACCATCGACCTGACGCCGTTTTGGAAGAGTGTCGATGAGCGTCTACTGCGTCTCAACGCGGCACGCGCCCAGGTCATGGAAGATGACGAGATTCTGAACGGAACTCCCGTGATCAAGGGAACGCGGGTCCCGGTGTACGATGTCGCCGCATCGGTCGTTGCCGGCATTTCGCTGGACAGAATTCTCTCCTCCTATCCCAGCCTCAATCGGGAACAGGTGGAACTCGCCGCGCTATTCTCAGAAGCGAATCCGCAACGCGGGCGACCAAAACAGCGCATAGTTCCGCCTGCGGGAGCTGAGGTCATCTCATCTCGCCGCAAGCTACGGCCCGCAGAGCGTGGCAAAACTTCTTATTGACGAATGCCTCAGTTCGGAACTTGCTTTGATGGCCCGCCAGCGAGGCCACCACGAGGCCTCACATGTCGTGTGGGTCGGCAAGTCCGGCTGGAAGGACTGGGAGCTGAAGCGAGTTGTGCTGAACGAGGATTGGGTCCTTGTAACCAAGAATAGCGAGGATTTTCGTGGACCGCGCAGCGCACCGGGGACCAAGGGCCAATATGCGGATGTATCACTCCACGCCGGGCTCATTTGTCTCAACGGCCCTGTCGGCATGGACCTCGCGCTTCAAAGAGAACTCTTCTCCGAGGCGCTCGACGAACTCGACGGAAACCGCGATCTCACCAACCAGGTTCTCGAAGTGACGCTCGAAGAGAGCGACGTTGGCATTCAGATCCTTCGGTACAGTCATCCGCGCTCGCCGAAGGAGCTGGAGCGATCATGAGACAGGTGAAACGGGTAAAAGCCGATGGCGCGTATTCCTGAAATGCACAATCGATGGATGAAAGAGCCCAAATACCGCAAGGCATACGAGGCTCTTGAAGATGAATTTGCGGCCGTTGTCGCCGCGAGCAACCGCGCCGGCCTCACACAAATGGAACTCGCCCGAAGGATGGGAACGACGCAGCGGCGGCGCTCTTCCGCCTAATACGGCTGGGTGCATAACCCCACCCCGGCACAGGAACTCCGAAAATGCTCTAAACTCATACCATGCCAGTCAGTTAGGACACGGGGCCCCGTAGCTCAGGTGGATAGAGCAGCAGTTTCCTAAACTGTTTGTCGGAAGTTCGAGTCTTCCCGGGGTCACCACTTCTTCTGTCAGAGGTTTACCGGCGTGCGCGTCCGGCCGGCGCGCAGCGTCTATTGGGGTGCAGCCCACCCTCGTTCCGGGAGACAAAAGGATTTTCATGCCGGTTCGATCGCGGGGCAAGCTTGTCCTCCCCTTTAGCTTCTATTCGTGGATGTTCTGGCTGATCCTCTTTTGCCGTTCAACCCAGGCGGCGATCGTGCACGGCGCCGTCACCGACCCATTGGGCCAGCCTGTTATCCACGCAAGCGTGGTGCTGGTGCAAAATGGCCAGATTCTGGCCCTGGCGTTGACCCGGATCGATGGCACCTACCAGATCAGCAGCAGCGCCAGCGGGCGGTTCTACATCCTTATTTCAGCCACCAACTTCAAGCAAATTACCAGCCTCAGCTTCTATGCCGGCCCCGTGGACAGCCATGAAGAGAACGTGGTTCTCGAGGCCCAGAATGAGCGACAGGAGATCGTCACTTCCGCCACCGGCACCCCGCTGCCCGAGGCGCAGGTCAGCGCGGCCGTCAACGCACAACGCAGTGGTGAGTTCCGCAATCGGGTCGACCTGACCGATCCGCTACGCCAGATGCCAGGGGTTTTCGTCCAGCGCCAAGGCGAGTACGGTGGTCTGACCTCACTCTTCATTCGGGGAAGCAATGCGGACGCCAACCAGGTGAACCTGGATGGCGTTCCTATCAACGATGTCGGGGGAGCCTTCGACTTCAGCAACGTGTCCGCCGCGGGTATAGGGCAGTTTGAGGTCTATCGTGGGCCCAATAGTGTGCTCTACGGCTCCGACGCTTCTGCCGGCGTTGTCAGCCTCTACACCCCGCGGGGCAGTACTGCGTTCCCGTCATTTTTCTACGAAGGAGACGCGGGCACCTTCACCAGCTTTCGCAACCTTGCGCAGCTCGGCGGCACCCACAAGAAGTTCGATTACTACGGCGGCTTTGACGCGTTTCAGAGTGACAACTCCATTAGGATGGATAAATTTCACGATGACACAGCAAGCGCGAACCTGGGATATGCACTCACTTCCGCAACCCAGCTTCGAGTCCTGGCGCGCAATAGCGACGCGGCTGTGGGCACCCCGGGCCCCTTCAACTTCTACGGCATCGCCAACGCGGGCAAGCGAGCGAATCAGGATATCTACCTGGGAGCATCGCTCGAGAACCGCACCACGGGGGGATGGCACAACCTGGTGCGCTATGGCTTGACGCGCAAGCGCGAACAGGAGATTCACTTCTACCCCGCAGGCATTCCGCTCACGACCACCATCGATGGGGTCGCCACGACAAACTATTACGGTTACAATACCCTCATTCGTGGAGCCAACGGGGATTCTGTAGCCGGGCAGGCGGTCCTCAACTTCCCCGGCACTTATCCCAACACGGTGGAGCGGGTCAACAATCGCGACCAGGTCTACTTCCAGAGCGACTACCCGTTGACCCAGAACATCCTGGGCATGTTCACCTTTCGCTATGAAGACGAGCGTGGCGCGAAGAAATCGGTAGCGCTGGGGCTGGACCAGACGCTGGATCGCCGGAACTTTGACTACACCGCGCAAATCCAGGGCAATTACAAGTATCGGATCTTCTACTCGCTTGGTGGAGGCGCGGAGAAGAACCAGCTGTTTGGAACGGTCGGCACTCCACGGATTGGCTTGGCCTATTATCCGGTTCGTCCCGGCCGTGGCCTATTCCACGGCACCAAGATCCGCTTCAACTTTGCCAATGGCTACCAGGAGCCGTCGCTCGATGAGCAGTTCGCCAGCCTTTACAACTTCCTTCTCACCCAGCCCGGGGGCCGGGACTCGATCGACCAATTCCACATCACACCGGTGGTTGCCGAGCAGTCGCGTACTTACGAGGGTGGCGTCGCGCAGAGTTTTCTGAATGAGCGCGGCTTGCTGAAGGTCAGCTACTTCCACAACCAGTACGGAAGGCAGATTGAGTCTGTGCCGGCGACGGAAGTGCCTGCGCTGCTGCCCCAGTTGAGCCCCAGTGAACAGCAGGAGCTGGAGGGCGTGCTCAGCAACGCTGGTGATCTTGATCTCAACTCGCAGGCATTTCAGGCCCAGGGTGTGGAGGGCGAGTTCGATTACACCGTGTTGAAGAATCTATTTTTGCGCGGTGGCTATACCTATCTGGATGCGGTGGTGGAGCGATCGTTTACTACCGACGCCTTGCAGCCTTCCTTTAATACCGGTCTGCCGGGTGAGCCGGCGCCGCCTTTTTCTGCGGTACCCATCGGCGCGTTCGACCCACTGCGTGGAGCTCGTCCGTTCAACCGGCCGCCGCATACGGGCTATGGCGCGGTCAGCTATCAGTGGCGAACAATACTGGGTAGGGTTTACCGCGACGTTTGCCACTCGTAGCGATGATTCCACGTTCCTGGCGGGCCGTGACTTTGCGGGAGGGAACTCGCTGCTGTTACCGAATCGCAATCTTGGATTTCGGTTATACCAAGCTTGATTTGGGCGGAAGCTATCAGTTTCTCTCCTGGCTCGCGGCGTACGCGCAACTCGACAACCTGACGAACAATAAGAAGATTGCCCCTATCGGGTATCCGTCGCTGCCGTTTACTTTCCGGGTGGGATTGCGCGTGGCCATTGGGCATTCAGGGACCAAATAAGATTCGCGCTTTCTAAATAGAAGATCTGCTGCACACCTGGCAAAATCTCAGGAGATCAGGGAATCGTAGGTACCGTGGTCGCCAATCCAAAACCATAGGAACCCGTTTGTTTCTCTCATTGCCAGGGCGCGGTAGTTTAATGTGACGCGGGCCGACCAGATTTCCTGACCTAGGCGGTCTCCAATCTTCTTGAATTGTAAGGAAGGATGCTGCTGATTGATTTTGAGCAATGAAAATTTTTGGTCTGCTCGATTGCGGATTCCTTGCGGGAGAGCGCGATATTGCTTCCAGAAGTCCGCGGTCGCATGATGTTGCATTCAGCGATTAAAGCGGCTGGACGCGACCGTTCTTTTCGTCGTCCAAGGCACGATGAATTGCCTTGTCGAGACGGCCCGCCGCCAAGTCGGACTGAACGCGAGTGTCGATTGGTTGTGGGCAGTTTTGGTCGAGCCACGAGTACAGTTCTTCCAGTTCCTTCGGCTTTAGCGCTCTTATAGCGCGCTCGATTTCGTGGAGCGTGTTCAAACCCATGTGTACACCTCTCTTCTCCTGATGTTAGCCATATTGTATTTCACGATAGCGATGCGGCCATCTGGCGTCGAACGCGGCCCTTACGAGTCTCATTTAAATCTCCGTGCCACTTCACTTTCCCGCGGAGCCGGCGGATGCCTGTTTGTGCGTGAGTTTTCACCAAAAGCCGAAGCCCGGCCTCCACGAGCGCCTTTTTGGTGCGTGCGCCAGTGCTACGCATTGCCTGCTGCATTAGCTGATCGTCGATTTCGATGGTCGTCCGCATAGAACCCTCTCAGGGTAACAATCGCACATTCATGTGTATAGCTCCAAAGTGGCTCAGACAAACAACGAGGCCACCCTTGCGGGTGGCCTCGTTGTGTAACGGATACGTGTTGCTTAGTACATGTCGCCCATACCGCCGCCGTGACCACCACCGGCCGGAGCAGACTGCTTCGGCTCTGGGATGTCGGCAACCATCGCCTCGGTCGTCAGCATCAAGCCGGCAATCGAAGCCGCATTCTGCAGCGCAGTGCGGGTTACCTTGGTCGGGTCGATCACACCAGCCGCAACCAGATCTTCGTACTGGTTGGTGCCGGCGTTGTAGCCGAAGTGAGGATTGTTGTTGTCGCTGATCTTGCCCACGATCACAGCACCTTCCTCACCGGCGTTGCCAACGATCTGGCGAAGAGGCTCTTCCAGGGCGCGACGGACGATCGTTGCACCGATCTTCTCGTCACCCTCGAGCTTCTTGATCAACTCGTCGACGTCCTTGGCAGAGCGCAGCAGAGCCACACCACCACCCGGGACAATGCCTTCCTCAACCGCAGCGCGGGTAGCGTGCATGGCATCCTCAACGCGAGCCTTCTTCTCCTTCATCTCGGTCTCGGTTGCCGCACCCACCTTGATCACAGCCACGCCGCCTACCAACTTGGCGAGGCGCTCCTGCAGCTTCTCGCGGTCATAGTCGGAAGTGGTCTTCTCGACCTGATTGCGGATTTCTTTCACCCGGCCTTCGATGGCCTTCGCGTCGCCGCGGCCCTCGACGATCGTGGTGTTGTCCTTGTCAATAGTCACGCGCTTCGCCCGGCCGAGATCGTCAATCTTGACGTTCTCGAGCTTGATGCCGAGGTCTTCGGTGATGGCATTTCCGCCAGTCAGCTTGGCGATGTCTTCGAGCATTGCCTTGCGGCGATCGCCGAAGCCAGGAGCCTTCACTGCCGCTACGTTCAAGGTGCCACGCAGCTTGTTGACCACCAGGGTCGCCAGTGCTTCGCCGTCTACATCCTCAGCGATGATCACCAGCGGCTTGCCGTTGCGGGCAACCTGCTCCAATAGAGGCAGAAGATCCTTCATCGAGCTGATCTTCTTCTCGTGGATCAGGATGTAAGGCTCTTCCAAAGAGACTTCCATGCGGTCCGGATCGGTTACGAAATAGGGGCTCAGGTAGCCGCGATCGAACTGCATACCTTCGACCACTTCCAGTTGGGTCTCCAGAGTCTTCGACTCCTCGACCGTGATCACGCCATCCTTGCCGACCTTCTTCATGGCCTCGGCAATGATGTTGCCAATGGTGGCGTCGCTGTTGGCTGAGATGGTGCCGACCTGGGCAATCATCTCGCCGGTCACTGGCTTGGAGAACTTCGCCAATGCTCCGCCGATCACGGTGCCGTGCTCGTCGCGCTTGCCGACCACTGCCTCAACGGCCTTGTCGATGCCGCGCTTGAGAGCCATCGGGTTTGCGCCGGCAGCCACAGTCTTTACGCCCTCACGATAAATCGCCTGGGCCAGAACCGTTGCCGTCGTGGTGCCGTCACCGGCTACGTCCGAGGTCTTCGACGCCACTTCACGAACCATTTGCGCGCCCATGTTCTCGAGCGAGTCTTTCAGTTCGATTTCCTTGGCGACCGTAACACCGTCCTTGGTGATGGTCGGGGAGCCGAACTTCTTTTCGATAACTACGTTGCGGCCCTTGGGCCCAAGCGTCACCTTTACCGCGTCGGCGAGCGTGTTTACGCCGCGCAGAATTGCCTGACGCGAATCTTCTCCGTGCAGAATTTGCTTTGCCATTCCTGTTTCTCCTTAACCATGTGCGCCGCCTGAAAGGCAGCAAAAAAGCGCATCCGGCTTAGCCGCGATGCGCTTACTTCTTCTTCAGAATGCCGAGAACCTCTTCCTCACGCATAATGAGGAATTCCTCGCCATCGATCTTGATCTCAGTTCCCGAATACTTGCCAAACAGAATGCTGTCGCCGGCCTTTACATCGAGCGGGAAGACCTTGCCCTCGTCGTTCGACTTGCCTTTGCCAACGGAAATCACTTCACCCTCCTGGGGCTTTTCCTTGGCGGTGTCAGGGATGATGATGCCACCCCGGATGGATTCGCCCTCTTCCACGCGACGCACCAGGATGCGGTCGTGAAGCGGGGTAAAGCTGGTAGCTACGGACGCTGTTGCGGTAGGCATTGCGTTACTTCTCCTTCGCGCGAGGGTTACCTCGCGGGGTTACCAATAAAGTTGAGGTTTAATTGAGAGCGACACGTTGATCCGTTTGAGAAGCGGTTTAGCACTCTCGCTCTTCAATTGCTAAGATAGTCAGCGGTTTAGGTCTTGTCAAGGCGCCAAAAGCAAAATGTGAGTGAAAGTCGCTCAAATATTGAGACAATGTGAACGCCTGCGACCCCAATTGAAATCATCTATACTTTCTGCCATGGGCTTTTGCCGTAGGATTTCGAGCGTAGTGCTGTTGTTGGCGGGTTTTTGGTCGCTTTGTGCCGCGGCAGATCAACGGACCGGGCGCAAATATACTCCCCCGCCATCCACCGCCACCATCAAGGTCACGGTCCTGAGGGCGACCAACGGTAAGCCCATCGCCAATGCCGCGGTTGTCTTCCACCCCATGGAAGGGGACAAGGACAAAGGCGCTCTGGAGCTCAAGAGCGACGAAGACGGCAGGGTCACCATCGACGTGATCCCAATTGGGGACACGGTTCGCCTGCAGGTGATCGCCGACGGCTGGAAGACCTATGGCGACGACTACAAGATCGACAGCGACAGCAAAGAGATCGTGGTGAAAATGAAGAGGCCGGGTGAGCAGTATTCGCTGTATGGCGATAGCCACACCACGGCTCCGAACAACACTGCCCCGAAGGGCGAATCGAACAGCGCCAAGCCCTCCCAGCAAACGCCCCTGCCGCAATAGATTGGAAAGTCTACATCCCAAAACAGCACTGGTGACTGGCGCTGCCAAACGAATAGGCAGAAGCCTGGCGTTGAGCTTGGCCGCTGCTGGGGCGGATGTTGCCATTACCTATCGAGGCTCCGCAGCCGAAGCGCAGGCCACGGTGGAAGCTCTGCGCAAGCACAAGGTGCGGGCGATGGCCGTTCAGTGCGACGTGCGCAGCCAGGAAAGTGTCGCCGCGGCGGTTGCGAGCGTGGCCGAGCAGTTTGGACGGCTGGATATCCTGGTCAATAACGCCGGAATCTTTGAGACTGCCGAGTTGCAGTCGATCACCGTGGCCCAGTGGGACAACATGTTCGAGACCAACACCCGCGGCCCCTTCCTCGTTTCCCAGGCTGCCTACCCGCACTTGCATAAGAGCCGGGGACGCATCATCAACATCGGCTCCCTGGGCGGCCTGCACCCCTGGGCCACCCATGGCCACTACTGCACCTCGAAAGCCGCCCTTCACATGCTCACCCAGACGATGGCCAAGGCCTTCGCGCCCGAGATCAGCGTGAATTGCGTCGCGCCCGGCATGATCGTGAATGGGGAAGTCGATCCTGCCTACGAACATTTCGCCACCAAGACGCCGATGCGACGCAATGGAACCCCCAAAGATGTGGCGGAGGCGGTTCTCTTCTTCGCTCGCGGTCCGCATTTCATCACCGGACAAATCCTGGCCGTCGACGGCGGTTTAGGGCTGTAGGACGAAACTCTCATCCCAATCGCCCAACGAGGTATACGGGTTCAAAGTGCCATTTTCAAATTGAAAGAATACCCAACTCGACAGCAAAGCTGGGTTGGTTTTGTATCAGGGCACGACTTTTAGTCGGGCCATAAGGAGTAAAGAGAATTGGGCTTCAGCCCCTGCGAGAGAGACTCGCGCAGAAAAACTTTGTCCGGATTCACAGCCAAAAGAGCGCAGGGGCTAAAGCCCAGAGTTTGTTGCGTTTTTACGGCCCGACTAAAAGTCGTGCCCTGATACAAAGCATCAGAGCAGTGACGATCGGAACATGCGCGCATTTCCGCACAATTGGTCTGTCGATTGGATGTGTTGTCCAAATTGGCTAAGCTGAACAAATCTAATTTGGACAGGTCTGATTTTCAGCCGTTCCTTCGGGACTGAGATCCGCGCCGTGGCTCACTACCAGCCAAACATCTTGCTGAGCAGCCCGGACGATTGCTTGGAATCCAACTCTGGATGAAGGCCTTCCGGCTCCGGCTGTGGCGGCATGGCTTCACCAAAATAAGCGGCCCGCGGATTGTGCAGGCACAGCCGGTCGGCAGTCTCGACCCCGTATTTGTCCGATACCAGCTGATAAGCATCGCGCAGCATGGGCGGCCGGGAGGTAAGGTCGTGGGCATCCGTGGCAATGAAGTTCACCCAATTGCGGCGCAGCAGCTCGTGGGAAACCCGCTGCGCAATCTTGCCGAAGCGGCCCGTAAGAGAAGCGGCCGTGATCTGTATGTAGCACCCGGCACGCAACCAGTCCGCCATCTTTTCAGGGTGGCGCGCCAGCACCGGGTTGCGTTCCGGGTGGGTGATGATCGAGGTAAGTCCGGCCATGCTCAGGCGGAAGAAGATCTCTTTCATGTTCTGGGAAATCGAGTGGTCGGGAAACTCCACCAGCAGATAATTTTTGCCGTTGATGGAGTATTTCGCCGGGTTGGCCACGGCATCCTCAATGTTGTCGAACATCAGGTGGAAGTCACACCCGAGGGCGAGCGAAATCCGGTCGCTCAGCCGGTCGCGCAGCATCTGCAGCCGCTCCAGGTTCAATTCCGGGTCGAACTTGAAATGCTCGCTGGAATGGGGCGTGCACACAATGTGCGTGACCCCGTTTTGCTGGGACATTTCCGCCATTGCCACAGAGATTTCGATGTCAGATGGCCCATCATCCAGGCCGAACAATAAGTGGTGGTGTATATCGATCATGAATTCCTGATTTACCTGGTCATCGCACCGGCCAGCGACGCAAAGAGCAGCAATCCGTCCGACGAGCCCAGCATCGCCTCGCTCGACCGGTCCGGGTGGGGCATCATTCCCAGCACATTGTGACCTTCGCTCAACACACCGGCAATGCCACTAATGGATCCATTGGGGTTGGCGTCGGAGGTAACCTGTCCCGCCGGGGTACAGTAGCGAAACGCAATGCGATCGCCGCGCTCCAGTTCAGCCAGCGTGGCCGGCTCGCAAAAGTAGTTTCCCTCCATGTGCCCGATGGGGATCTTGAGTACCTGGCCCGGCGAAAGCGCTTGGGTAAACGGGCTGTTTGCGGTCTCGGTCCGCACGTGAACCTGTTTGCAGATATAGCGCAACCCGGCATTTCTCAACAGAGCCCCCGGCAACATGCCGCTCTCGCACAGAATCTGGAAGCCGTTGCAAATGCCCAGCACCAGGCCGCCCGACGCGGCAAACTTCTTCACCGACTGCATCACCGGTGAGAAGCGGGCAATCGCTCCCGTTCTCAAGTAGTCGCCATAGGCGAACCCGCCCGGTACCACGATGGCGTCGCAGTTCTCCAAATCCTCCGATTCATGCCAAAGAAAGGTCGCCGGCTGCCCGGCTATCTCGCGCAGAACATGGAACGCATCGTGGTCGCAGTTGGAACCAGGAAACACCAAAACGCCGAACTTCATATACACAGGCTAGCAGTTTTGGCTTCCTGCGGAAGTGTCTGGCCGGCTTCCGGGGTCTTCCAATGCGTGGAGAGATGCTGCGGGGCTTGGATCGGGCAATTAGCTGGAGTATCGTCAGCAGATGGCCGATCCGATCCCAGACGATCCCAGGCCCGAGGAAGCCCCGGCTCTCGAGCCCGCCCAACCACCGCTTATTTTTCCGCCAGAATCGTCGCCCCAGATGGCCCCACTCCAGCCTTCCGGACCACAGACGGCCGGAGTGGGATCTCCCACCACCCCTCGATTTGCGTCCAAGGGGGCGCTTCATCTGCGGACCGCCGGCGCTGCACTGGTTAACTGGTGGCGCGCGGTCACCATCGAAGGTCTGTGCGTTGCCGTTCTGTGGCTGATTGGTCTTCTCTTGTTGCATGTGCCGCTGGCCCCGGTCTGGGCATTGGTCGCGGGCCTGATGACCCTGGTCCCTAACTTCGGCGGTGTCATCGCGCTTCTAGGCCCTGCATTTTCCATCCTGGTCAGCGAACCCAGCATGTACCGCTTGTGCATTCTGCTGGGTCTCTATGCGGTGATTGTCGTCATCGATCAATTGCTGCTGCAGCCGCTCATCATGAATCGCGTCACCCGCGTCCCAGTATGGGCTTCTATCCTGGCCCCGATCGTGCTCGGCATTGTGATTCCATTTTGGGGGATTTTGCTGGCTCCCCCTTTGCTCGCCATCGTTTATGCTTTTCGCCGGCCCCGTGCCGTGGCCCCGATTTCCCGCCAGGATCAGTGAGCGAAGCTGATCCGCCCGTGCTGCCCCTTGGGGATGACAGCCGTCGTAGAAAGCCCCCTCGCGTAAGTGCTATACTCGCCTTTCGCCGCGAGACTAACGGCAAACTCACTGGCAGTAGAGGTCCCCATGTCCGGCCACTCCAAATGGGCCACAATCAAGCACAAGAAAGGCGCCCTTGACGCAAAACGCGGCAAGATTTTCACGCGTCTGATCCGGGAAATTACCATGGCCGCGCGCCAGGGTGGTGGCGATCCGGACGCCAATCCCCGTTTGCGGGGCGCCGTCGCCGCAGCCAAAGCCGAGAACATGCCGGCCGACAATATCAAGCGTGCCATCCAGCGCGGCACGGGAGAATTGCCGGGGTCCATCTACGAGGAGATCTCCTTCGAAGGCTATGGCCCGGGCGGTGTAGCCCTGATCGTCGAAGTCACTACCGACAACCGCAATCGGACCGTCAGCGAAGTGCGCCATGCCTTCTCAAAAAACGGGGGCAACCTGGGTGAACCCAATTCGGTGCGATTCATGTTTGCCAAGAAGGGGTTGATCGCCATCCCCAAGGCAGCCGCGGATGAAGACAAGTTAATGAATATTGTTCTCGATGCGGGCGGCGAAGACCTGAACGATGAAGGCGAAAACTGGGAGATTCTGACCGATCCTTCCGCGTTTGATGCTGTGGCGAATGCCGTCAA
Organism: uncultured Acidobacteriaceae bacterium; assembly: GCA_963850235.1. Taxonomy (GTDB): domain Bacteria; phylum Acidobacteriota; class Terriglobia; order Terriglobales; family Acidobacteriaceae; genus PALSA-350. The sequence continues at coordinate 140,352 of CAWKKM010000012.1, read as the reverse complement.
AGACGCCAAGGTCGAGACCACAGTCTCTGAAATCACCATGATTGCGTCCACCTACACCAAGCTGGAGGGCAGTGTCGCCGCCCAGATGATCCGCCTGCTCGAAGCCCTGGAGGATCTGGACGACGTGCAGAACGTCTACTCGAATTTCGATCTGGATGCCTCGCAATACGAAGAAGTCGCTGGCTAGAGCTTTTTTCGCAAAGGTGTAGACCGAAGCCACAGAAGTTTGCGCAGCTTTCCGCCAAAGAAAGCTGCTCGTAACCGCCGTTAGAAAGTTCACAGTATTGCGAAAAATGCTCTAGTTCCAGCCCGGTCGCGTCCGGCCTTTGTCTCATCCCTCAATGAGTAAGTTTCGTCCCAGCCAGGGACCGGGGTGGTCCGCGTCCCGGTGGTTTTTCTAGAGATGCTAGATTCGCAAAATTCGTAACCAGCACCGCGTGTCGACGCCCGGTGGAAAGAAGGGAAGGCGAGTATCAGGCTACAAATCGCTCGAATTGCTTCCGCAATCATTCTTGTTTTCGCGTTGGCACTCGTTTCCCCGGCAGCCGGCGCCCAGGCTCCCACAGATAGCGGAAGGGCTGTATTGCCAGGTCCGGGTCTGTTCGAGAGCCGCCCGTGGGAGTTTGGACCGTTCGTCAACGGCGGGGTGGGCACAGGCAACCGTGCCGATTACAAGTTTCTATGGGCTGGACTGCACGTGGGCAAGGTGCTTACCGATCCGTTGGGCAACGGTATGCTCCGCGGGCAGTTCGAGCTTGCTGCAGAACTGATGCCTCTCTGGCAGGCCTACACTCCGAAATTTCTACGCGCCAACTGTTATCAGCAGCCCGGCGGCCCGCTCTCGTGCACGAACCTGTTTCCCACCGGTGGCACCTACACCGGGATTAGCATCACGCCGGCCATCCTGCGCTGGAACTTCGCCGGCAATCATCGCTATCGTCCCTGGGTTCAGGGCGCGGGCGGTCTCATCTGGACCACGCACAAGTTCCCGCCGGTAGGTCCGTACCCGGTGCCCAACCATCTGGGCACCAGCGTTTTCAATTACACTCCGCAGTTTGGGGTTGGCTTAAATTACTTCGTCAAGCCGCGTCAATCGATTTCTATCTCCGCCAACGCAGTTCACATCTCGAATGCCAGCATGGGAGATTCGAATCCCGGAGTGAACGCAAGTGTGCAGTTTTCCATCGGCTATACGTGGTGGAAGTGACCCCATGAGCGAAAGCGTCATCGAATGCGTGCCCAATTTTTCCGAGGGCTGCGATCGCAATAAAGTGATTGCCATTGTGGACGCCATGCGGGTCGACGGTGTCTCTCTGTTGGATTGGTCGCTCGACAACGACCACAATCGTTCCGTGGTCACCATCGCCGGCCCACCCGCGGCGGTCGTCGAAGCCGCCGTTCGCGCCGCTGGCAGGGCTGCGACGCTTATCGATCTGACCGCACAGCGGGGAGTTCATCCCCGCATTGGCGCCGCCGACGTGATTCCCTTCGTTCCTGTCTCCGGCATCTCGCTGGCCCAGTGCGCCATCCTGGCTCGCCAGGCGGGCCTTGAAATCTGGAGCCGCCACAGCATTCCCGTTTACTTCTATGAAGCGGCCGCGTCCCGTCCCGACCGTGCCTTGCTGGAGCAGGTGCGCCAGGGGCAGTTCGAAGGTCTACGCGAGTTAGTGTTGCGGGATGCGGCACGTCGTCCCGATTTGGGAGGCCCGGAACTCCACCCTACTGCGGGCGCGAGTGCCGTCGGAGCGCGCAAGTTTCTCATCGCCTACAACCTCTATCTGGACCGTCCCGACGTGACCGCCGCACGCGCGATTGCCAAAGCCCTGCGAGCCTCAAGTGGTGGACTCGATGGGGTTAAGGCCATGGGAGTCCTGGTTCAAGGACGGGCCCAGGTTTCCCTCAACATCACCGATTTCCGTGTCACCCCGGTAGGGCAGGTATTTGACGCGTTGAATCGGTTGGCAGGCAAGCATGGCACCAAGGTTGTAGACGGTGAACTCATCGGTCTACTTCCGGAAGACGCCTTTGAGCGTGATAGTGAGTGGGTGCGTCTAATAAGAGGATTCAACCCGGAAGAGAGAATCCTGGAGCGGCGCCTGAAACAGCCATTGGAATGGCCAGGCTCCGGCCAGAAAGCCGAATAGGAATAAGATGGAGAAGGTGGGTTACCAGTAACTGCTACGTCTCCGACTGTAGTCCCCCCACGGAAGGAATGACCCATTGATGCAAGTCACGAAGAAACTGCAAACGAGCACCATCGCCGGGCTCGCACTTGCGCTGGCTCTACCCGCTACTGCCGCTCAGCTAGGTCAAGATGCACGCGCCGCTATTCCCAAGAATGTTCAGCAACTGATCGTGGTTGACTACCACGCCATGCAGAACTCACAGGCCGCGATGGATCTCAAGGCCCGTGTGTTGCCGCCTGAACTCAAGCAACTGGAGCAGGCGCTCCGTACTTCTGGTTTGGATGAGAACCACGATATTGAGGAGTTGGCCTTTGCCTCATTCAAGGCCGGTGGTGACACCCACATCATGGGTCTGGCGCAGGGCCAGTTCTCGCTCACCGACATCATGGCCAACTTCAAGAAGCGCAAGGTGAAGCCCATCGCCTACCGGGACAACCGCGTGTATCCCATGGGCCAGTCGGGCATGCAGGTGGTCTTTCTGAACCCGACGACCATGGTGTTTGGCCAGACCGAAGCGCTGAAGTCAGCGCTCGATGCGCGCGACGGCATGACGCCGAGCTTTCTCAATAACAGCGCTATGCTGGGCCAGATGCAGTCCGTCGATAGCGACGCGGTTTGGAGCGTCCTCGACCAGGAAGGCACGCAGACCATGATGCGCTCCGTGTTGGGAGACGCTTCGCAGTTGACCGACTACGACACGGTAAAGAAGCGGCTGCTGAGTTCCCGCTATTCCATGAGCTTCGACAACGGGGTGAAGTTTACCCTGAACGTAGTTACCCCTGACACGATTTCCGCGGCCACCATGGCGTCCCTGCTCAATGCCGCGGCCCTATACAAGAAGGTGAGTGGCACTCCGGCAGAGAAGGAAGCCATCGACAACACCACCATCAACTCCAGTGGCGGCACCCTGGACGTGCGTTTTGCGTCCTCTGACAGCCAATTTTCCAGCCTATTGCAATCGACGCTGTTCCAATCGGTGGTTCACTAGTCTATTTGGGATTGGTGAGGTCGGGGGTCCAGGTCACTGCGCCGTGCGCGTCGATATTGACCAGAAGCGACCCCTGATCCCCCAGGTCCACCTTGGGACCTTGGGCGGTGTGGGTCTTTCCCGTCCCGTCCTCATATTGTAACGATAACGGACCGGGTCCTTGAACCTTGAAGCGGTACTGGTACCTGGCCCCGGTGGCGAGCGAATTTGCGCCAAAGCTTGCGCTCGGGTAATCGAACTCCATCACGTGCACCGTGGGTCCCTGGTTCACAATCGTGACCTCAACAAAACGCGAGCGGCATCCAGCCAGCCCTGCGCATAGAGCCAATAACAAGACAGCCAGTAGGTGAAACTGAGTCTGCATGGGGCGGCGGTCTTTAGCGAATGAGTCGTGCAAATCTAACAAAGCCTCAGAGTCTATTGCAAAGACAAGGTCGACGAGACGGGACGGGTGCCCCACGTTCGCCCCAGCGTACGTGGGCCGAAACCATGACGGGCGTTAGCCCGACGAACGTTTTTTGGTAATAGTCGTAACAACGTCCGCAAGAGCAATGCAACTCATTCAGTCCCAGAGCAGAGATTGGGAGTTCATCAAAAGCGATTGTGGGGCTGCGCCCCTTCGTTTTCGGCCCACGTACGCTGGGGCGAACGTGGGGCACCCGTCCCGTTCCTTCCGACCTTGCCTGGGCATACACTCACATTCACAACAGCGTCTTTCGTTCCAAAATCCGCGCCGTCAGCACCACGCCCGTCTCGTTATTGTGCAGCGTGAGCGGGAAGGCCAGCACATTCCACACCCACGCCTCACCCTTCCGCGGCAAATTTAGCAATCCTCGATACGTGCGATCGATGTAGGTTTCGCGCTTCTCCGCTACGGTGCGCAAAATCTCCTTCCAGTCTGCGGCCAAGTCCGGCATCTCGACGAACATGTTTTTTCCCGGAAACCAGTCGCGTGGCCGTTCGAGCAAGCGCGCACAAGACTCGTTCACATACATCCACTGCCCGGCGCCGTCGAGGATTTCCAGTACCGCGTCCTCGCCGATCGCCATGCCGATGCGAGAGTAGAAGAAGTCGCGAGCATCGACGACTACCGGCCTTCCGCGGTGCTTGGCTTCAAACGAACGCAAAGCGGCAATCAAGTCGTCCACGGAACTGTAACCCTTCAGCAGGTGCATGTCCTCCACCCCGCCGAAGCGCCGCTCCAGCGTGGCGGACAGGATAATGATGGGCACTTCCGGCCGCCGCCCGCGAAGTACGGAGGCTACCTCAGTTCCGAACTGTCCAGCTCCCAGATGGTAGTCGAGGACAGCGATATCGATCGAATTGAGCAGCTTCTCCGCCTCGTCGATGGTGCTCGCGGTGTCCGTGAGGTAGCCATGTTTACGAAGGATAGCGGCTCGGAGGAGCAAATTCTCTGGATCGTCATCAAGGAGCAGTACGCGGATGGGGGTTTCGACCAGGTGCAAAATCTTCCTTCCCGTCGGCCAGCGCGTGATTTGCCGGCAGTAAGACTGAAATATGATGCGGACTTTACCAAACCAGCTGCCAAGCCAATAACATTCAGCTTAATAATCGTTTACGGCTTTTTGTTCATCTGTTTGACGAGCTCTGGAAGACGGCGGAAGCCAGCCACGCTACGCAGCCAGTGACGATGTTCAAATGCCGGAGATCCGCTGATCATGCTACCCGGCGCCACATCGCCCGGAACTCCGGATTGCGCCGTCACGATCACGCCGTCTCCGATGAAACTGTGCCCGACCACCCCAACCTGTCCCGCAAGCAGCACGTTTTTTCCTACCCCCGACGAACCTGCCAACCCCACCTGGGCACAAAGAAGAGTGTTTTCTCCCACCGTCGATCCATGCCCCACTTGCACCAGGTTGTCGATCTTGACCCCGCTTGCAATCTCGGTGTTGCCTACGCTCGCCCGGTCGATGCAGGAGTTGGCCTGAACCTCCACCTGGTCGCCCAGCAGCACCCCGCCGCTCTGCGTGATTTTATGCCATCGGCCGCTTTCTTCCTTGGCAAATCCAAAGCCGTCTGAGCCCACCACGGCGCCGTTTTGCAGAATAACCCCATCCCCCAGCCGGCAATTTTCCCGCACCACTGCATGGGCGTGGACAAAGCAATCCTTGCCCAGCCGCGCCTCGGGGTAGATCACTACATGGGGGAGCAGCGTAGAGCCTGCACCGATCACGGCCCCGGCGAGGATCACCACATAGGCTCCGATGTGTACCGCCTCGCCGATGGTCGCGCTCGGATCGACGACCGCCGTGGGATGAATCCCCGGCGGATACTTCGGGGCCGGGTGGAACATGTCAACCGCGCGGGCAAAGGCCAGGTAGGGATTGGCTGTCCGTAGAGTAGGCGCCGCAATGGGCTCAAAGTCTTCTGTTACCAACACGGCTCCTGCCTTGGTGGTGCGGGCAAAGGGGGTGTATTTCGGGTTGGCCAAAAAGGTCAGCTGGCCGGGCCCAGCCTTCTCGATGCCCTCAACCCCGGTTATCTCCTGCTCTTGATCGCCAATGCAGGTAGCGCCCAGCACGCGGGCGAGTTCGCCAAGCTTCATGCTGGGGATTGTACCGGACTCATGTTGACGAATTCTGCTGTTTGAACAGGCTCTCCTGCAAGCCCTCGGCGGGGCCTCGGCGGGACCCCGTCTTGATGACTGCCAATACCTCCAGTTCCGCGACGGCCTGGCGCGGCAGGAAAATTCGCTGGGTATTGGACCGAGTATCGGGCGGACTCAGGAACAACCCCTCCCCCTCGAGCAATGTGAGATCGTTTTGTACCAGGCCCTCGATCAGGTCGTTATCCTTGAGCCGCGCCCGGACCCATAGCCCCTCGCTCCGTGGACGCGTGATAAAGGTTTTGCGCAGCAAACGCTCTGGTTGATTCACGTCTCCTGACTGAAAGTCGCGCACAAAGCAAATCCACTTCACTTCGGCCATGCTTACGGAGACCAGCTTGCCGGCGAGATCGAGGACTTGGGCCTGTTCCTGCTCCACAAAGGCCGCCGGTGGCAGATAACCAGATAGCCAATCCCGGCTCAACTTTCGTACGATGACCTTCTTGCGGCTGACGGGCATGGGAAAATCACCACCGGCTGGATTGTCGCACGCGATCGAGGCTGAGCGCACCGGTAACCGTGCAAGGGAACGCATCGGAAACTGTGCAAGCCTGTAGCCAAGGGCGGCTCCTGTATGCTAACTTAGGTGTTTGTGCGTGGCGTGGGCTCGCCGCTAAGGTGTTCACGTGACGAATGTTAGCCGCAATTTGAGTGGCCGGCGGAGCTCAACGTAAGGCATGCCCGACTATATCTATCTTCTAAAAAACCGCCTCTCCATCCACCAGCGGAATGCCCTTGACCAGATTCGTCTGGCCGCGCGCGAAGCCGGGATGACGGTGTTCCTGGTGGGGGGAGCGGTCCGTGATCTGACCAGTGGCTCTCCCGTCTTCGACCTTGACGTAACGGTGCAGGGAAACGCACTTAAACTAAAGAAAACGCTGGAGAAGGCGGGTGGGAAACTGTGGGGTGAGCACGAGCCCTCGCGGACCCTCTTCTTCCGTTTCCCAGTTGGGGTAACGGTAGAGATCTCCAGTGCCCGCCGCGAAGAGTACCCGAAACCCGGCAAGCCCGTATACCACTGGGACACGATCCTCGAGGATCTTCGCCGCCGTGACTTCACCGCCAACGCGATGGCCTTGTCGCTGAACGAACATTCCTACGGCTTGCTGATGGATCCCCTCAACGGGGTGGCCGACATCGAAGCCCGGCAGTTGCGACTAGTCAGCAATTACGGCTTTATTGAGGATCCGTCTCGGCTGCTTCGGGCCACGCGCCTGGTCGCCCGTTTGGGGTGGCAGCTGGATGAGCGCACCCAAACCCGCTTCCAGAATGCCAAGGAAGAAAAGGCCATCGAAGCTCTCTCCGAGTATCACCGTGGCTATGAACTGGAAGAAATCGGACACGAGGAAGACGGGTTGCGGGTACTTGCCGCCATGGAGGCGGAAGGGTGGATGCACTCCCTTTTCCCGCACTGGACCACAGCCTCTGCCGATGCCGCTGCCCTTGAGGAAATGCGCAAGCTGGTGACTCAGCTTCAAATGCAGGGGGTAAGTCCCGATATTTCTGCAGTTTCAGTTCACTATCTTACGGCTAAGCTTTCAGCCAAGGATTTGGCGGCACTGAAGGCCACATTCGTTCGGCCCGGCTTTGTGGAGGAATGGAACCACCTCGACAACGCGGCCAAAGAATTCAACAAGCAGCTCCTGGGCAAAGAGGCCGCCACGCCTTCGGCCACCTGGAAGCTGTTCACCACAGCCGACCCACAGGCCGTTCTATGGTTAGGCTTGACTTCGAAGGCCCCGGCTGTCCAGACAAAATATAAGAACTTCTTTAGCGTATGGCCGGAGGCGCGGCAGAAGATCCCCCATGCCCTGCTTCAGGAACTGCGGATCACGCCGGAAGTCCCGGGTTATGACGAAATGATTTCCCGCCTATTTCTGGGCGTCATCGATGGCAACCTGGAGACCGAGGAGCAGTTGCGTGCCTTCCTGGAACCCTATTCGCCCCCGGCTCCTCCGCCGCCGGTCACTGTACGCCGGACTCGAGGCTCCAAGAAGTCAGGCGAGAAGGCTAAGGTCCTGGTGGAAGCCGCGTTTGACGGCGATGCCGATGGTGACGATGTTTCGCCACTGGATGAGGACGAGGTAACCGAGGAGCCAATCGAGGACCTCGGGGATGAAGACGACAGCGAACCGCCGGCAAGCCTTCCGCCGCCAGCAAAAAAGAGCGTCCCGGCACTTAAGAAATCGTCCGTGGAAGGCCAGCCGAGTTCCCCGGCCGGCAAGCCCTCCCCAGGTACGAAACCCGAGGCCTCCTCTTCGAAAGCCAGCCCGGCGGCTGCGAAGCCGGCCCCAAGCCCCGGGCTTCACGTGGTGGCGCCCGCCAAACAGACCAAGGTGCATGTGATGGCGAAGCAGCCGGCTAAGCCGGCTCCGTCCCCGGCCCCCAACAAGGCACACGCTTCGAAGAATTCTCATGATCATGCGCCCAGCCATGCGCATCCGGCGGGGAAGAAAGCATCGCCCATGAAGCCGGCTCCGGCCAAGGCGCCGGCCGCGAAACACGTCCCGGCAAAGTCTGTACCTTCGAAGTCAGTGCCGGCTAAGGTAGTTCGCGGCCCGGTTGCGAGACCGGCGGTAGTCGCCAAGCCAGCGGTAAAGCACAGCGCGCCGAGCAAGAAGACGGCAGCAAAAGCGCCTGCTAAGGTACAAAAGAAACCAGAGCCGGCCAAGAAGTCCCATCCTGCAAAGAAGCCCGCTCCGGCAAAGAAGCATAAATAGAAAGACTGGAATAGCAGCGTAAGGGTAAAGAATTCGCCTGCCGAGACGATGATGCCACCATGGACATCGCGGACGGCACGGTTCAGGGTCCCGTTGGGCCGGCGATTGCAGACCGGGCTGTAACCAGAGCGAGCCTATTCCCGGCGGGTTGGTCCGCTGGAGAACATCCAGACAAGCCGACCCGCGCACACGAAATACTTGCGGCGATTATCAACCATCAGGCAGTGCCCTCGACCCTGCAAATGGTGGCGGATACCTTCGTGAGTATGTGCCCCTCCAAGGGGGTTGCTATCTTTCTGCTTTCGGGCCCGCGGTTCCAGATTGAGGCTGAGGCGGGACTTCCTGGGCGGCCTCACGCAGCCCTTCTCCCCATGCCGGTGGCTCCTCTGGCGACGGCGCTCGCTGCCTCTCCGTTGCGAGAGTTCGCGGATGCCGACTTCACATCCCTCGGGCAGATTCTGAACTCCGGGGTGACGCTCAGCCTCGCATTGCCCTTGGCCTCAGGTTCTGGAGAACCGCGGGGGGCTTTCACCGTATTCGACCGTCAACAGTGTGCGCTGGACGAAACGGCGCGGGAAACAATCCAGAGCCTATGCGATCTCGCCCGGCTCGCGATTGAACATGGCCAACTCTATGACCAGGTCGTACAGGGCTGGCAAGTCGACTGGCTGACCGGATTACCCAACCGGCCAATGCTGGCAGACCGGTTACGGCGAGGAATGGTCACCGCCCAGCGCCAGGGTGAATTGCTTGCAGTCTGTTGCATCGGCCTCGATCACTTTCGACAGCTCGTTGACGGGCTGGGGTATGAACTTGGAGACGCCTTTTTAAAGATGGTGAGCAAGCGGCTGAATCTGTCGATTCGGGAGCGAGACACGCTTGCTCGTCAAGGTGGCGATGAGTTTCTCGTGGTGTTGCGCGATCTGAAAAGCGCATCCGATGCGGTTCACATTTGCCAGCGGCTGCTCCGCGAAGTGCGCCAGCCATTTCTGCTGGAGGGCCACTCCTTAACCGTCGAAGCCAGCATCGGTATCGGAATTTTCCCCGACCATGGGAATACGGCGGAGTTATTGTTGCAGCACGCCGATACGGCGCTGCAGGCGGCAAAACGTGCCGGCGGAAGCCGGGCCAAAATGTATTCTGCCGCTTTGGGACAAAAAAGCCAGAGGGCCGCAGAGATGGCCGGGGCTCTGCTCGACGCCTTGGCGAAGTCCCAATTTCGCATGGTGTACCAACCGGTTTTCACCACACAGGGAGAGATCGTAGCCTTTGAAGCATTGCTGCGGTGGCAGCATCCCTCGTGGGGTCCCATCAGCCCTCCAGACTTTATTCCTACGGCGGAAAAAAGTGGCCTCATCGTCCCCATCGGCGATTGGGTCATCGAAGAGGTCTGCCGCCAGGCTCTGGAATGGAACGCCGCCTACTTACCTCCCATCAAAATGTTTGTCAATGTGTCCGGCGTGCAGCTGGAACGGCCCGACTTTAGTGGGAAGATTGCGAATGCTCTCAAGCGAAGCGGTCTCGCGCCCGATCGCCTGGAACTCGAGATTACCGAGAGCTGGGTCATCTCAGACTTGCGGGGGGCCGCCGGGAAGCTGCAGCAACTGCGCGATATGGGCATCGGTGTCGCGCTCGACGACTTTGGCACCGGCTATGCCGCTTTTAACTACCTGCAGGAACTACCTCTGGACACGCTCAAAATCGATCGCTCGTTCATTCAACGTCTTGACCGTCCGGATGCCAATCTAACGACCGTCCGTGCGATGACGATTTTGGCCCGGCAGCTGGGGTTGAAAACTGTTGCTGAGGGCGTCGAGTCAGAAGAGCAGGTACGCCGGCTGGGCGAAATAGGATGCGACCTCATGCAGGGCTTCCTGCTCGGCCGGCCACTTGAGGCGGAGGCCGCCCGTGAGCTCCTCAAGAATCAAAAAAGGGCGGCCCCCTTCCTTCACGCGGCGGCAAAAGGGGCCGCTTCCGTCGCTTCAACGGAATGCCTCACCGGGTAAAGCTCTTTCCCACTACTCTCCTCGGGCTTGCCGGGGATAGATCTGCAATACTTCGGTGGTGTCTAGCCATAGGAGTTCCTCACCTCGTATAACGAGCATGCGGGTGATCCCCGTTGCCGGCGCTGACAGCATGTTGCTGAACCTGAGCGGCGCTCACGCGCCCTACTTCACCCGCAATGTTGTGCTGATAACCGACGATGCGGGGCATACGGGCGCCGGCGAAGTTCCGGGCGGCGCCAGGATCCGCCAGGTTCTCGAAGATGCCGCTGGTGAAATCCTCGGCCGGCCCATCGCTTCTCACCTCGAGATTCTGCAAACCATTCGAACCCGTTTTGGGGATCGCGATACCGCCGGGCGGGGTCTGCAGACCTTCGATATGCGCATCACCATCCATGCCGTCACCGCCGTTGAATCTGCGCTGCTCGATCTGCTGGGACAGTTTCTTGGTGTGCCGGTAGCCTCGTTGCTGGGTGAAGGGCGGCAGCGCAGGAGCATCCCGGTACTTGGTTATTTGTTCTACGTCGGTGACCGGCGCAAGACCGATCTGCCTTACGCGAGCGAACCAAACGCGGACGACCCATGGTTGCGATTGCGTCACGATGAGGCGCTTACCACCGAGGCTGTGCTCCGCCTGGCGGAGGCAGCGCAGGCACGATACGGCTTTCACGACTTCAAGCTCAAGGGCGGTGTGCTGGCCGGGCACGAGGAAATGGAAACCGTGACCGCGCTGGCGGAACGGTTTCCCCAAGCGCGCATCACCCTCGATCCCAATGGGGCGTGGCTATTGGACGAGGCCGTGGCTCTGTGCCGTGGCAAACAGCATGTTCTGGCCTACGCGGAAGATCCTTGTGGCGCCGAGCCTGGTTATTCCGGCAGGGAAATCATGGCGGAATTCCGCCGCGCCACCGGGCTGCCCACGGCCACCAACATGATTGCCACCGATTGGCGGGAGATGAAGCATGCGGTGCAGTTGGGCGCGGTGGACATTCCGCTGGCCGATCCGCATTTCTGGACCATGCAGGGCTCCGTGCGGGTGGCGCAGTTCTGCCGCGACTGGGGCCTGACCTGGGGATCACATTCCAACAATCACTTCGACATCTCGCTCGCGATGTTCACCCACGTGGCGGCGGCGGCCCCGGGAAACGTAACCGCTATAGATACTCACTGGATCTGGCAGGATGGCCAGCGCCTGACAAGGGAACCCTTCCGGATCGCGAACGGGGCGATCGAGTTGTCAGACCGTCCCGGTCTGGGCATAGAGATCGACCTGGAGCGGCTCGAGACCGCGCATGCACTGCACCAGAAGCTGGGATTGGGCGCGCGTGACGATACAGCGGCGATGCAGTACCTGGTGCCGGGCTGGACTTTTGATCCCAAGCGACCTTGCCTGGTGGCAGTCAAAGCATGAAGCTCTGGCCCGAGTCTTTACGTGTGATCGCAATATCAGGGAAGGCACTCATGAAAAACTACAAATCGCTGATCTTAGCAATTGCAGCCTGCTGCGCAACGCTAACCACGATCGCGCAAACCGGATCATCCTGCTCCGTTCTGGCCACCCTCAAAATCGACCAAGTCGAGATCACAGCCGCAACAGACGTCCCGGCGAACGCCCCAATTCCGTCCTCCTATCCACGCTACGCCGGCGCACTCCCCGCGCATTGCCGCGTGAGCGGTATGATTCACCGCCGCAAGGGCGTGGAAGGCGTCGACTACGGCATCGGTTTTGCCCTGGCCCTGCCCGAGAAGAACGCCTGGAACGGCGATTTCATGATGCAGGGTGGTGGCGGCAGCAACGGCATCATCAACTATCCCGCGGGAGCCTCCTACTCCGGCGACAAATCAGCCCTGGAGCGTGGTTTCGCAGTAGCCAGCAACGATACCGGTCATCACTCCTCGACCGGCTTCGACTTCTCTTTCATGCGCGATCAGCAGGCGTATCTCGATTTCGCCTACCAGGCCAACGCCGAAGTGGCCGCGGTGGCCAAGGAGATTCTTGATCGCTACTACACCAAGCCCGCCGCCTACTCATATTTCGTCGGCTGCTCCACCGGTGGACGCGAAGGCATGATCCTGTCGCAACGCTTCCCCAATGTCTTCAACGGCATTGTCGTTGGCGATCCCGCCATGCGCACCGGCCTCTCCAACCTCGCCATCGGCCAGTGGATTCCCGTCGCTTATAATCTGGCCGCGCCCAAGGACCCATCCGGCAAGCCGGAACTCGAGAAGCTCTTCACCGACGCGGATCGCAAGCTCTTCATGGATGCGCTGATGAAAAAGTGCGACGCGCAGGACGGAGTTGCCGATGGCATGATCTCTGATCCTCTCGCCTGCCATTTCGATCCAGCGGAGATCGCGTGCACAGCCGGCCAGACAGAAACCTGCATGGCGCCCGAGAAGGTTGCGGCCATCAAGAAGGCGTTCGCGGGCCCGAAGAACGCTTATGGTGCCCAGGTCTATCCCGGTTTCCTTTATGACGCAGGCATCGCGGCTTCTGGTCAGCTGCCCGGTCTGCTGAACCCCCGCTCCCGCGGCCTCTTCGGCCCGGTCACGACGGCGGTTACCCTAGATGTGGACAAGGCGGCCCTGCACGCTTCCGATCCGATCGTTGAGCCGGCCTCGACGAATCTTTCCACCTTCTCGGGCAAAGGCGGCAAGCTCATCTTCTTCCACGGAGACAGCGACCCGTGGTTCTCGCCTCTTGACACGTTTGACTACTACCAGTCACTCGCGGCAACCAATGGCGGACCCGAACAGGTCACCACATGGAGCCGGTTCTTCTTCGTCCCGGGCATGAGCCACTGCGGCGGCGGACCCTCACTCGACCATTTCGACATGCTAAGCGCGGTGGTGAATTGGGTCGAAAAGGGAACCGCGCCGGAGTCGGTCATCGCCACCGGAAAAGCCTTCCCGGGACGCAGCCGGCCTCTCTGCCCTTATCCCAACCACGCGCAGTACACTGGACATGGCAACGCAGAAGACGCCCACAACTTTGTTTGCCAGTAGCCTGAATGCCGCCGCAGTTTCCTATCAGACAGCTGTACTCGCTATGGTTTTTGAACGTAGGAGCAAAGATCGACAGCAGAATCTGAACGATTAGAAACAAACCGCAAATACCGACCGCGTTCTGCAGACAGACTCTTTATTGGATAATCTCAAAAGCCCCCAACATGCTTAAACGAAGCTCGTGGCGATGGCAAGAAGCTTATCAAGGTTGCCGACCAGCGCCGCGATTCCATTGAGAGTCGCGGCAGTATTGGCGAGCGCTGTAGCAGCGTTGGAAAGCTTCGCGTTCACCGATGTAAGCGCTTTAACAGCACTGGCAAAAGTGGCTGTCGTGTCGTCGAACTGGGCCGATAAAAGGTTAAGCAGCAGTCCTCTCAGCCGCTTTCCCTCAATCAGGAAGGATTGCTGGTCTGTGAGGCTGACGCGCCCATCAGTGGCAAATGCGAAACACTGATTAATGATCGCGGTCAAAGTAACCGTGTCGATAGGTGCATTGGCCATGGTCTTATCCTTTCTTTCTCAGTGGTGCAATTTGGGCGGAGAGAGTCTGAAGCTGTGTCACCCACGCTGCCAAGGCATCGTTCAGCGACGAAAGTGACAACTGCTTGTCCTTGCCTTTCGAGTCCGCGCTCTTAAGAAGAGCCTTGTTGGCCGCGATCATGGAGGACACGAGTTGGGATGGGACCGATGCCGTTGCTGAGGTTGCAACCTCGGCCGCTGTTGCGATTATTTTAAGACGCGCTACTCTTTGGTCATACGTCAGATGCTCTCTGTCGGTGTTGTATGCGACGACATCACTCGCAAGTTGCTGCCTCGCTCCCGAGATGACTTCTAAGGAAAAAATGTTGTCCATGTCGCCTTTCATGAGCGAAAGAATCTGATTGACCGGGGTACCGCCCTCATCAATTCCAACTTTCACCATGGCGTCTCTTTTGCCATTCAAATAGAGCTTCCCAATCGTGCCGATGACCGATGCGATGGGCCCGACATACGCATTCGCGGACGCGTCTCCGTTGCCGGCCAGTGTGCTGAACCTTGTGTTCAAAGAAGACAGGTTCGTTCCCAATGCAGTGGCAGCCGTCTCAAAATCGGCCGGAGCGCTCGTGTTTGCCAGGTCGTACAAGCGGTTCGCGTACACGCTTACCAGGGCGAGGGCATCAAGCCGGGCTTTTATGCTGTCCGGGGAAAATGTCGATTGCATCAAGGGTGTCGGACGTCCCAATGAGTCTGTCGTCTCAACCTTAAGGGTAGCGTCGTTGGCTCTATCGGCCAGATAAAGCTGGGCCTCATAAGAGTTGCGCGAAGAGTAGAAGTCGCTGATTACCGAAATGGTCTGGGTTGTGGATGACTGAAAGCTCGTCACCGGTGTGATGTATCGGTTGTTGAGACAGCCAGTCAGGACACTCCAGCTAAGAAGTGCACAGACACCTACGGTTGGTCGCATATTCACCGTCACCCAAAGTTCTGTTTTTCTATCGGATTTAGGCCTGTATATGCGAATAGTGACGCGGCAGCGCTATTCGTTACAGCATGCACTATCAGGCGATATCGGAGCCTTGAAACTGAAACGACCTTCCATGCCCCCTGTGCTTGCCAAACGCGGGTTCCATCGTCAGTATGGGAGAAATAAGGGGACATGATGTACTTATCCCACCAATCCGTCTAAGTTCATTCTCACGTAGGCACTCAATACCGGAGTGATGCCGGAGTCCTGCACCGCGTGGATCGGGGGAAGGCGTGCCAGGGCAGAGTGTCAATTTTCTGAAGGCTTCTCCACGTGGTCGATGACAAGCACATCCGCAGAAGCCCTGGTGGCTTCTGGTGTAGTGCGTCAGTAATAAAGTCGATTATGTCAGCTGCCCTATCCGCTCTGATCGGGACTGACGTCCCTCAAGGATGTGTGCCGCCCGTACGGGGCTAGATCATTTTGCTATAGCTACCCAGGATTCCGTGCTGCGCACTCCATCCTGGGCTATGATCGATCGTCCCTAACGGGACTCGGCGCGATGTAGCTTGAAAAGCACGGCTTACCGGCTAAGAGCCGACACAGGATCATCCGATGAGATAGAGGCCCATCTGTGTGACGCACTACACTAGGTCTACTTAGTTGCGCCTGGATCACAGACAAGCGGGGACGTCATATCGAAGAATGGTGCCAAGTTGTATTAAGCGCATGTGCAGACAATGGACCTACGAGATCAGGGTAGGGAATCGCAAGCGCCAAAGCCCATCCTCACCGATGCCATTGGCCGCGATCGGTCGCGACCACTGCCTATCACGATACATGCTCAGTTCACAGTCTGCATTTAGGGAAGGCATCCGCGACGAAAAGTCATCATCTGCTCACGTCCTGACGCATCGGCAATCGGCTGCCGATGGAAAGTTCTTGCAATCAATAGAGGATGGTCGTACTCTATGCATATGGAAAAATCTTCGCGCAGAAGTTGGATTCTGAAAGGGGAAGCACATGTCACCTCAAATCATTTTTGCTGTTCAGTCCGTTTGCGGCTATCTCGCCTGGCTCCTTTGCTTCAGCGTGTACTTTCTGCCGAGGCTGAAGTCGATGGAACCTCTCGAAGCGCAACGTGCCATCGCAACTCTGCACAGCTTCCGCTTCTTCGGGCTGGTTGTGATCCTTCCAGGAATAGTCGGCCCCAATTTGCCTACTAGCTTGACCCACGTCGCCGGCTATTGGGACCTGGCAACCGGACTGTTAGCCATCGTCGCGCTGATCACAGTAAGAATTCGTCCGCTCTTCTGGCTTTTTGTCGTCGGTTTCAATCTTGTCGGAGTGGTCGACCTGATCCTCACCTATTACCACGCCGTCCAGGTCAACCTTCCCGCGCTAGCGGGACAGATGGGAGCTGCGTACGCGATCCCGATCCTCTATGTACCTCTGCTGATGATCACTCACGTGACCGCAATCTACTTGCTGTTGCGCCCGCAGCCGAAGGCGGTTCGATCGGTCGCTCGCCACGCGACCGCCTTCTAGAGGCGAATACTCGTTTCATACGCCCGGATATTGCAGGTTCGCCTTAACGAACCACTCAGGAGGACGGCCATGATCAAGCTGGGATTCTTTGCAGACACCTGCCTATCCCGATCGCGCTAGCCACAAACCTCGGAATGTTTCCGTGGATCTTCGGCGACAGCCGCAATGCGCCGCCATCGAAGGAAGATATTGCGCGAGTCGCGCCGGCGGTCCTGATGAACCCTGCGCGCCACATTAGAAAGAATTATCGTACTAGTGTAGTGCGTCAGTAATAAAGGCGATTATGTCAGCTGCCGTATCCGCTCTGATCGGGACTGACGTCCCTCAAGGACGTGTGCCGCCCCTACGGGGCTTGATCATTTTGCGATAGGTACCCAGGATTCCGTGCTGCGCACTCCATCCTGGGCTACGATCGGTCGTCCCTAACGGGACTCGGCGCGATGTAGCTTGAAAAGCATGGCTTACCGGCTAAGAGCCGAAACAGGATCATTGATGAGATAAAGGCCCATCTGTGTGACGCACTACACTAGCGTTGAATTGGCAATTTGGCGAGATGAACATGAATAACCCACCTCATGCACATTACGTCTGCATGAGACGAGACCAGCCGCGACCTGCGGAAGGAGCTTGACGAGAATAGATTACCAGCGTACGCTTTTGATCATGCGCTACTCTTTGGAGCACAAAGCCAAGAACCACGAGAATATTCTATCCGTGGCCGCCCGCTCTTTCCGCGAGCATGGCGCTGATATCAGCGGTATCGGCACCGTGATGAAGAAGGTTGGCCTGACCAAAGGGGGCTTCTACCGGCATTTTGAGAGCAAGGACGATCTGTTCGTCGAAGCGGTGACGCGGGCATTCGATGAAATGGGAAAGGGCATGGTGGAAGTCGCCGAGTCCGCACCCAACGGCCAGGCTTTGCGGGCCATGATCGAACGTTATCTAAGCACGCGGCACGCGAATTCGCCGGGATCCGGTTGCGTGCTCTCTGCGCTGGGGCCGGAACTCGCGCGAAAGCCCTTGTCGGTGCGGAGAAGGGTTGAGTCAGCCTTGGATACGTATCGCGAGCGCTTATTGCCGTACGTTCCCGGCCGGACGCGAGAAGAAAGACTAACGAAATGCAGGGTGTTGTTCTCCAGCATGGCCGGTGTACTGATGATGGTCCGCATCACTTCGGACCCACAACTGCGCGAGCAGAGATTGAGCGAAGCGAGGGCTTTTTTTGTAGCAAGCTTTGCTGAGTAATAGCTTACTTTGCTGGCGACCTGAGAATTAATTCACCGTCAACGTAAAGCTGCCCGACGAAGTAATCGTGCCGCTTACGGAATCTTTCCCCGTAAGAGTCATGGTGTAACTAGCCGGAGTGGAGCCTGAGTGAGTGGAAGACGAAGTGCCGGCAGTGCTGCCGCCGGAAGAACCCCCTCCTCCGCAGGCTACGGGACCCGCAACTGTGGCTCCCAGCGCCAAAACAAAGAGCAGCATGCTTCTACCCCTGCGCCGGCGCGCCGCCAGGCAGCCACACAGCAGCAGCCCTGCGTACACGCTTCCAGCCGGAAGCGTGCTTTGCGCTTTTCGTGGAGCACCCAGTTGTAACCGCCCGCGAGAGGTCGGGGACGCGTTGCACGCCGCTCCGACACCAATCGTAAGCGTCGCTGTGCTGATATTGTTGACGACCAGTGGTTCAATTCCGTAACAACCGCTTAATGGAGTTGAGGAGCCGCCTGTTAGGGCAAGTGACCACAAGACCTCACCGCCATAGCCACCGCTGGGAGTAACGGTCACCTGGGTCTTGCCGGTGCTGCCGTTCGGGATCGCCATGTTCCCGACGGAAAGGCTGAAGCTGCCGCTCGCCACGATGCTGCCTACCAGGATTGGATAGGTCGCGCTCGAGGGAGCGTGCTGCGCATCGCCCGCATAGGCGACGGTGATCAGGTGGTATCCAGGCGTCGCCGGAATAACCAGGCTGTAACTTGCATAAACCGTGGATACGCCGGCAGTCGACGATGAGAATGGCAGGGAAGAGTCCACGATGGCATGGTCTACCGCCACTGAGACGCTGCCTGTCGGCAATGGCAGCCCATCCGTGAAAAAGTAAGGTCCAACCTGGATCTGCAGCGAAACCGTTTCCCCTCCCGCGAAGGGATCGGAAAGAGGGGTCAGGACGAGCGTTTCCGTGGGCAGTAAAGTCGTTGTGCCGGCCTGCGGCCACGCTGCCAGCAACGCATTGAAATCGACACTGCCCAAACCGGTAGCCTCGTCGTACCCGGTTCCGGTCGCGTAGTCCCCTTGGCTGGCAGTGGTACAGTCAGAGGCGCCGGCTACGCAAGATATCGTGCCGGAAGTTACATCGTGGAACGCTGCTGCATACGTGGCGGGCGTTGCCGCCAGACTATAAAGCTGCGGATTGATGTTTCCCTGTCCGGTCGCCCTTTCAGCTGTGTTCAGGAGAGCAATCATCCCCGCGAAGATAGGAGCGGCAAAGCTGGTGCCGCCCGCGATCGTCAGCTTGCCATTATTGTCAACCAGACCGTTTGTGCAGCTTGCTGTTTGCCCAGCTTCCGCCACCAAGGTTGGGTCGTCAGTGCACAGCACATAGCCAGGATCAGAGACCGAGGACTGCAACGCCACGTCCGGCAACAACCGGTAACTCCCAGCGGGCATACCAGGAAAGGCCGCTTGCCAGGCGGGCCGGGGAAAATATGAGCTTGCACCGCCTCCTCCGGCCACAATGCCCCGAGCCACGGAACCTTCGTTCCAGGCTACCTCGGGTACATAGGAGAGCAGCGATTCGGGGTTAATCGAATATCCACTCGGCGACCAATACTGGGTACTGCCTGCTGCAAAGCTTCCGGCAGGCATTTGCGTTCCGCCCACGGCCGTTACATTGGGGCTACTGGCAGGAAAGCCCACCGCGGGCGATTGCCGCTCTGTCACGGTCAATGCGCTGGTGGTGGGCTCGTACGTGCAGGCGGTAGAACCGCTGTCACCGGAACTGGCGACGATCGTTTGTCCCTGAGCGCTGGCCTGCTCAAACAAAGCGTTCCAGTGATCCAACTCGGTGGAGGTCAGCAATGGCTCGCAGATGGAATAACTGATACTGATGACCGGAGCCAGGTCTTCCTCGATCGCATAGCCCAGCGAATCGAACACGCTGTAATTTGGGCTATCCCCCACATATACGAAAAACGGGTTGTAGGTAGCGCCCGCAGTGTTGACGTATTCGAGGTCGAGTTCCGACTCGCCTTCATCCCCGAACGAGACGGCCGCAACCCCGGAACCTGGAACCAGAATCGGGGTCGCTACGGTCGCTCCAGGGCCAAACGGCGTCGCATATCCCGAGAAGTTGGTTACCACGGAAGCACCAAGCTGAGTCTTTACATAGGACTGCCCCACGATAGCCACCTGGGTTGTGCCGATGATCGACTTTGCATTTCCCCCGATGTTCGCCGGCACAAAATCATACATAGCCGCGACGTCCGGCGGCAGAAGATAATGAGCGCCAGTGGAACCCTCGGTATAGGCCGGGGACGCGCTTCCTGCTGTCTTCCAGGCTGGCCTGGGACGAAAGTCCGACAGATGCAGTACGGCTGCCGTTATCGCGCCGAGTTCCGCCGGCAGGGTGAGATCGGATGCCGGTGCGATGTGCACAGAGCCCTCTACCCGGTAGTGATGGAGTTCCGCGCCGAATGCCCGTTGCACCTGGGCCGCCGTGCCGGAGAAGGTGATGCGATCCCGGCTACGCGCGACGCTGTCCACGTGAAACCCTTCACTGGTCAGCCACTTTTCCGTGGCTTCAATATCTGCATCGGCAACCCCGAAGCGGGCGGCAAAGCTTTCCGGCGTAAGCCAGCGATGGAATTGCGGGGAGCCGGGGGTCTGCAATTGTGAGAGTAACTGTTGCAGCGCCGCTTCCTGACTCGCGCTTCGCCGGAAGACGAGCGATATGCCTGGCGCGGGCATATCAGAGGGGACAGGGCCAAGATCGGCCGCGGTGCTCACGCGAGGGGATCGCGAATGCGCCAGCACGGCCCGGGGGCTCTGCTCGAGCGCTCGCGTCAGCCGGGGCTGGGGTTGTTGAGCAATGGCGGCCAGGGAGCTTACAAAACAGACGGCTCCGCACAACTGATAGAGAACACGGCAGACTTGGAGCATGGAAAAAAAGCCCGTTTACTTTGTTTTATGTTGTAACTGCACGCAGAGCTTAGCAGGAGTTCGATGCCGCGCACTATCAAAATCTGCAACCGCCGTCGCCCTTCTGGTGACCGAGCCTGCCACTTTCGTGCAGCTCGCCCAACGCTCCGGTTCCTCGGTCGTGGTGACGCTTAGGGGAGAACCGGCCTAGGTCGATTGGCTACCACCAAGCAAGTCCGACAACCAATAATGGTGGATGGGGCAACTTTGGCAATGGCATTAGTTGGGGATCGAACCACGGCGATGGCCTGGGGGCAAACTTCATCGACAAGTGGATGCGTTCCAATGGCCAGACCATGTGGGTCGTGAGCGCCTCCGATTTACATCCCGTGTCCGAAATCGGAGTGGCATCCAACTGTGCTCCGACGACCTGGGTCAAAGCCTGGCGAGTCAATGGGCGGCCGGGGTATGCATGCTATCGGGAACTGCTATATGATTGCGCCGGTGTCGCGGGTAGAAATGATCGCGACTTGAGAGAGGTAGGTAACCGCATGAGATTTCGAGCCGGTGCCGTCATGATTTGTTCGATGTTATTAGGAGGCTCCGCCCTCCCCGCGTTTGCCGGCAACGTCCGCACCGACTACAACCATCAAGCCAATTTCGCGCAATACCATACCTATACGTGGGGGAACGTCAAAACCTCAGATCCCTTTTATGTAGATCGTATTAAACAAGCGGTCGACAAGCAGCTGCAGGCAAAGGGATGGCAATTGGTGCCGTCTGGCGGGTCTGTCACGATTTTCGCGAGTGACAATCTACACAACCAGAAGGAAGTCCAAACCATGTATGACGGCTTCGGTGGCGGTTGGGGCGGCGGCTGGGGCTGGGGTGGATGGGGCTGGGGTGGCTTAGGAAATCCTGGTGGATTTGGCGACGCCACAACCACCACGACCAACCAACCGGTGGCCAACCTGGTGGTCGATCTATTCGAGGCTAATTCCAAGAATCTGCTTTGGAGAGGTCTGGCTACGGAGGATCTGTCGACGAACGCAAACAAGAACACCAAATCTCTGGACAGTGATATCGCCAGAATGTTTAAGGGCTTTCCACCTAAATAGCGGTGGCCTCAGGAGTGCCGTCGCACGACCCCGCCACTCCCTTTGAGGCCTCGCGGTTGCCTACTTCTTCGGACGCGATTCTGGAGGCACCAGGCCAGCGACTCGATAATAGACGACCAACTGACCGTAGTGTTCTCCAGAATGCTCGAGGAAGTTCCACGCCAGATCTGACATGCGGACTTGGTGATTAGGAGAGAAAGGATCCAGGAGCAATGAGCTCATCCCGGCGTCGCCCTTTTCTTTGATGACTGCGGCGCCATCCGCGAATGACTTCTTCACGAAAGCCGCGACTTCAGCCTTGCTCTTATATTGGTCGCGCTTGGGATCTGCCGTGGGCACTTTCTCGCCACGGATAGGGTTGATGAAATAGTAGTTCGTGTTCGCCGCGTGTAGCAGTTGCTCGGCAAAGCTGCGCTCGGCAGGATTTGGTTTGAAATCGTATTTGTCCTCAGGAAAATCCTCAGCCATGGCCGTAAGCTTTCGCCCTACATCATTCCAGTTATCCAACAGAACCTGGGATGGGCTTTCAGGCGGCTTAGGCGCCTGATTCTGGGTGTAAGCAGGCACCGCGCTTACTACAAAAGCGAGAGCAACCGCCACAAACGTGTCCTTCATTGTATGAACCTCCATGAGAATCTCCCGGGAACCTACCATCCTGGACCTTTAACCAATATATCCACGGGGGGACGAGTGACAGAGTGACGAGTGACGAGACGCAGTGGATGAGTGACGAGTGGCAGAGGGGACAAGTAAAAAGCTTTGCAGACAGAGAGCGGAAGTTTCAGAGCAGACGAAATTCCCCCCCCTTAATTACTTCGATCCGGCCGGACCGTCCTACACATTTGGGGTTGTTTCGTCTGTTTGAAACTCCTCCGAAACTCCAGCTCAGCGCTGCCGCGTGTTGGCGAGCGCCCGAAGGATAGTGCGGGTGCTCTTGTTCATGACCTGACGAAGGTACATGGTGATGGCGAACAGGAGTACCAAAAAGAACAGATCGACGCGAAGGATTGAGCGAAGAAGTCCGGAAAAGCTATCCGGCGGGAACATGTGGATGTGCATCCAGATAAACGCGACCAAGGCGAGGATGGCGAGCGCGCCAACGACAACGCGGGAGGTGCGTTCGGACCTGTCGGCTTCGGCAAGGGCTTGCTGGACGAAGGCGAGTTCCGCATTACTATTTTCGGAGTTGGGCTGCTGAAATTCGGGGCTCATACTAGGTTCCTTTCGGTGGTTAGGTATTTGCGAAGGGTGGTGACTCCGTAATGGAGGCGCGACTTGGCGGTGCCGATCGGAATCTCCAGGATGGCGGCAGTTTCTTCCAACGTGAGGTCGTGCTGATAGCGGAGCAGAAGGACGGCTCTGCTGGCCGGTGACACTTGGTCGAGAAGCGTCAGGAAGCCTTCATCCGGTGGCTCGCCGAGACTAGGGTCGAGGGTAGCCAGGTGTTCCGCTGGCGCGCAGTCGAGGCCTTGCCAGCGGCGGGCGTGTTTGAGATGTGAGAAGGCAATACGCGAAGCGATACGGAATGTCCATGGCCGAAAGACGGTAGGCTCGCGCAAAAACGGCAGCTTGCGGAAGATCTGCAGCGAAGTTTCCTGAAGGATATCGTCAGCAAGGTCAGATCCGGCGAGACGGGTGATGTAGCGTCGCAACGGCGCATGCGCCTCCCGCAGAAGCCGCTCCAGAGCGCTCCGGTCGCCGGCTTGCGCAAGAAGCACCAGCAGGGTTTGGTCGGGCGGCGCCGCCTCCTTTGCCTGGTTCTGTGTCTGCATGCTTGAGAGAGGCATCGAGGTGCCGGAAAGTTCGATTCTTGCGAAAAAAAAACGCCTTGGCCCCTACGGTAACCCTGAAAAAGCACTACTTCTTACAGCAGATGATATCGGGAGCCCGCCCCGGCGTGCAGTGGGGCCGCGCAGCGAACCCGGATTTCCCGCCTCGCTTTCCTGGACAGGTCGCGTGTGTGCCTTTCTTTAAGGGGCCACGATTGCAAGGTCACCACCGCCGAGCAGTGGTGACCTTGTCGGAGAAGAGTCACTTCTTCGGAGTTAGCAGGAAGAAGCCGTCAGGACCGCCTATTCCTGCAATCACGCCACGATCATTGATGGCCACGCCTCGCAATGAGCCAGGGCTGGAAATGGGATCGTAGTTACCGATCTTGCCGTCGGCCATCCGGATGATGTTGTAGTTAATGGGTACGCCCTGAGCCCCCGCAACATAATAATCGGTGATGACTTCGTTTCGATCGTTCATCGCCATCTTCGAAGCATCAATATCGGGCAGACCAAAGAGGGTCAGCTTTCCGTCCGGTGTGCGAATGAAGCCATCATTGCCACCGGACGCAGGATAGGCCACACCTGCAATCACATTGCAGTTGTTGATCTGGAATGGGATCAGACCGTTGGGCGCATAAGAGAAGATTGTGAGCGTGCCTCCCGGTTTTCCGTAAAAGCCGCACACGCCGCCTTGACTCGCGGAACAAAAATAGGAGCCAAGAGCGATTCCAGCATCATTGATGTTGTAGGTAAAGACCTCATCGCTGTCTTCTACGTTAAAAGTCAGGTACTGCCCATCGCGATAGCGGAGGAACGGCATAGTCGGCGGAATGATGTCGCTGGTCGCTAGGAAACCTATGACTTGCCCCTCGATGTTGAGGCCGGTCGGGTAGGTGCCCCCTGCTGCACCACCAAGCTGGAAGGTCTCGATCTTTCCACCCGCACGCCGGATGAAACCGGTGTTGGCGCTCCCGTTAACATCCGAGTACCTACCGAGCAGCTCACCACGATCAGTCAACTTAATGATCGAAAGTTCCGTCGAGTTGGGGACTGCGAAGATCTCGACCCGCCCGTCCCTGTAGCGCAAATAGCCCTCTGCGTTGGCGGTTGGGGTGTTCGGGATGTATGTACCTGCAACAACACCTGAGTTATTGATGGTTGTGAGCGTGCCAGAGCCGTTGGGCAGAGCAAAATAAGTTGGTTTGTATTTGTGGAACACGTTCTCCGGGGTCGGTGAGGTCTGGCAGAATGCAGAGACTGCGCCGAGTAGGCACAGGAACGCTGCGCAAAGGGTTTTGCGGAAGGGCATGAGAGTCTCCGAAAGGGATAACGGGTGGGACTTCTATCTTACGGACACCACGGCGGCTAGGGGAACGAGAGTGATGGCCGCCAGAATAGTACCACGTTCGCTCGAATCGGTTCAGCAAAATTGTGTACCTGCACTGTCACACATACGAATGCGGCGCTCAAGCGTTTATTGTGCCAGTTACCGATGCATGAACTACGGCTGGCGCTGAACGGTGGTCAGAAATTCGCGGCGCGCCGGGTAGTTTTGTCTGCACCGCCCGTCTCCTACGCCCACGGGACCTGCGTCGATGGCATACCGCACCGGAGCGCAATACTGATTTCCGTGGGGATGTGCATCCGAGCGAACTGAAACTGTAATGGTTATTCCAATGACGCCTATCAGGACCCCCCGAAAGATCGTCATAGACCGAAGGCAGGGTGAGCCCACCTACGACCCTTGCAGACCTTCTTTCCTAACTGACAGTCCCACACAATCTGCGACCACAAATATAGGTTGCCATCCCTATCCTTATTCGTAGAGGATGATCTTCATTTCGTGGAGGAGTGCATGAGCCTTGTCGGAAGGCGTTGTTGGAGTTCGTGGCTCGCCGTGCCCCTTTGCCTCGGCGTCGCCGTCGCCTGCGGCCAAACCAGCAATCAAGATCTCGGACAATTTCAGGGTCAGGGGGACTTCGGCACGATTCTCCGTCCGGGTAGCGGCCATTACGACCCCTCAAAGAATAGCTACACCATCTCGGGCAGTGGCGCCGACGTCTGGTTTGGCGTGGATGACTTCCATTACGTCTGGAAAAGAATGTCTGGCGATGTGGCCCTAAGTGCCGACATCGACTTCGCCGGCGACCAGGGCAATGCGCACCGAAAAGCCGTGCTGATGATTCGTCAATCGCTCGATGCGCATTCGATTTACGCGGATGTCGCCCGTCACGGGGACGGCTCCACCTCATTGCAATACCGCGACGCCGCCGGTGCGGACACCCACCAGATAGAAACCTACGGCAAGGCGCCGCATCGCGTACTCATTGAGAAGCGCGGCGACTATGTTTATGTATCCATTCCAGAGGCCAACGGCAAGATGGCGCCTTCCGGCGCCGCCATGCGTGTCAGCATCCAAGGCGACTTCTACGTCGGTCTCGGTGTCTGTTCTCACAATGAGAAAGTGACAGAAACGGCGATTTTCTCGAACGTCGAGATTGAACCGTTGTTTCCGATTACCCATCAACCTATACTCCACAGTACCCTCGAGTCGGTCATCGTTGCCTCGACCGATCGTCGCGTGCGTTACACCGCTCCCATCCATTTCGAAGATCCGAACTGGACACCTGACGGCAAGGCTCTCATCTTCAACCAGGAAGGGACCCTGCAGCACTTAGTACTCGACGACGGCGTCCATTCCGTTGACAGCACCGTTCCACGCTCCACCTCCTCAACGCTTATTCCGACCGGCCCTGAGACGAAGATCAATGGTGACCATGGCATTTCGCCCGATGGCAGCCTGATTGCCATCGGCAATCAGGATCCCGACGGGCAGGCCAGGATTTACGTTGTCGCCACGGCAGGCGGAACGCCCAAACTCCTCACCTCGAATGGTCCCGCTTACTTTCACGCTTGGTCACCCGATAGCAAGACCATCTCCTTTACCGGCCAGCGTGGCGACAACTTCGACGCTTATACAATTCCTGTCGCGGGTGGGCCCCCAACTCTGCTTGCGGCAAAGAGCGATGTGGCCGAGTTCTCCCCAGATGGTCAGTGGATCTACTTTCAGTCGGACCGCACGGGCCACACGCAGATCTGGCGCATGCATCCAGATGGGAGTGCGCAGGAACAACTCCTGGTCAGGGACACGAGCGACTGGTTTCCGCACATCTCGCCCGACGGCAAAATGATCGCCTTCCTCGCGTACAAGGCGGGCACGCAGGGTCACCCCGCCAATCAGGACGTTGAGCTCTGCGTGTTGTCGCTCGCCGATAGGAAAGTGCGTACCCTTGCCAAGCTGCTCGGCGGCCGTGGCACGATGAACGTTCCGTCCTGGTCGCCCGACAGCAAGATGCTGGCCTTCACCAGCTACGAACTTCTACCGGAGTAGCGTTGCGGCCGTTCTCGCTGCGATTACAGCTGCGGCATGACACTGTTATATCGGCGTAGACTTCTGCTATGAGCCCCTATACCGAACCAACGGACCTGCTCCTGCTGGAACCGGCGCACTTGGCCAGTCATCTTCGGGCAGTCGTCGAGAACGGCATACTAATGCTGGACGCGCGCTACGACGAGGCTTCTGCCTCCAGGTCACCCGCGAATGGTGGTTGGAGCGCGAAAGAGGTTGTTGGCCACCTGATCGATTCTGCGGGCAATAACATCCAGCGCGCGGTGCGCCTTAGCATTGATCCGGAGTTGCGTATGGCAGGCTACAAGCAGGCCGAATGGGTGGCAGCGCAGGCCTACCAGGATCGACGATGGGCAGAGCTGCTTTCACTTTGGCAGATGCTTAATCGTCATTTCGCGCAAACCGTCGAGCGTGTTAACAAGGCGCACCTTTCCCGCATCTGGTTTTTTGGAGAAGATCGCATCACACTGGGGTTTATGCTGGAAGACTATATCGCTCATATGAAGCATCATCTGGAGCGTATGCCTTAGGGAAAACAGCAGCCCCAGTGGAGTGCGTCAGTAATAAAGGCGATTATGTCAGCTGCCGTATCCGCTCCGATCGGGACTGACGTCCCTCAAGGATGTGTGCCGCCCCTACGGGGCTAGATCATTTTGCTATAGGTACCCAGGATTCCGTGCTGCGCACTCCATCCTGGGCTAATATCGGTCGTCCCTAACGGGACTCGGCGCGATGTAGCTTGAAAAGCACGGCTTACCAGCTAAGAGCCGACTCAGGATCTTCCGATGAGATAAAGGCCCATCTGTGTGACGCACTACACCAGTCCGGAAAAACCACGCAAACCACGAAACCATATCGCGGCCGCTCGTCCCGGGAATGTAATTTGCCGCGATAGGCACGTTGTCAGCACATTATCTGATATATAGTTACGCCAAATGCCCACTCCCAACGTACGTTCTGGGGCCCCAGAGCATTTTTTCTGGATCGGGTTGCTGCTGCTCCTTGCGTTCGCGCTGGGTCATTCTATTTGGGCTACGAGTCTCGATGGATTCACCATTGATGAGCCCTATCACATAGCCGCAGGTGCTTCTTACTTACGTTGGGGAGATTACCGTCTCAATCCCGAGCACCCGCCGCTGGTCAAGCTGGTTGCCGGGCTCTCGGTTCCCTCGAGCGTGCTGCACCTTGGTGCACTGAAAATGCTGAAAGAAAAAGTCCAGGAGCGCGAATACACGCAAAAGGCGGTGTTTCTCGACAGCGACAGCAATGAGATTCATCGCCGCGCGCGCGTAGCGATGCTCGCGTTCAATAGCGTCCTGCTGGCTGTACTGGGATGGATGCTATGGCGAGTCTTCGGCGCGGGTATTGCATTGGCGGCGATACTGCTGCTCGCGCTTGACCCCACTGTTTCCGCACACATGCCAGTGGTGATGACCGATTTGCCCATGGCTCTTTTGGGAACGATCTGCCTTTGTCTGGCCATCCTCGCCCTGCGGAACGGGTTCTGGTTCGATTGGATCCTGCTCGGCGTCTTCACCGGGCTGTTGCTGGCCACCAAGCACTCGGCACCGCTGATTGTCTTGCTGCTACTGCTTGGTTGCATGGGTGCACTCATCTGGCAGAAGGTTCGCGAGCAGTCTGTTGGCAGACAGATACTGGGCATGTTGGCGGCCAGCGCCTTGAGCCTGGTGGTGTTATGGAGCGCCTACGGATTTCATGATCGCGAGAGCCCCGGGCTTACAGCCCAAGGCCAAGCGATAGAAACTTTCAATCGTCCGCTTGCCGCCAAAATCTCCGATCTGCATTCGCCTGTCATGCGCCGGGTACTCGATGTTGCTCGGCGCGTGCACCTGCTTCCGCGCGCCTATTTGTGGGGCCTGGCAGACACTCTGCGCGCGGGCGTGGAAGGCCGGCCTCTTTGGATCGAAGTCTTCGGCCATAGCTTTCAGGGAAAAGCCCCGTGGTGGGTTGCCTTTGCCGATCTGGTGGTCAAGCTGCCTCCGGCGTTTCTCCTTCTGGCGATCTACGGTATCGCCTTGCTGCTGCTGCGCCGCATGCCGGTTCCGGTTCGGCTCCCGCTGGCAGGCTTCGCCGCCATGGCAATCTTTTTCATGCTCTTTATCGCCCAAAATGGAATATTTTATGCCGGTCTGCGGCATTGGCTGTTTGTGGTGCCGCTGCTGGCGGTATGCGCGGCGGTGGGTGCCTGGGATTTGTGGCAGTCTCCCACCCTGGGCTGGCGGGTAGTGCCGATCGTCGCAATCCTGTCGATCGCCGTAACCGTGCTGCCCCAACGCAGAATTTGGGAGTATCACAATCTTCTCGCGGGCGGCGCTCACAACGCGTGGAGAGGCTTCGATAACGAAAGTGTCGACCTGGGTCAACGGACACCCGAACTGATTGCATACTATAAGAGCCATATCGCTCCGGCCCCGGTTATGGTTGGCTACATGGCGTTGCGTGAGCAGTTGAAGGCCGCCGGCGTGAAGGAATGGGAGCCACAACCGGAAGAGATCAGCAACGGAGATTTGAACGGCTGGTTGGCCGTGCGCGCTCCCAATGTCTCCCTGCGCAACTGGTATGCGATGTCTATTATGCGCAACGTGGAGCCGACCGCGCGGTTCGGTAATTTGTTGCTTTACCACGGGGACTTTCTTTTGCCGCGGGTAACTGCGCGCATACTGAGGTTTCGGGCTTTCCACATGCTTGATGAAGCCGGGAGCGATAAGAAGTCAACAGAACAAATCCTGCTGAAATCGATTGCCCTCGACCCTGACTCCGCGATCGCGGCGATTGAGCTGGGCAACTTCGCCCTCGGCCGGCACGAAACGGAGCAGGCCCTGCGCTGGTACGAGTTGGCGAGGAATGACGCTGCGGTCCAGAATCCGGATGTTCTTGTGGACGTCGAAAGGCAGATTCAATTAGTCAGAAGCGCGCCTTCGGGCACGCCGCCGCTTCGTAATCCGGTAAAAGAATAGCTTTTTGGAACTGTATCGGGTGGTGCGGTTCTTTTATGTGATCATTTGCACACGAAGCGCACTAAGTGTCCTCATACTCGATTGGGGGGATGCATGGGGCTAAGATTGTCAATCATGCGCACACATGCCCGCACCCTCACTACGCTACTGGCCGGCGGTTTGCTTCTCCCTTACGCACCCGTCGGAGCTGAAGCTCCGGCCTCGGTTGAATCGAGGCTTGCGGCACAGAACGGCCTCTTCGAGGAGTATTACCAGACCCGCCTGAAGGAGCTGCCGTGGCTCGCTACCAGCATGGGGGATTATCGATACAACGATCGTATGGCGGATTACTCCCTGGCAGAGGTAGCCCGGGAGCAGATGGAGAACGATGCGTTTCTGCTGCGGCTTATGACGATCCCGACGGATGGGTTTGGGGAGCAGGACCGCCTGTCTCACGATCTTTTAATCAGCGTGCTTAGCGACAACCGGGCGTACAGGAGCCTGAAGTCCTACGAGACGCCGGGGGACAACGTGGGAAATTCAGTTGGGGTGCACGTGGCTCTGGCCGACTTGCCGCTGTCCATGCCGCTTGACACCGTGAAGCACTATGAGGACTACATCGCGAGGTTGCACCAGATTCCGCTGGCGTTGAAACAGACCGAAGATAAGATGCGCGTGGGAATGAAGGATGGCCTCATGCCGGTGAAGTATCTACTGGAAAAGGTGCCGGTGCAGTGCGATGGAATTATCGTCGCCAACCCATTTCTGGGGCCGATCAATAAACTTCCTGGGAGTTTCTCCGCCGAAGACAAAGCGCGGCTGACCAAGGTGATTACAGATGCGGTCAATGACGAGGTACTTCCGGCTTATAAGGCGTTTGGGGAGTTTGTGGCGAACGACTACGCGCCCCACGGTCGAACGGCGCTGGGGATCAACTCGTTGCCGGATGGGGCGCTGCGCTACCAAGCGGCGATCCACCTGATGACGACTACGGACATGACGCCGGATGCGATTCATGCGCTGGGGTTGACGGAGATTGCGCGGATCGAGGCGGAGATGACGTGCGATTGCGAAGAATCAGGGATTTGCCGATCTGGCAAGCTTTCGCGCATACCTGAAGACCAATCCGAAGTTCCAACCGACATCATCCGAGCAGATTCTCGAAGAGTATCGCAAGTACATCGTACAGATGGAGGCAAAACTGCCCGAGCTGTTTACCTTCATTCCGGGCAAGCCAGTGACAGTCGAGGCGATTCCGGCATTCCAGCCGGCAATGGCGACCCACGCTATACCTGGTACTCCGGACGGATCGCGGCCCGGACGGGTCGTGGTGCAAACATCCGATCCTACTCACCGGACGCTGATTAGCGATGAAGCCATTGCTTACCATGAGGGGATACCCGGGCATATCTTCCAATTCTCCGTCGAGCGGGCCCAAACCGGCTTGCCCCAGTTCCGTGTCATCTTCTTCAACTCCGGTTATATCGAGGGCTGGGGGCTTTATGCGGAGCAATTGGGTAAAGAGGTCGGCTTCTACCAGGAGCCGGCGAGCGACTACGGGAGGCTGGCGAGCGAGCTGTTCCGGGCTGTGCGGCTAGTCGTGGACACGGGGCTGCACTCGCAGGGCTGGACGCGCGACCAGGCAGTGGCCTACTTCCGCAAAGAGGACTGCATCGACGAACCGTTGATCCAAGCCGAGGTGGACCGGTACATTGCTAGTCCGGCACAGGCGTTGAGTTACAAATTAGGGCAACTGAAGTTCCGCGAGCTGCGGGCGCGGGCGCAGGCAGAACTGGGGCCGAAGTTCGACCTTCGCACATTCCAAGACGAGATGTTGAATGGAGGCGTGCTGCCGTTGAGCATGCTCGAGGCCCGAACGAATAGCTGGATCACGGCACAGAAAGACGCGAAGACATCAGTAGCTATCACGCCCTCAAAGAGGTAAAGACCCCACGCTCGCCCACCACGAAAACCCACCGGCCAGCAACACTTTCGCCACACGACCGGAATCTAATGTGGTGTGAACGCTCTCATCACAGCTCAACCCGCCGCCGCGCCCAGCGGCGACCGTTGCGTCGGCCTTACCACACGCCCATCCCCGGCGGCCCTCTGGGTACTCGCCGCGCAAACCACACCGTGCCACCCATCCGCTCAATCAGCCCCTCAGGGCCGGCTTAGTGCGCACTTTTTCCAAAACCTTTCCCCACCAACTCCCCCTCGCGCCCGCCATACGTGAGCGGGAGGCGTTTACTTCCAAGCAGGCACCTTTCCTTACATCTTTCACCTGGGACTCTCGCTCCCCGCCGGCACCATGCCGACGCCAACCCATATGGGATAATCCCTAGCGTAGTGACAAGATCTCCGGTTCAAATGGAGGATGCAACGAAGCGGAGGTTTTCCCGTGCCATATGGCTAGGGACCCTCACCCTCAGCTTGGTCGCCGTCGGCCTTGCCGTCGATGTACCACCAGCAGCGGCTGGGCATCGAACCGGCCAAGTCACGTTGCCGGCGACGGTGCGGAACACGACGCGGTCCGCATCCGTTTTCCCCGGGTTCGTGGTTCGGTGGTATCGTGAGCCGTGAACGAACGTCCCAAACTTCGCCTGCTTGAATCTCCCCGGCGGCGCATCCTTGAGGGCGTGTTGCTTGCCCCCGTGAACCCGGGTCACACGGACCTTCACATCTGTCCTGGCGTCACCACACCATCCGTGTACCCGTCACCTTTCTGTTCGACCCCAGCGACGGCTTTGCCGACGGGACCCCCGATTTCCTCCGCCTTCACACTGCCCAGGACCGCCAGGCCTTCCGCGCCTGGTTCACCTCCATCGCGGAATCTCAGGCAGACCAGCCCCAAACTGCCCGCCGAGATCGACGACTGCGCCGCACTGCTCCGTTTTGCCTACCGCGAAGCGCTGCACGCCCACGATGAAACCTGGCTCCTCAGCCATCCCATGGAAACTCCGCAAGCCTCGATTCGCCAGTACGTCTATCCCCAAACCCCGCTGGGCGCAAACCTCTTTCGCGTCCGCCCTGGCCCCTTCTTGCCGGAAGACCTCCGCAACGGCAGCTTCGCCCAATTTGCCGACGCGCGCACGCTCATGGAGCGGAACACCTACCTCGTCGGACGCGACCTTCGCCTCGCCCGTCCGGGCGACCTGATTTTTTATCGCCAGTTAGACCAGAACTCACCGTATGATGTCCCGGACGCTACCCCGCACCGCTCCCCATTTCACTCCATGATTTTTTGTGGGGAGACCGGGGTCGTCTACCATACCGGGCCCATTCACCAAGGCAAAGGCGAGATGCGCCGTTTGTTGCTGAGCGATTTGTTACACCATCCGGATGTGCGCTGGCGGCCGCTCCGGGAGAATGCAAACTTTCTCGGGGTTTACCGTTGGAATATTCTGCGCGAAGGCGATTGAACGTCGGGTCCCTCCTCCTGCTGGCGCTGTTGTTTCCCGTGCAGCTGCTGGCCGCGCGGCCGGTTTCCTTCAACCTGAGCACCAATCGCAGCTTCGCTCCCACCGAGAAGCCCACCATCCATCTGTACGCGCAGAATGTGGATGAGCTGGAGTTCCGCATCTACCGGGTACCTCACCCCGAAAAATTCCTCTGCCGGCCTGCCCGACCTCCATAGCTTCGACAACGGAACCCCCTTCGGTCCCAAAGAACAAATCGACGAGCGCACCTGGCTCGAAAAGTTTCACGACTGGAAGCATCATCTATGGTTCCTGGTCCGCCGCTTTTTCCGCGGCCAGTTCACCGCGGAGAACCGCGATCGCCTGCGCGCCCGACAAGCCAATCTCGCCCGCAGAAGCCGCATCGTCGGCGTGGCCCAGTTCGCCCAGATCCCACTGCTGAACGATCATCAGCTGGTCGCGCGCTGGCGCCAGGAGCTGCCACCCACCTACGTGTCTGACTCGCAGGAACTGCCGATTGACCCGCTATCCTCGGGCCTCTACCTGGTCGAAGCGACCGACGGCCACTTCAAGGCCTACACCCTGCTGATGGTAAGCCGCATGGCCATGATCACGCGCACCGGGGGTGGCAGCGTGCTGGCGTATGCGGTTGATCGTGTTTCGGGCGCGGGCATCGCCGGCGTGCAAGTGAGCGCTGGTTTTGGCAAAGAACAGAAGGCCACCGGCGCCACCGATGCCGACGGGCTGGCCCCTTTGAAGATGACCGCACCGAAGCCGCAGCCGGACAACTTCTGGGTGCTGGCCACCCACGGCGACGATGTGGCCGCGGTCACCCCCGGCGGCTACGCTCTCAGCGGTTGGCAGGGAGGCCGGTGGTCTTCTTACGTCTACACCGACCGGCCCGTCTATCGCCCCGGCCACGTCGTGCACTGGAAAGCGATCCTGCGCGCCAGGGTAGAGAATCACCTGGAGCTGCCCAAACTCTCAACCATTCACGTCACCATCGCTGATCAGGATGATCATGCGCTGCTCGATAAGGACATGCCGCTCTCGGCCGCAGGCAACGTGGCGGGCGATCTCACCCTGCCTGCAACCGCAACCCTGGGCTACTACAACATCCGCCTGCGGAATGGGCCGGCGTCCGACGACCCCGACGCGGATGCGGGCAACGGCAGTTTCCAGGTTCAGGACTACCGCAAACCCGAGTACCAGGTGCGCGTAAGCCCCGCCAAACCCCGCTTGCTGCAGGGCGAAACCATGCCCGTGGTGATCGATGGCCGGTACTTCTTCGGCGAACCCGTCTCCAATGCGACGGTCAAATACCGCGTCTACCATTCCCCGCACTATTGGTGGGATGAAGGCGGTGGCGGTGAGGAAGGGATGGGAGCCGATGCCGGGGACGATTCTTCGCTGGGCTACGATGCTGCCCAACAATCCGAACAGACGGGCAAACTCGATGCCAACGGCAAGCTGACCATCCAGGTCCCCACACAGTACGTCGCTAACCTGAAGCGGCCGGCTGACCAGGACTACACCGTCGAAGCCGCAGTGACCGATCAAGCCAACCGCGAGATCACCGGGCGCGGACGCTTTCTCGCCACCCGCGGCACCTTCCGCATCCACGTGGAGCCGGTGAGCTATGCCATCCGTGTGGGCGACTCCGCGCTCTTTAACGTAACCGCGGTGGACTACGATAACAAGCCGGTACAGACCCGCGTACACCTGCAGCTGGTGACTCATAAGTACGCCAACGGCAAAACCCAGACCATTCCCGGAGCCTCCACGGATGTGACCACGGACGCAGGTGGCCGAGCGCAAGGGAAGATCCCGGTCTCGTCTGCGGGCAGCGCGGAAGTGGAAGCCACCGCGACGACGCCCGAAGGAAGGATCGTCTACGACTCCACCTATCTATGGGTGATGGGCGGCAACGAGGAAGGGTGGGGAGGCGAGTCGCGCTCAGTGCAGATTATCGCCGACAAGAAGAGCTACGCCGTGGGAGACACGGCTCACCTCAGCATCCTTTCTAACGTTGACAACTTCCATCCCCTGGTAATCGCCACCGGATATTCGATCGAGTTTCAAAAGGTGATGTTCTCACCCGGGAAATCGTTGACCTTTGATCTGCCCATCACCGCCGATGCGCAACCCAACCTGGAACTGACCGCAGCCTTCGTCCGCAACGATCAGCTTTACCAGGCCAATCTCAGCATCAAGGTGCCCCCGGCACAGCAGCAGTTACAAGTTGACATCACTCCCGACAAGCAGGTCTTTCAACCCCAGCAGACCGCAGGGTACGACGTATTTGCCCGCGACTGGCAGGGCAAGCCGGTGAGCGCCGACTTCAGCTTTGGCGTCGTCGACGAGGCCATCTATTCTCTCTACCCCGATACCAGCGGAGACATGGTCAGGAAACTCTACCCCGACCGCTATGTCTTCGCCGCAGTCGACTCGTCACTGCAGTACTACTTCAGCGGCAAGGCCGGTCTCAAGTCGCCCGTGCTGGCGGAGCGGGCCTCCCGCTACCGGCCGCAGCTGGCGCAGGTGAAGCCGGGCAACGACGTGGTGCAGCCACGGGTGCGCAAGGCATTTCCCGACACGGCATACTGGTCGCCGTCGGTCCATACTGACTCCGCCGGGCATGCTCACGTCACGCTGACCTTTCCCGATTCGCTCACCACCTGGCGGACCACGGTGCACGCCATCACGCTGGACTCGAAGGCGGGCTCCGCCATCAACCGGGTACTGGTGCGCAAGAACATCATCGTGCGCATGGGCACACCCCGCTTCCTCCGTCAGGGGGATGAAGTCACCATCCCGGTGATCGTCCACAACTATCTCGACCAGGCCAAGCAGGTACAGTTGTCGCTCAACATCGACGGACTCGATCCGGTGAGCGGCGCGCCGCAGTCCGTGACCGTGCCCAGCAAGGGTGAGGGAACTGCCCTCTGGCGGGTCAAAGCGTCGCGCATCGGCAGCGCGCGCCTGCTGGCCAAGGCGCTTACCAACGAGGAATCGGATGCGCTCGAGCTTACCTTCCCGGTCGAGCCCAACGGAGTTCCGCGCACCATCAACACCTCAGGCGTGATCGCGGACAATCCCTCCGCGAATACGACCATCGATTTTCCAGCGAACACCGATCCAGCCGCGCACACACTGCATCTCGAGATCGCTCCCTCGATTGCGGGGAGTCTCTTTTCCGCGCTGAGCTATCTCACCTCTTATCCTTATGGTTGCACCGAACAGACCATGTCCAGCTTCCTGCCTAACCTGGTGGTTGCCGAGACGCTCAAGAAGCTCAACCTGTCCGGCATGATCAGCCCGGCCGATCTGCAGGCGAAGATCAACGCCGGTCTCGACCGCCTGAACGACCTGAAGCACGACGACGGCGGCTGGGGCTGGTGGAAAGAAGATGACAGCCGCGTCTTCATGACTGCGTACGTCGTGTCCGGACTCGCCCAAGCCAAGGCCGCCGGCTACGCCAAGGCTGGCGAGAATCTCGGCGGGGGAGTGGCTTACCTGCAAAAGCAACTGGCGCAACATCCGCGCATGATTCCCGATCTGCGCGCTTATGTGCTGTACTCCCTGAGCGAGGCCGGTGCGAAGAACGTGAGTTCCTCGGTCGAGACTCTTTGGTCGCGGCGCAACGATCTTTCTGCCGAAGGATTGGCTCTTACCGGCATGGTCATGTTGCGCACAGGGGACAACCGCTCCTCACAGATCGCGCAACTGTTAGAGAGCAAGGTCAAGCGGGAAGGCTCCCTCGCATCGTGGCCTTCCATGCACAACCCGTTGCTCGACATAAGCGATGACAACAGCGCGGAGAGCACAGCCTTCGCCCTTCGCTTCCTCACTCACGCCGATCCCAGGAGCCCGCTGCTGGAAGCCGCGGCGCAGTGGCTGGTGGCGAATCGCAGCGGCGGATACTGGTGGAACTCCACCGAACAGACAGCCATGGTGCTCTTTGGCCTGGTGGACTATCTCGCTGCTTCGCAGGAGCTGAACGCAGACTTTGACGTGGATGTGCTGCTCAACGGCAGCTCGATCGGCAAGCGGCATTTCACCGCGGCCGACGCGGCCTCGGGCGTCGATTTCCCGGTGGATGTTGCTGCCGGCCAATTGCACCCCGGCAGCAATCAGGTGCAGATCACCAGGCACGGCAGCGGGCGGGCCTACTGGTCGGTGCAGGGCAAGTACTTCTCGACCGAGCAGCGGCTTTACCAGCAGGGGACTCTGTCCCTTAATATCACGCGCGACTACTTCAAGTTGACCCCGATCACCAAGGATGGACAGATTGTTTACCGGCTCGACCCAATCAAAGGTCCGGTCCAACCCGGAGACACCCTGGCCGTTCATCTGGCCGTGAACGGCTCTCCCACGAAGTATTTGTTGATCGAAGATCCAATCCCGGCGGGCACGGAGTTTGTGCAGCATGGCGACAGCTACAACATTCTTGATCAGCCGGCGGCCTGGCAGTACTGGTACACGCGGAGCGAGTTCTTCGATGATCATGCTGCTTTCTTTGCCACCGAGTCGAGCGGACGGCATGAATCTTTCTATTTGCTCAAGGTCGTGAACCCGGGCAGCTTCTCCATCACCCCGGCGGACGTGCAGCCGATGTACCAACCGGGCGTCCAGGCCACGACTGACTTGTTGCACCTGCAGGTAGATCCGGCGCCGTCCGCGGTGGAGGAGAAGAAATGATGCAGG
Organism: uncultured Acidobacteriaceae bacterium; assembly: GCA_963850235.1. Lineage (GTDB taxonomy): Bacteria > Acidobacteriota > Terriglobia > Terriglobales > Acidobacteriaceae > PALSA-350. The sequence continues at coordinate 102,315 of CAWKKM010000012.1, read as the reverse complement.
CATTGCGGGGTGCCCGCGCGAAAATGAGCGGACGTCTTCTCCTGAGTCAATGGGTGGGTAACTTCGTGCTGATGCTGCTGGCGGCGGCCTGGCTGCAGATCCCCGACTCACATAGCTGGCAGTTTGCGTTCTCCATGCTCTCCGGGGTGTTGCTGGTGGCCGGCTTTCTCTTGCTCTACACAGCCACGTTCCATCACCTGCGTCCCTGTGCCGAGCCCGCGCCTCGATGGCTGAGCTGGCTGCTGCTGGCCGGCTTCCTAGCGTTGTGGTGGCTGGTGCTGCAGGCGATTGCCGTAGGCCGGGCGCATGAAGCGCTCTACGCCGGGTATTGGAACTCTCAATCGCCACCGTGGCTGCGACATTCTCTCGGTTATTCCAGCCTGGTCGCATGGCAAGAACGTTTTTATGACTGCTTGCAATGCCTGGTGGCCGGGCTTCTGCTTCCCATGGTGATCGTGCTTTGCGCCAGCGGGATCCACAAGGGGTGCTTGCGGCATGGAGCGGCGCCTTATAAGCACTGGTTCTACTGGCTGGCTGTGCTGGTCTGCGGCCTGGGCGGCCCGGCCATCACCTGGGCTCTTGCCGGCTGGACGCCGGATGCGGGCCTGGTGGGGCAAACATTCAGCATCGTTGCCCGGCTTGGAGTTGCTTATACGGTGGACATCCTGCTGTGGTGCTTCCTGCTGGCGCTTGCCGCTTATTATCTTGAAACCTGGCAAACCCCTAAGCCGGCGAATCCTGCATGAACGGAAGATACATCGGGCTGGTTGCGTTGATCAGCGTAGCGCTGGTGCTGGTCGTGAACGGGCAGGAGAATCCGGTAGCCGGCAATCCAGCTGCCGGCAATCCAGCTGCAATTCGGGAGGGTGCTTCGCTCTTTCGTGCCAACTGCTCGCCATGTCATGGGCTCAACGCACAAGGCGGCGGCCGTGGCCCGGACCTGACTGCCGGGCGTTGGGTTCACGGCTCGAGCGATGCCGGCATCTTCCGCACCATCACGCGCGGCGTGCCCGGGACCGAGATGCCGGCCAACGGATTTGAAGACTCCGAGACGTGGGCCATCGTGGCGTACCTTCGATCGCTGGCCCCGGCAAAGAACGAAACCATTTCCGGCGACGCTGCCAATGGAAAGAAGATCTTTTGGGGAAAGGGGGGATGCTCGATCTGCCACATGGTGCAAGGGCGCGGTGGAGTGCTTGGCCCGGATTTGTCTCGCGTGGGGGAGGCGCGCTCCGTGCCCTACCTGATCGATTCCATTCGCGAGCCGAGTAAGGAGCTCACCAGCGGTACGCTTGATCCCAACAACCATTACGGACTTCCGTTGGTGTATGACACAGTCACGGTAGTGACGGCAGACGGCCAGAAAGTTGTCGGAGTGGCGAAGAATGAAGATACATTCTCCCTCCAACTGCTCGATACCAACCAACAGCTCCAGTTTTTTCTGAAGAAAAACCTGAAAGAAGTGACCCACGAGCGCAAGTCTCTTATGCCGGCATACTCCGAGACCATGATCAACGCGGCAGAACTCCGGGACCTGGTGGCCTACCTGGTGGATATGCGCGACAAATGAGGCACAGCTTGAAGACGATAGCGTTGCCGTTGGCCTTGCTTTTCGGATTGAGCGCGGCCCTGCCCGCGCAAGTCACCTACCAGCGCTTGCTGAACGCGGACCACGAGCCGGACAACTGGCTCACCTATTCCGGACGATACAACGGCTGGCGTTACAGCACGCTGGAGCAGATAAATGCCGGCAACGCTTCTCAGCTTAGGATGCAGTGGACGTTTCAGGTTGCGGACCTCGGCCAGTTCGAGACGACTCCCCTGGTGGTGGACGGCGTCTTATACGGGACCGGCCAAAATAATCGCGCATTCGCGGTGGATGCACGCACCGGTCGTCCTATCTGGCGTTACCAGCGCAACCTCCCGGATAAGCTTCAACCCTGTTGCGGCATGGTGAATCGCGGCTTCGCGATCCTCGGCAACAAGTTGTTCATGGCCACGCTCGACGGCCACGTGATCGCGCTGGATACCAGGACGGGCAATCTGGTGTGGGACGCAAAGGCTGCCGACTCGGCAGCTGCTTATACCTTCACCGTCGCACCGCTGATCGTGAAGAACGAAGTGATCGTCGGCATTTCCGGCGGGGAGTATGGGGTCAGAGGGTTCATCGACGCTTACGATGCGGATACAGGGCAACGCCGCTGGCGCTTTGAAACCGTGCCCGGGCCGGGCCAACCGGGACACGAAACGTGGACCGGCGACTCCTGGAAGACCGGAGGCGCACCCGCTTGGATTACCGGTTCCTATGATCCTGAGTTGAACCTGGTTTACTGGCCCACGGGAAATCCTTCGCCCAGCGACTATGGCGGTGAACGGGCGGGCGACAACCTTTATAGCAACAGCATGCTCGCGCTGGATGCCGGCACGGGAAAGCTCAAGTGGTTTTTCCAATTCACTCCGCATGATTTGTATGACTACGATGCCACCCAGGTTCCGGTGCTACTGGATGCCGACTGGGAAGGCAAGCCGCGCAAACTGTTGGTGCAAGCGAACCGTAACGGTTACCTTTATGTGCTGGACCGCACCGACGGCAAGTTCCTCAAGGCTGCGCCCTTCGGCCAGGTGACTTGGGCGACGGGAATAGGACCGGATGGCAGGCCGATATTGAATGCGGACCTGAAACCGAATCCAGCAGGGAATCGGGTGTGCCCCGGTGCTCTTGGGCTTACGAATTGGTATTCGCCTTCCTATAGTCCAGAAACAAAGCTCTTGTACGTCGCTACTTCGAACGAGTGCGATATCTTCACCAGCGCACCCCAGCCATATCGTGTGGGCCACGATTTTCTGGGGAGCGTCTATGTGCCCGATCCGGTGACACGACCTACGGGAGCTCTCAAGGCACTGGACCCACTTACCGGGGCAGAGAAGTGGTCGTTCCCCTACTTCAGCAATCCCAATGGGGGAGCGCTTTCTACCGCGGGCGGGCTGGTGTTTGCCGGCGAATCGGACGGCAATTTTATTGCCCTTGATGCACGGACGGGCAAGGACCTCTGGAACGTGCAGTTGGGCGCGGCCATTTACTCTACCGCGATCACTTACCGGTTAGACGGTAAACAGTATGTGGTGATTCCTGCGGGATCGGCTCTGTTCGCGTTTGCTGTCGGCGAGCGGTAGGACGACCTGTGGCTACGGCACAGACACTTTTCGTCTCTCGAAATCTCTACCCGGGACTGCGTCCTGGGCTAAGTTCAGCCAGTCTTGTCCAAATTAGATTCTTCGGTTTGCGAGTTTGGACAGCACCTGAGAGGCTTGGGAAGAGACTATCGAACGAAGGGCACGGGTTCAGCCGTGCCGTAATTGGACTGCGCGCTTGACGGCTTTCGCCGCCGAGGTACGCTTTTCGTCTCGTACGGGGCGAAGTTATCCGTCTCCGCGTTCGGCACAAACGATTGGAAAAACGTACCTCAGCGGCCAAAGCCTGCATACGCTGGGCGCGGGTTTGCTCCTGCTGGGTCGCGCTGCTCAATTGCGCGGCGGTATGCGCGTGGGACATACCGAGCATGGCGAGGAAAGCGCCGGTGGTTTTCAGCAGGTCTCGACGGGTGAGGTTTTTATCATGAGTTTTTCCCTTAGATCAACCGGATTATTGGGATTTTCATGGATTTGAAGGTCGCGCGGAGGTGCTGGCTCGATCAGCCTTGACAAGGGGATCCCAGCCTGCCGAGGCAGGCTGGGGCACCCGTGCGCTTGTCAGTTCGCTTGGGCTTATACCGACGGGTTTACTTTACGAACAGTTTGAGGCTTTCGAGATAACCTTGTTCTCTCCATTTTGGGCAGGTGTAGACCCTGCCCTCGTCGATCAAAACGTCGATCGAGTTGAACCAGGCAATTTCTCCCTGGAGTTTATCGTGATGAGCCTGCATCAGCTCATTCAGTTCGTAGATCGTGACACCTTCCGGATGCTGACGCATCAGGCTGAAAACCAACTCGATGGCACGATCCTGCTCGGGGAATTTTCTACTGTACGACACGATTGCAGCTTTTTGCCTCCGTTTTTTCTCGCATTACTTGCGATGGGGGACACGTGGCCTGAAGCTCTTTCCGGGATATCGTAGGCGGCGAGCAGACGGTTCGGTGGAACTGACCGTCGTATTTCGAACAGCTGACTACAAAGGCAGTAAATCAAGTGATGCCAGTCGGATGTCCCGCTTCCGCGACCCGGAATGGCAGCTTCACATTCCGCAGAAGGAGTACACCAGAATCGTTCTCACGCACCTCTATTACATGTCTACCTGTGGGGGCCCGTTGTGGGTTCGCAGGGAGCCTTGGCCGCCGGCCCGTCGCTTTCCGCTCCCGAAGTGAAGGAACGGAGCAAGCGGTGTCGCAGCGGAGCAGGCTTGAAGCCCTCTAAGAGGTATATTGTCACAGAAAGTGAAGCTTGAGCAAGAGTGCTCTTACCTCATTTGCTGGGTACATTTCCGCAAATAGTTCTTGACCCGGGACGCACTTCCCGTGTTGGCAATGTACTTGAAAAGCGTACCTCAAGGGCTAAAAGCCCTCGTCAGTCCTAGAGCTGTAGGGCACGAGCTAAACCCGTGCCCTTCGTTTAGATAGTCGAACCCCGTGGAGATTGTTAACCGGCGCGTCGTCTTTCGGATCGCTTTGCCGATTCATTGCGGGGCCACCGTTTCCTTGCAGTTTGTTGCTTGCGGGTGATTGAACCAGTCCAGGGCTGCTTGCATTTTTTGCCGGTCGGAGAGGTTGGTGTTGCGGTCGAGGTTGCCGGTGATCCAGAGTTGCTGGCGCTTGGTCAGATGCCAGCTGAGGGGTTGGTCTACCTCGCTCTCGCCGGTATCGATTTGGGGGTCGGGCGTGTGCGGTTCATGGCCCTTTTGCCAGGCGATTCGCTGCTGGTAGTCGAAGACGAGATGCTCGATGGAGAGCTGCGAGTCAAAGGCACACTCCAGGAGATCGAGCTCGCGGCGGTTGCGCCGGGTGGTGGATTTGAAACCAGCGTGGATCGCGGCTTCGGGCGGCGCCAATAGTTCGGCCACCGGACCCCAGCGGCCAGGAGACTTCCGTGGAGCCTTCCAGGCTCCGTCTTTCGGGGATCCGGGTTGGTGCGGTTCACCCGGGGCGTAGGGCTGAAAGACAAGATTGGCTTGGTTGGCGTAGGAGTCGGGACTGTCGGTGTCATCGATATCGTCACTGTTACGGATCTCGATGAGCAGGACCGGGAGGACGCGGCCGTGGGGAAGGGCGTCCTTGGCGGAACGGAGAAACTCGATCACTGAGTTGGTTCCGTCATTGTCGTAATAACCGCCGTCCACAAAATGAAAAGAGTTCTGCGCTTTGCCCTGGCTCATCTCGAAGGGCATGCGGGCCGGCGGGGAGACATAGGTGAAGCTGGCGGAAAGTCGAGCCGCGGTGGTGAGGGAGATATCCGCAAAGCCGCCGCGATCCTGGACCGGTGGGTGGATCAGGGCTTCACGGCCGTAGACACCGAGAAACGACGCCGCGGGTAGTATCTGCTCGCGGCCTACCCTGTTCGAGAAAGCGCTGTAGTTCGAGAGCAGCACGCGGTCGCCGGTTTCTACTGCCGTGGTGTTGAAGGTGAAGGCGGGGAAATTCCGGCGTGGGTCATTTGGATCAAGGTCGGCGGGCGGAGCTTTCAGCAGCATGGCCAACTGGTTCAGGCGCAGGGTGGAGGGGGTGGGAAATTTTGCTTGAAGGTCGGAGTGGTCGTGGAAGCAAGCGGGGTCGCTGAGGTTGCGCTCGAGCGCTACTTCCAAAGCCCAACCGCGGTCGAAGCGGTCGAGCGAGGGAAAGAGATTGTAGAACCAGGGGAAGACAATGCGGAGTGCGTCTGGGTAGACCAGGCCCCAGGCTACGGCTTGCAGTGAGGAGCACGCGGACGACTGCAGGATGCGATGTTGGAAATGGCTATCCTGGTCGAAGGGGTGGTCGGCAAAATACTCGCGCAGAAAAGCCATGGCGGCCACGCTTCCACCGGAAACCGAACTGATGAGCAGGATGTGTTGATGGAATTTGGGGCCGAAGGTTTTCTCCAGTTCGCCGAGGAGGGTGGCGGTCCAGGCGGCGGCGTGGATGCCACCACCGGTGGCGGTGATGATGATCACGGGTTGCGGATTTCCAGTGCTGTCATAGGCGAGACGCTGCACGTAGTCCTTTGGGGTGGGCAGCGGGGTGGCCACGTCTTTGGCTTGGAGCAGCTGCGCGGGAAAGACATGTTCCGCGGGGAAAATGTTCATCAACAGGATTACGGTGACGGCCAGGGTCAGCACGGGAATGCGATAGTGATCGGCAAAGAAGGCGATCCCGGCCATGGTCCAAAAGACCACGATCAGCAGGATCGCGACGTAGGCAATCACCGGGAAGGCACGCGGCGCGCGCAGGTTCAGCGAGCCAAGGACAAAGACGGCGAGGATCAGGAAGGAAACGGCTACTGGTAAGAATCGCACCTTGAAGCTTTGCTTGTGATTGCGAAACTCACGGATCGCGGGGCGGAGCAGGAAGAACAGCACGCACAGGGCGAGGAGGGCGGAGAAGATGCGGACGCAACCGGCTGCGACGGGAAGGGTGATGGGGGCGGATACCGGCATGACCAGGATGTAGAGGATGACGGCACAGAGCAGTGTAAGGGTGGCCACAATGTGGCCTGGGCGCAGTTGGCGATCGCGATGATAGCCCTGGCCCAGGAAGCACAATATGCCCATGAGCTGATGCGCCAGCTTGAGCAGGCCGGAAGGGGGCAGTTGTTTTATCTCGTCGAGAGGTAGCCATAGCCATTTGGGGACCAGGAAGGCACGTGCGCGGTCCATGTTGTCGGGATCGTAGGTCCAGTAATAGAGGATAGCGATGACGTGCCAGAAGGCGAGTGCCAGCAGTGCTCCGAAGAAGACCGAGGCGATAGCGAGGGACTGATTGCCTTCTCCTTCATGGACGATGTTGAAGCAGATGCGATACAGGAGGACGAGGCCGGGCAGTTGGGCGCCGAAGAAGACGAGCGTCTCCATCTTGTCGTAGACGATGAAGCAGGGCGGTACGGGGCTTGAATAGCGCTCCGGTCCGTAGGAACAGACGATGCGGGCGGCAAGCAGGGCGAACCATCCGGGAAGGACAACGGTGAAGCCGGTGAGGATCCATTGCACCGGGCTGTAGGGGGTGAGGATGCCACGGGTGATGGAGGCGATGCCGGGGTTGATATCGAGCAGCGCCAGCGTGGGTAGGAATAGCCAGAGCAAGAGGCTGAAGCGCATGAAGTAGAGATAGCGGCAAACGTCACCGGGAACGTTGCGAATACACCACCAAAGGTTGTGCCATTCCGGGGTTTCGGTGGTTTCCGGGATACAGGCGATGGTGTGTTGTTCCAGTTGATCTAATTGGCTTTGCGAGAGAATCGGGGCATGCATGCGAAACCTCGAACAGGGGCGCCAGGGCACTCACACCTGCTAGATCTGTGCAGCTCGTCGGAGTAAGTCTATGGGGATAGTGATGGTTCGGGGGCTAACGTTTCACTCAACTTTCGATTTGGCAAAGTGTGTGACTAATGCCCTGATACCCCGTTAGGAACTGGGTTCAGGTGCGGAGGATGGGGTTGCCGAGGGGGATGACAGTGCGGTTAGCAGTGGCGTTGAGGATCTCGATAAAGGCGACGAAGAGGGCATCGAGGCCGGTGAGGAGGCCAAAATAGCCGCCGAGCCTCCCTGTGCCATAGCCGAAATCGCCTGCGGCGAGGAGGAAGAAGGTGATCCAGAGGAAGAGGAAGATGCTGAAGACGGCTTTGCTGGCGCGGAAGGTGACGATCCAGAGCAGGAAGGTGAAGATGCCCCACATGAGGAGGACCGTGGCGACAGCGGAGGCTGGCGCCGGCTTGAGCCATCCAGCGCCGACGGTCCACTGCAGGAAGGCAAACCACCACCAGAAAAGGCCGTAGGAAGTGAAGGCAACCATGCCGAAGGTGTTGCCTGCGCGGAACTCGAGGATGCCGGCGATGATCTGGGCGACGCCTCCGTAGGCGAAAGCGAGGGGAACCACCACGGGCAAGGCCTCATGCGGGAGCATGCCCGCGTTTATGGCGGAGAGCACGCAGGTCGTGAGGCCGAAGGCGGCGAGTCCGAGGGGTGCAGGGTTAGCAATTTTCGGGAGGATGGGGCCCGGCATATCTACGGCTTGCGGCATAGCGACGTGGCTCCGGCAGTGGTCTCGAGATTCTTTTCGATGCAGCGACCATCCTACATGCGCAGGTCTGGGCCGGGCTAACGGCCAAGCCATCCTGCCCATGCTGCTGGGTGCCTCATCACGTCCTCCCTTTTTTAGCCGGGCCGCCTTCCGGCTGAGACCGGTTTCGGGTGGGCCGGCCCGGTGGACGATTGCGGGTCTCCACTGGGCAACCGCTCGACGTCTAGACTCGTCTGACAGAGTTGTTTGTAATATTCCTTTAACAATGACGTTGCCGAGGACCTTACCGCATGAAATCGCTGTCTGACCCTACAAAGCTGAAGCCGTTTGACAAGAAGGAAGGGCTGATCCAGGTGATCGTCGAAACGCCCGCGGGGAGCCGGAATAAGTTCGCATACGACCCCGATCAAGGGATATTCGCCCTGAAGAAGGTCCTTCCTGCCGGTATGGTTTTCCCGTATGACTTTGGGTTCCTGCCGCAAACAATCGCTCCGGACGGCGACCCAATTGACGTGCTTTTGCTTATGGACAGACCGGCCTTTCCAGGCTGTGCAGTCAGGGCTCGGCTTATCGGCGTGATAGAGGGTGAGCAACTCGACGGGAAGGACAAGATACGCAACGACAGGCTGGTGGCAGTCGCGGAAGCGAATCATATGTACGCGAATATCCGGAGGCTGAAGGATCTGCCCAGTAAGTGGCTTGATGAAGTACAAGATTTTTTTGTGAACTATCACGGACTCGAGGGAAAGAAGTACAGGCTGTTGGGGTGCAAGGGGCAAGAAGTTGCCCTGGGTCTGATCAAGAAAGCTCGCAAAGCGGCCTGAGGTGGTATGGATACCGTTTTGATCCGGTTTCTGGTTGGCGGGGTTGTCGTCAGCCTTTTTTCGGCATTGGGGGATGTCCTGCGCCCAAAGAGTTTTGCTGGTCTTTTCGGGGCAGCGCCCTCCATAGCCCTCGCCACTATCGGGCTCACCGTTCACTTAAACGGAACAGGTTATGCCGCTCTGGAATGCCGCTCGATGTTGCTGGGCGCGGTTGGTTTTTTTGCCTATGTGCTGTTGACCGGTTGGGTCCTAAGGCGGTACAAGCCTGGTGCGCTCATCGCAAGTCTAATGCTCCTACCCAGCTGGTTTGTCGTGTCCATTGGGCTGTGGCTCCTTTTAGCGAGATCAGCATGAAAAGGATCGAAGTAAATTTGTCCGCTCTGACGGCCACCAAGCCGCATGAATATGTAGTTCGGTTCTTGTTCGGTGGTTTAGCGACTGTGGCGGCAGGGCTGATTGCGAAGAAGTTCGGACCTGGTATCGGTGGTCTTTTTCTGGCGTTTCCGGCGATCTTTCCGGCAAGCGCGAGCCTGATCGAGAGCCACGAAAAAAAGCGCAAGGCCAGCATAGGTTCAGACGGTCGCAATCGCGGGCGCATGGCCGCGAGCCTTGACGCTCAGGGGGCCTCGCTGGGCTGCATTGGTCTCATGGCGTTTGCCTTCGTTTTGTGGAGGTGGCTTGATGGCCGCAATGCATGGCTTTTGATTTCCTTAGCCACAGCGGCTTGGCTAGTGATCGCTTATAGCTTGTGGGCCGCTGGCGCGAACCGACCGTGAAGCCGTGCCCTTCGTTCCAGTTTGGGCAAGCCGGAAGTTTGCAATCAATGGTTCTCGAACACACACTCCAGCCGGTCCCTACCTTCCGGCCGCATGCCCCTTTGCGGCGGAGCCGGAAACCAGAGATGATGAGGCGAAACCATTCAGATAGCCAGAAAATCGCGAGTTCTCTTTGCCGGTAGAACGGTCACGGTTAGTCGGCGCTTCTAATGCGACGATGGGCGCGTCACCGGCTGCGGCCAGGACGCGGGTTCTTTCCTCTTCGCTGACCCTGGCTGAGAGGACAATGAGGTGGAACCGCTCGGCCTCCAGTAAGGACTCAGCTTCTGCCGGCGTCGCTATCTTCACCTTATGGCCGGTTTGGGTGAAAACAGCAGACCGCATATCGGTGAGAGCTTGCTCGCTGCCGACGCAGAGAATTGGCGCGCAATTTGCTGACATTCATTTCTCACTTTCCGGAGGCTTTAGCCAGTATCAATTGAAAAGATTTTGTGGCAACACAAAGCCTGCTCCGTGTCGTTAAATGGCGTTCACACGGGGAATGCGGCGCCTGCGTAGAGGCCGAACTCTGCAATTCCGGGCGGCTTGCCCGTCCCACGCATGCTCAGGCGCACACGCTCCGCGGAGGCCGGCTTCACCCGGTACACCATCTCCCTGGGTGAGCCTCCCGCCAAGAGCTCGCGCCATTGTCCTCGACTCCATGCTTCGACACGATAGGAAACGATGCGGCTGTCCGTCCCGTAGTCGCTGAGGTATGTGGGCTCAACGATCGTAACCGTGTCGAATAGGGTCGGCTTTCGCAGATCAATCTCAATCCACCCCGAGGTTTGGCCCGTATCGCACTGCCAGTAAGTTCCCGGCTCATCATCGTTAGCGAGGTCCGGCCCGGAGGTATCGCCAATGGTGCTGGCATACGATGGCCGCGTCGAGGCCAGGTTCGGTGTAGTGATCTGCCATGCAGGGGCAAGCCGTGGCGCAGGCGCACGGTCCCGCCAGAGCCGGCCGATTTCTGCAAGCCGGTCCACTGCGTTCTGGTCGAACTGTCCGTCGCGGTTCGGTGCGACGTTCAAGATCAAATTGCAGTGGTGCGCATTGAAGGGGATCAGCCACTCCTCCACAATTTGCGTGGCCGAACGAAGTTCCTGCGACGGATAGTCCAGCTTCCAGAACCAGTCACTCTGCAGCGTTGTTGCCGATTGCGACGGCACTTCACTCCCGGCCGGAATTGTCTGACCTGCGTGCTGCTCATATTGCTTGACATCGGTGTAATAGAGCGCGGGCGCGGGATATCTGCCATGGTTGTAATCGCTCATGAGGCAATTCGGCTGCAGCTGCTTCACATGCCGGTAGATCTCTGGAAACGGCATCTCTTCATAGTTCAATCGGCTCCATGCAGCGTTCCATCCGTCGATCACCAGCGCCGTAATTTCTCCGTAGTTGGTCAGAAGCTCGGTAAGCTGCCTCTTCACCTTGTCAATCTTCTGCCGGGTTACACAATAGGGTCTGATGTCTGCACGCAGGTCAAGAATGGAAAAATAGAGACAGGTTTTGAGCCCCTGCGCCCGGAAAGAGTCCACGTACGCGCGCACAATATCCCGCTTATCGGTTGCATCGTGCACGTTCGTGCTGCCGGTCGCGGTAGGCCACAAGCAAAACCCGTCGTGATGTTTCGTCGTCAGGCAGCCATACGCCATCCCTGCGGAGCGCGCAGCCCGGGCCCACTGGTCTGTGTCGAGAGCTTTCGGATTAAAGAGCGCCGGCGAAGCTTTTGGATCTCCCCACTCCCGCTGCTCATAGGTGGCCATGTTCAGGTGGATATACATGCCGAAGCGCAGATCGAGGAACTGCTGCTGCAACTCCGTCATCGACGGCGGCGCAACAGTTCCGGGGAGCCATGCTGCCTTCGCCCTCGAGGAGTACAGCGCTGCAGCGGCCAGGCCACCGGCAAATTGTCTTCTATCCATCCACGGATTTTATCGTCCCTGCACTAGGCGCGGGCTTCGAACACCATATTGAAGGGCGTCTCCGTTGCCTTGCGGAAGCGCGTAAACCCTCCGTCGCGGACCACAGTCTCGATCCTCGCCGGACCAGCCTGTGCGCCCAGTCCGAGCGCCGACTTCCTGGGAGAGCGAACACGGAACACAGACGGATGCTGACGCCGAGTACATGATGCGGCCTACGGGGTTCAGATTGGCAGCGATCGTGTCGTGCGCAAACGGCTCTACGATCATCCACGTACCCCCGGGGGCGAGCGATTCGCGCACGTGCTTTGAAGCGCCCGCCGGGTCGCCCATGTCGTGCAGACAGTCGAAGAATGCCACAAGATCGTAGTCCTTCCCGGGAAACGCCTTCGATGGCGCTACATCGAAGTCGACGCGGTCGGTTACGCCAGCCGCCGCCGCCTTCTTGCGGGCGATTTCGATGGACGGAGCATGAAAGTCAAAGCCAAAGAAACGGGAGTTGGGGTACGCTTTTGCCATCAATAGAGTGGACGCGCCATGCCCGCACCCAATGTCAGCCACGCGGGCGCCGGCCTCTAATTTTGCCTCAACTCCATCCAGCGCCGGAATCCAGCTCGAAACCAGGTTCGCCAGATACGTGGGCCGAAAGAATCGTTCGCAGCCTTCAAACAAGCCTTTCTCGTGTTCATGCCAGCCCATGCCCTCGCCGGTGCGATAGATTTCGGTAATCTTCTCTTCGTCTTTCATTAGCGACGCCAGCATGTGGTAGAAGCCCGGGAGGTGGATGGGGGTATCATCCTGCGCCAGCGCGAGCGCCTGTTCCGGAGTCATGAAGTAGGTATCGCCGGCGGAGTCATACTCCACAAAGTTGCCGGCCGCATTGGCGTTCAGCCACTCGCGTATGTAGCGCTCCGCTGTGCCGGTGCGCTGGGCTAATTGCGCGGCGGTCACAGGAACGCCGTCGCCCATGGAGCGATAGAGTCCCAGCTTGTCTCCGATCACAATGAGCGGCGCGTGCATGGCCGCGCCCATATCATGCACGGCTTGTCCCAGCAGAGCGTTGAGTTTGTCAGGATCGATGGGTCGTGTCTGTACGGGTGAAGTAGGACCGGATGCTGCCATATTCCCTCCTTGTGATAGGAAGGGTCCGATGCGGCGGTCACTGTGTGCTCCAACAGACTTTCGCGGAACCCGGCCTCGTGATCCGTGAGCATAATACGCCGCAAGGATTCAACCCGCAACCGTAGGTGGTTTTTGGGTATGCGGTGGGGGATCACGAGTATTTAGGCAAAGAACAAGGATCTTGTCCTATGAGTGGTTATTGGAGCGGGAGTCAAGTACCGAACTGGCGCAAGTGATGGTCGAGGTGTTTGTAGATCAAAATACCCCATTGATCAGGCGTCATAGGTCCGAAGAAGCTATGCGGATGATCGGTGCATCCTGCTGGCCCGGCCGAGACTACGCGATCGATCAATGCGTCGAGCCGATGGCGTTCCGCGATGAAGTTTCGTTCGTCGAGCACCACGAATCCGGGGACGGTTGGAGAATTTCGCCTCATGGGTGCGTCGTCACTGAGCGCCTTGGATTTGACGTAGCCGCCGATGAGCCGCCCGATGAACATGCGCGGTGGAAGTACGTCGCCGAGAGCCTGCTCCATTCCTTTGGAACAGTGAGCTACGGCTTGCGCCGGATTCATCTTGCCCCATTGGCGTTCGCTGTCGGGCCGCAACCGGGAAAGGCGCTCTTTGATTTCCCGGCTGGTGTTTGGCTCAAAGATAGTTCGCATGCGGAATTTCTCCTCGTAGAGCGGCGATGGTGTCAATGACGCTCATGGTGGGGAGGTTTGGGGGCACGATGGTTTTATATATCCATATGGGAATACATGTCAAGACGGGAAGGTCTTCCGGAGGCGACCGGTTGAGCCCCGTCCGATTCCCTCCCAACTTTGCAACCAATGGGGACAAAAAATGAAAGGGCGATTTCTCTTGCGAGACCTCGCCCTCTCGATTCCGATTTTTCGGAGATCCGGTTCGGCGTCCGAATCACAACTTTGGTTCTCTCCGAATCACGCGGAACTTACGAACTTGCGCTCGCATGCTCCTCGCTCTTCCAAGATCACTGTCGCCGCAAGAACTTGCTCACCGCCATCCGTTTCCAGTTGCCTGGCCCGAGTCTCGTTGCCGATTCTCGAAGATGACTGTTTGTTTGCTCTCTCCTCTGGAAGATCGCTCTTCCGTTGAAAGCAATACTACTCCGCAGCAACGAGTGCGCAAGGGGTCCGGAACAATTTTCTGCTGTGGAAATAAGGTCAACTAAGTGGAAATTTTCCAGAACTAAGGTGAGTTAGTAACTAAGACTTGAGAGCCCAGCCATCATTGTGGTGGCAGCGCAGAGCTCACGCCAGGTGATCCGGAAAGAAGGCGGGTGCGCAGGCCCCCTCGAAGTTCTCGCCAAAACCGCTACATTGGAAATGCCGATGTTGATTAGGCCTTTTAACGAACGTCCTTGTTGCGCGGCGGGACGGTGGTTCGGCTGAGCTCGGAATATTTGCGCGCAAGTTCGTTCTCGCTGCAAGCGTTGATAGATCTTCTTGAGGAGTACGTAAATCTGAAGATTCTGCGATGGCTCCGTTTTGGTCCGAGGTTCGCCGCAATTTCCGCGTCGTTCCGTGCCTGACTATATTGTTTCAGCCGCAGATTTCGACCTTGGCGCGTTCATACCACGTCGCGCGTACATTCGGCTGCAAGTTTACAGCGCGATCCAGGTGTGTTTTGCTCTCGGCAAGGCGACCGCATTTTGCCAAGAACCGGCCCGTAGTTATAGTCCAGGAAAGAGTCGAAATGGGGGCCCTCCAAGTTGACCGATAGTCCATGTTTATAGGCACCCTCTACGAGCTCGACTTCGCCGGCGGTCTCGAGGTTTAGAGCAAGGTAGTCCCACGCCGAGGGATCGGCAGGATCAAGCCTCACAGTCGCTTCCATATGCTGGATTACATCTTTCGGCTTGTTAGCCTGGTCATAAGCAGCCCCGAGTTGAAATTGAGTTTCCGCATCCTCCGGTTCGAGCTTGGCAGCGCGATTGAGTTCATCTAATCCCGCCATTGTTTCTCCCTTCATTACAAGGAGCTGGCCGTGAACAGCGAGCGCGGTGGGTTGGGCGGGGTCGATTTCCAGCACGGTGGAAGAAAGGGCGTACGCCTGACCGTAATCTCCCTGGCCCGACGAGAAAGCGTGCGAGATACGCTTTGCCGGCGACGCCGTCGGGAGCGTTGCCGCAAGATATTTGACAAACAGGCGTTGCAGCCTCGTCCGCTTCCCCCCGGAGCGTGGCGAGCCTGGCCGCCGCGAGCATTAATTCGGGACAATCGGGATAGGATGACACCAGAAGAGAGAGCATGCCGTTTGCCGCGCCAATGTCCCTGTGCGCTAGATTCCGTGACAACAGCCCGAGCTGCTTCGCAGCACCGGCACAAGGTAATGCCAAGGCCGAAGTCGAGGTTAGCACGGCGAAAATGAGAACTGTGGCTGCCAGTTTCAAAGGCCTACTCCTCGGTGATCGTAACGATCTGATCAGACTTGACATTCTTCAGAGTTTGCACTTTGCCGCTCGGCCAACGAAGCTCGATCTCTTTGACCACTGTGTCCTGGCCAAGACCGAAATGTACTCGTTTGTCGGTGGAACTAGCGTAGCTCCCCGCAGTGGTTACTTGATTGAACTGAACCAGTCCGGAGCTCCCAGTGATCTTGATCTGGGTGCCTATGCCATCGCGGTTGCTCTCGACGCCAACCGTGTGGATGGTGAGCCAGTGGGCACTTCGAGGAGTCGTATTGTAGAGAAGCTCCGCTGGGCCACCGATGGCTGACACCACAACATCGATCTTCCCATCATTATTGAGATCGCCAAACGCACACCCGCGGTGCGCGGCGCGGATCGTCATTCCTGGCCCTGCTTGAGCGCCGGTGTCCTCGAACGTCCCGTTCCTCAAGTTGCGAAATACTGAATTCAATTGCCGATAGTGTTGTAACGGATTGACCGCGTCAGCATTCTCGTTGACGTGGGAGTTAGCACTGAACAAATCCTTGTAACCATCGTTGTCGAAGTCAACGATTCCCGCTCCCCACCCGCTCATTCGGTAAGTGGAGAATCCAATCTTTGCCGTGAAGGTATCTGATGAAAAGGTTCCGACGCCTTCGTTGCGGTAAAGTGGAAATGTTTCAGCTCCGAGAGCAGTCATGAAAATGTCCGGTTTGCCGTCGTTGTCCCAATCTCGAAAATCCACTCCCATGCCGGAGACCGGGATGCCATCTTCGGTGTATGCGACGAAGGCTTCAACGCCGACTTCATCAAATCCTTTGCCGCCGCGATTCCTAAAAAGAAAGTTCCTCTGGCTATCGTTGGCAACGAAGATATCCATCCACCCATCGCCGTTGTAATCGGCAATGGCGACACCCATACCGCGTCCAATCTCGGATGCAATCCCAGTTTGCACCGAGACATCAGTGAAGGTTCCGTCACCTTTGTTGTGGTAGAGAGCGTTCGGCTCGCCGTCGTAGAGGGTTGGGCTGCAGGAGAGCCGGTTTCCTACGGGGCCGCAGACGCGAGAATTCTGCGCAGTCCAATCGAGATAATTCGTCACAAACAAATCGAGCAGGCCATCGTTGTCATAGTCGACCCATGCCGCGGAAACCGACCAAAGCTTTTTACCATCCGGCGTGGTCCCCCCGATGCCGGCATGTGCGGTGACATCTGTGAAAGTTCCATCATGGTTGTTGTGATAGAGGATGTTGCGGTTGAAGCCGGTGACGTAGAGGTCGGCCCAGCCATCATTGTCGTAGTCTGCCGCCGCTACCCCCATGCTGTACCCCTCCCCTCCCACGCCGGCTTGAGCGGTGACGTCGGTGAAAGTGCCGTTGCGATTGTTGCGGTAGAGACGGTTGAGAAACTTGGGGCCATCTTTTGACAGACCAGGAATGCTCGCGCCATTGGCAAAGAAGATGTCGAGATAGCCGTCATTGTCGTAGTCAACCAGCGCTACACCACCAAGGACGCTATCGATTTCAGGCTTGTCGGGTGTTGTGCCGTTACTGAGGACGAAGTCGACACCAGAGTGAAGCTGGCGGTTTTCGAAGCTGATCGCGGAGGGGCCTGCAGACTCAACCCTCTCCGTGCTTGCCATCGAAGGAAGGGTAGATTGCGCCAAACACGGTTGAGCCAGACATTTGACGAGCGCGAAGACGATCGCAGCCGACAACTCCAAGAAAGAGCGCCGCGTGATGAATTCAGGCTTGAGGCGGATCATTCCACGGACCTCTGTTCATGTCCAGCGACTGGCCAAGATCCCTTAACGAAGGGAATCTCCTGTCGTGCCACGCTTTTCTAACTCCTCGGCAATATAAAGTGCCCTCATGGCGTCGCCGTTATCAGGATCGAGCCTCAACACTTCTTGGATTTCGGCAATTCCTTCCTTCCACTGCCGCATTCTGCAAAGCACCATTCCGTAGTTCAGACGAATTCCGGCTGCCGTTGGATCGAGTTCCAAAGCCATTCGGTACTCTTCTGACGCGCCCCGGAAGTTGCCTTCTTCCTCGAGTTTCATTCCCTCATTGTTCAGGCCCGCAGTCCGAGACAAGTTCTGGGAGCTGTTGTGACTGGATTGAAGCTGTTCTCTCAAACGGGTGGCGATATTTGCAGCCTCCTGCACGTGTCCGGTCTTTCGAAGTGCTCGCTCGAAGTTATACAGGATTGACCTATCGTTCCTGTCCAACTGATAAGCTGCCCGAAGATGTAGCAGCGCGAGATCTAATCTTCCCTGTTGAAGATAGGCAGCTCCCATCCGATATTGAATGGTCGGATCGCTCGCATTCAGCTGAACTGCCCGTCGCAATGCACGAATCGCGCCGTTTTCGTCAGACATGAAGCCGCGAAGCCATCCCAGTTCCGACCAAGCATCGGCGAGGCCGGGCCGGATCCGAACCGACTGTTCGAGTTGTTCGTCTGCCTGCTGGAACCTGGCCTGTTCGACAAAAACTTCGGCGCGAAGGTAGCGGTCGTAACCCAGCTTCGAAGGGTCCTTCTCCATCGAGAGCGCGCAATCAAGGTGCGCGCCCGCGGTCTCCCAATCACCCTTTTGAGCGAGAATCATGGACAGATTCACATGGGCATCGGCTAGCCGGGAGTCTAATTGAATTGCCCGCTCAAACGCCCGTTTCGCATCTTCGATTTCCTGAAAACGGCTGAGTGTGACGCCCATCAGGTTATACGCCTCGGCTGAGTCAGGCCGGAGCTTGACGGCTTCCGCCATTTGTCTGATCGAATCGCTCCTGGCTCCGCGAAGAGCCAGAGTCGTGCCTAAAAGAACTCTGGCGTCGAAATCCGAGGGATTCGCCTCAACCTGATTGCGCAGGAGAGTGATGGCCTGATCTGGCTTGCCACTGGCCAACAGTCTTCGGGCTTCCTGCAACGATGCCGACTCCGCGGCGCAAATGACCCCAGCCGCGAATGTCAGAAAGACCACGGATGCGAGAATTCTCCTCACAGGCCGGTCCTCGATTTCTTAGAACCGCTGTGGTTGTCGAGATCGAAATGCTGTCTGTTTTGGCTCCGGAACCACCCAAACGGCATGCGCAATGGAATTCCAGACAGCATCGTTTTGTGTTAAACCTCTTTGCTGTATACAGCAGGATAGAAGCCTTTGTCCCACCCTCAAAAAAATAAATATTCTGGTAGACCAGCGCTGTTTTCGTGTGTTATTCGTTCCAGCTCATGGACTATAGCGATCTATTGGTGCTGCCCGACGAGCGGATAATGGAAGAGCTCCGGGCGGGGAATACAGACGCCTTTGCTGCGGTCTTCAGGCGGTATCATCGGCTGGTTCACGTTGTAGCATTGCGCATCTTGAGAGACGCCACTGAGGCGGAAGACATTACCCAAACCGTATTTCTTGAAATCTTCCGCAATGTTGGACAGTTCGACTGTGAGAAGGGAACTTTGAAGGTCTGGATACTTCAATATGCCTACAGCCGGAGCATAAATAGACGAAATTATCTTCTCGCACGGCATGTCCATAATCATGTGGACGTGGCCATTCTCGACGAGATGGATACATTGCGGTCCCCCCGGGACTTGCAATTCCAAGAAGCCAGCCGACTTGTAACACAAGCTCTTGCATCTCTTCCCGACGCACAACGTAGTACGATTGAGTTGTTCTTTTTCGAGGGTATGACCTTTAGAGAAATAGCGTCGAAAAAGGGCGAAACTTACTCAACGATACGGCACCACTATTACCGAGGGATCGACCACCTTCGCTCGCATTTAGAGTTGGACAAGTCGGCAGACAATGCAGGCAGGGTCAACTTCCGCCTGAGAAGGGCACGGTCCTTGTGAAGCACGAGTATTTTGAAGAGCTTTGCGCCGCCGCAAGCGTAGGCCAGGCATCGGGGGAAGATCTCATCGAGTTGGAGAAGCACTTTGCTAATTGCTACAGCTGTCGCCGGGCCTATGCAGCGTACTTAAGCATTGCGGCGCACGAGTTTGTTGCGGTTGGGAGGGACCCCGTACTCTCAGAAAATGAAGCTCAAGAATGTCTGGAGTCAGAACTCATTACTCGACGTTTCTTTGACCGTGCAGAGCGCGAGGGCATTATCTTCTCCGATCAGGTTTTCGATGAAAATCAAATCGACATGGCGGCTCCATTCTCCCGGGCGCCTCGATTCTGGTTGGGAAGGTTGTCCACAAGGATGGCTATCGCCGCTGCAGTGCCACTCGTGATTGTGGGTGTCTCCGTATACCGGACGGACTTGTTGAGCCGTTTCGGGTCCAAGTTCCCGACTCAAGAAAAGGTCGTAGTCGCACCAGGTGACGTTCGCTTGCCGTCCACTAAGCAGGTAGCTTCCACTGCAGACGTAAATCCGAAGCTGCAGGCTGAGATTGAACGCTTGAAGGCGGCGCTCACGGCTGCGAATGCGCGATTGGAAGCAAAAACCGATGAGCAGACCGCTTTGTCCCGGGATCACAATAAGTTGGTAGCGGATAGGGATGCGCTGGTAGAACAATTGGGACAGAGTCAGCGCCAGTTGACCGAGTGGCAAGCTTTGACCGCGGACGCCCGACACGATTCAGAATTGCAAAAACAACGTGCCGGAGAGTTGGAGGCGAATCTAGCCGCTGCCAAGGCCGAGTTGACTGACGATACCAGGAAGCTCGCAGAGGAGTCAGCCACATTTAACCGTGAACGCCAACTCCTTGCGATGGGCCGCGATGTATCTGACTTGATGGGAGCGCGGAACCTGCACATCCTGGACGTAATGGATACCGATTCCCGCGGTAAGACTCGGCCGGCTTTTGGACGGATTTTTTACACTGAGGGAAAGTCTTTGGTGTTTTACGCATATGACCTCAACGAAATTAAGGTCAATAATGCAAATTACCAATATCAGGTATGGGCCAGGAAAGAGGGTCAGGATCGTGCGGTTCGCCGTTTAGGTATTTTCTATGCGGACGATAAGGCGCAAAATCGATGGGTGTTCAAGTGCGATGATGCCGATGTCATTAACGAGATTGACTCGGTGTTCGTCACCCTCGGGCGCCCGAACAGCGATCCCACACACCCTGAGGGATCGAGGTTGATGTTTGCCTATCTTCATGGTCCGTCCAACCATCCGTAGGGACTATCGGATCGCCGTGAGGGTAAACAGAAATCTGCAAGACACGCTGGCGCTCGCCAGGCAAGTGTCCGGATTGCTTTGGACCTGCCGGCCTATCGCCTGTTCCATCGCCCATCGCCCTTATCCGTAGACAAAGGTTCTGTTGGCGATATTGCTTCTCGCCCATAGAAAGGGCTTGTTCCTCGAGCCTAACATCGCCAAGGCTTCATAGAAGATCCATGGCAAGAAGTTGCCGTAGACGAGCGAAGCGAGCCTGGGTCGCATACCCTCGCCACTCACTACTCAATTGATCAAAATGCCGGGTCAGGTGCCAGGGGCCGAGGTTGCATGCGAAATACTTTGGGACAGATTCCCGAGTACGAGGGAATACTCATTAGGAGGCACCACCGTGAGAGTTCACATGGATGCTCGACGGATTTGCCTAGTCGCGCAAGTTTTTATTATTGCCGGAATGGTCTTGTCGGCGGCAGTCCGGCCGGCATCGGCGCAA
The DNA here is from genome assembly GCA_963850235.1 of uncultured Acidobacteriaceae bacterium. Lineage (GTDB taxonomy): Bacteria > Acidobacteriota > Terriglobia > Terriglobales > Acidobacteriaceae > PALSA-350. The sequence continues at coordinate 81,399 of CAWKKM010000012.1, read as the reverse complement.
AATGATACGGCTTCGTTGTCGGGGCGTGTAACCGACCCGACCAATGCAGTAGTGCCCGATGCGGTGGTGGAGATCAAGAACACGGAAACGGGTTCCACGACAACGGTGAGAACGAACTCCGATGGCATTTACGCCGTGCCATCCCTTAAGCCGGGCAACTATTTGTTGAATGTGAGCCACCAAGGCTTTCGCTCTGTTTCTGTCACTGGAATGACACTGAGTGTTCAGGATAGCCTAGTCCGAAATTTCGTCCTTGAGGTGGGCTCTTCGGCTGAGTCAGTGACAGTGTCAGCAGATACCACGGTCATCCAGACGGGCGACGCGCAATTGGGTACGGTTGTGGATCAACAGGAAGTGAACGATCTGCCGCTCAACGGCCGCAATTTCACCTCCTTACTTCTCTTGGTACCGGGAGCAACGCCCATCAGCACAAGTCAGAGTTTTACTGCGGGAGGAGAAGTCGGAAACATCGCAATCCCGGGAACTTCTTTTGCCAACCCATCCATTCATGGACAATGGAATCGAGCAGTCGTCTACATGTTGGACGGCATTATCAACACCGAGCTCCGCGTGAGCACACCCGGCGTGCAGCCGATCGTTGACACGATTCAGGAATTCAAGGTTCAATCGCACGACGACAGTGCCGAGTTCGGATTGGTGACGGGAGGCGTTGTAAACGTTATTTCCAAGTCCGGCACCAACAACTACCATGGCAGTCTCTGGGAGTTCATCCGTAACAACGACTTTGATGCCCGCGACATGGCAGAATCGAGCTTAAGCGGGGCTGCCCCCTTCCATCAAAATCAATTTGGAGCGGCAGTAGGCGGCCCGGTTTTCATTCCAAAGCTGTATCACGGCAAAAACAGGACGTTCTTCGAATTTGGCTACGAGGGTTGGCGATACAGCAAGCCGGCTCTCTCGCGATATCGGGTGCCGACAGCGGCGGAGTTGTCTGGAGATTTCTCTGCGGCCTCTAACGCTCCTTTGCTGGAATATCCGATTTTTGACCCCACGACGACCACGTTGGATCCGGCAGGCAATTATGTCCGTTCGAAGTTTCCAAATAATACAATCCCGGCGGACCGCATTGACCAACAGGTCGTAGCATATTTTAAGACCTACCTTGACGCGCCCAACATGAAACCGGATTCGGAGGGCAACAACGACATAGTCTTGGACCCCACGACGAACAATGACGACAACTATACGGTGAAGATTGACGAGAGATTGCGCGACAAGGACAGCATCTGGTTCCGCTACACTCGAATGAACAATGTCACTACCAGTCCCAATACAAACCTTGTATCGACCAATACATCGATGCCTGCCTATAACGTGGGCGGCGGCTGGCTGCATGTATTCAATTCATCGCTGCTGTTGGACGTGCAAGGCGGGCGAGGTGCAAGACCGTTCACAAACTTTAGTGCGATCAAGCCGGGATTGGGGCCGATGGCCAGCCAGGGTTGGAAATCGCTCAGTACACTCGGCCCAGTAGCCTTGAATCTGGACGGGCTCTGGGGACCTCTCGGCGCGAGCATTGGTACGAATACCACGGGCATTTCGGGTCCTGCTCCACGCTCCAATGATAACTACAGTGTGTCGGGAAATCTCTCCTGGCTTCATGGCCGCCAGTCCATTCGTTCCGGGTTCATCTGGATTTCGCAACATCGTTATCAATTCGGCCCCGGCCAGAGCTACAACTTCGATACCGTACAGACGGCCGATCCGAATAAGGATCCCACGGACCCGGCTAATCCAGATCCGACGGATTATCTGCTTACCGGCGGGTCGCTGGCCTCGTCCCTTCTGAGCCTGCCAAGCAATGCTTCCTATTCGTTCGGGAGCCCCATAGATTTTTGGATTCCAACCTGGGCAGCGTATTTTCAAAATTCCTGGAAGCTCTCCCCGAAGGTAACTGTCAACCTGGGGTTGCGCTACGACCATATCAACCAGGCGGATGTATCGCGGGGGTTGCAAACCTCCTTTGATGGCGGTCCTCACGGTTCGGGAATGTACTGGATTGGTGGCGGAAAGATGCCGCCTTCCTGCGACGTGTCGAAAGCCGCTCCTTGTATCCCGGATAACGTTCCTTATAGTCAATACATTTCCTTGGATCCCAATCCCACCCATGGTCCCGACCCGGTGTGGGACAATGTCGGTCCGCGCTTGGGAGTCGCATGGAGTGTGACGAACAACACCGTGGTTCGAGCGGGATATGGAATGGTGTTCGACTCCGTGAATGGGCTGACTCAGTCGTTCCAGAATTCGATGAACTCCTGGCCCTACAGTGGCAGCACCAGCTTCAACTACAACCTCCCCGGTGCTCCTCCTATAACCGTGCAGAACATCCAGGCAACGAATGTTTCGCCGCTGCCGGGACCGTCGCCCTGGGGCAATTCCGGGACATGGTATGAAGATGAGCATCACAAGAACGCGTATTCGCACCAATGGAACCTTGAGATTGAACGTCAAATGACGCGGACCCTTGTGATGTCCATAGGCTACGCTGGAAGTGCAACCCGGCGCCTGGATCTTTCCGGGCTTGCAAATACAGCTCAGCCCAGCGCGGGTACGCCGGCACAGGTGAATGCCGGCAGGCCATTCCCCTACTACGGTAGTTCGTATTTTTTTCAATCGTCCGATGGACAGTCGCAATACAGCGGATTGGAGTTCAAGGCGCAAAGCCAACAATCCCACGGGTTCCAGTACCTGATCGCGTATACGTGGTCGAAGTCTACCGACAACGGGGCCAGCGGATGGTTCGACGCGGAAAATCAAAGCTTTTCCACGCTGCAGGATTTTTATCATCCGAATACCAGCAAAGGCGCTTCGAGCCTTAACGTTCCTCAGGTTCTTTCCATCTCTGGTTCCTGGGTGCCACCGATCGGAAAAGGGCAGCAGTACCTCAACAGCGGATTGGCTTCAAGGCTTCTCGGCAACTGGCAGCTCAATACGATCACATCGTTGCGCTCCGGGCAGTATTTCGACCTGAGCGTTCCGAATGACCCCGCGAACATCGGAGATTCACAGAGTTGGTTCAATTACGCGCGGCCGAATCTCGTTGGCAGTCCGCATCTTTCTAATCCCAACCGGCAACAGTGGTTCAACACCAGTGCGGTTGCTGCTCCCGTGAATACATTTGGAAACATGGGACGAAGCGCGCTTACCAGTGCTCCCGTCTACAATACAGACTTTTCCATTTTCAAGAGGTTCCCTGTCACGGAAGGGTCCGCATTTGAATTTCGCGCGGAAGCCTTCAATGTGTTCAATATCCAAAGCCTAGGCGTTCCGGATTCGACACTGGGAGATGCCAGCTTTGGGCAGGTCCTTACCGGTAGCCAGCCCAATCCCGCAAGAGAGCTCCAATTCGCCTTGAAGTTCACATATTGATCCGGTTGTCTCCTGTATACCCGGTGTGACAAGTTCCATGAGGAACCTCACACCGGCAGGATGGCGGTGGAGAACTACGGCCAGGAGGGCAGAGACCCTACAGCAATAAACCTTCAATACGGACAAAAAAGTGAAAGGGCGATTTCTCTTGCGAGACCTCGCCCTCTCGATTCCGATTTTTCGGAGATCCGGTTCGGCGTCCGAATCACAACTTTGGTTCTCTCCGAATCACGCGGAACTTACGAACTTACGCTCGCATGCTCCTCGCTCTTCCAAGATCACTGTCGCCGCAAGAACTTGCTCACCGCCATCCGTTTCCAGTTGCCTGGACCGAGTCTCGTTGCCGATTCTCGAAGATGACTGTTTGTTTGCTCTCTCCTCTGGAAGATCGCTCTTCCGTTGAAAGCAATACTACTCCGCCGCAACGAGTGCGCAAGGGGTCCGGAACAATTTTCTGCTGTGGAAATAAGGCCAACTAAGTGGAAATTTTCCAGAACTAAGGTGAGTTAGTAACTAAGGAACGATTCCCACTCCCTCGACGATAGAAATGTAGCGATCGATGGGGAGATCGGCGAAGGTATCCACTCGTGTGCTGGGAGCGGGCCAGCGGATCTCGAGATGGTCGATCTTGGTGTGCGCGCCAACGCCAAGCACCATGCGAGGGTCATGACTGGAGAGAAAGCTTCCGCCACCCGACTTGAGCCGTGTGCGTTTGAGTGGTCCGGCTTTCCAGGTCACGCGCGCTCCGATGGCGTCGATGTTAGCTTGCTTGCCTACGAGTTTGATGCCAAGCCAGTGGTTCCCCCTGGCTGCCTGATTCCGTAACAGTACCGGCGCTCCATTGTTGTTGGAGATGAGAACATCCACGGCCCCATCGTTGTCGAAGTCGCCCAGGGCCAGGCCGCGCGCGGCCATGGGGACGAGAAAGATCGGTCCGGCCGAGGTGCTGACGTTTTTGAGAACCCGGCCATCGTTGTGAAAGAGAAGCAGCGGTTCACGATAGGTGACGCTGCCGGAGTGGACTTCAATCTGGTCGTCGGGGTGACCGTTGGCAATGAAGAGATCGACGTTGCCGTCGTTGTCGTAATCGAAAAAGCGCAAGCCCCAGCCGCTCATCGATCGTGTCAGTTCTCCAATGCCGTTCGCCGGCGAGAGATCGTCGAAGGTGCCGTCTTTGTTGTTGCGATAAACGGAGTACATCTCTTGATCTACATTGGTCACGCTCAGGTCCTGCCAACCGTCCTGGTCGAGGTCTGCCGAATCGACACCCATCCCCGAGCGGGCGCGGCCGTCGGCACTGTAAGCGACTCCACCCTCTACGCCTTCGTCCTTGAATTTGCCTTGATGGTTCACCCACAGAAAGTTGGCGACGGTATCGTTGGCGACAAAGAGGTCCATCCACCCGTCGTTATTGACGTCGGTGGCAACGGCACCCCAAGCCTTGCCTAGCCCGGCGCTGATCCCGGTGGTTGTGGAGACATCGGTAAAGGTGCCATCGCCGTTATTGTGAAACAACCAACTGTGGGTAGGCGGGTAGATACGAGGAATGCAATAGTGGCGCTCCCCTGTGCCCTCATTGCCACAGAATTTGTTGGAGGCCTTATCGAATTCGACGAATCGGCAGACAAACAGATCGAGGCGGCCGTCATTGTCGTAGTCGAACCAGACGGCGCTGGATGCCCATCCTGGCGTAGCGATTCCGGATTTCAGGGTGACGTCAGTAAAGGTTCCGTCGCCGTTGTTGCGGTAAAGCGTCGACCTGTTATAGCTGCTGACGAAGAGGTCAGGAAAACCATCCCCGTTGTAGTCGCCAACGGCGACGCCCATGCCGTAACCGGTATTGGCCACGCCTGCCTTGGCGGTGACATCCGTGAAAGTTCCGTCGCGGTTGTTGCGGTAGAGCGCATTGCACAGCGGCTGCGGCGGAGTGAAGAAGTCGCAGGGACCGCTGTTGACGAGGAAGATGTCCATCCAGCCGTCGTTATCGAAATCGAGAAAAGCGCAGCCGGCTCCGGTGGTTTCGGGAAGGTAATAGGCCGCGGATCTTCCATTCGAATGTTTCCAGGTGATCCTGGATCGGGTGGGGGGGACCGGCTGGAAGAGGGCTGATGTCTCTGCACGCGGGACGAAAGCCGAGGGGAACGCCCTGCGCAAAACATTCAGCGGCAGACTCGCCGCCAAGGCGGAAAGGAATTCTCTTCTGCTTGGCCGGGGCATCGGTCCATCTTATACATCGGTTTCCTGGAAAAACATCTCCAGGGGGGATTCTTCAGGAGGATCTCAGCTCTCAAAAGCGAGGCCGCGCCGCGAGGCGGGGCTGGTTGGGGACCTTGGCGTTTCCGGGTTGAAGGGGTGACGCTTCCTTCAAACTGAAGGTTGAACGCGATCTCATGAAAAAAGTTGACATCCCTTCATCGTGACGCGTAGATTCGGCAGGTTCGTCCGGTGGGCGAGCGTCAGCAATAAATGGATCATTGACAGTTCCTCGGGGAAAAACCACCTCCGAATGTAAGCGATTACAACGCACGATTTCCCCTAAGTTCGGCGTGTCTGGATTTTGGCCGGCTGATGTGATTTGGTCACGTCTGCCAAGCCGGAGAAGGTCTCCACGCGTTCGGACCGAGGCTACAGGTCATGAGGAGACGTTATGCGAGGCAGCTTATCAAAGTCCTATGTTTATCTTTGGACGGCCATTCTTGGGATGTTTCTGTTGGTCGTGAACCAACAGAGTTTCGGGCAGGACGTCAACGCCTCCCTCTCTGGATCGGTAACCGATGCCAGCGGCGCCGTCATACCGGGTGCAAAGCTCACACTCACGAATGAAAGTTCCGGAGCCCAGCAAAACTTCCAGACGGATGCCGGCGGGGAATATAACTTTCGCAATCTGCCGCCCGGAATCTACGACATTTCTGTGACTGCGCCTGCGTTTCAGTCGTTCGTGCGCAAGAGTATCGAGCTGGCGGTGAACCAGTCTGCTCGCGTGGATGTGAAACTCACGGTTGGGACAGCGGACCAGACCGTCACCGTGAGCGCCGATGCGTCGCTCATCAATTATGACAACCCCACTGTAGGTGGAGGTGTGAGTCCGGAGACGCTGCAGGACTTCCCTCTCGTGATCTCGGGTGCTCCCCGGTCCTCAGTGACGGTTGCGATTCTGATGCCCGGCGTGACTACCGGGGGCGGCGGCAATGCCTACAACGCGCGTACGAATGGCGGCATCATCACCGGCGACGAAGCGGTGGTGGATGGAGCCACGGCGCAGGAAGGTTTCATGAATCAGTCGGGCATGGTGAGCCTGCAGACTGATTTCGGGATGTCGCCTGATATTACGAGCGAAGTGAAAGTTCTGACCTCAAATTACGACGCGCAATACGGAAACTCGACTTCCGGGCAGCTCATCGTTCAGACACGGAGCGGCGGAGAGCGGTTTCACGGTGCGGCTTACGAATATCTGCGCAACGATGCCCTCAATGCCAAGCAATACGGCGCATCGAAAAAGACGATCGACAAGGAAAACGACTTTGGAGCCAACGTTGGCGGTCCGATTTGGATCCCGGGGTACCACCGCGGGAACGCGTACGCTGAAAGGGTACTTCTACTTCAACTGGGAGGGTTTCCAGGACCACGGCGGCGCCGGTTCCAGCACTCTCTCGATCGCCTCGTTGGCTGCCCGTGCAGGAAACTTCAGCGGCGTTGGTAGCCAACTCTACTATCCTGCGGATCCAGCCAAGTATGGGGCGCTGGCGGGTACGGCCATCCCGAACAACCAGATCGACCCGCAATTCCAAGATCCAATCGCCAAAGCCTTTATGGCGCAATTGCCGAACCCTACCAATAGCCAGGAGGTCAACAACTACTTCATTCCCGAGGGCGGGGCAGGGGTCGCTGACCAACAGCGAGAACGTGTATTTCTTTCGCATAGATACCAATGTGGGCCAGAAGGATCACTTTTACTACACCTTCTGGTGGCAGTTCAGCGGTGTGAATGCGCAGAGCAATCTGCCTATCGCGCTCTCGACGGCAAGCCCGGCCAACCCGGAGAATGCACCGATCCAGAGGCTCAACTGGGAGCACACGCTTTCGAGCCTCATGACGAACCACGCGACGGTCGGCTACCTGAGCCGCAATGAGGGCTATTACGCGCTCAACGGCAAGGCAAAATTGCCCACAGTGCCGGGAGTGGCGAACCCCAGCTATCTACCTGAAATGGATTTTGGCGGGGGCTATTCGCAACTGGGAAACAGGACTCCGCCTGACGCTACCGACAACCTGACGACCCGCGGAACCTGGGCCGTCAACGATGTCTTCACCCGGATCCAGGGAAAACACACCCTGACGGCGGGTATGGAATACAAACTCGCAGGCATGAGTATTCACAGCGGCGGCAATCAGGGCGGTAATTTTACCTTCGACGCGGATACCACCGGTAACGCGGGTTGCGCGAACTCGAGTTGCCCGGGAAGTCCCATTGCCAGCTTTTATCTCGGCGCTGTTTCGAAGGCCAATGTGGAATACATCAACGTGCTGGCGAAGTATCCACGGCAGACTGGATGGGCGTTTCATGGCGGCGATTCCTGGCGCGTTACCCCCAAGCTGAATATCTCGTACAGCCTGCGTTGGGATTACATCACTCCATTTGTCGACAAGAAGAACAACTTTTCGTTCATCGACCCCATCGGGGGCAATCCGGGTGCGATCACCGCTTCCGGAGCACAGCTGCCCGGACGGCTTGCGTTCGCCGGATCAAAGTTCGGAGCAGCCAGTTACGGCGCACGCTACCCTGAGATTCCCTTCAAGAAGGGTTGGGGTCCCCGGGTCGGGTTTGCCTATTCACTTAACGACAAAACCGTTATTCGTGCGGGATACGGGATCTACTTCGGACAGGCGTTCTATCCTGGCTGGGGTGGCGGCCTGGCGCAGGATGGATTCAACAAGAATCTGACCCTGAACGAATCTTCAGTAGGAAGCTTCAAAACGCCGGCTATCTATCTTCAGTCGGGTATCTCGCCCAGCCAGGTGGGCCCGACGCAAAGGATTGACTCGGCGTTCGATAACGGCCAGACGCCCTCCATTTACCGTCCGCTGGACGGCAACCGCAGACCCTATTCCGGGCAATGGAATTTGACGGTTGAGCGGCAGCTGCCGAGCAACACGCTGCTGAGTCTCTCGTACGTCGGGCACCAAGGGAACCCACCTGCCTTCCGCGCTGAGCCCTATCAACGTGTTGAACCCGCTGAATTCAAGCATCGCGTCGATCGGTCCTGATCTTGCTGTCAATTACAACGACGCAAATGGTCCTGCCACCTTTGCCGCGCATGGCATCTCTCAGCCTTACGTGGGTTGGGCCTCGCAGATGACGGGATGCGCACCGACCATCGCCCAGGCTCTGCAGCCGTTCCCGCAATATTGCGGCAATCTGCTGGGCAACAACGAGCAGCATGGGACCTCCATCTACCGCTCGTTCCAGGGAAGAGTAGAGCGGCGCTTTCAGGGCGGCCTTTACATCCTTGGCTCCCTGACGCTGCAGAAGTTGTTCACGAATGCTTCCAACAACGTTCAATCCGGGAACAATATCAATTTGAACTCCGGGGGCAACAGCGGTGCTTTCAGTCCCTACGATCAATCGCGCGCGTACGCGATCGCTCCGGACAATGTCCCCTATACCGGTTCGCTTGCCGTGGTCTATGACCTGCCGGTCGGGAACGGCAAGCGTTTTCTCAACTCTCCCGGGTTACTCAATGCGGCGGTGGGCGGGTGGCGCGTCAGCCCCATCTTCCGCTATGAATACGGTATTCCCATTCTCGTTCTATTCTTCGGCGTGCGCTACGAGTACGCTCGTACCGGAGTTCCGTCAACACTGCGTGCCGGGGTCGCTGGCCGGCCAGCAGGCTTTGCTGCACGGCCGCAATAGCTTCAATCCGGTTACTGACAATAACCGGCTCATCAACCCCAATGCGTTTGAACGCGATTTCTCCGCCTTTGGCTACACCGGTTTCGGCAAGGCCGTGCAGCCCATCTACGGACCCAGTTATCGCAACCTGGATTTCGCGTTCATCAAGGACACCCACATCACGGAGAGGTTGAACTTCAGGTTCGAGGCTAACTTCTTCAACGCTTTCAATAACCACTACTTCATCAGCCAGAACTCCAGCAACGGCGGGACCGGATATGCGTTCGTGACCGACGTTGCCGCCTCAGGCAATTCCTTCGGTACATGGAACGGTTCGGTCACCACTCCACGCACCATCCAGTTTGCGGGACGCCTGGAGTTTTAGGTTCGTAACTGCTTGCGTGACGAAACGGCCACCCGGGGAAATGCGGTCTTCTCCCGGGTGGTTTTTGTTTTTTGGATTACTCGCCTTAGGGATTTGACGCCTTGGGCGGCGGCTCGCGATCGTTTGCGCTGGGGTGCAAACGGAGATAGATCTTTACCTCTTCCTCGGCGTCCTCTGTTCGCCCCTGCTGCTTATAAAGGTGCGCCAACGCAACATGCGGTTCCGCGTATTTGTCATCGAGGCGCACTGCTGCCAATTGTTCCTGAACAGCGGCGTCGAGCTGACCTTGTTGCTGAAGCAAGTTGCCCAGGTGGTAGTGTGCCGCCGCTAACTGAGGATCGAGGCGGAGAGCTTCGCGGAGGTTGGTTTCCGCCTCCTGCGCGTGGCCTATAAACTGCTGGGCGACGGCGAGATTCAGATATGGCCACGGTGAGAGACGCAAGAACTGCCGGTCAAGTTCGATGGCGCGGTTGAAGTTTTTGACCGCGAGGTCTGTCTGGTTCTGATAGAAGTTGCAGAGCCCAAGGTTGTCGTACGCACGTCCCATGGTTGGATCGAGGGTGATTGCCTGTTGGAAGCGCTGGGTGGCCTCGGGGTAATGGTGTGCGTCGTAATCCAGCCGCCCCAGCCAATAGGGGTAGAGGGCGTTTTTGGCGTCGTGCGCGGAAAGCGATTCGAGAACGGGCCGAGCCCAATCCGGATGGGAGATCTTGATGTAGGCCATGGCCATCGAGAATTGAAGGCCGGGGTCCAGCGGATGGAGGGTATCGGATTTCTTCCAGGCGACCGCGGCGTTGAGATAGTCGTGGTTCAGGAAGTAGACGCTCCCCAGATAGGCGAGCAGGGTAGCGGCGCGCGGGGAACGAGGATCGGGCTGGATCTCGTTGATGAGCAACTTTTCGGCGTCAAGATAGTCGTGGGCTGCGAGCGCCGACTTCAAGTGAGATACTTTTTCAGGAGCGAGATCCAGTGAGGAAGGCGGAGCGGTGACCGGCGCCGGTGTATCGCTGGCGCTCTGAGCCAACATTGAGGGAACCCAGGCGCTACCGAGGAGGAGAGCCAGCGAAACAGCGGCCGTCGCTCTCCCCCTGGACAAAGTCATGAGCAGTAGTTTAAAGCATTCTCATTTCTGCTCCAGTCCCGCAGGGACTGAGTGGCCCGCATACGCAAGAGGTGAATATGTTGCGGGCGAACAGGAGGTGGCAAGAAATAGTGATCAACCATCGTCGGCTTTCCTCTTGCACCCGGCTCCTGTGCTTTGGCCTCGGACGAATCATCTTCATGACGTTAGGCCTGCTCTGTTTGACGCGGGCAGCAACCGCGCTGCCGGAGGGCGAACAGTATCGTGCGCTGGTACTGGAGATCCAGCAGCACATGGAGCAAAATGACCTGGAGGGCGCGCGGTCACTGATCGCCGGGGCGCAGGCAAAGTTTCCGGCAAACGGAGGACTGGAAAATCTTCTGGGCGTCATCGAGGCGCAGCAGGGCCATAGGGACCGCGCCATCCAGGAGTTTTCGGCGGCGATTTCGCATGATCCAAGCCTCGACGGCGCCTATCTGAACCTTGGCCGGGTATACATGCAAACGGCCGAAAGCGATAAGACGGCTCGAGCTTCTGCCGAACGTGTCTATGAGAGACTTCTGCGCCGGGAGCCAAATCATGCGGAAGCTAACTACCAGGCCGCCGTGCTACTCATGTGGGATCACGATTACGAACGGTCTCTGCAGCATCTCGCGAAGTTAGGCCCCGAAGATCGCGGCCGGATCAGTGCGCAGATCGTGCTGTGTGTCGATGAAGCCGCGCTCCATCACGTATCCGCGGCGGATAAAGCTGCGGCTGCGATTGAGGCTGCTCCCGATCTTACGGAACAAGACGCCATGGAGGTATTGCCCGCACTTCGGGCTGCCCACCGCGCCGATCTGATCGAGTCGATATTTAAGGCGGCCAACGACAAGACTCCCCTTTCGGAAAACGGACTTCGAATATTAGGTCTGGCCCAGGAAGGAGAAGGGAAACTGGAGATCGCGCGTAAAACGCTGGAAGGCGCTTTCGCGCTGAGCGGATCTTCGGTTGCGATCCTTGTGGATTTGACCCGCGTTGCCACGGCCAGCAAGGACTACCAGGGAGCACTTGGGTATCTGGCTCATGCTCGCGATCTGCAGCCAAATGATGCAAGCTTCGCTTATGAGTTCGGTGTGATTTCTCTCAGGATGGGTCTCCTCGGTGAATCGCGCAAGGCCATGGACGAAGCGGTGAAGTTAGCGCCGGACAATCCGGAATACAACTTCGGGATGGGCACTGTTTCGTCCTTCGCTCAGGATGCCACCCAGGGGCTGCCCTATCTGGAGAAGTATCATGCCTTGCGTCCATCGGATCCGGCCGCGCTGCTGGCCATCGGAACGACTTACTTTCGAGCGAAAAAATTCGATTCTGCCCGCGTGTGGTTGAAACAGGCCGTCGGCCACAAAACGACTGCCGCGGATGCACATTATTATCTGGGGCGGATCGCGCGCGTGGAAGGCCACCTCGAGGATGCGAGACATGAGCTGGAACTGGCCAATACGCTTACCCCGGATCGAGCCGAGGTTCTCGCGGAGCTTGGCCAGGTTTTTATCGCGAGTCGCGAGTATCGGGAGGCGCAAACGTATCTCGATCGAGCGGTCGCGATCGATGCAGAGAACTATGGCGCCAACTTCGGTCTACTGCAGCTCTATGCGCGCACCGGGGACGCACGCCGTGAGGAACAATCAAAGCACTTCGACCAGATCAAGGCCAAGGACGAAGAGCACTACCAGGAAATGATGCGCATCATCAATGTTCGCCCAGAGGGATTGCCGGAGGGTTAGAACCGATGGACACGCTTGTAGCTACGGACGTTCGCTACGCTCTTCGTCAGCTCCTGCGGAATCGCGGTTTTAGTGCTATTGCCATGCTGACGCTGGCGCTTGGTATTGGGGCGACAACAGGAATTTTCTCGATTCTGAATGCCTGGATCATCCAGCCGCTCCCGCTCAAAGACCCACAACAACTCGTGATCTTTTGGAGAGCCGCACCCGCGAGTCCTGGTGAACCGGCGTACTACTTCAATTGGCGCGACTATGTGTACTTCCGAGAGCGTAGCCATGCCTTCCAATCGATCGGAGCTTCGTTTGAGCGCGGATACGCCCTGACGGGAAGCGGCGAGCCGGAAAATTTGAATGGGGGATATTGAGCCGAACGCTCTTATCCACTCTTGGGGTGTCAGCCTTTCGCGGCAGGCTATTCCTCCCAGGTGACGAAACCGGGCCGCCCGTCGCGGTCATCAGCCATGCTCTGTGGACGAAGCGATTTAATCAGTCCCTAGCGGTGTTGGGCAAGACGCTGACGCTGAATGATAAGCCGTTCACCGTTGTGGGGATTCTTCCTCCAGGTTTTTCGTATCGGGTTCTCGACGCGCCACACGATGTGGATGTATGGACGCTGATCCAGGCGGGCGACCCGAACTATAAGCAAGACTCCGCGGCCGCAGTTGCCATTGTTGGACGCCTCCGTCCAGGGGTAACGCTGAATCAGGCAAGATCGGAGATCGCACTGCTTCAGCAGGAAAACGACCGGCACTACCCGGACGTCCCCGCGTCGACCGCCATGCTTGACGGGCTGCAGCGGGACAATACGCGCACCCTGCGGTCGTCGCTCATTGTGCTGGGTGGCGCAGTGGGGCTGCTGCTCCTGATTGCCTGCACGAATACCGCAAGTCTCATCGTGGGACGGAATATCCAGCGCGAGAAAGAATTTGCGATCCGCACCGCTCTCGGATCGAGCGCACGGCGTCTGCTTGTCCAGTTGCTGGTGGGTCGCCGGCAGAGACTTTTCGGACTCCGACCTGCAGACGACAAGACCTGTCGCGCTTATCAATGAAGAGGCAGCGCAACGATACTTCCCAGGCAAGAGCCCTGTTGGGGAGCATCTCCGCATCGGAGACCCGAAAGATCCTGCAACCGGGAAGAACCCGTGGCTCGAAGTAGTTGGAGTGGTGGCGAGCACGAAGTCGACGCGCTACAACCAGATTGCGTGGGAGGCGCGTCCGGAGGTTTATACAGATTACCGCCAAAAACAGATACACCAGTACTTTATAAATACGGATTACACGACCATGTTCTTAGTGTTGCGCACGCGGCCAGGTGTAGTTCTGGGAGATGCGGCCATTCAGAAGGCCGTCTGGAGCGAAGACCCGGATTTACCGGTGGGTGCGATCAGGTCGGTCAGCGATATGGTGGCGGCACTTCAGACGCAGCCGCGAGTACGCGCACGATTGACCTCAGTCTTCGCGGGCTTGACGTTGTTGCTGGCCGCTATCGGCATCTATGGGGTGATGGCACAGTCCGTAGCGCAGCGCTATCGGGAGATCGGGATCCGCATGGCGCTGGGAGCCGACCGCCGCAAGGTGCTGTTGCTGATTTTGAAACAGGGCTTCGGCCTGACCCTCGCGGGGGTGTTGCTGGGCACGCTCGCCAGCGTGGTGGCAGTCCGGTTTATGAAGAACCTTCTGTATGGCGTTACCGCGAACAGCCCCGCAACCTATTTAGGGGTTGTAGCGGTTGTCTGCCTGGTCGCACTGGGAGCAAGCTATCTCCCGGCTCGGCGGGCTGCGACGGTGGATCCGGTCCGCTCACTCCGTGCTGAATGACGGAGGTAGGTCCTACCAGTGAGCCGGAAAATCATAAGGCCGCGAGGGCAAAGCAAGCGACCAGGGCCGGCGTATTATCATGACCCTCATGTCGAACCGCTTGTCTGTCGCCTGCGGAGTGCTGCTTGCAGGCTCCCTCCTCTCGAGCTGTGTGATCTCAGTCGCGACTGCGTGGGCGCAAGGAGATGCCTTTGCTCGGCGCTTCGATGCAGTTCTGTCGCAACACGGAGTGGTGGGCGGCGGGATTGCCATCGTCCACATGAAGGAGCCGGCAACGCTATGGTTTTTCGGGAAGGCCCGCAAAGATAGTGAGCAGCCGGTCGACGGAGAAACGACTTACAACTGGGCCTCGATCACCAAGACGATGACCGCCATCGCCATTTTGCAACTGCGCGATCGGGGCAAGCTGTCGCTGGATGATAGTGCGGTACGCTATGTGCCCGAACTGCGGCAGGTGCATGATGAGTTTGGCTCGATCGATGCGGTTACGATTCGAGATTTGCTCACCCATAGTGCCGGGTTTCGCAATCCCACATGGCCGTGGGATTGCGAGGATGCCGCCAACTGCGACTGGCAACCGTTTGAACCGACGCAGTGGGCGCAGGTCGCCGCGATGTTGCCGTATACACACGTGGCTTTTCGCCCCGGATCGCGCTGGAGCTATTCCAATCTTGGTTACGTATTTCTCGGGCAGGTTATTGAACGGCTGTCGGGCGATGACTTCGAGGTTTACGTGGGCAAGAACATTCTGATGCCGCTGGGGATGACCGCGAGCTACTTCGATCGGTCGCCCTACTTTCTGGAAGCCCATGTGTCGGCCAGTTATTTGCGCGCGGGCGATAAGCTCACTGAGCAGCCCTTTAACTTCGATACGGGAATTACGACTTCGAACAGCGGCCTGAAAGCGCCCATCACTGACATGGTGAAGTATCTTCAGTTCCTGATCGGGGACCCGGGGAATGCGCGCTATCCTTTTGTGCTGAAGCGCCAGTCGCTGGAGGAGGCATGGAAGGGAGTTCTGCCGGTCACGGAGCCGGGGAAACCGGCGACGGCCTATACCAGGGATGCGCCGATGATGGGGCTTGGATTTTTTGTGGGGGAGTGGAAGGGCCATCGTTATGTGTATCACGACGGTGATCAGGGCGGCTTCTCCTCCGAGTTGCTGATCGATCCGGGGCAACACACGGCCAGTATTCTCGCGGTCAATACGACCGACACCGGAGCGCCTGTACCTTCGTCCGCGTTGCATCCACAATCGAATACCGAGCCCGAGCCAGGCACAGACCTTCGCCTCACGCTGCGACAGGAACTGCTGGATCACGAGTTCCTCACATATTCCGCGAGTAAGGTTAGCAAAAGCGGTGATTCGCAGAAGTGACACCGACGTGGATACTTTTTGTGCCTAGACCGTCAAATAGGATTTCGTCAGGCGAAGTTGCTTTGGACCGTTGCGTCGTGTTTCAGCAAGCGACCTCATTCGTGCCCTTCGCAGCGACGGCCGAACGTCAGCCGTGTCCAAATTAAGTCGATGGGCTCTGGCGGGAGTTTGAACTCCCAACCAAGGTCGTCGGTTCAGGACGGGTGCCCCATGTTCGCCTCAGCGTACATGGGCTGAAAACGGATTTTTCCAATGCTTTCACTCCATGCGCAAGACCTCTTGTTCAAGGTCACAGCATCTGGCCACATGGCAACAAACATTGGAAGGGCTGCGCCCCGGCTTTTTCGGCCCAGTACGCCCTACGGCACGCCGGGCAGGTCAAGCGAACCTGGGGCACCCGTCCAGGGATGGAAGCTCCGTTCATTGCGACAAAGCAACGATGGCAATCCGCTGTACTAATCTCCTGCACGTCTATCATCCCTTTACGATTCTCTGAACGCTCGCGTGTTGTTCTTTGGTTTTCAAAACCTTTTGCAAGAGTGTTTCGAATGTTCAGAAGCGGACACTCGCGGTTACTGCTGCGCGAAGATGTGAGAATCAGCCGGCGCGATTGTTCATAAATGAACATGATTAATGAATTGCGAGCATTACGTTACATACCCGAACTTACAAGGGAACTTACAGCGCAAGCGATGCGTACCCACAATCCAAGTCGTAGTCGATCTCCATCATTACTCAAAATCCTATCGAGGGACACGCATGATCGCTTTGTTTTTAAGAGTGAGCTCTCTTCTTCTTACCGCGCTGAGCCTGGGTGTTTGCTTCGCATCGGCGCAAACATCCGAACCGCCAAGCGCTTCGGCGCAAGTGCGCATTGCCCGGGACCTGGAATTGATCCGTGTTGCCGAACTGCAGCAAAAGCCCGAAGCGGCGCGAGGCGCGTTGTGGGCGCAACTGGCATCGGAGTACCAGTACGCAGCAGAATTCCTGAAGGCGGAAGATGCCTATAACAAGTCGCTGCATCTGCTGAAGACTGCACCCGCTGCCAGGGCGGAGTATGCCGCAACGCTCGAAAGCCTGGCCACCCTCTATCTGGTTTATGGCCGGGTCGATGAAGCTGAGAGCGTGAGGAAGCAGGCGATTGCAGTGCAACAGAAGCTGGGCGATTCAGCCGATATTGGGCGTAGCCAGATACATCTGGCGAATGTAGCCATCGCGCGGCGGCAGTTCAAAAAAGCGGAGCGGCTATCCCTTCAAGGAATCGAAGAGATGGAAGTCTTCCTCCAACCCACCCAGGGCGGGAATACTTTCTGGACTGATTACGGTTGCGTATGCGCGTTGCCAGCGAGGGCACTGTGATGAGGGACTCGTGAACGCACAACAGGCGCTTGCTTTCGCCAATAGTAACTTCGAGCCGGAGTCGGCGGCCGTCGGTTTTGCGTTGGAGGCGATCGGGTTTGCTGAGTGGAAGAGCGGGGAAATGCAGGAGGGCGAGAAAGCGATGCTTCACGGAATCCAGATACTGCGAACAAAACTGGTCCCGGCCGATCCTCGGCTTCCGCGGCGCGCTGTTGCAATATAGGGACTATTTAATCGCGACCAGCAGACGGGTGGAAGCACAACAGATTCACGAAGAGGTGGAAAGGACGACGAGTCAAGGCGGAACCTTTTGTTCAGCCTGTACGGTGAGCGTCGACAGTTTATCCAAGACCTTGCGATAAGCAAGAACGGACCACGTCGAAGGGGGTGGTGTTTTCTGTCGGGATCGGTCCACGGCGCGCCGGGACGGGTCGCAGGGATGGTTGGGTGACATTCGTCGGCGGGTCGCTGCGGTTATGATAGGAAGAGCAATCATGGCCGACGTTAAAAATCTTTCCCCCGAAATCATCCTGCATATCGCCCAGACTCTTAACCTCCCCCTCCACTCGCTCACTGCGGTCATCGGACTGCTCAACGAAGGCGGCACCGTGCCGTTCATCGCACGATATCGCAAAGAAGCCACCGGCAATCTCGACGAGGTACAGATCCGCGACATTGAAGACAAGCTCGGGTACTTTCGAGAGTTCGTCAGCCGCCGCGAAACTATCCTCGCTTCTATCCTCGAACAGGGCAAGCTCAGCGACGAGCTCAAGGCCCGCATTGAGGCCACCTTCGACAAATCTGAATTGGAAGATCTCTACCTTCCTTACCGTCCAAAACGCCGGACGAAAGCTACGATCGCTCGCGATCATGGGCTCCAGCCTCTCGCCGATTATCTTTGGGCGCAACAGCCTGGTGAACAGGCGGTCAACGACTACGCGGCCACGTTCATCGATCCGGAAAAAGAAGTGGGTAGCATCGAGGACGCCCTGGAAGGCGCCCGCCACATTGTCGCCGAGACCATCAGCGAGAACGCCGACCTGCGCAAGGCTCTGCGCCAGCTCATGTTCGATGAAGGCATGATCGTTAGCAAGAAAGCGCTGGATGCTGTCGACGAGCAGGAAAAGTTTCGCATGTATTACGACTACAGCGAGCCGGTGAAGAGCATTCCGTCGCATCGGATGCTCGCCATACGCCGCGGTGAGACGGAGTCCGTTCTCTACTTCCTGATCGAGACGGAGGCACTCTCGCGTCACCGCTCTACTGCGTGCGCATATCCTTCGCGCGACCGGGGATTGGACGCCGCATCTGGAACTGGCTATCGACGACTCGTGGAAACGCCTGCTGAATGCGTCGATACAAGGCGAGGTGCGTCTGGAGTTGAAGAAGCGCTCAGACAGCGATGCGATTCAGGTCTTTCGCGATAACCTGCAGAACCTTCTGCTGGCAGCGCCTGCTGGCCCCATCTCCGTGCTCGGGATCGACCCCGGCCTGCGTACCGGCTGCAAGGTCGCGGTGGTCGACGAGACGGGCAAGTTCCTTGCCCACGATGTTCTCTACCTCCACACTTCGAAGAACGCGGCTTCGGGCGCAGGCGACACGCTCGCCGCGCTGATCGCGAAACACCATGTTCGCGCGATTGCCATCGGCAACGGTACGGCGTCTCGCGAGACCGATGCTTTTGTCCGCGAATTTCTGCGCGAGCGCAAGCTCACCGATCTTTTCTCAGTCACCGTGTCCGAGTCCGGGGCAAGCGTTTACTCCGCCTCTGATATTGCCCGCCAGGAGTTTCCCGACCTCGACCTGACTGTCCGCGGAGCCATCTCGATTGCGCGGCGCCTGCAGGATCCGCTGTCGGAGTTGGTCAAGGTCGATCCCAAATCCATTGGCGTCGGCCAGTATCAGCATGACGTCGATCAACGGCAGTTGCAGCAATCGCTGGAGGCGACGGTCGAGAGTTGCGTGAACAGGGTCGGCGTCGATCTCAATACGTCTTCGTGGACCCTGCTTCGCTTCGTCGCCGGGGTGACCGAACGGACTGCGCTCAACATTGTGGCCTACCGTGATGAGCATGGAAAATTTCGCTCCCGGTCGCAGCTAAACAAAGTTGCCGGCATTGGCGCCAAGACGTTTGAGCAGGCCGCCGGGTTCCTGCGCATTCGCGATGGCGAGAACCCTCTCGACCGCACCGCGGTCCATCCGGAGTCGTACCCGGTGGTGGAGCAGATCGCGCAGACGCTCAACACCCCGGTCGACCAGCTCATCCAGCAGCCGCAGCTTCTCGCGAAGGTCGATGCCGGACAAATATCGGCGGGCAGCTTTACGGTTGCGGACATCCTCGAAGAACTGCGTAAGCCCGGGCGTGATCCACGGGATCAGTTCGTTGCCCCCAGCTTCTCCGAGTCGGTGAGAGAGTTCAGCGATGTCCAGCCGGGGATGGTACTTGAGGGCGTTGTCACCAACGTCACCAAGTTCGGAGCCTTCGTTGACATCGGCGTGCACCAGGACGGCCTGGTGCACATCAGTGAACTGTCCAATCGCTTTATCAAGGATCCATCCGAGGCGGTGAAGGCCGGCCAAATCGTCAAGGTCAAGGTGCTGAGTGCCGACCTCAAAAGCAAACGCATTGCCCTTTCGATGAAAGCTCTTATGGAGCCTGCGCAGAAAAACCAGCGGCCGAATCGACCGAGCCCCGCACCGCAGCCCAGCTTGAACGAGAAACTGGCCGCGCTTTCCACCAAGTGGCGATCGTCCTGAGGTTTCTCAGTGGCAAAGAGAGGTGTGTGAGATGAACGAAGGGCACGGCTCCGTACCTACCGTTGCCTGTCCGACACGGTCTGTTGGAAGGGCGGCTCTGGACGAAGGGGCACGGGTTTACCCGTGCCATACAAACCTATGACAACGGACGGCTTCAGCCGCTGAGGTACGCTCTTCTTAGACCTGACAGCAAAAACATACCCCAGGGGCTAAAGCCCTCATTGGTCCGGCTTTTTATGGCACGGCTGAACCCGTGCCCTTCGTTCGACTGTCTCTTCCGAAGCCTCTCAGGTGCTGTCCAAATTGGACAACCGAAAAATCTAATTCGGCCATGTGTGAAGTTCAGCCATCCCTGCGGGACTACATTCGTAAATAGTCAAATTTGAGGCAAGGCCGGCTTTCCTGGGGAGTCTCTCCTTGACATTCTAGGAGAGCCTGAGCTACTCTCCCAGACAATCTTGGAGAGAGTTCGATATGGCCAGGAACACGGCAGTCGATTTGTTGCAGGGGACGCTGGACATGCTGGTACTGAAGGCGGTTTCGCTCGGACCATTGCATGGGTATGGAGTTCTGTTGCGTATCCAGCAGATTTCGCAGGACCGGCTGGAAGTTCAGCAGGGATCGCTGTATCCCGCGTTGTATCGCCTGGAGCATGAGGGGTGGATTGCGGGTGAGTGGGGGCAAAGCGAGAACAAACGACGAGCACGCTACTATCGGCTGACGGCAGCCGGGCGGCGGCGATTGGAGACGGAGACAAAGAAGTGGAACCAGTTCGCTGAGGTGATTGGGGTGATTCTCAACACGGCTGCGGAGGAGTTATGAGCCTGCGCAGCCGTGTTGCAACATGGTGGAGAGCTGTCACCGACCACGACACACTCGACCGGCAGGTTGACGAGGAGCTCGAGTTTCACCTGGAAAGCTATGCCGAAGACCTGATGCGGAGCGGGATTCCCCGCGATGAAGCATTGCGACTGGCGCGGGCGGAACTGGGCAGCCTCGCGGTAGAGCGGGAGAAATGCCGGGCGGCCTGGGGCGCGAGATTCATGGATGAGTTGGGGGCAGATCTGCGGTACGCCCTACGGATGCTCCTGCGGAGTCCCGGATTTGCCGCGATAGCGGTGGGATCATTGGCGTTGGGTGTCGGGGTAAATACAGTCATCTTTACTGCGGCGCAACACATGCTGTTGGACAGGCTGGCGGTTCCACATCCGGAACAACTGCGGTTGCTGGAGTGGACGGAGCCGCACGGGGGAGTTGTTGAGAGCCTGTGGGGCTGGTGGGACGACTCGCCCGGGGAGGGGCAGACGTCCACCTCATTCTCGTATCCGGTATACGTGCAATTGCGGAAACAGAGTTCCGCGATGGAGGACTTGTTCGCGTTCAAGCCATTGGATCGCCAGACAGTCACTGTGGATGGACATGCCGAAGCGTTGGCGGCAGAGATGGTGTCGGGAAACTACTACTCATCCCTCGGAGTGCGGCCGCAATTGGGGCGCGGCATTCAGGAGTCGGACGACGGCTCGCCGGGCAGCGGCCCGGTGGTGGTGATCAGCGATCGATTCTGGATGAAGGAGTTTGCGCGGTCGGCCAATGTGATTGGCAAGACCATTCTCGTCAACGTGACACCGATGACCATCGTCGGCGTGAATCCGCCCAGGTTCACTGGCGCGTACTCGGCGCAGGGGACAGCGGATATCTTTCTGCCCTTCAGCATGCAGCCGATTGTTGCGCCGCAGAACTTTGCCGGGTCGGCTTCCCCCTCATTGCTTACCAACACCGACCTATGGTGGGTACTGGTGATGGGCCGCATAAAGCCTGGACTGCCGGACCGGACGGCGGCGGCTTCGTTGAATGTCCTACTGGATGCGGCAGTGCGCGCGACTATGACGGTGCCGAAAGACAGCGGGATTCCGAGGCTGCTGGTGACGGATGGGAGCCGCGGGCAGAATCCCGCGGCGGAGGGACTGGCGAAACCGATCTGGGTGTTGTTGGGGCTGGGTGGATTGGTCTTGTTGCTTGCTTGTGCCAATCTGGCAAATCTGCTGCTGGCCCGGGCCGGTGCACGGCAGCGCGAGATGAGCGTTCGGATGGCGTTGGGCGCCGGGCGTTGGCGCATTCTCCGCCAGATGATGACCGAGAGCCTGATGCTCTCGCTTTTGGGAGGAGTGGCGGGACTGTTGTTGGCCTACGCCGTGAGGAATGCAATCCCACGAATGATGTCCAACCCCTGGGCGCCGGTGCTATTTTCAGCGCGATTTGACTGGCGCATCTTCGGATTTGCGGCGACGGTCTCGATCCTCACCGGACTGATTTTCGGACTGGCTCCTGTGTGGGAGGCCACCCGGGTGCGGGTCAGCTCAGCACTGAAGGACTCGGGGCAGACGGCAACCCGCCGGCGGCGTGGCCTGGCCGGGAAGACAATCGTGATCATCGAAGTGGCGTTGTCAATGTTGCTGGTGGTCGGAGCCGGTCTGTTCGTGCAGACGCTCATCCAACTTGGGCATTCAGGTCTGGGATTTCGACCCAGGAACCTGCTGTTGTTCGAATTGCAACCGCCGCAAACACGTTATCGAGGTGCGGCGACCATTCCGCTCTACCGGCAGCTGGAGCAGAAGCTGGCCGTGATGCCAGGCATTCAGACGTTGACTGTCACGGGCCTGCCGCTGATCGCCGGAAATGCCGCGGCCCATACTTTTATTCCGGAGGGTCAGCAGAGGAAGCTGCAGGGGAATCCGAGTGTTCTCTCGAATGATGTTGGAGAGCGTTTCTTTTCTACTTACGGGATTCCGATTGTGGCGGGGCGCGGATTCAACGGATCGGATACCGAGACATCGCGGAAGGTTGCGGTCGTGAATGAGAGTCTGGCGAAGAAGTACTTCCCGCACCTGAATCCGGTCGGCCGCACCTTCGAAGCTGGTTTTCGCGATCCCATCCGCATCGAGATCATCGGTGTCTGCGGCGACGCGAAATATGATCGCGTGCGCAGCGATCCGCAACCCACCTACTACGCTCCGTACTGGCAGAACAAGAACGGTGTTTCCCAGGCGACGTTTGCTTTGTCTACGCGGCTGGATGCAAGGACGCTCGCGCCGGCACTGCGGCAGGCCGTCTATTCAGTGGACAGGAATCTGCCGCTGCTCGATATTCGCACCCAGGAAGAGCAGATTGCCGCCAGCATGCAGCATGAACGAATCTTTGCCAATCTGACGGCGGCGTTCGGAGTGTTGGCCTTGATCCTGGCCTGCATTGGCATCTACGGCATCATGGCATGGATGGTTTCCGGGCGGATGCATGAGATCGGAATCCGGATTGCGCTGGGGGCGCGGTCAGAGCAAGTCCAGGGAATGGTTCTGCGCGAGGCGGCGTGGATGACTTTACTGGGAGTGGTAGCCGGCGTGACCGGCGCGCTGGCGTTGGGCCGGCTAATAGCGAGCCTGCTCTATGGGTTGAAGCCGTGGGATCCGGCGACATTCGCCGTCGCGGCCACAGTGTTAGGATTGGTGGCGCTGGCGGCCAGCTGGATCCCGGCGCGACGGGCGGCGGGAGTGGATCCGATCAAAGCTTTGCGGCACGAGTAATCGAGAAATTTTGGGTGCGGCCGCCCGGTCAAGACGGTACGCAAATGCGTACTTTGAGCCTGGGGTGAGCATGTCCGGAAGATATTTGCCGGTTTGAAGTTTGATGAGTGAATCAGACAGCTAATGTGGCATAATAAAATATCCCCTAAGAAATCAAGGGCTAATCAGAGGGTCCTTTCGCCCGCCCTCGGGTGTGGAATGAATCCTTTCTTTCTTTCTGCCTCACGGGCCCCTGTCTCTAGTCGTTCCTGGTCATTCGCTTCCAGCTTCCTGCTGGCCTCCCTTATGGCAAGTGGCATTGGTTCGACTGCTATGGCGCAATCGCCAGTGGCAGACGATTTTAACGGCACGAGCCTCAATACCAGCCTCTGGACGGTGGTAGCGCCAGTGGGTGGAAGTGCGACAGTCAGCAACGGACACCTGCTGATCACCGTGCCGGGAGGAAGCAATCACGACGCATTTAATCCAGCGCTCGATGCCGTCCAGGTAGTTCAACAGGTCAGCAATGCGAACTTCGACGTCAATGTGAAGATTGACTCCACCCTCGCGGCTTCCGGACAGTACTCCGGCCAAGGGATCCTGGTCGAAGGGGACGCGCATGATTACATCCGGCTGGAAATCAGCGCGAACGGATCAAGAGTAGCGCTGAGCGCAAACACGATCATCGCCGGCACGCAAACGCAGAAGTTTTTGATCGCGCCCTTCTCCGCATACGTGGTGCCCACATACCTTCGCTTGAACCGCACGGGCTCGACGTATACCGCTTACTACTCGGGCGATGGAACGAATTGGACCCAAGCCGGCAGCTTCGCGGACAGTAGCCTTACTGTAACCGGGTTGGCTCTTTATGGCTCGAACTTTCAAAGCAATCCTGCCAACGCCCCAGCGATCACTCCTTCTTTTGACTGGTTTCATAACACCGCGACGACTTCGGTGGCGACGCCAACTTTCAATCCTGCCAGCGGAACCAGCTTTACTTCATCGCTCAGCGTGTCGATCAATGAAAGTACGACGGGGTCGACGATCTACTACACCACCGATAACAGTACTCCGACTACATCCTCGCAGGTTTATTCGAGCCCGATCACGATCGTTGCCTCCACCACCTTTAAAGCGATCGCCGTCGCGAGTGGAGTCAGCAGCGCGGTGGGCACGGCGAACTATACCTTGACGCAGTCGGCCGGCGCGCCTGTTGCGGATGACTTCAACGGTAGCAGCCTCAATACCGGCTTGTGGACAGTACGAGCACCCGTGGGTGGAAGCGCCGCGGTGAGCAATGGGCACCTGGTGATCAACGTGCCGGGGGGAAGCAATCATGATGGGTTTACTCCTGCCCTGGATGCAGTCCAAGTAGTGCAGCAGGTCAGTAATGCAAACTTTGACGTAAACGTAAAGATCGATTCGACCCTGGCGGCGTCCGGTCAGTACTCCGGCGACGGCATCCTGGTCGAAGGGGATGCACACAATTACATCCGATTTGGGGTGGGCGCCAATGGATCGAGCGTAGGCCTGAGTGCAAACACTATCATTGGCGGAACTGAGAGCACAGCATTCGTGCTTTCGCCTTTCTCTGCCTACACCGTGCCTACGTATCTGCGTCTGAATCGCACCGGGACCACCTACACCGGGTACTATTCGGCCGATGGTGTGAATTGGACCCAGGCCGGCAGCTTTACTGACCCCAGCTTGACGGTCACAGGATTGGCGCCTTATGGGTGGAATTACAACGCCACTCCGAGCAAGGCAGTAGCCGTGGCGGCGTCCTTTGATTGGTTCCATAACACGACAACGACGGGAACGGTGGCCACTCCGAGCATTAGTCCGGCGAGCGGAACCACCTTCTCTTCGACACTGAGTGTGTCGATCTCCGACAATACCGCTAACTCGACCATCCACTACACGACCGACGGGAGTACGCCCACTTCCTCATCTACCGTTTACGGCGGGCGCATTCACCATTTCTGCCTCGACTACGGTAAAGGCAATTGCTACGGCGAGCGGTTTGACGCAAAGCGGAGTGGCAACCGCCAGTTACACCTTGATGACCGGCTCCACTGGGGGAGTGGTTTCAGACAACCTGGATGAGCCGGCACTCAATACGTCACTGTGGACGATCGAAAATCCAGCGGGAGACGGAACCGTAGTGATGACCGGGAGCGGTGCCAACCTGAACGTGCCCATGGGCAAGAAGCACGACCTGACCACGGCAGGGGACAATGCTGTTCGTATCATGCAGCCGGTCTCGAACTCCGACTTCAGCGTGGATGTGCGCTTCCAGTCAGCAGTCGAGATTGGAAATCAGGACGAAGGGATCCTGGTGGAACAGGACAGTGGAGACTTTTTGCGCTTTGATGTCCTGTTTAATGGGACGGCAGGGCCCGAATTGTTTGCTGCAGGTATTACGGGCAGCAACCAAACTACTTTTGTGAATACACCGATTTCTCTCGCCCAAGGTCCGTTGTGGCTGCGGCTGTCGAGAAGCGGGAATGTGTGGACGGGCAGCTGGTCGACGAATGGAACGAACTTTAGTGCCGCGCCGAACTTTACCTTCAACCTGAATGCGGTACGAATTGGCCCTTACGGTGGAAACTCGAACGCAACGGTCAGCAACACGCCTGCGTTTACCGCAGTGGTCGATTACTTCTTCGCCACGTCTGAGCCGATCGCCAACCAGGACGGTCCAAAACCCTACGGATATGTCACCGTGGATGCTAATCCGGCGTCGACTGTGGTGGAAAAAACATTGGCCGATATCCAGGGCACCGGTCATCTGGAGCCGGTCATCGGCCTGGAGTCGCAATCGCAGGCAAACAATAGCGGACCGAGCGGTGTTTACTGGTATCAGTACCCCGCCTCCGGGAAGCTCAGTGACCCGTGGATCAGGCACACGATCATCGGGAGCGGTAACGCGTATGAGGACATGCTTGCAGTCGACGTAAACGGGGATGGCGCGGTCGATATTGTGTGCAGCTTCGGTCCGAACGGTTCCAATCCCGAGATTGTCTGGTTTCAGAATCCCCGCGGGCAGGGCGGAAATCCGATCACAGATACCTGGACGATGCACGTCATCGGTCCGGGCCTGGGGGAAAATAGCCTGCTGGTTGCAGACATAGACGGTGATGGGAAATTGGACGTCATCAGCTCGTCTTATGTTTTTTTCCAGAACAGTCCGACCTCATGGACCGCGAAGCAGTACAGCTCATCTTTCCGCGGGTTGGCGCTGCTGGATATCGGTTCCGGCAAAGGGAGCGTCAACCTGGCGGGCACGCAACCAGGCTCTCCGTTCAATATTTCCTGGTGGGAGAATCCAAGAGAAACAGGTGGGAACGCGCGTACCGGCACCTGGATTCTGCATAGCATCGGACCTGGGTACCCGTGCAGCGCCAACAACTGTGACGCGGGAACCGGCGGCGGCGAAGTGGCGGCGTATAACTCGCTCGACGTAAATGGCGATGGAAGGATGGACGTGGTCTCGGGACAATCGGAAGGTCCGGGCGGCGGTATCGCCCCGGCGCCCGGTGGTGTGATCTGGTGGGAAGCACCTGCGGATCGCCGCAATGGAGCATGGATCAAGCACACCATGGACTTCAACATGGTGGATGTACACAAGATTCAGGTTGCGGATATGGATAGAAATGGAACCCTCGACATCGTGGTAGCGGAGCAGGACCAGTCACCGCTGGACCGGGTGGCTGTGTTTTACAACGATGGCAAAGGGAATTTGACCGAGCAAACCATTTCGAACGGGAAAGGCCACAATGATGCTGTTGGCGATGTGACGGGAAGCGGACCGATGGACATACTAAGTTCTGGCCACGGCTACTTTAACGACCCGCATCCATTGCAGATTTTCCTTAATCCCTATTGATGAACCAGGCTAGATGCTAAGCTACGGAACGATGAGTGAGACCTTCCAGGAGCAGTTTGCAAAGGGTTATCAGGCCCGGAGAGAAGGGCGCGCGGCGGACTCTCGCGCAATCTTCTTTAAGGCGGTGCGTAGCGCTGCGGAAGAGGGCGACCGGGCGGATCTGGCTGAGGCGCTTTGCGGTCTGGGACAGGCGGAGCGTGACATCGGGAACTTGCCGGCGTCGCGGCATCACTACCAGTCCGCGGCTGTGCTGTATCGGCAGATCGGGCCGCCCGAAAGGCTGGCGTTTGCGCTTCGGCATGAGGCGGGCATAGCCGGCGAATTGGGCCTGCCTGCGGAGGCTGAACCACTTTACCTGGAAGCTGAGGGAATTTACCGGCAACTGGGCGAAGCCGCCGAACTTGATTTGGCAAATACTTTGCGCGGATTGGCGTTGTTGTATGAGTCCTCAGGCAGAGCGGATGCTGCAAGACCTCTCTTCGAGCAGGCGCGCGCTCTGTATGCGAAATGCAAAGTGCAGGCAGGGGTCGCGGAGTGCGACGAGAAACTTTCCGGGTAGGTATCGACTCCGACTCCACGCTCAGAAATTCAATTGCAACCCGTCCTATCAGTCATGTTGAATGCACGGGGAGGAGATAAAGACGATGACCAAGAGCAGGATCTTTCTCAACTTAGCGGCCTCGACGGCCTTCGTTTGCGGTGGGGTCATGTTTGCGCAGGCTCCGGTTGTCAATATTGACGCCCATAAACATCCCAACCTGGCAGGCGCTCAAAACCACATCGTGCAGGCTTATCAATTGATCGATAGAGCACAGAGCGCAAACCACGATGAGCTGGGCGGCCACGCTCAGAAAGCCAAGGAACTTCTCATGCAGGCCGACGCGGAATTAAGAGCAGCAGCGACCGTGTCGAATTCGGAGCACCACTAGACCGCGCCTGTTCGCACCGCCCGGTCGAGGTATCGGTTCAGGTGTTTTTGTGCGACTTTGAGCGGCGCTTTGGACTTCTGTAGCCTGGAGGTGAAGAAAGCACCCTCCAGCAAAGAGATAATCAACGTCGAGAGGGCTTCCGGTTCCACCGAAGGGCTGAGTTCTCCCGACGTTTGTCCCTGCTCGATGATCTCGCGGAGGAAGGCGATCCATCCGTTCAGAGCTATCTGGGCTTTTTGGTAAAGCAGCGGGTTGCCGTCGTCCGCATCCATGGCCGCGTTCAGCAGGGGACATCCTCCGGCGAAGGGCGGCTTGGAGACGAAATTGTCGATGTGTAATTTCAACTTCTCAATGCTCCCTGTTGCCCGGTCCAGATTGTCTAAGCGCGCATGACTACTTTGCGCCCAGGCAGTGTCAAAGGCTTCGGATGCCAACTGCTCCTTGCTGTCGAAGTGGGTGTAGAGACTGCCTTTCTCCAATCCGGTTGCGGCGCTGATATCCTGCATCGAACAACCGTTGAAGCCTCTTTTATTGAACAGGGGCGCCGCTTTTTCGAGAATCTTTTTGCGGGTTTGTTCGCCCTTCAACATAGGTCTCACCTCTCTACCGGACTGGCCGCGAAGCGGCTCATAGCCAATCGAAAACGGGAGCCGCGGTCTGAGCGCTGCTCCCGTTGCGTTTTCGTGATTCCGGTGATTACCAGGGCAGTTCCTGACCCAGGTGGATGAAACGGCCGTTCGGGCCGTCAGGCCCGAGCAGTGCGAGGTCGACGCTTGTCTTCGCACCTTCGGGGATCTCCATCGGCGCGGCGTCGGTTCCCATTTCCGTCTTTACCCAGCCGGGGTGTGCGGAATTCACCTTGATTTTGGTGTCTTTGAGTTCGGCCGCGAGATGAATGGTGAAGGCGTTGAGTGCGGTCTTCGAGGCGTCATAAGCGAAGGTTTTGATGCTTGCAATTGGGCTCTTGGGGTCCGCGTGAAGCGCCAATGATCCAAGAATGCTGGATAGATTGACGATGCGGCCGGCTTCGCTCTTTTTGAGCAGCGGGAGCAGCGAACGCGTCACTGCGATGGTGGCGAAAAGGTTGGTGCCGAAAACGGTTTGGAGTTCCTCTTCTGTGGTGTTGATGGTCTTGGCGTTAAACATCCCGTCCTGTGAGCCCACGCCTGCATTGTTGATCAGAATATCCAGTTTGCCAAACTTATCGCCGACTGTGCGGGCCGCCGCTTCACGGTCTTGCGCATTGGTCACATCAAGCTTAAGAGGGAAGGCGTCGACGCCTTCGGTCTTGAGGTTTGCAGCGGTTTCTTCAGCGGACTTCAAGGTTCGGGCGGCGACAACAACGGTCACGCCCTTTTGCCCCAGCTGACGAGCTGTTTCAAAACCGATTCCACGATTTGCGCCGGTAACGAGCGCGACTTTCTTTTCAGTTGCCATGGTGATTCATCTCCTATGTAGCAGATGGCAGGTGCAGGAGCCAGGATTCATAAAAACTAACGATCGGTAGGTTTTGCGAAGGGCTGCGCGGGGCCGCGATTCCAAACCCAGTCCCGCAGAGCCTGCCCTGCCTGCCCCGGCTTGCCGTGGGAGCCTGTCGAAGGGGACGACTGAAGACTGCCAGGATTGCGTCGCGGCCGATTTCCAGTCGTCTCTCAGGGACTTCCGCTCTCGAATCTCTACCCAGAACCGCGTCCTGGCCAAGTTCAGGCAGTCTTGTCCAAATTTGGATTTTTCGGTTGGCCAATTTGGACAAGACACCCTGTCGATAGAACCAACTCTGCGGAAATGTGCGCATTTTCCGATAGCCACTGCTCTGGTGCTCTGTATCAGGGCCTGACTTTAGTCGGGCCGTACGGGGAAAGCCCATGAGGGCTTTAGCCCCTGAGGTACGCTCTTCTAGACCTAATGGCGAACTAAGTTCCGTCTTCACCCGTCTCATTCACCAATCAAGAACAACCTGATTCTGTTCGGCCGAATACGCGCACTGAAGGGTCTGCGCGGGGGCTGGAGCGGATCGTCTGCCGTTAGTGTGTTGCGCCTTTTTGCTGCATGCCGGGGTACCAGGAACGCACGGCGAGAATGCGTGATTTGACGTTGGGCGCACTGTAATAGCCAACGGTGCAGTTGAGCCGGAAGAAATAGGCGTCACCCGGCTTTGCCGGATGTCTTCCTTCCAGGCCGTCCATCCCTCCACCTGCCACCATGTCACCGTGACCACTCAAGACCAAATAGATTTCTTCTTCGCGTTCGTGATGGTGGGGAAAGTTCGTGCCACCCGGGGCAATCTCCATTACAAACAGGCTGGTCAGCACCCGGCCTGCTGCCAAACGGTCCCGCTTGCTCTCGGCGTCCCCCATCAGGAGCCGGTAGAGAGTCGAAGATGGATGACCACTTACGAACCCGGTGGGCACGTCTTCTATGTTGGCCTTTAATGGGTGCGGTGGGGGTGGGTCTTTTTCAAACCCATTTGTACGGAAACCCATTACAACCACCAGCAGCGGCGAGCCGGCGCTGTTCTTCAAGGTGTGCGGAACGGTTGCGGGCAGGTAGAGATAGTCTTCCTTATCGAGAGGAACAGTTTCGTTGCCGTAATCTACAGTCCCCTTTCCATCGAGGACTACGTACACCTGGTCTTCGCCCGGATATCGCACCGTGGCGCAGGCCGCGTGGGGATCAAGGACCGCCTCGCCATAACGCGCTACGCCGGCGACCACGGAGGTATCCGGGTCTCCCTGGCCGAACAAAGGCTTGTAGTGGCAGCCCGCCGTGGTGAGATCGGAGTTGCTTGCTTTCACAGCAGAGGTGTCGCGATGCAGAAAGGTAGGGTCGATCTTGCGCTCTTCCGCGTGCAGCAGAGGTATACAAACGATCGCCGTGAGCAGAGCGAGCGCGTATTTGCCGGACGCGGAGCTGGTCAAGGGTATCAGTTGTTTGGCTTGGAGGAGAGTGGCTGGTCGCGCGGGGAGGGGACTGACGCAACCCGCGAACTCGGAGGCGGTACTGTGGCCACAGAGGCCACCGAGATTGCATCCTCGCCGAAGAAGTTCATCCTGATTTGCGTCTCGACTTCGACCGGACTGCCAAGCACTTGATAGGGAGTGTAGTGCCATTGGCGAACCGCACGCATGCCTACTGCCGCCAGTTTGGGGTCGCCGCTTAGTACGGTCACTTGTTTCACCCTACCGTCTGCGCCAATCAACGCCTTGAGCTTCAGCTCTCCCACCAGGTTGGGTTCAGAAACGACAGGATGGGCGAAATGACCCTGCGGAAGCTCTGAGACCAACAGTGGCACTGAAGTGATCGGAGCCCGCTCGATGAGGGTATCCGGGGCTGACGTAAGAGAATAAATTGGCGAGGCTTTGGCGCTCGAAACGCCGGAGGAATGATGGATTTCACTTTCCAGTGAGGCAAGCTCGTTGTGAAGCAGAGCGGGTTGAAGGCGCGGAGATTCGGCCGGGTGCTTTGGTTTCACGAAAATGGCTAAAGTTGGCTGCGAAGCGTGCCCCGGCGTGATGGCTGCTGGTGGTTGGATGCTCTTCGAAGATGGGGCCGGAAGCGTTCGGGCATTGTTCACCGCTGCGGTTCCGGACATCTTGGGGCTGCCGTAAAACGATGCGACGATCACGACGACACAAGCGGCGGCCAGGACGCCCAGAGCTCCCCATTGCCGAAAGGGGACGTCGCGGACGTCGCGTGATTTCGCTGTCCCGAATATCTCCTTCATCTCTTTCTCTTTGCTGCGTTGGGAAAAATCCGGACTTAACACGGCTGGTAGAGTCCAGGGCATGTGGCGGAATGGCTTTGTGGGTGCTGACTGCGGTTGCATGGTAACCACCCGAGCGGCCGATGCCGGAGGCTTCGGATGCAAGTTCTCGACCACTCCGAGCACGGTAGTGCCGATCACGGGGGAAGCAGGGGTTACGACGGCCGACTGGGATAGCTTTTCGATCAGGCGCTGATCGCGGCGGCTAAGAACCTGTATGGGAAGGACATGAAAGTGGCGGAAGGCCCACAAGAGGCGAATGCGCTGCCAGCGCGACGGGCATACGTACACCGTTCCGGCTGCGCTGCGTAACTCCAGAAACTGCGCGCCGGCGTCTTTGCTATCGTCCCACAGGCCGGCCACGGACGATTGCGGCGCTCCTGCGGATTGGCGTAACGAGCCGAGATTCACGGGGATGGCCTCCGTTCTTAACTTCTATAAGGGGGGCCCATCTGCACGTTCGAATGGCAGCAATCTTTGGGGGTGGTGCCAAGTCCAGCAGATCTTACTTCGTTATTATCGTACGAGTGGATTGAAATTGAAACGGTTGCCTGATGGGTCCTCTCTTGTGATATAAATCTTGACCCAGATTGGGCTGTCAAAGTACGGGGACGTTTACGGAGCATCCGGGAGGCCAGGGCCCCGCGGGCCCGGGCAAGATTCTGTTTACGGCAAGGCCTCAGCCCCTTGTTACGGCTTTTTGTCGTTTCCCAAGCCTCCAAGCGCAAGGAAACGATTGAAAGACCCTGACTCGGGAAAGACTCGTGCGTCCTGAGCTTTGAGGGGGTAGTAGGAGAAAAT
The DNA here is from genome assembly GCA_963850235.1 of uncultured Acidobacteriaceae bacterium. Taxonomy (GTDB): domain Bacteria; phylum Acidobacteriota; class Terriglobia; order Terriglobales; family Acidobacteriaceae; genus PALSA-350. The sequence goes on along the minus strand of CAWKKM010000012.1, from coordinate 48,634 downwards.
GTTCAGGTTCGTTTCTGGATTCATAGCAGCTATCGTGACCGTGCTTCTCGCCGGGTTCCTTTGGCTTCGGCTCGGCTTTTTGGACGCGCGGGCAGATGCTCCCGAGAACGCACTGGAGCGGGCCGTGGCTATGCCCGCCCTGGACGCTTCGGTACGTCGACACGCTTCTCCGTTGCAAAACCCGGTTGCCGCAAGCGATGACAACCTGATAGCAGGAATGAAGGTCTATCAGAACCATTGCGCGGGCTGTCATGGGGATATCCATCAACCGCACGCAGCGCTCGGGGACTCACTCTACCCGCGAGCGCCGCAATTCCTGGAGGACGCCCCCGACATGCCGGAGTATCAGAATTTTTACATTATCCAGCATGGAATACGGCTGAGCGGGATGCCGGCGTTGCGCAATTCTTTGAAGGAGGAGGAGATCTGGCAGGTGACCACCTTCCTCAGCCACATGGATAAGCTGCCACCGCGGGTGTCTGACCAGTGGAAAGTGGCCGCAGCTGGAGGCCTCTGATCTACGAAGACAGAGAATGCAGCGAGTGCACGGATTCCTGCAGGCACCTGCCTTCTTCGCGCGAGCGGCGAAATCCATAATGTTCGTACCATGAACAAGCATCGCCGCGTATCGTTGATCCTTACCCTGATCGTTTCATCGTTCACTGGGCTTGCTCGCGCACAGCAAGCGATTGCCCCGCAGGCCACCCACTACCGCATTCCTGCGACAGAGAAAATCACGGTTGCCTTCGTGATCTCGGACGATGCGGTCACCATTGATTTTGCCGGTCCCTGGGAGGTGTTCAAAGACGTCTTCGTCAAGGACCGCGGCAAAACGATGGCGGAACAACGGGCGTTTCGTCTTTACACGGTCTCCGATTCACGGGATCCGGTGACGACGTCCGGCGGTATGCGCATCATTCCGGATTACACGTTTGATGACGCGCCGGCGCCCGCCATCGTAGTGGTTCCTGCGCAGCGTGGCCGATCTCCCAAGATGTTGGCGTGGATACGCAGGATGACCACCCAGAGCGAGGTGGTCATGTCGGTATGTACAGGAGCGTCGGTGCTCGGAGATGCCGGAGTTTTAAAAAACCGGCCGGCTACCACGCATCATCTGTTCTATGACGAATTCCAGGCGGCCTTTCCGGATGTGTTGCTAGAGAAGAACAGGCGCTTTGTACAAAGCAGTCCGGTCATTTTCACAGCGGGGGGATTAAGTTCCGGAATCGACCTCGCGCTTCATATCGTGCAGCTCTACTTCGGCCCTGCACAGGCGGAGGAAACCGCGCACCTGATGGAGTATGAGGGCACCGATTGGAAGGGGAACGGCGCTGCCGCAGCTTCCGTGCCAGAGAGCGCAAAGAGGGAATGATTGACGATGCTGCAACCATGAGCTTCCGGCGAACATATATATATGGAGCACTACACCGGAGGCTCCCTTGCAGCAAGGCTCAAGCATCCCGCGGGTCGTGATTGTCGGCGGTGGGTTTGGAGGGCTATACGCCGCCCGAGCTTTAGCGAAAGCTCGCGTCGAAATCACGTTGGTCGATAGGCGCAACTATCACTTGTTCCGGCCTATGTTGTACCAGGTGGCTACCGGGCTTCTCTCGGCCGATGAGATTGCTCCGCCGTTGCGCGTGGTCTTTAGCCGGCATAAGAATGTCGATGTGGTTCTTTCCGAAGTGACCGGCGTGGATACTGTGAATCGGCGCGTGCTACTGCCCGAGTGCGAGCTGCCCTACGACTACCTGATTCTAGCTACAGGTATCCACGTAAATTACTTTGGCCACGACGAATGGAAGGCGATTGCTCCGGGACTCGATGGGCTGGACGATGCGGATCAGATTCGCACCAGGCTCCTGCGGGCGTTTGAAGACGCGGAACGTTATGCGCTCCGCGCGGATGCCGATCACGCAAAGATTCAGGAAATGCTAACGTTCGTTCTTGTCGGTGCGGGAACTGTGGGGGTTGAGCTTGCTTCCACCATCGCTGAAATGGCCAGGATGGCGCTGGCTCACGATTTTCGTCATTTGGATCCGGGCGGGGCGCAGATCATGCTCTTCGACGGCGCGCCTCGCATCCTGCCAACGTTTGCCGAGGATCTCTCGGCGAAGGCACAGCGTCATCTGCAACAGTTAGGGGTGAAGATCTTCACCAGTACCCGCGTGGAGAACGTCGATGCAGAGGGAATTGTGGCCGACGGCAAACGCATCCGCAGCCGGACAGTGCTGTGGACAGCAGGCGTGACGGCATCGCCGGCGTCGCGCTGGCTCGGCGCGGAGGCAGACAAGTCAGGCAGGGTCAAGGTAAATCCTGATCTCTCCGTTCCCGGCCACCCGGAGATCTTTGCCATTGGTGACACTGCCTTGGTGTTCGCCAATACGCGCAACCTGGTCGGCATAAGGAATGGCACTGGCGTGCAGATGCCGGGGTTGGCTCAGCCCGCAATTCAGCAAGGCAGGTATGTGGCGGAACTGATTCGCCGTCGCACGGCGGGCCGGGCCGCTCCGGAGCCCTTCTGGTATTGGGACAAAGGCGACCTGGCGGTTGCCGGACGAACATTTGCGGTTGCGGATTTGCGGTTCTGGAAGTCTGCCGGGTTTGTGGCGTGGTTGTTGTGGGCGAGCGTACATCTCTATTTCCTGATTGGGTTTGCGAACCGGCTCTTTGTGACGCTTCGGTGGTTCGTGCAGTTTGTCACCAAGGAGCGGGGCGTGGGGGCGGTTTCTGCGGATTTGTCAAGTGATCGAGCGCCGGCTAAGCAGAAACAGGCGCGTACCGGATAGGGTCCTGCGTGTCACGATGTGGCCGATACTCCGGACCAGGATCGGAAAAAGCCATTGAACTCGGGCTAGCGAAGGCGAAGAACCACACCCGCAGACACGCGGAGCAAATTCTCGCTGTTGTTCACGTTGTTCGGCAGCCACTGCTCTGATGCTCTGTATCAGGGCACGACTTTAGTCGGGCCGTACAGGGAGCCCATGAGGGCTTTAGCCCCTGAGGTACGCTCTTCTAGACCTAGTGGCGAACTAAGTCCCGTCTTTACCCGTCTCATTCACCAATCAAGAACCAACCTGATTGATGACTCCCGCTCTGCATTCTCGTTTCGTATTGAGTCGGTTGACTTTAACGGTTTGATCCGTTTAAATCGGGATGGGACAGATTTCCAGCGCACCACGCATGCGCTCAGCCGGAATATCCGGCCCTCTTTTTTCCTACGGCAAGACCCTTCGAGGGTCACGCGATCGTAAGCACCCACGGCCACACTGCTGTACTTGTCTGGAGGAGAGATGTCGAGCCGGCGTCACTGGATTACGCTACTGTCTCTGTTACTTCTGTTGTCCGCTCCGGCGCTGGCCCAGGTGTCAGCCGCGCTCTCCGGACGCATCACCGACCAGGCGGGTGCCGGCCTTCCCGGAGCAACCGTTACCGCAAAAGACACGGACATGGGCATCTCTCGTGAGACGGTTACGGATACAGCGGGCAGGTACGAATTGCCGGCTCTTCCGGTAGGCCGATACGAGGTGACGGCAACCAGGAGCGGATTTGCCGTAGCGGTTCGATCGGGAATCAACCTGGTGGTGGGCCAGGATGCAGCGGCGGACCTGAGTCTCAAGGTCGGCAATGTGACCGAACAGGTAAGAGTGGACGCGAATGTTTCGATGGTGAATACGACCACGGAGGATATTTCAGGCCTGGTGGGAGAGAGGGAAGTGAAGCAACTCCCCCTGAATGGACGCAGCTATGATTTGCTGCTCACCATCAATCCCGGGGTCGTCAACTTCACCTGGGAGAAAACAGGCGGCATCGGAGTTTCCAATTCAACCACAGGAAACAATTTCGCTGTGTCGGGCAATCGTCCGCAGCAGAATTTATTTCTGCTCAATGGGGTCGAGTTCACAGGCGCTGCGGAAAACAACATGCAACCCGGCGGCGCGAGCCAAAACCTGATCGGCGTGGAAGCAGTGCGCGAATTCAACGTCTTGCGCGACTCCTACGGAGCGGAATATGGCAAGCGGCCGGGAGCCCAGGTCACGATTGTTACTCAATCCGGAACCAACAAGTTCCATGGATCCGTCTATGAATTTTTGCGCAATAACATCTTTGACTCCGCGAACTACTTCGACCAGGGGTCCGCTCCGCCCTTTCGGCGCAACCAGTTCGGAGCGGCTGCGGGCGGTCCGATTAAACGAGACAAGACGTTTCTCTTCGCGAACTACGAGGGTCTGCGCCAAAACCTGCACCAGACTTCAGTAGCGTTTGTGCCCGATCTGACCTCGCGCGCGGCGGCGGCGCCGAGCGTGAAGCCTCTCCTGAATCTCTGGCTCACGCCTGCTGCCAGTGATCCTGACTTCAGCGGAATTGCGCAGGTTTCCAGCAGTCCGTTGCAGACGATTCGAGAAGATTTCGGGACGGCACGGCTGGACCAGATCATCTCAGCGAAAGATAACCTCTCAGGGATCTATACCGCTGACGACGGCTCAGACTTCACTCCGACGACGGCCAATCCGTACAGCAGCGACATATTGAACCTTCGCGAGCAGGTCGCGAGCGTCGAAGAAACCCACGTGGTCTCGCCCAGGCTGCTCAATACAGCTCGCTTTGGCTATTCACGCGCCGGTTACTTCTTTACGGGCGAACCAACACCGGGCACGCCGGCGGCGGATGTTCCTGGATTTCTGACCGGCCGGCTGGTGGGAGCGGTGGTTGTCGGGGGAAGCGCGGCCTCGAACCCCCAGGCGCAAATTGGCCTGGCGGGCAGCAACAACGGCAGTAACCTGAATATCGATCGCAATCTGTATACGTACGAAGATCGCGTAGCGCTTACGCGCGGGGCACATCAGCTTAGTTTCGGCGCCTGGTTTCAGCAGTTCCAGTCGAACGAGACCATCAACCTGAGCCAGTATGGGCAGGCTACGTTTACCAGCCTGCAGACATTTCTCACCGGCGCCACGAGCACTTTCCTGTATAGCCCCTCGCCGACGGAGATGAACTGGCGCTCGCTGTTCGGGGCCGTCTACGCCCAGGATGTGATTCGCCTGTGGCCGAAGTTCACCCTGAGCCTGGGGTTTCGCGGCGAATTCTCGACGGGATGGAATGAAGCTCACGGCCGAGCGGCCAATTACACATTTGCAAATGGTGTGATTTCCAGCCAGCCGCGCATATCGAGCAACCTCTTCACCACCAACCATGCGAAATTTCTTCCCCAGCCGAGGATTGGTTTCGCGTGGAGCCCACATTCGGAAAGAACCGTGGTGCGCGGCGGGTTCGGTATGTATTACGAGCTGCAAGATGCATTGGGATACCGAACCGATCAAAATGCACCCTTCAACCCCACTTATAGCGTGGCAGCGTTGCCGGTATCGAAGCTGCCCCTGTCGACAGAGTCCGCACCGCCGAGCAATGCGTTACTGGTACCGGGCGGTGTCCAGCCTGACTTGAAGATGCCCACATTGATTTCGTATTCGTTGCGGGTTGAACAAGCGCTCAGCCAGAACACCTCGTTGACGGTAGGGTATGTGGGAACGCATGGCTACCACGAGATTGTCGGTGTCGATGCGAACACCCCAGTGCCCACCGTCTGCCCGGCATCGCCCTGCCCCGCCACGTATCCCCACACCTTTCCCGTTGGATTGGCTGGCACTCCAGTTCCGGCAGGCTCGTACTACATCCCGGCCGGAAGGCCGAAAGCCAACCCCGCCATAGCGAATACCTGGACCTGGTTCTCTCGTGGTGACAGCAGCTACAACTCGCTGCAGGTGGATCTGAACCATCGCTTCAGCCATGATCTGTCACTCCGCGGCGTTTACACATGGTCGAAAACTCTGGACGATGGAGATTCATTGAACGCAACCGCTGCCGGCAACGCGCCAGGCCTGGTGTCGAACCCGTATGACGTGAAGGCAGACTGGGGACCGGCTACTTACGATGTGAGAAACCTGGGCGTGATCAGCGTGGTCTATGGTTTGCCGTTCGGGAACGGAAAACCATTTGCGGCCGGCCTGGGCCGTTTCGGTAACGGAGTGGTCAGCGGATGGTCGGTGAATAGTCTTGTCGTCCTTCAGGCAGGATTCCCGTTCACGCCGCAACTCAGTTACAACCCCTCGAACGATGGGGACACACGCAATCCTGTCCGGCCCTTCGTGAATCCGAACTTCCAGGGGTCTGCCATCCTTGGGAAGCCCGGCCAGTGGTTCAATCCCAATGCTTTTCTGGCTCCACCGGCAAATAGCGGTTTCTACGGCAACCTGAGGAGAAATACGCTCCTCGGTCCCGGGCTCGCCACCTGGGATTTCTCGACTGTGAAAGAGACTTCGCTCCATGAGCGCCTGACGCTGCAGTTCAGAGCCGAGATCTTTAACCTGCTGAACCGGGCAAACTTCAACACTCCGAATCTCATCGTGTTCACACCCACAGGGGTATCAGGCACCGCGGGAGCGATCTCCAGCACAGCGACCACCGCGCGCCAGGTCCAGTTCGGCGTCAAGGTACTTTGGTAGCGATCAAGGGCGGATGCGGAGCACGATCTTTCCGACGACGTGTCCCTGTTCAATTCTCTTGTGCGCCTCGACGACGTCGTTGAGCGGAAACTCCTGGACGCGTAGCGGGATTGTCCGCGAACCGATGGCGGTATTCAATCGGTCGATCGCCGCACGGGACATTTCACCGTCAAAGGTCAAAGCGGAATGGCGGCTCACATGCGGCTTTGGCTCGACGCCGTTGGGATAGGCGAAGCGCGCGCCTGCTTTCAGGTGAGATAAGAAATCGGCCAGCGCGTCACCGTTGGCAGCGACCATCGCAGCGTCGAAACCTTCCGGTGCGAACCGCTTCAGGAAGACGTTGCGCTCGGAGGAATTCGGATCGACTGCATGGGCCGCTCCCAGGGAGCGAACGTAGTCCTGAGCGTCTGACCGTGCCGCGCCAACGACGGTTGCGCCGCGTCCGGCGGCCAACCAGACGGCGAGCGAACCCACACCGCCGCTTGCGCCAAACACCGACAGCGTCTGACCACTCTTCACTTTCAGTACCTCGAGGCCGGTTTGCGCCGTCAAGGCAACGCAAGGCATGCCGCCGGCGACCTTCATATCCAGGTGGGGTGGTACATGTCCCACCCGATCAGCCGGCACACTCACGTACTCGGCGTGAAATCCTCCGCTTGGGTTGCCGTAGCTGTACGAATAGACGCGATCACCGACTTTGAAATCCTCGACGTCGGCAGCCACTGCGGCAATCGTTCCGCTGCCATCGGCGCCGAGGATGGTTCCGGCCTTTACTGAACCCCATGCGCCCGATCTCTGGGCTGCGTCCCAACTCCCAAGCCCTGCGTAATCGAGAGCAATGATCACGTGGTGACGCGAGAGCGTGGGTACAGGCACATCCTTGATGTGGAGGGCTTTGGGCGGTCCAGCCGCGTCCACCACCGCGGCCTTCATGGTTTCCGGTAGTTCCGATGTCGTGGTCATTTGCCCTGCCTTTTGTTTCACGCTGCGGATCGGCGTGCCTCTGTAAACAGATGCACTCTGGCTTTGTTGTGATGCGAGCCGATCCGGCCGATGTTAGGATTTCGACATCTTCCTGCGAAAGGGTAATGTGTTAGCTCCGATGAGGCGAGTCCTTGCGTGTGGTTGTGTCTGTGGTCATTGGCGGTCTCGTGGCTGGCGGCGCAAACTGCGGGCAGCTCACCTGCTCCGCTTCTTATGCCGGAGTCACGCCTGCCGGCCAAGCTCAGCGTTCCGGTTTTCGGACAGAATATTGCCTTTTACGATATCGGCTCTGGTCCGGTGGTGGTGCTGGTTCACGGTTTTGGCAGCGAAGCGCGCTTCGACTGGGGCAATGTCATCCTCCCTCTAGCCAAGCATCACCGGGTGATTGCCCTGGATCAGATCGGGTTCGGAGGGTCGGACAAGCCGTTCGTGGACTACTCCATCCAGACCTACGTAGATTTTCTCGGAGAGTTTCTGCGCACTCTCAAAATTCAGGAGTTCACCCTGGCAGGCGAGTCGCTGGGGGGATGGATTTCGGCACTCTACACCATCGAGGCGCTGGCGCCTGAGAATGCGGGCCCCCGGGCTTTGCCGAAACCTCGACGACTGATTCTCGAGGATGCAGCGGGCATGAGTCCGTTACCCTCCGCGTCGCCCATTGCAATTGCGGGAACGCTGGCCGATGCGCATGGCGTGGCTATCGTGTTCCACGATAAATCGCGGGTGACTGAGGAGGTCGTCCGCGAGGCCTGGGCGATGAAGCTCAAAGCCAACGATGGTTTTACCGAGCGTTCGCTGTGGGGCAATCCCAAGACAGCGAAGGAAGTGGTGAGCGGCCGCCTGGCAAAGATTACGGTTCCTACCCTGGTGGTGTGGGGTGGCAGCGATGAGCTCGTTCCCGTGGCGCAGGGCCACGCGTATGCAGAGGGGATTCCGGGAGCCAAGTTGGCGATCATCCCCGAATGCGGCCATGGACCCTCGATCGAGAAGCCGGAGGAATTTTTGGCGATTGTCCTTCCGTTTATTGATTGAGAGTTGAGCGATTGGTCTCTACTGGTTGCCTGTCGCACTGAAGGATTGATCATCCCGACAGCCCTTTGACCTTTCCAATCTTTGCGTCTTTTGTACCCCCAACCAGATTTTCGCAGTGATTTGCACACCCAAACCGAATCTTCTCAACCCCTCCACAAAACCGTCATCCTGAGAGGCTGTGACTTTTTATCGATGGAAAGGCCTCCCGCCCACAACCGCCTTGTCCTTCGGCAACTGTTCTCTCCCTGCAACCACCCTCTCCTATTTGTCATCCCGAGCGAAGCCGAGGGATCTGCAGTTCACTTCACCAGCAACCAATCCCAGCTGGAAGCGCCGCCCTCCCCATTGTCATCCTGCCTGCCCCGGCGAGCCGTGGGAGCGAAGCGCCTCGCAGACTCTGTCGCACAACGAAAGGTTTATAGCGCGAAGTCGAAGGACCTCGGCGATACTTGTTCGGCAGATGCTATTCCGAGCTTTCCGGCTACAAGCTATGAGGAAGTCAAAAACGTCACAAGCTCTCGCGATGACAAAAGGAAGGAAGGTGATTTCAGAGAGAGTAGATGCTGAACGGAAGCCGTTTTCATCGTCATGGACACTTCACTCGAAATGGAAGATTATTCCTCCCGCAATGTGCTCGCCGGATCGATTCCTGCAATCCGCAGGGTGGGCAGAATAGTCGCAAGGATGGTGACAGATGCGAGCGTGATCACAACCGTGAGAATCGTAGGTAGCGTCATAGACGCCGATTCCGTAGAGCACGCTGCGCATGGCCCGCAACGCGCCCGCACATAGGATCAGACCCGCGAGGAGGCCCACTGCCGACGCTCGCAGTCCGGGTGCGCCGCTATGCAACATTGCTCTGCTGGCACTGGAGCCAAGCGCCATGCGGAGGCCGATTTCGCGTTTCTTCTGCGCCACTACGCTGGCTACCAGGGCGAAGATCCCAAGAGTGCTCAGCGAGAGAGCCAGAAACGCCATCGTACTCATGAGCGCCACTTCCACACGCTGGGTGGCCAGACTCTTGGCCAACACTTCGCGCATGTTGTAAAAACCGGAGAAGGGAAGGTTGGGGTCGACACTCGACAGAGCGTGTTGCATCTGCGCGGTCAGCCCGTCTACCGGGCCGGCGGTGCGCACGATCCAACTCGGCTGGAACCAGACATGCAGGAGCGCGAGGGGCTTGGCATCCAGCAGCTGCGCGGCAGGGACGTACATGCCCTCCTCCCCGGTGAGGGGATCCGTAGAATCTAAACCGGGCACGACCGCTACATCTTCCACCATACCGACGATTCGAGTCCCTTTGTTGACGTAACGACCGACCGGGTTTGTGCCGTGAAAGAATTTGCGCGCGAAGGCCTGGTTGACGATGGCCACAGATTGCGCTTCGGGACCGTCCGCGTCGGTGAACGAGCGTCCCCTGAGAATGGGGATTTGGAGGGCCGCGAAATAGTCAGGGGTTACGTAGGTCTTCCCGGTCATCACTTGTTGTCCAGCTTCTTTGCCGTCGCTAAGCGTAATTTGGTCATTAAGGTTGCGTTCGTAGGGCAAACTCAGACCGACGGCAGCATACCGAACGCCGGGAATCTGACGCATCGCCGCAGTGCTTTCCGCAAGCAGCTTGCGGAAAGTTGCCGGGTCGCGATAGGGCGCATCATCCAGCGATGCCCGTGCGGTCATCACGCCGTTCGGGTTGAATCCAGCGGGCAATGTTTGCAGGTGAACGAGTGTACGAATGAGCAGCCCCGAGGCGGCCAGCAACACAACCGTTAACGCAACCTCGCCCGCAATCAATGCCTGGCGCAGGCCTAAGCGATCCCCGCCGATGTTTGCCCGGCTGGCGATCGCCGAGCGCAAATCGAACCTCCGCGTAACAAGCGCGGGAAGCATGCCGAAGAGCACGCTGGTCAAGACGGAGAGGCCGAGAGTAAAGCTTAATACCCGGATATCGAGGGGCACACTTGCCACGGGTAGAAAGTGCTCGGGGAGTAATAGTAGCAGTGCGCGCAAGGCGATGAAGCCGACCGCGATCCCCACGGTTCCACCCACGAAGGCGCGGAGGAAGTTTTCGATCCAGAGTTGGCGGAGAACCTGCCAGCGCGAGGCGCCGAGGGCGAGACGGGTAGCGATTTCCGGGGTGCGCCGCAGCACATGTACCAGGGTCAGGCCGGCGAGGTTGGCACACGCGATCAGGAGTATAAGCCCCGCAGCCAACATCAGCGCCACTACCTGAGGACGCAGAGCATCCGTTTCACCCTTCTGCAGGGGCACGGAATAGTACGAGACCTGTGCGTCGTGGTTTTCCCCTAGCTCATAGCGATTGGCGCGGTGAGACCAGGCACGATTGATCTGGGCATCCGCCTCCTGCCAGGTTGCGCCATCGCGAAGCCGCGTGATGGCGGCAAAATTTGTTCCTCCTCCTTCGCCGTCGCGACTCGCCTGTATCGCCGTGTATAGATCGGCGTTCAAAGGTGTGGTGGCACCATCGGGCAGCACTCCGATGACGGTGTATGGCTCGCCCTTCAACAAAATACTTTTCCCGAGGATATTGCTATCCGCGGCAAAAGTTTTTTGCCACACGCCATAGCTGAGAATGGCTGTATTCGGTCCATGAGGACGGTCCTCCTCTGCGGAGAAATTGCGTCCGATGATGGGATGGACGGCCAATACATCGAGGTATTGAGCTGAAATGCGTCCGGCTTGTAGATACTCCACTTGCGAGCCTGCCTGCAGATTTACCCCGGAAGCCCTGGTGCTGGACAGTGCAGATATCAAGGCGGGGACATTGTCGCGCAACAATTCCCATTGTTCGCCGTTCAGATGGTGACGCTCATCGCTAGATACAGGGCCCCTGATACGGGTATAGATCGAACCCATGCGCTCGGGGTTAGCGTAGGGAAGGCTCTTCAGCAGTAGGGCGTTGACCAGCGAAAAAATTGCCGTGTTTGCGCCGACGGAAAGGGCCAGAGTCAGGACGATAGTCACAGTAAATCCGGGATTGCGCCAGAACTGCCTCAATCCGTAGTGGATATCCTGCCCAAGAAGCTCCAGGCCAACGCCTGCGCGGCGATCACGGACCGCCTGCTTTACCTGCTCGACGCCTCCGAAGTCCGCCAGGGCGGTGCGGCGCGCTTCGGAAGGAGATATGCCGGCGGCGATCCTTTCTTCCGTCACCATATCTACGTAGGCGAGTACTTCCTCGTCGAGCTGGCTCTCGACTTGTCGCTTGCGAAAGAGATTGAGCGCGGCGCTCTTCAGTAGGCTCCAGAACTTCATTGTGTTCCCCTAAGTCGCCGATAAGGCATTGGTCATGGCGAGGGCGACCCTGGTCCATTCTTCCGTTTCGACTTTGAGCTGATTTTTTCCTGCCTTGGTGAGGCGGTAGAACTTTGCGCGACGGTTGTTTTCTGATTCGCCCCAGAAGGAACTTAACCAACCTGCTTCCTCCATACGGTGAAGAGCGGGAAACAAGGAACCGGGTTTGACGAGGAATGTTCCCTGGGTGATCTGCTCGACGCGGCGGGAAATACCCAGACCATGAAGCTCGCCCGGGCCGAGCGCCTTGAGAATCAACAGATCCAGCGTGCCCTGGAGAAGGTTTGTCGGCTTTGCGCCCATGCTCTTCGAGCCCTATCGAATGACTATATGAGAATGGATCATAGTCCTATCGATTGTCAATAGGAGTAAATCTGAGAAGAGGCACGGGAGGGATGAAAGCTACAGCGTGCCGTTGTTTTTCGTAGGGGAAGCGATCGAGCGGCCTGCACTGGAAGACAACTTCATCGCGATGATGGCATTGAATTCACCGCCGAGTAAAATCGCTATCGAAGATGCATAGAGCCACAACAACAATGCGATCACGCCTGCGAATGAGCCGTAAGAGTGGGTTAAAGAACCATAGTGGGAGAGGTAAAACTGCAGTCCCCACGAGGCCGCGCACCACGAAACCAGAGCGAGTAACACGCCCGGCAGAACTCCTTCCCAACCCTTTCGCTTTCGGTTAGGACCAAAAGCGTAGATCACGGTCAGGCAGGACGAAAGCAATAACCCGTCCACGAACCATTGGACGATACTGGATAGTCGTCCGAAACCTCCCAGGAGCGGGACCTGCGCAGTGATATAGGCTCCCGCGGAGGATGTGGCGAAAAGAAACAGCAGCGACGCTGCCAGCAGAGCCCCAATCGCTAAGGTCAGCAAAATCGCAACCAGTCGCCGGCGCCACCAGGAGCGGTCCGTAGCCACCTCGAAGGCCACGTCGAGGGACTCCATCATTGCGGAGATTCCGGAGGAGGCGGTCCATAGCGATACGATCAAGCCAAAGGAAAGCTTTCCCCCGCTGGCCTCAAGCTTTATCTGGTCCAGGAAATTGTTAAAAACAGAAAACGCAGAATTCGGCATCAAGTGGGCGAAGTAATTAAGAAGACGCCAATAGGTTTCTGTCTGCGAAGCGAGCAGGATTCCGGTGAGCGAAGAAAGAAAGATGAGCAATGGGAAAAAAGGCCAGGAGGAGATAGAACGACAGCAAGGCGGCGCGGTCCAGGAGGTTATGAGCTTGACTGCGAACCCATAGACGCTTTCCTATATCCTTCCAGCTGAGGCCGCCTCGACTCCACAGCCCGGCCTGTTGATCCCTTGTGCCCTGTACTGTCTTCGACACCCTCGGAGCTCCAATGGATTTAAGCTGATCTCCTTACGATACAGAAGAACTGTAAAGACCGTACCGCCTTGGCGACTGTTCTCTCCCTGCGACCGCCCTCTCCTATTTGTCGTCCCGAGCGTACCCGGATTTCCTACTTCACCGCTCTCACCGCGACCCGGATGCGGTTCTCTAAAGAGAAGCACACGCAGCTGACCGAAGCCACAACTCTCGACAGGAAATCCGGGGAAGCCGGGGATCTGCGCCATTCGGTCGACCATCCGTTCGCCGCCACTCTCTTGTTTGCCATCCTGAGAGCCTGTGACTTTTCGATCGTTACGTGTTTGCACCCCAACCGACGGTTCCACTTCAATCCTCCACAACCGTCATCCTGCGAAGCGCCTCGCAGATCTGTCGCATACGAAGGGCTTACAGCCGAAGTCGGCCCCGGCGATCGCAGATGCTTCGGTTTTCCGACAGCGATCGCCTCCTTCACCCTAAGTTGACTGGCCCATCCAGAACGAGTTGCTCTTACGGGTGAGGAGTCCCGGGGCGCGACCATGCAGCCGGGCGTTAGCCTCGTGAAAGGGGCCGACGTAGCGCAGCGCGCCGGGAATAGAAGGATAAACGCGGGGTAGCCAGCGCCCGGCCCACCGCACAGCTTCTTCCTCCCGCGCACCGAAAGGCAATGCAAAGGCAGCGCGCAGCCGCGGCGGCATCCAGTAGGCGGTCAGCGCACCATACCAGTGTGGTGGCCGTATCCAGGTGCCGGCGCCCGACATCACACTCCGGCCGAGGGCCAGAGCGCCCGCGTCGACGCGGAGTTGCGGTGACTCAACCATCTTCGCGGTGTACTGCAAAAATCCAGTCCAGTCGTTTGGTAGAGCTTCGGCAGAAATGCCGAAGAGCGCGGCCATTCGCTTGCTCTCTGCGTAGTACTGTCCACGTTCGGACACGGTGAGCGGTGGTAAGACAAACTCGTAGGCCATGATTGCGCTCTCCACCAAGGTGGCGTACACCCAGCGCAAGGCGGCGGTTTCGTTGGCTTCATAGTGCTCGCCTGACGCCAGATCACCGCGGATTCCCGTGTGGAGCCGATAGAGTTGCTTCGAGGCGTTCGCCGCTTGGCCGCGGGTGCCAAATAGCATGGTGTAGAGCACGCGAAAGGTGGAATGGAAACGTCCAACGGCGTCGTTCAACAGATTGGAATGCTGCGCCAGCGCGCCCGCGACCCAGGGATGCGCCAACTGCAACAACGCCGCACGCCCCGCCCCGAGAAAGACTGCAGATTCGCGGTTTACACGCCAGGTGATGGAACCAGGACCGAAGAACCCATCGCCCGGTTCACCGGGCAACCGCTCAAGACATTCAATCAGATTCTGGCTGGCTGCGGGCGAAACGTATTGCCGGGAGGTTGGCTCAGACGCCATGCCTCATTAGACCTGAGACAGAGCACCGAGCGCGAGCACAAGTTCAACGGCTGAAGGTCAGCACCCCCCGTTCGAGATCGAACGCCATTTTTGTGATGCCCAGCGCGGCCGGGCTCATGAGTCCGTCGAAGTCCTGGGCCCCCTCACTTCGGTTGCGGACCAGCAGGGCCGGTTCCTTGCCAAACTCTGCTTCGCCGAGCTTCAGGCTGGGTAGCCAAACTTGTTTCCGATCGAATTCGCCGATGGTGCCGGGGGTCGGCCGGACTTCGCTGACTCTCATTGGCCTGGGGCTGCGTGGCTCGAACAAGACAAGCGAGGAGGCGCCGGTGTCCACCATCAGGTGGGCCGAGAGGTGATTGACCTGGGCTTCGACGATCGGCAGTCCCCCCTGGAGCCGTAAGGGAAGTTTGTTCGAAAGTACCGGAACCGAACCGAAGAGAATCTGGCGCGCGGCATAGTCGATTTCAAAGGCGGTCTGACCCAACAAATCCAGGCCAACCACGGCGTCGATGCGGACAGGGAGGGCTTTTTGAAAGAAGGATAAATCTTCGACCAGTACATGGATGTTGTCGCGGCGCGCAGGGCCCACTTCCAGGGTGGGTGCGGTGGCCTCGGCGGCTGGGACGCTGCCTCCGACTACGGCGATGCTCGCGGGCAGCTGGTCAAGATGCAGCTTCTCCGCCACCCGGCGGTCGAGAACCGTGGGGCTGGCCCCGGTATCCAATAAGAAGTTGAGACCCTTGAGCGGGCCGGCCGAGCCGCGGACTACAATCAGGTAATCGCGATAGAGATCGAAGTGAACCGTGTCGTGTTGGTTTCCGTATCCTCTTGCGGGCGGCTCACCCGCCATCAATAAGACCGTCAAAAGGCTGAACCAGCAGAAAGCGTGACCGCGCATGCCGCTCACCTCACACAAGAGGCATGCTCGATCAGAGGTGCAGGGACCTCAATTCACCGGCGCTAACTTAAAGGTCTACGGTGAGTTACGACCCAGGAGACAGGCGGGAGATGCAAGGGATACACTGATCTCCTAGTAAACTAGTTGCAACTGCGAATGTGGTGTGGCATCAACAGGAGGCGGGGTAACAATGCTGAACACATCCATCAATGGGGAACCACCTCCGCGTAACGGGTCCCGGACGGTGCGGTTTGGAGCATTTGAGGCTGATCTCCATTCGGGAGAGGTACGTAAATCAGGTAACCGGGTCAAGTTGCAAGACCAGCCGTTCAAAGTCCTGCAAATTTTGCTGGAGCGTCCAGGCGATCTGGTCAGCCGGGAAGAGTTGCAAACGCGGATCTGGCCGGAGGAGAACTACGGGGACTTCGACCACGCGGTGAATGTTGCCGTCGGAAAGCTGCGCACGGCGCTGGGGGATTCCGCCGACAATCCATCCTTTATAGAGACGGTGCCCCGCCGTGGCTACCGCTTTGTTGCCACGCTCGAGCGCGCCCAGATTGAGGTAGCACCGCCGCCTCCCCCTGAAGAGATTGTCGTCCCGCTCACCGGGGCTCTCTCCAGGAGGCGCAAGCTGGCGCTGGCCGCTTTGCTGGTTCTCCTCGTGGGTGGATTGTTGCTGGGATTGGGTGCGTGGTTGGGACGCCGTACCGCCCCCTCGCGAGCCCTGGATTTTCAGCGGCTGACGGTTCAGCACGGCACCGTGTTTTCCGCCAGATTTACGCCGGATGGACACAACGTGGTCTACAGCGCTTCATGGGACGGCGCACCCGTTGAGATATTCTCGACCGACCTGAAAATCCCCGGAGCTCGTAGCGTCGGTATACCTGCGAGCCAGCTGCTAGCCGTTTCTTCAACCGGCGAAATGGCTGTGCTGCAGGGGGTCCATAGTTATTTCATGTTTACATACCGTGGAACGCTGGGCCAGGTGCCTTTGAGCGGCGGATCTCCGCGACAGATAGCCGAGAATGTGGAGGGAGCTGACTGGTCTCCGGATGGAAAAATGCTGGCCATCGTTCGCGATGTGGGCGGCAAGAAGCGTCTCGAATATCCCGTAGGGCACGTCTTACTTGAAACGGATGGCTGGATCAGCCACATGAGGGTTTCGCCGAAAGGTGACGAGATCGCGTTTCTTGACCACACCACCCGTGCGGATGACCGGGGCGTTGTCTCCGTGGTCGATCTGGCGGGGAACAAGAAGGTCCTTTCGACCGGCTGGGAAAGTGAGGAAGGACTGGCGTGGTCACCGAACGGCTCGGAGGTGTGGTTCTCCGCTGCGCAAGCAGGATTGCAGAGACGGATCTACGCGGTGGATCTGAGCGGACACTTACGGCCGGCTTTCCGCGCCCCCGGCGGGGTAACGTTGCACGATATCGCTTCCGACGGCCGCGTTTTGCTGACCCGGGACGAGCAACGCGCCGGAATTATGGCGATGGCCAACGGGGCAACGCGGGAGCGGGATGTTTCCTGGCTGGACTGGTCGCTGCCGGTGGATATTTCCCGCGACGGCAACACGTTGCTCTTTGACGAACAAGGTGAAGAGGGCGGGCCGACCTATACGGTTGCCGAGCGTGACCTCCGTGGTTCGCCCCCGATCCCACTGGGCGAAGGCATGGCAGGCGACTTTTCTCCCGATGGGAAATGGGCAATTAGCACGGTTGCTTATACCCAGTTGGAGCTTTTGCCGACCGGGGCAGGCACCATCAAGAAACTCGATCGCGGCAACATTGAACAATATCGGCATTCGCTGCACTGGATGCCGGACGGGAAACAGATCGTCTTCACCGGAAACGAGGCTGGGCGCCCGGCGCGTTGCTTTATTCAGAACGTTGACGGGGGTAAGCCGCGGGCGCTGACTCCGGAGGGAGTAAGTGGATGCCATGTTTCACCGGATGGTCAGTTGCTTATCGCCTCGAACTCCCTGGACCAGTCCATTAAGTTGTATCCCCTGGGCGGTGGGCCGGCGCGGTCCGTTCCCGGCTTACTGCCTGGAGAGAAAATTTCGTGGACATCTGACCCGCACTACGTCTACGCCTCTTCAGAAGAGATGGCGCCGGTAAGGATCTTTCGCTTGAACATTGAGAATGGACAAAGACAGTTGTTCAAGGAACTAAATCCAGCAGACGAGACTGGGCTCTGTAACTTGACGGATGTTCTCTTCAGCCCCAATGGTAAAGCATACGTGTATGGCTATACCCGCCTACTGTCGGAGATATACCTGGTGAATGGGTTGAAGTAGAGCAGAAGCAACAAGTTTTCCAGTTGCGCTCGTGAACCAAGGGCGATCCTCTTTGCCCAGTGACGTTAGGTCCATTGCTGGCATCGGAAGTAAGAATACTCAACGCGGTAGCTCTCCGATGGTTCGCTTGAGATCGCCCTGCGCCAGGGACAACCCTAGGGTTGCTTCGAGATAGGCGGCCTGGGCAGAAATTGCCTTCGCATGAGCCTCGGAGCGGGCGGAATCGAGCGCTGCATTCTGTTCGAATCGGCGGTCGGTCACCCGCGAGGCCTCTTCTCTGGCCTTCAACGCCTCTGCTGCAACTCCGGCGAGATCCTGCAGTTGTTCGACCTTGTCGTAAGCCGTTTCCACCTGGACCTCCACTTCATCCTCCACCTTAGTAAGATTGAGCTCGGCCTCGGAGAGCACGGTTTGCGCATCCTTGATTCCTGCGACGCGCTTCCCTCCATCAAACAGGTCGTAGCTGAAGGTGAAGCCGAAAGTGCCGAAGTTGTGAACCAGGAAGGGGACTCCGCTCTGATAGCTGTAGCGCGCGAGGCCGGTGATATCGGGGATGTACGCGTCTTTGGCGGCCGACAGGCCAGCCTTCGCTTTCTCCACGCTCTGTTGTGCCGCTTGAATTTCGGGACTGTGCTGCTGCGCGATGCGGACACATTCCTCACGCGAGGGAACAGAAATCGGCGCTGCAGAGGCGTCAGCATCCAGGGCGAGACTGTGTATTCAGCGGCAGGCCCATCAGGTCGTTCAGGCTGATCGTCAGGTCGTGGACCTGCAGACGCTGAGTCAGAGCAGCCTGCTTGGCATCGAGAGCGCGACGCGCGGCTTTCCAGCACGGCAACATCCAGGGCGTTGCCGCGTTCCACGTCCTGCAGACTTTCCTGGAGTTTGACTTCACCGGCGGCCACTTGCTCTTCGGCAGCCTTCTGCCTGAGCTGCGCGATGAGGATTCCGAAATATAGCTGACGAACCTTGAGTGCGATTCCATTCTCCGCCTGATTCACCTGGATTTTGGCGGTGTTGATATCAGCAGTCGCGGCGCGATTGGATGCGTGAATCTTGAACATCTGGGTGAGGGGCTGTGTCCAGGCCGGTGCCGCTGGTGTAGGAGGTGAGCGCCCCCCTGATCGATAACGAGGTTGCGGTCGGGAATGGGTCCGGTGTCGGGATGGTTGCCGAATGCGCCTGCAGGGATGTTTACTCCCGCAAGGTCGGTGATGTGAAGGACGCTGGACTGGTTGCGGATGTGCGGGAAGTAGTCGGAGCGAGCGATCTCTTTCTTGTGTTGGCTGTCGACAACCGCCAGCTGGGCAAGTTTAATGTCCCGATTCTGCTTGAGGGCGAGATCGATGGCCTGAGAAAGGGTGAGCTGCATGGGCGCGTTGTTCTGGCCCATGGCGCTTTGCGCAGCAACCAGGTAACGCCAATACGCTCAGCAACTGTGTCGTTTGTGCAGATTTTGCATCGCACATTCCTTAAACTGCATCTCCAATTCCTTCCATGCGCTCAAGCCTGCACGACCTGTTGATACTGCGTGGGGACCCGCGCCATGCACGCGACGACTATCAGGCAACGCACACCACCGACCACGCGACCAGCAGTGAAACTGTCGGTAATGGCGAGGGTGAAGGCTTGTTGCCGAACTTGCAGACCAAGAATCTCGCCCGCCCTTCCGCGGTATCGGACCCCGGCGACTGGCTTTCCAGGCCGCGCCCAGGCCGAGCAGGCGCTGGTAAGTGGATGGTTCGCCAAGCTGAACGCCGAGTCCCAGGATGTTGGAGTGGAACTGTTCGCGGACGGAGATGAAATGCTGCATGAATGCGGCGCCTGCCTCGCCGCCGAAGAGGCGCACCGTCTGGAAATAGCCGGCGAACGTAAGTACGTCGATCGGGCGGCTGAGCGCTCCGGTGTTGATCACCTCCAACACGATTGCGCCGACCAGGGAATTGAAGGCGAGGGCGAACCCCACCGCCAGGACCGCCTGCGAGGGCCAGAAGTTCGCTCCCGACCACGCGGAAGAGAGCTGCGCGTTCAGCAAACAGCCGACGGCAACCAGCGTGAAGCCCGCGGTCAAAATCAGATCGGGCGTCGATGTACTTCAGAAGATACATCGCCAACAGCCCGCAGATGCACTGCGGCAGTCCGACCCATAATAAGACCGAACCGGTCTGCTCTGGGAGATAGCCCTTGACCGATCCGAGATAACTCGGAATCACCACGACCGTCGCCAGCAGGACGAAGCGGAAGAAAATCAGTACTACACCAAGCAGCAGCGTATTTCTTCGGACCAGGAACCTAAAGTTAACCAGCGGGTTCGGCATCATCATGCGGCGAACAACTGTCACCAGCAACAGGAACAGGCCGGTGGTGGTGAGCGCGACGATAGTGCCGGAGTGCATCCAGTCCAGGCGCTGGCCTTGATCGAGGGCCGCGTAGAGGAGGGCGAACCCGAGGCTCGCGTAAAGGAATCCGCGCCAACTCGGTTTAGGCTGTCCTTCTTTCGGCTTGGGAAGCGGTTGCCAGGGAATGCCGAAATAGATCAGAACCATCATGAACGGGGTTAGGACCGCGCTGTTCCAAAAGATCCAATGCCAGGACAGATGGTCCATATACCAGGCTTCGAGCGAGGTCGCGACGTTGGTCGTGAAAACGATGTCCATCGCGTACATTGCGATCCCCAGCAACACATATTTCATTGGGAGATTGCGCAGGACAAATGAGAGTGTGAGAGGGTAGAAAGTTCCTGCTGTAAGACCAGCGAGCACCAGAAGGAACAGCATCACCGGCAAGCTCGATGCAAAAGGAAGCAGCACGCTGATGAGAGTGAAGAGCCCGGCGCACGCGAGCAGGACCCGCCGCGCTCCGAGGAGACCGCCGAGATACACGGAGAACGGACCGATGAACATCAGGGCGGCATTGAACGAGGTGCCGATCCAAGAGGCCTCGTCCACGCCAAGATGCAGGGCGCCGCGAAGATCCGCCAGGCCCACGCTGATCAGGCGACCTGTACAGGTCGCAATCATCGCGCCGAGAAGAACACCAAGAACGCCGAGGATTGGATGGGTCGTGATTACCGACGGCGAGGCGGGCGGAGATGCGGGTGGTAGTGGCGGCGAAGCGCTCAAGGTTGAGGTCCCTCCGCCGTCGTACTCTTGCCCGAAGCGTGAACGATCACTTCCGCTGAGAATCCGGGGCGTAGCCTGCCCTGCAGAGGATGATCCGCGTCGAGTATGATCTTGACCGGTATCCGCTGGACGACTTTGGTAAAGTTCCCAGTCGCGTTGTCGGGAGGCAGAAGCGCAAATTGCGAGCCGCTCGCGGGGGCGATCTCCTCGACCTTCCCGTGAAGCAAGACTCCGGGAAAGGTGTCGATCCGAATATCCGCGACGTCTCCTTTTCGGATCTTAGTGAGCTGCGTCTCCTTGAAGTTGGCCTGGACCCACACGTCCCCCTTGACCAGGTCGACTATCTGCATACCGGGCGCGACCAGTTGACCCTCCTGAACGTGGCGCTCACCGACCGCGCCGTGGTTTGGCGCAACAATGCGGGTGTAGTTCAGATTTACCTGGGCAACGACGATGGCCGCCTGCTTTGCTTGAATATCCGCTCGATACAGAGCGTCTCGGGTATCGAGCGCGGCGAGCTGCTGTCTCTCCGCTTCCAAGAGCGCTCGACTGCTTTGCAGCGACGCCTGCGCCCGCTTAAGATCGGCCTGGCGACTGGCCAGCATGCCGGAGAAACGGTCGGAATCCGCGACTGCGACTTCAAGCAGCTGATGTGTCGTGGCCTTTGACGCGAGCAGGGACTCCTGCCGCTTACGTTCGAGCGCGGCCCGCTCGACATCCGGCTGCACGGAAGCTATGCCGGCCTGCGCTGCGCTGACGGATGCCTCCGCCTGCGCGACTACGGTCTCCGCGTTCTGAATCTTCGCGGCCTGAATCCGTTTCGTGGCCTGGTTGTCCTCGAGCTCAGCCTGGGACGCGGCAAGTGCCGCTCTCGCCTGTTCGAGGACAGCCCGATAATCCTCGTCATCAAGTTCGACCAACGGCTGACCGGCCTCTACCCGCTGAAAATCTTCAACATCCATCTTGCGCACGGTTCCGGAAATACGCGTGCTCAGAGGAACAAGGTCTGCCCGCACATAGGCGTCGTCAGTCTTTTGCTCGCGCCTGCCGCCCTCCCATGATGTCAAGTGTTCATTGATCGCGAAAAACAAGAACACCGCAACCGCCAAGATCGCCAGGGGAATAAGGATCGTTCGTTTTGACATTGGTTGAGATCTCCACCTCAGGTGCATTTGTACGGGCGATTCCGAGTGATCGCGATATCTCGATTGGCATCTAGTGCACTCCCAGAACGCTGCATGGAGCCTCCTGCGCCAGATCGTAGACCGTGCTCCACAAGCGCGCAATGTACAAGTCGCGCTCGTGCAGCCCAAACGAGCAGGTCCGCCTTTTGCTTGCGCAGGAAGTTCACGATCGCGCCAACCGGATCGCCATCGACCAGGTGGCTCCGCAATTCGATGCCGTAACTCTCCGCTTGGGCTCGTGCCTGGTCCTGAAGTTTTTTATAAAACTTCAGCCGGTCCTCTTCCAGGACCCGCGTGATCGAACTATCGGCAACTCCGGCGAAGGCAGTATGTGCGGGAAGGTCCGCCATCGCGGTGACTGCCAGCAATTCAGCATTGAGACTTTTCGCGAGTTTGATGGCGGAGACAAAGGCTCGCTGTGATTCAGGGGATTCGTTATAAGCGACGACAATTTTTCGAAACATGGTTCCCCCCGTTCATTGCTCACGACTGCCAAACCGTCGTTCCTCGAAGCTATGCGCTGCGCGGGTAACTGCGCTCTGCAACTCTTCCTCGGCGAATGGTTCTTCAATCACGTCGTAGCCTCCTATCTCGAGAACCCCCGACCATAGCTGGAATGTCGTCTCGTGGGCGTAGACCAGAATCTCCGGCCGCGGATTAAGCAGGGCCAGTTCTCCCCAAAGCGACCACCATCCTATATCCGGCAGTACCGCGGGTACAAGAACGACGTGATAGAAGCGCCGCCTGAGGTCGAGTTGAGTTAGCTCCACTGCCCTGGAAATGAAATCGACGACCACACCGAGCGGCGCTAGCTGACGACGTACTTGTCCCTGCACTTCTACCGGGACCAGGGCAGAGAACCCGCACCGGCGGCTTCTTGTCAAGCTCTAGATGCGGCTCAGTCACGTTTGGCTCCATGCGGTCTGAAATTGAGGATGGCAGAAGCTCAGGGAGATAGTTGAGTGAGCAACTGTTATCTAACAGTGAGGCACACTGGGAGATGCGCGTGACGCGCTATCATGGCCTCGTGATCACATGCGTTCAGCCAAGGAAAACGTAGCATTGCCGGACCTGCACACATCTGAAAATCTCTCCGAACAGGAAGTCCGGGCGGAGCTGGACCGGCTGTTGCAAAGCACGCCCTTCCTGCAATCCGAGAGGCTGGGGCGGTTTCTCCGCTTTGCCATCGAAAATGTTCTGGCGGGAAACACGGAACCTGCTTAAGGAGTACGTGATAGGAACCGAGGTATATGACCGCAAGCCGCCCTATCATCCCAGCCAGGACTCCATCGTGCGGACGGAGGCGCGGCGCCTGAGGGCGAAACTCAAGGAATACTACGAGTCGGATGGCAAACAGAATCCCGTCTTTGTCTACTTCCGTCCGGGCACTTATGTTCCCATGTTTCGGAGGAATGAAAACCTTGCCCCACCTTCCTCACAGGAGTTCTCGCCAGAGAGCGATTTGTTGGTCGCGGGAACAGGCGTTGCCGTCGCTGTCTTGCCCTTTGTCGATCTTTCCAACCGTCCGCTATCTGCATCCTGTGCCCAGGGTGTAACCGAAGACCTGATCGATGGGTTGGCACATGCCGACGGCCTTCGCGTGATCGCGAGACCCTCTCCGCCGCAGCCAGTGGAGGCCGCACATGACATCCCGTCACTGTCGCAGAGGTTTGCGCTGGCCACAGTGATTGAAGGAACTGTCAGAGAGGATCACAACCGTTTGCGAATTACCGCGCGGGTCCTGGGCTCCGATGGCTTCCAGATGAGCTCCCACCGCTTCGATACCGAGGCCACCGCCGAAGTACTGCAACAGGTGCAGCAGCAAATCGCCACCGCCATCGTGAGCCGGGCGCGCCCGGAGCTTTCCGTCGTGCGCCGGCGAGAGGCTACGCCCAGCACCCTGATGCTGGCCGCCTACGCTTTCACGAAGCATGCCGAGACGCTGCTGGATGAAGGGTCGGCGTACGACCTGCCGGCTTCTTTGAAGAAGTTTCAAGAAGCGAGGGAACTCGCGCCCGCCTTATGCGCGATCGTACTGTGGCATTTCCCACTGCAATCTGGAAATGGCCCTGCGCGGAGCGAGTCCTTCTTCCACCCTGGTCTCGATCGCCAGGGAAGCTGCCCTGCGCGCGATCGAACTGGATGCGGAGTCGATTGAATCCTACTCGTGCCTGGGAAGTGCGCAGGCTCTGGAGTGGGACTGGGAAAACGCGGAGAAGAGCTTTCTCCACGGACAGGGCCTGGGGTTTCAGGTTTCGGCCTCACGGCGATACGGACTCTTTCTCGCCGCCCTGGGACGGTACGACGAAGCGTCGCATCACCTGGAAGCAGCGCAACGCATCGATCCTTTCTCCAATCGTCAGAAGGTGGCCCGGCTAAGTTCCTGCATCTCAGGGGCGATTTGAGGAGGGGTTAGGTCAGTTGTCGGAGCCATTGCTTTATGGACCTCTTCCTTTAGAGGCGCGGTTCCTATTCGCGCTTATGGCCGTGCACCTGGGAAAGAAGACCAAGCCAAACAACTGATCGATACCATCCGGCCTGCTTCCGGGGCCGAACTGCCCATGATGGCAGGGGTCGCGGAGGTGCTGGCGCTGATTGGGGAGATGGAACAAGCGAACCAGATTGCGCGGGGTCTGAAACTCTTGTCGCTGGATGCGCCGATCAGCCGGTTCCGCCAGGCCCTGCTGGCCCTAGCCTTGGGAGATGCCGAAGGGCGCTCTCTCTTTCCTGACGTTGGCGGTCGAGGAGAAGAGGCGGAGCTGGTATGGATCGGAGTTGACCCACGATTGGATCCCATTCGGAAGACGCCCGGGTTTCGAGCTCTCGTCCATAAAGTGATACCGGCGCCGCAAAGTTAACCCTCAACCACGCGGTGCGAGTCGCTATAATCGGGCTCATCCCATGAGTCTTCCTGCCGGAACCCAACTAGGCCCGTATGAAGTACTGGAACTGATCGGCGCGGGCGGCATGGGTGAGGTGTATAAGGCGCGCGACCAGCGCCTGGGCCGCGATGTTGCCGTCAAGGTAATGCCGGCGTCGTTCGCGTCCGACCCGGAAAGGCTGCGGCGTTTCGAGCAGGAGGCGCGCGCGGTCGCCTCGTTAAGCCATCCCAACATCCTGGCCGTTCACGATATCGGGCAGCACGGCCCGCCAGCCCTTTATGGTTTCGGAGTTGCTGCAGGGCGAAAGCCTGCGTGAGGTGCTCACGCGCGGACCTCTTTCCCAGCGAAAGGCCATTGACTATGGAGTCCAGATTGCCCACGGTTTAGCCGCCGCGCATAGCAAAGACATCGCGCATCGCGACCTGAAACCCGACAATGTTTTTATCACCCGCGATGGCCGGGTCAAGATCCTGGATTTCGGCCTGGCCAAGACCGTACAAAAAGCCGCACCGGTACCCGTGGGCGATGCATCCGGTGACATGACGGAACTCGCTCCGGCAACCGAGGTTGGCGCGGTACTAGGGACCGTGGGCTATATGTCTCCGGAGCAAGTGCGCGGCGGCACGGTCGACTGCCGCACCGATATCTTCAGCTTCGGCGCGGTGTTTTACGAGATGCTCACCGGCGTGCGCGCCTTTAAACGAGACACGGCCGCGGAAACCATGACCGCCATCCTGCACGAGGATCCTCCCGAACTGTCACTGAGCGGTTCCCCGATCGCTCCGGCACTGGAAAGAACGGTGCGTCATTGCCTGGAGAAAGCGCCGGAACAGCGCTTTCAGTCAGCGCGCGATCTGGCGTTCGATCTTGAATCGTTTTCAACGTTAACACCCGTGCTCGCCGGCCCGGTTGTCGTCAAGGACAAAACGTTCAAAGTAGGAAAGCGCGGTTGGTATGCGCTGGCGGCGGCTGGATTGCTGGCCTTGGGCGGGTTAGCCGGGTGGCGCGCAACGGTTGCCGTGCGCAAGGCGACCGGCGCGCAATTTACCAGCTCACCTATCGACGCGGCGAGTTGCTGGATGCCCGCTTTACCCCCGACGGCCAGAACATTATCTACACTGCCGCATGGGATGGCGCTGACCCTGAAATCTACACGGTGGGAGCGAATGCTCATGGAGGCCATTCGCTCGGCGTTAAAAACGCTCGCCTGTTAGCCGTTTCCTCGCGAGGCGAGTTGGCCGTGGCACTATCTCTGCAAAGGGTGGCAACGATTCTGCTGCCAGGTAATTTGGCGCGGACGTTCGCAGACAACAGTGCCCCCAAACCGGAAATCGCTAATGTGCAGGCTGCGGACTTTACTCCGGACGGATCTGCGCTGGCCATCGTACGCTGGTTGCCGGCGGAGCGAACCTGCCAGGTGGAGTACCCGATCGGCAAGGTTCTCTACCGCGAGCACGCGATCGAGGACCTCCGCTTCTCTCCCAGACGGAAAGTACCTGGCCTTCCTCGCGCATGACAACGTTTTCGATGACCGGGGGACGATCGTCATTCTCCGGAGCACAGGAGAAAAGGTTGTCACCAGCCCCATTTTTGAGAGCGAGCAAGGCCTGGCGTGGACCCGCGCGGGAGACGAGGTATGGATTACCTCTCCGTTGGAGACGGGAGAGATTCACGCGTTTTCGCTGTCGGGCAAACTGCGGGTGCCGTTAGCCGTCCCTGGCCGTTTGCAGCTGTTCGACGTCGCGGCCAACGGCACGCTTCTGGTGGCGCAGGGAATCGATCGTCATGGCTTCGTGATCTCTACAGAAAATCGAAAAGTGGAACGCGATCTGTCGTGGATGGACTTTAGTTTCAGTCGTGCTCTCAGTCGCGACGGGCAAATGGTTCTCTTCGAGGAAGAGGGGAGCCAGTCGCAGAACTACACCGTCTACGTTCGCAACGCGGATGGGTCGCCGGCCGTACCAATCGGCGATGGCTATGGCATGGCCCTGTCGCCGGACAAGAATTGGGCCTTGGCGGAGAAGTTGACCGAACCCACTCATGAAGTATGGTTGCTGCCGGTGGGACCCGGCGAAGCCAGGCGGATCAGCCCCCCGAATCTGTCGCCGAGGGTCGCAGCGAACTTCTTTGCAGACGGCAAGCGGATTGTTTATGTCGCGCAGGATGGCACGAGTCCGCTGCGCACCTGGATGCAGGATCTGAACGGTGGCAGTCCGCGGCCGATTACCGCCGAGGGAACCACCGGGGTGATGATTTCTCCGGACGAAAAATGGCTGCTGGCCGGGTCGGGATTCATCTATCCCAAGATCATCGATCCGGTGCTGGTGCCGATTGCGGGCGGCCCGCCGGCAAAGGTCGCGGGCATCACGCCCGATGATAGCGTCCTCGGCTGGAGCAGCGATGGCGAGTTGTACGTCGCGCCCTTCGCCCACGTGGCGCGTGGCGTTCTTCCCGTGGAGAAGCTGAACCCGCACACCGGTGCGCGACGCGCATGGCGTGATCTCGGCCAACCAATTATCAGCGGCATCAAATCAGACCGCCCCATCCTTACTTACGATGGCGCCAGCTATCTCTATGGGTACTCTTTGAACCTCTACGATCTCTATACGGTCACCGGGGTTCGCTGAGACTGCCGTACATTTCGACAAATCTGAAGTTCAGCCTTCCTGAGGACTCCGATTGTCACTTCTGAGGATGCAGCAGGACTTTGACCGGCAAGGATGAATCCAATGAACATGAACGGAGAGGCGAATCAGGAATGATGATCAGGCTGATCGTTGTGGGGTTGGGACTCTTTGCCGTGCTGCAGCTATTTCGTCCCGGCATTCCTGCCAAGCCCGCGACGGCAGAGATTCAGGCCCCACAGGAGGTTAAGCAGGTGCTGGTGAAGAACTGCTACAGCTGCCACTCCGATGAGCGGCGCCTCTCCTGGTTTGATCAGATCGTGCCCGGGTACTGGCTGGTGCGGCATGACATTCTTACCGCGCGCGAGCATCTCAATTTCTCCACGTTGGGCGCGAAGCCCGCCGCTGCGCAGAAGGCCACGCTGTATGAAGCAGTCAACATGGTCCAGTTGGGCGCTATGCCGCTGCCACGGTTTCTTCGGCTGCATCCGGAGGCTCGCGTGACGCCACAGGAGCTGAACACCTTGAAGGCCTACCTCGCGCCATGGACGCCTGCCCTGCAACCCTGCCACACCACAGGCTGATCAGACACAGAGCGCCACGCGGGTGCCGCTGACGAAAGTGCAGCGGGAGCTCAACGGCTTAGCGCTGGATCCCACCTTCGAGAGCTGGCAGCCGTTGAGCATGACCGACCGCGGGGACAATCGTACCTTTCGCTTCATCCTGGGAAATATTGCCGCGATGAAAGCTTCGCAAAGAGGCGATATCTCCCCCTGGCCGGACGGCGCAGCCTTTGCCAAGATAGCGTGGCAGCAGGAGTTGGGAACAGACGGATTGGTGCACCCGGGCAAGTTTATCCAGGTGGAGC
This sequence comes from uncultured Acidobacteriaceae bacterium, assembly GCA_963850235.1. Taxonomy (GTDB): domain Bacteria; phylum Acidobacteriota; class Terriglobia; order Terriglobales; family Acidobacteriaceae; genus PALSA-350. The sequence goes on along the minus strand of CAWKKM010000012.1, from coordinate 20,181 downwards.
TGATGGTGAAAAACGCCGGCAGCTACAAAGATAGCGGAGGTTGGGGTTGGGGCCGCTGGCGTGGCCTGGATCTGAAGCCCTACGGTCAGGACTCCCGCTTCGTGAACGAGTGCACCGGCTGTCATCAGCCGCTAAAGGGCAATGACAACGTCTACACCATGCCGATCACAACGGCACAGGTAACCGGGGCAGAGGTGGTGAACAACGCCGCCGCGGTGGCGAATGCAACCAACCTGCCACATCAGCCATTGGGCTGGGGAGCCATCACCATGTATGTGGATCCCGGGAACCACACCATGGCCACCCTCTTCGGCAACGATGCGGTCATGGATGCGGTGGAGGCTCACCGTGCGGCTCCGGTGTATCCGGCAGGCGGCGTACTGGCTCTGGTGACTTGGGCGCAGCGGGACGATCCGCACTGGTTCGGGGCGCGTATTCCCGGCCGGCCGCTTTCTGTAGAGTTCGTCGAGACCGGGAGCCAACCCCATTATCGGCGGTTTTCCGGCGCCAGCCTCCAAGAGGATGAGGGCGCCGCAAAGATTGCCGCCGAGCGAGGCAGTTTCATGTTGAGTCTTCCTCCGGCTCCGCTCCCGTAGCAGAAACTCATCGCGGAATGTGGATCATGGTTTATAAGAAGAGAGGGAATTGGGCATCCACTTAACAGGAGAGCGAATAATGAGCATGCAGTATTCAGCAGTGGCGAAGCGAGTGCTTTTGATGGCCGGAGTGACGGCTATGTTCACGAGCATCAGCGCGTTCGCCCAGAACAAAGCGGTTGATTTCAAGCAGGGCATGCCCTTCAGCGATGGATACATCGCCGGCAATACTCTTTACGTCGCCGGTCAGCAAGGGCCAGATGCAGGCGGCAAGTTGACCGGCGATATCGGTCCGCAAACAACCAATGCCATCGGCGCGGTCAAGAAGGTGGTGGAGAAGGCGGGCTTCAAAATGTCCGACATCGTTTCTGTAACTGTATATGTTACCAGCCTCGATGACGTGCCCAAGATGAACGAAGTCTACAAGGCGCTCATGCCAGATCCTAAGCCGGCACGAGCCACGGTCCAGGTTGCCGGGTTGATCGGCGGAGCCAAGATTGAAATCTCCGCCATCGCAGTCAAGCGGTAGAGGGAGCAAGAAGGCAGAAAGCCCGGGCGCTCAGCCGGGGGCGGCTCCACCGCAAAAGACGTCGAACGAAACGGACGGGTGCCCTTCGTCTGGATCGATCAACCCGGATTCCCTGCAACGGGGCGCCACCAACGTCCTGCGGCTTTCTATTAAGGAAAGCCGCATGGACGTTCGCCACGCCCCTCAAGATCTCCGGGACATCCGAAACGATGGGCGAAGCCCTTCGACCGATCTTTGCTGAACCTTAAACGAACCCAAATTGCCAAGCACCCGACAACTCCAATGATAGCTTTAACAAATAGATGTAATCTATTCTCATGGTGTGGTTAAGCCTCGACAACCGGAACGTGTTACTAAAGTGGGACCAGCGCCAGGAGGCCAGACTTAAGCCATACCCGTCTCTGAAATAGGAGCAAAACTTCCTATAATCAGAGCATGCGTATGTCTCGGTTACTTTGGTGTCTTCTGCTGTTCTTTGCGGTTCGACTGGCACACGCGGATGGCGGCCCGGCGTTCGATCTGGATGGCCCTCGGATTCAGGCGAAGGTCACGCGCGCGGGTAAGACTTTGCCCATCGGCACCGTGGCCAACCTTGCTCCTGGTGATCGCTTATGGATTCACCCCGATCTTCCGGAAAAAGAAGGCGCACGCTACGTACTGGTGGTCGCGTTTCTGCGTGGGTCGGTGAACCCGCCTCCGGAGAATTGGTTTACCAAGGCCGAGACCTGGAATAAAAAGATTCGCCAGGAGGGTCTCTACGTGACCGTTCCGGAAGGCGCCGAGCAGGTATTGCTGTTTCTTGCTCCGGAGACCGGCGGAGACTTCAGCACCATGCGCAATGCGGTGCGTGGCCGTCCGGGAGCTTTCGTACGCGCAGCACAGGACCTTCACCAGGCAAGCCTCGATCGAGCCCGGCTGGATACCTACCTGGCGGCCGTCAAGACGGTAGATACCGGCGATCCGAAAGTAGTCGAAGACAAGACCAAATTGCTGGCGCGCAGCCTCAATATCAAAGTCGATCAGCAGTGTTTCGATAAGCCAACCGAACAACAGGCGCCCTGCCTGGTGCAAAACCCCGACAGCCTGGTGCTCGACAACGGACGCAGCCAGAGCGTGGTGCAGCAGATGACCGGCGGCTCCGCTGGGGACATGCTGGCGCAGATGTCGTATACCCAACAGGCGGGCGGCGGGTACTACAGCGTGTATGTGGGCACAGTGATGGATATGGCGAAGATACTCGACAGCTTCCACACCGCCGAGTTTCAGTACCTGCCTGCGCTTGCGATTCCCAAGGACGACACCCTCGTGCTGAAGCTGAACAATCCGCCGTCGTTTCACAAACCGCAGTCGGTGCTGGTGATCGGCCTTCCGGCGGTGAAGGCGCCGGAGCTGCCGGTGTTGCATGCGGTAGACGCCAAAGCCACGTTGTGCGCCCAGACCAAGCCGTTGCTGCTGCCCGTAGTGGGCGCGCCTTACGTATTTGCCACCGGCTACGCGCATAATTTTGTCCTGCGGGTGCAAAACAAGGCCGGCCAAAGCGTCGATCTGCCTGCAAAGCCCGACGCCTTGCGCGGTGGGTTTGTGGTTGATGCACAGGCACTGGAAGCACAGAAGCTGCCCTCAAGTGCAACCGGGACCCTGCACGGATATTGGGGTTTTGATCCTTTTGAAGGCCCATCCTTTCACCTGGCCAGTGCTCACCCGGAACAGTGGACATTGGCGTCCGCGGACCAACATGCATTGATCGTTGGCCGAAAGGACACGGTGCATCTCGAAGCTCCTGAGGTTGCGTGCGTCGAGGGAGTGACCCTGAAAGACGGGGAAGGCAAAACCCTGGACGCCAACGTGGAAGGCGGATAAGCCAAATCGAGATCGAGGTCGACATGCCGCTCGATGGCGAGCAAGCCGGCACCGTCAACCTGGCGGTAAAGCAAGTGGGCCTGGAAAAGGCGGACCAGGTGCCGCTGCATACTTATTCCGAGGCCGGGCACCTAGGCAGCCTGGTGATTTACGCAGGCGATCATCTTGGGGTTCTCAAGGGAACGCGCCTGGATGAGGTTGCAGGCATGACCATCGGCAATGCTGCATTCTCTCCCGCGGCTGCGCTCACGCACCACGGAAGTGAAGACTCATTGCTGCTCAAGGGGCCGGACTCCACCTCGTTCAAGCAGGACGACAAACTTGTGGCCAAGGTCACCCTGAAGGACGGACGAGTGCTGGATCTGGATGCAACCGTGCAGGCGGCCCGGCCCAGTGTGAAGCTGATGAACAAGAGCGTGCATGCGGATGGCGCGGCTTCGGTGGTGCAACTGGCTAGTCAGGATGAACTTCCTGAGCACGCGACGCTCTCCTTTTTTGTGCAGGCCCCGGAGTCCTTTCCGCGAGATCAGAAGATCGAAGTGGCGAGCGCCGACAACAGCTTTTCCACCACGTTGCACGTAGGCGAAGGGGGCATTGTTCTGCAGGATAGTAAGACAGCGCTGGTGACACTGGATCCGGGCAAGGCATTCGGAGGATCGGCGTTCGGCCCGCTACGGTTCCGTCCCGTCAACGCGGCCGGAGTAGCAGGGGACTGGCAGCCTTTGGCAACCCTGGTGCGGGTGCCGCAGTTGAAGGAGCTCAAGTGCGCCGAGGGCGCGCCCCAGTGCACGCTGGTGGGAACGGATCTGTTCCTGCTGCAGCAAGTGGGTACGGATGCTCAGTTGGCCAATGCAGTCACGGTGCCGGAAGGCTTTGGCGACACGAACCTGAACGTGCCGCGTCCGAATGGGACTCTGTATCTGAAGTTGCGCGATGATCCCTCGGTGGTGAATACGGCGGTTCTGCCGGTAACTCCAGAGCCGTCGCAGTCTGCCGCGGTTGCGCCTTTGGCGGTTCCGCAGCGGCTCATCCCACTGAGCCTAAAGCAGCTGAGCCGAAAGCAGCCGAGCCGGCCGCTGAGCCGGTCACGGATGTACCGCCGGCGGCTGCGCCCGTTGCTCCACAGAACTAGACCTAAACGTCTGGACGGATGTCCACCGGCCACGCTCTGCTGGCAACAGGTCTTGAATGATGGTCATATACACCTTGCACACTCAGGGGCCGAGGTTCGTGGAATCCCACATCTGCCAAAACCGGGCAGATATGGGGCACGCCGTCCTTCGTTACGGAACAGGCCGTGAGAAATGCGGGCTAAGTCAGGGCTAAGTCCTTAGCCGGGATGTTTTATAAAATTCGATAAAATCTGACCTTTTATCGCTTTCCGGGGCGCGACTCAGGGAAGCGCTTGTCCGGGGAGAAGGACAGCCTGAGGGAGTTTCCTCTGTCCAGAATGGCGTCGAAGATGCCGCCGGCTGCGCTGGGCGGCGGGTTGTGCCACGGATGGGGAGACGCGGCGGTCCGGAATCAGTCCTTCGATGGCGATGATCATGGAAAGAGCCTTGATCTGGCCGGTGATGGCGCCTCTGGTCACTTCGTGACTGAGAGTGGCCAGTTCCCAGAGCCGGTTCAGGATCTGGTCGCGTCCGAGGTTCAGCTTGCGCAGACCTTCCACGGCGGGCCGGGACAGGTGGGCTTCCTGGTCGGTGATGGGATCGCTGAAAGTGTTTTTGGGCATCGGTCGTCTCGTTCCTTGGGTTGGTGGGTTGGTGGAGATTTGGGACGGATTTGTTTGCCGCTCTCCTGGTGGCACAGGGGATTGAGAGCCGCGGCCGGACACGGATGCTGGTGTTGGTTATTTTGTGACAGAGATCGAGTGTGGTACCGGATAGTGGTGAAACTATCCTTCGCTCGCGCTAAAGGCCGAAACTACGGCAACTGCCGACTAAGGCGCGGTTGCGTGAGAAGCCGCCGCCTGCCGATATCTACTGCTCTAAGAGATAACGCGTTTTCAGATTTAATGTAAGTGGCCAATGGACTTTTTTTTCCCCAGGAGTACGAACCAACGATTACTCAGATGGCAGCCGCCGGGTCTCATTTTTGGGATGCAATACAGCCACAGATACTGAGCGGAAAGGCCGGATTCCTATGCAGGGCTATTGGAAGAGGGTTGCGGCTTTGGCTAACACGTCATCGAGGATTTCGGAGGGAAGGGAATCCACCTTCTTGCCACTCCTGGCATGTAAGTCGAGCACACGCGGCTGGTCGCAGCGGACAACCCCTGTGATGCGCACGCCCGCAAGAGGGACTGCGAAACCTATACGGCGGGCAAACTCACCGCCACTGGTGATGGGAAGAACCACCGGCAATTTTGTTGCATTGTTGAAGGCGGTGGGAGAGATGATCACGACCGGACGACGGCCGCGCTGTTCATGACCTTGGGTAAGATCGAGCGACACCATGTAGATATCGCCACGGTTCATAACAACTCACCACCCACGGATGGTGAATCGATCCACTCCCGCTCCTCCGGTGGCTGTGGACGGGAATAGTCAGAGGCCTCGAGCAATTCCGCCAAAGTGTAGCGAGGCTTTATGTTGGGATTGACGACCAAACGCTCTCCATCGACTTCGAGGCCCACTGTGGCCCCAACCTCCAGGTGCAACAAATCGAGGATCGCAGGAGGTACGGCCAGCATGATGGAGCCTCCGACCTTGCGCAGACTTGTAGTGTGCATGCCCCCTCCTATTTATATTATATAAAAGTATAACACGCGAGTCACCCTTTGCCGGAAGGGCAGATCATCGGATCATCGGTGGGCTATCGAAAGCAGGACAACCTGGCGATCGCTTCCATCGCTTCTGGACGACCAGCGGTGTAAGAGCGAGGGAACAGTAAATGTTTTCGAGAGAGTCCGAATGGGGAATGGCGACAGAGCGGTTCTATTGCTCATCGGTCATCTCCACTATGACGGCTCTGTCACTTGGTTGTTGTCATCTGGTTGGACCCGAAGACTCTCGCCGCGGCGGCCGCGCTCCAGGCAGTGGTGACCGTGGTGGCCAGCGTGGTCCCATCGATAGGCGCGGCAAACGTGAATCCAATCGACGCTCTTCGCGCCGGGTAGGCGACGTTCAGAGCCAACTCCGTCACGCTTCCATGAATCCGGCAAGCTTCAGTGCCTTGCGATCGAATGTCGCGGTGGCGCGGCATCCTAATCGGCGGTGGCGCGCGTTGATCAGACAGTCGGCAAATTCGGCGGGCGAGTCTTTCCACATGAAAATCGCGTGCTCCACCGAGGGCTCATCCTCGAAAACGACTTCCACAGTCTGCAATAAAGAAGAAAATGCGGCGGCGATGTCGGGCTTTGCCAATCCGTAGCGGCTGCGCAATACCCACTCCATCTCCAGCAACACCAATAAACTCACCAGCACCGGTTCGCCGATCTCTTCTTCGCGGTGGATCAATCGCCGGGCCCGTTCATACTGGGACCGGTCATCACCGACGAGGTAGCGAACGAGGATGTTCGTATCGACGCCGAGCATCAGCGCGACAGCAACGCAGTGGGCACGGCCTTCCTGCCCTTCTTATGCAGCAGTCCTGCCAGGTCGGACACGTGCTTGTTCTTCACTCGCATGACCACAACCCCGTCCGGCATCAACGTGAACGTCATTCTGTCTCCGGCCTTGATCCCAAGACCGTCGCGGATCGGCTTGGGAATGGTCGTCTGCCCTTTGCTGGTGAGTGTTGCCTCTGTGCTCATGGCGATCTCCGGAATCCTTACCTGACTCATTCTAGTAAGGAACAAGTACGTGCGCAAATCGAAAGAGCAGCCAAAAGGATACAAATGAGCGTTATTCACGGGCAGCTATCGATGTTTCTGACAGCGCCATACTCAGGACGAAGAGGTCTAATGCCAAAGATGATGGCATGACGACCCGGCGTGGGCGCGGAACTGTCAAAAAGATCCGCCCCGAAAAAAGGTCTTTGCTGTTCTCGTGGTTCATCTCTCCGAGTAAGCTGGTAAACGATGTCAGATTTCGTCAAGCACGACGACTATCACGAGCTAGGGGCTATTCCGGGCGCGCCGCTGTGGGCCCGGAAGCATGACTACATGCCCGATGGATCCGCATTCTTTGCGGTATGCGAGGGGCGGGGTGGAGGCTATGACGGCACTCTCAATATGACTGGCCAGGCGCCTTTCCCCGTAACTTCCACAGACCTCAAGCAATGCTGCGAAATGCTTGAGGACCGATTCCGGGAGGTCATGCCGGATCATCAGTGCGGCTCCCGGTGCATCGATTGGGTAACGGCCAGGACGATGTTCGGCAAACCTAACGGTAAGATTCAGTAGACCGCTGTCGTTCGCACGGGTTGTGCGGCCAACGGTCAGTTATCAGAGGTACGTTACCTGCGGCGCTCGGCCAACAGACGAAACAAGTCCAACCCTCCCGCGCTCCGCCGGCGAAAAATAATCTTCTGGGCCTTTTAGAGGACGGAATTAGTAACCCCCAAAGTCAGCTACGGAGGTTACCCCGTCTGGTCCCGCAAATACCCCGTCCCGCAAATACCCGCAAATCCCCGGGCACTATGGCGGCGTGAACGAACAATCCTTCAAAATTGGGGGCTTTGATGGCGCGGGTAACCGAGACGGTGAAAGAACGCACATTCATTTGCAGAGAATGCAGGAGTGCTAGTGAAAGTGATCGACGAGCATGATGTCGCTGTTTACGTCGCCAATTTGCGAATAGAGGATCCAGCGGCCATCGGGAGAGACCGACAAGCCCGCCAACGAAATCCTTGTCCACTTCGAAAATTGGGCGTAGCTGCCTGGTAGCGAAATCAAAATAGCGGAGAGATCTGGGCGCATCGGCAGGAACAAAATAGATGCCACCTGGAGAGAGGGTCCAATGATCGGAGCCGCTCAAGCGAGGCAATCCATCCACTTCTGATTCCGTACCGGGCTGCGCCGGCAGAGCCACTTTCTTCAGCGTCGATTTCGCCGAGTGGCTTGCAAAATATACTGTCTTCCCATCGAAAGACTCCTGCGGACTGACCCCATCGATATCTTTGGAGAGTGCGATGGCGTCTCCGCCGGAGGCGGGACAACGATAGATTCCCATCCTGCCAGGTTCATTGGATCTGAAATAAATCCACTTTCCATCGCGGGACCAGTGAGGTCGAATTACGTCGGAGATATTTGTGACCAGTTTTCTTGGCTTCCGTTCGGCCACGTCGGCCACATATATTTCCCAGCGATCCCGGGGAAGCGAGTCAAACGCTATCCTGTTTCCGTCCGGCGACCATTGCGGGCTGCCACTCGAACGAATTGGGGTTTGAGATCTGCACCAGGTTGCTGCCATCGTCATTGCTGATCCAGACTCCCTGCACGCCGGAGCGTAAAGACGAAAAGGCAATGCGCTTTCCGTCCGGAGAGTATTGAGCATCCCACTGTGCCCGCGAGGAAGGGATGAGTTCTACGGCCGGAGATTCCGGGTGAATCAGGTCTCTACGCCAGATCTTTGAGCTAAGGGGAGTAGAGCTATAAGCAAGTTTGTCGCCTTTGGGAGAAACGGTCGGCAGCTCTGCGCTTCCTGCGAAGGCAAGCTGTTTTGTTGACCCATTCGCAAGAGTAACCTCACTAAGTTCGTCTGGACTCTCACCAAAAAAGGAATAAATGAGTTTCTTGTCGTCCGCCGACCATGTTAACCCCATTGGAAAACCCTCAACTGACGCAATCATTCTGGGCTTTCCGTCGGGAAGCGGTAGGGAATTTAGCTCGGCCTCGTATTCGTTTCGAAAACACCAGTATGCAAGGTACTCGCCGTTGTGGGAGAACGCTGGCAGACCTTCACCGACGCACATTGGACTGATCGGAATCCGCTTGCTCTCCATTGTTTCCGTTGAGAGGAGATAGATCTTCTCATGTTCCTCTTCTGACGGCACAAGTGCGAAGGCGATCCACTTGCCGTCCGGTGACCAGCTGATAAGAGTGAAGTTATTCCAAAGAGGGGCGAAGGCATTCCAGGACATTCGGGTGGAGCGCAATTTCCTTTCAGGGCCGCCAAGCACAGGGACAACATAGATTCCCGTGTCAGCACCAGCCAGGCGATGAAACGCGATCTGCGTGCCGTCGGGAGACCATGCCGGACTGATCCAGTCCGAGGGATGCTGCGTCAGCCGGAGAAGAGTCTCGCTCCCTATAGCCTTTACATACAGGTCGAACCCTTTGCCCCCGCCCGTCGGATCACCGTTCCATGCGAAAGCAATTCTGGAGCCATCGGGGGAGAAAGCCGGAGAGGTCGCCTGTCCGGGCAGAGCCGTAAACGGAACGGGAGTCAAAGGCGCCTGCTGCTGCGGACGGAACGAACGATAGGCAATGATCGCCCCAATCGCAACGACGAGGACGGCGAGAACACCTGCAGCGTTCTTTAACCAGACACGACGCGAGTGCGACCCGCGATTAGGTTCGACCGTAACTATTGGTACTACGGGCTGAACTGGTGGCTCCAACTCACCGATGAATCGATACCCCCGCCGCGGCAGCGTCTCGACAAAACGCGGGCTCTCCGCTGAGTCGCCCAGCACTTCCCGAATCTTGTTGATGGCGGTATTCAGATTATGGTCAACATCGACAAACGTGTCCGGCCAAAGACGCTTCTGCAGTTCCTCCCGGGTCACCACCTCGCCGGGCTGCTCTAGCAGAATGCTCAAAACCTGAAACGGCTGGCCGCCGAACTTCAACCTCACTCCCGCCTTGCGCAGCTCACCGGAGCGCAGATCAGCCTCGAAATCACCGAATCGCAGCAGTCGAGGCTGGCGCGCCTTCTCTACCATGGGAAGTATCCTCGCGATCTCTTGCCTACCGATCACATCCCCGAACGTCGAGAGAACTCCTTAAATCTTTGCGCACCCACTCCTTAATGGATAGACATTCTTTCGACTTTTCATTGACCAGCATTTTACCCGCATCGATTGAAGTAGTCCGCTCGAAGCGCCAGAGTCGGCTTCACCTCGCAAAAGGCGTTGACAGACGGGATCTTCACCTTTTTTTCCGGCATTGAAGGGACAGACGCGGCATTGAAGGGGGCATTGAAGGGACGCAGACGGAGTAACCCCTGTAGCTATTTTGGGTGGTTACTCCGTCCTGTCCCTTCAATGCTAATGGATATGCCGTCACCGGATTGCACCCGAAGAGGCTTGTCGGTACGAATCTCCTCAGAGAGTACCTCGGTGACTTTGCTCGAACCGGGCGCTCTCGAAACTAACATGGCAGGCCACTCAAACCCAGGCCTGCTGGCAGGTTTACACCGTGTTTGAGTTTCATATTGACGATGGTTTGCTGAGCGCCTATTATAAATTCGAATAGATAGTACGAATTTGTACTAGACATCCAAATTATCGGACGCTGTCATGTCACCCAAAGCGACAACCAAATCGCCCAAAACATATCACCTTCATCGTGATCGGCAGCGTCGTCGCATTCTCGATGCGGCGAGGAAGCTCTTCGACGAACGTGGCATCGACCGAACCACGATGGCTGAAGTCATCTCCGCCAGCGGGGTCCGAGCGTCTACCCTCTACGAATACTTTTCGCGGAAAGACGAAATTGTTTGGGCGATCTTCGGTGACATGCTTGCGGAAGATGCTGAGAGTGTCAAGAAACGGCTCGAGGGTGCGACCACCGGGCTAGCCAAGATCACCGCGCTCCTTCAGCACATGGCCGATCAGCTTTCGATGGAACCAGCCAAGGTTCGCTTTATGGCTCAATTCGATGCCATGTATGCGAGGGAATGGCCGGTTGAACGAATGCTGACCCTTGAGGGCCGACTGAACGATCAAGGCTTCAAAGTCTTCGGAACCCTAATCCGGGAAGGGATCGCTGATGGCTCTCTCCGCACCGATTTGGACACAGAACTTACCTTGCACGCAGTGATCAATGCCGTCATTGGAGGGCAAAGACGCCTCGCATCGCTGGGATCGAAGGTTGAGGTGGAATACGGGCAGCCGGTCGATCGGCTCTTTCAGGAGACGATCCGTATCTTCACTTCTCGGTCTAAGCGCCACCAAACTCCCAGGCAGCCCACGACGATCTTCGCGAGCGGCCGCTCGCACAAGCACCACACGAAAGAGGACTCCATGAAGCTGCACCCGTACGTGATGATTGCGTTGTCCAGCCTCTGGGTTTCACTGTCTTTGGTTCCTCTGAAAGCTCAAAAGCCGAACACACCCAGGACGGAGTTGGCGGCGGACTTCGGTTGGAAGTTTATGCTCGGGGACCCGAGCGGTGCGTGGGAAGCCTCGTTCGCGGATGGCGCCTGGCACACGGTCGATCTGCCACACGACTGGAGTATCGAGGGCAAGCCGGAAAAGAATAACCCTACTGCTGGGGGCGGCGGCTTTTTCCCCGCTGGAATCGGCTGGTATCGCAAGACGTTCAGCGCTTCTCCCGGGTGGCGTGGAAAGCGGGTGAGCGTCGAGTTCGACGGGGTGTACCGGGATTCCACTGTCTATCTGAACGGCCACAAGCTGGGAACTCAGCCGTACGGATACACGAGCTTCACCTACGATCTCACGCCCAACTTGAACTTCGCGGGGCCCAATGTACTGGCTGTCCGTGTAGACAACTCTGCGCAACCGAACAGTCGCTGGTACAGCGGTTCGGGGATCTATCGGCACGTCCGGATGGTTGTCACGGATCCGACGCATGTAGCACACTGGGGCGTCTTCGTGACGACGCCTGCGGTTTCGGAGAAGGTGGCGACGGTCTCGATCCGGACGAGGGTGAGCAACGACTCGATAGGGCCAGGTGACGTGACGGTCGAGACGAAGTTGTACGACCGTGCGGGACACGAAGCAGGCGGCAAGGATTCGACTCTCACGATCTCTCCGGGAAAGGAGGAAGAGGTTGCGCAGGCCATCACGGTCGACAACCCCGCTTTGTGGTCTCCTGCTTCGCCTGCGTTGTACCGTGCGATCACACGTATCCGCAAAGATGGCAAATTGGTCGATCAGGTTACGACCCCGTTTGGTATTCGATCGCTCTCGTGGTCGGTAGAAAAGGGTTTGCTTCTGAATGGCACGTCTATCAAGCTCGCGGGTGGAAGCGTGCATCATGACAACGGACCGCTTGGTGCGGCGGCGTTCGACCGGGCAGAGGAACGCAAGGTGGAGTTGCTGAAGGCGGCTGGATATAACGCCGTGCGAACAGCTCACAACCCGCCATCACCGGGGTTTCTGGATGCATGCGACCGGCTTGGTCTTCTGGTCCTGGACGAGCCATTCGACACATGGAAGGCGAACAAGGTCAAGTTCGACTACGGCGTGAACTTCGACGAATGGTGGAAGAGAGATGTTTCCGCTTTGATTTTGCGAGATCGCAATCATCCTTCCATTGTGATCTGGGGAATCGGCAATGAGATTCCCGAGTTGGAGGTCGAACGCGGTGCGAAGATGGCCAGGGAATTGGCCGATCAAGTACGAGCGCTCGATACGACGCGCCCACTGACCCTGGCGTTCCCCGGCACCACCACCACACAGAATGCGGAAGCTGTGTTTTCTCAACTGGACATTACTGGTTATAACTACAACATCCTTCCCACCTACGCAGCGGACCATCAGCAGTTGCCAAAGCGCCTTATGTTGACCACCGAGTCGTATCCTTCCAAGGCATTTCCGCTGTGGCAGATCTCGCAGGACAATGCGTACGTGCTGGGTGATTTTACGTGGACTGCTATGGATTATCTGGGGGAGTCCGGTATCGGGGCGTGGTCGTACGGAACTCCGGAACAGGCAGAGATGGCGAAACGGATGATGGGCTCGATGTCGAATACGTCCATGGTGGACAAGTTGTTTCTGGGCATGGCCAATGGGGCCGACATGATGGCCGCAGTCACGCAAGGCACGGCGGATCCGGCCACGACGGCTGCGATGGCCGCGGTCTTCCACGGTTATCCCTGGCACGCATCCCAATGCGGAGATCTTGACCTGACCGGATTTCGGAAGCCACAGTCTTACTATCGAGACATCCTGTGGAATGGCGGCGATCGAGTGTACGCCACAGTTCGCCTGCCTGAACCGGAAGGCAAAAAGATCATCGCGGTGGGATGGGCCACCTATCCTACACTCCCCACGTGGAGCTGGCCGGGGCAGGAAGGAAAGGATCTGCAGGTGGAGGTGTATTCCGGAGCCGAGAAAGTCCGCCTGTTTCTCAACGATCAGCTCATTGGAGAGAAGCCAACCGGTCGCGAACAGGAGTTCAAGGCGACCTTCCCGGTTCCTTACAGCCCCGGAACCCTGAAGGCAGTCGGCATCCGCGGTAACAGGCCCATTGCGGAGAGCATTCTCAAAACAGCCGGCAAGCCTACAGGCCTGCGCATCACCGCCGACCGAACAGTCGTTCAAGCTGACGGACAGGATCTCTCCTACCTTGTCGTAGAGGCTGTGGACAAAGATGGCCAATTGCAGCCGCATGCCGATCAGGAGATACAATTCTCCGTCAACGGGCCAGGTGTGATTGCAGCGGTGGGAAACGGTGATGGACAGGATGAGAATTCCTACCGGAGCGATCGACGCAAGTTGTTTGAAGGGCGTGCACTCGTGGTGGTACGTACCGCGAAGCAGAGCGGGTCCATCACGGTCGTAGCGCAAGCTCCAGGCTTGAGCGCCGGTTCAGTGACGATCAAGTCAAAGGCGATCAAACGGAGGACAGAGCTACCTTGAAGGGACAGCCTTGGCTTAGGAAAAGGAAGTGATGGTTTCGCGCTTCCGTTCACTTCTGCACCTTTGGCGAAATCCGGGTGGATGCGCTTTGCAATCTCCCGGAAAGGGCCTTCAGGTCCGCTGACGGTTGCGAGGCGGAGATGCTAGTCAGAACCGCCCGGACGAATACATTAGCAGTGTCTTGAAATAGTTACCGAGCCCCGTGCGAAAAACATTTCGAAGATCGCTGATTTCCGCTCAAGGCGGCCTGACCCGAGATCTGAATTGCCGAAAGGAATTCTATGTTTCTGCGCCCACGATTTTCCGCAGCCATGATTGCGTTCACCATCGTCCTCTCCGGCAGCGCGGCAGCCGAGCAGGCCTGCGAGGCGTTGAAGGATCTCAAGCTCGATCACGCCACCATCGAGACCGCCGTATCGACCGAACCCGGCGCCCTGAAACAGCCCCCCGGAATGCCATTCAAGGTGCCCGACGTGACCGTTCCGCGTCACTGCGAAGTGACCGGCACCGCACGGCCTACAGCGGATTCCGAAATCGGCTTCGCCCTGTGGCTGCCCCCCGTCGAGAGTTGGAACGGCAAATACATGCAGCGCGGCAATGGGGGATGGGCGGGATCGATCCAGCCGATCGTGCTGGCCGCGCCCCTGATGCATGGATATGCAGTGGCGGCCACCGATGACGGCCACCGCGGCCAGGGCATGATGCCCGATGCAAGCTGGGCCATCGGCCATCCGGAAAAGCTCATCGACTTCGGGTATCGTGCCGTGCACGAAACCACAAGGCTTTCCAAAACCATCCTGCAGGCGTACTACGGAAAAGCCGCCGGACGCGCGTACTTCTCCGGATGCTCCGACGGAGGCCGCGAGGCGCTGATGGAAGCCGAGCGTTATCCCGAGGATTTCGACGGCATCATCGCCGGCGCGCCCGCCAACCACTGGACCCATCACTTCGCCGGCTTCCTCTGGAACGAGATCGCGTTGAACGGAAAACCGGAAGGCAAACTCCCGCAGGAAAAGCTTCCCGTAATTGAAAAGGCCGCCCTGGCCGAATGCGATGCTCGCGACGGTGTGAAGGACGGCCTCATCCAGGATCCTCGCCAATGTCACTTCGATCCTTCCGTCCTGTTGTGCAAGGGAACCGAGAATGCGGAATGCCTGACCGAGCCGCAGATCGAGACGCTGAAGAAGATCTATGAGGGTCCAAAGGATCCGCAGAGCGGTCAGCAGATCTATCCGGGTTACGAGCCGGGAACGGAAGCTGAGCCTGGCGCCTGGTCGATATGGATCGTGGGGAACTCCGTGCAATCCCTGTTCGGCAATACCTTCTTCGGGCAGGCGGTGCACGAACAGACAAAGTGGGATTGGCGAACCATGGACTTCGTCCGTGATGTAGAACTTGCCGACGAGAAAACGGCATCGATCTTGAACTCCTACAATCCCGATCTGCGCAGTTTCCGCGATCACGGCGGCAAACTCATCCAATTCCACGGCTGGGGCGACCCCGCCATCGCGCCGCGCGATTCCATCGCGTTCTACGAAGAGGTCGAGACGTTTCTCAAATCCTACCCCGATCCGAGGTCGTCAAGCCCCGCCGATATTCGCGCCTTTTATCGCCTCTTCATGATTCCCGGAATGCAGCATTGCACCGGCGGTCTCGGACCAACGAGCTTTGGCAACGATGAGTTGGCCGCAGGCAAAGACTTTCCCGATGACGCCGATCACGACATCACGCTCGCCCTGGATCGCTGGGTCACGGAAGGAGTCGCGCCCGAAAAGCTTATCGGAACGGGCAAAATCGGAGCCGATGCTAAATCCGGCAACCAGGGAGTCCGCATCACCCGGCCGCTTTGCCCTTACCCTACCGTTGCCCGGTACAAGGGCCAGGGAGATACCAACGCCGCCGAAAATTTTGATTGCGCCGAGGGTGCCTCTCGATAATTTCACTAGCGCGCAGACACTATACGTCTGTCCCTTCAATGCTCTAGGTTCCAGTTTGTGGCCGAAAGGATCAGGATCGCGAAAGAGCGGCGAACCACAAATCTCTGGGATACGTTTGAATCCCCTTCAAGCCTGCCAAGGGCAAATTGAGAAGGCTTCGTTTACAATCCGGCAAGAGCGAGAGCAGAGTCCTCACACACGATGAGATCGAGAATCTGGTTGTTTTTCTTACTTTCCTCGGTAGTAGAAGTGCCGATTCTGGCCCAAAATGCCACTGTAACCTTCTACTCACCGGGGTCTGCGGCGAAGTCCATACTCAAAGAGGAGTTCACATTCAAAGGCGTTGCTGCATTTCTAGGATCAATCTTCGATGGAGACCATAAACTTGCTGGCATCACACCGAATACCTTTGTGACCTTTCATGTACCGGCGGGTCCTCACTCATTTTCTGCTAGCCACTGCACTCCCCTGCATAACTTTCCCAACCACCCAGACCGAAGTTCTCAATTTCCGATGATTCTCACCCCTGGCGAACACTACTGTATTCGTGTGAGGGCAGAGTATAAAACCGGCATAATCGCCGTCTTCAAAAGCGACCTTGAGTCAGTACCGTGCGACCAGGCAACCAAGGAGGCGCCGCATGCAAAGCCAGTCGCGATAAAGCATGTTGAAATGGACATGCAATCGTTACTAGACGAATCCACATCTTTTCCAGGTAGCAAGTAAACAGTAATTTGTACAATCAATACGTACCAGTGAGCGAATATCCCGTCCTTGTCGTCCAGTTAACGTCCCGTCTGTCACGCGTCCCTTTTCAAGAATCAAGGAAAAAGTCCCGCCTGGATCGAAGGCCTAATACGGTGCCAGCTTGGAGTGGACCCTTCGCTCGAGACAGCGAGAAAGAGTGCATTAGGAGCGAACGGAGAAGACAATCTTCCCGATCTTTTCTGTTTCATGTTTGCCCCACAGCGTTTCCGGGGACCAGAGCGTTGTGACAGCGGCGATCTGCGGTTCAATCTTGCCCTCGGTTACCAGTGTTGTGAATGCATTCAGCCCTTCTGTCGTGACATTGGTCTCAACAAACGCCGCTTCGATTCCGAGACGGGCTGCCTCCTCGGCAATCGGCGGCCGATTCGCTGTGACGGCGACGCCCCCCTTCTTGACGAGCGCATAGGATGGCAGGACGGTATCTCCACCGATGAGGTTGATCACTGCGTCCGCCTGAGGGATGTCCTCCAGCTTCTGCTGAGAAAGGTCGATCACGCTCTCTGCGCCGAGCTTCTTAAGAGCGGCGCCTTTGCTCGGTCGCGCCGTTGCAATCACATGGACACCGGAATTCCGCGCCATCTGCACCGCCAGCGACCCAACGCCCCCCGAGGCGCCAAGAATGAGCAGAGTCTGTCCTGGCTTGATCTTCGAGAGCTTCAGAATCTGCGTCGACGTCTGACCGACCAGAGCGACTGCCGCGCCGACTTCGGCAGAGATGGAGAGAGGTCTATGAGCGAGGCTCGTGGCGTTGATCAGAACGAACTCCGCGTAACCGCCCCCTTCTCTTGTATAGCCAAACACGTCATCGCCCACTGTGAAGTTTGTGACGCCCTCTCCGACAGCGGCCACACGGCCCGAAACATCGCCGCCAGGAGTCCAAGGAAACTGCAGTTGGAATACCTGGCGCAGATAACCCATGCCGCGCCCGGGATCAACCCCGTTCATGCTTGTGAAGTAGTTCTCGACAAGGACCTGTCCGGGGGCGGGAGAGGGAACTGGTACTTCGTCGATCTGCAAGGGTGCTGCATAGTCATTGATACGTAATGCTTTCATCATCATCTCCTCGTGATTCTTGAGCTCTTCGAAGGTCACAAGAATCTTCATTTAAGTCTCTCCTTCGATCCGCTCTCATGCGGCTGGCACGATAGAAGAGACGCTTCGGTCATGGCATGCGAGTCAACCTTTGATGGAAAGTATCATTCCAGGATTGGAATGGAGGGGTGGCGAGGAATTAGGTAGTCGGCTACCCATGCACGGGGGTTGCCTTGCGCAACGCGTCTTCGAAGTATTGTTTCATGAATGCGACAAGTTTACGGACGCGCTCGGGCTGCAATTCGGAAGGAGTAACGGCAAACAGATGGGCCGGCAAAGCTTCCCAGTCAGCGAGTACTCGAACGAGGCCGTCTCCGAATCCTGGATGGAGGGCCAGAAAATCCGGAAGCACGGCGATGCCCGTTCCTTCTTTTGCGAGTCTCGCAAGCATGCCTACCGAGTTCGCTGTGGCCGATCCGCGGACCTTCACAGTCTTGTGTTCGCGCCCGCGACGCAATTCCCACTGACTGAGCGGTGCTCCGTGCATCAAGCAGAGACACGAGTGTCCGGCTAGTTGCTGTGGCTCGTGTATCTTTTGGTGCTTTGCCACATAGTCTTTAGACGCAAAGAGGCGGCGCCCGAAGGTGCCGATCCGCCGCGACCAGAACGCGGAATCCGGTAGGCGCAATTGGTGTCCTACCCAGATCGCAAGGTCTAAACTCTCCGTGAGCAGATTTGGGTGACCGCTGATTGAGACAAACTCGATTGAAAATCCCGGATTTGCCAGCATGAATTGCGCGCAAAGGGGTACGAAGATGGTCTGCGCCAGATCAAAAGGCACGCCCAGGCGAATATGCCCCGACACTTGAGACGCGATCGCCGCGACGCCTTCCTGGATGCGCTTGGCTTCCGCTACCAGCGATTTGGACTGCTCGTAGCAGGCCTTGCCCGCGTCGGTGAGTGTAAACACCCGCGAGGAGCGGTGGATAAGCTGAAGACCAAGTTCGCGTTCGAGCGCACCGATGCGCCGCGAGAGCGTCGATGCCGGCATTCCAAGTGCTGCCGCCGCACGCCCAAAATTGCGCGTGTTGGCAACCTCCACGAATAACGCGAGGTCAGCGAGAAAACGCACTATGTCTCCTATTTTCGGGGGCCTGCGACATCAACTCAATTGGACGCGCCAAACGACCCTCGCCAAGCAACGGGAGAAACACCGACCGAGTCCCTGAAATGCTCCCTGAGGACCGACGCAGATTGAAAACCCGCCTCGGCGGCAACTCGCTCCACCGAAAGCAGCGTTGTTTCCAGCAGGAGTTTTGCGCGACGAATCCTTGCTTTCAAGATCCACTGGGCTGGGGGCATTCCCACCTGCTCGGCAAAACGTCTGGACAGTGTTCGTGTACTCATCCGTGCGTGCCGCGCGACCGTAGACAGCGAGAGGTTCTGTTTGAGGTTGTTCTCCATCCAGACGAGAAGCGGCGCCATAGCGCCAGAGACTTCCGGTGGTATGTACTCAATAAACTGAGCCTGCCCACCGGAGCGTTCGAGCGGCATGACGGCAGCGCGGGCCACGTGGGCAGCCACGGACGCTCCATGATCGCGCCTTACAAGATATAGGCAGAGGTCCATTCCGGCGGCAGCGCCCGCCGAAGTGAGCACCTTTCCATTGTCTACATAAAGAAGATTGGCATCTACCTTGGCCAGGGGATAGCGTCGCGCCAACTCGGCTGCAGCTCTCCAGTGGGTGGTTGCCCGCAAACCATCGAGCAGACCAGCTTGCGCAAGAATGAATGCCCCGGTGCAGATCGAAACAACGCGGGCGCCATTTGTGGAAGCGTTTCTGACGACGCGGAGAATCGCAGTAGGAATAGCTCGCTCGAGCCGGTCGATACCGGGGACGATAACGGTATCGGCCCGCGCCGCCCAGGAGAGTCTCCACGGAACGCTGAGGCGCACATGCTCGGATTCCACCATTTTGGCGACTCCGCAGACCCGCACATCATAACGGGCTCGTCCCTCCGAATCGCGTACGCGCCCGAAAATCTCAAGAGGAATGGCAAGGTCGCCGAGCACAACGCCGTGGTGCGCGATCACTGCAACGCGGTGTTTGGGTCGCCCTTCCAGGAATGGCGAGATTCCTTCGTAGATTGTCTTTCTGGCCACTGGCTCGAAGCATCTCAAATTCCCTAGTCTCAGTCCAGGGAGAAAGATATGACCGCAGTATCAGCTATTGCACCGATGGACATTCTTGGACCGGCTCTGTGCGGAGGTCTCTTTATCGCAATCATGTCTCTCGTGCCTCATCCTGCCCGCCGGAGTTTTAATGCCATATTTGCGGCCGGAGCCGTCGGCGCTTACATCGGAGGGGCATTCGGCGTATGGGAGCTCGCCTTTCCGATTTTGGCGACACCAGTTGTCTATCTAGGCCTGCGTTCTTATAGGGCAATCGGTCTGGCGTGGTTCATGCACGCGGCCTGGGACCTTCCCCATCACCTTGTCGGACACCCCATCTGGCCTTACATGCGGACTTCGTCGCTGGGTTGCATTGTTTTCGATTCAGTGATTGCCCTTTGGTTCTTGGCAGGAGCGCCATCGATCTTTCGCAGGGACGCGACGCGACGTGAGCGTGTGTTGCGTCCGGAATTGGCCCGCACGGACGCGGCCGCTACTGCGATCCCGGCACCATCATTTGAACAACCCTGCTCTGTGCAGGGCGCTTATGCGAGTTCACGGCCTGAGTGAT
>CAWKKM010000011.1:0-88064 GCA_963850235.1 uncultured Acidobacteriaceae bacterium | reverse complement strand
TTGGTAGAAGCTACCTGGCAAACGCAGGGTCGATGGCGGCGCGCATAGTGCGTGCAAAATCCTTCCAGTCGCAGGCAAAGCCCTCCGTTGCCTTACTGCAGCCAGGAATGAAGATACGGGCCCTCGCAGGTGGTTGGTCCAGGGTGAGAGGAATCACATCCGCATCTGCTCGAGGGTTTGCGCCGTGTAGTAGAGGCTGATCTCATCTTCCGTACTTCCAGCGCGCTGCCGCAGCTCGAAGACCAGCGCTCCCCCGGGTGGGGTGTCGTCGCGGCGTCCGTCGATGAGCCAATTCACATTCAGCATTCCTGCGATGTTGCTCAGGTTCGTGTCGTGGCCGGTGAGAATGACCGCACGGTCGGTTATTTTTCCTAGCGCGCCCGGCACTCCCTTACCGGTCGACGCCTGCTGCAGGGTATCGAGAATATGAGCCAGGGCATTCGAAGCCTGGACAGTCGCCAGGTACGGCGTCCGGCGCGTCAGGTCGGAAGCGGCAGTATGCAGGTTCATCAGCCGCTTCAAGGTGTCGAGATCTACACGGCCCCAGGCGACCTGATCCATGGGTAGGCCGTTGACATATTCGAGCAGGAAGTTCTCGGTGAAGGTAGACGCGAGAGCCAAAGGGCCGCGCAATTCGCTGAGATGATCGCCTTCGTTGCCCAGGCTGGCGGGTGTCATCATCAGCAACTTGGGGGCGGTGTGATCCGGCGTGGGACAAGGGGACGACACGGGGCAACCCAGGAGAATGCGCTGCAGTGCCTCGAGTTCGGTCCGATAGGCATCCACGAGGCCCGACGGGTTTTCGCCAATGCGGCCGGCGATCGACGCGGTCGCACGAGCATGGTCCGGCTGTCCCACACCCGCGGAGAGAGAGTGGAAGAGCGGGTCTGCCGTCCCTTCGGCAAGGGCATGCTGCTCTGATTGTTCTTTGGGGGCGCAACCGGGAAACATTCCGGCGGCAAGGGACTTACCGGTTTCGATCGTGCGTTGATCGGAGTCAGAATAGAAGGAGACACGGGCGGCGTCCGTGCATCCGGTAGCGCTCAAGAGCCCTTGCTGCGCGAAATAAGAACGGTAGTAGCTGCCGAAGAGCGACATCAGCCTGGAGCCCTGGCCGGTGAGGTGTCCAGGCGGGACATCCCAGGTGGGCCAAGGCTGCGCCGAATACTGATTCAGTTGTTCGGTTCGTCCAGTCGGCGATCGTACGCCGTGGCGGCTGACGACGATCACAAACTTCAGTTTTCCAGGCTGAGGCTGGTCTGCTGCGCCTGCGCCCGCCGACGCGAACGCGAGCAAGCAACAAGACAAACACCATTTCTCCAGCCGCGTCTGCCTTGAACGACGAGGTCTCCGGCCTTCTTCAGGAATCTGCATCTTGGAAGTTTGACGATGGCGGAGAGGGGGGGATTCGAACCCCCAATACCCTTTCAGGTACGCTCGCTTTCGAGGCGAGTGCGTTCAACCACTCTGCCACCTCTCCGGATTGCTTGCGGCAATGCGCATGACAATCATAAATGAGTGGCTTGCCGGCGGCTATTTTCCCCAGCGCCAGACCCTCGCACACGATGAATAGACGCGATGAATATCTGCTAAACGCGAGGGCGACGAGAAGGTACACTCCGGACTTGCGGTCTGTTACATCCCTGGAGTCTCGACCTTGCTGAAGCTGTTTCAAAGTGTACGGCCATTCAAGGTTGCAACCGCCGTGCGCGATGCCTTTGCCGGGTTCGCGCTGGCGGCCATGAATATCCCGCAAGCCCTGGGATATACCAAGATCGCCGGTATGCCCGTGGTCACGGGTCTCTATTCGTTGTTGTTGCCGGCGGTAGCCTTTGCCGCCTTCGGCTCCTCTCGCTACCTGGTGGTTTCCGCGGATTCCGCGACCGCGGCCATCTTCGCCAGTGGAGCCGCTCCCATGGCGCCCGCAGCCAGCCCGCGATACGTGGCTCTCGCCGGGGCAGTCGCCTTGCTCACGGCTGGGTTCCTGCTGTTGGCGCGACTGCTCAAGCTGGGCTTCATCGCCGACTTCCTCTCCCAAACCGTGCTTAGCGGCTTTCTCACTGGGGTCGGATTTCAGGTCGGCATTGCGGTGCTGGGAGAGATGCTGGGAGTTCCCGTCTCCGATCGAGGAACGATCCGGCAATTTGCTCAGGTTCTGAGAAGATTGCCGCAAGTGCATCCGCCAACCGCAGCTGTGTCCGTGGTGGTTGTGGTGACCATGCTTCTGCTTCACCGCTTTGCGCCCAAAGTCCCGGGTGCGCTGATTGCGGTCGCTGGAGCCATCACGGTGAGCAAGGTGTGGGACTTTGGGGGCCATGGGATTGCGATCATTGGACCGGTCGTAGGTGGTCTCCCCCAGTTCAAGCTTCCCCAAGTGAGTTGGGGCGATCTTCTTCCACTGCTTTCTGTTGCCGCGTCGTGTTCGGTGATGATCATCACCCAGAGTGCGGCAACGGCCCGGGTCTACGCGGCGCGTCATGAGGAGGAATTGGACGAAAATGACGATCTTGCCGGTCTTTCGGCAGCCAATGCAGCGGCGGGATTGAGCGGGACCTTCGTTGTCAACGGAAGCCCGACGCAAACGGCAATGGTGGAAGGCGCCGGGGCGCAAAGCCAGGTGGCGCAGCTTGCGACCGCGGCGGTCGTGGCCGTCGTTCTTCTGTTTCTCACCCGGCCCATCCAATACCTCCCCCGTTGTGTGCTTGGCGCCCTGGTCTTCGTCATCGCCATCCGGCTGATCAAGCTGCGAACCATCCTTGACCTGCGGCGCGAAAGCCCGGGGGAGTTTGGCCTGGCTCTTATTGCGGCGGCCGTGGTCGTCGGCGTGGGGGTCGAACAAGGGATTTTGCTGGCCATGATCCTATCGCTCTTGCGCATCGTTCAACATAGCTATCACCCACACACGGGGGTGATGACCCTCAAGGATGGTATTTGGCAGTTGCACCCGGTGACGGCAGGCGCCATGACGGAACCCGGGTTGGTGTTCTACCGGTTTGAAGCGGAGCTTTTCTATGCCAACGTCAACCGTTTCTCGGAAGAAGTGCGCTGTCTGGCAGGAGTGGCGCCTACATCCGTCCGCTGGCTGATTGTCGACGCGGAGTCCATCACCCATCTGGATTACTCGGCTGCGCGCGTTATCGAACGCTTGCAGAGAAAACTGAAGAGTTCCGATACGGAGCTGGGCTTTGCCCGGATGCCCTTTGGGCTAAGAGCGGACTTTGCGCGTCATCGTTTGAACGAGGTCATCGACCCCGCGATGATCTTCAATCGGCTGCACGACGCGTTAGCTGCTTTCGAGAAACTCCACCACCCTTGATGACAACGGCATGCGGTTCTCTTTGAGGAGAACCACAAAAGGAGTCGCTGGCAAGAGCTTTGCTGGGTTCTGTACGGGCTAAAGAGTCTGCGTGAGAACGCGAAAGCAAATCGTAGAACTGAAACAGGCCCGTAGGGCCGGTACCAGACGTCAGCCCAGCCCGGAAGGGCTGGGACATCGATTCCCCAACATCACCCGAGCGCCGGAGGCGCGACACTCGCCATGCAGAATGTTGTGCCGCGCCCTCCGGCGCTCCACCGTCTTGGGCATCCGTCTCCCAGCCCTTCCGGGCTGGGCTGACGTCTGGTACCGGCCCTACGGGCCTGTTTCGATTCTTCGATTTGCTTTCGCGTTCTCACGCAGACTCTTAAGTCCGTACCTACCTTTCCCTGTCCTCGGAGGGGAGTTTTTCCGTAGCCTGTAAAGCCGGTATCACTTGGGACGCCGAGGCTCATTCCGTCTCATTACCACCCGGTGTTACTATTGACCTCCGCCGTATTACGCAAGGACTGTAGTAAATTCTGGCCGAAACGGTATGCTCATTTTCAAGCGGCGATTCCAAAACTCTGTGATCGATTCTTTCGGGGGAGGGACTCGGTAGTGGACCAAAGGAATCGCCGCTATTTACTTCTTCTGTTATCCCCGGCCTTGACACCCAATCATAGAAAAGATGGTTATGCCAACAAAAACCTCTTGTAAGATATTGCAATTTGCCACGCCCGAGGCTTCTATCGAGGGAGAGCTTGAGAAGTGGTTCCGTGGTGTCATGAAGAGCAACCACGATCTGGTCTTTGCCTTGGAACGTCTACGCGATTCCTACAAACAGCTCATGGGTGACAAAGCAGTCACCGAAGCCAATCAGGCCGTCCTGATGGCAGTCGAAATTACTCTCAGGGACGCCAGGAACGCGCGAGCTTTGTAATTTCCTTAAGGGCGTCCCGGGCCAGGCCGAGCGCTATGATTACTACTCGGCATTACTACAATTCTTCCCTGTATTACGCATGAGTTGTAGCATCCACTGGCCCAGCCAGTATGCTCATGAACGATGAGAGAGCTGCCTATGGCCAAGGATACTGATGTCTTTTGCTCGATCTGCTTTGCGTTGCCAGGGGAAGTGTGCCGAACCAAATTCCTCGTGTATGGCCGAGGCCGAGTTATGCCGGTCACTTGCAGAACGCACAGCGCTCGCTTAGTTGCCAGCCACAGGCAAGCGGTTCGCCAGATGTTTGCGACCCAACTGTTGCTTGCGGCTCGAAAGTCCCTCGGCGATATCTAGTGGAGTGCGTCAGTAACAAAGGCGATCATGTCCGCCGCGGTATCTGCTCCGATCGGGACTGACGTCCCTCAAGGATGTGTGCCGCCCCTACGGGGCTAGATCATTTTGCGATAGGTACCCAGGATTCCGTGCTGCGCACTCCATCCTGGGCTACGATCGGTCGTCCCTAGCGGGACTCGGCGCGATGTAGCTTGAAAAGCACGCCTTACCAGCTAAGAGCTGACACAGGATCTCCCCGATGGGATTAAGGCCCATCTGTGTGATGCACTACACTCATCGCGCCACGCTGCTACTTCTGAAACAGCAGGGGAGCAAAGTTTATGAGGTTGTCGCGCCAGACCGGCCATTGGTGATGACCAGGGGTTTCGATGGCCGTCACTGGAAGGCCTTCGGCTTTGAGCGTGGCGATGACGGTCCGGTTGGGCTTGAGGAGCGCGTCGTCTACCCCGCAGGCCATCCAGAGCAGCCGGAGATTCGCCTTCTGCGCGCTGGTGGACGGGAGTTGCGCAATGCTGGTGGCATTCAGGCCGGCGGAGAAAGTGCCGATCCAGGCGAACAGCTCAGGGTGGGTAAGACCGATGAACAGGCTCTCATGGCCGCCCATGGAAAGCCCGGCGATCGCGCGGTCCTCGCGCTTTTTGGATACGTGATAGTTCGTCTCAATCTGCGGAATCACTTCGGTGAGCAGAGCCTTTTCAAAAAGATCGATGCTTTGCGTGCTTAGAGCGGGGGTGCGTCCGGGTTTGAGCACCGCCATGTTCCCATAGCCAAGCGTCATGACCACAATCATCGGCTTCGCCTTGCCGGAGTTGATGAGACTGTCGAGGATGAAGTTCGCCTTGCCGACGGTGGACCAACCGTCCGCCGCGTCACTATAGCCGTGCAGGAGGTAGAGCACGGGATAACTGCGCCGGTCTTTCGCGCTGTAACCAGGCGGCGGGTAGACGTAGTATTCGCTTTGATTATTGGGCAGACCCAGCACCACCTGCGAGGTGTAGAAGTGGTGATCGACGATGCCGTGCGGGATAGATTGGAGTTCCCATGGCTGGGGCGGCGTGCCGGGGATGGTGAGGTTGCTCGACATGTTTTGGAGGTTGTCGCGCACATCGGTATTTCTGGGGTCAAGTATCGACGTGCCGTCGACAACGAAGTGGTAGCCGTAAATTTCAGGTGTGAGGACGGGTGTGGTAGCGGCCCACAAACCGTCGGAATCCTGCTGCATGGGTGTCACTGCGCCTTCGAGAACCAGGTCGACCTTCTGTGCGTTCGGAGCGCGAAGCCGCAGGGTCACCGTATTGTCGGGATGAATTTCTGGCGAGAGGTAAGGTGGCGGCGCGGGAACAGCAGCCGGGCTGGGCGTTGCTGGGGCGGCCGGGACCTGTGCCGCCGCAAACAGCGGCAGGCACACAGCGAGAAGCGATACTTTGAGGCCGGCGTAGAAAGGTTGCTGTTTCATCGCGAAAGTCTATCAAAGCGCTTGCCGCTCAGTGAGCGAGCGGAACGTCGTTTATGGATCACGTACCCCAAGTAGCAGAGATGGACAAGCCAAGTCAGCGAGTAGGCAATCACGAGGTGGTGGTAGCCCATGACTGAGTCAATCCCGGAATCGTAGGGAAAAACCGAAGCGGAAGCCAACAGGTGAGTCACTGTACCTCCAATGCGCCAACTTCAATCGCCTGCGCGGCGGCCGCGTGCTCTGCGCCCTGTTTACGCCGTTCCGCTGTGTAACGTATACCGACCACAAGAATTGCCCACGCGAGCCACGCAAAAATATTCCATTGCAGAGCCGGAAGCAGGTTGGGCGCAACTCCGGCGCCGGGGCCGCCAAAGAAGACCGGTGCCGGATGTTGCGTGCGCCACCATCTCGTGGTCATGTAAACAAGAGGAACGTCGCAGTACGCGAATATGGCGATGACTGCGGCCAGCGTCCGCATCCTGTCTCCGTCGCCGACGACATTTCGTAGCACCAGATAGGCAAGATAAATGAGCCAAAGAACCATCGTAGCCGTCAGCCGGGCGTCCCAGGTCCACCAAATTCCCCAGGCCACCCGTCCCCAAAGAGAGCCCGTGGCCATTCCCAGGAAGCAGAAGACCACGCCCATCTCCGCCGAAGAAACTGCGAGAGCATCGGCTTTCAAAGAGAATTCCGGAGACCGTTTACGGGTCGCGAGATAGGCAATCGAGCCAATGAGGTTTGCTAAAAAACAAACCGACATCGCGATCCACGTCGGCACGTGGTAGTAGAGAATTCGCCCGATGTTGCCTTGGTCAGCGTCGGGTGGCACGTCCAGAGCGACGTGCAGCCCGTAACCCAGGAGCCCTAAGGTGACAACCGGCCAAACCCACCAAAGCACTTGAAATCTTCGCAATCGCTCGCTCCCATATTCTTGGAAGCATTCTCCCATCTTTGCGACAGTCATCACAACGTTCAGGTTGGCGTGCAACAGTGCGGCATCAGCCTATGCCCGCTCGCTCAATCGAGCAACTTGCGTTAGAAGGTAATTCCGTTCTGGGAGACTGGTGGTTCGTTCAGCTGCCAATCGGTAGTGTGCGGTTGCGCCTGAAGAGTCACCGGCCATTTCAAGCAGGTAAGCGCGCACCGCATCGAGGCGATGGTGGCCGGTTAGCCGGCCGTCCTCATCGAGGACGGTCAAAAGCCTCAGGCCCTCCGATGGGCCCCGGACCATGGCCGTTGCGATTGCATGATTCAGCGTCACCATGGGATTGTCGGACATGCGCTTCAGGAGTTCGTAGAGCGCCAGGATCTGTGGCCAGTCAGTGTCCTCGGCCTTCGCCGCTTCGCTGTGAACCGCGGCAATCGCAGCCTGTAACTGATAGGCGCTGATCGACCCTTTCGCCAGCGTGGCGGTGATGAGCGCCAGGCCTTCGGAGATTTCTCCCTGGTCCCACAAGGCCCGATTCTGTTTGTCGAGCGGGATCAATTCCTCGTTCGCTCCCGTTCGGGCTTTGCGGCGCGCGTTGGTCAACAACATGAGCGCCAGCAATCCGCCAACCTCGCTGTCGTTGGGCAGCAAATGGTGAAGTGCCCGCGTCAGCCGGATCGCCTCGCCCGATAACTCGAGCCGCTGCGCCTGCGGTCCGATACTCGCGACATATCCCTCGTTGAATATCAGATACAGCACATGCAGCACCGCGCCTAGCCGCTGGGTTCGCTCCTGATCGGTGGGCAAGCGGAAGGGTACTCCGGAGGACTTGATGCTTTGTTTCGCGCGGCTGATGCGCTGTGCCATGGTGGCCTCGGGCACCAGGAACGCGTTGGCGATTTCAGCCGTGGTTAAGCCGCCTACGGCCCTCAGAGTAAGAGCAATCGCCGAGGGCCGGCTGAGAGCAGGATGACAGCACATGAAGAGCAGGATGAGGGTGTCATCCTGCTCGACATGACTGTCGATTTCGTTTGCCGTCGCCAGGTACTCAAGTTCACTCGCCAGGGCAGTTTCCCGGCGGCGACGAGCGAGTTCGCTTCTCAGCTGATCGGTCATGCGGCGCAAAGCGACCTGGATAAGCCAGGCGCGCGGGTTGTCAGGCACGCCTTCCTTAGGCCACTGAGACGCAGCCGCGATCAGCGCCTCCTGGACGGCATCCTCGGCGTTAGCGAAATCGTGGAAGCGGCGAACGACCACCCCGAGCACCTGTGGCGCCAGTTCGCGCAACAGATGCTCGGCAGTGGAATCCATCAACCCATTGCTCACTGCAATTCCCCTGAACCTCTGGTCATGATCTGGCGCACTTCGATGGGCATGCTCAGCTGTGTCCCGCCGGGACCAGGCCCACCCGAGAGCAGCGCTGCAATCTCATAGGCTCGTTCGGCAGTCTCAACGTCGACGATCCAGTAGCCCAGAACAAATTCCTTGGCCTCGGGAAAGACCCCATCGGTAATCGGCATGTAGTCCTTTCCCGCCCGCACCACCTTGGCTTGTTGCGGCATGCCCAGGCCTTCGGTAGCCACAAACTCGCCGGATTTGCTCAAATCCGTCCGGACCTTGGTCAAATGAGCAAAGTGCGTCTGGATGTCCTTCTCCGACCAGGCCTTATAGGCATCGACACCCTCTTTCGTGCTCGTCATCAACAAGATGTACTTCATTTTTGTTGC
The DNA here is from genome assembly GCA_963850235.1 of uncultured Acidobacteriaceae bacterium. Taxonomy (GTDB): domain Bacteria; phylum Acidobacteriota; class Terriglobia; order Terriglobales; family Acidobacteriaceae; genus PALSA-350. The sequence goes on along the minus strand of CAWKKM010000011.1, from coordinate 79,361 downwards.
TCCTCTCGTATCAGCGCCAATTTTATTTGCGCCTTTGTAAGAGAGTCGGAGCACGCGCCCGTTTCTCGACATGGAGGATCACCGATTTAAAAAAAAGATCCGGCGATGTCGAAATCAAGGGTTGTGGATCGACAAGAGTACAGAGGTGAAGAGATGGCGACGGAAGCAGTGGTGATGGAGCCGGCCGGTGAATGGGTACCTGGTTTTGAGGTGCACCAGCAATTCCTGCAGCATTCGGGGGCCGGCATCGGTTCGCTGGACTACGGAGGACAATGCAGGCAGATGGGCGAAGTGGGCGGCGATTTTTACAACCTCGCTACCATCCCCGGAAATCGTTTGGAGGTTGCCATCGGGGATGCCTGCGGCAAGGGCTTCGCCGCCGCACTGATGATCTCGAATGTTCAGTCGTCTCTTCGCACGGCCACGCTGTTTGCCGGGACTAACCTGGCTATAGCTCTCCAGGCAGTGAATCGGCAGGTTTATGGCTCGTCCCTGGCATCCCCTTATGCGACCCTGTTTTATGGCGTTGTGGACGAAGCAACGCGCACGCTGCACTACGTCAATGCCGGGCACAATCCTCCCATGGTGATCCGGCCAGACGGCTCGATGATGTGGCTTACGACCGGGGGCGCGCCTGTCGGAATGTTTTCTGATTCAACCTATGAGGAGGGTTCGATTCAACTCGGTTCGGGCGATGTGATCCTTGCTTATACAGATGGAGTGATTGAGTCTCTCAACCCATTCCATTGCGAATGGGGTACCGAGGGCCTCCGTAATGCAGCCACCGAAAGCAATGCGCAGTCCGCTCAGGAGATGGTCGAGGCCATCATGCATTCTATGGACAGGTTTTCGCACTCATGCCAGACCGACGATGCGACGGTGGCTGTCGTACGAGTTAATTGAGGGCAGGAGTCGATAAGCGCTTATTCAAGAGCCGTCACTCCGCACCAGTGGTAGACGCGCGTCCGTCTGCTTCCAACTCGACCGAAGCCAAACATGTTCCGGATCCTCTGTCACCATCATCGAGCGCGAAGTCCCAGCCAGGAAGTTAAGGTAGTACACATCGTATCCGGGGCCCGCCACCACCGGATGATATCCATCCCTCACCAGAACTGCGTCGCCATCGTGGACCTTGAGGACGGAGCTCCGGGTGCGGTCGGAGCTGTACAGGTTTTGGAATGCAAAAGCGTGGGCGCCCTTCATCCTGTAGTAGTAGATCTCGTCGAGATCTGCTTCGACCGGCGGATTGTGAACCTCGTGCTTGTGGGGAGGGTAGCTGGACCAATTGCCTCCGGGCGTGTAGACCTCGACCACCACCAACTTGTCTGCTGGAAACTCGGGAGGCAGCACGTCGACAATTTGCCGCGATGCATTTTCACCTCCGCGTAAATTGCTGGAGATATCCCGCGGCCTGATCAGCCTGGGCAGCAGAGAAGCCGTGGACGGCACTCGGCACTCCGCGATTTCGCACACTGTTTCTGCTCTTATCGTGACGCGATTGCCTGACGGCAGGTAGAGCGCGTACGGTAGTCCGTCAAAGACAGTCCTTCTGTCGCCGATCGGTATTTTGCCCTCTCCCCAATCACCTGCGCAGTGGCCAGAGAGAAAGACAAGCACCATTTCCTCGCCCTGCGTCTCAAGAGATAACGTCTCTGCAGGAGCCAGGCGGCGAACGACGAAGCTCATCCACTCCCATCCAACCTCCTGCCGGGTGAATCGGAGTAGTTCGCCCGAATGCGCATGTGGAGTTCTTAGCGAATGTACGACCGACGTATCAAGCTTCATTCATCTATCCAGCCCTTCGCCAACTCCCCTTGTCCGTTCCGGATCGCTGTCAAACTGGAAGAAGCACCTAACCGGTTATTTGGCTTTATAGTTTAGCAGTCGGCTGGTGTCAAGAACTTTCCCCGGGCTTGTGCCCGCACCGTGCAGAGCGCGTCCGGCAACATGAAGCACGCTTCATGTACACTCTCCTGCCGGTGTCGTCCACAGCCAAAGCTGTCCAAATTAGCGGATGAACGGAATGATAAAAAGCGTACCTCAGCGGCTCAAGCCGTCAAGCGCGCAGGCAACTACGGCACGGCTGAACCCGTGCCCTTCGTTGGATAGTCTCTTCCCCAGCCTTTCAGGTGCTGTCCAAATTGGCCAACCGAAAAAGCTAATTTGGACAAGACTGGCCCACATTCGCCCCTCCCCAAAACCCATGACGATAAAGAGAGGGGATGGGGTCTCGCCTTTGAGACCTGGGATCCTCGAACGAAGGTCCGTCCAGGAGGGAATTTAAAGAACCCTCGCGCGTACCTGCTGCTATCCTTTCCGAGACGGCGGACGGCTCCAAGCCCGGCCCTCACCGGCATCTCCAGGGTTACCCTGGGGCATCGTGAAGAACTGGCAATTCAGCGCATGAGCGACACTGCGCGACCGCGCAGACATGCTCATGCAGAGCAAGACTCGTTGGAGCAGTCCGCCGCCTGATTTCATGGTCCCTTCCGCGCTTGTCAACGTCCTGGTCAACGCCATTCTCTCTGGTGAACAGGAGAAGGATGCCATCGTGACCCGGTTGGGATACGTTCTCGGTCGTAATTGGCGCTGGATTCGTCCCCTTGCGAGCCGCTATCTCGAAACCTTCACTGGACGTACTCGCCCCAGGCGCCGCGAAGTAGTCCGCTTTCTTCGCCACGATCAGGACTTCGCTGAGGCCTGCGACCGATACGGGCACCAGATCAAAATCCTTCACCGGATCGCCGGGCCGCAATCCATGCAGCCGGTGGCCGCCGCGGAGGGCTGGCCCATCCCGCATATCGAAACCATAGGAGCGTTAGCGAGCTGGCTCGAGCTTGATCCCTCGGAACTTCGCTGGATGGCGGACCTGAAGGCACTCGGCTACAAGCGCCCACAAACTCGCCTGGAGCACTATCACTACCGCATGCTTTCCAAAGCTACCGGCAGCATTCGTTTGATTGAGACCCCCAAGCCTCGGCTGAAAAAACTACAACGGCGGATTTTGGCCGCCATCCTTGACCAGGTACCGTCGCACCCGGCGGCGCATGGCTTTGTGAAGGGCCGTTCGATCCAGACCTTTGCAGCACCACATGCCGGGCGGCGTGTGGTGCTGCGTATGGACCTGGAGAATTTCTTTCCTACCTTTCCCGGAGCGCGGGTGCAAAGTTTCTTCCGCACCATTGGCTACCCGGAGACGGTCGCCGACCTGCTGGGCGGGATCGCTACTAATTGCGTGCCTCGCGCTGCCTGGAGGGAGATGATCAAGCAATCCGGGTTTGCGCTCGATCCGCAGGAACTGTGGCACGTACGGGCCATGTATGCCCGCCCGCACCTGCCGCAAGGCGCGCCGACATCACCCTCGCTAGCGAATCTCTGCAGCTATCGTCTCGACTGCCGCCTGAACGGGCTCGCCCAATCGGCGGGGGCTGTATACACTCGCTATGCGGACGACCTGGCCTTTTCCGGCGGAGAGAAATTCGAACGTGGTGCGTCACGTTTCGCCACGCAAGTCGCGGTGATCCTGATGGAGGAGGGTTTTAGCGTTCACCACCGCAAGACGCGTATCATGCGTCAGTCCGTGCGCCAGCACCTTGCAGGGTTAGTGACCAACCAGCGGCTCAATGTGAGACGTTCCGATTTCGATCTGCTCAAGGCAATACTCACCAATTGTTTCCGTCACGGTCCGGAATCCCAGAACCGCGAAGCCCATCCTCATTTCCGGGAACATCTGGCGGGTCGCATAAGCTTCATGGAAAGTATCCATGGAGAGAAGGGAAGACGACTGCGCGCAATCTTCGACCAGATAGCGTGGGAGTCAGGGCCAAATCCAGGTCAATCATAAAGGCGATTATGTCAGCTGCCATATTTGCTCTGATCAGGACCGACGTCGCTCAAGGATGTGTGCCGCCCCTCCGGGGCTTGATCATTTTGCTATAGGTACCCAGGATTCCGTGCTGCGCACTCCATCCTGGGCTGGTATCGGTCGTCCCTAACGGGACTTGGCGCGGTGTAGCTTGAAAGGCACGGCTTACCGGCTAAGAGCTGACACAGGAGCAACGGGCCACCCTGCTGGTGTAGTGCGTCAGTAATCAAGGCGATTATTTCAGCCGCCGTTTGCTCTGATCAGGACTGACGTCTCTCAAGGATGTGTGCCGCCCCTACGGGGCTCGATCATTTTGCTATAGGTACCCAGGATTCCGTGCTGCGCACTCCATCCTGGGCTGGTATCGGTCGTCCCTAACGGGACTCGGCGCGGTGTAGCTTGAAAGGCACGGCTTACCGGCTAAGAGCCGACACAGGATCAACGGGCCGCCCTGCTGGTGTAGTGCGTCAGTAATCAAGGCGATTATTTCAGCGGCCGTTTGCACCGATCGGGACTGACTTCCCTCAAGGATGTGTGCCGCCCCTACGGGGCTTGATCATGTTGCTTTAGGTACCCAGGATTCCGTGCTGCGCACTCCATCCTGGGCTGGTATCGGTCGTCCCTAACGGGACTCGGCGCGATTTAGCTTGAAAAGCACGGCTTACCAGCTAAGAGCCGGCACAGGATCTTCCGATAAGATAAAGGCCCATCAGTGTGATGCACTACACTAAGCTTCACTCTTCGCGCAGCAGCATCATGGGATCCACCGCCAATGCGCGCTGGGCCGGAATCCATGTGGCCACCAGCCCCAAGAGGGCCATGGCGAGCAGAGCGCCGGCTAAAACGATTGGGTCGCGAGGAGTCGCCTGGTACACGATGGAGGCCAGCACCCGGGTGGCGAGAATTCCGAGGAACAAACCTATTGCCGAACCAATTGCCAGCAATTTGAGGGCGCGTCCCAATGCTGCTTTCAGGACTTCAGTCCGTTGTGAGCCGAGCGCCACGCGGATGCCAAACTCCCGCATCCGCTTGCCGACCGAGTACGCCGCCATGCCAAAGATGCCGGTGATCGACAGCATCGCACCCATCATGCCCATCACCCCAAGCGACATAGTCGCCATACGCGAGGGAAACAGAACCACGGCCAGCAAAGTGCTCCACGTTTTGGTGTCGACAGGTAGCCCCGAATCAAGCTCGCGTAGTTTGCTTCTCATGGCCGCAGCGAGTTGTTGCGGATCGCGGTGTGAACGCACCACAAGATACGCGTGACTCAATGGCGATTGCAGAAACGGGAGGAACATTGCCGGCTTCTGATCTTCGGTAATGACTGAATATTTTCCGTCTTCCACCACACCCACCACCTGAACACGCGTTCCGTCCAGCAGCTTGTAATAACGGCCAATCGCGCTGCTGACCGAGCCGAACATCTTGCCGGCAAAGTCGCGGTTTACGACCGCAACCGGGGGTGCGTTTTTGTCGTCGTGCCAGGTAAAGCTTCTGCCTGCCAATAACGTTGTGCCGGCGGCAGCGAAGTATCCAGGAGAAACGTTGTATCGAAATGGCATGGCCGCGACATTCGATAGCCGCAGATCCGCGGTCTCATCCTTGAATACGTTTGCCTTACTGCCGGCGGTATAGACCAGGGGAGGGTAGTCATTCACGAGGCCTGCATGGTCGACGCCGGGGATCGTCTCCATGGCCTCGATCATGCGCTTCTGCATGGCGGGCACCTGGTCAATGCTGTAGCCTGCCATGGTCAGATTCGCATTGACCAGCATGGTGTTTTGCGGATCAAAACCGAAGTTGCTATGCAGCGAGCGCATCAGCCCACGCACCGCGACCAGGGAAGACGTTACCAGGACCGCACAGATTGCAATCTGCAGCACCAGCAGCATCTCTCGGACGGTTATCCGGCGCCCTAGCCTGCTCCCGCCCGATCCCGCTTTGACAATCTCGTATGGATTGGCCCTGAGCACCTGGCGCACCGGAACTATGCCGAAGAGGAATCCACTCGCCAGGGCCAAAGCCAGCGCGACCACGTAGATCCGGGCGTCCGGACTTACCGGCAAATGCACGGGTGCCCCATCAAAGGGCTGCCACGTACTCAGGCGCCGCAACAGTGCGATGCTGCCGAGGAGCCCGAGTGCGCCCCCAGCGAGCGAAATCAGCACAGCTTCCGTCAGTAATTGCCGCAGGATGCGATTCCGGCTTGATCCGAGCGCAAGGCGAAGCGCCACTTCGCGCGAGCGATCGGCGGCATGTGCCGCAAACAGGCTACCCAGATTGGCGCACGCCGCCAGCAAAATCAGGCCGGAGAGCAGCATCAATCCCCCAACGAATGCGCTCGCCGGACCGGTGAAAGAAGTAAGGCCTTCGTGTGCCAGGGAAGAATTTTGATGAGCGAATTGACTCGGGTAGGTTTTTTCCAGATACGCCGCGACAGCGTTCATGTCGGCGGTGGCCTGGGCGGCAGTGACGCCCGGCTTTAGATGACCCATCAACTCAAAAGTGCCGTGGTCGCTGCCGCGCGCGCTCAGTAGATCCTCCCCGTCCACCTGTGCCTGGTTGACGATGGGCATAAAGAAATCGGGTGAGATGAACAGCAAGGTTCCCTGGAAGCCCGGCGGCGCTACACCGATGATGGTGAAAGGATGTTTGTTCAGCTGAACCACACGGCCAATCACGCTTCGATCGTCATGGAAACGGCTGTGCCAATACGCGTAGGTAAGCACGATAAAGGGAGCGCTGTTCGGGCCGTGCTCATCAGAGCCGTGGAAGACCTGGCCAAGATACGGTTGTATGCGTAGCACGTCGAAGTAGTTCCCGCTGGTAGCAAAGCCGTTGGCGCGGGAAAGGTCCTTGCCGGTATCCATGGCGGTAAAGGCGAACTTGAAAGCTGCCAGATCCTCGAAGCTGTGGTTGCGATTGCGCAGATCGACATAGTTAGGGTACGACTGCCAACCGGGATTGGTGCCGTACATAGTTCCCCAAAGCGTTTCCCACTGAGGCACGTTCAGGGGCCGCAGGAGCAGTCCGTCCATGATGCCAAACACAACGGCGTTGGCGCCGATGGCCAGAGCCAATGTCACCACGGCGGCGAAGGTGAAGCCAAGGGACTTGCGCAACACGCGGACAGCGAAGCGGACATCCTGCACCAGTGTTTCGAATAAATGGCCGCCCATGGCCTGGTGGCATTCCTCTTTGAATCGTTCGCGAGCTCCAAACTCGATGCGTGCCTGTCGCTCTGCGAGAGTGCGATCAAGGCCGGAACGTTCGAGATCGTCGGCGCGGTACTGGATGTGCGAGCGAAGCTCTTCTTCCATCTCTTCTGCAACTTCAGAACGATGAAGGAACCTGGCGGCAAGTGAGCGAAGGTAGGCAGGGAAGTTCATATCTCCTCCGGCCGCGCGGCAAGCGCAGTGGTCATGGCGGCGGCGAGGCGATTCCAGCCTTCCGTCTCTTCGCGGAACCGCTTGCGGCCCGCAGCGGTCAGCTCATAAAACTTCGCTCGGCGATTGTTATCCGAGACTCCCCAACTGGCTTTTAGCAGTCCCTGGCGCACGAGGCGAAACAACGCCGGGTAAAGTGCTCCTTGTTCCACCAGCAAAGCACTATCCGTGATTTGCCCGATGCGCAGCAGTACGCCGTAACCATGAAGGGGTCCCAGGGAGACCGCCTTCAGAATAAGCAGATCGAGAGTCCCGGGGAGGAGTTGGGCCTGATCCATCGGCGCCCTCCTAAGATGGTAAGGAGAGTACTCCCGCACTCCTAAGCTGTCAAGGAGAGAACGTTGCCAGGAAAAACGAAGAGGGGGTAAGCAGGGTGGGGAAAAGGTCGAATAGAGAGGGACGACCGTACCTTTAGGGGCTGAAGCCGGACATACTAACGATCATTTGCGGAAGGGCTGGACGGCGTTCCTGCAAGGAAGTTAGTTTTGCGCAAGCCTAAGCATATCCTCCAATGCCGCTTCGGTGGTTTGAAGGGCTCTCGTTGCGATTGGATTTCATAAAATTCGATAAAATTCGATGGTTTTTGCTTGTTTTGAGCTGCGGAGGTCAACGTCTTCCATAGAGCGGGGCAAAGGGGTTCTTCTTTATAGAGAAGGGGACTCTGGTATCCGGGGTAGAAGGCACCTGTGACGTCGTTTCCGAGGAACGGTTGGCGACGGCGGGGCGTGTCGGTGCGTCCTCGGCCGAGGCGAAGGCGGGTTCGGGCCCGGCCACGGCAGGTTCATCTTCTTGCAAAAGGGCAGGGTCCGGCTGGGAGTCGATGTTTTCCCCCTGCTGGTAGTTGAGTCCCATGGCAGGCGGTGGGGGGCAGGCGGCTACGTCGATATCCTGGGGCGCGGTCAGAGGGGCGGAGTTCGCGTTGGAGGAGGCGGCACGACGGTCGGGAATCATGCCTTCGATGGCGACGATCATGGAGATGGCCTTAACCTGGCCGGTTATGCTGCCGCGTGTGGTTTCGGCGGCCAGGTTAGCGATTTCCCAGAGGCGGTCCAGCACTTGTTTGCGCCAGAGGTTCTTTCGATTTAGTGCCTCAGTCTCTGCATCCACGAGCTGTTGCTGCATGGCCGCTCGGTGCTCGAGCATGTAGGCGCGGACGCGGGGTTTGGCTTTGGTGTAGGCAGCAGTGTCAGGGTTGAGGCCCGCGGCTTGGGCGGCCGCACGGTCGTTCATGGTTCCGGAGAGGATCAGGCGAGCAAAGTTTATTTCCTGATCGGTGATGAGGTCGTTGACTTGATTTTTGGGCATAGTGGCTCCTTGGTGTTGAGAAGATAGGGCTGTTTTCGAGCAGTTTGGTATGTGACCGTGGCCTGACAGGGGGCTGAGGAAAGACCACGAAACGATTTCATTGCTTCGGCGTACGCCGATGCCCAGATTGCTTTTTGGGCGGGGAAGGCGCAAAAAGAGCCCGCCGCGGCGGGATGTGATTGCCTGATTTGTGACAGGGATCGGGTGTGATACCGGATAGTGGTTACACTATCCTTCGCTCGCGTGTAGGCCGAAACTACCGGCAACTGCCGGCAAGGAAACGGAGATGCGAGAGCCCGCTGCCTGCCGAAATCGTCTGCTTAGAGAATATACGGCTTTCAGAACGAGGGTAAGAGCCTGGACGGATTTCTTAGCTGGCGGCTAACTTTCGGGGGTTACTTTTGGTTTAGGGATTGGTCAAGGGTGCTTGCCAATGCAGAGTCTTGGCGGGTTCAGCCGGGGTTGTCCAAATTGGGGGACAGGCGGAGGCTGGCGAAAGATCGAGCTTTCGTTGCACTTCGCTCGAAGCTTTTGACGTTTTTGATTTTCCCTGTGGTTCGTAGACGGCAGGCTCGGAATAGCATCTGTGAGCAAGGATCGCCGGGTTCCTTCGACTTCGTTCAGGACAGGCTCTTCGACTTTGCTCAGTGCTTGTGACTTTTCTAATTGCCCTCATAGTCTGTGGCCAGAAAGCTCAGAATAGTATCTGCCAACAAGCATCGCCGGGGTCCTTCGACTTCGCGCCTAACCCCAGCGAAAACGACAGCTCTGCGAGGCGCTTCGCTCAGGATGACAGTTTTGTGGAGGGATTGAAAGGGCTTGACGTTACAGGCTGCGGCAAGAGGATCGAGTTGCACGGCGAGGAAAGAAAGAACTTACCTCAGGGCCTAAAGGCCGAATGATTTTGTTGGATTTATGTACGGGCTAAAGCCCGTACCTACCAGCCCGCACCTACCAGCCCGTACCTACCAGCCCGTACCTACCAGCCCGTACCTACCAGCCCGTACCTTCCAGCCCGTACCTACCAGCCCGTACCTACCAGCCGTACCTACCAGCCCGTACCTACCAGCCCCGACTCGGAGTTGTGCCCGTGATGCAGCGCATCAGGGCACAACTCGGGGAAACTCCGGTCTCGTTTTAGAAGATCAACTTCCCGGTGAGCGAGAGAACACGGGCGCCGCTTAGGGTGCCTGGGATCTTATACACATCGGTCACCGTGCCGAAATTGTTGAAGGCGGGTTGGGCCACGGCGCTGGAGTCATGCCCAATCTGCGCATTTACAAGGTTCGTGGCACTGGGGTGGTTGAAGACGTTAAAGGCTTCCGCGCGGAATTGAAACTTCATCCGCTCGTAGATGGGGAAGTTCTTGAACAGGGAAATGTTCTCGTAGGAGAATCCCGGCCCCGCCAATTGGTTTCTCGCCACATTGCCGAAGGCATATTGGCCGGCGCTGATGTTCGCCGGGAGGGTATACGCCGTGGGGTCGATGCACGGAGTCGCATTGCCATGGATGTAGTTTTTCAGGCTGCAATTGGCGTGAGGCTTATGGACAAAATTCGGTCGTTGGGTGCCCTGGGTAAGTCCGGCGCTGTTGTAATTCAAACTAACATTGATGGGCTGGCCGGATTGCACATTGATGATGCCATTGACCTCCCACCCACCCAGCGTTTCGCGCGTAAGCAGATTGGAGCTGTCGAACGTCGGAAGCGAATAAGTGATCACGCCAACCACGCGATTACGAATATCCCAGTTGGCATTGCCATAATCCGCGGAGGGATTGTACTGCTGGGAAAGAGTTCCACCCCCGTTGGAGTCGGCCGAGAGATCCAGATCGTGCGACCAGGTATAGCTGACCTGCCCGGCCACACGGTGGTACGTGCGTTGGCGCAGTACAACCGTCAGCGCGTTGTAGTTGGAGTAGGCGTCATTCTGAATTTTGCGGATCTCGCCGAAGAGTTGGTTCGGACGCCGTGCATTCAACTGCCCCACTGGTCCCGGCGTCAACGGCTGATTGTCATAGAAGCTCCGGTCCAGGTGAAGGGAACGCGATCCGAGATACTCGACGTCCAGACCAGCGCCATTCCAGAGGCCATAGCCAACGTCGAAATTCCACTGATAGTTGCGGGCTGTCTTGTTATGGGGGTTATCGGTGAAGGCGCTCACATACGTTCCCGGTATACCCGCCACAGGAGACGCGTGCCCCGCGCCCGGTGTTGGATTGGTGAACGTAAGCAAATTACTCGGGGAGGTGGTGTAGTTCACCGTAGCGGCGAGGGGATAGTTGCCGGTCGCCAGCGTATAGCTGTTCAACTGGTTGGCGTTGTAATAGGCTCCGAAACCGCCGCGGAGCACCAGCTTGTCAGTAGCGCGAAAAGCGAGACCGATCCGAGGTCCCCAATTATCGTGCTGGGGGTTTTGAAACTTGAAGCCGGGCGTGGGAACAAAGGTGGAGCCCGAAGTTGCACTGGAAGGAGGAATGAGGGCTGTCTCGTCCGCATTCAGGATGCGGGCAAAGCCGTTCAGGCTATAAGGCACGGTGGGCAGGTCGTAGCGCAACCCGTAATTAATGGTGAGCCTCTGCGTTGCCTGCCAGTTATCCAGGGCAAAGAAGCCGTCCCGCCACTGTGCCACCGAACCTTTGATGGTTAAGATGGGCGTCTGATCGTTGGCTGCCAGCCCGAGCACAAAGTCCGAGGTGGCGTAGCCCGTGGAGTTGGAGCCGGCGGTGCCGGCGGCGAAAGTAAAGGAACCCAGCGGATTGTTTGAGGCTTCACGGCCGAGCGTCAACTTGCGGAATTCCACGCCGCCCATGATCGTGTGCCTGCCGTGCGTCCAGCTGAGCTCATCGTAGAAGTCAAGGGTCCGGTCGTCCTGGTACCAATTGCTGCCGGCGTTGCCCAGGGTCTGGTAGTTACCCGCTACTCCGGCGCCCGAACTGCCAAAGGAGATGACAGGGATTCCGGGATTGTTATATTGGGTGTCGAAATCGAAACCGGGAATGCCCAGGCTGGTTCCCGCATCCTTCAGGTTGTTCTCTGCCCAGTAGTTCAAGTTATTCGAAATGAGCTTGTTGACTCCGAAGTGGAAGTCGTTGACCAAACTCGGCGTGAGGACGTGGGTGTATCCGAATGCGTAGTTGCGGCTGTTGGTTGGTCCGAACGAGGAGCCGCTGGGGAGTAGGGTTCCCCCGACAATTTTCAGATTCTGCCAGTGAAGGCGCCCGAACAACCGGATATGTTCGCCGATATTTTCATCGATACGATCGAGAGACTGCGTGATCGACACATTCGTCGGAAACGATGCATTGAGATTGTTAAGGGTCCCGTTCTGCGTGCCGGCAACATTGGGCGCGACGGAATATGCCTCAAGCTTTTGCGCAACCAGGGCGCTGGCAGTGCCCAATTCGCTGGCTGGAATCTGGTTCCCGGGATAGTACTGTCCAGTGGTTGGGTCTTTGAGGCAGATGGCAACTTTATTGTTAGGGACGCAGGTTTGGCTGGTGACATCAAATCCGCCGAGTGCGGAAAAATCTCCCTTTTCCATCGCCGGCGTGAGTACAGAGCCGACGTTGGTATTGGATCCGACTTGAGATAGTTTTTCCCAGGAGCCAAAAACGAACGTCTTGTCGCGCCCGTTATAGAGCTTGGGGATAACGACGGGACCGCCCAGTGCGAAACCGTATTGGTTGTAGTGAAGCGGAGGTTTCTTACTGGTGGGTGTGGCCAGAAACGGCTTGGCATTGAAGATGGTGTTCTCGACGTAGTCGTACAGCGAGCCGTGAATTTCGTTGGTGCCGCTCTTGCTGACCAGGTTGATGTGGATCCCCAGATACGCTCCGTATTGTGCGGGGTAGTTGCCGCTCTGCATTTGTACTTCAGAGATGACATCACTGGGGGGACGGGCCGCCGCCACGGTGATCAGGTTGTTCATGATCGAAACGCCATCGAGGGTAAGGCTGTTTTGGATTTCGCGCTGGCCCGCGCCTTGAAAATCTTCTCCCGGGGGTACACCGGTGTAGGACGTCTTCGATCCAATGACTACATTCGAGGAAAGAGCGGCAATTTCGAGAGCGTTATGGCCATTGATGGGCAGGCTCTCGACCATTTTTGTGTTGAAGGTTTCGCCGAGCGTCGCATCGTCCGTCGAAATCGGCGGGGTTGAAGCCGAAACGCTCACCGTGTCGCTGGTCGCGCCGACTGCCAGCGCAAAGTCAGTACGCACAGCCTGGTTATTGGGCAGCGGGATGCCCGTTTTCGTCGCAGTCTTAAAGCCCGTTTGGCGAACGGTGATATCGTACGTGCCGGCCTTGATAAAGGTGATGGCATAGTAACCGCTGGCGTTGGTGGTCGCGGTGTAGCTGAACTTGGTGCCCTCTTCAACCGCTTCTACGTTGACCCCGGCCAGGGCGGCGCCGCTCGAATCGAGCACAGTTCCCACAAGTGAGGTATTGTTGGCAATTTGCGCGGGCGCTCCAGCGGCAAATATTCCAACTATCAAACAAATGCAAAGATTTCTTATCTTCACGGCACAGCCTCCTCAAAAGTTGTCTGTATGTTCTTCTCGAGCTGTTTACTTTCCGGCTAGAGAGCGGGGCCCGATGGAAGAAGTTTTGAATGACCTGTAGATACAGTGTCTGATCCACACGCGCGGGCGAGGTAACTGCATGGATTACTAAAAATTTAAATAAAAACAAATAGCTTGTCACCAGATTTTTATCGTCTGGCCCACTAGGGCAAATGTCCTAGAGGGTCCAGTATTTGTGTGGAGAGAGAAGGAAAAACCTACCTCAGGGCCTAAAGGCCAAATGATTTACTGAGCTTTATGGTACGGGCTGAAGCCCGTAGCCTACCCACAGAGGTTTCTTTCAGGCCGACCTTGGGTCGCAGGCTCAAGACGACTCTGGTCGAAGTGACGTCTACTTTTCCGACGGAGCGCAGTCAAAGCGAGGAAGCTACCCTGGATCCGTCACGGTGATGTACCGCGGGCTGAAGCCCGTACCTACCCACAGAGGTTTTTCACCACCTTGGGTCGCAGGCTCATGACGACTCTGGTCGAAAAAACTGTTTTTCGACAGAGCGCAATCATCGCGAGGGAGCTACCCTGGATACGCCCCCGTGATGTAGCCCTCCAGGGCCTGGATGGTTTGCGCCTGACCCGAGATGACCCATTTCACCAGGTCGCCAATCGAGACCAGGCCTACCACCGATTCATCCAGCAACACCGGAAGATGCCGAAAACGGTGTTGGGTCATAATCGCCATGCATTCGTCCACTGTGTGTTGAGGACTGACGAAAAAGACCGGGCTGGTCATGATCTGACTGACCCGGGTTTCGCGGGCAGACTGGCCGATAAGAATTCCTTTGCGCGCGTAGTCGCGTTCTGACAGGATTCCGACAAGTTGGCGGTTCGAAAGTACCAACAAGGCGCCAACATCGTACTCGGCCATCTTTTCCAGTGCTTCATAAACCGTCTGGTCGGGTTCTATCGAGAGAACCCTGTTTCTGTCTTTATTCTTCAGCACCAGTCCAATGGTGTCGGAGATTCTCATGACTGCCTCCTGACTCTTTTCAGGTGTACCGGTTACGTCCGGAAACCCGCATTTCCGGGGCCCCGGTTTTGGCGTGTGGACAATATAGTCCATCCAGATTGAGAAAGAACAGAGCAGGATGAATTATGCCCTTCCAAAGAGGGAAAAGGCCTGATTTGGCGCCCAGCGCGGATCTGGTTCGGCCAGGCGGACCAGACGGTGGCCGCTACACGTTTCGCCCAGTGGCGAAAGAGGACCTCGCCTTGCTCGAAGTCTGGCTGCGGACTCCGGAGGTCATTCGCTGGTGGGGTGAACCGGAAGAGCAGGCTGCGTTGTTGAGAGAAGACCTCGATGAGCCGGCCATGGTGATGCAGATTGTTTCTTTTGACGGAAGACCGTTCGCTTACGCGCAACATTATGCCGTGGATAGCTGGCCGCAGGCTCACTTTGAGGGTCTTCCACCAGGATCGCGAGCGATCGACGCTTTCATCGGTGAGCCGGAAATGCTTGGAAAGGGGCACGGATCGGTCTTCCTGCGGCTCCTTGCCGGGCAATTGAGGTGCGAAGGAGCGCCGGTGGTAGCCATCGATCCGGATATCCAAAATCACCGCGCCCGTCGTGCGTACGAAAAAGCCGGTTTTCGGGCCGTTACCGAAGTGGTGACCGACAGCGGTCCCGCTGTACTGATGATCTGCACATGAATGTGATGGTCAAACACAATGAGCCGCGCACGGGGAGTGTGACCATGACGCTTACACAGGCGGTGCGGACCGATCCGGATCCCTCTCTCTTTCAGATTCCTGAGGGATACAAGCGAGTCGGTAGTGCCATGGCAACAGCTCAGTAATTTGGCTGACGAATGGCCTCCAGACTCGTGTTCAGGAGTCGTTTTGGGTGAGGGAGGCATAGCGCGAGACTAACCATGCATAGAACAGCATGGCGGTCGCTCCGATTGCCGCCCCAAGCGAGGGCCATCCGGCCAAGTCAGCGATGGTGTACGGCACAAAGTGGCTCGAGGGACTTACCAACCTGACATACACCCCTGGAACAAGCATGATCATGCCTCCGGCAACAGCTCCGGCAATGCCCAGAATCAGCGTGAAGCCAGGCTTTTGTGGGAGTCGATCGCCCCATGCGATCAAGGGAATACCTACGATTAACCAGCCGAGCGCAAAGAAGGGAAGACTCCAGATCAGGAAAACGACGAGGGCTCTCGCATCCCGGCCGTAGATGCCGAACGCGATCGAAGATAGCAACCAGGTCACTCCGACCGCGGTCAGAGAAAGACCGACGCGAGCTTTCAGGGCAATTTTTGCCATCGGGAACTCCAAAAATACAGGGAACCGCCAGTGTAGTGCGTCGTACAGAGGGACGGTTGGGAGGAAGGCGGAACAATAGCTCCTTCCATTACGCTACGCTCCGGTCGGACCTTGTGACTTTTTTAATTTTCCTTGTGGTTTGTGGCCGGAAAGCTCGGAATAGCATCTGCCAACAAGCATCGCCGGGGTCCTTCGACTTCGCGCCGTAAGCCCTTCGTTATGCGACATATCTGCTAGGCGCTTCGCTCAGGATGACGGTTTTGTGGAGGGGTTGAAAACTCTCGTTGGGTGTGCGAAACCCCGAAAGATCAAAAGGGCACAGGCTCTTAGGATGACAAGAAGAGAGTGGCGGCGAACGGGTAAATGTGGGTCGACCGAAGGGCGCACTGCAGGTCCCTCCCCTGCGGTCCCACGGCACGCCGGGGCAGGCGGGATGACAAATAGGAGAGGGTGGTTGCAGGGAGAGAACAGTTGCCGAGGGACAAGGCGGTTGTGGGGCGGGAGGCCTTTCCATTGATAAAAAGTCACAGCCTCTCAGGATGACGGTTTTGTGGAGGGGTTGAAAACGTCTGGTTGGGTGTGCGAAAAACACGAAACGATCGAAAAAGTCACGGGCTCTCAGGATGACGGTTTTGCTGGGGGTTGAAAAACATTAGGTTGGGGTGTGCAAAAAACAGGAAACGATCGAAAAGTCAGACGAGGAAAGAAGACAATGTAATGACAAGCTTGTGACATGTCGAGAGAGTGCAGTGGGTAGTCTCATGGCGTGACTGCCATCCATCACAAGAAAGCGACGAAGCCGTTTCGCGAGATCACTCTGAGCGATCCTGATTTGAGAGATGTGAGTCCCACCGATCTCAAAGAAGAGATGGATACTCATGGTTACGTTTTGATTCGCGGCTTGCTTTCGCCGATGGATTTGGTTCCGCTCCTGGGAGACATCACCAGGGTTCTGCACCGGGCGGGATGGCTGCACTCAGACAGTGATCCGTGCGATCGGCTGGCGAACATGGCCGCCGCTTGCTTCGAGGATGACGCTCCTTTCAAGGTGGTTTACGATCAGGTCTTTTGTCTTCCTTCCTTTCATGCGTTGCCTCACCATCCCGTGTTGCAGCTTGTGATGAAGATGCTCGTGGGCCAGCATTTGTTGATTCATCCCAAATCCGTAGGCCGCCTCATCTTTCCCAATTTCGACCGCGCTGTTACCCATGCTCATCAGGACCACACCGCTATCGCCGGGGACGAAGAGACCTTTACGGCCTGGCTGCCGCTTCACGATTGCCGGTTGGAACAGGGACCACTCCGAATCTTGGATGGTTCTCACAAGTTTGGCCTGCAGACCACAGACGGGGAGACAGGTTGTATTCCTCCGGGAACCGAGCAAGGCTGTGACTGGGTTGGCGGGGATATCCACGCAGGCGATCTGCTGCTGTTCAATAGCCTGACCGTGCATGAGGCTGATCCAAACCGATCCGGCCGGATGCGGATCTCGTTGGATTGCAGGTTTCAGAGTTATCAGCGTCCCATCCATCCGGCTGCGCTGGTGTTCGCGGGATCCGGTAGGCGTTCCTGGCCAAAAACCTACGCCAATTGGAGGTCAGACGAATTGCAGTACTACTGGGCAAAGCTGCCTCTGCAACTCAAGCCTTCGAAGGTGGAGTTGGCGGAACTTGTTCGAAGCTCGGTGTCGCCGGACGAGCGTGCACGGTATGCACGAATTCTGGAGGCCCTTGAGTCTCTGCATCATGAAACCGCGCCATTAAGACTGTGAGAAAATGCCTCAGCGATGGATGCAGATGGCGAAACGCAAGCCATTTCGGGCCGCAAAGTCTCTATTCTGCAACCCTTAGAGCGTTACAGCCTACCAAGGTAGTATGGCCCAGTTCCTCCGGGTATGGCATTCTTTGCCTACGATGCGAGTCAACCTCAAAGCCCGTATCCCGATGCATTTGTATCAGGAGTTCCACACCTTGCCCCTCGTGCTGACGATTGAAACGGCACACGGCCTGGCCGCTCGTTGTGAACATCGCACCACTGCCGCTCAATTGATGTGGACCCTGGACCAGAAGACCGATATCAACTCGGGCCTGCTCGACCGGTTTCGTCAAAAGTTAAGGCTCATTGAAGAAGCCAACTTAACCGACGTGGAAGTCAGCGACGAAGTGCTGGATATGTTCGGCTTCTTTCTATAGATTCACGACTTCGCAGAGCCCCCCAGCTCCTCATTCAAGATCTGCGCCAGGCGTAAGCCGGCGAGGGCGAGTTGCCGGTCAACCACCGGCCGTTCGCGCAGGTAGTAGGCCTCGTCGATTTGAGCCTGTGGTTGTACCCGCGCGTCCCTGGCTATTTGCAACGAGTCGTTAGCCCACGCCACCGGGTCAGTCGCTCCCGCCTGCAAATGTTCTGTCGTAATCATCCGCTCCAGGTCGCGGGCATAGCGGTGTTCGCGCAAGCCGGTATGCCGGATCAGTTCGGTATCCCAGACGCTATGCAGATTGCACGCGTAGTCGCCACACTGGGTCGAGCCAAATACGGTAACGGGAATGTCGTTGCCTCCGCGCGCGTCTGCGATGGCGTGGAAGGGTTGGCTGAGGTCGCCGACGAAATGAACCAGAAACTTGAGCGCTTCGCTCCGGGCCGCGAAGGGCTGTTGAGGGTCACCCAGGATCCGGGCAAACTTGTTGATCTGCGCCACCACGCAATTGTCTTCCGGGCAGTCTTCTGGTTTGTACCCGGCTGAATCCGGAGAAATATCGACGTAGTGCCATGGTCCGGTTTCCGGCCGCGCGCTGCGGATGTCGTCCGGCCAGGTGGAGATGGATGCCAAATCGTTATCACCTAGAAATTGTCGCAGTTGTTGCAGCGTGACCTGGTTGAGGTGGTCCCACGCAATGTCTGCGACGATCCGGTGACCTTCGTTTCCCCACGCCCATGCCTGGGGATGGGGAAGGAGGAGTATGAAAATTGCTGTGCTCGACAGCCAACCTCGGATGAAGCGGAAGCCCATACCTGGATGATAGCGTGGCGACGTTCGCCTGGCTCTCTCCACTACGCCGCAGACCGGTCGAAAACATTTCCACGAAGGGTCCGTAGAACTGCTCGGCTTCGCTCCCAATGACAAAGAAGAGGCTGTTGCTTACCTGGGGTTACAACAAGGGACAAGATTAGCCTCCACTAGGAGGATCCCAGGTCTCAAATGCGAGACCTGGGGCACCCCTCGGTTCTTACCGAAGAGGTATTGGGAATTCCGCGGACCTTTCCTACAGGAACAGCGGCGCCAGCACCAGCGTGACCGTGGCCAGCAGCTTGATTAGCACGTGCAGGGAAGGGCCGGCCGTATCTTTGAACGGATCACCCACCGTGTCGCCGACCACCGCCGCCTTGTGCGCCTCTGATCGCTTACCGCCGTGTGCGCCGGTCTCAATGTATTTCTTCGCGTTGTCCCATGCGCCTCCGCTGTTGTTCATCAGCATGGCCATCAGGATGCCGACGATCGTCCCCACCATAAGGAGGGCGGCGACCGCTTCTGCACCGGCAAGGTCGATGGAACGGCCATGCAGCATGGGTGTGTACTCTCCCGGTATACGGATGTGGAAGCTGCCACTCAAATTCCTAAAAACCAATCCCACGGCCAACGGAGTCAGCACAGCAAGCGCGCCGGGCAGAACCATTTGCTTGAGCGCAGCGCCGGTAACGATGCGTACGCAACGGCCATAGTCCGGCTTCGATGTGCCCGCCATGATGCCGGGGTTCTCGCGGAACTGCGCCCGCACATCTTCAATGATGTATTGCGCCGTGCGGCCCACAGCCTTGATCGCGAAAGATGAGAAAAGAAAGATCAACATTGCACCCAGCAACGCCCCGACAAAAACCGGCACGCTGGCCAGATTGATGTTGGTGAAGCTCCAGCTGGGGTCGAGGGTCTGCTGGGCATCGGCGAAGCGTTGCGCCACGATGCCGTGGACCGTCTCCAGGTATGCCGAAAAGAGCAGAAACGCCGCCAGGGCCGCGGAGCCGATGGCGTAGCCCTTGGTCAGCGCCTTGGTGGTGTTGCCGGCCGCATCCAGTTTGTCGGTCTTTTCGCGCACCGAATCCGGCTGATCCGACATTTCAATGATGCCGCCCGCATTGTCTGTAATAGGGCCAAACGTGTCCATGGCGAGGATATAGGCAGCCGAAGACAACATCCCCATCGTCGCAATGGCGGTACCGTAAATTCCCTTGGCGTAGTCGGAGATCGAGGTATCGGCCAACCCACGCACGCCGAAGTAGTAACTCAGCAGCAATGCGGCGCTGATCACCACCACCGGCATAGCAGGCGTCTCCATACCAACAGCAAGACCGCTGATGATGTTGGTGGCCGGACCGGTCAGGGAGGCATTGGCGATCGACTGCACCGGGCGGTAGCGGGTCTCGGTGTAGTACTCGGTGATGCGAACAAAAAGAAACGAGGTCACGATGCCGACCACGCCGCAGCTCAGCAGCCACCACCGGCCTTGCAGCATGTAGTAGACCGCGCCCGGCAAATCCGGCCAGAGCCAGCAGGGTGGTGACGTAGTAGCCGCGGTTCAGCGCATCCATCGGATCCTGATCTTCGCGGCTGTGGACAACCATTACCCCGATGAAACTGGCCACCAGGTTGATGGCGTGCACGATCAGAGGAAATAAGATTCCCTTAATGCCGAAGACGGGATAGAGAGCGGTCCCGAGGATCATGGCGCCCACGTTTTCGGCGGCAGTCGACTCGAAAATGTCAGCACCGCGGCCGGCGCAATCGCCCACGTTGTCGCCCACCAGGTCAGCAATCACAGCAGGATTGCGAGGATCGTCCTCGGGAATCCCGGCTTCGACCTTGCCCACCAGGTCCGCTCCCACGTCCGCTGCCTTGGTGTAGATACCCCCGCCGAGCTGGGCAAACAGGGCAACCAGCGACGCGCCGAAGCCAAAGCCCACCAGCTGATAGGGAACGTGCTGCGGATCCTTCAACCCGCCGAAAAGAAAGAAGAGGACGCCCACACCCAGCAGGGAGAGGCTGATCACCACCATGCCGGTGACCGCTCCTCCATGTAAAGCGATCTTCAGGGCCTGGCCGAGGCTGGAACGGGCCGCGCTGGCGACGCGGATATTGGTGCGGATACGAGACGAACATCCCGGTGAAGCCGGCAAAACCGGAGCAGATGGCGCCGATCAGGAAGCTGATGACGACTTTGCCCGCCAACGGCGCGGTAAAGTCGGAAAACTTGTAGCCCACAAATAAGGCCACGGCAAGCACGACAGCCAGCGCACCGATGGTGGTGTACTGGCGCGACATGAACGCTTCCGCGCCCTCGCGAATGGCGTTCGAAATGAGCCGCATTTCCGGTGTCCCGGTGTCGTAGGCCAGCACCGAGCGGGCCAGAAACAGGGCAAAAACCAGCCCGAGCTAGACCGGCGATCAGAGCAATCCAGAGAAACGTGCTGCCACCGGTGTCGATGGCAGCGGTCGAGCCCTGCCAGAAGACAGTGGCCGATAGTGAGAAGAAAACCATTCAAACGCCTCCAGAAATTACCTGCTGCTGGGGAACCGAGGGGCCTGCCGCAGCTGCTCCGGCAACCGCGAGCGCAAACACCTCAAAACGGTTGATTAAAGCACGCTGGGAAAAAGAAGGTCAACGCCGCTCCGTCATCATACCGGCACCATACGTTGCCGCGGCGACCATAGGATGCAATTGGTTACGGAACGTGAACCATCACGAGCAAGACCGGGAACAAACCATTACAATCTGGGGTTGTAGTGGATGGGAGGTGCGCATGGCGAAGACGGCGATTACTGAGCAAGCCACTGCCGCGGCTTACGTGGTCTGGAGCCGGAGCAGCTGATCCGCATGTATCGGCTGATGTACCTGTCGCGTCGCACCGACGATCGTGAAATTCTTCTTAAACGGCAGCAAAAAATATTTTTCCAGGTTTCAGGAGCAGGCCACGAAGCCCTGCTGGTAGCCGCGGGGATGGCTCTCAAGCCCGGCTACGATTGGTTTTATCCGTATTATCGGGACCGTGCCCTCAGCCTGACCCTGGGCCACACGGTGGAGGAGCAGCTGCTGCAGTCCGTCGGGGCGGCCGCGGACCCCTCCAGCGGCGGACGCCAGATGCCATCCCATTGGAGCAACCCCAGGCTCAACATCGTCAGCTCGTCTTCCTCGGTGACCACGCAATGTCTGCAGGCCGTGGGGTGTGCCGAGGCGGGCAGGTATCTGGCGAGTCATCCGGCTGCCGCGGGGCAGCGGGAGGGGGATTACAGCGCGTTCAAGGCGACCCATTTTCATGGGGATGAGGTGGTCTACGTCTCGCTGGGCGAAGGCGCCACCAGTGAAGGGGAGTTTTGGGAGGCGATGAGCTCGGCCTCCACCCTGCGTTTACCTGTCTTGTTTGTGATCGAAGACAATGGTTACGCCATCTCGGTGCCGGTCGACGTGAATACGCCGGGAGGAAATATCTCGCGGCTGGTGGCGAATTTCCCCAACTTCTATTTCGCTGAGGTGGACGGCACGGATCCTGTGGAAAGCTACGCTGCGTTCACCCAGGCGGTGAAGCACTGCCGGTCCGGCGCGGGTCCGGCGTTTGTGCATGGGCATGTGATCCGGCAGTACTCCCATTCATTTTCCGATGACGAGGGGCTCTACCGCTCAGACGCGGAGCGCAAGCGGGAAGCGGCTCTCGATCCTCTGCCCAAGCTGCAGATGCGTCTCCTGCGTGACGGCATACTCGACCCAACGGCCATCAACCGCCTGGAACAGGAGGTGGATGAAGAGGTGAGGAGCGCTGCCGACCGGGTGCTTCGCGCACCGCTGCCAGAGATCAGTTCCATCAAGCGGCACGTGTATTCCGAAGACCTTGACCCGACCAGCGAAGCCCTGGCGCGGCCGGCGGTGCAGACACCGGACGCGCAGGAGCGGACGATGGCAGACCTGATCAACGGCTGCCTTAAGGACGAAATGCAGCGCGATCCTCGCATGGTTATCTTCGGCCAGGACGTAGCCGATACCAGCCACGACCAGGAGCTGCGAGATGGCCTGGTAAAGGGCAAGGGCGGCGTCTTTAAGCTGACCGCAGGGCTGCAGCGGGAGTTCGGTCCGGACCGGGTTTACAACGCGCGCCTGGCAGAGGCGGATATCGTTGGCCGGGCTATTGGCATGGCCACGCGCGGGCTCAAACCCGTGGTTGAGATCCAGTTTTTCGACTACATCTGGCCTGCGATGCACCAGTTGCGTAATGAGCTCAGTCTGCTGCGCTGGCGTTCCAACGGTACCTATTCGGCGCCGGTGGTGGTGAGGGTGGCGATTGGCGGGTATTTGACCGGCGGGTCGATCTACCACTCGCAGTGCGGCGAGAGCCTGTTCACCCACACTCCCGGGATTCGCGTGGTCTTTCCCTCGAATGCGCTCGACGCCAACGGGCTGTTGCGCACGGCGATCCGCTGCGATGATCCGGTTTTGTTTTTTGAGCATAAGCGGCTTTACCGGGAGACTTTCGGACGGGCTGCATACCCTGGGCCGGAATTCGCTATACCGTTCGGCAAGGCCAACATCCTACGGAGCGGCAAAGACATTACGCTCATTACCTACGGCGCCGTCGTGCCGCGTGCCCTGCGTGCGGCGCAACAGGCGAGCAGTGAACTGGGAGTGGAGGTCGAGCTGATCGATCTGCGTACCCTTAATCCTTATGATTGGGAGGCGATTGCGACCTCGGTCAAGAAGACGGGCCGGGTCATCATCGCCCACGAAGATATGTTGAGCTGGGGATACGGAGCCGAAATCGCCGCCCGGATTGCGGACGAGCTTTTTGACTGCCTGGATGCCCCGGTCAAGCGCGTAGCAGCGATGGATACATTCGTGGCGTATCAGCCGATTCTCGAAGACGCCATTTTGCCTCAGCCAGAAGACCTCTACCGCGCCATTGCCGAGCTTCGCAAGTACTGAGCGTATTGGCTGACCTTCAGCCGAAGAGGAAAACATTTCCATGAAGGGTCTGTGGAACCGCAGATCCCTCGGCTACACTCCCTCGAAAACATTCCCATGAGGGGTCCCGTAGAACCGCAGGTCCCTCCGCTGCGCTTCGCTCCGGTCGGGATGACAAGGCGGAGGTGGTGACTCTTTTAAGTTTGTGGCTGGAAAGCTCCGAATAGCATCTACCGACCAATCATCGCCGAGGTCCTTCGACTTCGCGCTATAAACCCTTCGTTATGCGACAGATCTGCGGGGCGCTTCGCTCAGGATGACGATTTTGTGGAGGGTTTGAAAACATTTGGTTGGGTGTGCGAAAAACACGAAACGATCGAAAAAGTCACATCCTCCGATTGGAGCGAAGCGAAGCGGAGCGACCTGCGGTTCTACGGACCCATCCTGGAGATGTTTTTCAATGGTGCGAGCAGGGGGAGGCGGCTGTTCTTCTAGTGACAATTTTACTGTGTTTCCGCAAATTAAAGATTGCATTGTATTTACCAATGTTAGCTGAGAGCCGAAAACAGATTTACCAACAGAGCTCGTAGCCGTGAAGATAGTCCCGAAACCATCATTTCAACCACAACTTTCCTGCCACCCTCGCGTTCGAACGGATGTGCCTGCTGTTGCGGGCGTTGGAGTCCAGGCATGGCGACGCGTCGGGCGTTTATGAAGGGTGGGGCGATGGCCCTGGTGGGCACCTCAGTGGTGCCGGCGTTTCTCAGGCAGTCGGTGCTGGCTCAAGCTACAACCGCCCAGGCTCAGGGAAAAAGGCTGGTCGTGATCTTCCAGCGCGGGGCTGCCGATGGGCTCAACATCGTAGTGCCGCACGGAGAAGCCAACTACTACAAATTCCGCCCCACGATCGCGATCCCGCAGAACCAGCTGATCGACCTGGATGGATTTTTCGGCTTACACCCGGCCATGCAATCCTTTAAACCGCTGTTTGATCAGGGTCACCTGGCCATGGTGCAGGCGGCCGGCTCTCCCGACACCACCCGATCCCACTTCGACGCCCAGGACTTCATGGAAAGCGGCACCCCCGGCATAAAAGCCACGCCGGACGGCTGGCTGAATCGCGCTTTGCAGGCGGAAGATCTTCGGAGCGCGGCCACCCACACTGCCTTTCGCGCCGTTGCCCTGGGATCGCAAGTGCCTCGCACCCTGCAAGGAAAAATCTCCACGGTTGCGGTCAACCGGGTGCAGGATTTTGCGGTAGCGGGCAGGAACCCAAACGCAGCACCGATCAGTTCTGCCTTCGAAGCTATGTACGCCGGTTCTGGCGACACCGTGCTGCACGGTACCGGACAGGAAACCTTCGAGGCGGTTAAAATGTTGAAGGCGACGGACCCGGCCCACTACAAGCCGGAACCGGGCGTCAGCTATCCCAATGGGGCGTTCGGCGACAATATGAAGCAGATAGCCCAGCTGCTGAAGGCGAACCTGGGAGTGGAAGCAGCGTTTACCGACATCGGCGGCTGGGATACGCACCAGAATCAGGGCAGTGTGAACGGACAGCTGGCGAATTGTCTACGCGACTTCAGCCAGGGCATCTCGGCTTTTTGGACCGATATGGGGAGCGAGGCCGAGAACGTGGTTGTCGTCACCATGTCCGAATTCGGGAGGACGGCGCAACAAAACGGGACCGGCGGGACCGATCACGGGCATGCTAATGTGATGTTCGTCCTCGGCGGCGCCGTTAAGGGTGGCAAAGTCTACGGCAAATGGCCAGGCATGGCGACCGAGCAGTTGTATCAGAACCGCGATTTGGCGATTACTACGGATTTTCGACAAGTTCTCGGTGAAGCAGCTTACAAGACCCTGGGGGCAACCAATATGGAGCTGGTTTTCCCCGGTTCGGAATTGAAGACGACCCAATTTCTCAATATGATATCGAGTTGACAGGGCCCACATTAGACTGAAAGATCCGCCAGATCCGGCACGTTCGCTGTGTCAGATGGGGAGCCGCGATTCTCGGATTTTGAACCTTGAAGGCCGAATCGAAGTCGGGGGGCTTGCGACGATGCCGAAGGTTTCTGGGGACGTGGATTCCCTTATCTGACACAGCGAAGGTGTCGAAAAGGGCGGGTGTAATTCAGGTTGCTTGGCCGGCGGTTACAAACCGCCTCCCCCCATAGGACTCTTGCCCAGGAAAGGGACCACCCCTTTCCCGGGTAAGTTGGTTGAGATGTTTTAGCGGACGGCCATCTTGTTGCGGACGCCTCTGTTTCGCCCCGCAAAATCGTCCAGCCCCAGCCATCCGCACCCGGTGAAAATCAGCATCAGGCTGATGGAGAACAACGCCAGCGGCAGAGCGAACGAATTGGGCCCCAGCAGGCCACCGTGGAGATGGACCTTGATGATGGCCACCGCCATATCGATGGCAATCATGAACGCGACCACTCGTGTCAATAAGCCGACGACCAGGAGCATGCCGCCAAAGAATTCTGCAAAGGCCGAGAGATATCCCAGCCAGAGGGGCAAGTGCATACGGAGGACCATATGGCTGAAGTTATACAGCGCATCTTTGGGAATGACCTTGGTGTATCCATGCGCCACCATGACGACGCCCAAAACCACGCGCATCACCAAAGCGCCTAAACCCTGAAAGCGATCAAGCCAGCTGAACAATCGGAAACTCCTGTTGGTGTCGGTGTGAAAGGCAAGCTTAGCAGGGAACTGTTCACGCGCCGGGTAGATATTTGGCCAGGAAACTTCGCAGGCTCGTCAGATAATCCTGATCGTTGGCAACGGTCGCTTGCTGCTTGGGCTCCGCTGCCACTGCGTAGTATTCCCCGGCTGCCTGGTGCGCGGAGTACAGCATCAGCTTGGGCGTCCTTAACCGGGCGAGTGTCTCAGCCGGGTCGAAGCGATCATGGAAGAGCAAACGAATAGGCAAGATATGCGTGCGCGCATCGAAGTGCAACGAGTCAAGGACGGGTGGCAGAGGATCCTCGAGAATCAGCGCTGGTGCTTGCTGATGGCGACGAGCCGTCTCCGCGGCGACGGCCGCACCTAGTCCCACGCCGTCGAGGACGATGCGAGATGGGGACAGATGACGGGTGTCTGTAAGATAGCGCCAGGCGGCGTCGGCATCCTCATACGTCGTTGCTTCCGAGGGATGGACGTCCAGGCTTTTTCCAAAGCCGCGGTAGTCAAACGCAAAAACATTGATGCCCAGGGCGTGTAAGGACTGCAACTGCGGCAGCGTGTCCGAGAGCGAGCCTGAACCGTTGTGCAACAAGAGCAGGGTGCCGGTTGCGTAGGGCGCATTGGGTTCGGCGGGAATCCACCAGCCGTTGAGTTGGAGAATCCCGGTCTCCGTTGCGTCAAACGAGATCTCGTCAAACTTCATGCCGTCGGCGGCAGGCGTGGCGGTGATGGTGCGTGATGGTTTGAACACCAATTGCCATTGACCCTGCCAGAAGAGAAGGCAGAAGGTGATGTAGACGCAGACGGCCGCCAGACCCACGGTTGCCGCCACGCCGCCGAGCAGCCAGCGAGCGCTGGCCAGCGGTTGCTGCGGGGCTAATGGATTCTTCCACCCGGGTGGAGGTGTGTGCTTCTTGATTTTCACCATGGGCTAACCGAAGGCGAGTTCGTCAGCCGATTCGAGCGGGGTTCCGCAGACGCGGCAGAGAACAGCGGAGCAATCGCCGCAAACCAGCGGATCCTGCACCGCCCTGGCGCACTTGGGGCACCACAAGTCTGTGTTTGGGGGTGGCTGGGGTTGGGTCGGGGGTGTAAAGCTGGACATTCCAATCCGAGGATAGCGTATGCTCGGCTGTATGAGCGACAAAACTCAGCAAAGTCCCACCGTGCCCGTCTACAACAAGGCTCTCGGCAAGTGGACGTTTTATATCTTTCCTGAAGGAGTCGAGCAGGCTGCGGGTGATTTTCCAGATGAAGAGAGTGCGCGTGTGGCGTCCTGGAAAACCTATCGCACCTGGCAGGCTAACGGCTGCAAGTATTAATTACCCATGAGTGCATTGGTGAGAATCTGCGCTAAGGGCGAGTTGCCGCGCCCCGGAGAGGCCAGGGAATTCAGCGCTGGCCCGAGAACTTTATGTATTGCCAACATCAACGGGGTGATCCGGGCTTTGGACAACGAATGCCCTCACCGTGGCGGTCCGCTGTCCGAGGGGATGATCGAGGATGGCAAGTTGATATGCCCCTGGCATGCCTGGACCTTCGATCCCGCGACCGGAGCGACCGACAGCTCTCAGGAAAGAGTTGCAGTTTATCCGGTAAGTGTTGAAGGCGAAGAAGTTTTCGTGAAGATTTAATACGGCGAAAGCGCCCGAGCGGAAAACAAGGGCACGGCGAAATTTGTAGATGAGGAAAGGAAGAACGTACCTCAGGGCCTAAAGGCCGGATATGTTGCAGGGTTTAAGTACGGGCTGAAGCCCGTACCTACCTGCCCGTACCTACCGCCCGTACCTACCGCCCGTACCTACCAGCCCGTACCTACCAGCCTGCCCGTACCTACCAGCCCGTACCCTTCAAAGGCAAGTGCCCCTCAACCGGCCACACCGGCTTTGACGATAGAGGCGAACGAATTGGGATCGAGGCTGGCGCCTCCCACCAGGGCGCCATCAATTTCCGGTTGGCCGAGCAGCGCCGCTGCATTGTCGGGCTTCACGCTGCCACCGTACAGGATCCGCGTGGCCTCCGCAATCTCCCTGCCCACCAACCGCGCGATCTCACTGCGGACGATGAAGTGAGCCTCCGCGGCAGTCGCCGGCGATGCCGTCTTACCCGTACCAATTGCCCAGATGGGCTCATACGCCACCACCATGGGAGCCAATTTCGCCGGATCGATCTGGTAGACAGCGCGGCTGATCTGTCGGCACAATACCTCGCGCGTCTTGCCGTCGTCACGTTCGGTCTCATGCTCGCCGACACAAACAATCGGAATGAGATTGTGCCGGAGTGCAGCCACCAGCTTCTTGTTGACGCCATCGTCCGTCTCGCAAAAAAATTGGCGACGCTCAGAGTGGCCCAGGATCACATGCGTGACCCCCAGGGCAAGGAGCATGGGAGCGCAGATCTCACCGGTAAATGCACCTGCATCCTCATAGTGCATGTTCTGCGCCCCAACAGCCACATGCGAACCTTTTACGGCTTCGGCCACCGGCGAAAGATCAATCGCCGGCGGGCAAATCACGATTTCGTTCTGGGTCTGACCTTTCACTAAAGGGAGAAAGGTGTGAAGGAAGTTCTGCGCCTCCGTGGGCGTCTTGTACATCTTCCAGTTGGCGGCAATCAGGAGCTTACGCATGCGTTAGGGTTCTCAATGTTGATCGCGTTCCTTGTGTTCCTTGACCAAATTGTAGAGCACAGAAAGAGTTTGTTTCCGATCCACCCGGCCTGCCAGGCGCACCACGGTCCAGCATCCCAGAAAGCCGAATACCAGATAGCCCAGTGAAGCGAGAGTCAGCACGAAGGACATCGGCTTGCCCGCCAGCCAGTCGCCCAGCATGCTGGCTGCGTTGAGGGTGGAAATAAATCCCATCAGGCCGCCCAAGGGAAAAGCAATCAGCCCCAGGCTGACGCGGTAGCGGTAGCCGCGAAGAAAGTGCGTGAACGTCGCCAACAGCCACGCACCCAACGCCAACACCATTCCTGCAACGAGGATCAGTATCGGCAGTTCGAGGTTGACGACAGCCATGTCCTAAGTATGGGGAGCTTCGGAGAGTGCCGCGACTCCGGGAAGCCGTTTGCCTTCAAGAAACTCGAGCGATGCACCGCCGCCGGTGGAGATGTGCTTGATCTTGTCCGCCACGCCGGCCTGCTTGATGGCCGAGACGGAATCGCCGCCGCCCACAATGGTGATGGCGCCGGCATTCTCTGCCAGTGCCTCGGCAACGCCGGTGGTGCCGCGGGCGAACGCCGGCATTTCAAATACCCCCATGGGTCCGTTCCAGACGACGGTGCGAGCTTTCGCAATCTCAGTGGTAAACAGCTCCACCGTAGCCGGGCCTATGTCGAGCGCCATCCAGCCGGCAGGGAAAGGACCGTCCCCTTCAAATATTTGGGTAGCGGCATCGGCTGCAAACTTGTCCGCCAGCACGTGATCGATCGGCAGGAGAAAACGCACACCTTTCTTTTCGGCTTCCTTGAGCGCTTCTCGCGCTACATCCAGCTTGTCAGCTTCCACCAGTGACTTACCTACATCCTGTCCCTTGGCTTTGAGGAAGGTGTATGCCATGCCGCCCCCGATGAGCAACGCATCGACCTTGCTCAGCAGGTTGTGAATGACCTCGATCTTGTCGGAAACTTTTGCCCCGCCGAGGATGGCTACGAACGGCTTTTCCGGCGCCTCGAGGGCTTTGCCCAGGTAGTTCAACTCCTTTTCGAGCAACAGCCCGGCCGCGGACTGGGAAACGAAATGCGTGATGCCTTCAGTCGAAGCATGCGCCCGGTGAGCACTTCCGAAGGCGTCATTCACATAGACGTTGCAAAGGCTCGCGAGTTGACGTGCGAATTGCGGGTCGTTGGCTTCTTCTCCGGCATGGAAGCGTAAATTTTCGAGCAGCAGAACCTGCCTTGATTCCAGTTGCCGCGCCAGCTCGGTGGCCACGTCGCCGACGCAGTCGGGCGAAAAGGCAACGTTCACCGATTCGCTCAATGCGTGATCGAGAAGGGTGCGCAGCCGGTCCACGACCGGCCGCAGGCTGTATTTGGGATTGGGCTTGCCCTTGGGACGCCCGAGGTGCGAAGCCACAATCACTTTGGCGTGATGGCGCAAGGCGTACTCGAGCGTGGGCAAGGTTTCTCTGATCCGCGTATCGTCGAGGATCTGCAAACCGCTATCCGAAAGCGGCACGTTGAAGTCAACGCGCACGAAGACGTACTTGTTGTTCAACTCCAGGTTGCGGATGGATAGTTTTGCCATGGCAGTTCCTCAGCAACACACCGAGACCGTTTTTAAAGCCCTGCTTTTTCGAGGAACAACACCAGGTCCCGCACCCGGTTGGAGTAGCCCCACTCGTTGTCGTACCAGCTGATGACCTTGGCCATGTTGGTGCCTACGGTCTTGGTGAGCGGGCTGTCGACGATGGAGGAAAGGGGATTGCCTTTGAAATCGCTCGAGACCAGCTCATTGGTTTCGTAACCCATGATGCCCTTCATCGGCCCATCGGACGCGGCCTTCAATGCATCGTTGATCGATTCCTTGGTCACCGGCTTTTCTGAAGTGAAGGTCAAATCCACCACCGACACGTTCGGAGTGGGCACACGGATCGCGAAACCGTCCAGCTTGCCCTTGAGCTCAGGCACCACCAGGTGCAGAGCCTTGGCCGCACCGGTGGAGGTGGGGATCATGGAAAGCGCAGCCGCGCGTCCGCGGCGCAGATCCTTGTGCGGAAAATCGAGAATGACCTGATCGTTGGTGTAGCTGTGAATCGTGGTCATGATGCCGGAGACAATGCCGAAGGTGTCGTTGATCACCTTGGCCAGGGGCGCCAGGCAATTGGTGGTGCAGGATGCGTTGGAGATGACGTGATGGGCCTTGGGGTCATACTTTTTCTCGTTGACGCCCAGCACAATGGTCAGATCCTCGTTGGTCGCGGGCGCGGAGATGATGACCTTCTTGACGGTGCCCTGCAGGTGAGCCTTCGCCTTGGTGGCATCGGTGAAGTGACCGGTGGATTCGATCACCACCTGGGCGCCGACGGAAGACCAGTCGAGCTTGGCGGGGTCGCGCTCTGCGTAAACCTTGAGCTTCTTGCCATCGACGGAGATGAAATCGTCGCCGGCGGTGATGGTGTGGTGCAGGTTTCCCAG
The DNA here is from genome assembly GCA_963850235.1 of uncultured Acidobacteriaceae bacterium. Classification (GTDB taxonomy): domain Bacteria; phylum Acidobacteriota; class Terriglobia; order Terriglobales; family Acidobacteriaceae; genus PALSA-350. Next base: position 48,129 of record CAWKKM010000011.1, on the reverse strand, counting down.
AATGGAATCGTATTTGAGCAGGTGCGCCAGGGTAGCTGGACTGGTCAAGTCATTGACCGCGACGAATTCGATATCAGGATTGCCGAGCGCGGCCCGGAACACATTGCGGCCTATACGGCCAAAGCCATTGATGCCAACCTTTACAGCCATATTCTTTGGGATCTCCTTGAAGGGGGATGACGTTTTGAGTGCGTGTGTATAGACAAAGTTCAGCGAGCCATTTGGGCGTGAGTACGAAACTTGAGTGTACCAAAGAGCGGTTGGGGGAAATGGGGCGGGACATTTGCTGCGATGGTGGAACTTGTGTTACATCCTCATCATGCGCCTATGGATGCGCGCCCGAATGAGACGACGTGGTAAGCGCGGAGCGAATGACTCGGAATCAACAGGGAAAATCGGACAGGAGATTCCAGCTAACCAGCCGACTCCTTTGCAGCCTACGTACCCGGAAGATAAACGCCGGAAAACAGAGAACGACGTTGCGATGGACCAGGATACGAAGCCGGCCGGGGCGCCCGAGCCTTCTGTGGCCAGTCCTCCCGTCACCGGATTAGCCGCAATGAACGACGCCGAAGCTGTGCCTCCTCAAGACACGATGGTGCAGGAAGTACCATCGGACGTAACCCCGGTGGCGGGAAAGCTGGTGGTAGAAACCCAGCCGGAATCGCCGTCTGTGCCTCCTCCCGAGGCGCCGTCGGCCAGCCAGAAAGATCTCAAAGGCTATGTGGTGCTGGCCATCGGCTTGCCGGGGTCGGGAAAGACCACGTGGTTCAAGCGCCGCGGGGTGACTCCGCTATCCAGCGACATGCTGCGCAGCATCCTGTTTGACGACATCACCGAACAGCGCTACCAGGGACTTGTGTTTTCCACGCTGCGTTCGCTGCTGCGCGCGCGTTTGATCGCGAAGATGCCGTGGAACTATGTCGATGCCACCAATCTGTCCGCCCACGAACGGCGGCAATGGATCAAGATGGCCAAGAGCTTCGGCTATGAGGCCCAGGCGGTCTTCTTCGACGTCCCGCTGGAAGTATGCATGGAGCGAAACAGCCGCCGAGAGCGCACGGTGAGCGATGACATCATGCGCAAGATGGCAGAGCGGCTTCGTCCACCCAGCTTCAAGGAAGGTTTCAGCAAGATCACGATGGTGCGGGTCAAAGGGGCTCCGCCGCTCAAAATGGACGGGGTGGTTGTGGAGCCGCCGACGGGCTCCTGAAGGTCGGAGCCAAGAAGAGCGTACCTCAGGGGCTAAAGCCCTCATGGGGCCCCCGTTACGGCACGACTAAAGTCGTGCCCTGATACAGAGCATCAAAGTAGTGGCTATCGGAAAATACGCGCATTTCCACAGAGTTGGCTCCCGGTACGGCACGACTAAAGTCGTGCTCTGATACAGAGCATCAGAGCAGTGGCTATCGGAAAATAGGCGCATTTCCACAGAGTTGGCTCCCGGTACGGCACGACTAAAGTCGTGCTCTGATACAGAGCATCAGAGCAGTGGCTATCGGAAAATAGGCGCATTTCCACAGAGTTGGCTCCCGGTGCGGCACGACTAAAGTCGTGCTCTGATACAGAGCGTCAGAGCAGTGGCTATCGGAAAATAGGTGCATTTCCGCAGAGTTGGCTCTCGGTACGGCTCGACTAAAGTCGTGCTCTGATACAGAGCATCAGAGCAGTGGCTATCGGAAAATAGGTGCATTTCCGCAGAGTTGGCTCCCGGTACGGCACGACTAAAGTCGTGCTCTGATACAGAGCGTCGGAGCAGTGGCTATCGGAAAATGTGCGCATTTCCGCAGAGTTGGCTCTCGGTACGGCACGACTAAAGTCGTGCCCTGATACAGAGCGTCAGAGCAGTGGCTATCGGAAAATGTGCGCATTTCCCCAGAGTTGGCTCTATCGATAGGGTGTGTTGTCCAAATTGGCTACGCTGAACAAATCTAATTGGGACTGATCTGAAGTTCAGCCGTCCCAGTTCGAGGGCAGGCTCTTCGGGAATGAGTTCGGAATTGAAGTTCTCGCACAACCTCTGAAGGCACTGAGGTACATCTTTCTCTGCTTAATGAAGGAGTGGCCGATTGACCGGAATAAACGAGTCGGCCATTGCCTTCGATCAAGTCGGGCTGACCACGCCTGACGGGCGAGTCATCCTCGACCACGTCGACCTCCAGATCTCAACCGGTTCCACGACAGCGCTGCTGGGCCGCAGCGGCTCAGGAAAGACCACCCTGCTGCGCACCGTGAATCGGCTCGTCGAACCCACCGCGGGGCGCGTGCTGGTAGAGGGCAAGGCGACGACGGATTGGGACCCGATCCTCTTGCGCCGTTCGATCGGATATGTAATCCAAGAAACCGGCCTCTTCCCGCACTTTGACGCGGAACGCAACATCGGAGCCGTGCTCGAAATCGAAGGGCGGCCCAGGCACGAAATCGCCGAGCGCGCCCGCCAACTCTTTGCCCAGGTGGGATTGGACTACGCAACCTTCGCCCGTCGCTTGCCCTACCAGCTCTCCGGTGGGCAACGCCAACGTGTCGGCCTGGCGCGTGCGCTGGCCGCCGAACCCAAGCTGTTGCTGATGGACGAACCCTTTGGAGCGCTGGACCCGCTGACCCGGGCGGAAATGCAGGATATGCTGCGAGACCTATTGCGGCGCCTGAACAAGACCGTGCTGTTGGTCACCCACGATCTGGATGAAGCTCTCTACCTGGCCTCGCACATCGTGCTGCTGGAAGGCGGCAAGGTGGTGGCCAATCTCCCTGTTAACGAATTTGCCGGTTCACAAATTCCGGCGGTGCAGAGCTATGTGCGTGCTGTGCATCGGGGCACGCTGCAGGAGAAGAGATGACCGGCTTCCTGGCGCAGCACGGCTCAGAGATCGCAGAGCTCACGCTGGAACATCTGTGGCTGACCGGATCTGCCATGTTGCTGGCTGCGGCTATCGGCGTGCCAACCGGCATATGGCTGACCCGCCATCCGCGATGGGCCAAACCGGTGCTCGGGGTGGTGAATATCATCCAGACCATTCCCAGCCTGGCGCTCTTTGGCTTCCTGTTGCCGCTGCCGTGGATCGGCGACCGTGCCGCGCGGATCGCCATCGCCGCGCTGACTGCGTATGCGCTGCTGCCCATTGTGCGCAATACCTACGCCGGGATTGAGGGGGTAGATCCCACGGTGCTCGAGGTAGCGAAAGCGCTGGGCATGACCAGTGGACAGAGGCTGCGCAAGGTGGAGCTTCCCCTGGCGGCCGGTTTTATTCTGGCCGGGTTGCGCACGGCGACTGTGTTGGCTGTGGGTATTGCCACCATCGCGGCGGCGGTTGGGGCGGGCGGCCTGGGCGAGTTCATTTTCCGCGGCGTGGCTTCGGTCGACAATCGGCTGGTCCTGGCAGGAGCCATCCCGGCAGCCCTGCTGGCGATCGCTGCCGACACTGGACTGGGCTGGGTAGAGAAGCGGCTGAAAGTGCCGGCTCCGGGACGCACGTGATCCTCCGTATTTTCATCAGTCTTCTGTTGGTGTCGATTGCTGCCTGCGCTCCGCCGCGTCCGGATTATCCGGTGATCGGAGCCAAAAATTTTACCGAGCAGGTAGTGCTGGGCGAGTTGCTGGCGCAGCATATTGAGGCCAGGACCGGGATGAAGGTGGAACGCCGGTTCTATCTCGCCGGCAGCTACATCTGCAACCAGGCTCTGATCGCGGGCCGCATCGATTCTTACGTGGAGTACACCGGCACTGCGCTGACAGCCATTCTCAAGCAGCCGGTGAACAAGAACCCGCAGCAGGTGTTGGACACGGTGCGGCGCCTCTACCAGCAGCGCTACCAGGTGGCGGTGACGGAGCCGCTGGGATTTGAGAACACCTTCGCCATGGTGATTCGCGGTCAGGATGCGCAGCAACTTCACCTCACGACTCTGAGCCAGGCTGCGCAGTATAGTTCGCAGTGGAAACTGGGAGTCGGTTACGAATTTGAGCAACGCCCCGACGGCCTGCCCGGACTACAGCAAGCCTACGGGCTGAAGTTCGACGGTTCCCCTCGTTTGATGGATTTGGGATTGCTCTACCGGGCGCTGAACGGCCGCCAGGTCGACATCATTGCCGGCAGCTCCACCGACGGCCCAATCAAAGCCTTTCACCTGGCGGTCCTGCAGGACGACAAGCATTACTTTCCGCCTTACCAGGCGGTCCCGCTGGTGCGGCAGGAAGCGTTAGATCGCTGGCCGAAGTTGCGCGGAGCCTTCGCCGATCTGGCGGGCAAGATCACTGCCGAAGAAATGCAGACCATGAACGAGGAGGTCGATGGGCAGCACCGCGACCCGGCGCAAGTGGTGAAGGAATTTCGGCAGGCTCACGGCCTTTAGCCCGCATTTCTCACGGCCTGTACCGTAACGAATGACGGGTGCCCCATATCTGCCCGGTTTTGGCAGATGTGGGATTCCACGGCCGTCCACCGGTCACTCTCTACTCTGGCAACAGGTCTTGATGGTGGGTCATCTACACCTTGCAGACTCCGGAGCCGAGCTTCGTGGAATCCCACATCTGCCAAAACCGGGCAGATATGGGGCACCCGTCATTCGTTACCGTACTGGCCGTGAGAAATGCGGGCTAGGGATGACAAAAAGTCGGAGGGGAGAGACCCAGATGACAGAACCGTGGCTGCAAGGAACGCTGACTGAACTGCCCGTGCTGCAGCGCGCCGTGCTGCACTCGCTGCAAATGGCCCAGGAGGACACGTCGAAATGGTGCAGGGGCCTCGATGACCGCGAAATACACGCGCGGCCATTTGGGCTACCCTCGGTAGCCTTTCAGTTAAGGCACATCGCCCGTAGCCTGGATCGCTTTTGTTGCTACGCGGAAGGAATTCCCCTGGATCAACAGCAACTCGCCGCGCTGGCAAGCGAAATGGAAAACAGCGGAACCAGCAATTCGATTTTCGGTGAACTGGATGCCAGCCTGGAAACCACGCGCCGCCGGTTAGAGAGCATCATCCGCCAGCCGCTCGAAACCCCGATAGCCATCGGGCGCAAGCGTCTCCCCACCACACTGGCGGGCCTACTGGTTCACGCCGCGGAACACACCCAACGCCACGTCGGACAAGCCATCACTACCGCCAAGGTGATCCTGGCGCAGCGACCCTAACCCAGCTCATTCAACGCGCGGTCGATAATGTGACCCATCTTTTCCTGCTTGACCTGCACATAGCGCTCGAAGCTTTCCAGTGGTTCCACTTCAGCGGAAATCCGTTCGACCACGCGAATGCCCACTGCTTCCAGCGCCTCGACCTTATCCGGATTATTGGTGATCAAGCGTACGGAACTGACGTGCAGTAACTTCAGAATCTCGGCCGGCAACTCAAACTCGCGGCAATCCGGTTTGAATCCCAACCTGAGATTGGCCTCGACCGTATCCAGCCCCTCGTCCTGCAGTTCGTAGGCGCGCAGCTTGGCCATCAGGCCAATGCCGCGACCCTCCTGCTGCTCGTAAAGCAGGATACCCGTCCCGGCTTGCGCAATCGCCCGCATGGCCAGCTCTAACTGCAGCCGGCAGTCGCAGCGGAGGGAGCCGAAAACATCCCCCGTAAGGCACTGCGAATGAATGCGCACGACCGGCGGCCCACTATGAATATCGCCCAACACCAGCGCGATCGCGCCCTCAACCTTTGCCGGCACGGGAGCCGTTCCTGGCTTGCAGGGCTCCGGGTCAATCCGCGTTCCTTCGAATCCGAGGATACGGAAATGACCCCAGCGGGTGGGAAAATCCGCATCCGCTACTTTCTTTACACCTTCCAATGGCATATCTCAATTAGAGCCTCTAACCTGCCCCATGTCCAGCCGCGAACTGGCGTAAAGTAAGAGCGTGTATGAGCCTAAGCTTGTCCTCATAACACTGCTGATCAAGCTGGGCGTGGCCGCCGCGGTGTCGGCGGTAACCGCCCGGGCCCTGACCTTCCAGCGCCTTTTGTTCGCCGAACGCCGCACTACCTCTCAGACCGTTGGACTGCTGGCTTTTCTTTGTATCCCGCTTACGCTGGGGGTATGGATTCGCTTCATCGTGACCAACTTCTACGCGGCGGATATCGGCTTTGAAACCGTGATCATCCTGGGCGTCCTCCTCGGTCCGTGGTCTGCGCTTCTGGGCGGCGCGGTTCTCTCTCTGCCCGCCATGTTGCACGGTGAGTACCTGACCTTGCCATTCTTTCTCGCGGTGGCCATCGTTTCCGGGCTATACGGCCGAGCCGTCGAGCCGGAAGAGGTATGGTCATTTTCCCCGTTCGTCGACCTCAGCATCTACCGCTGGGTGCGGCGCAACCTGCTGAAACCGCGCATCGATCGCCAGATCTTATTGCTCATCCTGATTATGGGCATGCAGGTGGTGCGCATGTGGCTGGCAGAGCTCTATCCCGGCCGTCTCTTCACCATGGATGCCCACGGTTTTGCCATAAAGGTAGCCATCTGCGTGTGCCCCGCGGTGGTGGTGGCGATCCCGCTGAAAATCTGGAATTCGAGCCGCATCGAGATCAAGCTGAAAGAGCAACAGCGGCTGGTGCTGGAAGCGCGCTTCGACGCACTGCAACGGCAGATCAATCCGCATTTCCTGTTCAACACTCTCAACTCGATCGCGTCGCTGGTTCGCTTCCGGCCGGAGATGGCGCGGGAGATGATTGTGCAATTGGGGAACATCCTGCGCGCTTTGCTCAAGGATCACGATGCGTACGTGCCGTTCCGCGAAGAACTGAGTTTTACCGATGACTACCTGGGCATCGAGGTTGTGCGTTTTGGGGCGGAGAAGCTACGTGTGGTGAAGGAGATCGACCCCGAAACCCTGGAACTGCTGGTGCCCTGCGTGCTGCTGCAGCCGCTGATCGAGAACAGCATCAAGCATGGGCTGGAGCCCCGCCTGCAGGGCGGGACTATCACCCTGCGCAGCCGCATCCTGGAGACCAAGCTGATCGTCGAGGTGGAAGATGACGGCGTAGGCATGCCCGAAGGCCGGGTACGGGAAGTGGGCTTTGTGAGCCGGGGATCCGGCATCGGCATGCGCAATGTGCGTGAGCGGCTGGAAGTGCTGTACGGGAACAACGCCCGTTTCGAAGTATTCAGCCGTCCGGGGCGGGGAACTCGCGTTACCCTCGAAATTCCCATGGCGCCCAACGTCCTGGTGCTGGCGGATCAGACCTCGGCGCGCGCCAGCACCGTTTCGTAGTACTGCTCGTATACGGGAATGATGCGCGTCGTACAGTAGCGGTCCTGGGCTGCTCGGCGACCGGCTTCCCCCATGGCCGTCAGGCGAGCATCGTCACGCAACAACTCGATCGCACCGGCGGCCATGGCTTCCACATCGCCGACTGCAAAGAGCCTGCCGGTGACGCCGTCTTCGATTAATTCCGATACTCCTCCGACGCGGGTGGCGATGGTGGGGACCTTGCAGGCCATGGCCTCCAGCGCAGCCAGCCCGAACGACTCCAGTTCGCTGGGCATGATCATCAGGTCGGCAACCGGTAACAGTTCATGCACGCGCTCCTGTTTGCCCAGGAATTGAACCCGATTCTGCAGCCCCTTGTTATTCACCAGCCATTCTGCTGAAGAACGATCCGGTCCATCGCCCACCATCAACAGCTGCGCCGGCATTTCCTGGGCCACCCTCGAGAACACCTGGATCACGTCGAGGATGCGCTTGACGGGGCGGAAGTTTGACAGATGGAGCAGGATTTTTTCATCCGGGTCGGCATAACGCGCCCGGGCGTCGGCGCGCCGGTCGCCCAGCGGTTTGTACTCGTCGCAGTTCACAAAGTTGGGAATCACTTCGATCGGCCGCAAAATGCCGAAGTCGTGCACCGTTTTTTCCCGCAGATAATTGGATATGGACGTGACCCCGTCGCTCTCCTCGATGGCGAAGCGAGTAATCGGCAGGTAGGAGCGGTCGAGCCCTACCAGGGTGATGTCCGTGCCATGCAAGGTGGTGACGAACGGCAGATGTTTGCGCTTGGCCAACATCTGGCGGGCAAGCAGGGCGCACACCGAATGCGGAATCGCGTAGTGCACGTGCAGCAAATCAAGTTCGTAGTATTCGGCAACCTCCGACATGCGGGTGGCGAGCGCGAGATCGTAGGGCGGGTACTCAAAAAGGGGGTAATTGGAGACCGGCACCTCGTGGTAGAAAATGCCTTCTTCCCGCCCGGTGAGGCGAAACGGTTGCGAGTAGGTGATGAAGTGCACCTGGTGACCGCGTGCTGCCAGCTCAATACCTAACTCGGTCGCAACCACCCCGCTGCCGCCGTAGGTCGGATAGCATGTGATGCCGATTTTCATTTTCGAAATTGAAATCTCCTTAATCTCCCAACTGATGAAAATCTATCAGTTCCAACCCTGAATCATGCCGAATCGCTTCGGGAATGACCGCGAGCAACGCGGTGCGCTCCACCTCCCGGGATGCCCGCAAACGGGTCCGCGCCTCGTCCAGAGCGCGATCACTATACCCCGGATGACAAACCAGCTCCCATGTGCCGGCAGGCATGGCTCGCAACAGATCGCGCAGTACCGAGTCGTCGAGAACCCCGGTTGCCAGCAGCCCCATCGAACCGTCGGCGGTGATCATACCGTGCTCTTTGGTCAGCCTGGTAAACGTCCGCCCCTGGGTTCGCATGACGTGCACCTGCATACGGCGCAAGGTGCCGGCGGGCCGGGTGGCTTTGAGGCTCCACCACGGTTCAAACGGATTGCGAATGCAATACACCCCACACTGACGCGCAGCCCGCAGCAACGGCGCCAGCACCCGGGGAAAAGCGTGGACGTGCTTGTGCGAGTCGATGTGGCTTACGGTGATGCCGCTCGATTGAATGCGCCGTATCTGTGCCACCGCCTCGGCCTCAATTTCCTCCTCGCGGATGCGGCCACGCAACATATCGGCGAAGAAGCGACCCACGGTGGTGCGGAAACATGAAGGATCCAGCGGGTCGACGAGCGTAGGCACCTCGGCCGGGCGCAGGCACGGCGAACCGTCCACCAGCACTACGTGACAACCTACGGCGAGGGCCGGTTGAGCAAAGGCCATATACACTGCAGGAGAGAAAAAGGGACCATTGGCCATCAGGGTTGCGGAAGTGAGGGCACCCGCCTGCTGGAGTTCGATAATGGCACGGTTGACGCCCGGCGCGAGACCAAAGTCGTCCGCATTGATGATCAGGCGTCTCATTTCCGCAAGTGTACCAAGCGACCAACTCCGTTTTGGCGCATCGAAGCTTTGACGCGAGGCCGTCCGCGATGGAGAACTATTCATACGGTCTGCGGGGATAGAGCGCTACAATGAGTTTTCTTTTGGGCGGAGGAGGATCCGCAATCATGTTCCCAGGACGGCTGCAGCGCAAAGGGCCCGGGCCAGCCGCTTATGCGTTGCTGTTCGTGGTGAGCTGCGCCGTGGCGTGGGCAGCGCCGGCCAACAGTGTCGTCTATCAAACGCCGAGCACCTTCGATCCCCACTCCGGCCCGGCGCTGATGATCCATCATTTGTCGCTTTTCGTGATTCAAATCACGGGTGCGATTTTTATCGTGGTTGGCTCGCTGCTGGCATACGTGGTGATCCGCTACCGGCAACGCGATCCGAAAGATGACAGCGAGCCACCCCAAATTTACGGCAGCACCCAGATTGAATTGGCCTGGACAGTGATCCCCCTCCTGATCGTGTTGGTTCTTTTTCTCACGACGGCGCGCATTCTTTTTGCTATCGAGGATCAAAAGATGCCGCCGGCGGCACTCGACGTCGATGTCGTCGGCCATCAATTCTGGTGGGAATTTCGCTACGCAAAACCCGGCTTTACCACGGCCAACGAACTGCATGTACCGCTCAGCACGGAGCAGGTTCCCATGATCAGTTCGTTAAATCTGCTATCCGCGGATGTAGATCATAGCTTCTGGGTTCCGGCTCTGTTCGGTAAGATCGACTTGATTCCAAACCATGTGAATCACATGTGGTTCAATCCGGACAAAGCCGGCATGTTTGTAGGCCAATGTGCCCAGTTTTGCGGAGTGGAACATGCCAAGATGCTGTTGCGCGTTTACGTGCAGACCCCGGACGATTTTGCTGCCTGGGTGAAGAATCAGCAGAAGCCGGCAGCGCAGGATCCCGCGGTGGCGGAGGGCAGGCAGATTTTCGAGTCCCAGGCCTGCGTCAGCTGTCATGTGATTCGCGGCACGTCGGCCAACGGGAAATTCGGTCCGGACCTTACCCACTTTAAGAGCCGGGATACGCTGGCTTCCGGAGCAGCCGACAATACCCCTGCGAATCTCAAGCTCTGGATTCAAGATCCGGACTACGTGAAGCCGGGCAGCCTAATGCCGGCAATGCAATTGAGTGATGACCAGATCGATAAGGTTGTCGCTTATCTTGACACGTTGAAGTAGCTGTGACACGGGCCGGAACAAATAGGAGTTTTCCGCTATGGCTGATTCGACACTACCGATCGGGAGCGCCATCGACCTCACCCCGCCCGCTCAAGTCTACGGGACGTGGCTCGACCAGGTGCAAGATTGGGTGGTCACCGTCGACCACAAGAAAATCGGGATCATGTACATGGTGTACGCCCTGGTCTTTTTGCTGGTCGCGGGCTTTGAGGCGCTGCTGATTCGCGTTCAGCTTGCCGTACCCCACAACAACTTTCTCTCTCCGGAAGTCTTCAATCGCCTCTTCACCATGCACGGAACGACCATGGTATTCCTCATGGGAATGCCGCTGATCATTGGATTTGCCAATTACCTGGTTCCCCTGATGGTCGGCGCCCGGGATATGGCGTTTCCACGCATGAACGCTTTCAGTTTCTGGATGACCGCGTTGGGCGGCTTGCTGCTGTACTACAGCTTTATTGGCGGGGTCGGCCTGCAGGGCGCAGGGAGCGCGCCCGATGTCACCTGGTGGGCTTATGCTCCACTCACCGAGCGAGCCTTCTCTCGCGGACACAGCACGGATTACTGGGCGCTCTCGCTGATCGTCTCGGGCTTCGGCACCATCGGCGCCGCGGTCAACATTATTGCCACTACCTTGTGCATGCGCTGTAAAGGGATGACGCTCTTTCGCATGCCGCTCCTCGTATGGCTTTACCTGACCGTCTCGGGAATGATCCTGGTGACGATTAGCCCCCTCACCGCGGCGCAGATCATGTTGGTCATCGATCGTTACCTGGGAGGACATTTTTTCGACTCACAGGCCGGCGGCGCGCCCATTGTCTGGATGCATTTCTTCTGGGTTTTCGGGCACCCCGAGGTTTATGTGCTGGTTTTGCCCGCGTTCGCCATCGCCAACGAAGTTATCCCGGTCTTTTCGCGTAAGGCGATCTTCGGCTACCCGGCTATGGTGGCTGCGTCTGCCGGCATAGGTTTGATCAGCCTCAGTGTGTGGGCGCACCACATGTTCACGGTGGGTATGACATCAGCGCAGAACGCTTTCTTTGTGCTCTCGACCAGCCTGGTCGGTGTTCCCACCGGCATCAAGATCTTCAATTGGATCGCGACCATGTGGGGAGGCAAAATACGCTTCGCCACGCCTATGCTTTTCTGCACCGCCTTTCTGGCGCAGTTCCTGTTTGCGGGCCTGACCGGCATCATGCTTTCGGTTGCTCCCTGGAATTGGCAGCTCCACAACTCCTATTTCGTCGTCGCCCACTTCCACTATGTTCTGGTAGGGGCCATCGTCTTCTGCTTTCTGGGCGGGTTCTATTACTGGTACCCGAAAATAACGGGCAAGATGTACAACGAGCGGTTGGGCAAATGGAGTTTCTGGCTGTTCGTGATCGGCTTCCACATGACCTTCGACTTCATGCACATACCGGGCCTGCTGGGCATGCCGCGGAGTATCTACACCTATGAACCCGGCCGCGGCTGGGATGGCTGGAACATGATTGTTTCCATTGGCGCCATGGTGCAGGCAGTCGCCACCCTGATCTTTGCCTATAACCTGGTGTACTCGTACTTCAAAGGTCCAGATGCCGGACCGGATCCCTGGGACGGCTGGACGCTGGAGTGGGCGACCTCCTCGCCTCCACCTGCTTATAACTTTGCCAGTGAACCGGTGGTGAGCAGCCGCAGACCGTTGTGGGACCTGAAACATCCGGAAGATCCAGACTCGCGTTACGAGTGACGTTGAGGATAGAGAGAGCATGAGCACCAGCACCATCCCCCTGGCCCACGGCGCGGCCCACGAAGAGTGGAAACAGCCCTATCACGGGACTGTCGCGATGTTGGCGCTGATTGTCGCCGAGACAACGATCTTCACGATCTTTGTGGTTGCCTATATCTATTACATAGGCAAGAGTATTTCCGGGCCCCAGCCACGCCAGGTTCTCGAGCTCCCCATCTTCAATACGGTCTGCCTTCTCTCGAGCAGCTTCACGATCTGGCTCGCGGAACGAGCCCTGAAAAAAAGCGCGATGGGCGCTTTCAACTTATGGTGGGCCATCACCTTCTTGTTGGGCGCGATCTTTCTTGGCGGCACCGCACTCGAATGGAAAAAGCTGATCTATCACGATGGGCTGACCATCAGCACCAACCTGTTTGGCACTACGTTCTACTCGCTCGTCGGCTTGCATGCAAGCCACGTCATCATCGGCCTGACCATGCTTTTGATTGTGTTGATTTTTTCACTCGCCGGCAAGATCAACCACGGGCACTCGCGACAGCTCGAGGTGCTCTCGCTCTATTGGCATTTTGTGGATGCCGTCTGGGTGGTGGTTTTTACCGTCGTCTACATCATCGGCCGCTGACAGAAAGAGATAAAGCTATGGAAGAGCAACAGGGACACAACGGCATATCCGAGGAAGTGGTGCAGCTGCCGGCCCCGACCGCGTTTCCGATCGTGCTGGCTCTCGGCTTGACATTTGCGTTTGCCGGCCTGGTAACGAATTTGGGGATCAGCGTCCTCGGGGCGGTGCTGATTGTGGCTGGTTGCGTGGGCTGGTTTCGCCAGGTGTGGCCGCACGCGCACCACATTGCAGTGCCGGTCAGAGTGCAGAAGTTCAAGTTCACCAGCGTTCGCACCAAGGTCGCCCACATCGAGATAGACGAAAGCCATCGCGCACGTCTGCCCGTCCATACTCCCTCGGTCATGGCTGGAGTCAAGGGCGGCATCGCAGGCGGCGCGGCCATGATCGTGCCCGCAACCCTCTATAGCCTGATCGCGTATCACAGCCTCTGGTACGCGGTAAATCTGTTGGGCGGAGCCGGGGTGGCCGGTTGGTCCAACCCTACACTTGCGGAAATCACCCACTTCCGCCTGAGTGCTTTGCTCACTGCCATCGTCATTCACGCTGCGGGATCGCTGCTGATCGGCCTTCTCTATGGGGCGATGCTGCCCATGCTGCCCCGTCACCCGATAATTCTCGGCGGCATCATCGCCCCGGTTCTATGGACCGGCGTGCTACATTCCGCGCTGCCCTTGATCAATCCCTTTCTGGCGGAGCGCATCGACTGGTGGTGGTTTGTGGTCTCTCAGGTGACCTTCGGGCTGGTAGCCGGCTGGGTGGTCTCCAAGCAGATCGATATCCGCACCGAACAATTCATGCCCTTCGCGGTTCGCATGGGGTTGGAAACTCCGGGAATGATGGAAGAACACCATCGGGAGGACGGACCGAAGTGACCGCGCGCCTCCTTAGTGCCAGCCTGATGCTGGTTTCTTGCTTTGCTGTACTGGGCTGCGAACAGCTTCCGGGCCGTCCCAAGCCTGGCCCGGAGGTGCCGCGCCCCGATTCGGTAACAGACTTTGCTACACTCTACCGCGAGAACTGCTCCGCTTGCCACGGCACTCAGGGAATGAACGGCCCATCGTATCCACTGGCCAATCCTGCCTACCAGGCGCTGGTCAATGAGCAGCTCCTGAGTAAGGTGGTCGCCGACGGCGCGCCCGGTACGCTGATGCCTGCCTTCGCCACCAGCGCCGGGGGAAGCCTCACCGATGAGCAGATAGACGCCTTGGTGAAGGGGATGCGTACCGCATGGTATAAGCCGGGAACTCCCGAAGGAGCGCCCCCGCCGCCTTATCACGCAGCTAACACGGCTGATCCTGCTCGCGGAGCACAGGTGTACGCAGCCTATTGTGCGAGTTGCCACGGTACTGCCGGCCAGACGGGCAAGACCAAGGCTGGGTCGATTACGGAGCCGGCGTTCCTGTCGTTGATCAGCGACCAGATGCTGCGCACCGTAATCATTGCCGGGCGCCCGGACATAGGCCAGCCCGATTGGCGCAACACGATGCCCGGCCATCCCATGACCGATCAGCAGGTAACGGACGTGGTGGGCTGGCTCTCCAGCCAGCGAACCAGCGTAAAACAAAAAACCACCGGCGGAGGCACACAATGAGCGACGACAAGGAAGTTACGAGACGGTGGGTGCTGGTCGGGATTGGCGTATTGCTCAATGGCGCTGTGGCTCTGCTGATCGCCACCCCGGTCGTCGGCTACCTGCTGGGACCGGTTCGTAAGAAGGGCGGTTACGATTCCTGGATTGACTTAGGGGAAGTTGGGCAATTCCCGGTGGGCGAAACCCGGCTTGCCAGCTTCGTCAACCCGCAAAGCATGCCCTGGGATGGCGCCACCGCCAAAGCGGCCTGTTGGGTGCGCCGCACGCAGGAGCAGAAGTTTCAGATCTTCGCTATCAACTGCGCTCACCTTGGCTGCCCGGTCCGCTGGTTTCCGCAGTCCGAACTTTTTATGTGCCCCTGCCACGGCGGTGTCTATTATGCGGATGGCGCGCGTGCGGCAGGACCGCCACCGCGGGGACTCTTCGAATATCCCTGGAAACTGCAGGAAGGCAAATTGCTGATCGACGGCGGCCAGATGCCTACCCTGGCCACCACCGCCTCGGTGCGGAAGGAGAGTTCCGGATGCACTGGTTGAAACGCACTTATGAGTGGCTCGATTTCCGCCTGAAACTGGGAGGGCCGATCACGGAAGCAGTGACGCATCCCATTCCCCGGAATACGGCCAGTTGGTGGTATGTCTTCGGAAGCGCCAGTTTCGTTTTATTACTGTTACAAATTGTCACGGGTATTTTGCTGGCGATCGTTTACGTCCCTTCGGCAGGGGAGGCCTGGAATAGCCTGCAGGTGTTGAATCATCAACTCCCGCTGGGATGGTTTCTGCGAGCCATGCACGGCTGGGGATCGAACTTCATGGTGGCCGTGGTGCTCATCCACATGGCGCAGGTGTTCCTGTTCGGCGCTTACAAGTTCCCCCGTGAGCTGACGTGGATCCTGGGTGTCTTCCTGCTGCTGATGACGCTGGGCATGGCATTCACCGGTCAGGTGATGCGCTTCGACCAGGACGCGTATTGGGGTTTGGGGATCGGCGCCTCGATCGTCGCCCGGGTGCCGTTCATCGGCGGTCCTCTGGTCGATCTGTTGCTAGGCGGCCCGATTATCGCTGGTCCAACGTTAACCCGATTCTTTGCTCTGCATGTTTTTGTTATTCCAGGAATGATGCTGGTGTTCGCCGGGCTGCATGTCTGGATGGTGATCGCCCTGGGTATCAACGACTGGCCGATGCCAGGGCGGATCGTCCGCCGAAGCACCTATATTCAGGAGTATCACGAGCTGACCAAGAAGGACGGTGAGCCTTTCGTTCCCGGGGGGCTATGGAGGGACATGATCTTTTCCGCAGCGATCCTTCTTGCGGTCGCGGCGTGCGCGTTGATCCTGGGACCTTTCGGGCCGACGGGCTTTCCTGATCCCACGATCATTCAAACCGTTCCCAAGCCGGACTTCTTCTTCTGGTGGCTTTACACCATTCTTTCGTTTCTCCCCGAGAACTTGGAGACGCCGTTCATCTTGATTGCTCCCGTCTTGGGGATTGCCTTCCTTCTGGCGCTCCCGTTCTTTGCCGGGGAGGGGGAAAAGAGCTGGCACCGCAGGCCGATCGCGGTACTTTCGGTGACGGTCCTGGCGGTAGGCTTTGCGGTGTGCCAACACCTCGGGGCCTATACTCCCTGGAGTCCGCAAATGCAGGCGTGGAGCGGCGACACCGTCCCCGAGCGCTATGTGCACAATGCCACGCCCTTGGGCAGACAGGGACAGATTGTCTTCCAGGAGAAGCAGTGCCGTAATTGCCACATGCTCGGCGGGGTGGGTGGCGAGCGCGGTCCGGCACTCGACGGAGTAGCGATGAGGTTGACCTACGACCAACTGGTGCGGCAGGTGCTGCAGGGCGGCGGAAATATGCCGGCTTACGGGAAGAATCTTTCCCCTGCGGAAGTCACGGCGCTGGTCAGCTTTCTCGAAACTTTGCATCCTGAGGGTCAACTTCCCGCCCACGATGCGTCGCAGCAGTACATCGCAACCGGAGAACTCGAACCTAAACGATAGGGCTCATCAAGAAGCCTGTCACTCTCCAAAAGCGATGGAACGGGCTTCGCCCGGTCTTTTTCGGCCCATGTACGCCCCCCACGGCACGCCGGGGCGGGCGCGGCGAACATGGGGCACCCGTCGTATCCAAGAAAGTGTGATTGGGGAAAGTGTGATTGAGGAACTCGCGAAGGAAGATCGCGGCGCCACACTATAGTAAGAGTCATGCCGGACGGTATCTCACAGGCCGCATGGAGTTCATGGTCTTTCCCCTTGTGGGCTACCACTGGCCTGCTGGTGACAGCCCTGCTTTATCTCCGCGGCTGGAGCAAAATTCGCCGTACCCGCCCGCTGATCTTTCCCCCGTGGCGCGCGGGGTGCTTTGTCGGCGGGCTTATTCGTCCTCTGGCTGGCGATTGCCTCACCGCTCGACACCCTGGACGGCTTGCTGCTGGTCGCCCATATGACACAGCACCTGATACTGATGTCAGTCGTGCCCCCTTTACTGCTTCTGGGCGCACCGGCCGTCCCCTTACTACGATCCCTGCCGCGCTCCGTGTTGCGCGATGGCCTCGGCCCTTTCTTCCGCGCCCAATTCCTGCACCGGATCTTCCGCATGCTTACCCATCCGGCATTCGCTTGGCTGGCCATGAACATCGCCTACATCGCGTGGCATATTCCTCAGGCGTACGAATTAGCCTTGCGCTCCCCGGGTTGGCACGCAGTGGAGCACGCCTGCTTTCTCGGTACCTCTTTGCTCTTCTGGCTTCCCATCGTCCAGCCGTGGCCCACGGTGAGCCGTGGCTCGCGCTGGGCCATGTTGCCCTATCTCGTCGGTGCGGACCTGGTAAATACAGGCTTGGCGGCAGTCTTGTCGTTTGCCGACAGGGTCATCTATCCCAGCTACGCTGCCGGGCCCAGGATCTTCGGCCTATCCGCGCTGCGTGACCAGGCGGCGGCCGGGGCGCTGATGTGGGTGATCGGTTCTATCTTTTATTTGGTGCCGTTAGCGTCGATTGCCGTCCACCTGCTGTCGCCGCAATCCCGTCGTCCGGCCGCCGGCACTTTGCGGCAGGGAAGCATGACCGTTCCCCATCCAGGCCGCCACTTCGACTTATTGAGCCTGCCCTTTATCGGCCCTCTGTTGCGCTGGCGCTATGGGCGGATGACGCTACAGAGCATCGCCTTCGTAGCTGCGATTCTGGTGATCGCGGACGGCTTCCGGGGACAACCGATGGGCGCGATGAACCTGGCCGGCGTCTTGCCCTGGACCTACGCCCGCGCCTTCGGTGTCATCGCCGTGCTGGTGCTGGGAAATATCTTCTGCCTCTCGTGCCCGTTCATGCTGCCGCGGGAACTGGGGCATCGGCTCGGCCTGGCCCGCTTCAAGTGGCCGCGCTGGCTGCGCACCAAGTGGATGGCGATCGCGCTGTTGATCCTGTTCTTCTGGTCGTATGAGGCGTTTGCTATCTGGGATCATCCCGCGCGCACGGCTTGGCTTCTGATCGCGTACTTCGCTGCCGCCTTTCTCGTCGATACCTTTTTTCGCGGGGCAAATTTTTGCAAGTATGTTTGTCCGCTGGGGCAGTTCAATTTTGCCGGCTCGCTGCTTTCCCCCTTCACCCTCGAAGCGAAGAGCCATGCGACCTGCGAACGTTGCACCACCCATGACTGCATTGCTGGAAATCAACAGCAGCGTGGTTGCGAACTGCAGCTCTATATGCCGCAGAAGGCCGGCAATATGGACTGCACGTTATGCATGGATTGCGTCAAGGCTTGCCCGCACGACAACATCGGCCTCTTCGCGGCTCCTCCGGTGCGCGATATTCTGCGCGATCCGGTGCGGTCGTCGTTGGGAAAGTTTTCCGGACGCTTCGACATCGCCGTGCTCGTTCTGGTTTTAGTCATCGCGGCTTTCGTGAATGCCTGGTGGATGGTGATGCCTGGCATTCTGGGGAAATACCTGGCGCTGGCTACGCTGTTCGCTGCAGCGCTGACCATCGCTGCCGCCGCACGGCGTTCCACGCGGAAGGAACTCTTCTGCCGTTTCTCCCAGGCGCTGTTGCCGTTGGGATTAGCTATGTGGGCTGCCCATCTGCTCTTTCATCTCTTCACGGGCTGGGCCACGCTGGGACCCGCGCTCCATCAGGCCGCCACAGATTTGGGTATGCATGTGTTTGCGCCGGCTCAATGGGGAATCGTGCAACCGCTGCTGGATGCCAATACTGTGCTCTCCGTGCAACTGCTGCTTCTCGATGCCGGACTGCTCATGACTCTGTATCTGGGCTGGAGACTGGCGCGGCACTGGGCGAAGAGCGCCGGCGGAGCCGTTCTGCTGTTGTTGCCGTGGGCAACGATGGTTGCTGTTGCCTACGCCACGGGCGTCTGGATCTTGCTCCAGCCTATGCAGATGCGCGGCGTCATGATGAATCCATGAAGGCGCTGTATGTTCTGGCAGTGTGCTTGATGTTGATCCTAGGAGCCACCGCGGCACGTGCCGACGGCGGCGCCATGCTGCTGCATCAGGATGCCGGCGCCTTTACCATCACCTTGTTCGCTGCGCCCCAACCCCTGCATGTGGGTGCAGCCGATCTGAGTGTGATGGTGCAGGATCGCAGTAACGGAGAAATCCTTCTGGATCCGGTCATTGATCTCACGGTCGCGCCCCAGGCTGGAGGGGGAACGGTGCACACCGTTCGCCTGTCCAGGAGCCACACAGGCAATCGTCTGTTGCAGGCATCCACGGTGTATTTCTCCACGGCCGGCAAGTGGCGCTTAACCCTGGCTGTTCGCCGGGACAGTGACACCGCGCAGTTAGGCACGGAGTGCACGGTCGAACGCGATCACTCCCGCGCGGGTCTGGTATGGTTCTATCTTCTGCTGCCGGTTGGCATCATTTTGCTGTTCGTCATCCACCAGGTTCTGCAGCTTCGGTCAGAGGGGAAGGTTCCATGATCCATGCGCCAAGTCCGCTCATCGCGATGGGGGTGGTAGCGTCCACGGCCGCCACAGATGCGGTCTACGTACTCTTCACCGCGGCGGTCGCTGCGCGCCGCCGAACCGTCGCAGCAAGCTGGAGCAGCGTGTGGTATCTGCTTTCCGCCTTCGCCGTGATCAGCTACACCGGCAATCCCATCTATGTTGTGTTTGCCGGAATTGGCTCATGGCTGGGAGCGTTTGGAGCCGTGACCTGGCTTGGCACTGCCGATGTGAAGAGTGCTTCTGCAAAGCCTCACCACTAGCTGGCTTGGGAAAGCAACTCGGTATGAAAGAGACCGGAAAAAAACAACTCCACGAGAGGTCCGTGGAACCGCAGGTCCCTCCGCTTCGCTTCGCTTCGGTCGGGATGACAAGGGGAGGGGGTGCGCTGCCAGCTGAGATTGGTTGCAGGTGGAGCGAACTGTAGATCCTTTACCTCCGCTTCGTTCTGTCGAAAAACATTTCCATGAAGGGTCCGTAGAACCGCTCGGCTTCGCTCCCAATGACAAAGGAGGGGGTGTTGCTTACCTGGGGTTACAACAAGGGACAAGATTAGCCTCTCCTAGGAGGATCCCAGGTCTCAAACGCGAGACCTGGGGCACCCTTCGATTCTTAACGAAGATGTATTGGGAGTTCCAAGGAAACTGCAGATCCGTCGGCTTCGGCTCCCACGGCACGCCGGGGCAGGCGGGATGACAAAGGAGAGGGCGACGGTTTATGGAGAGGGGTGCCGAAGGAGCGGCCGAAGGCATTTTCATTCATATGGGCCTTGTGCGACACGGCTTGACCCGTCGTCGGAACCAGAAGCAACATGGGGAAGCGAACGCGCCATTTGTGGTAAGTTTTGCAAAGCCTACCGGGCGTTCTTGGGGGAACCTATGGCGGAAGCAAAGCACTTTAAGTGGAAGGATATCGAGGAAGAGGCAATGAGCTCGACCATAGGCCGCCAATTGTTGGTCGGGACCAACCTGATGGTTGCGCGCGTCCTCCTGAAGAAGGGCGCCAGGGTACCGTTGCACAGCCACCATAATGAGCAGGTCACCTATATCCTGGAAGGTGCTTTGCATTTCTTCATCGACAACAAGGAAGTTATCGTCTCTGCCGGTGAAGTGCTGTGCATCCCACCCCACATGCCGCATGAGGCAGTCGCGCTCGAAGATACGGTCGACCTGGACATATTTACTCCGCCCCGGCAGGATTGGCTCGACAAAGACGATGCCTACCTGCGGCAGGAAGTAAAGAAGTAGAAGAAAGAGGCGCCATTGGATCTTGGACTGAAGAACCGCAATGTCATCGTCGCCGCGTCGAGCGACGGCATCGCGCGAGCGGCGGCCGAGAGGTTCGCCGCAGAAGGCGCAAACGTGGCCATGTGCTCGCGCGACCAAACGAAACTCAATGCGGCCGCCACCCAGATTCGCGATCGCTACCACGGCCGCGTGTTCGCGGAAGCCTTCGATGTGACCGATGAGGCCGCGGTCGCGGCATTTGTGAAACAGGTGGCAGCCGAGTTCGGCGGCGTGGACGTTTGCGTGATCAACGCCGGAGGACCGCCGCCGAGGATGTTTCTTGCCACCACCACGGAAGAGTGGCATCGCGCGGTCGAACTGAATTTCATGAGCGTGATCCACTTTGCCCGCGCAGTTTTGCCCGGGATGCAGAAAAACCAGTGGGGCAGGCTGGTGACCATCACCTCCATGACCGTTCGTCAACCGGTGTCGGATCTGATCTACTCGAATGCCGTGCGCGCGGGTGTTCTCGGTCTGGTCAAAAGCCTCGCCAACGAGTTCGGCAAAGACGGCATCACGGTCAACAATGTTGGACCCGGCTACACCGCCACCGAGCGCCTGAAGCAAATAATCGCCAAGCGTTCGCAGGAGCTGGGCACCACGCCCGCGGAATTCGAAGCGCGCTTAGGAGGCGAAGCGCCGCTGAAGCGGATCGGGCGGCCGGATGAAGTCGCCGACGCGATCGTGTGGCTTGCCTCGGAGCGCGCATCGTTTATCACCGGTCAAACACTGCTGGTAG
This sequence comes from uncultured Acidobacteriaceae bacterium, assembly GCA_963850235.1. Taxonomy (GTDB): domain Bacteria; phylum Acidobacteriota; class Terriglobia; order Terriglobales; family Acidobacteriaceae; genus PALSA-350. The sequence goes on along the minus strand of CAWKKM010000011.1, from coordinate 26,822 downwards.
ACGGCGGCTGGTTCAAGGGGCTTTAGATGTGGGCCGTTGTTCTCGGGCTTACGCTCCTGGCCGCGAGCTCCACCACACTGCGTGGACAAGCCAGCCCCAACATGGGGCCTGGCTACGAGCAGACCTACGACCGGATTCTGCAGCAGATACGCCAGATCGCGATCTTCGATGATCACGGCCATCCCGGCTTTGCCGAGGACACCGACGTCGACGCGATGGCCTCCTCACCGTCGCACGCTCCGCTACGTTTGCAAAGCGGCAATCCCGAACTCATCGACGCATCCAAAGCCCTATTCGACTATCCCTACACGGACAACAACCCGGATCATCTCAAGTGGCTGGTCGCCAAAAAAGCGGAGCTGCGCAAGACCTATCCCGGCTACCAGTACTTCGATCGCATCCTCGACAAGCTCAATGTGCAAACGATGATGGCCAACCGAGTCGCCATGGGAGATTATCTCGATCCAAAACGTTTCCATTGGGTATTCTTTGTCGACTCTTTTCTCTTCCCGTTGGACAACAAAGATCTCTCCGCCCGCAACATAGACCTGGGTGTCTACGTTCCTTTGCAGGAGAAGCTGCTGAAGCGCGAGCTTGGGCAGGCCGGGCTGAGTGCATTACCCGGAACCTTCCCCGAATACCTGGCGTTCGTGAGCAAGATACTGGAGCAGAATCGCGCCCACGGCGGAGTCTCTCTCAAGTTTGAGATTGCCTACTTCCGCACTCTGCATTTTGACGATCCACCCCAGACCATGGCGGCCGCCATTTACAACCGTTACCACGCCGGGGGAAAGGCCCCTGCGCCGGAGCAAACTGTATTCGAGGATTTTATGTTTCGCTACCTGTTGCGGGAAGCGGGGCGCCTGCACCTTGCCGTGCAAATCCACACTGCCGTGGGAACCGGTGATTTTTTCAGCGTGACGCGGCGGCAACGTCTTGAATCTTGAAAACGTGCTGCGCGACCCTCGCTACAGCAACGTGAATTTCGTTCTCCTGCATGGCGGGTACCCATTTCAGGACCAGGCCATCTGGCTTACCGCCCGGGAGAACGTTTATCTTGACTCCTCGCTGATGGGGCTATATCTCTATCCTGCGGATCTGGCCGAAGTGCTTCGCCATTGGTTATTGCTCTACCCGGACAAGGTGGTCTTCGGCTCCGATGCTTTTCCCTTCAGCGAAGCCATTGGGGCGGAAGAAAGTGATTGGCTGGCGATTGAGTCAGCCCGGAAGGCACTGGCCGCAGCCCTCGCGCGCATGATCCTCAACGGCGAAGTTACGGAAGAGCGGGCGCTCCAATTTGCCCACGGCTATCTGCATGACAATGCGGCGCGGATTTATCCAGCGCCCATGCAACCAAACTAATCGCCTGCTGCCTCCAGCGCCGGAAGCGGCGCAGCCACCTTTGCGCTGGTCACCAGAATTACGGAGAGTACCACCACGGCGGTCCCGGCGAGAATAAAGCCGTTCACCCTTTCATGCAGTACCAGCCATCCCAGGAATACGGCCACCACGGGGTTCACGTAAGCGTAGGTGGACACCTTCGACGTCGGCACATGCTCCAGCAGCCAGATGTAAGCGGTGTACCCGATCCACGAGCCGCAAACGATCAGATAAGCGACCGCCCCGATGCCGCGCCTCGTCCAAACCACGCGGGAAAAATCTCCCGCGCATACAGCGAAGATAAAATTCGTCACTGCCGCTGCGGTGATCTGCCAGCCGGTGGCGCTGAAGGGATCCATCCCCGTTTGCCACCGTTTCGAGAGCACGGAGCCGAGAGCCCAGCTGAAGGATCCTCCCAGCAAGCTAAGCGATGCCCAGAGCTCTTTTCGGCCCATGGCGGTTTCGGAGGTAAGCTCGGGGTAGAACAGGACCAGCAGTCCTACCACGCCCAGCGCGAGTCCTGTCTTGCCTCGCCCGGAGATGCGGTGGTGACCCAGCAGGATCGAATCGAGAACCAGGAACCACAGCGGGGTGACCGCAATGATGAGTGCCGCAAGGCCGGTGGAGACCGAAAGCTCAGCGTAGGAAAGCGTGAGATTCCCGCCCATCAGCAACAAAACCCCCACCGTACCGGCGAGCGCAATCTGCCGCGGCGAGTAAAAAACCTTGCGCCCTGTTAACCCGCACACCGCCAGCATGATCACGCCGGCAATCGCAAACCGTACGGCGCACATGAGCGCTGGAGGAATCGACTGCACCGCAATGTCAATCCCGAGATAGGTGGATCCCCAGAACACGTAGACCAGGCCGAAGGCAAGAATGACCTTCCATCGGGTTGCCTCGGCTCCGTTCACGCCGGCAGGATACTTCACGGAAAGTTGGCCAGGATCTCTTCGACTTCTTTGCTGCTGAGGACTGGGGCATCTGCGCCTGCGCTCAGCACTGGCAGGCCCGTAAGGGGATCGGCGATGATCCTGCCCCTGTGCGGTCGCTTTTTGACCGGGGTTAGGATGATACGTCCCGCCTCAATTTCGGCATCCAGGCGATCGCCGACGCGAATACCCAGACGACGGCGAATCGCAGCGGGGAGCACGATCTTCCCCTTAGTGGAAACCTTCGTCTGCATGGTATGACAATCTTACCCCACGGGGTCCCCCGTTGCGACCATCCTCGATCAGCCTCGGACCACTATGAGAAAATAAGCTCCCAAAACATTGGAGCACAGGTACAGTTGCAATCTCGCGGTGAGACGGCAAGCAAGGAATGAACGCCCATCAAGGAGAAGTAGCCGTTGAGATTTGAGCAGCAGGCTCCATCAAAGCATACGGGGCCTCTCCTTTGTCTCGCCCTGGCTGTCCTCTTTCATCCACTGGTGAAGGCTGAAACCCTCATTCCCTTAACCGTTCAGCTTGACTGGATCGAGAATGCACAATTTGCCGGAATTCTGGTCGCAAAAGAGAAGGGTTGGTACGCGCAGCAGGGCCTGGACGTCACCATTGAACCTGTCAATCAGAAAACGCTCGACACCGTTGGGCCAGTGGTCGAGGGTCGCAACGTCATCGGTTGCGCCGATGGCATGGTGTTGCTGCGAGCGCGCCAGGCGAATCAGCCCATCCAGGCATTTGCGACTACGCTACAAGCTTCTCCGTTAGGCATTGTGACGCTTCGCAGCCGTCACCTTGACCAGCTGAAGGATCTCGCGGGGAGAACTATCGGTCTCCACGCCTATGACCGTCCCCAGCTGGACATCATGCTGACAGCCAATGGCCTCTCGCTCGATCAAGTCAAAGTCAAAGAAATCGGCGACGACGTCACCTCCCTGGCTGCAGGTTTGATCGATGCCCAGGTGGTCTATCTCATCGACGAGAAGCTCGCCATGGAAGAGAAGGGAATTGAGCTGAACGTCTTTCCCGGCTACGCCAACAACTACAGCGCCTACTCCCAGGTTTACTTCGCGCGCACCGATTTCCTCGAGTCCCATCGCGAGGTTCTGGTTAAATTTTTAAAGGCCACCAACCGTGGCTGGAAGGAAGCATTTGGTCATCCCCATGAAACCGCGGCCATGCTTGTCTCGCGGTATCTTCCCGGCAAAGACCTCAACTACCAGGTTCGTTCGATTGAGGAACTCAGGCACTTTGCTACTCTCGAATCACCGCAGCTGGGGGAAATGCGTCTGGCGACATGGCAAAAAAGCTGCGCGCTATTTCATCTCGACCCGGCGCTCGCAAGCCAACTCGCCAACTTCTCCGTCTTGCGCGCACTGTACGGGAAAGGAACACAGCCGTGATTGATCCGGCTAACACGCTGGGAATCCCGCTCATCCCGTTGAGCCATGACGTCTGGCTTGCCGCCTGGCCCACCCGCCTGAAGGATTTCGCGGCTTTTGTCGCCGCGACGAAACACGACGCCACCGGCAATATGTTGACCCTGGGCAAGGATGACTTCGATTGGCTACCCAACGGGGGCACGTGGGATTCGCCCGGTTTCGCCCAGGCTCCCGACCATCCCGTGGTTGGCGTTAGCTATTACGACGCCGTCGCATTCTGCGCCTGGCTCACCACACGCGAGCGCTCGCTGGGAAACATCCATGCGCGGCAAACCTTTGCCCTCCCCGCCGATATCGAGTGGAGCAAGGCCGTCGGGCTGGCGGAAGAAAAGGGTTCGTCTCCGGAGGAGCGTCTCTATCACAGCCGAGGATCCTACCCGTGGGGCCCTGCCTGGCCTCCACCGGCAAACTTTGGCAACTACGCCGGTGCTGAATCGCGTCTCGATATGCCTTCCTGGTGGGGTGTAGTTCCCGGAGGCTATGTAGACCCATTTCCCCGCACCTCTCCGGTCGCCAGCTTTGCTCCCAACGAGCTCGGCTTCTATGATCTTTCCGGCAATGTATGGGAATGGTGTGCAGACGCCTATTGTCCCGGTAGCCTGGCAAAAATAGTCCGCGGTGGCTCCTGGGGAAGCGACCGCCCCGCCTACCTTCAATCGGCGAATCGGACCCCCAGGTTTCCCGATGGCCGCAACGACGAGACTGGCTTCCGCATTGCCCTAAGGCCGGTCTAATCGATGAAGCCTACCCTTGGCCACGCGAACGGTTCTGCGGAAGAACTACCTCTCGGCATTGGAGAATGTTGCTCAAGCCGTAGGGACGATGGGCCCGGCCGCGACTCTTGGAACCGTGATCCCGCTGCTCATCGGGAAAACCGGCAACGGCACCTGGCTCTTGTTTCTCGGCATCCTTGGCGTTTTCATCCTCATTTCGATCAACATCAATGTCTTTGCTTCACGCTTCGCTTCCGCCGGTTCGCTCAGCGCCTATGCGGAAAAGGGGCTCGGCGGATGGCCCGGCATCCTCACCGGCTGGTCCTATATTGTCGCCATGACATTCATTGTGACCAGTTCAGTCGTCGCCAGCGCCTACTATCTCGCCATGGTGATGGCCCACTTCACCCATCGCCCCATGGGCAAGCCGGGTTCTATTTTGCTCACCCTGATGGTAGTGGGGCTGGCATGGTTGCCGGCTTATCGAGACATCAAACTTTCCACCAAGGTCCTGTTGTGCACCGAGGCGGTCTCGGTAAGCGTGATTGTATCCATACTCGGAATCGCGATGGCGCGGAGCGGCCGAGTGGTCGATCAAGCACAGCTACATCTTGCGGGCGCCGGCTTTCCGCAATTCAAGATGGGCCTGGTGTTGGCTTTCATGATGCTGGCCGGCTTCGAGAGCGCCACCACCCTGGGTGAAGAAGCCCAATCCGCCACGCGCAACATTCCCCGCGTCATGTTTTTCTGTCTCTTGCCCATCGGTCTGTTGTTCATGGCCAGCATTTACTCCACCACCGCGCTTTCCCACAGTCAGAATGTTGGGTTCGATCAAACCAATGCTCCTCTGGACCTGATTGCCCGTTCGATCGATCTGCCTGCGCTCGGCTGGATAAGCTCTTTGGGGGTCGCGCTCAGTTGCTTCGGCTGCGCTTTGGGAGGCCTGAACGCAGGGGCCAGGGTCATCTTCTCCATGGCGCGGGAGCGTCTCTTTCCAGCCTTTTTTGCCAGCACTCACCCCGTGAACGAAACTCCGTCCCGCGCTCTTCTGGTGATCGTATCGGTTGCGCTGATCATCCCCGTGCTGCTGATCGCGAGCGGCGTGGCAGTGGCCAACGCCATGGACTACCTGATGCAGATCGCCTCGTTCGGATTTTTGGGTGGGTATCTATCCGTGTGTGTCGCGGCGCCTTTCTATCTCGTGCGCCGCCACGCATTGACGGCAGTTCAGTTGCTTGTCGCGTTGATTACGTTGCTGGTCATCGGCGCGGTGCTCTTTCTAAGTCTGATCCCGATTCCTGCGGCTCCCTGGCGTTACCTGCCCTATTTATTTGCCGGCCTGGTGCTGATGGGAACGCTGGGCAGCGGATATTTCCGAACGCGCTGTCCAAATTAGCGGAACAATAGGCTTTTTGACGGTGCAAGTTGTTCATGGCTTTGAGGGGCGTTCGGCCGAACCAGGTCAGGTTGGTTTTCGGTCTAGAAGAGCGTACCTCAGGGGCTAAAAGCCCTCATCATAGCTCTGCTTGATGTCAGGGTTAAAACCCTGACCTACCTTTAGCCTCGGCCGAAGTGAGGTGTACTTAGGGGCTAAAGCCCTCATGGGCTCATCCCATACGGCCCGACTAAAGAGGCTGCGGAAAAAAGGATGATTTGTGCGAGAGGAAAGGAAGAACATACCTCAGGGCCTAAAGGCCGAAAGATTTCGGTGGTTTGCGTACGGGCTGAAGCCCGTACCTACCTCTCCGTCCCCTGAAATGACTTTTTCCGCAGCCTCTAAAGTCAGGTCGTGATACAGAGCATCAGAGCAGTGGCTATCGGAAAATGCGCGCATTTCCGCAGAGTTGGCTCTGTCGATAAGGTGTCTGTCCAAATTGACCAACCGAAAATTCAATTTGGACAAGACTGATTTCCGAAAGCGCCCACCGGCGTCCAACGGCTTATAGGTCTCGCGGACCGCTATCTACTTCTATTTCCGAAGGGGCCTCGCTTAATAGTTCGTGCAAGTCGAGGCGCCGGGTAAACATGGCTAACTGACCATCCGGCGTGCGCGGCCACAGTTCCTTGGGCTTGTCGCAATACAACTCAACCCCGTTGTCATCTGGGTCACTCAGGTAAATCGACTGGCTGACGCCGTGGTCCGCCGCACCTTGCAGCGGGATCTTGGCCGCCAGCACTTTCCGCAAGGCCATAGCCAGGGCGGACCGCGTAGGGTAGAGGATTGCCGTGTGGTAAAGCCCCGTCGTGCCCGCAGATGGAGGCGAACCACCAAGGCTTTCCCAGGTATTCAATGCGATGTGATGATGGTAGCCGCCTGCGGAGAGGAAAGCCGCTCCGTCACCCAGTCGCTGCATGACCTCAAGCCCGAGCACTCCGGAATAGAACCCGAGCGCGCGCTGCAGATCGGAAACCTTCAGGTGCACGTGTCCAATGCGTGCCTGTGGATCAATCACGTCGTCATCTCGCAACCTTGAACATTAACTTCCCAGATTGCAAGAAGAGTAATGGATACAGGAAACAATAGTGGAGGCTTTTTTTCGTGAACGCCAGGTAAAGTCTACGCAATTTTCTCGTCGTGGTTACGTAATCCAGGATAAACGATTAACGGTTCCTCTTAACCCGTCAAACCCCCGGTGTAAACACCGGGTAGACCCCTTCCAAAACCTGGTAGATAGGGGCATAACATGACCCCACTGCAGTCTTTTGTTTGGGAGAGGCCTCTAATGTCAAGCAATGGAACTAATCCTGTCATTTCTGCATGTTGTTCAACCGCGTCGAAGTTTTTTCCGCTGGTAAAGGCAACCAATTTCGCCGAAACTGCCTCCGCTTTCATTCGGCAGGCCGGGATGTTCGTCGCGCTGGCGATTTCCGTCTGTGTTTTCTTCTCCGTTACTGCCTTTGCGCAGTCCGATGTGGGCACGATCGTCGGATTTGTAAAAGACCAGTCCGGGGCGGTCGTGCCCAATGCGACCGTTACCATCCGGAACGAAGCGACCGGCCAGCTGCACACCGTTACTTCCGATGAGCAAGGACACTATGTCGCCCCAAGCCTCCAGCCGGCTTACTACAGCATGACCACCGACGCCAAGGGCTTTCAAAAATTTACCAGTTCCCATAACAAATTGGACTCCAACAGCACGATCGAGATCGATGCCGCGCTCGCGGTCGGCGCGGAGACCCAAACCGTGGAAGTTACGGGCACTGCCTCGGTCTTGCAGACTCAATCGGGTGCAGTCCAGAGCGAGGTTAATGGACAGCAGGTGCAAGATCAGGAGCTGAACGGCCGCAGCCCCATCTACATGGCGCAGCTTCTGCCCGGCGTTCGCGGCAGTTCCTCCCTTGGGGATTTCAACTCCTTCGTCGGCGGCGGGAACCCGTTCCAGATTAATGGAGCCCGCCAACAAGACACCGCTGTGACCTTTGATAGCGCTCCGGCCGTCCGCACCCGCGGCAATGGCGCACTCATCGGCGTCCCCAGCGTGGATGCGGTGCAGGAAATACAGGTGCTCACCGCCGATTACGCGCCGGAATACGGCAGCGCGGCCGGCGGCCAGGTACGGATGGTAACCAAGAGCGGGGGCTCGGAGTTTCACGGCGCGTTATTCGAATACCTGCGCAATTCGGCTATGAACGCCAATAACTGGACACGCAATCAGAGCCCTACAACCAGGTTCCCGGCGCCATTTGTCTACAACGACTTCGGATTTGTTGTGGGTGGCCCGGTTTGGATTCCTAAGGTAGGGTTCACTGAGAAGCTGAGGAAACAATTCTTTTGGTTCGTCGGCGAAGAGTGGACCCGGTACCGTTTTTCCGATACCCAAACGCAAGCCGTACCAACCGCGCTGATGCGCCAAGGCGATTTCAGCGAACTGCTGGGGACGACTCCCTGGTACAGCAAGACCATTATCTATGACCCGGCAACCTGCCCGACAAAGGGCGCCTCTACCTGCGTGCCGTTCCCAAACAACGTGATCCCAATGTCTCGGCTGAGTTCCAACGGGATCGCCATCCTGAACGCGTATCCGGCCCCGACGCCTGGATATTCGTCTGGCAGCACCAGCAACTGGATAGCGCAGGCCGGACACCCGATCAACCAGCGTAAGGAACACATCAACGTAGACTACCTGATCAACCAGAACCATCACCTCGAGTTCAGGCGCGCGGACGCTACCTATTTCGAGTACCAGCCGTTCGACCAAGGGTCAGGGTTGACGGGCAAGTATTTCAACCGCCCGAATCAGACCAACTCGCTGGGCTGGACCTGGACCGTCAATTCAACTTTGATCAACGAAGCCCGGGCCAGCATCAGCATCGATGATGTCTACATCCCGGTAAACACTGCGCTCGCTGGGTTCAATCGGCAGACGCTGGGGATCGATTACCCTTATATCCTGCCCGGGGGTAAAGTCGCTCCGAATAAGATTCCCACCGTCACTGTTCCGAATTTTTATGGCCTGGCCGGCGGTCCCTATCCATCCCATTCTTCAGGCCCGATCTATACCGCTTCTGACAGCGTGACCAAGGTCTGGAGAAATCACACCTTCAAAGTGGGGTTCTTCTTTGAGTATGTCCGGGGAGAACGACAACGACCAGATCAATGTCTCCACTGTACCTGGCGGCAGCAACAACCAGAATGGGAGCTTCGTCTTTAGCGACACTGGAACGGGTCGCACCTCGGGTGTGGGTATCGCCAACCTCGCGCTGGGCGTGGCCGACAGCTACACCGAGATCGGTCCAAGATCCTACTCTGCATGGCGCGGCCAGATGTATGAGGAGTTTGTCCAGGATGCATGGCAGGTGAATCCCAAACTGCACCTCGATTACGGTTTTCGTATCACTTCCACCGTTCCTTTTTATCCATTGTGGGGTAATTCCGACTACTTTGATCCCGGATCATACAATCCAGGCCAGGCTCCCACTGTCACTACCGCCGGCTACGTCGTCCTGGGAACGGGTAACCCCTACAACGGCATGGTGATTCCCGGAATTAGTAAATTTCCCAGTTCCGCCCTTCAAGGCAATCGTGTCCCCGCCGCCGACCCGGCCAACAATGCCTGCGCCGGCCAGCCATGTACCGGCCTGTTCGCACCGAAATTTTCGAAAGGGTACGTCAATACGACACATCAGTTTCAACCCCGTCTGGGCATTGCGTATCAGCTCGACGATAGGACCGTCATCCGGGCGGCGGGCGGCGAATTTGTTACGCGCATGGGACTTTTAGACAATATCTTTCCTGGCGGCAATCCTCCCTTCCAGCCGTTCCTCACCGTGAACAACGTGTCGGTGGATAACCCGGCGCCTCCATAACGCCGACCCTCAACGCCCCGCTTACCATCACCACACTTGCCAAGAACCTGGTGCCTCCCACAAGGTGGAATTGGAACCTCACCTTCGAGCGGCAGCTTCCCTTCAACTCAGTCATGTCGATCGCCTACGTGGGAGCCCGGGGGCTGCACAATTGGAGGGTGTTCGACATCAACCAACCGGCCCCGGCGCCCTGCAAGCAAATCCTGGGAAGAAGCACGAACTATCTTCGCCCCTATAAGGGCTACGCTGCGATCCAGCAGGAGCAAAGCAACGGGAGCGCTGAGTACGCCTCCTTGCAGGCTTCGTGGAACCGGCGCTTCTCCTCAGGCTTCTTTGCCGGTGTCAGTTACACCTGGTCGAAGAGCCTGGACAACAGCTCCAACTACCGGGACATCATGCCCTATACCGCGTACTCCAACAATCTCTGGGGACCCTCGGAGTACGATACCCGCAACATCGTGATTGTGAACTACCTCTACCAGCTGCCGTTCTTCAGGTCACAGCAGACGCTGGTGGGTAAACTGGCTGGCGGCTGGACGCTCAGCGGCAACAGCCAGTTTCAAAGCGGCACCCCGTGCGGAGTGGGTGGGGGCAGTAACGATTACGCCGGCGTAGGAGAAGTGGGAAGCTTCGGTTGCGGCGGCAACACCACGGAGGGTCAGTTCTGGGTGAGAAACGGGACTCCGACGATGCCCAAGAAGTTTGGCGGCAATGGAACGCATGCCAAATATTTCAACCCAACTGACGGCAATGGACAGCCCATATTCACCCCGCCCCCGGCAGGCACGTTCAATTTGCAGTCTGGTATTCGGGACGAGATCTATCAGCCCGGTCTTCAGAATTGGAATCTCAACATGTTTAAGAAGTTCGCCATCAATGAAAGGACGGGAGTCGAGTTTCGCGCGGAAGCTTACAACTTCGTGAATCATCCCAATTGGGCGTCAAACGGGCCGGGAGCGCCGAGTGGCCAGTCGGGAGGCCTGCAAATGAACCCAACCTCATCCCAGTTTGGGGAAATTACGCAGAAGTCGGTTGGCAATCCTAGAACGCTCCAGCTCTCCCTTCGGTATAGCTTTTAGATTGGACGTTGGTTGAACGTAATCCTCGGGCAACACGACGCTGCCCTCGATCGGCTTCCGTTGGTGGCGAAGTGGAGAGAGATCATGCAATCCGAACGCCATGCGCGTTTGTTCTGCAGGTTATTCGATTTTCAGGGCCGGCGGGCTGAGTTCCGCCGGCTCCTGTCTGGATTAGCAACCGTCATCGTCTCCACCGCGCTTCATGCCCAAACCATGAAGGCTCCGGACATTACCCAGGACCCGACCCTCTACGTCGTGCCCTACGCCCATCTCGACACCCAGTGGCGCTGGGAGATGCCGCAAACCATCAGCGAATATCTGCTGAAGACCATGCGCGTGAACTTCGAGTACATCGACAAGTATCCGCACTACGTCTTCAACTGGACTGGTTCCAACCGCTACCGCATGATGAAGGAGTACTTCCCGGACGACTACGCAAAACTGACCCGGTACGTCGCCGCCGGCCGCTGGTATCCCGCGGGTTCTTCGGTCGAGGAAGGTGACGTCAATCTACCCAGCGCCGAAGGAATCTTTCGCCAGATCCTCTACGGCAACGACTACTACCGCAAAGACTTCGGTAAGGCGAGCGCCGAGTATATGCTGCCTGACTGCTTTGGATTTCCCGCCTCTCTGCCCAGCATCCTGGCGCACGCCGGAGTCAAGGGATTCTCCACCCAGAAGCTCAGCGCAGCCTGGCAGCCGGCTCCGCAGATCGGCGGCCCAGATTCGCCTGAGCACACCCCCGAAGGGATCCCTTTTAACGTCGGCCTGTGGATTGGCCCTGACGGAAAAAGCGTGATCGCGGCACTGAACCCCGGCGGTTATGGCAGCAGCGCCTACACCGATCTCAGCAAGGACCCGGGACCTCCACCGCCCCAGCCCCCATTGACCAGCGAGGAGAAAGCCAAGCTCACGCCGGGCCAGTTGCGTGCCCTGGGCCGCCCGCGGGAGTGGGAACAGGATTGGGTCAAGCGCATCGATCTCGATGGCCACGTCACCGGAGTCTTCGCCGACTATCACTACGTCGGCACCGGAGATGTGGGTGGGGCAGCCCGGGAGTCGACCGCGAAACTATTGGAAGCCATCGTCACTAAAAGCGAGACCGTACTGCCACCTCCTCCGCGCGCCTTCGGGCAGCAGGATCAGCCGGGTTCCGAACCGCAGGGTCCTACCGTGCGCGTGGGTGACGGCCCGGTGCATGTAGTAGAGGCCACAGCCGACCAGATGTTCAACGACATCAAGCCGGATATGACCGCGCGCATGCCGCAGTACAAAGGTGACCTGGAGTTGATCAACCATTCTGCCGGATCGCTTACTTCTCAGGCCTATCACAAGCGCATGATCCTCAGGAATGAGTCCCTCGCCGATGCCGCGGAAAAAGCCTCGGTGGCGGCTGCATGGATGGGCGGACGGCCCTATCCCCAGGAACGCTTGAACGATGCCTGGACACTGGAACTCGCCGGACACTTTCACGACCTCGCCGCCGGCACGGCGACTCCGCGCGCTTACCAGTATTCCTGGAATGACGACAACATCGCAGCCAACCAGTTTGCCGGCGTGCTCACCAGCGCAACGGAGGCGATCGCTTCTGGAATGGACACTGAAGGGAAGCCCACTGCCCTGGTGGTGTACAACCCGCTCGATATCGCTCGGGAGGACGTGGTGGAAGCCAGCGTCGCTTTTCCGGGCGGCATGCCCAAGGCGGTCAGGGCGTATGGTCCCGACGGCAAAGAGGCCCCAGCCCAGGTCGAAGACGGCAAGGTTCTTTTCCTCGCCCAGGCGCCGTCTGTGGGTTACAGCGTCTATCACCTGGCTCCGGCGGACACGCCCGCGCAAATGAAACCGTCAAAGTAACGCAATCGTCGCTTGAAAATGCCCGCTACCGCGTGCAGCTCAACCAGGATGGAGATGTTTCCAGCATCTTCGACAAGAGCCTGAACAAGGAGCTGCTCTCCGCGCCCATCCGGCTAGCCATATCAACCGATGTGCCCAAACAGTATCCGGCCTGGAACATGGACTTCGATCAGGAGCAGGCAGCGCCTCGCGCGTACGTTGGTGGCCCGGCGCAGATCCGCATCAAGGAGAATGGCCCGGTTCGGGTATCGCTCGAAGTCACGCGCAAGGCTGAAAACTCCACCTTCGTGCAGACCATTCGGCTTTCCGCAGGCGATGCCGGCAATCGCGTCGAATTCGGGAACGCCATCGATTGGCGAACCCTGGCTGCCAACCTTAAGGTAGCTTTCCCTTTCAGCGCAGCCAATGAGAATGCCACCTACAATTGGGACCTTGGCACCATCCAGCGGCCCAACGCGCAGGAGCGCCAGTTCGAAGTCGCTTCTCACCGCTGGATCGATCTCACCGACAAGAGCGGCGGCTTCGGTGCGACCATCCTGACCGAATATAAGAACGGCTCCGACAAGCCGGACGACCATACCATTCGGTTGACGCTTTTGCGTTCGCCCGGAATGCCAGCATCGACCGATGGACGTCCGCTGGGCTACACCGACCAGGCAAACCAGGACTGGGGTCACCACGAATTCGTCTTCGGCGTGGCGGGACACGCCGAGGGCTGGGCCCAAGCGCAAACCGACTGGCAAGCCTATCGCCTGGGCGATCCGCTCATCGCCTTCCAGACGACAGAGCATCCCGGGTCACTGGGCAAGAGCCTCTCCCTGCTTCACCTGAACAACTCCAGGGTGCGCGTGCTCGCCCTCAAGAAAGCCGAAGCGGATGACGAAATCATTCTTCGCATGGTCGAGCTTGATGGTCATCCGGCGCAAGATGTACGCGTCTCCTTCGCTGGACCCATTGTCGCCGCGCGAGAGGTGAATGCGCAGGAGCAAGAGGAGCAAGCGAAACCGGCAAGCGTGAGCGGCGGAGAGCTGGTCACGTCCTTCACCGGATATCAGCCCCGCACCTTTGCCCTGCGCCTCGGTCCGCCAACGGCAAACCTCGCCGCCGTCCATTCGCAGCCGGTTGCGCTCAACTACGACCTTGCTGCCGCCAGCAATGATGACACCAAAACCGAAGGTGGCGGTTTCGACGGTAAAGGCAACGCGATCCCTGCCGAAATGCTGCCGACTACGATTGCGTATCACGGGGTTGAGTTCAAGTTGGCGCCGGCAAAGACCGGAGTGCCGGATGCGGTGGTTGCCAAGGGGCAAGCCATTCCTCTTCCATCCGGGCGCTACAACCGGGTTTATCTCCTGGCTGCATCCGCGGACGGAGACCAGATGGCGGCCTTCCGGTTGGGGGACAAAACAGAAAATCTGAATATTGAGGATTGGGGCGGATTCATCGGTCAGTGGGACACCCGCATTTTCAAGAACCAGGACGACCGTAACTGGGCCATCTCCGCTCATCACGCACCTTGGCCTCCTGCCAATCAGCAAGAGCGGGAGCAACGTGTACCGTCGCCGCGTTATCCCGAAGACTATGTGGGTCTCGAGCCGGGCTACGTTAAGCCTGCGAGTCTCGCCTGGTACGCGTCTCACCATCACACTGCGGATGGGCTCAACCAGCCTTATCAATACTCGTATCTGTTCGCCTACTCGATCCCGATGTCACCTGGAACAAAGACACTCACCTTGCCCAACAACGACAAAGTCCGAATACTCGCAGTCTCGGTTGCAGAAGAGAACCCGGAGTTAAACCAGGCCCAGCCGCTCTATGACATGCTGGGTCGCACAGAACCGCCAACGACGGGTGATTCCCGCTGAAGCATTTGCAGACAACATGTTCCGAAAAAGATGGGCGCAGCCCACGACGGCTTTATTTCCGTAGGCCGAAATTGCTCCCGGCCAAGAGCAGCTGTTTTTTGTTATGCGTTGGAAACGTCGATGCTCGCAAATAGCTCGCTGAGCGACAGGTAAATCGTTGTCTGGTTCGCTGTAAATTGGCCGGTGCGCACCCAGTTGCCGGTACTGCAATCCCAACCGATCCGTCTCTTAGGATCAATGACCCAGACATTGTGGACGCCGAATTTGATGTAGTCCTGAATCTTCTCGTCTATTTTGGAATGACGATCTTCCGGCGACAACACTTCGACGGCAATCAACTGCGGCCGGGTGAACACCTGCTCGATGGGCAGATCCCGGGAAAAAACACTTACGTCCGGGAGGCGAACGCGGCTGGGTGCAACGCGGGTCCGCTGTTCCTGGATAGCTCGGATATGCCACTCCTTCTCATGAAGGTAGAACCAGATCAAAACCGCTTTCTGCACCGCGTTGTGATCGTACTCACCCACGTTGCGCTCCTCGATGTCGCCGTCCACATATTCCGCATCCGGCTCATAGGAAGAGCGGAGGTAAACTTCCAAAGGGACGTGGGTTGCTGTAGCCATGCTCTTAGGGGCCTTTCCCACCGCGAGACTGCCGTCATTGTACGCTGTCACGCAAGGAACGTGTGGTGAAGAGGTGCGTGCATCATGAACGGAGACGGGTGTTTCCCGGGATCGGCTGCGCGCTATTCTGTCTGGATTACCTGTGGCAGAACAGCAAGCAGGGAATTCGTTGGCCATAGAAAACTTGCGCAACGAAATGTTCCAGGCTCGCTATTTCCGAAGCGCATTGCAAGTCGAGCGTAACGTGAACTCCAATGACTCGCGCGGGATCTTCTCAATGAATGGCTTGACGATCCAGTTCAGGCCGGTCGGCACGGAGCGTGAAAGCGACACCGATTCAATTTGCATGTACAGTCCACCGTCGCCCTCCTCGTAGGTCCAATAGGTATTTTGCCGCCATAGGAAGCCGTGCTCTTCGCCCGCCGGGACGGCATGCTCCGTTGCGGTGCCGGGCGATTCTATTTCTGAAATCTTCGTGCTGCGCGAGAGGCTGTATCCATGCTGTGCGTCGAGACGGCTAAAGGTGATGTCATAGGTCGTGTCCATCACCACCGTGATCACGTGATGCTGGCGAACGCGCATGAACGCCTGAAGGCGATCACCCTGTTGCCCAAGCAGTTTTGCCTGGAGGACCTCAGGAGAGAAATATTGAGGGTAGGCGCTGATGTTTTTCATCAGCCGCTCAAAGTCTGCCACCGTGGCCCCCGGGGCAAAAGCAGTCCCGCGCCAATCATGAAGCAACGCTCCCGGTAGTGTGGATCCTGTGACGGGCGTGATGGGCTCGATGATCAACTCTCCCTGGTGCAAACGTTTTTGCTCTTGGGGGTTTAACGGAGGCGACAGGAAACCGTTTCGGGACTGGTGCTGCTGCGCGAGCCTCGACTCAACCGTCTTCACATAGGCGTTGAATGCGGCGGTGGCTTCCGGCGTGGGTTCTGCTTTTGCACAAGTAGGAATTGCTAAAAAGGCCAACAGACCAAAGATGAAGGTGAAGTTTAGGAAGATTGAGATTTGCCGTGGAGTCATCTGTTTCTAACTTTAGCTTGTTCCACGCCGGCTTGACTCGATGATCACACGCCGGAGTGAGCAGTCGGGCGCAGTGGTCCAACACCTGCTGCGAAAAACAAATCCTGGGGTAGACTTCGTGCCGATCGATTTGTCCAAAACCGCGCGGTATCGGCGAACCGGGCAAAACTTGCGTTGACTTTCCACCCTCCAGTTCTTACAGTCAATTAACCCCGGGGCAGCCCAGTCGATACAAAGAGCCACCTTAGCCAGTGAGTCGAGAGGGTTTTGATTAATGGAACAAACAATAGTTGATACGAAGTGTCCAAAATCGGTCGAAGGCGCCGATACAAGATCTCATAAACTACTACTTTTCATAGTTGCGTGCATGGTTATGCTGATGATTTCCCCTGCCATGCATGGCCAAGCCACGGGAAGTTTTTCCGGAAATGTCACCGATAAATCCGGATCGGCGATCCCTGGAGCGAGCATCATCGCCACCTCCCAGGGAACCGGCTTGCAGCGGGACACCAAAGCGGACAGCAGCGGGCACTACCTGCTGCCTTTACTTCCGGTCGGCACCTACACCGTCCACGTGGATATGTCGGGCTTTCAGAGCGCTGAATCCAAAGATCTGCGTCTCCAAGTCGATGAAGCGCGCGAACTCGACTTTTCGCTCGTACCCGCCACCGTGGTCACGACGGTGGCCGTTACCGGCGCGGAGGTCGCGGTCGAGTCAGCCAATCCATCTCTCGGCCAGGTGATCACCTCGCAGGAAGTGTCGCAGCTGCCCCTGAACGGCCGGAATTTCGTTCAGCTGGCCACCCTCACAGCCGGCGCCGTGGCAGAGACCAATCCCAACAGCTTTTTCACCTCCGCCGCCAGCAGCGAAGTGGCCGCGCGTGGTCCCTTGTCCCTATCCGTCGGTGGCTCCAGGCCCAACAGTACGGACTGGCTGCTGGATGGCGTCGACAACAACGAGCTGACCGCCGGCGGTATCGGCATCTACTCCTCGATCGACGACATTCAGGAATTCAAGGTGTTGACCTACACCTACTCCGCCGAATACGGTACCCGGGCCGGACCCACTGTGCTGGTCACCACAAAAGGCGGATCGAACGACTTTCACGGGACTCTGTTCGAATTTGTGCGCAACACCGATCTCGATGCCAAGAGCTACTTTGCCAACTCCATCGAAAAGTTCAACCTGAACCAGTTTGGCGGCGGCATCGGTGGTCCCATCCGCAAGAACAAGACGTTTTTCTTCGTCGATGGCGAACAAAAATATCAGCTCCACGAAATTCCCTTTACCGGCCTGGTGCCTTCGCTGGCCATGCGCACGGGCGATTTCTCGAGCGACCCTTTTGGCAATCCTGTTTCGGGTTTGGTCATTGTGAACCCGAACATGGCTGGCGCGGCCACGCCCGCAAACCCGAACGCTATCTACTTCCAGTGCGATGGCGCCGGGAATCCTCTCCCGGCCAACGCCGATGGCAGCCAGGCTCAGGGCACTGCCTGTAACAAGATTCCATCCAGCCTGATCAACCCCATCGGTCAGGCCATGATTAACCTGTACCCGGCGCCCAACGCCAACAACGCCAGTGCGGGCATTAACTACGTCAATCAGCCCGTCCGGCAGCTGGACGACACCAAGTTCGATATCCGCCTGGACCACACGATTTCTAACCAGGACAATCTCTTTGGCCGTTTCAGCTACGACCAGGCATTCTCCTTTGTGCCCGGCGGCTCACCAGGATTTGCCGAAGCGAACGCCTTCGGCAGCAACCAGCGCATCCGAAACCACGCGCGCAATGTCGGTCTCGGCGAGACCCATGTCTTCTCCGCCAACATGGTCAACCAAGCCACTTTTGGCTACGACCGCATCTTCAACTACATCACTTCGCAGGGCACCGGGACCTGCATCTCCTCCACCATCGGTGGCGGCATTCCCAACGCCAACCTGGGCTGCGTAAACAACAACTGCCTTCCCGGCGCCTATAGCTGCGGACTGGTTTCGACCGAGTTCCAGGGCGGCTATTGGTCGCTCGGCGATCGCGGCTACTCTCCGTTCCAGGGTGGAACCAACATCTTCTCTTTCCGCGACTCCCTCGATTACATCCACAATAAGCACGACTTCAAGTTCGGCATCGACTTTCGCGCCAACCAAATGAATGTGGGCACTGAGGCTTTCCAGGATGGCTTCTGGATCGTCGGTGTCGCCGGGAACTTTACCGGCAATAGCGCCTTAAACCTCGGGGGCAATTCGGAGGCCGATTTCCTGCAGGGAATCACCGGCCTCGCCATTCATGACCAGACGTATCAGGGCCCCGTCACCGGCCGTCGCTGGAAAAGCTATCGTCCTTTCGCCGAAGATAATTGGCGGGTCACACCAAGCATCGTCCTCAATATCGGCCTGGCCTGGGATATGACCACGCCCATCACCGACAACGCCGGACGCCAGGCCGACTACATTCCGACAACCGGCAAGCTTCTGATTGCCAATCAAAATGGAGTGAGTGGGTCGGCGGGCATCGACATGGATTGGACCGCACTCGAACCCCGCCTTGGCGCCACCTGGAAGGTGTTCGGCAGCGACAAGACAGTGTTGCGCCTCGGTTACGGCATTTACCACGACTCCGCCTGGAGCCAGGGCGCCCAGGGTCTATGGCAGAACCCGCCCTTCCTGGGCGAGTCGGACGCCTTCGGCGTCCAGGGCTGCGCCTTTGCCACCTCGTACTGCGCGACCACCCTCGCGCAAAAGCCTTCCGCCGTTAGTCTCTCCAGCGGATTTCAGGCCCTTCCTACGCCGCCCACCGCCGCAACCTTTACGGGAAACTTCAATTACGAGCCCACGAATCTTAAGCATGGCATGGTGCAGCAATACAACGTGAACGTCGAGCGCCAGTTGCTCGCTAACATCGTACTGACCGCCGGATTTGCCGGGGCCCAGGGCACACACATCCTGGTAACCGGCAATAGCCTCACGACTTCAAGTCCGAATGCGTGCGGTACGGTGCAAAACTACACGCTCGGTTGCAACTTCAATGGCTCGCCTTACACGTCGCCGTATATAGCGCCCAACTTCAACCACATTTTTCTTCTGGGTGATGTGGGCAAAACAAGCTATAACTCGCTGCAGATCAAGGCAGAGACCAAGACGCCGAAGTACGGACTCTACGCCCTGTTTGCCTACACTTACTCCCGTACCTATGACAACGGACTGACCGACGGCTTAGGTTCCGTCCTGAGCGCCCCGTATTTCCCGCTTCCCAACTGGCAAAACCTGGATTGGGCCTTATCGCAAATTAATCTCAATAACAGCTTCACCGGCAGTGTCATCTACGATTTGCCCTTCGGCCGCGGAAAGCAGTTCGGGAGCAACTGGAATCCCGTGACCAACGCGATTCTTGGCAACTTCCAGGTGACTCTGATCGAAAGAATCTCATCCGGATTTCCCGTTCCCCTGATCGACAGCATCAACAACTCCGGCGCCTTTTTCCAAAACGGCGGCAATGACAACAATTGGAACCGGCCTGACCGGGTCGCCGATTGCAACGCCGCCCGGCGTCAAGCTGCAGTAGATCAGCTCCACCTGCTTTGTAGCGCCCGCCGCCGGCGAGTTGGGGAATGCGTCGCGCGTGCCGGCCACCGGGCCTGATTTCGTCAACACCGACTTCTCCGTCATCAAACAGATCGGGCTGCCGAGAGAGATGGGTTTGAACTTCCGCGCTGAGTTCTTCAACCTCTTCAATCACGCACAGTTCGGGTCGCCGGTGAACGATGTAAGCTCGCCTGGATTCGGCTTTGTTCAATCCACCGTAAACAATCCTCGCCTCATCCAGCTGGCGCTCAAACTAACGTTCTAACGGGGTTGCTCTCGCCGATCCTCGTCATCTTCTGCGGATTGTGAGCCGTAGCCATTTCGGCTACACTGTTCGCAAGGCTAACTATGCGTCAGATTTCGCTTCGAGAGTTTCGGACTCGTGGGTCAAAGGCTCTTGAGGCTGTTCCTCCGGGCGAGACAATATTACTGTCGGGTCAGCAGGGTCCGGCGTACTTTCTCGTTCCCGTCCTTGGAGATGTTGCCATGGAGGACCGGGAACTGCGGAGAGCCATGGCGAAGGCCAGCCTACGCGAGAGTTGGCTTCATGCCAAGGCCACTGGTTTGGACCAGATGAACGCAGAGGGGATTGCGAACGAGATCAAGCAGGTCCGCAAAGTCCGCAAGCGCCAGAAGGCGAAGTGAGGCTTGTTGTACTGGACACGAACGTAATCGTTTCTGCGGGAATAAAGCCGGATGGCGCGCCGGCGAAACTCGTCATGGATTGGGTTCTGGAAGGGCAGGTACAACTGGTCACCAGCCCCCGGATCATCGAAGAGTACAGGGCCATCGTGGAGCGCCCCAAGTTTCACCGCTTCGGATTTCCTCCGCTCTGGCTGGAGTTCCTCATCGAAGAGAGTATGCGCCTTCCCGATCCTGTGAAGTGGCCGCACCGTGGACCAGACCCAAATGATCTGCCGTTTTTGGCGCTGGCGCACGACGCAGGCGCATGGCTGGTTACGGGAAATCTTAGACACTTCCCGCAAGGGCTCGGGGAGGGGGTAACGGTGCTCTCGCCCGCCGATTATCTGCGACACTTGTTGGCAGCCGATCCAAGTCGTTGAGGGCAAGACTTTTCTTCCCATAGAACTTCGAGTGGTGTATGCTGGTTAACCATAGAAGTTCTAGGGGAGATGCCGGTGCAGAAAAAGGCTCAGTCGAGCGGAGAGATGCTCAAGGGGACACTGGACATGATGGTCCTGCGCACCCTGGCTACAGGAGATGCGCACGGGCACACCATCGCCAAGGTAATTGAGCGAACCTCTGAGGATGTTCTCGAGGTCGAGCAAGGATCGCTCTACCCCGCGCTCCATCGACTGGAAGATCGTGGCTGGGTGTCGTCCTACTGGGGCACAAGCGAAAACAACCGTAAGGCAAAATTTTACCGGCTTACCGCAGCGGGTAAGAAACAACTCGTACGGGAGACGAGCCGCTGGCGACAGATGGCGCGGGCCATCGCTTTGGTTATGGGAGAGAAGCTGCCGGCCGAAGGGGACGCGAAATGAACCTGCGCCGATTCTTTCGCCGTTGGCGGTCAGATGCCGAATTCCTGCAGGAAATCGATACCTATTTGACCGAGGAGATCGCCGAGAACGTGGCCCGAGGCATGCCGCCGGAAGAAGCACGGCGCCAGGCCCACCTTAAATTTGGCAATCCGCAACGGGTACGAGAGAACCTGTGGCAGCAAAATACCATCATCACCATCGACACCCTGTGGCGTGAACTGAAGTATGGCGTCAGAACGCTAGCGCGGACTCCAGGCTTTGCCGCCATCGCGATCCTGGTGATGGCGCTCGGCATTGGCGGCAACATCGCGCTCTTCACGGTCGTGCGCAGCGTGCTGCTCAAGCCGCTGCCCTATCGCGATGCGGACCGGCTATTCACCATCTATGAGCATAACGCCAAGAGCCCGAGCTCCGGTTCCTTTCTGCCCGTAGACGCGGGCAGTTTTGGGGAATGGCAGCGGGCCACTCAGGGCACAGCCGAGATGGCTATGGTATCTCCCTGGCAAGACTATAGCGTCTCGGCTGACGGCGGAAAACTGCCGGAGAAAGTCAATGCCGGGTGGTGTTCGTGGAACTTCTTTCCCCTCCTCGGCATCACGCCTGCACTCGGCCGAACCTTTACCTCCGACGACGACCGGCCCCAGGCAATGGCAACTGCTGTGCTTACTTATTCGTTCTGGAAAAGGCGCTACAGCGGCGACCCGGAGATTATCGGTAAGACCATCTTTCTCGATGCCCGGCCGTACATCGTCGTGGGAGTGTTGCCCGCATCCTTTTCCTTCAGCAGCGCATTTGGCGGCAGTAAGATCCAGGTCTGGACCCCGGTTCATCGCGAGGCGCCGCACTCGCTCCTGACTACCTACGAGGATCATGAGTTCCTGGTGTACACGCGCCTGCGAGAAGGCTCCACTCTGCCGCAACTCGTGGATCAATTGAATGCCATCCAGGGGAGGATTCAGGCGACCCACCCCGATCCTGCTGTTCACGGCTCGGTCATCGGCAGAACGATGCTGGATGATGTTGTCCACTCCTATAAAGATTCGCTCTACGCGCTGCTGGCGGCGACCGGATGCGTGTTGCTCATCGCATGTATGAACGTCGCCGGCCTGTTGGTGGCGCGCGCGGCCGCGCGAACCAAGGACCTGGCGATCCGCTCTGCTCTTGGCGGCAGCCGTTTGCGGCTGCTGCGTGAGCGCCTGGTGGAGAGCCTGATTCTCGCCGCTGCAGGCGGCGCCCTGGGGCTATTGCTGGCATGGATCGCGCTGGGGTGGCTGGTCCACGCGCGCGGGGACATGAACCGAGTGGAAACTATCCACATCGATGGGACGATAGCGGCCTTTACGATGGGCGTCATCGCTCTCTGCGCGCTCTTCTCCGGGTTGGTTTCCGCATTGAGCTCGAACGGCCCGCACGTCATGGTTGCGCTGCAGGAGTCATCCCGTTCTCACAGCGGCGGAACCCAACGGGCGAGGCTACGCAAGGTTCTACTGGTGCTGGAGGTGGGTCTCACCGTTGTGCTGCTGGTGGGCGGCGGCCTGCTGCTCAAAAGTTATCAGCGTCTTCGCTCCACCGACATAGGAGTGCCGGTAGACAACGTGCTCACAATGCGCTTGAGTCTGCCCGAAGTGCGCTACAAGCAACCGGCTCAGCAAGTCGCCTTCTTCGAACAACTCATCGGGCACGTCCGTGCGTTGCCCGGTGTGCAGGCAGCGGGATTAGTGAGCACGGCTCCTGGTGAAGGTTGGAATGGCGATCGCATGATGCAGGTGGTCGAACATCCGCCACTACCAAAAGGGGAAGTGCCCGATGTGATGGTGCGGGGAGCCGAGCCGGGCTACTTTTCCGCCATTCAGATCCCGCTTCTGCACGGCCGCATCTTTACCCTGGATGAACGCCTGCAGCGCGCCAAGGTCGGGGTGATCAGTCGCACCACCGCACAGACCTTGTTCCCCAATGAGGATCCCATCGGAAAGCACCTCAGATCCGAAGAAGGCGGGGATGTCTACGAAGTGGTCGGCGTCGTAGGCGATACTCGCTGGGATATCGCGCAGCCCATCAAGCCCACTCTCTACTGGCCGATCTATGGGAATGACTCCAGCGGAGCCACGATCGTGGTTCGCTCGCCGCACGGCGTGGAATCGCTCGCCTTGCCCGTTCAGAAAGCGATCAGCCAACTCGACCCCGATCTGCCGGTTTCCGATGTAACCACCCTGCGCGAAGCGATCGGCAAATCCACCATCGACTCCGAATTCAGTTCCATTCTTGTTGCGGCCTTCTCCGTGATCGCGCTGGCTCTGGCGGCCGCGGGCCTGTACGGAGTGTTGGCCTATCTCATCACTCAACGCACCAACGAGATCGGCATACGCATTGCGCTCGGCGCCCGTCCCGGCCAACTCCTGCGCCAGGTGCTGATGGAGGGACTGGAGCCGGCATTGTTTGGCCTGGCACTCGGGTTGGCGGCCAGTGCCGGCACTGCGCGGCTGATTCGTTCCATGCTCTACGACACCCGGCCCCTCGACCCTGCGGTATTTTGCTCAGTCGTCGTCGCCCTTTTGTTGGTAGCCGTGCTGGCCTGCATCGTGCCGGCGTGGCGGGCGTCACGGCTTGATCCCGCGCAGGCTCTGCGGTCCGAATAGCGTTTAAACAGATTGGCGACGAAAGTTTTTTCGAATGGCAGGTTTCGCGCACGAGGGGTCTTGCTGGTGTAGTGCGTCAGTAATAGAGGGGATTATGTCAGCTGCCGTATCTGCTGCGATCGGGACTGACGTCCCTCGAGGATGTGTGCCGCCCCTACGGGGCTTGATCATTTTGCTATAGGTACCCAGGATTGCGTGCTGCGCACTCCATCCTGGGCTACAATCGGCGAGTCCCTAACGGGACTCGGCGCGATGTAGCTTGAAAAGCACGGCTTACCGGCTAAGAGCCGACTCAGGATCTTCCGATGAGATAAAGGCCCATCTGTGTGACGCACTACACTAGCATCAAGAGTGAGGTTTCTTGACTGTGCGTTCGTAAGCAGCCTGCAGTTCCGCGAATACAGAGCGGCGCGGCGTGGTTGCCCCAAGATGGATTGCGCGCAACTCGTGGGCTATATTGGCATCTGCTTGCAAAACGCAAGCAGATGCTTATTGGGAGATTTGCTGATGTCCAGGCTTCGTGTTCATTGCTTCTCTGTGTCGTATGACGGCTACAGTGCTGGTCCTGATCAGGATCTTGCTAATCCCGTCGGGGTGGGTGGTCTTCCCGTGTTCGGCTGGCAGTTTGCCACTCGTGCTCATCACCAAATGCATGGCGGTGAGGGCGGAGAGATAGGGCTCGACCATGACATGGTCATGCGCGGCTTCGAGGGTATCGGAGCGTGGATCCTCGGACGCAACATGTTTGGTCCGGTGCGCGGTCCCTGGCCCGACGATAGTTGGAAAGGCTGGTGGGGTGACAATCCTGTTTACCACGTACCCGTCTTTGTTCTCACTCATCACGCTCGCGCCCCTATCGTCATGCGGGGAGGGACGACCTTCTACTTCGTGACCGACGGCATCCACGCTGCTTTGGAGCGGGCCAAAGAGGCCGCGAACGGAAAAGATGTCCGGCTCGGTGGCGGCGTCTCAACCATGAAGCAGTATCTACGCGCCGGCCTGGTCGATGACATGCACTTTGTCCTTTCCCCTGCGCTGATCGGGTCGGGAGAACGTCTCTTCAACGATCTGAATCTGCCAGGTTTAGGGTATGAGCTCAAGAACCACATTTCCTCTCCAGGTGCTACGCACGTCATGATCGGCAGGCGCAAATAGCAACGCAACCAGGAGGAGAATCTGTGTGAGCGAATCGGCTGCTTTCCATGCGACCTTATTTTTTGAACGGATGATTCCCGCAACCTGCGATCAGGTCTTCACCGCCTACGCGGATGTCGATCAACGAAAGAAATGGGGAGCTCCCTCGGAGAAGACTGCGCTGATCTATGACCAGGCAGACTTTCGCGAAGGCAGCGGGGATTCATTTCGCTGCGGCGCCAAAGCGAACCCCGATATCCACGGAGCGACCCGGTACCTGGACATTCTGATCAACCGCAGGATCGTTTCGACCGAAACGATCTCTATGGATGGGCGGCGCTTATGCGCCTCTCTTCAAACCCTGGAACTGGATCCAGTCGGTGACAGTACGCAACTAAAGAGCACCATTCAGCTTGTCTCCTTCGTGGGACAAGACATGGTCAAGGGGCACGAGAGCGGCACGAATGCCTCCCTCGACAATCTGGTCAATTTCTTCTTGAAAGGCCGATAAAGCGCGTGCAGCAAATGGCCTGCCTCCCTCACGAATAAAATCAAGGCAGGGAGGGCGACCGAGTGCCCGACATTCTCCGTCTGACAGCTGTCGCAACTGCGCCGAGCACAATGAGCGGAATCGAGTTGCGTCACGCCTGGTTCTTCGCCGTCTTTCTCTTCTGCGGCGTCATCGTGCTTGGCAATGTGACGCATTTCATCATCTTTCGCGTTTTGCGGCACAAAGAGAAACAAAGTAAAGACGGCCGCTGGCGCAGTGTGCAGCAGTATCTCAGCCACCCCGCCCGAGCCATATTCCTCATCACTTGCCTGCTCATCGTGTTGCCCATCGTTCCGCAGATATCAGCGGGCGTTCAGGCCGTAATACGCCAAGGCCTCATCATGGCTCTCGTGGTAGCGCTCGGTTGGTTCGCAGTCGGGTGGGTCTATGTCTTCCAATCCGCCGTTCTCAGAAAGTATGACCTTACCGCCGAAAACAACATTCGAGCGCGGCGTATCCACACCCAGTTCCAACTCTTTCGCCGCATCATTATTACCTTTATCGTCATCGTCGACATCGGTGCTTTGTTGTGGACATTCAACGACCCGCGCATCTGGCACTATGGTTCCGGCGTTCTGGCGTCCGCCGGGATCGCCTCGATCATCGTCGCAACCGCAGCCAAGGCGACGGTCGCCAACCTCCTTGCCGGCTTGCAGATCGCATTGACCGAGCCGATCCGCATTGATGACGTGGTCGTGGTTCAGGGCGAGTGGGGGCGAGTGGAGGAAATCAATTCGGCCTATGTGATCATCAGGATCTGGGATTTGCGGCGGCTGATTGTTCCTTTGAGTTATTTCATCGAGAACTCTGTCCAGAACTGGACCCGACTGTCCTCCGACATCATGGGCACCGCATTCCTTTATGTCGACTACTCTATCCCGGTCGAGGACCTGCGCCGGCAACTTAACGCCATCGTGCACGCGTCGCCACTGTGGGATAAGAGAGTCTGCGGGCTGCAGGTCACCAACCTCAGTGAGCATTCGATGGAACTGCGCTGCCTGGTCAGCTCACGCAATGCCAGCGAAAACTTCGACCTGCGCTGCCTGGTGCGCGAACAAATGGCCGCATGGATCCAGCAGAATCACCCCCACTGCCTTCCCCATCACCCGCCTTTCCGCCGTTGCAGGACCGCTTTCCGAGGTCAGAGACCACGGTCGCACGAGTGAGGTGGAGAGCCCGCGTTA
>CAWKKM010000010.1:0-174824 GCA_963850235.1 uncultured Acidobacteriaceae bacterium | reverse complement strand
GCCGCTTGAACGGCTGCCGGCTGACGGTTCGGCGCCGCTCGCGCAGTCGATTTCGCGGAGTCTCGGCTGATTGACCACGCCGCTTGTTAAGGAGTCATTCTCTTTGGATGCTTTACGCACTGCTTCAGGCACCCATGGGGAGATCTCTGCCGCACCTCGCACGCAGTATGCGATTTATTCGATCGCTCTCGCGGTTTCCATCTCCATCTGGTTGATTGCGATCCGCACTCCGCTTTGGCTGGATGAGACCGTTTCCTTCTACCTGATCAAAGGCGGTTTTGCGGGAATTATGTCTCGCCAGGTGTGGCCGGATTCCCCTGTGTATTCCTGCCTTCTGTGGTTGTGGACCAAGGCGTTTGGGACGACCGAGATCTCGCTGCGGATTTCGTCTGTTCTTCCCATGCTGGTTGCTGTCTACCTGCTCTATCGTGCGGCACGCGAACTATTCGGGCAGGATGTTGCCATTATTGCCGCAGTCATCTTTTGTCTTCATCCCATTATTATTTCCGCATCGGTTGACGTCAGACCCTATGCCTTCGCGGCGCTCGCCGTAAACGCGACGATCCTCGTTCTGGTGCTGCTGCGTCACAACAATACAACCTGGATGGCTGCGCTTTTCGGTCTGTTGGCTGCAAGCATTGTCCAGTTCCAATTGCTGTTCGCTTCGATCCTGCCGGCATTGGCGATTTGCCTGGTGGCGCTCAAGCTTGGAGACCGCAAGGTGCTTTGGCGACAGCTGAGTGTCGCGGTCATTGCATTCACGGTGGCGTCTATACCCATCGTTCCCCGGCTGCAATACATGGCCCACACCAGCGGGACACATGTTTTTTCGCCGGCTCCGAAGTTTCTGGAGTTGATTTCAACGCTTACGCTGCACGGGCTCGCGCTGGTTCTGTTGCTTATCCTGTTGATTGCGGCGGGGACCAAAAGACTCAGCCGGGAAAGTCCCGCGGATCGCTGGACGGTTTTGTTGTGCTTGTCTCTGGGGCTGGTTCCGATTCTGATCCTCTACGGCTTGAGCGTGGGGACCTCCATTCATGTATTTGTTCCGCGCTATCGGCTGGAGTCGGTGGCGGGCATCGCACTCTCCTGGGCGTTGCTGGCGAGCCGCCTGAATTCCCGCGCGTTGCGGTTGCTTTTCTGTGTGGCGGTGGTTGCGATCACTTTCTGCCGATATATGATCTTCCCTCCTCACAGCACTTACACGTGGAAGTATGCCTTGCAGGCGATCCAACAGAACGCCTCTTCGGATGGCGCCCCAGTACTTATCTGCAGCGATATTCCTGAGGCCGACTACATGCGAATGCCGGTTGGGCCGGCAATCGAGGAAAGTGGAGTTCTTCCGCCGATCAGCTACTACAAAATTACGGTGCCCGTCGTAGCGCTTCCGCGGGCGCTCAATGCGGAGGCAAGGCGGGTTGGTTCACAGTTCCTGCAGCAAGCAGAACAACAGCACGAACGCTTTCTAGCCGCGGCCTTCACAGAGTCGTATGCAACGCTGAACTGGCTTGCGACCCAGACATCAAAAACGTACGATGTCCACAATTTAGGTGACTTCGACGGAGTCAGGGTGCTGGAATTTGTCCCGCGGACGCGAACGAATGCTTTGCGGTGAGCTGGACTTCCGTTACCAAACCGACGAACAGGCAGGACATGAGCACCGGTCAGCATAGCCCCTCAGAAGACCGGGGTGACAAATCCGGCGATTCCCGCTGGCTATGGTTTGACCGCGCGCTCTGTGCCGCGCTTGCAATTTACGGCGCTCGTTGTCCTGGTGATGCTGCTGGCATTGCCGCACTTCTTTTTGCCGGCCGAGGATGCGGTCATCCTGCACCAGTACAGCCGGAACCTGGCCGAACAGGGCGCCATCACCTACTACTCCGGCGGCCCGCGTGCGGAAGGTGCGACTGACTTCGCGTGGATGGCTTTGGTGGCTGGGGCTATCCGCTGCGGCATCGCCCCGCCTGTGTTTACGGCGGTGATCAACTTCTCAACTCTGCTTCTGCTGGGGCTGGTCATGCTGCGGGCAGCGGGGTTGCGGGTTACGGCCACGCGCCTGCTCATGATTGCAGGAGCAGCGGGGCTGGTGCCGCAGATCGTCGCCGCCGGCGCCGGCTTTGCTGTACTGCCAGACGCTTTGCTACTTACGCTCCTTGCCGTCAGCTTCACGCGACAGCGCGTGAACGCTCACCGCCGCGCTTGCTCTTTTGCTTTGCCTGTTTCGTCCGGACAGCATCGTTTTCGTAGTGCCGCTGCTGGGTTTTCTACTGCTTCGCCGCGACAACCGGGGTGCGCGGGCTCTGCGTATCCTGCTGGTATTCGTGCTGCCAGGTCTCGGCTATTTCGTATGGCGCATGGCTTATTTCCATGCGCTGTTTCCTCTACCATTCACCGTCAAGTCCGATGTGCATCGTACCCTGGGAGTCGCTGGTTCCACACTCGTTCCGGTCGAGCCTGAAGTATCTGTTCTTTGACAGCGCGCTGCTGGCGCCGGTTTTGTGGCGGCGGGTCCCGAGTCTACGCTCGTGGATTGCCGGAAACGCAGCCCGGGCTGACACGATTCCCCTGGTTGCTTCGCTTGTGGTGGCGCCAACGCTTTTTTATTGGGCCATGCGGCTTGACCAGAATGTTGGCGATCGCTTTTTCTTCTATTTACCGCTATCCGCGGCGTTGTTGGTTGCTCTGCATTGGTCCACGTTCGATGATGCGCGGCGCCGATTGATCCTGCGCATCGGCTGGGCTGCGTTTCTCGTGTTTTTGTTCGGACCACTGCGGCGAGAGTTTCGCTCGTTCCTCGACTACCAGTTTCGGGATGTTCAGGCGATTGCCACCGATCTGAGACGGTTACCGACGCGCGGGACCCTGCTGACCACGGAGGCCGGATTCATTACCTATGGCTCCGGATGGGTCGCTTACGATGCGTGGGGTCTGAATACGGAGCGTTTCGCGCACCGCCTGGTGCAGCCGTCTGATGTTGTGGCGTTGCATCCAGACTTGATTGTGCTGCATCCGGAACCAGAGGACAGTTGCCTGCCGCAGCCTGATTGGCCGGCGGCCTACACTGCACGTAGTTGGACGAATATGACCCGCAATTTGATTCTTGGGGCAAAGGAGGCCGGCGACTATCAGCTTTGGCTGATTTCCTACGGATCCTTCCATTACCGTCATCGCAAACACTGGAGATATGGTGAGGGCGACCGCGAATGCTTCCTGGTCCGGCAAAGCTCTTCGCGTTTTGCCGGGATGGTTGCGGTTCTCACGCTACATCATGCCGTGGGACCGCCGCAGTCGATTGCGCTTGAGACGGCGCACAAAGACGGGTTGGATGGCGGACGCAAAGCGACTCAGCTTCGTTAGGACACAAGGGGCTCGTGAGGATTTTATGCGAACCGGGCGCCATGGAGGTTGTGAGAGGATGAGTGCCGGTGAGGACTTCCCTTGAGTCGGCTGAAGCTGCTCCCATGATGCCCCAGCGGCGTCCACTTCGCGGCGCCCCGGAGTGGGTGGCACTGGGCCTGTACGGAGTTGTTGTCGCCGCAGCGATTCATTTTCACGAGCCCTGGGCCGATGAGGCGCAGGCCTGGCAGATTGCACGTTCGCTTTCGCTGCGGCAGATGTTCCAGGTACTAAGATATGAGGGCTCTCCTGGATTATGGCACCTGCTGCTGTGGTGCCTAAGCCGTCTGCATGTGTCTTACGCGGGGATGCGGTGGTCATGTGGAGGCATTGCGCTGGCGGGAGTCGCCATCCTGCTCCTATGGTCGCCGTTTCCGCGATGGCTGAAGCTGCTGCTTCCATTTACTTTTTTCCTGGTGTTTCAATACGCAGTGGTCGCACGCAGTTATGCGCTTGCGCCGACTCTTCTTTTTTTGCTTGCCGCCTTATGGCCGAGAAGGTTTGAGAAGCCGATCGCTGTGGCGGTAATCCTGGGCCTGTTGGCAAATGTGACGCTCCATTTGGCGATGTTCTCCGGTGGTTTTGCCGTGGTCTACGGGATGGAGGTTTGGTGGCACCGCAGAAGAAGCGAGCTCAGCGCAGGACGGCGGCTGGCGATGGCCCTGATTCTACTGGTGAGCTTCTACGCAGTCGCCATCCTGACTGCGAGGCCAGCGAGAGACATCGCTTTTCCGCAAGGGCAGTCGCCTTTGCCGGCAGCACAAGCGCGCAGCAGCGAACGACTCGCACAGCTGCGCCGCGGCCATTCCGCAGAAGCGATTCGCTACCAATTCGATCGCCGGCTTACTGCTCCACTGGCGACGGGACTGGTATTGCCACTGGGTTTGGCGTTGCTGTTTTGGGCGGTTCTTTGCTGGGCGCTCTTCCGCGAAGGTAAATTGCGATACCTGATTCCGGGTGTATTGTTTTTCCTGTTCTGCCACTTTGTGGCTGCGAGGCCATGGCACTCCGGCTTAATGACACCGTATGTGATTGCTTTGCTGTGGATGGTCTGGCCCAATCAGGGCGGTCCGTTCAGGGCACTTCCAAGGTACGAACAGGGGGCGCTTGGATTCTTTTTCCTGATTGCGCTCATCCAGGTCTACTGGGCTGGATACGCCCTGAATTTCGACCGCACACAGGCCTATTCGCCCGGGGCGCAGACTGCGGCGTTTCTGAAGCCGCATGTGGATCGGGGCGATACTCTTCTTGAAACCGGCAATCATTTCGACTCAGTCGCGATCGAGCCCTACTTTGACCACAAGGTTTTTGCCAACGAACCGTATTCCTTCCACTGGTGGAGCAAGCGGAATCGCGCTCAGGAAGATTACTCGTCTGTGATGCGGGCCGGGGTTCGGAACCGGCCGGCTATCGTGCTGGTGCAATGGCTGGCAGACGGCGATACCCAGCCGTCCCAGGAGGCCATCAACTTGATACCTGGCGTGCCGGAGTTGCGAACCCTGGGGTATCAGAACACGCATGTTTTTTGCGGAAAAATGCCGTCGAGCGGCGCGGTGATTCTTGAGAGCCATTGTGAGTTGGTGTTTGAGCCTTCCTCCGGTCAGGGGAAGGTCGAGTGATGCGTACCGCTGGGTAGCTGCTCGCGGTGCTTTGCTGCGCTCCGTAGATCTTCCAAGGGCATGGGATTTGGTCCCAGGTTGAAGGCAGTCTTCGCCTGGACGATGGCGACTCGTTTGGTGGTGGATGCGCGGGTATTAACGGATCGAGGGTTGTCTTTTACGTGGGCGGCGAGCGGTACCTGGAGGCAGTACCCTTTCGCTTCCTATGAACTTTTAAAATTCGATAAAAATGGGCCTTTTTTCGACTTTTGTTTAGCGGCGCCGGCCAAAACGGCCTTTCTGAATGGAAAAGGGCTGCCTGAGTGAGTTGGCAGCGTGCACAAGAGCATCGAAGCCGCTGCCTGTCGCCTGGGGAACCCAGTTTGACGCTTGGGGGAGGATCGGGGTGGGAAGGCCAGGCTGGTTTTGGTCGGAGTTCTGATCAGGAGTCGGGTCAGAGTGCGGAGCGGCCGCGGACGCAGTCGAATCCGGACGAGGCTCCGGTTTGGGGTCCCCACGGCGCGCCGGGGCAGGCCCGGACGAGGCCGCTGGGGGTTCCGTGGCGGCAATGGGATCGCCTGGCCCTGCAGCGGTTTGATGCAGCTGTTCGCGGAGCCACTCAGACTTGTAGATATCCGGTTCGAGGGGCGGGGCCGCGGGTTTCGTGGCATGTGGGGAAAAGCGGCGATCGGGGATGAGTCCCTCGATCGCTGCGATCATCGAAAGAGCTTTGATCTGGCCGGCGATGCTGCCTCTGGTCTGTTCGTGGCTGAGAGCGGCGAGCTCCCAGAGCCGGTTGAGGACCTGGTCGCGACCAATATTCAGCTTGCGCAGCTCCTGGAGCTTCCTGGTCTACCAGCTTTTCCTTGACGGCGGCGCGGTGCTCGATCATGTAGGCGCGGACACGGGGCTTGGCTTTGGTGTAGGCGGCGGTTTCGGGGTTGAGACCGGCGGCTTCGGCGGCGCGACGGTCGGTCATGGTTCCGGAAAGGATCAGGTGGGCAAAGGATATTTCCTGATCGGTGATGGGATCGCTCACAACGTTTTTGGGCATAGGTCGTCTCGTTCCTTGGTTTGGTGGGTTTGCAGGGGAGATGTGTGGTGTTCTCCTGGTGGAAAAAAGGGGGAGCCGCGGCAAGAGAGCCGTGGTTGGTGGTGGTGATTTTGGGATAGGGATCGGGTGTGGCACCGGATAGCGGTGAGGCTATCCTTCGCTCACGCTTGAGGCCGAAACTGCTGGCAACTGCCGGTTAAGGCGCGGCCGCGTGAGAGGCCGCACCTGCCGATATCGTCTGGTTTTAAGGATAAGCCCTTTGCGTGTTTGTACGTAAGTGGCCAAACGCGTTTTTCAGCGTGGGAGTGGCGGGGCAGAGGTTACCTGGGTTCGATTGCGTGCTGGCAGCAGGGATAGACAAGTGATCGTTCCGTGAGCCGGGTATTCGACGGCGTCAAGGTGCTGTAATTCGTGCCCGACATGCAAGTGAGCATGTGACGATATTCTGAAAACCGGGTGTCCGCCGCTGATAGTCTGTCTTAACTGGTCTCCCCGGCACCTCCCGGTCGGAGCAGAGTGGAAGCCTGGCGATGAGTGTCAATCATGAAATTTACTCCAGCGAAGCTCTTGACTCGACGTTAGACGCGCTGGCAACAGCAGAACAACCTATTGAGTTGTCTGTAGTTATGCCGTGTCTCAATGAGCGGGAAACGGTGGGCGTGTGCGTGCGCAAAGCCATGGGTGCACTCAACGATGCGGGTATCCCGGGCGAAGTCATCGTTGCCGACAATGGCTCGACGGATGGCTCGATAGAACTTGCCCAGGCGGAAGGTGCCAGAGTGGTAAACATCGAGCAAAAGGGCTACGGCAGCGCGCTCAAAGGTGGAATTCTGGCTGCACGGGGCAAGTACGTGCTGATGGCAGACTCCGACGACAGTTACGATTTCAGCCACGCCCCCCGGTTTGTACAGCAACTGCGCGCGGGATCAGACCTGGTGATGGGCAATCGTTTTCAGGGTGGCATATCGGACAAGGCGATGCCTTTCCTCCACCGGTACCTGGGAAACCCTGTACTCAGCGGCATTGGCAGGTTGTTTTTCGGGTCACCGTGCGGAGATTTTCATTGCGGCATGCGCGGTTTTCGCAGGGACAGCTTCCTCGCAAATGGATATTCGCTCGACCGGCATGGAGTTCGCCAGCGAGATGGTGGTGAAGGCTACTCTCATGCGAATGAAAGTCAGCGAAGTCCCGACCACGTTAAACCCTGACGGACGCAATCGCCCACCGCACCTGCGTACCTGGCGTGATGGCTGGCGGCATCTCCGCTTTCTTCTTATGTACAGCCCGCGCTGGCTCTTTCTTTACCCGGGAATTTTATTGATGTTGGTCGGGCTGGCCGGGTGCGTTTTACTTCTTCCAGGAAGGCGAGTGTTTCACGGCATCGGTCTCGATGTGCACACACTTTTGTATGCGTTCGTCGCCATACTCCTCGGTTTTCAGTTGATCGCCTTTGCCACCTTCACGAAAGTCTTTGCCATCACCGAGGGCCTGCTACCTGAGGATCCGCGTCTGAATCGCATGTTCCGCTGGGTCACGCTGGAAACCGGTTTGCTGGTGGGAGGCCTGCTGATGCTTCTGGGGCTTGGCGGATCCATCTTTGCTGTGTCTGGCTGGGCAAGACAGAGTTTCGGCGCGCTGGATATTGAGCGGACGCTGCGCATCGTCATGCCTTCTGTTTTCGCTCTCACCATGGGCGTTCAAATTACGTTCAGCAGCTTCTTCCTGAGCATCCTCGGGCTCAGGCGGCGCCAATGAACTTACGCCGGCCATTTTTTTGGGTTGCTTCCTCCGCGCTGACTGTTTTCCTTGTGGTTCTGCTGATCAAGATCAGCAAGCTCGACCTTCACGTGACTGTTCAGCAATTGAAGAGTGTCAGCTGGATATCGTTCACTAAGCTTGTTCTTTTGACTGCTGTGCATGTGTATCTGTCGAGCTTGAAGTGGCGCCGTGTCGATGCCAGTCTTCGCCATTCCTCCGATTCCGCCCCTTCGAGGACTATGTCCTTTGCGCTCACCAGCACGGGCGTAGCGCTGGGGCAAATCCTTCCCGTTCAGGTCAGCATGTCGGCCGCACGGACGCTGGGCACCTATTTTCATGGGAGAGCTCTCAAGCGCGGCACGGGTGGCACTCTCTTCGAACAAGCATTTGATGTTCTGATTGTCGGCTTCCTGGTGATCGCGTCGGGTATCACCAGGTTTTATCGCGGCGGGGGAACGATGTGGATGGTTTCTGCTTTCGCGATGACGGGATGTGCGCTGCTGGCGGTTGGCCCGATTGTCGAGCTGATTCGCCGCCAAGTGATTTCGTTGAATGCCAGAGCCGTCGTCCCCCGAAATCGAGTTTTGAAGAGCATCGCCGGGTGGCAACAATCAGGGCTGCTGAACCCCTCCTTGTCCAGGCAATTGATGGCGCTCTCTGCTGCTCGCTTTGTCATTCAGGTTCTTATGGCCGGCGAGACCGCACAAGCGATTGGCGTCCATATACCGCTTTGGCACCTCGCGGCTGCCATGCCCTTTGTCATCATCGCGTGTGTCATTGTCGTCACGCCGGGGGGACTGGGCGTGAACGAATTGAGTTACGCAACCACCTTGCATCTGTTTGGTACTCCGCTGAATGTCGGAGCACAATGGGCGCTGGCCAATCGGGTCCTGGTGGCATCCTCATGCTTTGTTGTCGCGGCGTGCGCCATTGGCTTATTGGGCTCACCAAGATCAAGACGAGGATCAAGCCTGCAAACAGGCATGCCGCGATTATGCAGGAAGATTAGCCATGTTAACGATGACAAATCGCGAAGAGCAAAACCCCTCTAGCCGTTGCACTGTTTGTGGCGGAACCCAATGGAGCTTCGTTCGCGCCGGATATGACCTCTACCAGCCGAATGACGACGCAGACTTCAAGTTGTACCGGTGTCTCACTTGCGGTCAGATCATGCAGAATCCGCTGCCGACTGCAGCTCAGCTCAGTAAGGCCTACTCGGCCGAGTATGCTCCGTACCGGCCGGCGTGGAAGGAGTCGGGTTGGCCATTATGGAAGATTCTTCGTGAGCTCACGACCTCGCGCAGATTGCGGCGCCTACGGCAGTATGGAAGAGGTAGCAAGCTGTTGGAGGTGGGATGTGGCGCGGGTGATTTCCTTCATGCGGTGCATCGGTTAGGTTGGGATGTGAAGGCGGTTGAGTACAGCGACGCGCTGGCTGTTGCTCTTCGCACGGAACTGGGTTTTGATGTGCGGACCGGCGATTTGACTCCTGGGCTTTGGGAACACGGCACCTTCGATGTAGTCGCCCTGTGGAGTGTGCTGGAGCACCTGAGCAATCCGCTTGAGGCGCTGGTTACCACTTGCTCCTACCTGAAAGTTGGAGGGGTTGCCTTCATACAGATCCCGACCCTCTACGGCGTACAACAGGGCAGACAATTTCGTCAATATTGGGCAATACTCGAACCTGCCCCGTCACCTGAGCTTCTTTGACCGTGAAGGTCTGTCAGATTTATGCGATAAGGCGGGAATGAAGCTTGATTTCATTCAAGACCCCGCTCCTCGAAACTGCCTGGTGCTATTACGCGAGCATCTCAAACTACGTCCGTCATTCGGGGTGCGACGGATGCATGGGGGCGCTATCGTTGACATTGCTATCGGTTCTGTCTTTTCCCTTAATGATTGTGCGGGCATTGCGGGGCCACGGAACAGAAGCATTCGCTGTCGCCGTCAAGAGATAGCAGTTGAAACCGCTCCTCTCAGTTGTTATGCCTACATACATTGGCGGCGATTCATCGCGGCTGCGCTCGAAATGTACGGGACCAGAGAATCGAGATTGAGCTTGGGTTTGCGGATGCTATACCCATTCGGTCGATCACTCCTGGGAAGGCTCGGAATCTCGGACTGCTGGAAGCGTGGCCAACCATTATGATAGGACCATCCCGGCCGAAAGGACTGATTCTTGAACAAGCCGACCATGAAGCGAATCGGAATTGACTACCGAGGTTCAGACCAAGGAAAGGGTACCCCATAATGCGACCTGGACCAGTGATCAGGCAATTATTCGGCCCCTACGAGCATAAGGTGGCAGAGGCTTATAGGCACATCTTTGTAAACCTGGATGATTTCGCTCGGCAAATTTACACATGGGTTCCGCAGGCACAAAGAATACTGGAGGTTGGTTGTGGTGAAGGGGCAATGACCCAGCGAATCACGGAGATTTATCCAGCCGCCACCATAACTGCGATCGACATCACCCCTAAGGTCGGCCGCTTGTTCCGTGGGAGTCGCGCCAATGTTACGTTCTGCCAGGAATCCGTCGAATCTGTGGCAGACCGTGAGCCAGCTTCTTACGATCTTGTGATACTGGCAGATGTCATTCATCATGTGCCGAAAGACGCCCGACGATCGCTGATGTGTGGGATCGATAGAGCCATGACAGCGGACGGCAACCTCATATTCAAGGATTGGCTA
The DNA here is from genome assembly GCA_963850235.1 of uncultured Acidobacteriaceae bacterium. Lineage (GTDB taxonomy): Bacteria > Acidobacteriota > Terriglobia > Terriglobales > Acidobacteriaceae > PALSA-350. The sequence continues at coordinate 164,327 of CAWKKM010000010.1, read as the reverse complement.
GCTACGAACTCGCCGATCAACTGGCTTTGCGGGGCATCTGATCGCTACCTGACCGGTGACAATGTCGCCTATTTGACGATGCCTATTATTGAGGAGCTGGTAAGCGACTCGATTGGCCCAAATGCTATTCGCCAGAAGGCCACAGTTCGACCGTGGGACAACAACGTGGCAGTCTTGGTCCGCCGATAGCCCGACGATCGCCTAAACAAGCCTTGTGTCGAAACCCGCAAGTAAGAAGAGCCTGCCCTGCTGAGTGCTCAAAATCAGATGCCTCCTCTTTTATCGGTGGTAATGCCTACGTACAACGGCGAGAAATACTTGACCGCGACACTCGAGAGTGTCCGGGACCAGCACGGTAGCGAGATCGAAATCGAGCTGGTGATTGTCGATGATGGGTCCACGGATCGCACTCTCAATATTGTGCGTGGTTATGCGGATACTGTTTCCCTTCGATTAATTACTCCCGGAAGGCTCGGGAACTGGGTAGCCGCCACGAACCTGGGCCTGCGTGAAGCGAGAGGCGATTGGGCTTGTTTTCTGCATCAGGATGATCTGTGGCTTCCGGGTAGGCTTACAAGGCTGCGCAGAGAGATGGAGAGCCATCAGGGCGCGCTCATTATTCACAATGCCACGTACGTGGGGCAAGATGGCCAGAAACTGGGCTCGTGGACTTGCCCATTCTCGCAGGGAGGCACCATAGCCTCCAATGAGTTCGTCGAGCGGCTTTTGGTTCAAAACTTCATAGCCATACCATCTCCGGTTTTCCGACGGGACGCGGTCATTGACTCGGGTGGACTGGATGAGACCCTGTGGTTTTCCGCGGACTGGGATCTCTGGCTTCGCCTGGGAGCGCTAGGACCCATATGCTTCATCGCCGAAACATTGACCGCCTTCCGCGTCCATCCCGCATCGCAAACGACAGCGCGCAAGGTGCGACCAAAAGAATGGGAAGAACAGCTGACCACCGTACTTGAGCGCCACCTGCAAAGTGGCCTGGTCACAGGCAAAACCCGTAGCAAGGTTGAGCGGGTGGCTTTAGCGTCGATTGCAATCAATTCGGCCCTTTCTGCCGCCTCGCGCGGCGAACCTGTGGAGCCCTCGGCGATCTTTCGCCAGCTCCTCACTCTAGGACCCGCAGGATGGCGGAGGTACCTGAGAGATTCTCGGATTGTGCAGCGTGTTAGTTCGCGCCTTAAGGCACAGAGACTGGCGAAACGGCGGCGTTAAACAAGTGGCGGCATAAATTGCACGGTTGCCTGTACGGTCGGCTTTGCCCTTAAAGCTGACCGTAAACGCGAACAATCGACCGCTGCCTGAGAAGCTCGAACCCAACTGATAACTGGGGAGGAAACAATTTCGATGCATGGTTTAATTGTTGACCCGACGCCACGCTTCTACTAGATACTGATGCATGAACCACATTGCGCAGCTCCATTTCGAACCTCCAAGGTAATGATTTAGATCGGTTTAAGGAAGGAGCTCGCCAGGAACATGCCCTTGAAAGCCCCCGACCTTCTTCCAAACACTCACGCCAACAGATCCAGTACACGCCGGATCTTGCCCGAGGGTCTACCATCCATGCCAGAGGGAGGCTTGCGTGCGATCTACATCCTGGGACTCGTCGTATCGATCTCGACCTGGTTTATTGCCATTCGTGCACCACTTTGGTTGGATGAGACAGTTTCGTACTTCGTCATTAAAGGGGGGCTGAGAGAGATATTTTCCCGTCAGGGTTGGCCAGGTGTCCCCGCTTATTCATACTTTCTCTGGCTCTGGGCCAAGATGGTGGGAACTGGCGAGATTGCACTCAGAATTTCTTCCATCGTAGCCATGCTCGGAGCTGTTTATCTGCTATACCGCTCAGCCCGGGAACTGTTCGAATGGGATGTTGCGGTCATCGCGGTGGTCGTCTTTTGTCTTCATCCGATCATAAATTCCGAATCAATTGACGTTCGACCATATGCGTTTGCCGCCTTGGCAATCACGTTCTCAATTTTTGCCCTAGTGCGTTTGCGGAACAACGACTCGAATTGGCGGGCTGCCATATTCGGATTCTCAGCTGCCTGCATAATTTATCTCCAATTTCTGTTTGCCGTCATTCTGCCGGCCTTGGTCATTAGCTTTTTTGCAATCAAAGATGGTGACTCCAACACGCGTGGGCGCCAGTTTGGGATTGCGCTGGTCGCGTTTGCCATCGGATTCCTGCCGGTGATTCCAGGAGCGCAATTTATGTTCCACACCAACAGCACCCACGTCTTCGATCTGGCGCCGGCATTCTGGGAGTTGCATGGGACACTGGGCGAAAGGAAAGCTGTACTCATCCTGGCGGGCGCGATCCTCCTGGCTGGTGCGACAGGCCGGTTCGCTCTGCTACGCCGCGTTGAGGCCAGGAAAATTTTGTTCTGCGCGTCGTTGGGGCTGGTTCCGATTCTGATCCTCTACGGTGTGAGCGTTGGCACTTCGACGCATATTTTCGCGGCCCGCTACCGAGTGGTTGCCATCCCGGGAATCGCACTCTGCTGGGGCTACGTTGTGAGCCGAATCGAGTCGCGCACGCTGCGCTTGTTGTTCTGCACCGCGGTCGTCGCGACGACCGCCTATCACGTCTTCACGTCCCCTTCTTCCAGGATCCACAATTACACCTGGAAATATGCTCTCGATGCAGCCGAAAAAAATGCTTCTCGCGATAATGCCCCAGTGCTGATCTGCAGCGATCTCCCGGAATCGGACCACATGCCTATGCCCGTCGGCTCAGCCGTTAAGGACAGCGCCCTCTTCGCGCAAATCAGTTATTACCCGCTCAGCGTACCGGTGGTGGCACTGCCGCGGGCGCTCAATGAAGAGGCGGTTGAGGCCGGTTCGCAGTTCCTCCGAGAATCCGCAAATCGCCGGTTTCTGGCCCTGGCGTATGCACCCTCTTACAATACTCTTGATTGGCTCGCAAGCAACGCCGAGCGGACGCATCGCGTCCGCGAACTCGGGATGTTCGATAGGGTCAGGGTTCTGGAGTTCATCCCGCGAACCTGGGCTGGGAATCTCCAATGATCTGCCGGAGGTCTGATAACCGGCGCTGTAGTTCTGGTCTATACAGAGTAATCAATCTGGTCGCGGCTTGTTCTCAAGCAAAGCTGCACTTCGTTACACTTGGTTATACGGACCGGAAGTAAAAATTTCGAGCACTCGTCGAACATGAGGCGATCAGGAGTTCATGCAGAAGATAAAGAAGATTGTCATCATCGGCGGTTGCGGCCATGTGGGTCTTCCCCTGGGCATCGTATTCGCCAATTGTGGACTGGAGGTCGTTCTTCTAGATCGCGATCAAGCGAAGATAGACACGGTAAATGCAGGGCAAATGCCCTTTATGGAGACAAATGCCCTGGAACAGTTGGGCAGGGTTGTGGGCAAGAAATTGACCGCCACCTCAGATGCCTCCTGCCTGCATGATTCGGACGCTGCCATCGCGGTACTTGGAACCCCCGTCGACGAACATCTCAATCCGACCGTCACCGACCTATATCACAGCATCGACGAAGTGATCGCCCGCATGCCTGAGAACTCTCTTCTGGTTCTTCGGAGCACCGTCTATCCGGGCGTAACCAAGCTGGTTCACGAGCGCTTGCAGGGCTCTGGGCGAAGGATTCTCTTAGCCTTTTGCCCCGAACGAATCGCTGAGGGTAAGGCCATGGAAGAGATTCGAGCCCTCCCGCAAATTATCTCCGCTTTCGACCCGGTTTCTTTGGCGCGCGCACAGGAATTGTTCTCGATGATCAATGAGGACCTTGTCGAGCTCTCACCGCTCGAAGCCGAGTTGGCTAAGCTTTTCTCCAACAGCTGGCGCTATATGAACTTTGCCATCTCGAACCAGTTTTATATGCTGGCTGAGACCTACGGCCTGGATTACCAGCGCATCTACAATGCGGTGACCCATCGCTACCCGCGCATGAAAAGTTTTGCCAAGGCCGGCTTTGCTGCCGGCCCCTGCCTCCTGAAAGATACCCTGCAGCTATCGGCTTTTTCGGGAAATAACTTCTTCCTGGGTCATGCCGCCATGTTGGTGAACGAAGGGTTGCCTAACTTCATCGTCGGCCAATTGCGGCGGCAGCAGAAACTTCGCGATAAAGTCGTTGCTGTGTTAGGCATGGCCTTTAAATCAGAATCAGACGACAAGCGTGAGAGCCTTTCATACAAGCTTCGGAAGTTGCTTATGGTAGAAGCGAAGGAGGTCCTCTGCACGGATCCATATGTCCCCGACCCGAAGCTGATCCCACTTGAGGATGCGATACAACGGGCTGAAATCATTATTCTGGGAGCGCCCCACGCCGCCTATCGGGATCTTTACTTTTCCGCGGAGAAGGTGGTCATCGATGTGTGGGGGTTTTGGCCACATCGGCAGCAACTTGACACAGGAGGATCTACCGCATCGTGAAAGTTTTAGTAACTGGCGCTTCAGGCTTTATCTGTGGATATCTGATCCAGGAACTTCTGGAGCACGGGTACGACGTAGTCGGTTTAGACAATTTCAGCAAGTACGGACGTCTGCAGAAGTCTTACGACACCCATCCCCGGTACAAGCTGGTCGAGGGCGATGCCAAAGATGTCGCTCTCATGAAGGAGCTTCTTTCGGACTGCGATCACTTCATCGCGGCGGCAGCCATGATTGGCGGTATCTCGTATTTTCACGAATTCGCCTACGACCTCCTGGCAGAAAACGAACGCATCATCGCGTCTTCCTTTGATGCCGCGATTTGGGCTCACAAAGAGCGCAAACTTCAGAAGATCGTGGTGCTCTCGTCCAGTATGGTTTTCGAGAGCACCACCGAATACCCCACGCCCGAGGGTGCGGAGCGCCGTAGCCCACCGCCTCGATCCACGTACGGCTTTCAGAAGCTCGCCGTCGAGTATTTTGTTCAGGGAGCCTACGAACAGTACAAGCTTCCCTACACGATTGTTCGGCCGTTCAACTGCGTCGGAATTGGGGAAAAGCGCGCCTTATCTGACCATGACATCATGAGCGGCAATGTGCGGTTGGCCATGTCTCACGTCGTGCCCGACTTAGTACAGAAGCTGGTGAAGGGTCAGGATCCGCTGCACATTTTGGGAGACGGGAAACAGGTGCGCCATTACACGTATGGCGGGGACCTTGCACGCGGTATTCGGGTTTGCGTCGAACACCCGGCCGCTTTGAACCAGGATTTCAATCTATCCACTCCAGTCCGCACGACTGTGTTGGAATTGGCAGAAATCATCTGGAAAAAAGTCCACGGGTCGAGCAAGCCATTTCGTTACGTGAGCGATCCGGCTTACGAGTACGACGTCCAGGAGAGGGCACCCGATGTGCACAAGGCGCGGAAGTTGCTTGGGTTTGAGGCAACGACTCCCCTCCCAGACATCCTGGACGAGGTCATTCCCTGGATCGCGGAGCAAGTAGAAATAGGCCAGATGTGAATCAATCTGCTTCCCCAAAGACTTCGCAGGCAGGGGCGGTAGACAGACCGCTCACGATAGTCATTCCTGTCTATAACGAGGGAGCCAATTTTCCCGCGCTCTGGGCTGAGATGACGGCGCACCTCAACCTGCCTTTTACTGCGTTGGTCGCCTTCGATTTTGACGGGGACGACACGCTCCCAGTGGCGCGGCAGATTATCGAGCGGGGCGAGACTCGATTGAAGCTCATCAAGAACACGTACGGCCGCGGGGTCGTCGGCGCCATTCGAACCGGATTTGATGCGGCGCCGGCCGGTCCTGTGCTGGTGGTCATGGCCGACTTGTCTGACGATCTGGCGCAGGTGGGAAAGATGCTCGACCTTTATAGACGGGGCAGCCACATCGTGGTTGGCAGCCGCTACATGAAGGGTGGGAGGCTCATCGGAGGGCCGTGGTTCAAACAACTGCTGTCACGTCTATCCGGCCTTACGTTGTGTTGGTTTCGTGGAATTCCCACGCATGACGCTACCAATGCTTTCAAGATCTATGATCGCGCCATGTTGAGTGCGATTCGGATCGAGAGCAAGGGCGGATTCGAGTTGAGCCTGGAGATTACGGTGAAGGCTTTTCTTGCGGGGTATACGATCTCGGAAACACCCTCCACCTGGCGAGACCGGACTGCAGGCACCTCGCGTTTCAAGCTTTGGAAGTGGTTGCCACACTATCTGAAGTGGTATTTCATGGCTTTTCAGCCGAAGTCAAAGAATCAGGGAGCCCGAAAGGAACTTCAGGCTACGTAACCTCCTAGAGGCGCACTCGTAGCGCCGGCGGAAATCCCTCTTAACAAACGTCTGGATTGCCATTCTATTCTGAACAAGTTGTTCAATGAAAGCGAAGGGCAAGATGGTAGACGGAGTGACGCTTTTGGATTCAAAAGGGAAATTCCGCCTTACGGCGATTGACACTGTCGTTTGGCTGCTTGGCCTTCTAAGCCTTGGCTTCAGCTTTTACGCGACGAGCGTAGGTTTTCATAATACTCTGTTTGATTTTCACGGTTTTCGGCAGGCTCAGACAGCGATCTCTACGGATTCCATCATGCACGGTGGTAGCTTCCTTCGTTACGAGACCCCTGTGTTTGGGCCTCCGTGGTCGTTGCCATTCGAATTCCCGCTCTACCAAGGCATCGTGGCAAGCCTTTCCAGGATCTTCTCCGCACCCCTCGAGCAGACCGGCCGTCTTGTCTCCATCCTGTTCTACTATCTTTGTTTTTTCCCCCTGGCATCCATCCTTTGGCGCATGGATTTCCGGGGGACACAGATGATACCCGCGCTGGCGCTGTTCGCCGTGAGTCCACTTTACGTCTTCATCTCACGCCTTTTTATGATCGAGTCCACTGCCCTGTTCTTCTCGCTCATGTACGCGGATCAGATGTTCCGGCTGGTATTGAGTGAAACGCGGTGGCGTTACCGCCACATAGCAGGCGGTGCAATATTCGGCGTTCTGGCCGGCCTTGTGAAAGTCACGACTTTTGCATCGTTCTTCGTGCTGGGGACATGTTTGGCCGGTTGGTATATATGGAAGGATCGCGAAAGAGGGAAGATAGAGGGCAGTGTCGTCACAGCAGTGGCTCTGTTTTGCGTCGCCCTTCCAGTAGTGGCTACATTGTGCTGGACTAAGTTTGCGGACGCCGTCAAGGCGCAGAATCCAATTGGCGTCTACCTGACAAGCAAGGTATTGAAAGGATGGACATTCGGTCCGTTCGCAGAGCGGCTTCACCCGGGGATATATTTTCAGCTTTTACGCGCGACCAATAACCACATAGGAAACATAGGGGCAGCCGTCGTTGTCCTGGTAGTGTATGCCTGGATGTGTCGACGATGGAATTGGATTGCAGCGACCTGTGTTGCACTCTATGCAGGAACCATCCTGCTCTTCTTCAATTTGCACGTTGTGCATGAGTATTACCCATACTCCAATGCAGTCTTCCTGGTGGTTGCCACCGGGGTGCTGATCACGTGTGTATTAAGGATTCCAGGGCCACGAGGGTGGATCGGAGTAGCGCTGTTGGTTCTCGAAATCGGTGCATGTGGTTTTCGCTATTTCACCCACTACTACCCGATCCAGAGCACAAACGCCCCTGGGCGGCCCGAGGTTGCCGCTATGATCGAGGACACCACTCGATCTCAAGACGTAATTCTGATCTTAGGGCTAGAGTGGTCACCAGAACTTCCATATCAAAGCCACCGACGAGCAATCATGGATACGACGTTGGGCCGATCGCCAGCAAGTTGGAGCCTCCCGCCTATCAAACATGCTATTGCAAACCAAGGGGCAGGAAAGGTGGCAGCCTTGGTGGCCTGCGATCTGGGCCGCTATGGACCTCACCTTTCGACACTTCTTCAAGAAGTCGGGATGCCCCGGTCAACAGCTTTGCATGCAGATAATTGCGATATTTATGAACGTGCATCCAAGGGCAGTGGCATTGCTGAGGCACCCTAAGAGGCGACCCTCAGCTCAATTGTTGCCGCCGCTTTTGTGGTGTATCCAGCAATCCTGTGCTATGCAATCCTTTTCGCAAAGCCAGAAATCCTCGTTTCGGTGATGACTACGAAGGCTTAGTGGATTTCCTGAACCAAATGGCAATTCGCAGGGGCGCGCCTACAAATCGCAAGACGAAATGGTCTTATGCGTTCCCACTCACCGGCTGTTCGCTGTTGCGTGTAATACAGACGCGCATGGACTGCATCGCGCAGACTGGCTTGCCGCCCGCCATGCTAGTGCCGTCGCGGCGCCTCGAAAAGCGGGTGATGCTTTTCGCGTAGAAACTCAATCATCTCGGCATCGATGTCGCGGTCGCCCGGATGAGGAAACGGCTTTTCCAGTGAGGGCGTATACGAGAGGATGTAATCCTCGATCTTGCCGACGTAGTTGCGGTAGCTCGGGCCAAACTCGGTAAAGCCGAGGTAAGAGCCGTAAAGGTTCAACAGGAGCAGGAGGACGACACCGGAGAAAAGAATGGTATTGAACCGGGATCGCTCCTGTCGCCACACGATATACGCAGCAGCGTAAATCCCGCAGACTGCGGGCAGCACTAGCTGTAGATGCCAGTTTCCAAGGTAAGGCCGGCTCACTCCTACAGCCGCAATGGTTCCCAGACCGAGCGAGATAAGTGCGATTGGAAGCGCTAACGATGCGAATCGTGGCCGGATGCGCGCGACTACAGCGGTAAGAGCTACGATCAATGCCAATCCGGTGAGGCTGTCCCTGTCAATTCCGAACTTGAAAATCCCTACCGGCGAGCCCCAAATTACACTGCCAAGTGCAGTGAGGACATAGAATATCTCTCTGACGCCGAGAATGTGCCCAGAGTGCCATGGGGTAGCGATCCCAAAATAGATCAGCCCCGCAAGCAATACCCACGAGAGGCTTAGCACGATTTTTGTTCGGGTCGGCAGCGACTTCATCGTGATGAGCACAACTGCCGAAAGAAATCCGAAATAGCCAGGCGCCGAAGACAGCGCGCCGAACACGAGAAGCACGGTCCCGATCACGTAATGGCGAACGCTGAGACCCGTAAGATCGTCTCCGATGCGGTCCAAGACTGCGAGCGCCACCACCGGGAACGTGACTGACATGGCCAGAGCAAATTGAAAGCCCCAGTGAAATTCCATGTAATGTGAGGGACTAAACAACAGCAACGCAATTGGAAACGCAGCAAGGTCGTCTTTCACTAGCTGAAATCGAAAGACCGCGAACTGAACTGCAAAACATATTAGCGTCACTCCTACCAATGCCCGCGTGTCGAAGCGAAACAGTTCCTCAAGCGGGAAATAGATCAGGTAAGGCACAATCAGGAGATGCTGTTGATGTTGAATTTGTATTGATTGCAGTGCGTGGAGTGACCAACCGTGATTGTGAAGGTCAACAGCGGACCCGAGCATGATCCACTCATCGGTCAGAGGAGTGGCGGTCGCAAACATCGCGACGTACACGACGGCTGCAGCCGGCGGGGCAAGTAGCAAAAGAGCTAGCCATCGGAACCGCGCGAAACGGCGAGTCATCGTCCTCTCGGCAGGGTCGACCGCCAGCTTACGAGTAAACAACCCATTTACTTGCTCCCGACGATCGAGAGCACTTTACCCAAGAAAACCAAAGGCTAGCATGCTCCTGTAACAACGCTAGGCGCGAACGATAGGCTGCTCGAGGAATATTGGCGCTTCTTTTCGCCGACGATAAACTTTACAGGCGAGTTCTCATTATCCGCCGACTTTGAAATCACGACCATCCTACATTACCTCGCGCTTTCCAAGCTCGGCGCTGGAGTCTTCTTTCTCGCAACCACAAGGAACTGTCTTCCGAACAAGGGCCATACCGCTGGCATCGCCAGATAGAGGCGTAACATCCAGAGGGGATAGGTCCGTCCCTGAGACATGGAATATGGCAGGAATCTTTCCAAACACAACTCTATCTCGAAGCCGCATTTGGTCAGGATTTCTTTCATCGAGCGTTCCGTTAACGCGACATAATGATCGAAGAAATCCCAATAAGCGCCTGGAACCAGCCTTACGTTCGGACCCATCGCAATAAAATATCCATCACTCCCGAGCGCCGTGTATGCGTGCATCAGGGTTTTTTCCACGTGAGTTTTTGTAGGTAAATGTTCGAGAAAGTTGCTGGTGAACACAGTCGTCAAACTGGCCGGAGGAACGGACCAAGGTAGTGAGCAGTCCTGCTCCAGGACTTGGACCTCCGGCGAAGCCCGCCTTCGCACTTCGGGATTCAAGTCCATACCAAATTTAGTTGAACACTGTACCTGGTTGATAAACTCACAGTAGCCACAGCCGAGATCCAGAAGCACCGAGTCAGCCGGTATCCAGCGCGAAAAATACTTGGTCAATATTTTCCATACCTGCTTGCGATAGTCGCCTTGATCTTGAAATCTGGTTTGGTAAATAAGCTCCAAGTCCGAGCCTGAGTGGATTGGTGGATCGAAGCGTTTAGTCAAATCCATAGATGCCCTGAGTGCTGTTAAAGGGTATTCTTAAGCGACGTCGCGTTTTTTCCGCGGTGAGTTCTGCAATTCGATTGTATGCTTGGCCAGATTTTGACGCTACAGTGCATTGCTGCGAAGGGGCTGGAGTTCCCGCATATCGCCGGCCTACGAAGGATCGTGCATTGGAAGAGGTGATCGCGCCTATTGAAGTGGATCTCGCTGCAGAGACTCCGCGCATGCCACGCTTTCGCTTTGGGGTGCCCGAACTCGTTACCCTTTGTCTTTATGCCGGCCTTCTGGCCTGGGCGATTCCTTACCACGAGCCATGGGCAGATGAAGCGCAAGCCTGGCAAATTGCCCGAACGCTTCCCCTCGGACAGATATTTCGCACGCTCTCGTACGAAGGTCACCCCGGCCTGTGGTACGTCTGCCTCTGGGTGATGTCCCGGCTTCACGTGAGCTATGCCGGCATGCATTGGGTGGCAGCGGTTTTCGGATTTCTGGGCGTAACTGTCCTCGTGGCTGCCGCGCCGTTTCCGCGCCCCGTCAAGCTGCTGCTACCTTTCACGTTTTATCTAGCTTTCCAATACGCGGTGGTAGCGCGCAGTTACGTACTGATCCCCTTGTTGCTTTTTCTGTGTGCGTATTATTGGCCGCAAAGGTTGGAGAGACCGCTAACGATTGCTTTATGTCTGGGGCTTCTTGCCAACGTTGCACCGCATGCCGCAGCGATCTCCGGCGGCCTGGCCATCGTATACCTGATCGACCTTTGGTTGGACCGACGGAAACCTGGCGCATCTGCGCCTGTAGCAAGAATGTATCCCGCCGCCCTGCTGCTGCTTACGCTGTACGCAATCAGCATCCTGACCGCATTTCCCTCGAAAGATGCAAGTGGCGCAGGGCTCGTGTTCATGCCCAACCCGGCGGTCAAGGAGGTAGTCGAGGCACAGCAATCGCAATTGACGCCGCCGTATCCACATGCTGAACCTGGAGAGAAAAGATCGATCCAATGGTTAGCGTGGAAGCTGGAGTCACGCCTCTCCGGAGGCCTGACGGAAGGCCTTATTCATCCATTCTGGTTGGGGTGTGTCTTCTGGGTATTGATGACGTGGAAGCTCTTTCGAACTCGAAAGCTGCACTACCTTATCCCGGCTTTCTTTCTTGTTGTCCTCTGCCATGCTTACGGTTGGTTTTGGCACTCAGGTTTGATGTTTTTGTATGTGATCGCCATGCTATGGATGACATGGCCAGCGGAAGGGTCGCCCTTTAGAAAGCTGCGCGTCTATGAGCAATTGCCTGTCGCGATGCTTCTGCTTATCGCACTGGTACAGATCAGCTGGGCTGTATTCGCGTTCCGGTTCGATCATGCTCACGACTACGGATCCGGCACGGCGACTGCTGCTTTTCTCAAGCCGTATGTGGCCTCCCATGCCAGGATCGTGGAGATAGGTAATGATTTTCTTTCCGTGGGCAGTCAAGCCTACTTCGATCACAAGATTTTTCTGAACCAGCCATATGCGTACTACTGGTGGAGCATTCGAAACCCCGGGAAGTCGCGATACGAGGAACTGCTTAAACAGAGCCCCCACATTGTTGTATTGGAATGGAGATTCCGCGACTTTCCGACCGAAGCGACCATTGCCGCGCTGCCCCTGGCGGAACAACTCGACGGTCTGGGATACCGCAACACTCATAGTTTCTGCGGCGGTCTTGTAGAACCGGGACGAAATATCATGGAGTGGGATTGCGACCTGATTTATCAGTCGAAGTAAATCAAGCCGACAAATGCTGACTGCTTCCACGGCAGATACTTTTATAGCGTCGAACCGAGGGGAAACACCACTTGTCCTCAGAGAGCAACTCCAGGCCGGTGAAATCTACAGGCACCTTCAACACCAAACTAAAAGAAACCGCTCCGCAAAAAGCGGCTGTAGGCGAGATTGTGTTGCTCTGCTGCGCTGTCTCGTCTCTCCTTTTGTCCTGTATTCTCTGGTCTCCCTACAAACAAGTGTGGATGGATGAGATATTCACCTGGAAGGAGGTGAGCGATCCATCGCTATGGCACTTGTACTCCGCCATTCAACACGGCGCGGATGGAGGCCAGTCACTCTTTTATGTGACGGTCTGGCCCTGGGCCAGAGTCTTTGGCGCCAGTGCTCTGGCACTTCGCCTGTACTCCAGCATCGCCGTGTGCGGCGCTCTGCTGGTTACCTGGACAACTCTTCGGCGGTTTTATGGAGTATGGGCCACGGCATTTGGCGTTCTCGTATTCTGGGGTACCTCGGGTGATCTACTCGATCAAAACGTAGAAGGGCGTTTCTACGGCCTCTACCTGTTTGCCGTAGCGGTCTCCGTGCACCTCTTTGTGCGGCTGGCCGCGCGGGCGGGGACGTCACGCACGCTCCTGGTTCTGGTTTTTCTCTCGCAAGCGGCTTTGGTGTCTACTCACATATTCGGGATTATATATAGCGGCCTTATTCTCCTGGCGCTGGTGCTGACCGATGCCGCAAAGGGACAATTCCGGCTGAAGCTCTATCTTGCCTACGCGGCCGGCTGGTTGGTGCTTCTGCCGTGGATGCCGGCTACCCGAGCGATCATGGCTACCGGCAAACCGCACGGCTGGATAGCAATGCCCACTATCACAGACCTGCGAACCGTCTATCTATTTGCGGATTCGCTGCCCTGGCTCAGGTTTTTTATGAACCGCTCCAGTCAAGCAGGTTTTCAGATTGTGAGCCGCACAGCGGAATTCGTCATTTATTTTCCGCTTGTCCTGGTTCTTGTTTTCGGGATTCGCAGGATCTGGAAATCGGGCTGGCGCGAGATCGCTGGTCGCGAAGGTACTCCGTTGCTACTCGCCTATTTGCTGCTTTCGGCACCTCTGGTGCTGTTTGCGCTGTCTCATGCCGTGACCCCGGTCTTAGCTCCGAGATATGTGCTGCCGAGCGGTATCGGCCTGGCGATTGTGTTGGCAGCCAGCGCCCAAGCCCTTGGGGCGGATCGGGTCAACTCCCCCCTACCGGCGCGTTTGACGTGGACAGCAACCGTGGCATTTTTAATGATGATGCCAGTACTCACCGTGCTCGCCGTGAAACCTATCGACCAGAGCCTGGCGTACCTGGACGTGGGACGCCTGGAACAGCTTGTTCCCGTTGATGTCCCGGTGGTTGCGGGTTGGCAGGAGGACTTTGCCAAGTTTATGCGCTTAGCGCACAACCCTGGCCACTTCTTTTTCCTGCTGGACTGGCCGACAGCGTTGCAGGGACCGAGGACATTTGTGGTCGACTACCACCTGATGCAGACTTATCGGGCCAACGGCTACTACTCGAACAACATTCAAGAGAATCGCGCGTTTCTCTGTTCGCACCCCGATTTTGTTGTGCTTGACGCGCCGAACGCTTTTACGCTGGATGGCGGTATCAATCCCTCATCTGACCTGAATAAACCCAATTGGTTCGACAATAACGTCAGGAGGAAACCCGAGTTTGAATGGACAATTATCGGATCCTTCGATGGTCCACGGGTAACGAGGAAACTGATTGCCGTGCACAGAAGAGTCGCCCTGCCGTTTTGTAAAGGGCCGTCTTAAGGCTTCCTGCACCCTGCGGCCCATCCAGAGCCCTTCTTGATCGGTCGAGAAAGGCGCCAATTTCTAGCGGCACTCCCGGGCGCTTCATCGAAGACTTTGCGAAAACGCGCCTGAGGAACCTGGCACTCGTTACGGGGTTCTATTCGCCCACGTTACCTGGCCGGTGCCCCTCCGCAAGCCAATTCTACGCAAACCTGCCCAAGTTCCGCAGCCTAAACATGCTTCGACGCGTACATGAGTTATCACTTGTGCACCTACGGAGCAGAATCCAGCCAGGAAGGGATTTCGTTTTGCTTTATCATCCTGCAAGCTTTAGTACGCTACAGATTTGCACGCCTTCTTCGGGGGTTCTGTCACGCTTGAAGCAAGACAGGCATGCGGGCGTGCTCAGATCTGTTGATCAACCGAAATAGATCCTGAACGGAGCCCTTCTCATGCACTCGCGTATGCCTTTTCTATGCGCAATCTCTTTGCTAACGGTTTTAACCGGCTGTGGCGGCGGTGGCGGGACGTCAAGCAACGCCGCAACCGGATCGGGCGACTTTACTTTGGCCATCGTTCCCTCCTCCGTTACGATTACTCCAGGTGGCGCTGCACAGGCGGTCACGGTAGCAGCTTCGCCAGTGAGTGGTTTCACCGGAAATGTCAGCGTAGCCGTCGGCTCCTTACCGAGCGGGGTCACGGCTACACCGATGACCCTCTCCATCGCACCTGGAGGTCTACAGCAGATTAGTGTGACTGCCAGTTCAGCTGCTGTGCCGGGAAGCGCAACCATCTCGCTTCAGGCTACCTCCGGGTCGCTGAGTCATAGCATTACAACTGCTCTAACGGTGAGCCCAGCTAGCGCCGACCGCCGTCGACGAACGCGGCGTTGAGCAGCACCTCCTTTGGGTTCGGCAATAACTCGTCAACAACACGATGACCCAGTCAGTCGTCACAGTTACGAATACAGGCACGACGACGCTGAGCATGAATCCCGCGGTCAGCGGCGATCCGAGCTACAGCCTAGTGAGTACCGGCTCTTGCGGTGCACAGCTGGCGCCGGCGGCCACCTGCCCGGTTATGGTCAGCTACAAGCCTACGACTGCCTCGGCACCCGCCACACAGAATGCGTCCCTGAACCTTGGATTCGTGGGAGTACCTGCCGGAACGCCGCAGACCGTCGCTCTCACAGGAACTTCAGCTGCTTTAGCCGCAGGACAGGTGAGCACTACCGACAATCCTCAGGTTGCGCTCTACACGATGACGCTGCCATTTCCCGGAAGCGTGACCGTGAACTTCGGCAAAGATACGACGTATGGAACGAAGACATGGACACAGTCGACGTCGGAGAACGGTGGCGTCGTCAGCATTTTTGTCGCAGGCATGCAGGGGAACACCACCTACCACATGCAGGCTTCGGTCCAGTTTACGAACGGTATCAGCGCTAACGACGTCGATCACAGTTTCACCACCCAGCCGGTGCCGGCCAACATGCAACCCAAGCTGACCGCGACAACTGCCCCAGGAATGACGCCACAGCCCGGCGTAGAGTTGCTAAACATGCTCAATGGAACACCCAACTGGACTCGCCGTAACTGACCTTGCGGGTAACGTTCTCTGGACTTATGCGGCACCCAGGCCTAACACCAATTTTGTGCAGGGCGCTAAATTACTGCCGAACGGCGACTTCCTGATGGCTATCGGACCGAACTCGGTGGCTGGTCTGACCACGATCCCACCCGGCACGATCAGCGAGATAAGGGAAGTGAACCTGGCGGGCGACACCGTGCGTGAGATCGAGCTCAACGACCTGAATTCGCTTCTAGCGGAAGCCACGTGCGCTGAATGTAACGTGACGTTGCAGAGCCTCCATCATGATGTGGAGCCGCTGCCAAACGGTCACTGGCTGGTGCTTGGCAGTACCCTTAAGTATCTCGATGGCAACACCACGCCTGCACTCACCAATCTGCCGGCCGCCAACGTGCTGGGCGACGTAGTCATTGATCTGGACGCAAACCTGAAACCGGTGTGGGCATGGAACGCCTTCAATCATTTGAACCCGAACCATCACCCCTACCAGTGGCCCGATTGGACGCATGCCAACGCGATCCTTTACTCGAAAGACGATGGCAATATCCTGATTTCCATGCGCCACGAAAACATCGTATACAAAGTGGATTATGAGGACGGCAAGGGTAAAGGCGCTGTCATTTGGCGTCTGGGCCAGGGAGGCGACTTCGCACTCAAGGGTGGAGTGGATCCGACTGACTGGGAATATGCCCAGCACTTTCCCGCGTATTTCAGTTCGCAATACGAGCGGCGTCTTTTCGCTCGGAGTGATGGATAACGGCGACGACCGCATCTTTGCCAACGGCATCACCTGTGGCACCGGTTAACAATCCAGCTTGCCTTTACTCGACGATTCCCGTTTTCCAAATCGACGAGAACGCGAAGACGGCAACGCTTACCACTCATTACATTCTGCCCGCCCAACCTTTACAACTTCTTCGGTGGGAGCGTAGATCTGCTTCCCAACGCCAATATCGAGTACGACCTGTGCGGGCTGCCAAACGTCAGTTCCGAGGTCTTTGAAGTGACTCCACAGAGCACTCCGCAAACGGTATGGACCATGCAAGTCACGGGGACTAACTTCTACCGCGCATTCCGCATACCGAGCCTTTATCCGGGGGTGCAGTGGTAAACAGGCAACAGCGATAGGGAGCCGCCTGGGCGGGTTTGGTCGTGCGCGGCTCCAAACTAGCAGGACTATTGCTTTTGAGGATGCAACTCGTTGATTGTTTGAGGGGCGTTCGGCTGAACAGAATCAGGTTGGTTCTTGATTGGTGAATGAGACGGGAAAAGACGGGACTTGGTTCACCATCAGGTCTGGAAGAGCGTACCTCAGGGGCTAAAGCCCTCATGGGCTCACCCCCGATACGGCCCGACTAAAGTCAGGCCCTGATACAGAGCCTCAGAGCAGTGGCTATCGGAAAATGCGCGTATTTCCGCAGAGTTGGCTCTATCGAACAGAGCCTCAGAGCAGTGGCTATCGGAAAATGCGTATTTCCGCAGAGTTGGCTCTATCTGAACAGAGCCTCAGAGCTCAGCCGTGCTATCGGAAAATGCGTATTTCCGTCAGAGTTGGTTCTATCGAACAGAGCCTCAGAGCAATGGCTATCGGAAAATGCGTATTTCCGCAGAGTTGGCTCTTCGAACAGGTGTCTTGTCCAAATTGGCGAGCCGAAAAATCTGGTTTGGACAAGACTGAGGTTGTTAGAAGGCGGCTCCTGAAGCTTACAAACTCGTCGACTTACTCTCTACCAATCCCCGCGCCCGGCCGACAAACTCCTCGAGCGGCATGCTGCCCTGGTCGCCTTGCGCCGCGGACACGCAGGCTCACCGCTCCCGTCTCCGCTTCCTTGTCCCCGACTACCAGGATGTAAGGCAGCTTCTGCATGGTGAAGTCGCGGATCTTCGCGCCCATCTTTTCGTTGCGGTGATCGACTTCCACCCGCAAACCGGCGTTCTGCAAGGTCGCTTTTATCTTTTCCGCGTAAGCCAAATGGCGCTCGCTGATAGGCACAATCCCCACCTGCACCGGCGCCAGCCAGAGCGGGAAAGCGCCCGCGTAGTGCTCCACCAGTACCCCGAAAAAGCGCTCCACCGACCCGAACAGCGCGCGATGCACCATCACCGGTTGATGGCGCTCTCCGTCTTCTCCTACATACTCCATCTCAAAGCGGGCGGGCATGTTGAAGTCGAATTGTACCGTCGACAGTTGCCATAGGCGCCCCAGGACGTCC
This sequence comes from uncultured Acidobacteriaceae bacterium, assembly GCA_963850235.1. Classification (GTDB taxonomy): domain Bacteria; phylum Acidobacteriota; class Terriglobia; order Terriglobales; family Acidobacteriaceae; genus PALSA-350. The sequence goes on along the minus strand of CAWKKM010000010.1, from coordinate 146,536 downwards.
ACCAGCTTGATGTCGATCTTGGGGCCGTAAAACGCGGCTTCGCCCCGGATGGTCTTGTAAGGAATATCCTTGCGCCGCAAAGCGTTTTCGAGCGAATGAATGGCCAGTGCCCAGTTTTCGTCCGAGCCGGTGTAACTCTTGCGGTCTTTCGGATCCCAGGTGGAAAGCTCCACCTTGAACTCCGCAAAGCCAAACGTATTCAGCACCAGCTGGGCAAACTCAATGCAGGCCACCACCTCGTCTTCAATCTGATCCGGGGTGCAAAAGATGTGCGCGTCATCCTGGGTGAAACCGCGCACACGCAACAGCCCATGCATGGTGCCGGAACGCTCGTACCGGTAGACATTCCCCAACTCCGCATAACGTACCGGCAGATCGCGGTAGCTCTTGGGGGAATTCTTGTAGATGAGAATGTGGAACGGGCAGTTCATCGGCTTCATCCGATAGTCCGCGTCGTCCAGCTCCATCGGGGTAAACATGTTCTGCGAGTAGAAGCCTTCGTGGCCGCTGATCTGCCAGAGGTGCACCCGCGCCACGTGCGGCGTGTACACCAACTCGTAACCGTGCTTGAGACACTCGTCGCGCATCCAGTCTTCCATGATGCGGCGCACCATCGCGCCTTTGGGATGCCAGAAGATCAAGCCCGGGCCGGCCACTTCCTGGATGGAAAAAAGGTCCAGCTGCTTGCCCAGGATTCGATGATCCCGCCGCTGCGCCTCTTCCAGGCGAGCAAAGTGCTGCTCCAGATCTTTGTTGGAGAAAAATGCTGTGCCGTAGATCCGTTGCAGTTGCGGATTCTTTTCGTCGCCCAGCCAGTAAGCGCCGGCCAGGTTCGTCACTTTGTAGGCCTTTACCCTGCCGGTCGAGGGCACATGCGGTCCTCGGCAAAAATCCTCAAAGTTGCCGTTGCGGTAGAAGGAGATTTCCTCGCCGGGTTTGGTGAAGCGCTCGACGAAGTGGGCCTTCATGAAGTCGTTGCCGGCCTTGAAGCGGTCGAGGCTTGCCTCCCGCGGCTCCCATTCGCGCACAAAAGGTTCGTTGCGCGCGACTACTTCGGCCATTTTGGCTTCGATGGCCTTGAGGTCTTCGGGAGTGAACGGCGTTGGCCGGTAGAAATCGTAAAAGAAACCTGCGTCGGTCGCGGGGCCATGGCCTAGCTTGGTCTCGGGGTATAGCTCGAGTACGGCCGTCGCCATCACGTGCGCAGCGGAGTGGCGGACTACCTTCAACGCGTCGGCATCCTTTTCGGTGAGGAGCTGCAGCCAGGTGTCTTCTTTCAGCGGGGTGGTCAGGTCCACGAGGCGTTCGGCGTTTGCTTCCTCGGCCGCGTACATACCGGCTTCGGATGGCGCTTCTCCTGTTGAATCTGCGTGGGGGTCGCTGGTGGTCCCCGTGCCGTTGGTGCTCGCCGGCCGGATCCTTGCAACAATCGCGGCGGCCGCCAGGCGCGGTGAGATGCTCTGGGCCACATCCAAGGGGGTGGATCCGGCGGGGAATTCTTTGATGGAGCCGTCGGGAAGATGGACTTTTATTGGGTCTGGGTTGGGTGTCATTTTCCTGGTTTTCATTTTAAGGATATGTGGGTTTACGGCCATCCGTCGAGGGTGAACCATGCCTTCTGGGCTTGCTTATGGGGTTTTGCGGGGTGTGAGGAGCTTGAAAAGGCGGAGCTCAGGTTGGAAACGCACATAACCAGTTTTGCGGGTAAGGAGATTCCGGCACGGTCCGGTGGAAGAACGTTTCCGTGAATCGGAGATCGGCTGCGCAAAATCACGGGCCAATCAAAAAAGTCATCGGTCTCGGGATGTCAAAGGAGGAGGCTGGGTTGCTTACCTGGGGTTACAACAAGGGACAGGAGAATTAGTCCTCGGTACTACGGGAGGATCCGAGGTGCGTCGAATGCGGGACCCCACGGCACGCCGGAGGCGGGCTCGGGATGCGAAGGAGAACAACGGTTCTTCGATTCTTCGACCGAGACGTTCTTAGTTGCCGAAGAGCTCTTACAGCGCGACAGCTCGCCGATGTTCCTTCGACGGGATGCTTACGGAGTGAGTTGTTTGAGGAAGATGCTGCTAAGGGTCGGAAGTTGCAAACGTTGCAAATGCGTTAAGGCTGCGCCCACCCGTCCAGGCCTGGCTCGAGAGGACAATTACACCAATGCGGAGTGAGTCATGGCCTCGAGGACGGAGAGAGGCGATGATTCAGGAGAAACCATGGCGCCGTGCTCCACCAGAAACGTTTGCTCCAGTGCGTACTGGCCGGCGAGAACCGCGTGCGGCACCATGTCGGTGTAGACCATCCAACTCGAGCCGGCGGGGAATTGTAGATATTCCTTGCGGCAGTCGGCCTGGAAGGAGGCGTTCTCCTTGAGGAAGTTGTGGAAGCGCATCATGAAGTCGTCATATGGCGATCGCTTCAGACTGGGAATCGCATAGCCCAGGCCGGCCGTATTGGCTAGAGAACGCAGCGCGCGGCCCGCTGAGTTGCCCGGCGCAGGAAGGGAAATCTGATGCGGCGCATAACGCGATGCCAGCACCGGAAATGGGTCGCTGACCACCCAGTCGCGCGACCGCGTGGGATGAATGTTGTTGAAGAAGCGAAGTATGCGCGCTCCACGCGTCGGCCGGGTAGGGAAGGCATCGGTGTGCAACAGGTCGTTGCGGCGGCGCAATGGCAAGTCGCGGCCCTCCTCCTCCTGCGGCCGGAAACTGGCGTAATCCAGCTGCCAGCGGCCCTGGTAAGGGGACAAAAAGCTGCTCAGAAAATGGGTCACATCCCGTGAGTACTGACGCATGATGGCTTGCAGCTGCTGCAGGTCCGCAGCTGTTGTGGAATTGGCGTCCAGGCCGCTGACAGTGTCCAGATTCGGCTTGTATGCGATGTTCTTGTGCAGGGTGCTGCCGGTCTGCTGCTGGCCCAGGAGAAAAGAAAGGTCCTCAGGCCGCAAGGGAATGGGGGTTTTCGGAAAGTAGAGAATGTCGCCCGCTTCCAGCCGTTGGCACCAGGCTCGCGCCTCGCTGCCCTCCGCTAGGTCAACGTCGATGGTGACGAGTGCCACGCGAACAGGCCTCCTAGCCTCGGGAGACCTTGCGGCGTACCCAGAGCGAGCCGAAAAAGATAAGGCTGGCGAGCAACACGACACACGCGGCTGGGAAGGAAATGTACTTGTAGCTGACGGCGTAGTCCACATGGTGGCCCATGCCGTTGTAGATCATCAGGCCGACTATGGCCAGGAAGGTAATTAAGAAAAAGCTCAGGAAACCCACGGTAAAGGCCATCAGAGCACTGGTGACGAAACCGAGATCGCCGAGCGGGACGCCGAAGAACGTTCCCCGTGCCTGTGGGGGCCGCATCTGCTGCACATTCATAATTGGGCCTCGAAAGGGGAAGTGATCACCCCTCCACTCAGCTAGAATACTAGGTTATGGCTGAAGCCGCCCAAATGGAGTTGTTACCGGCCTCGCTCGTGGCGCAGCAGACGCCCGTGCGCCAATCCGAAAACCGCCTGTGCTACGCAATCTTTGCCGATACCCACATCACGGAGCAAGAGCTGGAGCCGATCGTGCAGGCAGTGCCCAACGCGATCGCCGCCGCGCTCTCCCGGCATGCCTATTATTTTGTGCCCCTCACCATTGGGGAAACTGAGGAGACGATGGTCGCGCCCGGGTACACCATCGACCTGGGCGACCGGGCGATGTGTCACCGCAATGTGCAATTTGACGGCTCGGACTGCATCTTCATCTCCACCCGGCTCATGCAGGACCGGTTTGCGCTGGCATTCGAGTTCTTTATCAACGTGGGGCACCACTTCGTCGAGGCAGCCGGAGTGCCGCAGAGTTTCTGTGACCTGGTGTGGTCGCAGGCGCTTGCCGAGGTGCGGGGAGAAACCAGCCAGGATAGCTACGAAAGCCGGCGCCGCGCGCTTGACCGTGGGCGCAGTGACAATCCCGGCACCCGCATGGCGGAGCGGAGCTTCTCGCGCGTGGATCAAAGCGCGGCGGGGCGGGCGGCGGAAAAGGGCCGGGTGGACGAAAAGGCTAAGAGCAGCTTCTTTGAATCCGCTTTTTCTGATGCCCTGGCGATCTATATGCTCTCGCTCACGCTCGACTTCAACTACACCGATTTGCGCGAGCGAGAGTATCCGCTGCTTGCCGCACCGGCGCTGGCCGAGCGCCTGCGCCATGTAGCCGGGCTGTTTCCGCCCAACGCCGGATACGATTTTCAAATCTCGTATCGCCACAAGTTTTGACCAGTAGAATCAGCGAATGATTGCGCACCTGCGCGGTAAGCTCCTGGCGAAACATCCACAGCAGGCAATCATCGAGGCCGGCGGCGTGGGCTATGACGTTGTGATCAGCGTGACCACATTCAGCGCGCTGCCAGCGGAGGGAACGGAGGTGGCCCTCTTCATCCACACCCACGTTCGCGAAGATGCGCTGGCGCTTTATGGGTTTCTCAGCCCCAGTGAAAAGCGCGTGTTTGAGCGCTTGATCACGGTGAGCGGCGTGGGCCCGAAGCTCGCCGTCACCATCCAGAGCGGTTTGAGTACAGAACGATTGGTGGGTGCCATCCGCGGCCAGGATCATGCCACGCTGTCGCAAATCCCGGGCATTGGTAAACGCCTGGCGGAGCGGCTGGTGGTCGATCTGAAGGACAAGCTCGAGGATATGGCCACAGCGCCGCGAGCGGTCGAAACCGGACCGTCCACTGAAGACGTGCTTTCGGCCCTGGTGAATCTGGGCTATCAACGCCCTCTGGCGCAAAAAGCGATTGCTGCGGCGGTCGCTAAGGATAAGTCGGTAGGTAACAACTTTGAGTCTCTTTTCCGCGCTGCTCTCGCGGGAATGCGGAATTAGGTTCGGCGGCAGGCGGGTAGATTTTTCACCTAAGTGCGTAGATTGAACCGATTTTCATTGGTCCGGGAAATCCACAACGCCGTAAAGTGCTGAAACCATGCGGTTCCCAAGCATGCCTGTTTGGCACGGCACATGCAACCGGTTTGGATGTAGAGACTATCTAAAGAAATAGCCGCCGCGTCCGGCGGTCCTGAGTTTACGGCTCACTTCGGTGATGCCGTGGAGAAGATGCCCATGCCAGGGAGGTGTGGGCATCTTCTTTTTGGCGTATAGCGCTATTCGCTATTCCGACGCCGGTTTCATCTGCGCCTGATTGGTACATCCGATGGCTTTGCGGGTATCGCCATCGTCGCCGGAACTGGCTCCGGTCTTGTGCATAATATCCTGCTGAAATTTCTGCAACTCAGGGAACGAGTAGTGGGTGCAAAGATTTAATTCCCACGTGTCGGCCGTCTTTTTCGAAACTGCATACATACGAATGGTTTCATCCGCGCGCGCGGAGGAGTCGCTTTCCCGAATGATGGAAAAGCTATAGTAGCCAGGAATGAAACCAGCGTCGGTTCGTGTGTCCATCGAGTTCATCACGATCGTGCGATCATCCACCGTGATGTTGTCGTATCGGGCGACGATGAGTGCGACCTGGCGAGCCTGATCGAACTCCATCTCATGCACACGCTCACGCGCGCACAGGGTAGAGGTAGCCATCAAAAAGAAAACAAAGGCAAGTTGTCTCATGTGTAGGAGAAGCCGGACAGCCTTGTCAGATTGAGGGAGGCAAGCAAAGTCTACCGAACAACTATCGAAACACGCCTGATTGTGGCCTGGCAAGTCCATTACTTTTGTACTTTAAAAACGGATTTCGAGTATATCGCGCAGGTTACTATCATGAACAGGAAGCGGACTAACATTGCTTAGACCCGCGATTTCAAAGCCTTCGGCGGCATTTCGCCTATGGATCGGTAGTTCTTCTCATCATGACGATTTCCTCTTTTCCCCACGCCGCCGGCGAGCCATATTTTCGTGAAGCCGGCCTAAAATTTCTGCGCACCCTCAAACGAAACAACCGGCGGGAGTGGTTTGAGGCCCATAAACCGGAGTTCGAACGCGAGTTGAAGCAGCCGATGCTGGCGCTGATCGAGACCGTCAACAAGGCGATGGAAGCATTCGCTCCCGGCCATCTGCGACCGCCACAAAAATGTATGATGCGCATTTATCGCGACATACGCTTTTCTTCTGACAAACGGCCTTACAAAAGCCATATCTCTGCCTGGTGGTCGCGGGAAGGCCTGGAAAAGACTTCCGGCGGAGGCTACTACATGCATATCTCCCCGGAGGAAGTGCTTATCGCCGCGGGCGTGTATATGCCGGAGCGCGAGCAGTTGCTGGCGATCCGGCAGCATCTGCTTGTCCACCATGCCGAGGTGCGGCAGGCCCTCATGGACCGCAAGCTCCGTCGCCTGATGGATTCATTTACCGGCAGGCCGCTCACACGGCCACCGAAAGGGTTTCCGAAGGAGCATCCGGCGATGGATTTGCTTTTGTGCCGCCAGTGGGGCGTGGAAGGAAAGCTGCCCGCACCGGCGTCGTTACAGAAGGACTTTGCGGACGAGATCATCCGGCGTTTTCGCCTCGCAGCGCCCTTGGTCGACGCTCTCAACACGCCTCTGCTGCAGAGCGTACAGAAAAAACGACGGCCACTTTTCGGGTTCGCGCCGGTGGGCAAAGCACGCTGAAATCTGAGGAAAACCTGTGAAATTGGGCCAAATCTTGGAAAAACGAGCCAAAAACGGAACAATTCTCGGTTTTTCCATTGACAAACGTTAGACAAAGCCGCATCGTAAACGGCGGTGGGTCGTTTTTACCCGCATAAACACTGGGTTTTCTGATGATTGATGCTTGTTTTCGCGAACAGGCAAATCGACAGAAACCGGTCAAGACATGGATTCTCAAGGATGCGGAAGAACGCGACCGTGGGCCATGAAATAACACAGAGGAAAGAAGGACACAATATGGCAACAGGCATGACCAAGACAGCACTGGTCCGGACAATGGCAGAAAAACTTGAGTTGACCAACAAGCAATCCGCGGCTTTTCTCGATCTGCTCGCAGAGACGGCAGTGAAGGAAACCAAGAAGAATGGCGTGTTCGTCATCCCTGGGCTCGGCCGGTTGGTAAAGGCTGAGCGCAAAGCCCGCATGGGTCGCAATCCCCAGACTGGCGAAACGATCAAGATCAAAGCCAAGACGGTGGTCAAGTTCCGCGTGGCCAAGGCTGCCAAAGACACCATCGCGCCGCCGAGGAAGTAGCAGCACTCCTGCAACGGCTGCAACACCTAAGAGGGCAGGCGTCTTGCCGCGCCCTCTGCAGCTCCAACCGTTCCCGCCCCCTAAACCCCGCCTGTTCTTCCTTCGCTTGTCAGCGCGCGAACCACGAGAGACACCCCGTAGCAAATGAGCACGCATTGAACAAGGATGCGCGCGTTGTAGCGCCAGGCAAGCACCGCGAAGCACAGCGTAATCGCGATGGGATAGGTTTCCGCTAACAGGGCCTGCAGCCAACGCGGATGTGGAGCAGACGGGGCGGCGTGAGGGACGGATGGGCGAGTCCGTAATCGGGGCCACCATCGAGGCACACTCCGGCGATACTGCTGGTAAACCTCGCCCTGCTTCGCCGAGAGGTAGCGCTCCTCCCCCCATATCAGAAGCAGCACGAAGACGCTGTAGGCAACCAGGAAGAAAGCCGCTCCGCTGGGCGGCATCAGCACAGAGACACCGAGGGCCAGCAGGTACGACCCCAGGTAGAGCGGATTGCGGACGTATCTGTAAGGCCCTGCTGCGACGAACGCTTCGCCCTGCATCGCAGCGCCACGCATGACGCCGGAACCGAGGTAGGCAGTGCCCCAGACGCGCAGAATCGTCCCCAGGACCAGGCAGGCGAGACTCACAAGAGTCACTGCCACGGTTGCAGCTGCCAGACTGATCCATCCGCTGCGAGCCAGAAGCGTCGATGCGGCGAGCCAGAGTGTGTCCTGATGGCCGCTGCGAAATTCCCAGGGCGCGAGAAAGCCTATTACGTAGAGCGACACAAAGATGAAGACGCGGAAACGAAAGGCCAACGCCGCCGCATTTGTCATCAACAGGCTCGCTGACGGGATAGGCCCGCTGACCGGGCCGCCGGACGCGCGCAGGCGTAGCCTCGTAGTGTAACTGTTGCAGTGGCATATTCGGAGGGCGAGTCAAAGCCATGACCTGGGGCCGGTACTTGCGGCCATTACTTGCCAGCTATGGTTTCGAGCAGGGCATCGAAGTCTTCCAGGCGGGAATATTCGATGATCACTCGTCCGCGACCGTTCTTGTCTTCGATCGAAACCTTCAGGCCCAGGGCTCTCTGCAGCGCATCACGGGCTTCGCGGACATTGGGGTCAAGGGGGGCTTTCTCCTTTTCTTCACCCTTCGATTTCTTTTCCGGATTGAGTAATCCCTGCACGTAGCTTTCGGTTTGTCGTACGGACATGGAAAGCGCAGTCACCTTTTGCGCGGCCTTCAGGATGGATTCCGGTGATTCGAGGCTAAGTAATGCGCGTGCGTGTCCAAAGCTAAGACTGCCGGTCTCCACCTTTTGCTGTACTTCAGGCGGCAGCCGAAGCAGCCGTAAGAAATTGGCAACGGAGGCGCGGTCCTTGCCGGTCCTCTGGGCCATTTGCTCTTGCGTCATTTTGAAGTGATGGCTGAGACGGTCGTAGGCGCGCGCCTGTTCCATGGGGTTGAGATCCGTGCGCTGTAAGTTTTCGACGATGGTTATTTCCATCGCCTGCTCGTCGGACACATGACGGAGGATGGCGGGCACTGTGGACTTGCCGGCCATTTTGGAGGCCAGCCAGCGCCGCTCGCCGGCGATCAATTGAAAGCGATTGTCGGGCAGCGGCCGTACCAGTATTGGCTGCACAACCCCCGTTGCCGCAATCGAAGCGGATAGCTCCTTGAGGGCGCTCTCATCCACAGTCGCCCGGGTCTGGAAGGGATTCCGCTCAATCAGGTCGACAGGGATCTCCCTCGGCTTGCCCTCGTCCGGAACCGGAACCGCGTTTGCTGCGGCGGGAGCGGGTGTGAATCCAGATCGTCCGGGCAAAAGGGATTCGAGACCTTTACCAAGGGCGCGGCGTTTGGGTAGTTCGATTGAAGGGGTCATCGTCTAAGGGTCCTGGGAGCCGAGGGTGAAACTGCAAGTTCGGTTGTGGCCCGATCCATTGACCTGGCCGGCATCAGAGAAGCTTCTTCCTTGTCACGCGTATGGCCAGAAACGCACTTTGCTTTCTTGTCTCGTCTGCGCTTGGGCCTGTGTTGCGGCTTTTCGCTCCAGGGCGCGTGGGCTCTCGATGTTGTTGCGAGCCAGAATCTCTTCCGCAAGTTCGCGGTAACTTTCGGCGCCTCGGGATCGAGGATCGTACAGGGCTACAGGTTTTCCGTAGCTCGGCGCCTCTGCGAGACGGACGTTGCGCGGGATGGCGGTCTTGAGCAGCTTGGCTCCAAAGAACCGGCGGAGATTTTCGGTGACCTGCTGAGCCAGGTTCGTTCGCTCGTCGTACATGGTGAGAATGACACCCTCGATGTCGAGCGTCGGGTTGAAGGCGGCTTGAATGCGGCCCAGGGTGGTGAGGAGTTCAGAGATGCCTTCAAGGGCGAAGTATTCGGCCTGCATGGGGACGAGGAGGCGGTCTGCCGCGACGAGGGCGTTCAGGGTCAGCAGATCGAGAGCTGGTGGGCAGTCGAGAATAATGAAGTTGTACTGGGCCCGGACAGGCTCGAGGGCTTGGCGAAGACGGTATTCGCGGCGTTCGGCGTTGATCAATTCCACAGTAGCGCCGATGAGGTGGTTGCTGCCCGGAACTACCTTTAAGCCATCGATTTCTGTGGGGAGGGTAGCCTCGGCGATGGTGGCGTTTCCGGTGAGGATGTCGTAGGTGGAATTGCGGTTTTCGTCCCGCGTGATGCCGAATCCTCCGGAGGAATTGGCCTGAGGGTCACAATCAACCAGTAGGCAGGTCAATCCTTCAAGAGCGAATGCCGCAGAGAGATTGATTGCGGTAGTGGTTTTTCCAACTCCGCCCTTCTGATTGACGACCGCGATTACTTTACCCATGGCGTAATTGGAAGAGTATCTAGGGAAGACCCGGAGAGCAAGAAATGACGATGTGCAGAACTGGGCATAAATTGTGGAGAACCGGATGTTATGGGGCCGGGGCTGGCTTAGAACCTGCACATTAGCAATGAGATAGGGGGTTGGGGCTGGGGTGTGGTCGTGGGGGTTGGTTTGTGAAGGCCGGTGGAAATCTTGGGTGTTCCACGTGGAACAGTGAGGGAGAGAAGTTAGATGAAATTTGGCTGAAAACCGTCGGTCGACTACGTATCGTCGAAAACATCTCCACGGTGGGTCCGTAGAACCGCAGGTCCCTCCGCTACGCTCTGTCGAAAAACATTTCCATGGAGGGTCCGTAGAACCGCTCGGCTTCGCTCCCAATGACAAAGTAGGGGTTGTCGCTTACCTGGGGTTACAACAAGGGACAAGATTAGCCTCTACTAGGAGGATCCCAGGTCTCAAATGCGAGACCTGGGGCACCCTTCGATTCTTACCGAAGATGTATTGGGAGTTCCGAAGGAAACTGCAGATCCCTCCACGGCACGCCGGGACAGGTCGGCTTCGGCTCCCACGGCACGCCGGGGCAGGCGGGATGACAAAGGGGAGGGCCGGGACAGGTTGCCGGACCGAGACGGTTTTCATCACCTTCAGTGGGACGCGGGCCCATGACAACTCCGGTCGGGATGACAAGGGGGAAGTAGTGGTTCCATCTGACATTCGTCGCAGGTAGAGCGAACTACAGACAGTCGCTCGGGATAGCAAAAAGGAAAGGGTTTATGGGGAGTAGCTGCCGGACCGAGGCGTTGTTCCACGTGGAACAATCTAGCGCACGATTTTGCCGATTTCGAGGATCATCTGGTTGGTATTTGGGATCGGGATTGGCTTCAACCATTCCAGTTCTGGCATCGTTGTTTCACGGGCCAGATCCAAGCGCTTCGTCGTAAGCAGGACAATGTAGCGTTTTACCCGTTGGAGCGCGAAGGGGATTGCTAAATCCATCTTCTCGACTGCCCGCATGGTGACGGCGTCAAATCTGCGGTCGGGCATTGTCTCTACGCGGCCATCGTAGACTTCGCCTTCGAGGCTGAGAACCCGTAAGGACTTCCCGGAGAAATGATGCTTTTTTGCCGTGTGCCTCGGCCAAGGTGACGCTGATCTCCGGGCGGCAAATTGCTATGGGTATCCCTGGTAGCCCGGCGCCGGAGCCGTAGTCGAGAAGATCGGCTATGTCTTGCGGGAGCTGGCTGGCTACAAACGCGCACTCCAGAAAATGCCGCTGGATGATTTGGTCCGGATCCCGAACGGCCGTCAGACTTAGGCGCTGGTTCCAACGGAGCAGCAATTCGAGGTAGGCCCGGAATTTGTCATAGGCGCCCACGGGCAAATCCGTGATCCCGGCTTGAGTGAAAGCCTTCTCAATGTGGCCCGCAGTGGCGCTCAACTCGCGCACGGCGCTCCCTTGGAGGCTGCCCAGTCCCGTGCGGCATTCAAAAATGCGGCGAAGAGGGCGCGGGAAGCAGCGCTTACGTCGTAGCTGCGTTCGGGATGCCACTGCACCGCGAGCAAAAACCGGTTCGGATCCGAATCCTCCAACGCTTCCACGACCCCATCCTCAGGGCTGGTTGCTGCAACCGTCAATGCCTGTCCAGGTCTCCCGATTGCCTGATGATGGCTGGAGTTGACGAAAAGGCCGGGCGAATCTTCACCGATTCCGCTCACTAAGCGTGAAAGACGGGATCCAGGCGTTACCCGAATCGGATGTGCGTTTTGTACCTCCCGCCCAGGCTGATGGTTCACGGTACCCGCAATGGCCGCATCTGCATGGGGCAAGTCCTGAATAAGCGTGCCATGGCGCCATACATTCAACGACTGCAAGCCATAGCAAATGCCCAGAACTGGCTTCCCTTGATCAATGGCGCCCCGCAGAAGAAGTTCGTCCAACGCTTCGCGCGCCTCATCTTTCGCCGCCGTTTCCTTCGCCGGTTCCTGTCCGTACCGCGCCGGATCTACGTCCGCAGGGCTTCCCGGCAGCAGAACTCCGGAGCAGGAGGCGAGGATGCGTGCCCATTCGGCCGGGGTAGCGTGCAGCGGAATGGGAACCGCTGTTCCTCCCGACGACGCTACGGCGTGGATGTACTGCGGCAAACTGCGCTGGTTGTATGCCTGGTCCGTCGATGTAGGTTCCGGGATAGCGATACGGGGAAGCGTCATGAATCCTCTCCTACAACCTCGGCGCTTGCCGTTGCCAGACTCGGCGAAAGATCGCCCGGCGCTGCGTGACTTTCATACAGGTGCAGAATCTGCTCGCGAAGTCTGGCGGTTAGTTCGTCGGTCTGGCGGATGGTGTAGCCGGACGGATCGATGGGTTTGCCGATCACCAACTTGACCGGCCGCGGACGAAAATGATGGGTGTGAATCGGCAACAACTCAAAGGTCCCAACCAGCGCAATGGGCACCAACGGAACCCGAGCGCGAATCGATATGTAAGCCGGCCCACGCATGAAGGGCTGCACCTGACCATCCTTGGTACGGCCGCCTTCAGGAAAGATGAACAACGGCATACCAGACTTAAGCACTCGGATGGCGCGATTGAGCCCGGCAACCGATCCGCTGCCTTCCTCGTCAACGGGAATCTGGCCGGAGCGCTGCAGATGCCATCCAATGAACGGCCACTTCCACAAGCTCTGTTTCGCCAGGATTCGAAACTGAAAGGGCAAGCTGCTGAACACCAGCGGGGTGTCCATAAAAGAAGTGTGATTCGAGGTATAGACGGCGACCGGCAGCAAGTTCTCACGTCCGATAACGGTCACCGGCGCGCCCGCAATTCGCAATGAGGTTCGCGCCCATTGGCGAGCAATGTTGTGCTGCCGCCGCCCATCTTTTTCAAAGCAAGACGCGGCGAGCGACATGCATCCAAAAACGCCGGTAAAGAAAAAGAACAGCGGCCCGCGCGCCAGGTTCGAGGTCAGCCGGCTGCTCAGCGGCAAAGCCGGTGGAGCCTCCGGTGTAGAGCGAATCCCTGCGGAACTCATGCTTTCATCGACTCCATTGGCGCACCCTGCACAGCCAGCAACCGCGGCCGCAACTGCCCGACAAGGTACACGGACCCGGTCACCACGACGAGACCATTCACCGGGGTCAGCTGCAGCGCGCGCTCCAACGCGCCGACGGCCTCACCGGCCGCTTCTACCTCGCTACCTGTGGTGGCCGCAGCCGCGAGCAGGTCCTCGATTGAGGCACTGCGCGGTGAGTCGACGGGCGTCAGCACTACCTTGCCGAACAAGGGAAAGAGAATCTGGGCGAGCTCCGCCGCGGGTTTGTCTTTCAAGCAGCCGAAAACCAGGGTCAAGGGTTGGCCGCGGTCGAGATGCGAAACCGCTGCGCGCAGGGCCCAGGCACCCGCGGGATTGTGACCCACATCCAGCAGCACGTCTGCCCGGTCGCGATTGCCGGGTAGCAGCTCCAGCCTGGCGGGCCAGACCGTATCCCGAATGCCGGCCTGGATATCGATGGGAGTGATATTGTAACCATTACTGTTTCTTAATTCCACGGCCGCGGCGATGGCCAGCGCTAGATTGCGCTGTTGATGCGCGCCCGCCAACGGAGAGTCGATGTCGATCAGTTCGCCCATCACCGACAATGGATAACGATTGCGCGTGTACTGCTCGGGATGATTGTGCACCGGCACATAGCCCGCGGCATTCACGCCTCTCACTCCGAGCGCGACGGCCACTTCTCCCAGTGCCTGGTTAGCCTCGGGATGCTGCGGCAAGGTGATCATGACTCCGTGGGGGCGCAGGATACCGGCTTTTTCGCGGGCTATGAGGTCGACCGTCGAGCCCAGCCACTCGGTGTGGTCAAGCGAGATGTCGGTGATCACCGAGACTGCGGGCTCGACAATATTCGTCGCATCGAGGCGGCCGCCCATGCCTACTTCCACTACAGCTGTATGGACCTGGCGGGAAGCAAAATACAAAAAGCCCATGGCGGTGAGGGTCTCGAAAAAACTCGGCAACGCCGGCAGCCGCTCGTCCCGTACGAGGCTCTCGGCGACTTCCTCAACATGGGAGAAGATGGCGGCAAAATCATCGTCGGCAATCATGGCGCCATCCAGCTGGATGCGCTCATTCACGCGGCTCAGGTGCGGCGAGGTGTAGAGACCGGTCCTGTAGCCGGCTCGCGTGAGGATACTTGCCAGGGTCGACGCGGTGGACCCTTTGCCATTGGTACCCGCCACCAGGATCGAAGTGAAGGAACGCTCAGCATTGCCCAGCGCTGCCATGAGGGTGCGCATGTGAGCCAACTCAAATTTCCGGCGAGGCGCGCCGGGTGCGGTGTGCAATTCCTGACCGAGGGCATGCAGACGGTCAAGGGCCGAGGCGTAAGACATGTTCTTATTCTAGAGTCAATTCCCTGCCGCTAAGCGCGGACGGTTGCCGGCCACATGAAGTCCAAGGCGCGAATCAAATAGTTCTTCATTTCGCGGCGAGGCACGATGGCGTCCAACATACCGTGTTCCAGCAGAAACTCGGATCGCTGAAATCCTTCCGGAAGCTTCTGCCGGATCGTTTGCTCAATTACGCGTGGGCCGGCAAAGCCTATCAGGGCGCCGGGCTCGGCTATATTGAGGTCCCCCAGCATGCCGAAGCTTGCGGTCACTCCGCCCGTGGTCGGGTTGGTGAGCACGGAGATATACGGCAAACCGGCGTCATCCAGCTGCGCCAGGCCGGCGGATACCTTGGCCAATTGCATCAGGCTTGCGACCCCTTCCATCATGCGGGCGCCGCCGGACGCCGCGACGATGATGAGCGGCTGCCGCGCAGCCAGCGAGCGATCGATCGCCCGTGCAATTGTCTCCCCCACCACGCAGCCCATGCTCCCGCCAATGAAAGCGAACTCCATCACACTTATCACTACAGCGTGAGGGCCAAGGTTTCCTAAGGCATTCATCACCGCATCATTGAGGCCGGTCTCGCGCCGGGCTTTTTCCAGGCGGTCCTTGTATGGCTTCATATCGACAAACTCGAGCGGGTCGGTGGATATGAGCTCAAGGTCTACCAGTTGGTAGCCGGGTTCCAGCAGGCTGGCGATGCGGCTGCGCGCGTCCAGCCGGAGATGGTGTCCACACTTGGGGCACACCTGGAGGTTAGCTTCGAACTCGGCCTTAAATACGTATTGCCCACAGCCCTCGCACTTTTGCCACAAGCCCTCAGTGCGCACAGTTTTCTCCGCGGTATTCGGCTCGATCTCGTTTTCCTGCCGCTTAAACCAGGACATGTATTCCCTTCTGCCACTCGTCCCCGGTGGTGCTGATTGCTGCGTCCATGAATGTCCTTGCCCCGACTTTGGAGCATACAGCTACTGCTCTCGTTATCCTTCTGATTTTGTGTAGCCTTCCCTGGTCAGGAAGCTGCATGAACACTGCTCGCCCCGGATTTCCTGCCGCGCTCCGTTGGACAGAGCCGCGTGCCGTTCGCCAACGTCACCAACTTATACGGTGTATCAGTGGCCGGTGTGGTACGGATGCCCTGCCAGTATTGTAAATGCCCGGTAGAGTTGTTCCGCGATTACCAGGCGGGCAAGCTCATGGGGC
The DNA here is from genome assembly GCA_963850235.1 of uncultured Acidobacteriaceae bacterium. Classification (GTDB taxonomy): domain Bacteria; phylum Acidobacteriota; class Terriglobia; order Terriglobales; family Acidobacteriaceae; genus PALSA-350. The sequence continues at coordinate 130,951 of CAWKKM010000010.1, read as the reverse complement.
AGCGTCATGCGTCCGAGCGAAAGGGTAGTTTGCGCCAGTTGCACCGCGCGGGCCGACCAGCCGCTCGCTGGGCCTATCGCGAAGACTATTGTCTGCTGGCCTGAATCCCGGCGCACACCGAGCCACCTGGCTAATTCTTCTGACGACCAGGCCTCGCCGCGGCTATCCAGCAAAACCAGCCACGCTGGGGTACGTGCGCGTTGCCGTGCCACAAAGGCAAACAGTGGGTCCTCGTCGCGGAAAGCCATCGCCTCGATGTTGGCGTATGGGGCAATGCGATCCAGGTAGAAGGTTGTCGCAGGTCCGAGCAGGTCGCTTCGGGTCCGCTGGGCGACGAAGGCTAGGGTGAGGTTCAGGATTGCTCCTTGAGGGGATATGTGAAAACTAGTTTTTTGAGGGGTCCGTAGGTCGCACTGACGGTTCTCCAGGTGGCATCGCGGCCTACTTCCAGCCGTCCCTGCGGGACTTCGTTTTCAATCAACAGGTTCTCACACAGCCTCAAAGCTCAATCCTTTCCCTGCCCGTGCGGGAATCATCCGTTGCACCACACCAGTTCTGCGGCTACGTGCTCTCTGACTCCCGCCATGCCCTCTCCGGGCTGCGCTTTGTGTTGTCCCCGCGGGACTTGATCATGGTTCATGATTACCCAGGACTGCGTCCTGGGCTAAGTTCAGTTAAGTTCAGTCGTCCCTGCGGGACTCATGTCGCAGCCGACGGGTTCTCACTCAGGGGCTAAAGCCCTCATTGGCTCCCCTCCGTACGGCCCGACTTAAGTCAGGCCCTGATACAGAGCATCAGAGCTGTGGCTATCGCAGAACGCGACGCAGTTCCGCAGAGTTCGGTCTGTCGATAGGATGTGTTGTCCAAATTGGCTGAGCTGGAACAAACCTAATTTGGACAGGTCTGAAGTTCAGCCGTCCCCTTCGACAAGCTCAGGGCAGGCTCTGCGGGACTTCATTTTGGCCCGGGCCAGACTTGATTTGAATCCGCAGGTTCTCACACAGCCTCAAAGCTCAATCCTTTCCCTGCCCGTGCGGGAATCCACCGTTGCACCCCACTAGTGTAGTGCATCAGTAATAAAGGCGATTATGTCATCTGCCGCTCTCCTCCGATCGGGACTGACGTCCCCCAGAATGTGTGCCGCCTCTACGGGGGTCGATCACTTTGCTATAGGTACCCAGGATCCCGTGCTGCGCACTCCATCCTGGGCTACGATCGATTCGTCCCTAGCGGACTCGCGTCGATGTAGCTTGAAAAGCTACAGCTTACCAGCTAAGAGCCGACTCAGGATCTTCATTTTGGATGAAGGCTCATCCGAGACGTACTCCCTTCTCTGCGGTTACGTGTTCTTTTACTGCTGCCATGCCGGCCCCGTCCAGAACTGCGTCGATCATGGCTTCGCAACCCATGCAGGAGTTGATCATCATGTGATACAACCGGCGATCGCTCCAGTCCCGGTCATAGTAGCGCCGGATGTATTCCTCACGCCGCGTGTCCGTGGCTTCGAGTTCTGCTCTGGCGCGTCCTGCCTGCTCCGGAAAATGTTCCTCAAACCAACGAACCTTCCTCGACATAGACGCGTACACGAAAATATTGAAAACGCCCGGCATGGATGCCAGGGCGCAGGCAGCGCCGCGGCCCACAATCACACAATTACCGTCAGCCAGGCATTGTTTCAGATAATTGCGCACGAACTCGACCATGCGCTCGCTGTCAAACACCTGGTCTTTGGGCGGTGCGGGCAGACGGTCCACACTGCCATGCCAGAAAGACTTGCCCATGCGGTAGTACCAAGGATCCAGGCGTTCATCGCACTGCTCCGCCATGCTCTTGGGCACACCGGCCTTATGGGCAACTTCATCGATGAGGCACTTGTCGATGAGCTTCCACTGCAGCCGGTTGGCAAGACGGTGGGCAAATTCGGCCCCCTGGCTGCCGTACTCCCGTTCAATCGTGATCACCCTGACCATGAAAAATATCTCCCGCCAATGCGCCGGACCATCCCGGTGGCGTGATGCTAGCACCGGGAGACGGAAGAAATCCAGAGGCCGGCGGTACCGTCAAGATTCGGCGACGACCGGGTTTCTGAGGCTGCCGATACCGGCAATCTCGATCACTACATCGTCTCCGGGCTTGAGCCACCGCTGGGGAGACCGGCCCATTCCGACGCCGGCCGGAGTACCGGTGCTGATGATGTCCCCGGGCACCAGGGGCATCATGGTCGAAATGTAAGAGATGAGACGCGGCACCTTGAAAATGAGCTCGCGAGTATTGGACTTCTGCAGCGTTTCTCCATTGATGGACAGAGAGATATCCAATTGGTGAGGATCGGGTATTTCGTCCTTGGAGACGATCCATGGTCCCATCGGGCCGAAGGTAGGGAAGTTCTTGCCCAGCGTCCATTGTGACGTAGCCAGCTGGACGTCGCGCGCGCTCACATCATGACAAATGGTGTAACCGAAGACGTGATTCTCCCAGTCTGCCTCGGGGATGTTGCGGCCTGCCTGGCCAATGACCACCGCCAACTCCGCCTCATAGTCGGGTTGCTGGCTGGCGCGCGGTAGAACGATGGACTGCCCGTTGCCAATGAGCGTGTGCGGATACTTGGTAAATACGGTGGGAAACTTGGGCGGCTCCATCTTCGATTCCACGGCGTGGTCGCGGTAATTGAGGCCTATGCAGAGAATCTTCGGCGGGCGCTGCAGCGGGGCCTCCAAGGTGACGGAAGACAAAGACGCGAGCAGATTCGGACCTGTCTCCTCCAACTGAAGATTTACCCCTTCCCAGCGCTTAGGGCCCGCGGCAATGAAGGAGAGCGCGTCCGGATATCCAAGCGGGCTGAGAGGGAAGACGTGGCCGTTCTTGAGGAGTGCGGGGCCAACGGTTGCATCACGACGATAGGTGATCAGGCGCATCCGTCAATTGTCCATCGGCTGGCGTAGGAATGGGTAAAAAATCGTGACGCGTGGTTGGACGTCCCTCCCCAATTTTCCTGTCGATTTGTTGCCGGACCGATCCGTTTTTCCCAGGCCCATCCAATTCTTGAGGTTGTGAGTTTTTATGTTTGTGGCCGGAAAGCTCCGAACGGCATCCGCCAATCGTCATCGCCGGGGTCCTTCGACTGCGCGCCTAAGCCCACCGGTATGCGACAGATCTGCAAGGCGCTTCGCTCCCACGGCTCGCCGGGGCAGGCAGGATGACGGTTTTGTGGAGGAGGTTGAAAGCATCTGGTTGGTTTGCACAGATCGAAAACGTCACAGGGTGTCAGGATGACAAAAAGTAGAGGGCGGTTGTAAGGAGAGAACAGTTGCCGCGGCGGGACGGCTTTCCTCAACGACGGAAATCAATTTTGTGCGAATAAAAAGTCACACGCTCTGAGGATGAGGGCTTTCACTTCGGCAGCGGCTTCCCCGGTGGCCGAAAAGGAGTTTTTTCCGCAAGCTGCGCAGAAAGCAGGCCCACATCGCAGCAGTAACATGCATCTGCCTACAATGGGGTGGTTGTGTCCATTCAAGCGGGGGGTTAATGGAGAAGCCGAACGAGGGACGAAATCGGGTAGTCATCGAAAACGTACAGCCACAAGTGAACTGTGGCCTCTTTCCTATCAAACGAATTGTTGACGACCTGGTCTCCGTAGAGGCAGATGTCTTCGGCGATGGCCACGACCACGTGCGCGCCCGACTGCTGTGGAAACAGAAGGGAGAGAGCGCCTGGCAGACGGCAGAGATGCTGCCCCTGGGAAACGACCACTGGCGGGGCGAATTCCCTGTCGCCAAAGTGGGCATGTATCAATACACCGTCGTCGGCGACGTTGACCATTTCGAAACCTGGCAGAGTGACCTCAAAAAGCGCGTGGAGGCACGGCAGGACCTTGAAGTGCCGTTTGCGACTGGCGCCCTCCTTCTCGAACAAGTGCAGGCCCGGGCGACGAAACAAGATAGCGCCAAGCTCGCGGCCTGGGCCAAGAAGCTCAGGGCCGGGGAAAAGGACGACGCTGCGGTGGCCTTCGCACTGCAGGAGGAACTATTGGCCATGGTCCATCGGTATCCCGATCCCGCGGTCGAGACGTGGTACGAGCGCGAATTGGAGGTTTTCGTAGACCGGGAAAGAGCACGTTTTTCAGCCTGGTATGAGCTCTTTCCCCGCTCGTGGTCACCCGTTCCAGGAAAGCATGGCACCCTCAGCGACGTGGCCAGCCGGTTGGATTATGTCGCGGACATGGGCTTTAACGTTCTCTACCTTCCTCCCGTCTCTCCCATTGGAAAGAGTTTTCGCAAAGGCAAAAACAATGCCGTCGAAGCTGCACCGGGAGACGAGGGCAGCCCTTGGGCAATCGGCTCCGACGAAGGGGGCCACACCGCGATCCATCCCAAACTGGGCACAATGAAGGACTTCGCCAACCTGGTCAAACGGGCCAAACAACTGAAGATGGAAATTGCCCTGGATATTGCGTTCCAGTGCGCCCCGGATCATCCCTGGGTCAAGGAGCATCCTGAATTCTTCAAGAAACGCCCGGATGGTTCGATTCAGTATGCGGAGAATCCGCCCAAGAAGTATCAGGACATTTATCCCCTGGACTTCGAGTCCTCGAACTGGCAGGGATTGTGGGAGGCGCTTAAAGACGTATTCACATTTTGGATGGATGCGGGTGTGCTCATCTTCCGGGTAGACAATCCGCATACCAAGGCGTTCCCATTCTGGCAGTGGGTGATACCCGAGCTGAAAGCGAAGGACCCGAATGTACTGTTTTTGGCCGAGGCTTTCACCCGGCCGAGGGTGATGGAGCGGCTGGCAAAGCTGGGCTTTTCCCAGTCTTACACCTACTTCACCTGGCGTGACACCAAAGAAGAGCTCACACAGTACATGCTTGAACTCACCACTACCCCGGTACGCGAATACTTCCGGCCTAACTTCTGGCCTAACACCCCTGACATCCTGCCAGGGCACCTGCAGCGGGGCGGTTTACCGGCTTTCCGCAGCCGGCTGGTGCTGGCGACCACGCTCTCGTCCAACTATGGAATTTACGGCCCGGCGTTCGAATTGGGAGAGAACACTCCCGCCAAACCGGGGAGCGAGGAATACCTGAACTCAGAAAAGTACGAGATCAGAGCCTGGGATTTGCAGAACCCCGCAAGCCTCAAACCACTGATCACCCAGCTGAACCAGATCCGGCTAGCCAACGCGGCGCTCCAAAGCAATGAACGGCTGCACTTCCACCCCACGGACAATCCCTCGCTTATGTGCTACTCGAAACGCACGGCGGATGGAAGCAATCGCATCCTGGTTGTGATCAACCTCGATCCTTTTTTGGTTCAGGCGGGTTGGGTGAATCTCGATTTGGACGTCCTGGGCCTCGCTTCGGGCGATACATTTGAAGTTCATGATCTGTTGGCGGATCACTCGTACAGCTGGCAAGGGTCGAGAAATTATGTCGTCCTGCGGCCGGCCGAAGCACCGGCCCACGTCTTCCGGGTAATGCCGGCAGGGGAAAGATACAAAGCAACCACAGTAGTTACGATTTAAGCAGGAACCAAGCCGGGAGGCAGGATTGAAGAAACCGGGAAGCGCGGCGGACCCGCTCTGGTACAAGGATGCGATCATCTACGAGTTGCACGTCAAGGCATTCATGGACGGCAACAACGATGGCATTGGCGACTTCCAGGGATTACTGAGCAAACTCGATTACGTCCAGGACCTGGGAGTTACCTGCCTCTGGCTGCTGCCATTCTTCCCGTCTCCACTGCGCGACGACGGCTACGACATCTCCGATTACCTCAGCGTGCACCCGAACTACGGCACCATGGAGGACTTTCGTGAGTTCCTGAAACAGGCGCATGCGCGTGGTATCCAGGTGATGATTGAGTTGGTCATCAATCACACGTCCGATCAGCATCCCTGGTTCCAGCGTGCGCGGCACGCCCCCAAAGGCTCACCCGAGCGCGACTTCTACGTGTGGAGCGACACTGACCAGAAATACCAGCAAGCGCGCATCATCTTCACCGATACGGAAAAATCCAACTGGACCTGGGATCCTGATGCCCAGCAGTACTACTGGCATCGCTTCTTCTCGCACCAGCCGGATTTGAATTACGACAATCCAGTGGTCATCGAAGAAGTCGTCAAAGTCATGCGCTACTGGCTGGATATGGGCGTCGACGGGCTGCGCGTGGATGCTATCCCCTACCTAGTGGAGCGGGAAGGAACCAATTGCGAAAATCTTCCTGAAACCCACGCAGTCATGAAGCGCATTCGGCATGAGATCGACAAGGACTACGCCGCCCGGACCATCCTGGCGGAGGCCAACCAGTGGCCGGACGACGTGCGTATTTACTACGGCAACGGGGACGAGTGCCACATGGCGTTTCACTTCCCGCTGATGCCCAGAATGTACATGGCATTGCGGCAGGAAGATCGCCTGCCGATCACCGACATCATGGCCCAGACGCCGGAGATTCCCGCCAACTGCCAGTGGGGACTATTTCTGCGCAACCATGACGAGCTGACGCTGGAGATGGTCAGCGACGATGAGCGCGATTACATGTACCTGGCGTACAGCGCGGATCCGCGCATGCGGATTAATATCGGCATCCGGCGGCGGCTGGCGCCGCTGGTCGACAACAGCCGGCGCCGTATCGAGCTGCTGAACAGCATTCTGTTCTCCTTCCCGGGAACGCCCATCGTTTATTACGGCGACGAGATTGGCATGGGCGACAACATCTACCTCGGCGACCGCAACGGTGTCCGCACCCCCATGCAATGGAACGGAGACCGCAATGCTGGCTTCTCCCGCGCCGTCCCGGCGAAGCTCTATAGCCCGGTCATTATGGACCCGGTCTGGGGCTATGAAGGCTTAAACGTCGAAGCGCAACAGAGCGACCCTTCTTCACTGCTGAGCTGGATGCGCAACATGATTGCCTTGCGCAAGCTCTTTCAGGTCTTTGGCCGGGGTACGCTGTCTTTCCTAAACCCGACGAACCGCAAAATTCTCGCTTATATCCGCGAATTTCAAAACGAGCGGGTGCTGTGCGTGGCGAATCTTTCCCGGTTCGCCCAACCGGTCGAACTGGACCTGGCAGCCTATGCCGGGATGGTGCCGGTCGAGATGTTGGGTTATGTTGAGTTCCCCAAGATCCGCACTATAGGCTATCCGTTGACGGTAGGCCCGTATGGCTTTCTGTGGCTGGAGCTGCAGCCCTCGCCCGAGCCGGTGCCGAGCACCGCCGAAGCAGGCGAGCCGGACCTGGAGGTCAGCGGAGCCACCGACTGGATGAGTGTTCTTGAAGGCAATGGCCGGCGGGAGCTCGAAGAGTCGATCTTGCAAGGCTACATGGCCCGTCAACGTTGGTTTGGCGCCAAATCACGGGCGATTACCGGAACCCGCATCGAAGACTGGGCGGTCTTCAACGAGGGTGTCAGCGCCCTGGTGTGGGTCGAGGTCCAATACGCCGAAGGGCCGTGCGATACCTACCTGGTGACCCTGGGATTGCTTTTCGGCAAAGCCGCTGATGCGCTCCGGGAGGAGTCTCCCAATGCTGTGTTGGCTCGGCTGGTCTCCGTCGACGGCGACGGTGTGCTCCACGAAGCCATCTTCAACGACACGGCCAGCGAAGCGCTGCTGGCGCTGATCACCTCGGGGGGGCAAATTCCCTCGCGGGAGGGCAGCATCGTTGGCGAACCCAGTACCGCACTCGATCACTTGGTAGGTGCACCTGGGGAGCGCATTGCGGCCCGGCGCGGTTCTGCGGAGCAAAGCAACACCTCGATTCTGTTTGGCGACAAGCTGATCATGAAGCTGTTTCGCCGGCAACAACCTGGCCCCAATCCCGACACTGAGATTGGCCGCTACATCACCGAATCGACCAATTTCACCCACATTGCACCCTTCGGAGGAGCGATCGAATACAGCCGTAAGGGGCAGGAACCATCGACGCTGGCCATGTTGCAAGGGCTGGTGAGCAACGAGGGCGATGGGTGGCAATGGACACTGGAAGAGTTGGACCGGTACTACGAAGCCAGCGCCGCGGAGAACTTTGCCCAGGGCGCCATTTCGGATGGACCCACCAATCTTCTGCAGCTGAGCGCGGCCACCGAAACGGCTTTTGCCCGCGAACACGTGGGTAGTTATCTGGATGCCGCCGCATTGCTGGGCAAGAGGACAGCGGAGTTGCATGTGGCGCTGGCCTCGCCGACCCACGACTCGGCATTTATGCCAGAGCCGATGAATTCGATGGACATCGTTCATTTGCGTGAGGAACTGCTCGCGCACGCTGCCGGCGCCTTCGACGCGTTAAAGGAAAACATAGCCCGTTTACCCGACGCAGCGCTTGAAAAGGCCGGACTGGTGCTCAGTCGCAAAAGGTTGGTTTTCGATCGTTTAGGGCAGTTGTCGGGCAAAGAGATTCACGCCCTGCGCACGCGTATCCACGGGGACTATCACCTGGGACAGGTGTTGCGCTCTAAAGGCGACTTCGTCATTCTGGACTTCGAGGGTGAGCCGGCTCGGTCACTGGCAGAGCGCAGGACCAAACAATCTCCGCTGAAAGACGTTGCCGGGATGTTGCGCTCGTTCAGTTATGCTGCCTTCTCGGCTCTCATGAGGTATACGTCGCGGCGTCCGGAAGATTATCAGCGGCTGGCTCCCTGGGCGCACCTGTGGGAACAATCGGTTTCCTCCGCATTTCTACATGCTTACTGTGAATCTGCCCGCGGGGTCGCGGTGGTGCCGACGGAACCGGAACTCTTCCAGCAGTTGCTGGAGGCTTACGTCATTGATAAAGCGTTTTACGAGTTGGTCTACGAGTTGAATAACCGGCCGAATTGGGTACTGATTCCGCTGACGGGGATTCTCGGACTACCTTTGATCGGGTAGGGGGACCAGCGACAAAATGGGGAAATATTGGAACCCAGTCCCGCAGGGGACGGCTGCTTTCAAAGCAGTCCAAATTAGCGGAACGATTGGCTTTTTGACGGTGCAACTTGTTGATTGCTTTGAGGGGCGTTGGGCCGAACAAAATCAGGTTGGTTCTTGATTGGTGAATCAGAGGGGAAAGACGGGACTTAGTTCGCCATTAGGTCTGGAAGAGCGTACCTCAGGGGCTAAAGCCCTCATCGGCTTCCCTGTACGGCCCGACTAAAGTCGTGCCCTGATACAGAGCATCAGAGCAGTGGCGATCGGAAGATGCACGCATTGCCGCAGAATTGGTCTGTCGATTGGATGTGTTGTCCAAATTGGCTAAGCTGAACAAATCTAAGCTTCCCTGTACGGCCCGACTAAAGTCGTGCCCTGATACAGAGCATCAGAGCAGTGGCGATCGGAAGATGCACGCGTTGCCGCAGAATTGGTCTGCGATTGGATGTGTTGTCCAAATTGGCTAAGCTGAACAAATCTAAGCTTCCCTGTACGGCCCGACTAAAGTCGTGCCCTGATACAGAGCATCAGAGTAGTGACGATCGGGAAGATGCACGCGTTTCCGCAGAATTGGTCTGCGATTGGATGTGTTGTCCAAATTGGCTAAGCTGAACAAATCTAAGCTTCCCTGTACGGCCCGACTAAAGTCGTGCCCTGATACAGAGCATCAGAGCAGTGGCGATCGGAAGATGCAGCGTTTCCGCAGAATTGGTCTGCGGATTGGATGTGTTGTCCAAATTGGCTAAGCTGAACAAATCTAATTTGGACAGGTCTGGCTAAATTTAGCCCAGCACGCAGTGCTGGGTTGGGGTTCGAAGCAAGACCAGTCCCGGAGGGACGGTTGAACGTTTCCCAGGACGCTACTCCTGGGTTGGATATGGGAGTTTGGAAATAGAGGGGCCAAACACGCTCTTTTACCAGTGAGGCCGTTAAGCAGTTAAGATCCGGTGTAGGGACCAAAGGTAAACCCATGGCAAAGGTTGAGCTTTCGGAAGAAACGAAAGCAGGGATAGAAGAAGTAGGAGAAGCCGATCTGCTGATCGCGGTCACCGTGCCGGTGGATACCGAACAACTCCGCGCAGCGGCTACGCAGGCGATCCTTGGCACCGGTCAATCCATTTCCGGATTGCGTACCGTGGTCGGGTTTCCCGGCCAAGCCGGCGTGGAAGCCCCTATTCAGACGAAGACAGACGTTGAACCCGAGGAAACGCCGGGATTGCGCTTCGTTCCTTATGCGCCGTCTGCCTCCAGTCCCGAGAGAATACCCTGGCTCCCAACCGCCAACACCTACCAAACAATGCTTGCCATGGCCCGCGAATTGGGAGTGAGGGCTTGCGCCGTCATCGGATTCGACCTGGCCGCTCTCCAGACAAATTTCCTGGCACCCATGATGACGGCGGTACTCGATAAGGGCTGCGAACTGGTGATGCCTGTTTATGCGTTGGGAAAGTTCGACGGCTTGCTGAACTCCAGCATTTATGCTCCCCTCACGCGCGCGCTGTATGGCCGCCGGGTACGTTTTCCGCTGGCGCCGGACTTTTGTCTGTCCTCCAAGATGATTCCCGAGTTGGAACTGGCTTTGCAACGAGCTACCGCCCAGGGCCAGTCCACTTTCTGGCCGGCCACCGAGGCGGCCATTCGCGACTGCACGACATGCCAGGTGAATGTCGAGACGCGGCACGTTCCGCCCGCGGACGGCGTCGATCTGACTACGGTCCTATCCCAAACTGTCGGTTCCCTGTACGCGGACATGACGACCCATGCTGCCCTCTGGCAGCGTGTCCGGGGTTCCCAGCCAGTGGAGACGTTGGGTGTACCGGTGACTCCGCCGGCCGATGGGGCGCCCGCCGATACGACGCCCATGCTCGAAACTTTTCAACTCGGTTTTCGCAATTTGCAGGAGGTTTGGTCTCTTGTGCTGCCCCCGGTGACGCTTTTGGAGTTGAAGCGCCTGGCCCGGCCCAGCACTTCGCGCTTCCACCTGCCCGACGAGCTTTGGGTGCGCATCATCTACGACTTTGCTCTCGCGTACCGCCTGAGAACTATTAGCCGCGCCCACCTGCTGGGGGCATTGACCCCAATTTACCTGGGCTGGGTTGCCTCCTACGCATTGGAGGTCGGAAACGCGGGCCCGGCCGAAGCGGAGCAGAGGCTCGAGAAGCTGGCTCGCGCCTATGAAGAGGGCAAGCCCTACCTATTATCGCGGTGGCGTTGGCCAGACCGCTTCAACCCTTAGGCCCGGAGGAAATCATTATGTGGAGTCAAGTGTCACAGTCACTGCACGAATCGATGGCTCGGGTCATTAGCCGCATCGCAACACTGCTTCCGGGGATTCTGGCCTTTATTCTTGCCGTGCTGTTCTTCGCCGCGATCGCCTGGGCAGTTGCGTGGCTGGTCCGTAGTCTTCTCAACGCTATTCGCATCGACGATCGGCTGGCCCGCGGCACCAACGCGATCGCGGAGTGGTCCCCCACCTATACACCCACGACGCTGATCACCCGTGTGGTTTATTGGTGCATCGTACTGGTCGGCTTTTTGGTGGGCCTGGAGGCCTTCGGCGCATCGTCTGACAATCTTCTTTCGGCTCGCTTGCTAGGCTATATACCGAACGTCGTCGGGGCCGTAGTGTTGCTTCTTCTGGGCAACGTCATTGCGCGCTTCCTTTCGCGCAGCGTGCTGATCGGCGCGGTTAATATGAATCTGCATTACGCACGTCTGTTAAGCCTAGGCATTAAGTGGCTGGTGCTGGTGCTTACGGCAGCGATGGTGCTGGATCACCTGTCGATCGGGGCGGCGATTGTGGATCTCGCCTTTGGCATTCTGTTTGGCGGTATCGTGCTTGCACTGGCGCTAGCTGTGGGCCTGGGTTCGCGTGACCTGGTAAGCCGCTCGCTCGAACGAGAGGCGACCCGGCCCGCGGGAGAGACCATGCCTGAAGAGCAGTTCCGTCACTTTTAGTTTCCCGGGCAAAGCGCCGGAGAATGACACCTTGGTTGTGGCAAATTCCTCCCCCGGTTTTTAGCTTTTACGTCGATGAGAAAGCTGGGTGAGCCGGATTATGGATAAGCAAATGAAAGTCGCTATTTTGGGGTTTGGCACCGTGGGCAACTCGGTTGCCCGTATTTTGTGTGAGCATCCTCCGAAGGGCGTAGAACTGAGCTGCATTTTTAATCGCGGCATTGATCGTAAACGTGTCTCGTGGATCCCCTCATCCGTTCTTTGGACCGACAACTTCGATGAGGTTCTGGCCACCCAGCCCGACATCGTGATCGAGCTCGCAGGTGGCCTGCAGCCCGCGGGGGAATGGGTGCGGCAATCGCTAGCGGCGGGCAGAAACGTGGTCACTGCCAACAAGAAGCTGATTGCCGAACACGGCATCGCGCTCGAAGAACTGGCCCGGCTGCATGGCTGCCAATTACTTTACGGCGCCGCGGTTGCCGGCGGAGTGCCTGTCATTCCTGCCGTACAGCAGGGGCTCGCCGGCGACCGCATCATCCGCCTGCATGGCATCTTGAATGGGACCTGCAATTTCATTCTCAGCCATATGGAAGACGGCGCCGAGTTTGAACCTACGTTGCGCGAAGCGCAGGAGCGGGGATACGCCGAGGCGAATCCCACGGAAGACGTGGACGGCTTCGACGCCCGGGCCAAGCTGGTTATCCTCTCCCGCATCGGACTGCGGATGGAGGTTCTTCCGGAGGAAGTGGCGTGCCGTACGATCCGCGACGTGTCCGCCATCGACTTTGCGTATGCCAAGGACCTCAACTGCACCATCCGGCAGATTTCGCGCGCCGAAGTGAGAAACCAGGAATTGCTGGCGACGGTTGGACCTATGCTGGTCCCGCGGCGTTCTCCTTTGTCCTGGTCGCGCGGTACGGAAAATATGGTGATCTCAGGCGGCCACTACGGCGGCGAGATTGTTTTCTCGGGCCATGGGGCCGGCGGGAATCCTACTGCGGTTGCCGTGATCAGCGATGTACTGGCGATCGCCCATGGTGGCTGTCCCGTGTCCATCACCAGCACCCGCGCCCGCGTTGATGGTGACTTTGTCGTGCCCCACTACATAAGATTTGTGGTGGACGATAGTCCCGGCATCGTCGCGGCCATTGCCGGTCACCTGGCTGAGCAGGGCATCAACATCAACGCCCTGCTGCAGAAACCAGGGTATCCGAAAGACCGTCTGCCTTTTGTCGTCACGGTTGAGCCCTGCCCCAGTTCAGCGTTGAAAGCGGCCTTGAAGAAGATTGCGCAACTGGATTGCATGCAGGCCGTCCCGTTCGATCTGCAGATGCTGGAGGAATAGACGGAATCAAAATCCCAGTACCGGATGGGGCTCGTACGGCTCCTCCAGAGCCTTGATCTCTGCGTCATCCAGGTGGATTCCAAGCGCCTCGATCGCCTGATCCAGATGGGCCATCTTACTGGCGCCGATTATCGGTGAGCTGACCCCGGGCTTGGACAAGATCCATGCCAACGCGATCTGCGCATTCTGCACTCCTCGTTTTTTCGCAATTTCCGTCAGCCGGTCCACGACAACAAAGTCGGAGGGCCGGTAATAGAGCTTTTGCGCGAATTCGTCGGTTTTGGCGCGCACCGTTTCCCCGCGGCTCTCGGCATTCCGATTTCCGGCAAGAAAGCCGCGTGCCAGGGGACTCCACGGGATAAGCCCCACACCCTCCTCCAGGCACAGTGGGATCATCTCCCGCTCCTCTTCCCGGTAGACCAGGTTGTAGTGGTTTTGCATGCTGACAAACCGCGCCAGGCCCATCAGGTCAGAGGTCTGCAGCATTTTCAGAAACTGCCACGCGTACATCGAAGAAGCGCCGATGTATAGCGCCTTGCCGGCCCGCACCACCTGATCCAGAGCCTCCAGCGTTTCTTCGATAGGCGTATGAGGATCAAAACGGTGGATCTGATAAAGGTCGACATAGTCGGTCTGCAGGCGGCGCAGGCTATCGTCGATGGCGTGCATGATGTGCTTGCGGGAAAGACCCTGCTGGTTCGGGTCGTCTCCCATGGCATTGAACACCTTGGTGGCGATCACCAGTTTGTCCCGCGAGGGACCGTACTCTTTGAGTGCGCGGCCAGTGATCTCTTCGCTGACCCCGAGCGAATAGATATCTGCCGTGTCAAAAAAATTGATCCCCGCTTCGATGGCGCGGCGGTAGAAGGGGCGCGCCTCCGCGTCCTCCAGAACCCACTCGCGCCACTTCTTCGAACCGTAGGTCATGGTCCCGAGACAGATCCGGGAAACTTTAAGGCCGGTCGAGCCAAGATTGACGTATTCCATCGCACCCCCTGAGATCGATTATGCACCGGGGAACTTCGCGACAAAAACCACGCTCGACGATGCACCGACACCCTGATGGCGATCGTGCTGCATTCGCATTTGGAACTGCGTCGGCGCTTGCGGTTCTCTTTCGGTAATCGACGGTCCCGCACGAACGAAAGACATCAGCCGCCTTTCACTTCACTCGCCACAGCGCCGATGAACGTACTGCTACTGACCCAAAGCGGAACGGTGCATTACGATGACGGCATTAGATCGATCGCTCACGCGTGCCATGAATGCACCCCTGGCGGTCATCCCACGCCGCGGCACTCTGACAATTTCCATCATTTTCCTGGTATTCACAGTTTTGACGCTCCTGGGATGCGGTCTAACGATCAACTCCACGGCTGGATCCGGTCCCGGCCAGAGCACGGGGAGTGCAGGAGGAAGTGGAACCGCTGGGGACAGCGGACCAGCCGGCGGACAAACCATCCCACCTCCCGGCGCTCTCCAGGCACTCACCGGGTGTGCCAATCCTAATACGGGCGTTGCCAGCGGTGATTGGGGTGTCGGAACCTATCCCGTCTACACCTTTGTCGACAACCAGCACCCGGTCGTGGGAGAACCTGACTATGCATCCAACGCGATCTTTTGGACCTCTCGGGAAAACGGGCCGGGGCAATCGATCCTGATGACGGGCGCCTTCACAAAAGTGACCAAGACTGTGCGTTTAGCTCTTATCCCGGCCGGAACCATCGACTGGGAGACGGTGGTGCGCGGAAGCAGCACGGTAATTCCTACTACGCAGCAGGGAACGACCGGTTTGTCGTTCATTGTGCCTGCAAATTTTCCAGCGGGCGTCTATGGATTCGAGATCCAGGATTCTTCGACATCGCCCATTTTCGGGTTAGCCAACGAACCTTCCCTGAATTGGGCGATCGGAGTTCCAGCGGTTACAGAGCCAGCCCAGGGTTTGCGGCATCAAGTCTTTGATTGCGGCGTAGAGGCAGGCGCCACATTGCGCCTTTTCGGGAAGAATTTCACTCCTTCTGACCAAGTCATTTTGCAGTCGTCGACTGGCACTGCATACTCGTTCAAACCCTCGGAGGTCGATACTAACTCCATTACCGTCTCGGTTCCCAACACGCTTGCTCCCGGGAACTTCACGGTCTGGGTAGGCAATTCCCCTTGGGATGCCACCTCCAGTCCGGCCGCTCAGATCACTGTTAATGCGCCTCTGGCGCTCTCCGCAAGAACTGTCGCCTGCTCTACCCTGGCGGGCGACGGCGCCACCGACGATACGCAACATCTGCAGTCATGCCTGGACTGGTATGCTCCCATGGCTGGCTCAAAAGAAGTCGCATACATAGGAATCCCTGCGGGGAAATTCATCCTGACAGATCAAGTCACAACCCACCCTTTTGAAGTGCTTGTCGGATCCTCTTCAGCTTCAACGAACTTCATTGGTCGACCTCGGAACTTGCCTCCCGTTGCGTGGTTCAAGGTTTCTCCTTATTCCGGGATGGCTAACTTATCGCTAACGGCGCCGGCGAACCCCAACCTGCTGCTCAGTCCTGGCATCCAAACAGGGGATCCTCTGACCTCGGGTCATTTGTTTTTCAGCGGCGTGAACTTTAGCTCAACTACTGACGCCTCAAAGGGTGGGGAATCAATGTTCGCGCTTGCCGGCCCCGATATTCAGGTTTATAACTCTTTCTTTCTTTCAAACTCCAATCAGGTTTTCGATATCAATTACGGGGATGGCGGCATCGTCTCAGGCAACGAGATTGTCGTTAATGGCTACACGGGCCTTGGCATCAGCGACAGCCAGAACATAATCTTTGAAAAGAATAGAACTCATTCGCAAAATACTCCCGGGCAAGGGAACGGTTACCATTCTGGCGGGACTGGTTTAAGTGTCAGCCGAGGGAACAGTCAATGGGGCCAATCGGCGCTCTCCAGAGATATCTATATCGGATATAACACCTTCGACAACATGGGCTCTAATGATCAACAAGTGATCACCAACGACGGGGATGGAGGATCTTACTTCGGCCCGGTGGCCTCAAGCACCGCCACAACGGTAACTTTAGCCCATGATCCCGCCTGGAACTGGATGGGGACGACAAACCCTCAAGCAGCAATGATGGCGATTCTCTCAGGAACCGGAGTCGGCCAATATTCCCTGGTAAAAAGCTACAGTGGCCGAACTATCAACCTGGTGAGCCCCTGGAAAGTCGTGCCTGATACTAGCTCAGTCGTTGTTATTTCTCAGTATGAAGCGAACATGACCATCGCGCATAACACCGTCACCAATACGCTAGGCACAGCTATCGTGTTAGGCGACGCCCTTGAGGGGGTCATTGAAGACAACACGCTGACTAACGCTGGTGCAGGCATTCTCATTTCAGCGTTTGGCGCGTATGGAGGACCGGCCGCCTATGGCCCCGTCATGAACACCGATGTGCTCCGTAATACCATCGCCGTGGGAAACGGCGATTTTATATGGCACTCGGAAAACACGAATGTCGCTGGGATCGGCATGCAGGTTTTTCCAGGATGCCTGGAGTCTGGCCTTCTCGTCCGCGATAATGTCGTTGCTTCGATAGATACCATCTACAACACCGACGGTCTCAATGGAGTCAACGCAAATCTGATCGAGCAAAATCAGGCAATTTGGACTCCGACGTTTCCTGATCCTCAGTTTCTGATACAAGACAACTCCCCCCCGCCCCCCTCGTGATGTGCTGCGGATACCGATGCTTCGCCGGACACCGGATTTCCCGAGCGAGCGCTGGTAGAATCTCGCGTCCGTTGCACACTGGATTTCCTCTGCACAGAGCTGCTGCTGCTTTCGTTTAGCTACGTCCGGTAAAATGCAGGGATGGACGTTGGAAATGAACGCGCTCACGGATCTTCCGTGGACCTGGCCCCGGTAGAGCGCGCTTCTCCAGGACCATTTCGAATAGCTTCAGGTCATATTCCCGCTCTCGACGGAGTTCGGGGTGCCGCTGCGGCAACCGTTTTCATTTACCACTACGGCGGGGGCGCTCGCTCCCCAGACTTTGCATTTCATATCGTCGGCAAAACTATCCATCTTGGCTGGGTCGGTGTCTCCCTTTTCTTTGTCCTTTCTGGTTTCCTCATTACCGGCATCTTGTTAGATTCTATGCAGCGTCCCAAATGGCGAGTAACGTTCTATATTCGTCGTGCTCTCCGTATTTTTCCTTTGTATTACTTCGCCTTGTTGGGAGCCATCCTCGTCGCCTTGTTGTTGAATACGTCATGGTCTTCCATTTCCCCGATTTGGCCTCTCTTTTTCTACTTGCAGGACATTCCACAGCTAGTCCACACCTGGGTACTTAGCCCGCTCTTTGTCGTAGGGCATTTCTGGAGTTTAGCGGTCGAGGAACAGTTCTACCTGGTGTGGCCTTTTTTGCTTTCGGTTGCCAGCCGGCGCAACGCGTTGGGTCCACTGTGCGTGAGTGTTTACCTGGTGTCGCTGCTGTTTCGCGTTTGCATCTTCGGCCTTCACTTGAATACTGAGTGGGCGACCTATTTCATCATGGGCCGGGCAGGAGAGATGGCGGCGGGAGGGTTTTTGGCTGCTTCGATTCGTGGTTCCGAGCAAGAGAGAAACCAGATCGTCCGTGGTGCAAAACCTCTCATGCTTACGTCCGCCGCAGGTGTCATCGCCATCGTGTGGTTCACGAAGGAGACAGCCGCTGCAGAACCCTGGTTGGCCACGTTGGGGATTGCGCTTTTTACCCTGGTCTTCACAACGTTGATTGCCTTATGCCTAAGACCTGGCATTGCACAGCGAATCTTTCAGACTGCCGCGCTACGTTGGCTAGGCAAGATCAGTTATGGAATCTACGTCTATCATTTGCTTTTGGCCCCGCTATACGCTTGGGTTACGCGCCAGATTTTTCCGAGCGTGACCGGCCGGAAATACCTGGTGGCACTCGCCGCCGTTGCTACCGTAGGGACGCTGCTGGTAGCGTCGATCTCATTTGCGACCCTCGAGAGCAGATTTTTGCGTCTCAAGGATTCGTTGGGCAAACCACACCCAGTCCCAGCGGGCGACGGGCTCTCCACCACGCAATGACCTTCGCCACTGATCATTTATCCACGCATGGCGTGACATTTTTCAGCGAATAGACAACAGCATCGGGAAAGCCGTATTTTCCGCTGATCTCTCCGATTCTGCTTAGCATCCGCTCTTTCCACGATGCCAGTGGCGGCTGGTGAAACTCTCCCATTTTCTCAGCCAAGCGGTCGCGCAGCGCGTCGGGCATGGGCTCAGCTTCCAGGGGATAGCCGCCATTGGGCTTAGGCCAAATCGCATAAGTCGGGCGGGAACAGATCTCGGCGTCAAGCTTGGCTGGAATCGGATTTCGACCCATCGAATAGAGACCTGGCGTTGTTTGCTCATGGGTGTATAAGTACTGGCGGCCGGACAACTCAACCGGATAGAAGTATCCCCCGACGGGCCCATACACGGTTGCCCCCTTCGGTAGAGTTGTGTCGACGAACGCCTTGAGATCGTCGGTGCTTCTTCGATTCCAGGTAAGAAAGACAGCCGCACTCTGCTCAAGCTGTTGAAGCACCAACAGGAGCACGCACATGCCCACCAAGGTGACGGTGATAACCCCGAATTTTCTGTTTCCGGGAAAACTCCAATCGATCCAGCAAGTAAAAGCGGCGAGAGCCGGCGGCAACCAGAACGGCGACTGACCAAGGGAGTTCGCCAACAGCAGAAGCATGAGAAGGAGATTGCTCACGGCGAAGAAGGTCAGGAACAATTTGAGCGGAAGCTTTGTCAGGCGAGTGCGAGCGACCCGTTGTGAGACGACCTGATAGATGAAGATCAGGAGAAATACGGTGAGCAAAACCACCAGCGTTTTGTGGTGGCGTAAATCAGGGTTCCAAAGACCCTGTCCTACGAGGGGTGTGGCATTGATGGTATCCGCGCGCGTTGCTCTCCTTAAGTACAAATACCAGGAAATGGAGTTTTCTCCCCACGGCGAAAGCAGGGCGGTCTGGGTCAGGGCAGCTACGAAGAACATGCAAATTGATCCCAGAAAAAACTTCTTCGAGGCGCGACGAAAACACAGCATAACCAAAAACGTCGCAACCACTGCAGCCAAGACGAGGGTCAAAGCTCTTGGGCTTGACGCAAGCGAGAGCCCAACAAAACCTCCGCCGGCAGCGGCCCGCCAGAGCAGGGCTCTGCCATCCTGCTCAACCCCACGAAGAAAGAAGAGCAGGCCGGTTAAGAAGAGCCCAGAAGTCACTGCATCCCACCTGCCAGGGAACGGAGCCAGGGATCCGGAGAGCGCGATAATCAGTCCGGTGATCAATTCCGCCGACTTGTCACCACCGGCGGCATTTACCAGCCTCATGGAAGCCCAGATGCTGAAGGCGACCCCAGAGAGGCAGGCCATCCGCCACCATGAGAGTGACAACCCGAACAGTCTGATTAGCGACGCTTCCGCCTCGAACGAAACCGGCCCGTAGAATTTTACCGGTGAACCGCTGCCGGGATATTGAGCTAGAACGCTTAGGCTGGGCGGCTGCGAACGGGCCATCGACCATCCTGTCGAAACTGCGAATACTTCGTCTTCCCATCCTGCCTGGCGTTCGGTGGTGACGGCAGAAATTGCGAGCGCCAAAACGATAGCGAAGATTCCGGCGAAATATAGCCGGTGGTGTGCGCGGTCGCGTCCGTTGACAATTTGATCATTCTTGAGTTCGTCACGAGCAATGGCTCTCAACGGTCTTTCTCCCTCGAGCTTCGTTTCGCGAGCTGGGTACTCACGGATCGCTTCCAAATTCACGCTCGTTCATCTAAAGAATGTCTGGTCCAAGAATCGATTTCCGACGGGAAGTGCCGGGCTGGTGCCGGCGGGCAATGCGGCATCCTTCATTATGCGAGACGACGTCGGACGATAACTCGGGCACGAGTCAAGTGCCTCGGTCCCGGCAGGGCTGATGCAAGCTCTTTGGTTGGGCTTTGCAGCAAATAGTAACTCAGAAGGACGAGGTACGCTCCCCAGAGCCGGTTGATGCTGCCAAACGGTGAATAAAGAATATCCCATACAAAGTTCACCAGAAGGTAACAGTAGAGAGGTGAAAGGGGTGGCCGGATAGTTGTGATCTGCAGAATTGCGCGGATCACAAGCACTAGAATGTAAATCCAGAGTAGGCCGCCAAGTATCCCTGACTCCACCCATGCCATTGTCAGGTGAGAGTGAGTCGGGATCGCGTTCCCGACTACATCATCCGATTGGTCTGTATCACTGTAGCCATTTTCATACATCAAGTCTGCTTTCAGATCGAGGTAACGCTGGTCTGCCGCAAAAGAACCGTGGCCGATAATAGGGCTATCGCGAATCGCCTGAAGCGCCACGAGCGTTTCCGGCCTTCCGCCAAAGAGTACACCTAGCTTGCCTTGCGATTGCGATTGGAATTTATCAGCCACATCCTCGTCGAAGAATCCTTGCTTGGCTGCAAACTTGATCGTTTCGCTCGCCAGAAACGCAGCACCACCCGCGAGTACCAGGAGCAAAATGGGCTTTAAGGTCTTCATCATATTGGAAGATCGGATCCCGGCCGGCAGACCATGGCGATCAAGGATTGGTATCGTCAGAGCCGCCGCCACGAGATCGACGACCATCTGGGAGCGGAATGCAAACTTGAGATTCAATACAACAAGAACCAGATAGATAATTATGCAGTTCCGATATTTTTTCCTGGCGTAATAGTAGGAGCAGCCCAGCAGCGCAAGTATAGTTACGGATGAGGAAATTCCAAATTTCCACTCGGTCAGGAAGTCGCCCTGGAAGTCTCTGGAAAAGACGAGCATCACCGCCACAATACTCAGTGCGAAGATAATCATCCTTCTGGTTTTGTTGTTGATCAAAATAGCCAGAAGCATGAAATCCAATCCGAAAAATACCACCCGCGCCATCCCTTTCATACGGAAAGGGAGCCCGATTCCTACATACAAGTCAGCCACGATCGTTCCTAACAGCCAAGCGAGTGTCAGAACGTAAAACCAAAGATATTCGCGCTTAAAAGCCCGGCCGCCCTTGGCCAGGAGCGCTAAAGGAAGAAGCGGAAATAAAAGGATCTCGTTGCCCGGAAGGGC
Organism: uncultured Acidobacteriaceae bacterium; assembly: GCA_963850235.1. Classification (GTDB taxonomy): domain Bacteria; phylum Acidobacteriota; class Terriglobia; order Terriglobales; family Acidobacteriaceae; genus PALSA-350. Next base: position 109,618 of record CAWKKM010000010.1, on the reverse strand, counting down.
TCCGACCAGATTGACGCTATACGCACCGGCAAAGCCAAGTAGGAAAATTCCCAGGTCGGTGAAAAAGGCATCTCTGGAGGTCCAAATCCGCATTCGTCGCGGCCGGTGTCCGATCTGTCTGGCTGTCGCGATAGGCATGGATGAACTCCGTCGTCCAAAATGACTGTGGGCGCTCGCGGGCTGTGGCGCCAAGTCTAATACGTCTATGGTTTAAGTTTACCGGGTGTGTCTTTGAAAGGGCATCGAGTAGTACCTTAGTAGGTTCGCTTCCACAAGCGTCGGGCGGGCGGCCCGTGACAGCGCCAGGAACCCCTCGCAAATCAAGCGGCTCTCTGCGCTCCGCTTCGCTATGATGAGGCGAGCGCCGGTGAAAAGATCTTGAGACGAAAGAGCACTCGCAACCATCAGTTCGATCTGCTACGCATAATTTTTGCCACCCTGGTGTTGTTGTCGCACGCTCCTGAGATCACAGACGGTAATGCCTCGCGTGAACTTTTCCACCGCTCCACCCGCACTCCGATGACGTTCGGGGCACTGGGCGTGGATGGATTTTTTGTACTGAGCGGCTATCTAATCGTGCAAAGCTGGCTAGGGGATCCCGAGTTTTTTAATTTTCTACGCAAACGTGTTCTGCGAATTGTTCCCGGCTATCTTGTCGCGGTCGTACTTAGCACGGTAGCCGTGGGCTTGCTCGCTCCGGGAGCACCTCATTTTTTCCGCGGCCTCGATGTTCAGTTCCTCAAAAGCGTCGCTCTTCTGACTTCGCCTGCGACGCCGCCAGTATTCCCCGGGCGTCCATATGCCATGGTGAACGGTGCGATGTGGACCATCGGTTACGAATTCCGATGCTACATGCTGGTTGCGCTCCTCGGGCTATGCGGTTTACTCCGGCGGCCGGTTCCGATGCTCGTGGTTACCACCCTCCTGCTGTCCTCGCTTTTGTTCCCGGCGCCTTTTGGACGTATGCACCGGCCGAGGCACATGGAAGTCTTCGTCGGTCAACCCGGCTTGTTCTTCCACTTAACCGCTGTTTACCTGGTCGGCTGTTGCTTTTACCTGTTTCGCCATCGTATTTCCTTCCGGCCAATGTTCGCCGTAATCGCCACTGTAACGATGGTAGTATTCTTTGTCTTCGCGCCCGCCCGGGCCGAGCTGGCCGTCGTATTGTGCGGCGGTTACCTGATGTTTTACCTCGGCCAAATGTATCTGACGTGGCTGTCATGGATGACCAGGGTTCCTGACATTTCCTACGGAATCTACCTATACGGGTGGCCGGTGGAAAGCCTGTGGATATGGTTCCACCGAGGCTCGCCCTGGATTGCATTTGCTGCATCAACGGTCATCTGCTTTGGCCTTGGCTGGTTGAGCTGGCACTTCATCGAGCGTCCCGCGCTTACGTTGAAGCGAAAAGCCACTGCTCCGCTGACCGTCGCCTAGCAGGCTGCGGAAAAAAGGATGATTTGTGCGGAGAGGACGGGAATAACGTACCTCAGGGCCTAAAGGCCGAATGATTTTGCTGGGTTTACGTACGGGCTAAAGCCCGTACCTACCTTTCCCTGTCCTCGGAAGTTTACATACGGGCTAAAGCCCGTACCTACCTTTCCCTGTCCTCGGAAGTTTACATACGGGCTAAAGCCCGTACCTACCTTCCCCTGTCCTCGGAAGTTTACATACGGGCTAAAGCCCGTACCTACCTTCCCCTGTCCTCGGAAGTTTACATACGGGCTAAAGCCCGTACCTACCTTCCCCTGTCCTCGGAAATGACTTTTCCGCAGCCTGTTCGAGAACACCTACTCCGTGCGCAAGGCCCGCATCGGTTCCAGGCTGGCAGCGCTACGCGCCGGGAGGAGTGCGGCAAAAAATGCCGCCGTGCACAGTACCAGCAGCGTGACCGACAGAATCAACGGGTCATAGGGCTTCACCCCAAACAACTGACTTGCCATGAGGTGTCCGGCCAGGATTGCCACCGGAATCCCAATCGCCAGACCAATGCCCACCTGCAGGAAGGCGCCGCGCAGAACCATCCGCAGCACGCTCATGCGATCAGCCCCCAGCGCCATGCGGATACCAATCTCGCTGGTACGCCGTTGCACCGAATACGCAGTCACCCCGTAGAGTCCGATCGACGCCAGAACCAGCGCCAGCACACCGAAAAAGGATGTCAACTTGGCGATCATCGCCTGCTGCGTAAAGTTGGACTTCACCTGCTCCGCAAAGCTCCTGAAATCGATGATTGCCAGATCCGCATTCACCTGTGCCATGGCACGACGGACCTGTGCTTCAAGGCCAGGCACATTGCCCGCAGTCTCGAGCTCAATTGCGTTCAGATATTGAGAGCGATCCTGAAACTGCTGATAGCGCGGATCGTCGGTGTGGACACTCTGTCCCTGCGCGAGAAAGTACATCGGGCGCATCTTCTCCGACGGTCCCCAATAGTGCGTGTCTTCCGTCACACCCACGATTTCAAAATAGCCCGGGATGCTTGACATCGTCGCTGAAGTGCTTGCCGATGGCGTGGCCGTCTTTGAAATACTTTTTCTCGAAGAAGCGATTCACGACCGCGACGTTACGCGTGGTTGGCGTGTCCTGCTCGTTCATGGCCCGGCCTTCTACGATCTTCGTGCCAATGGTGTCAAAATAGCCAGGGCTTGCGCGCAACCACGAGGCTCCGTGATCCTGAGTTCCAGGCGCCGGCGGTGGCTCGCCTTCGATGAACACGCCCTCGCCCCAGTTATCTCCCTCCATCGGGCTGTACAAGGAAAAGCTCACCTGCTTCACTCCCGGGATCGCCGCCAGGTTGGCGTGCAGTTGCCGAAACAGCGCTTCCAGCTGGTTCGGCTTGTAGCCGGCCATCTGCGGGTCGATATGCAGGATGTAGCGATTTGTGGTGACAAAACCAAAGTCCTGGTGCTGCATGTTGCTCAGGCTCCGCGCCAGCAGACCGGCGGCACAAAGCAGGACCAACGAGAGCGCCGCCTGCAACACCACCAGCGATTTCTGTCCCCATCCCCCATGGTTTGCCGTCGAGCGATTGGCCCCGCGCAACGCCTCTACGGGATTTGTTTTGGACGTCAACCAAGCCGGGCCCACCCCAAAAAGAATCCCCGTCAGCAACGAGACCAGGAGGGCAAACCCGAGCACCGGCAGAGAGGGAGTCGCTGGTATCGGCACCGGTTCCTGCTGAAACGCAAGAAACAGAATCACCCTGGTTCCGGCGAACGCCACCACGATTCCTGCAATCCCACCCAGCACGGCCAGCACGATGCTTTCGGTCAGGGTCTGCCGGACCAGCGTCATGCGGGGGGCTCCCAGCGCGGACCGCACCGACGTTTGCTGCTGCCGGTTCGCCGAACGCACCAACATCAGGTTAGCCAGGTTCGCGCAGGCGATCAGCAGGACAAAGCCCGAGACCCACATCAGCAGGTGCAGCCCGTCTTTATATTGGTCCCGCATCATCTGCACGCCGTTGCCGCCGTGAGAGAAGTGCAGCATTTGCTTGGCCACCAGAGGTTTGTCTCGCGGCTCCACTTTGCTCAATGGGCTAAGCAAAAATTGGCGCAGCTGCACCTGCATCTGCGCTTCCATGGCTTGCGGGTTGGCGCCGGGCCGGATACGCCCGATCAGATCGAGCCAGTCGAGTGAAGACTCTTCCAGAATCGTGCCCGTCGGGCTGATCAATGGTTCATCGTTGAGAGGAATGAAAAAAGCCGGCGGCGTGCTCTGTACGCGATCGCCGAAAAACCCCGGTGGAGTGATCCCCACCACGGTGAACGGCTGACCGTTGATGACAAAGCCCGCTCCGACCACAGAGCTGTCCTTGCCAAACTTGTCCTGCCATGTCCTGTAGCTCATCATGGCCACGGCAGGCGCTCCCTTCCGATCGTCGTTCGGCGTGATCGATCGCCCGAAATATGGAAGGATCCCGAAGGTCGAAAAGTAATTGCCGGAGACGAACTCGCTCTTGAAGGGTTCAGATGGCTTATTGCTGCCGTCGCGGCGGACACCGATCATCGTTCCCCCGGCCTGAAAGGCGGCCAGCTCCGCGAAGCCAGTGGTTTGCGCCCGAAACTGCTTGTATTGCTCGTAGGAGAAGAGAGTCCAGTTATCCTGCATGCCGCCGTTGACGCAGCAGTTCTCCTCATTGCCGACCCGCCACAAGTCCTCGGGGTTGACGACCGGCAGCGATTTTAGAAGGACCGCATACACCAGGGTGAAGATGGCCGTGGTGGCGCCGATGCCGAGGGCCAGGGTGAGAATCGCTGTCGTGGTAAACCCCGGCGCCTTGGCAAATTGACGTAATGCGTAACGGATATCTGCTGCAATCTGCATCCTGTTCCCCGTAACTGTTTGATGAGCGGGCATTCCTCCCGCACAAGCTAGATACGGAGAGCCCGGGCTCATGGTTCGATTTATTTCGAGTCGTTCTATTCCGGGGCCGACCGCCGGCGCCGTCCACTTATCAGATATACCGCTGCCCGGAGTTCCAGCAGCGGGTCATCGGAAGCATCAATGCCGTCCACGCGCGGAATGGGGTCAAAGATAATTTGTTTCTGTTCATGAACCTCATCGAGCACGGGCTCGGTGAAAGACAGCCTGCCCAGCTCCACTAGCTTGCGGCTCTCCGGCCATTGAATGGTCACGTCGTTTACGGTATCCCCGTCTTCGGCCAGTTGAGCCACCACGCGAAATTTGATTGGCTCATTGGCGACGCGGTGTTCAATTTCGTCGAAAAGGTAATTCGGCCCTTTTGCGGCTGCGGCTGCAGCTTCCAGATGATCGTTGCCAGCCTCCGGAAGAATACGGTAGCGCCCGTAACGGCTCGCGCCGTCCTTGTTGATGAACTTCACAGCGGTCAGACCGAAATAGGTTTCCCGCGCGAAGCTGGAAGCCGGGGGCTTCGGCGTTTGCACAAAGGCCAGCGTTGCCGGATGGGTGCCCAGGTATTTTTCCAACGGAGAGCCGGGAATGTGAGTGAGGTCCGTTGCGGCAATGGCGGTCAGAAACTCGAGGAAGTCCTGCCCCGTTCGCGACGGAAAAGCATTGGTGGAATGCGCCACAATGTCGGTGTGCACGCGGTCGGCAAGATAAAAGCGAACAGCAAAGCCCCGTGGATCGGCATTGGGATCATTGTCCGGTATGACCGGAATGCCGGTGGAATTGGAGAAGCGCACCGTGGCAGGAGTGGACGGCCGGTTCAGGTGGGGCGCCTTGCTGAGCGAAGCCGCTTCTGGTGTGGGTGTAAAAGTTCCATTCAACATGATGCCTTTGGCGTGAGCCGGCCGAAAGCCAGGATGCGCTCCGAACAAGGCCTCGAATTTCTGCAATATCTGGTTGCTCAGGGCGACGATCTTTTCGTCTGCGGGCAGGGGCATGTTGGTGAATCCTCCATGGTGGGTGGGCTTTTTGGTTTACTCGAGTCGCAAAAGGGTCCATTACTACGATACTGCGCGGAGTAAATGGTCTCAGAACAACAATACCGAGTCTTTGTGAAGAACAGTCTTGTCCCTGCGGAGAAGGAGGTCGTTCGGCTCCCCCGGATTTCGTGTCGAAAGTCGCGGCTTCGGTCAACTGCATGTGGTTCTCTTTATGGAGAACCACATGCGTGGTCGCCAGTGAGAGCAGGGAGGTAGAAAATCCGGGCACGCTCGGAGGTTGTGACTTTTCATGTTTGCGGCCGGAAAGCTCCGAATAGCATCTGCCAGCGAGCATCGCCGAGGTCCTTCGACTTCGCGCTGTAAGCCCTTCGTTATTGACAGACATGCGAGGCGCTTCGCTCAAGGATGAAATGGGGAGGGCGGCGCTTCCAGCTGGGATTGGTTGCTGGTGAAGTGCACTGCAGGTCCCTCCCCTGCGGTCGGGATGACAAATAGGAGAGGGTGGTTGCAGGGAGAGAACAGTTGCCGAGGGACGCCGTTGTGGGGCGGGAGGCCTTTCCGCTGATAAAAAGTCACAGCCTCTCGGAGATCGCTTCCAGCCCTGGAAGGAGCTGCCCCTCCTCTGCCATCTCGAGGGAGAGATCTCCGAGGCGATGCTTCCTTCTGAGAAACGTTTCGAGAGCGCAAGGCGCCGATCATGTTCGCCGCTTCGTTTTACTTTCCGATGCAAAAAGTAGAGAAGATCAAATTCAAGATATCGTCGGTCGTGGTCTCGCCGGTCAGCGAGTCGAGATGACGAAGGGCTCCATACAAATCCAGCAGCACCATCTCGTGAGGAATGTTTTGCCCTGCTGCAGCGGCTGCGGCCGCAAGGCCTTCCAGCGTTGCCGTGACTGCCTGATACTGGCGCAAGCTAGTGAGCATGCCGTTCTCGGTCTCCACCGCGCGGTCACCTACCATGGCCAACATCTTTTCTTTGAGCTCACTCACACCTTGTCCGCTGAGCGCGGAGGTATGAACCACCGGCAAGCCCAGGCCGCCCAGTGCGTCTTCCATGGCGGCCGGCGGTTGTGCCAAATCGCTTTTGTTCACCACCACCAGGGCCCGGCGCTGCGCCAGCGTAGCCAGAAGCTCGAGCTCTTCCTGACCCGCCGCCTCTGTCGCGTCCAGCACCATGAGGACCATGTCTGCATCCGCCAGCGCCTCGCGGGATTTACGAATCCCTATCTGCTCCGCCTCGTCGCTGGCCTCACGCATGCCCGCCGTGTCCACCAGCTCCACGGGAATTCCGCCCAACGAAACACGTTCGGTCACCAGGTCGCGCGTGGTCCCAGGCGCGGCGGTGACAATCGCGCGCTCCCGCTGCACGATGCGATTAAAGAGAGAGGACTTGCCCGCGTTCGGCCGCCCTACGATGGCAAGCATCAACCCCGCATGCACAATGCGTCCGCGGGCGAAGCTGTCGGCAACCGGCTGCAGCAGCACGCGGATCTCCTCGATCCTGCTCAGGATCTCTGCCCCGGGCATGACATCCACATCGTCTTCCGCAAAATCGATGCCCGCTTCGAGCAATGCAACCAGCGCGACCAGTCCCTCTTTGATGGGCTTGATACGCCGCGAAAGAGCGCCATGCAGTTGCTGCGCAGCAATCCGCGCCTGGTAAAGCGTCTGCGCTTCAATCAGGTCGTGCACCGCTTCAGCCTGGGTCAGATCGATGCGGCCGCTCAGAAACGCTCGCTGCGTAAACTCGCCCGGAGCTGCTAAACGCGCCCCGCCTGCCAGCGCCTGGCGCACCAAAGTATCCAGAATCACCGGCGAGCCGTGTGCGGCCACTTCCACCACGTCTTCGCCGGTGTAGGAGTTGGGCGCGGCAAAGAACGTAACCACCGCCTCATCCAGCTTTTCCTGCGTGTCCAGATCAAGCAAGTCGGCAAAGCGTGCCTGCGCATGCGCCAGCGGGTTGCGCAGACGGAGCATCGGCTCGGCGATCCCGGTAGCGTCGGGGCCTGAAAGGCGGACGATGCCGATGCCACCGCGTCCGGGTGGCGTCGCCACCGCGACGATGGTCTCGTTCTGGTAAACCAGGTGTGGATCGGGCTGCATGAAGCCTCCCGATGCTTAGTAGGGGGAGTTGCGCCGCGCCGGGCGTGCGCCGCCAACTTCAGAGGCCCGCGGCCGAACGCGCGTCGCTCCCTTGGGATAGACCACCACGAAGCGGCGTAAACCCTCGCCGCTGCTCTCGGTTTCGAGATCGGTGTAGTCGCGAAACGCCAGGTGCAGCATACGGCGTTCTCGCGAACTCATCGGCGCAAAGCTGTAAGGTTGAGACGTGCCGCGGACCCGTTCCGCCGCCGTCTCCGCTGCCAGCTTCAGCTCGCGCGCGCGGAGCGCCTTGAAGTTGTTGGCGTCGAAAGAAACAATGTCGTGCTCCTCAGCTTCGAGGCGCACGATCTTGGCTGCGATGTGTTCCAACGCCCGTAGCAATTCGCCGCCGCGCTGGGTCAGGAGCACGGCATCCGGCCCGGACATCTCCACGTAAATCTCGCGGGCTTCGAGGCCATCGGGATCATGGGCTCCCGCACCCGCGATGATCCGATACTTCAATCGCAGGCCGCCAGTGGTGGTAAGAGTCTTGAGGAATGCTGCAATCTTTTGAGCTGCAGCCGCGTGGTCGACGATCGGCATCGGTTTAGTATCGCATCTTGCGAGCGCGGACGTCAGCCGGGGCAGACACCAAATCTCACGCCCGGTAACCGCCGGTGTGAATCCTTAACGGCGAACCATCTGGCGGCCACTGCCACCGCTTTTCTTGGCTGCCCGCTTCGCAGCTATTTCGCGCATCTGCTTGCCAATGCCGGTGCGGTTCATGACCGCCTGCTGGATCACGTTAATCACGTTGCCGAATGCCCAGTACAGGGCCAGCCCGGAGCTCAAATTCCATGTCATGAAACCAAAAAAGACCGGCATGGTAAAGGCCATCATCTTCTGCTGCGCGGGATCCATGCCTGGCGATGGGGTCAGGTACTGCACCAGGAACATGGTCACGATGAAAAAGACCGGCAGGATATGCAGGGGGTCGGGCGCAGCCAGATTATGGATCCATAGCCAGGGCGCCTGGCGCAGTTCGATGGTGTGCAGCAGCATGCGATAAAAAGCAAACAGTAACGGCCACTGCACCAGCATCGGCAGGCAGCCGCCAAACATGTTCACGCCCTCGCGCTTTTGCAGGTCGAACATTTCCTTGTTCATGTCCGCGCGGCGGGGATCCGTGGTTTTGTATTTCTTGTACTTCTCCTTGATCGCATTCATCTCCGGCTGAATGCGCTGCATCTTCAGAGCGGACTTCATCATCTGGATGCGCGTCGGCAGCATCGCCAGATTGATCACCAGGGTTAGAACCAGAATGGCCCAGCCCCAGTTGGAGACAATATGCTCATGCACCCAGCGCAGGGCCAGGAACAACGGCTTGGCGATGATTCCCGAATAACCGAAGTCCACCACCGGTTCGAGACTCGGGCCGGTCTGCCCGCCATTCGCGGTAGCGCGCACCGAGGCGAGCACGTCCAGCACCTTGGGTCCGGCGAAGAGGCGCATGCTGGTGTGCCCGGTGTTCGAACCCATCGCGGCGCCGAGCACAGACGCCTGGTCCGTCTGATCGGTTTTGCCATGGCGGGGGAGGTCGATCGAATCATGCAGACCCACCAACAAGGTTTGCGACGGGTCGTCAGGAAGAAAAATCGCTGCGAAGGAGAGGTCGCTCACTCCAGCCCATTCGAATGGCCCAGGGATGGTGCCGCCGCCGGCAATCTTCTTCGCCGCCTGGTTCTCGTTCTTGCCTCCCTGCATGGTGTCGAACTGCGACTGCGCATAATCCGGCAGCGTATCCTGGTCGCCGAAGCCGCTGGGCCAGGCAATCAGCGCGGTCACCGGGCTCCCATGATTGGTGGCCGTCACGTCTACATGAACAACGTACGTGGAATCGAAGCTGAAAGTCTTTTTCACTTCGAGGCCGTTATTGGAGTAGGTAAAGCCGAGCGTGGCAGGAGCGTTCAACGTGCCCGTGGCCGACGGCACATACAATGCCTGGGCCAGCTGGTTACGCAGATTTGCGTCATAGGTCCAGAGCGAGAGCGGATACCCAGCCTTGGCTGCGGCCTTGGGGTTGACCAAGTCCAGCGGTTTACCGGCATCGTCTTTGTACTTCTTCAGGATCCAGGAGACGACCTGTCCGCCGCGATTTGAAAACGTAATGCGGTACAACTCGTTCTCAGCCACAGTGGTCGACTCGGCAGCCGCTTCAACAGCTTGCGCCGGCCCTTTGGTGGAGTCGGGCGTTGCAGCCATGGTTGATGCGGGCGCAGGAGTCAACGTCGACGCCTTGGGCGCAGAAGTCGAAGCCACCTCGGCCGGAGTCTCCGGTTGCGTCTTCTTCTTCGGCCCAAAATATTGCAGCCCAAGGAATATAAGAACGAAGACGATGGAGAAGATGAGAAGAGTGCGTGAGTCCTGCCCACCGCCACCCGGCTGATTAGGATTACGTATTTCTGCCAAAGAGAGGTCCTGTCGATCGTACGATCTTGCGGCACACGGCGCTCACCACGCCCATAGCCACGATCTTATGGTAAATGGCGGGGGTCATCTGTGCGGAGCGATGGCGGAAGGGGCCCGGAGTAAGTGCCCGGAACCGGGTCAAAGCCTCCGTGACCGAAGGGGTTGCAGCGCAGCACCCGCCAGATTGCCAGCGCTGTGCCGTAAAGAATCCCGTGCCGGCGTACTGCGGCCACGGCATATTCCGAACATGTAGGCTGAAAACGGCATGCACCCGACGCTCCGCTGACGGAATGGAGCAGCGGTGAGATCCAGCGGCGGTAGAGGTCAGACATCCGCGGGCCGCGCCTCGCCTACGGCGGCCTTTTGCCGAGCCTTTTGAACGGTGGCAAAGATTCTGGACACTTCCTCTTGCAGTCCGGCAAACTCCGCAGTCAGCACCGAGCGCCGAGGGTGTAGCACCACATCGACGTCGCGCGTCAGCGAAGCGACGCTCAAACGCACCGCTTCACGCATGCGCCGCTTGATGCGATTGCGTTCCACGGCTTTGCCGAGGACACGCCCGGCAGTCAGACCCACGCGTGGGCCGGAAACTGCGCCCGCACCGCGCTCGGCGTAGAAGTATGTCATCGATGACGAGAAGTGTTTGCGGCTCCGCTGATAAACGCGTTGATAGTCTGCGTGCTTGCGTAACCGCGGATTGCTTTGGGAAAGAGGCCTCAAATGAGAATTCCCCCGGGTCGCCCTCAGACTCTTCTAGTCGCGGTAACCGGCACTCACGGAAACGCGCTTGCGTCCCTTGGCCCGGCGGCGGGAAAGCACTGCTGCCCCGGCCTTGGTCTTCATACGGGTCAAAAACCCGTGAGTCTTCGCCCGGTGGCGGCGGTTCGGTTGGAATGTGCGCTTAGGCATAACACTGCGCTCCTGATCTCAGTCAAAAATTTGTGCCTTGAGGCAAGCTTTAAGTATAACGGATTCAGGCCAAAAGGGCCATGCAGCCAAATACCTCACACGGTGGGGCGTTCGCTTTCAGCGCCCCTTTCACTGCCGATGGTGCAACTCGGGAAAGAAAGATTTTTTTGCCTGGAATGAGCCGTTGCGCGGCCTTGTAACTGTGCTAGTATCGGCTCCGATCAAGATTGATTTTCTGCACGTCCACACTACCTGATCTTTCGATCTGGATACTTTCGCGAAGGGGTTGTTCCCCGAAGCAGTTCCTAAGCACAGGAGCTACAATGGCACGCACGGTCAATACCGCTGCGAGTTCGCTCCTTTGCATTTGGCGGAAGCTATCAGGCAGTCGGCGTTGAACGAAGGAAGCGTATGTCTTTTGCCACCGCTCCCACTGTGCCCAATCCCTGGGCGCGGATACTGGGAGCTCTTGAAAAGAAGGTCAACCGGCAGTCCTTTGACACCTGGCTCAAACCCACGCGGTTTAGCCACGTCACGGGCCGGATGCTTTTCGTGCGAGTGCCCACACCCGAGTTTCAGCACATCGGCGACCGCTACGGCGATCTGATCCAGGAAGCGATTGATGCCTTCCACCTGGAGTTCGACGACGTCTCTTTCGTCATTCCGCAGGAGGATCCTGCCGCTGTCCGTGTGCGAGAGGATGGAGGGTTCGCACCCATGCCGTCCCACTCGCCGGGAGCACAACGCCCAGTCAACCGCAATGCCGGCATGCCACCGCCGGCGCCGCAACAGGCCAAGTTCGACTGGGCCACGGCCGCACAGCTCAATCCGCGCTACACCTTCGATGCTTTCGTCATTGGCAATGGCAACCAGTTTGCGCGCGCCGCTTCTGAAGCGGTCGCCGAACGTCCTTCCAAGGCCTACAATCCGCTGTTTATCTACGGCGGTGTCGGCATGGGCAAGACGCACTTGATGCACGCCATCGGCCATGACGTGAAGAAGCGACAACCGCAATGCTCGGTTTGCTATGTCTCCAGCGAAAAGTTCACCAACGAGATGATCAACTCGTTGCGCTATGACAAAATGACCAGCTTCCGCGACAAGTTTCGCTCCGTCGACCTGCTGCTGATTGACGACATTCAGTTCCTGGCGCAAAAGGAGCGAACCCAGGAGGAATTCTTCCACACCTTCAACGCGCTCCACGAGAGCATGAAGCAGATTGTCATCGCTTCCGATCGTCCTCCCAAGGAACTGCCGGAAATTGAGGACCGGTTGCGTAGCCGGTTTGAATGGGGATTGATCGCCGACATTCAGCCGCCCGATCTGGAGACCAAGGTCGCTATCCTGCAGAAGAAGGCGGAGAGCGAGCATGTTCTCCTGCCCACCGATATCGCTCTCTTTATCGCCTCCAACGTGCGCACCAATGTGCGTGAATTGGAGGGCGCCATGGTGCGGCTGTTAGCCTGGTGCCGCCTCAATGGCGCCGAGCTTACTCTGGCGACCACCCAGCTGTGCCTGAAGCAGTTTATCGATACCCAGGTACGCAAGATCACCATTGAAGCGATCCAACGCGCTGTCTCCGAGCAGTTCGGAATGCGCGTCGCCGAGCTGAAGCAGAAAAATAATTCCCGCTCTGTGGTCGTTCCCCGCCAGATCGCCATGTATCTGGCCAAGCAGATGACCGAGGCATCTTTGCCCGAGATAGGGCGGCAGTTCGGCGGCAAACATCACACGACCGTGATGCATTCCATTGCCAAAATCGACGAACAGCGGCGTGCCGACAAAGATCTAAATCGCACCATCAACAAGCTCCTGGAGACCCTCAACGGCTGAAGGGCTTGAAGGGTAGGGCCTTTAGGCCTGCGTGAGAATCGAGATTTCCAAACCCAGTCCAGCAGGGACGACTGAATGAGACGGGGAGAGATGGGACTCCGGTTCGCCATTAGGTTTTAGAAGAGCGTACCTCAGGGGCTAAAGCCCTCGTTGGCTCCCCCGTACGGCACGACTAAAGTCGTGCCCTGATACAGAGCATCAGAGCGGTGGCTAGCGGAAAATGCGTTGGCTCTATCGATAGGATTTCTTGGCTCTGCGGGACTCATGTTGCAGGCAATTGGTTCTCACGCAGACTCCTTAGGCCCGTAGTCGATGTACGGGCTGAAGCCCTCATTGGCTCCCCCGTACGGCACGACTAAAGTCGTGCCCTGATACAGAGCATCAGAGCGGTGGCTAGCGGAAAATGCGTTGGCTCTATCGATAGGATTTCTTGGCTCTGCGGGACTCATGTTGCAGGCAATTGGTTCTCACGCGGACTCCTTAGGCCCGTGGTCGATGTACGGGCTGAAGCCCTCATTGGCTCCCCCGTACGGCACGACTAAAGTCGTGCCCTGATACAGAGCATCAGAGCGGTGGCTAGCGGAAAGTGCGTTGGTTCTATCGATAGGATTTCTGGCTCTGCGGGACTCATGTTGCAGGCAATTGGTTCTCACGCAGACTCCTTAGGCCCGTAGTCGATGGACGGGCTGAAGCCCGTACCTTCAAAAGCGTGGCTCTGCTCAAAAGGGTGGATCTGGGGTTTTTTCCCCCTTTGGGCACGGCTTCCCCTGCCTTTCCAGCTCCGGGCCCCACCCGGTATGCTCAAGTTGTCTATGTTTTGCTTCGAGTCGCCGCGCCGCCGGGCTTCATTGGCTGGCTACTTGATCGTCGCTTTCCTCCTTGGCGTTATGCCGCTCATGGAGCCGCCGGCTTATGCCCGCCAACAAGATACCGGCTTTCTCAATCGCACCATCACCCTGAATGGCACGGTTTACCACTACGTCGTCTATGTGCCGATGGACTGGTCCTCTAAGCAGAAGTGGCCGGTCATCCTCTTTCTCCACGGATCGGGGGAACGCGGCTCAGACGGTCTTGACGAGACCCAGGTAGGCCTGCCCAACGCACTGCGCTCCCACTACGAGCGCTGGCCCTTTGTGGTAGTCATGCCCCAGGTTCCCTACAACCATCATCACTGGACCGACTCGGACATCATGGCGATGGCTATGGGCGCCTTGAACGCCGAGGTCAAAGAATTTCACGGCGATCCGGATCGGCTCTACCTCACCGGCATGTCATTGGGAGGATACGGCGTGTGGGAGATTGCCAAGGACTATCCTGGCCGCTTTGCTGCCATCGCTCCGGTTTGCGGAGGCATCTACTGGTCCTATGCTCCCGGCCGCTGGCATCAGCCGGAGCTTGTTCCGGAGTACGTCAAGGCCATTGGCCGCACACCTGTGTGGATCTTTCATGGCGCAGACGACCCTGTCGTATCGCCCGCGCAATCGCAGATTATGTTCGCCGCCCTCACTGCGGCTGGGGGCAATGTGCGCTTCTGGGAATATGCCAACTATCATCACAACGCCTGGGATCGAGCGTACGTCGACCCGCAATTGCCGCAATGGTTTTTAGCTCACCGGCTCTCCGATATCGCTACCACCAAACCGTACTCGGAAAAGCGCGTCATCCCTATCCATCCTCCGCCAATTCGGGTGGATCCCACGGTTTATGACGCTTACCAGGGCGAATACGTCGACGCCGGCGTGACCCAGGTGACTGTCTTCCGTCAAGGCACCCGTCTGATGTCCAGAAATCGCACCGGCGATCAGACCGAGTTGCTGCCCGAGCAACCCAATCGTTTTTTCTATCCCAGTGGCAGCAGCACTCGCCTCACATTTCAAAAGGGTCCCGACGGCCATGTCACAGGATTGCTGTTTTCCGATGACCGCCACCAGGAACTGTGGGAAAAGGCGCCGGAAAAGACACCCTAGACGTGTTTTTGGGCATTGTGCAAAGCGCGCCTCGACCAAAACCGCATCAGCATTGCTCGCGGACGCTCTTTGCACTTGACCGGGCTGCTTTCCACAGCCCTTTTTGGGGCGGCTGTGCAGATTGTGGGGAAGCAGGGACCCAAATCAAGGCTACGCGCCACTCTTCCCGCTTTTCATTTTGCGCGGGCCCGGTTTTCTAAAACGTGGACGTCTGTCATCCACGCCACCCGCTTGGTTTCTGTCCCTCTTTCCACTTTTCCGTCACGAACGGTTACTACTACTAAGAGGGCATGGATTATTTTCGTTTTTCGTCGTAGTAAAACTTTTCTGTTCCGCTTGTCATCACAGCCGTTGTATTACGCCCCGGGAATCCACAGGAGGACGCACAGTTGAGATTTTCAGGGCCCTCCGCAGTGGTGTAGAGTGAGTCAAACCGACAAGGGGGCAAACACACCATGCTTAGCGCGGGGGTTGAGCAGGAGAGACCGGTTGTACAGGGAGCCGCAACGATGGAAATCAGCGTAAGCCGTCAGGACCTGCTCCGGGAGCTGAGCGCGACGCAGAGTGTTGTCGAGCGGAAGACGACCATTCCGATCCTCTCCAACTTTCTCCTCGAGGCGGGGGCCGGAGAAGGGGACGCGACGGACCGTCTCACCATTACCGCGACCGACCTGGATCAGAGCATTCGTACCTCGTGTGCCGCCAAGGTTAAAAAGCCCGGGGCGTGCACTATCCCAGCCCGCAAACTCTTTGACTATGTCAAATTGCTGCCCGACGGTGATATATCCATCAAGCTCATGGAGAATCATTGGGTACAGATTCGTTCCGGCCGCTCCAACACCAAAATGGTGGGCATGGCGCGAGCCAATTTTCCCCAGGTACCCGAGTTTCCTGAGACGGGTCTGACCCAGCTGTCAGCGGCTTCGATCAAGGGCATGATCTCGAAAACCATTTTTGCCATCTCTAATGAGGAATCGCGTTATACGTTGAACGGCGCTTTGCTGATTTTGAAGGCGGAGTCGCTCTCCATGGTCGCGACCGACGGTCACCGCCTGGCGCACATCGAAAAGACAGGCGAATCGCTCCAGAACATCAGCGGAGAGAAGAAGACCCTGATCCCGCGTAAGGCGTTGGCTGAGTTGCAATCGCTGCTGGCTGATAGCGATGGAGAATCGCTCGACTTTTACGATGACGAGCACACACTCTTCTTCCGTCTCGGGCATCGCGTCCTCACTACCCGTAAACTTACCGGTCAATTTCCCAACTACGAGGCAGTGCTGCCCCGTGACAACAATAAGTTCGTGGTTGTGCGTAGCGAGGAATTGATGGGGTCCATCCAGAGGGTCGCGCAATTCGCTGACGAACGCTCCGGCGCGATCAAGATCCGTTTGGAACAGAATGAGATGAAGATCTCTTCCTCCTCCACCGAATCGGGCGAGTCGGAAGACACCATCGAAAGCCCTTACAGTTTTGACGCCATCGTGGTCGGGTTTAATTCGACCTATCTCATCGACTTTCTCAAGGCTGTCGGGTCGAGCGGTGAAGTGCGGCTTGAATTTAAAGACGCTCAGTCTGCCGGCCAGATGCGCCCGGAAGACGCCGCGGATGATTTCAAGTACCGCTACGTCATCATGCCCATGCGCATTTGAGATTTTCCGTCAGCTTTTATCGGCCTTACTCACCGCACGTTTGCGGCGGGCGACGGCTGTTTTGGACGGATTCTTCGCAGCAGTCTTCTTAGCTACCGCTTTTTTTGCCGCCTTCTTTGCCGGCTTGGCGCGCGCCACCGTTGTTTTTTCCACCAACATGGCCTTCAACTGATCCAGGTCCACGGCGCGCGCTGATTTTCTTAGCCGTTCGATGTCGTAGTACGCCCTTTTTTCGCTGAGGAAAATGTGGACGACAAAGTCCACATAGTCCATCAGGATCCACTCTCCCTGGCGCCGGCCCTCGACAGAGTTGGGGTAAGTTTGGAAATCCTTTTTCAGGCGAAGCTCAATCTCGTCGGCGATGGCCTGCGTCTGGCGTTCGTTGGACCCACTCGAGATGAGAAAGAAGTCGGTGAATCCGGAGTCCACGGCATCGAGTTCGAGGATTCGGGTGTCCTCAGCCTTTTTGTCTTCGCAAGCCTGTGCAGCGGCCAAAACCATGCGGCGCGTTTCCGTAGTTACCATTCGGTTGGTTTCGTATCTCCTGGTCTTATGGTATCTCTACCTGCCGGTAGAGTCTGTGGATGCGAATGTAATCCGCCACCGCGGAGGGCAGGACGGTCTGTGGCGTCGACCCCTCGGCCAAGGCGGCGCGAATCTCCGTTGCCGAGATGTCCTGGTCCAAATCCGGTAGCAGGAACAGCTCGGAGCTCTGGTCTGAAGGCCCGGAGAGGGTCAGGCGGATGTACCCGGCTTCCTGCTGCTCGCAGGTATTCTCCACACCCTCGGGAAGCGCCGCATGGACCTCCCGGAGCGAGAACCCTGGCCTCCCGGCGACGATAAAGTCACAAAAAACCAGGAGTTCGGCGCACCGGTGCCACGACTTGAGAGTCAGGAAGGAATCGGCGCCGAGCAAACAGAAGAGCCTATCCAGCGGGTTGGAGCTGACTGCGCAGGCGTTGCAGGGTGTCAAAGGTGTAGTTGGGCTCTCCGTTAGCAAGAGGCGCATCGACGGTACTCGCTATAAGCCCGGGCACTCCAGCCACAGCCAGCCGCACCATGGCTAGCCGGTCTTCAAAACTGGAGTGGGCTGAGCCGCTCTTGAGCGGCTGGGCGCCGACGGGCGCCACCAGCACCTGGTCCAGCGCCAGCCGGCGGATGGCGGCACGGGCGATCGCGATATGGCCACAATGCGGCGGATCAAATGTGCCCCCAAAGAAGGCGATGCGCATAGGGCATCGTATCGTGACGGCTGTATTCTAGGGCCACCTCGATGCCTATCGCCTACATTGCTCTCGGCTCCAATCTGGGGGACCGAGCGAAAACCTTGGGCGCCGCGATTGATCGTTTGGGACGGCTGGGACGGGTGGAGGCTTGCTCCTCGTTCTATGAAACTGAGCCGGTAGGTTTTCACGATCAACCGGGTTTTCTGAACGCTGTCCTGGCTTTGGAGACGGAGTTGGATCCACTGTCCTTGCTTCGTGGGTTGCTGGCGATCGAGAGAGAACTCGGACGTGATCGTAGTTTGGGGGTTCCGAATGGTCCCCGTACCTTGGACCTGGACCTGCTCCTGATGGGCGGCATTGTTGTCGCTACAGAGCAACTCACGGTGCCCCATCCGGCTCTAGTCCGGCGGCGCTTTGTCCTGGCGCCGCTGGCCGAGATTGCGCCGATGCTTCGGCATCCCGAGTGCGGCCGGACGATGGCGGAGTTGCTGGAGTTATTGCCGGACGAGGGAGAGAACCGGGTAAATGCTGTTCGTCGGATTTGAGGTACGTGGGAAGTCTCGTAGGGACGGCTGAGAAGGTGATTGTTGTCAGGGGCATTCGGCTGAACAGGATCAGTTTGTTTTTGACTGGTGAGTGAGAGGGGAAAGACGGGACTTAGTTCGCCTTTAGGTTTAGAAGAGCGTACCTCAGGGGCTAAAGCCCTCACCAGACTCTGCTTTATGTCAGGGTTAAAACCCTGACCTACCTTCAGCCTCGGGCGAAATAGGTGTACCTCAGGGGCTAAAGCCCTCACCAGACTCTGCTTTATGTCAGGGTTAAAACCCTGACCTACCTTCAGCCTCGGGCGAAATAGGTGTACCTCAGGGGCTAAAGCCCTCACCAGACTCAGCTTTATGTCAGGGTTAAAACCCTGACCTACCTTCAGCCTCGGGCGAAATAGGTGTACCTCAGGGGCTAAAGCCCTCACCAGACTCAGCTTTATGTCAGGGTTAAAACCCTGACCTACCTTCAGCCTCGGGCGAAATAGGTGTACCTCAGGGGCTAAAGCCCTCACCAGACTCAGCTTTATGTCAGGGTTAAAACCCTGACCTACCTTCAGCCTCGGGCGAAGTAGGTGTACCTCAGGGGCTAAAGCCCTCACCAGACTCTGCTTTATGTCAGGGTTAAAACCCTGACCTACCTTCAGCCTCGGGCGAAATAGGTGTACCTCAGGGGCTAAAGCCCTCACGAGACTCTGCTTTATGTCTGGGTTAAAACCCTGACCTGCCTTCAGCCTCGGGCGAAATAGGTGTACCTCAGGGGCTAAAGCCCTCACGAGACTCTGCTTTATGTCTGGGTTAAAACCCTGACCTGCCTTCAGCCTCGGGCGAAATAGGTGTACCTCAGGGGCTAAAGCCCTCACCAGACCCTGCTTTATGTCTGGGTTAAAACCCTGACCTACCTTCAGCCTCGGGCGAAATAGGTGTACCTCAGGGGCTAAAGCCCTCATGGGCTCCTCCAGTACGGCCCGACTAAAAGTCGTGCCCTGATACAGGGCATTGGAGCAGTGGCTATCGGAAAATGCACGTATTTCCACAGAGTTGGCCCCGTCGGTGGGGCGTGTTGTTCAAATTGGCTGGGTGAACAAATCTAATTTGGCACTATCTGAAATTCAGCCGTCCCTCCGGGACTAGTCCGTCCTTCAAATCCTAGTGCTTTGCGGGACGCAGGCTAGAATCACCGTGTGTCTCTCGCTTTTCAGATAGAAGCCATTAGTGGGCAGGCGAGGCGAGCGACCATGACGCTCCCTCATGGGCTGGTCCAGACGCCGGCCTTTATGCCCGTCGGCACCGCCGGGTCAGTCAAGGCAATTCCCCAACATCTGCTCGAAGAGCTCGATGCGCAGATCATTCTCTCGAACACCTATCACCTGTACCTTCGTCCAGGGCACGAGCTGATCCGCCGTCTAGGAGGTCTGCACCGCTTTATCGCTTGGCCGCGGCCCATGCTTACCGACTCTGGCGGTTTTCAGGTGTTTAGCCTCAATGAATTACGCAAAGTGAGCGAAGAGGGCGTGAAGTTTCGCTCCCACCTGGACGGCTCCTCTCATTTTTTCTCGCCCGAGCACTCCATGGACGTGCAAATGGCCCTGGGAGCCGACATCATCATGGCGTTTGATGAATGCACGGAATACCCGGCCGATCGGGCGCGCGCCCTGCAATCCCTTGAGCTCACCCTGCGCTGGGCCAAACGCAGCCAACAGCACTTCAACGCCCACGCCAACAGTGGCCAGTCGCTGTTTGGCATTGTGCAGGGTGGCATGTTTCCCGATCTGCGGCGCGAGTCCGCCGAGCAGCTGGTGGCGATGGAGTTCCCCGGCTACGCCATCGGCGGCTTAAGCGTGGGGGAGCCGCGAGCCCTCACTCGGGAAATCATCGAAAGCACCCTGCCACTGCTTCCGCCGGACAAGCCGAGGTACGTCATGGGAGTCGGCTATCCCGACGAGATCGTGGAATATGCCGCTCTGGGCGTAGATATGATGGACTGCACCATCCCCACGCGCGCTGCCCGGCATGGCCTGCTGTTTACCTCCGGAGGCCGGCTCAACATCAGAAATCGGCGCTTCGCCGAAGATCCGGAGCCGCCCGATCCGCTCTGCGGCTGCATGGTGTGCGCCCGCTACAGCCGGGCTTATCTCCGCCACCTGATGGCGGCCCAGGAACCGCTCGCCGGAGTGCTCAACACGCTCCACAATCTGGCTTACTACCTTGACACGATGCGATCGGTACGAAATGCTATTGCGACGGATACTCTTCCTGCGCTGTTGGCACGCGTGCGTGCCCAAGCCGATCGCGTCGGCGCGGGATGAGGCCCATCACGCCGAGTTTCTCTGCCTCTCCGGCGATCTCCCAGTCCAGTAGACAAACCGGGGCAGGTAGAATGTAGTTGATTAGAAATTAGAGGATGGTACGTTGACCTTCACCCCCCTGTTACTGGCTCCTGTGATTCCGCCCGGCCTGGTGACCTTTCTCCCGTTCCTGTTGATCATTGCGGTTTTCTACCTGATGCTGGTCCGGCCCAACCAGAAGAAGCAAAAGCAGTGGCAGGAGATGCTTGGGAGCCTGAAACCCGGCGACCGCATCACCACCACCGGCGGCATGCGCGGGACCATCATCTCGCTCAAAGAAGACGCGGTGCAGCTGCGCGTCCCACCCGACGGGATAAAGTTAGAAGTCATCAAGAGTGCGATCGCTTCCGTAACGAGTAACCAAGAGGAAGCTAAATAACTGTAGTTCGCGGGCAGACGGTAAGCCTGGCGGAAACCTGAGTGCGACTCCCATGCGTAAAACCTTCCTGATCATTGCAATTCTTCTCGTGTTCGTCTTTGGCATCTTCGGCATTCCGAAGGGCATTGGCCTGTCTGCCTGGAAGACGGCGTTGACCGATCGTATCCATCTGGGTCTGGACCTCAAGGGCGGCATTCACCTGGTACTGCAGGTCATGGTCAAGGAGGCAGTGAGCGCGGAAACGGACAACGCCGTGGCCCGGGTGCAGGCCGACCTTCAGCAGGGCGGATTCCCCGCTCGCTCGGTGCTGAAGCCTGATCCCGCGAAGCCGGAGCTCATCCAGATACAGGGCACCCCTCCCGACCGTGCCGGTGATGTGCGTAACCTGCTCGACTCGCGCTACGGCGGCCAATATATCGTCGCGTCTGGCCCGAACAATAGCTGGACCCTCACGATGAAGGGGACCGAGGTGCAGTCGATCGAGCAGCATGCGGTGCAGCAGTCGATCGACACCATCGGCACCCGCATCAATAGCCTGGGTGTAACCGAACCCACCATCCAGGAATACAACCTGGGCACCAACCAGATCCTGGTTGAGCTGCCGGGTGTGGATGATCTGAGCCGGGTCCGTGACATCATCCAGTCCACTGCCCGCCTGGAGATTCACCTGGTGGTCGGTGGCCCGTTCCCCACCGAGCAGGCCGCAGCGCAGAGCGTTGGCGGAGCGGTTCCTCCGGAAGACGTCGTCATGGCCTACGGCGGCACGGAGACTGACTTACAGGGTCAATACTTCGTCCTGCAGAGACTGCCTATTGTGGCTGGCGATGACTTCCGCGATGCTCAACCGTCGGTAGACGAGAATGGGCGGCCCGATGCGACCTTCATCCTCACCCGCAACGCAGGCGACCGCTTCTACCAGTTCACCAGCACCAATATCGGCAAGTCCCTGGCGGTTGTGCTTGATAACCGGGTGCAGGAAGCAGCGAATATCCAGCAGGCCATTCGTGACCAGGGCCGGATCACGGGTTTGGGCAAAGACAAGGCGGAGAACCTGTCGCTGATGCTGCGCACGGGCGCGTTGCCGGCCTCCATTCATTACCTGCAGGAGAGCGTTGTCGGGCCGTCGCTCGGCGCCGATTCCATACGCAAGGGAGTGCTGGCGTCGATCGTCGGCATGCTGGCGGTGATGATCTTCATGCTCGTCTACTACCACGGGGCAGGTATCAACGCGGACCTGGCTCTGATGTTGAACCTGATCATCCTGCTGGGCTTTATGGGCTTCTCCAAAGCGACGCTCACCTTGCCGGGGATTGCCGGTGTGATTCTGACCATTGGTATGGGCGTAGACTCCAACGTGCTGATCTTCGAGCGCATCCGGGAAGAATTGCGCGCCGGCAAGGCGCCTTCGGCGGCCGTCGATCAAGGGTTCGCGCATGCCTGGGTAACGATTGTCGACACCCACGTGACGACCATCGTTTCGGCGATCATTCTGTTCCTGTTCGGCACCGGGCCGGTCAAGGGTTTTGCGATAACGCTGAGTTTTGGTTTGTTCGCAAACCTGTTCACTGCGGTTTTTGTCTCGCGCCACATCTTCGATTCGATTCTCAAGGGCAAGGCGCGCGGCGAAGCGCTTTCGATCGGCTAGTGGGCGCTTAAAGTAAGGCGGAGTTTCAAGTGGAACTATTTCATGACGTTAACGTTGATTGGCTAGGGAAAAAGTGGTACTTCCTCGCCTTCTCGCTGGTCTTCAGCGTAGCGGGAGTACTCTCGATCCTCTTCTGGCATGGCATCAAACTGGGGATCGATTTTCGCGGTGGCACCCTGGTCTACGTTCAATTTGAGCAACCGCCGAACACGGATCGAATCCGCCAGGCGATGGATCGCACCGGCATCCACGACAGCCGTATTCAGCCCTACGGGACGGCTTCGCAAAAACAGGTAGCCATCTCGCTGGCGCAAAAGGAAACGCAGGAATCGGCTCTCGACACCGGACGGCAGACCATCGTGCAGGCGTTGAACGCAAACTACTCGAGCAACGGAGCAGCAAACCAGGGCAAGCTGGATCTGGATAACGCCGGCCAAGACTCATTGACCAGGTTTCTGCAGCTGAATGACCCCGAACACCTGGCGAGCACGGGCGGCGGCGCACAGAAGTATGCCGAGCAGGCAACGGCCATTCTCAATCACCGTGACCGTGACCTGGGCGGTATTTTCAGCAGTATGGACCAACTCAATGGCGTCGCCGATCCAGCGGTCGTCAACCAGCTAAAGCAGGGAGCTTATCTTTCCGGCTTCCATGTTTTCGCGGCGGACATTATCGGACCCCAGGTGGGAGCCGCCTTGCGCAAGCAGGCTTTGCTGGCCACTCTTTACTCGCTCGCCGGGATGCTCATCTACTTGTGGTTCCGCTTCGAGCTGATCTATGGGGTGGCCGCTGTGGTCGCGGTCTTCCATGACACCCTGATCACCGTGGGCGCCTTCAGCCTGAGCGATCAGGAGATCACCCTGACGGTCATCGCCGCCATTCTCACCCTCATCGGCTACTCGATGAACGACACCATCGTGGTTTTCGATCGAATCCGTGAGAATCTGCGTATTTCCCGCCGCGAGACCCTGACGGATGTGGTGAATCGCAGTATCAACCAGACGCTGAGCCGGACGGTTCTCACCTCGGGCTTAACCTTCCTCACCGTTCTATCGCTCTACCTTTTTGGCGGCGAGGTCCTACACGGCTTCTCCTTCGCGCTGGTCATTGGCATCCTGATCGGCACCTATTCGTCGATTGCTGTGGCCGCGCCGATGCTCGTGGCGTACCAGGAATGGCGGGCCAAGCGGGGCAAAAAGGCAGTTCTGCCGGCCGGTAAGAAGGCCCGGGTCTGATATTTGTTCGGCTGTTAAGCCAACTCAATCGCCAGTACGAGCACTCTCAAGGGGATACAGACGAGCGGGAAACGGCCAACTACACGGCCTACTCCCGCTCGTCTGGCTTTTTCCGCTGGCACGGAGTACCTTTGCATGCCAATAGCCCTTTGGGATCAAAAAAACCGGTGCCGGTGTCTAAGAGGGTACAAGTTCGAATATCCGAGGTAAGGCGATGTTTGAAGATTCATTAATGGAGTCTGGCGGGAAGCTCAAGACCAAAAGTAAATACTGGTCGATTGCCACTTTTGGCATCAACGGGCTGATCCTGGCAGGACTCATCATTTGGCCGCTATTGCATCCGGAGGCGTTGCCTACGCAGATGATGGCCACGTTGCTGGTTGCTCCACCGCCCCCACCGCCACCTCCCCCGCCACCACCACCTCAGGCGCCGGTACAGGTCAAGATCAAGTCTGAGATGCTCAACAATCAATTGCAGGCGCCAAGCAAGATCCCGAAAGAGATTAAGCAGATCAAGGAGTCTGCTGCCCCGCCCGCCATGGCCGGTGTTTCCGGTATGGAAGGTATGGGCGGTGGAACCCCTGGCGGCGTCATGGGAGGTATTCTCGGCGGTATCGGATCCGGCCCGCCGATCGTCAAGGCAGCACCACCCAAGAAGCTGAGTATTTCGTCCGGTGTCATGGCGGGTAATCTGCTTCAGAAGACGGTGCCTCAATATCCGGCAATCGCGAAGGCAGCCCGCATTCAGGGAACTGTTGTGCTGCAGGCTACGATCTCCAAGAGTGGCAGCATTCAGAACCTCAGAGTCGTCAGCGGTCCTCCGATGCTGCAGCAGGCGGCTATGGATGCAGTCCGCGGTTGGCGCTACAAACCGTATTTGCTTAACGGAGACCCTGTCGAAGTGGAAACTACTGTCAACGTAGTCTTCAATCTCGGCGGCTAATTCGATGTGTGCCGGCTGCCACCCTTTCACCAGGAGGTGGTAGCCGGCAATCCCCCTTGTGGCCACTTCGGGTCATTTCGGAACGAAGTTGTCGAGTGCTAGCATCTGGTTGTTTCAGAGCTATAACGAAAGTTATTCCGTAGGAGGAAAGATTCAGTGATTCTCGCCCACCTCACCCATCAGGCAGCCCTCGGTATGTACTTCTTCCAGGATTCCGGACAAACCGTCGGCTTCTCTCCCATGGACCTGTGGCACAACATGGGCAACGCGGCTAAGGCCGTCGTTGCTGTTTTGTTTGTCATGTCCATCTGGTCTTTGGCTGTGATCATTGACCGCGCTCTTTATTTCAGCGCGGCTCGCAAGCAGTCCCGCGAGTTTGCGCCACGTGTTGCCGGCGCCCTCAAGGAAGGCAAACTGGACGAAGCAGTGAAGGTTGCTGACCGCAATAAGAAGTCTCACTTGGCCGAAGTGGTCACCGCCGGTTTGCAGGAGTTCCGCAACTATGGCAGTGGCGGCGCGATCACCGATGAGCAGATCGAATCCAGCAAGCGCGCTCTTGAGCGTTCCGAAGCTATTGTTCACGCCAAGCTGAAGAGGGGTCTGGGCGGTCTGGCAACCATTGGTTCGACGGCTCCCTTTATCGGACTGTTCGGAACGGTGGTCGGTATTTTGAACGCCTTCCAACAGATTGCAACCCAGAAGACTTCCGGTATCGGCGCAGTCGCCGGCGGTATCTCTGAAGCCCTGGTCACCACAGCTTTCGGATTGCTGGTAGCCATCCCGGCCGTTATGACCTTCAACTACTTCACCGGCAAGGTGGAAGCCTTCGACGTGGAAATGGACAACTCCTCCAGCGAGTTGATTGACTACTTCATCAAGCAGAGCCACCGCCGCTAAACGGCGCCTGTGTTCAAGCACTCAACAGCGGGAATCCTGCACCGGTTGGAACGGACTACAAAATCCGTTCCAACCTGGTGGTTTTCACCGGACTCACAGAAAGTCATCTTGAAGGTGGGCAAGCCCGGAGCGTTTTCATAGTTGGTGTGGTTGGCCTGTCAACACCTACCGGCACTCACTCTGAAAACGCTACAGCCGCTCAACCCACGGAGCAAAATAATGGCAATCACAGTTAGAAACGAAGGCGCGAAAGTTAATTCCAATATCAACGTCACTCCCATGGTGGATGTGATGTTGGTGCTGCTGATCGTTTTCATGGTTATCACACCGATGCTGCAGAACAAGGTGAATATCGAGCTGGCCAAAGTCACCGACCCCACCAACATGCCCGACGCCGATAAAGAAGATTCGGTCGTCGTCGCCATCACCCGCGATAACAAGGTGTACCTGGGACAAAACCAGGTTTCCATGGCGGATCTTGGCGCCAAGGTTGCCGACTTACTCCAGAACAAGACAGAAAAGCAGATCTTTATGCGCGCGGACGCCCGGGCGCAGTACGGCACAGTCATGGATGCCATTGACGACGTCCGTACCGCTGGTGTCGACCAAGTCGGGCTTCTGACCGATCGCCGGCAAGACCAGGCGACGACGCCTCCTCCGACTCCGCCGGCCGGCCAGTAAATCCGGATCGCACGCTCACGACGACTTCAAGAATTCAGAAAACGAGGAAACGAACATGGCAATGGGACCAAGTGGACAGGGGGGTCTTTCCCACGACATCAATGTGACTCCGCTGATTGACGTGTTGCTGGTGCTGCTGATCGTGTTCATGGTCATCACGCCGGTTACGCCGAAGGGACTCGACGCCCTGGTGCCGCAGCCTCCGAAGGAGCCGCAAAAGCAGCAGGATAATGACCGCACCATCGTCGTCCAGGTCACGCATCGGCCGGGTGGCGGTGTTCCCGGTTACAAGATCAACGAGATGGACGTTTCTCACGGCGACCTGTTAAATAAGCTGGAAGGGATTTTCGCCACCCGAGCCGAGAAGGTCATGTTCGTCAAAGGAGATCCTGAACTGGACTTCTCCGCAGTGGCGGACGTGCTCGACATCGGTCACGAAGCGGGCGTCGATCACATTGGCCTCATTACGCCAAAGGTGGCGGCGGGACAGTAGAGCTGTATCGTTGTTGCAGGCCGGGCCATGGTATCCAGCGTTGCATTGTTGCAGTGCTGGGAGTGAAGGAAAGGTTGCCTGACCCTGCTGCATGAGCCACCACGACAAACAGATACAGTTCGACAATTTAGCGCGCTTGCAAATGGTCCGCGGCTGCTTCTGAGCAGCCGCGGACTGTGTTTTTTGGGCTGGGCTTGCCAGCGGGCGGAAACCAATTACAATCAACGCGCGGAGATTTTTCCCTCGAGTCGCAGGCCGGGTAAGCTTGAACGAGATTTGGGCTGAGCCTGGCGATCATAAGGAGATTTGAACCAGAATGAAGCGAAGCGCATATATTCCGGTGCTGGCGGTCGCCACCCTGTCGCTGCTGACCATGGTAACCGGGTGCAGCAAGCTGCAGGCTCGCGATCAATTGATTAAGGGTGTGCAGGCGTATAAGAACGCCAAGTTTGAAGAGGCGATCGACCACTTTCAGAACGCGGAGCGGCTTGATCCTACACTCCAGAACGCCCCCCTGTATCTTGCCACGGCATACGCTCAGCAGGTAGTTCCGGACGCAAATACGCCAGAAAACACGAAGAATGCGCAGCTGGCAGTGGACGCCTATCAGAAAGTGCTGGCGAAGGACCCCAACGATCTGACGGCCCTGCGAGGGATCGCGGCGGTCTACCTGAACACGGGTAAGACCCAGGAAGCCAAGGAATGGCAGAGGAAGGTCACGTCCGTCGACGCCAATGATCCTGTGGCGCACTACACCATCGGCGTCATCGATTGGCGCGTTGCCTACAGGAACGCGATCGCGACGCGGAACGGCCTGGGCCTGCAGGATAACGGCGAGATGATCAAAGACAAGGCGGCGTGCCAGAAGTTGGCGGAACAGAACGGGCCGATCGTCGACGAGGGTATCAAGGAGCTGCAGCAGGCTGTCAATCTGCGCCCAGGGTACGATGACGCGATGTCCTATCTCAGCTTGCTGTATCGGCGCAAGGCCGATCTGGATTGCGGCGATGAGGCCGCACACAAGGCAGACATGGCGATGTTCGATCAATGGCGCGATAAGACCATGGCAACGCGCAAGGCGAACGAAGAGAAGAAGAACCAGCAAACGCCCGGCGGCATCACCATGGACGGCAAGCAGTAGGCATCGAGAAGTCTCTACCCAGCCCCTGGCTTTGGCCAGGGGCTGTTGCTTACAGCCACTGTCACCGCTACAACTGCCCCTTCCGCATGTTGTAATCTTGGCCCGTGGCTACCCTGCTCGAAGTTGACCGGCTCTCCATTTATTTTCGCGACCAGGCGGTGGTCCGGGATCTGACCTTTTCTGTCGCGCAGGGTGAAGTCCTGGGGCTGGTGGGCGAGTCCGGATCGGGAAAGTCGTTGACGTCGCTTTCCATCCTGCGCCTGCTCGACAACGCGGCGCGCGTGGAAGGGGCGATCCGTTTCGAGGGCCAGGACCTGCTGACCCTCAAACCGGAGCAAATGCGCCATTATCGTGGGCGCAAGATCGCCATGATCTTTCAGGAGCCCATGACCGCTCTCAATCCCGTCATGCCGGTGGGACGGCAGATCGCGGAAGCGATCGAAGCCCATCAGCCGGAGTTGAGCCGCAAGCAGGTGCGCGACGCGGTTGTGGAATCCATGACGGCCGTGGCGATTGCCGAGCCTGAACTGCGCCGGCGTGACTATCCTCACCAGTTCTCCGGGGGCCAGCGGCAGCGCCTGCTGATCGCCATGGCGCTGGTGAACCATCCGTCCCTCCTCATCGCCGACGAGCCCACCACGGCCCTGGACGTCACTGTGCAGGCACAGATACTACTTCTGCTGAAGGACCTGCAGCAGCGAAACGGCCTGGGCATGCTGTTTATCTCCCACGATCTCGCCGTGGTTGCGCAGGTTGCCGACCGGGTTGCCGTGATGCGCCGGGGCATGCTGTTGGAGACCGGTACGCGCGACCAGGTCTTTCTCCATCCCGGGCATGCCTATACAAAGAGCCTGCTGGGGGCAGTGCCCACCCTCACCACCGACCGCAACCTGCCGCTGGCCACCCTGTCGGCGGCCGACACTACGGCCGGGGTCCTGGTAGAGCAGGCGCCCGGCCACTGGGTACGCAGCGTCCAGCTGGTCTGATATTCTGTTCGTTTGCGGCTGATTTCGGGCGTCGCCAGGCCCCTGAAAAAGTGTGCCGTCGAACAGGCACGGACACTATGCGCGCTTTACTCCTTTCCGACATTCACGCAAATATCGATGCCCTTGAGGCGGTGCTCGAGGCTGCCCCGGCCCACGACGCGGTCTGGAACCTGGGCGATGTTGTGGGCTATGGGGCGGCGCCGAACGAGGTCATCGAGCGAGTACGGGGCTTAGGCGAGACGTTTGTCCGGGGCAATCATGACCGCGCTTGCAGCGGACAATTATCGCTCGCGGACTTTAACCCTGTAGCCAGCCGCGCCGCGCGCTGGACACGCCAGGTGCTCACGCCAGAGCACATCGATTGGCTGCAGCACATGGCGCGAGGACCGGTCACACCAGAT
Source organism: uncultured Acidobacteriaceae bacterium (assembly GCA_963850235.1). Lineage (GTDB taxonomy): Bacteria > Acidobacteriota > Terriglobia > Terriglobales > Acidobacteriaceae > PALSA-350. Next base: position 80,417 of record CAWKKM010000010.1, on the reverse strand, counting down.
GGTCCCCAGGTGAGTTGTATGCACGGGTCCTATCTCGACGAGGATGAATATCTGCTCTCGGTGCGCGATGCCAGGCAACCGCTGACGCAGGCGGAAACCCGCATTAACTTCTTCGGCCATACGCATCTGCAGGGTGGGTTTGCCGCTCACGGTGAGGACTGGTTCAAGCTTGATCCCGTTTACTCGAGTGACGACGAGCCGGATATGTCGGAGCTGGTTTTGGTGCCGGGGGCGCGGTATTTGATTAATCCGGGTTCGGTGGGCCAGCCCAGGGATCATGATCGCCGCGCTGCTTTTGCGATCTACGACGATGAGCGCATGTTGGTTGAGTTCCGCCGCGTGCCGTACGATTTCCGCCTGGCGCAAATGCGCATCATGCGCGCGGGCTTACCCGACCAGCTAGCCACGCGGTTGAGCTACGGCCGCTAAGCGGCTCTGCCTTTCAAATAAGGCCAAAAGAGCTGGACGGGTGCCCACGTTCGCCCAAGCGTCAGCCCAACAATCGCTTTTGATAAATCGACTAGCCTACAGTTCTATCCAGACGCTCCGTTGAAAACATTTCCACGAATGGTCAGTAGAACAGCTCCGGTCCAGGTCGGAGCTTGTGACTTTTAATTTCCCTCATTGTCTGCGGTTGGAAAGCTCCGAATAGCATCTGCCAAAAGGTATCGCCGGGGTCCTTCGACTTCGCGCTATAGACCCCTCTTTATGCGACAGATCTGCGAGGCGCTTCGCTCAGGATGACGGTTTTGTGGAGGGGTTGAAAACATCTGAGGGTTGCGGAAAACACGAAACGATCGAAGAACGTCACACGCAGGCGGGATGACAAAAAAAGAGAGAGGCGGCGAAGGGTAAATGTGGGTCGACCGAAGGGCGCACTGCAGGTCCCTTCCCTGCGGTCGGGATGACAAATAGGAGAAGGTGGTTGCGGGGAGAGAACAGTTGCCGAGGGGGACGCCTTTCCGCATCGACAGCCATCGTTGTTTGCGCGAATGAAAGAGTCACAGGCAGTCAGATGACAAAAAAGAGAGTGGCGGCGAAGGGTAAATGTGGGTCGACCGAAGGGCGCACTGCAGATCCCTCCCTGCGGTCGGGATGACAAATAGGAGAGGGTGGTTGCGGGGAGAGAACAGTTGCCGAGGGGGAATAGCAGATCCCTCCGCATCGCGGAGGGACCTGGTTCTACGGACCATTCATGGAAGCGGTTTTCGACGGAGCGGCGTCTGGATGCTGCTTCCTGTCAGTACGGAGAACAACGGCTTCTCTCAACCTTTGAGGATCGAAGCTACGCCGCGTCGTCTTCCGCCTTGACCGTGACCTTGATGTGCGCAGTCACTTCACGATGCAACTTGACCGGCACATGGAATTCGCCCAGCTGGCGTAGCGGCTCTTCCAACTGCAGTTTGCGGCGGTCGATCGTGAATCCCTTCTGCTCCAGCTGATGCGCGATTTCCGCAGCAGTAACCGAGCCGAACAGATGATCGTTCTCGCCCACCTTGCGTTCGAAAACCAGCTCCACCTGGTTGAGCTGCGTGACCAGCAATTCCGCTTCAGACTTTTCCTTCGCGGAACGCCGCACAGCCGATTGCTTCATCTGCTCGATGACTACCTTGTTGGCGGCGGTGGCTTCCATCGCGAGCTTTTTCGGCAGCAAAAAGTTGCGCCCATAGCCGTCGGCCACTTTCACCACATCGCCGCGCTGGCCAAGCTTGTTGACATCTTCTTTCAGAATGACTTCCATGACCAATCTCCTGATGACCGCTAGTAGCGGGCTGCAAACGGCAGCAAAGCGATGTTGCGCGCCTGCTTGATGGCACGCGCCAGCCCCCGCTGATGGGTGGTGCAGACGCCGGTGAGGCGCCGGGGCACTATCTTGCCCCGCTCGGCAACAAACTGCTGCAGCAGGCGTACATCGCGATAGTGGATGGAATCGATTTTTTCGACACAGAACTTGCAAACCTTCTTGCGGCGAAAGAACTTGCGTCCGCCGCCGCCGGGGCCGCTGGGACGTCCGCCGGGCGGGCGTCCGCCGGGACCTGAGGAGGATGGTCCGGAACCCTCGGGCCGGGATGTGCTTGGTGCGCTTGGCGTGCTGGTTTCGTCAGCCATAATATTCCTGTTCCTTTCAAAAGTTGCTTAGGCGCTGGCCGCTTCGGTCGCCGGCGCGGGCGCGGCAGTAGGCTCGACCGGGGCCGGAGCAGCGGTTGCCGCCGGCTGAGCGCTGAGCTTCTTGCGCGTGGCGCGAATAGCCTTGATCTTGGCCACCCGCTTCTCTTCTTCGTCCATGCGGACGGAGATGAACTTGATCACCGGCTCGGAGACCCGCAGGCGGCGCTCAATCTCACCTACCAGCGATCCATCGGCGTTGATGGTCAACAACACGTAGTTGCCGTCGTTGAATTTCTTGACCATGTAGGCCAGCTTGCGCCGCCCGAGCTTTTCCATCGACTTGATGCTGCCCCCGCCCTGGGTGATATTTCCCTCCAGGCCGGCGATCAGCTTGTCGAGATCCTCGTCCAGAATGTCGGGACGAACAATGAACATGATTTCGTACGTGCGTTGCATGGCTATTCTCCAATTCTTTCCGGTTCGCCGCCGTTTTCGCGGCGATTGAACTCATTCATTGCCGGCTTTGCTCCCTGTGCCAGCACCATCTCTACTGCCTTCGCCGTGCGATCCAGCACCTCATCCAGGATCACCAGTTGCGCCTTGCGCATCGGCGTCAGCACATAATCCTTGCGCCCTCTGCGGGCGCTTTCCGCTGCCTCATCTCCCGGGGGAGCTACCCCGATCCGTATCCGCAGCCACTCTTCGCTGCCTAACGCACCGGAGACGGATTTAACTCCGTTGTGGCCGCCTGCGCTGCCCCGCTCCCGGATACGCAGCGAACCCAGGCGCAACGCGATCTCGTCATAAATCACAATCAGATCGCGCGTCGCATCGGCATCGAACTCTTTCACCAGCGCCTGAACCGAGATGCCACTCAGGTTCATGAACGTTTCCGGCTTGGCCAGCACTACCTCTCTGCCGGCAATCCGAGTGGTGGCCGTGAGCGCCCGGCAGCGCCGGTTGTTCACCGTCACCCCACCCTGCTCCGCCAATCGGTCGATAGCCAGAAAACCCGCGTTATGGGGGGTGAACTGGTACTCGATACCCGGGTTTCCCAGGCCGACCACCAGGGCCGGCCCCTTTCTTGCCTCGTCCACTTCGCCAGCCGAACTCAGAGCCAGGTCACTTCTTTCCGCCCTTTTCCGCAGGCGCGTCCGGAGTCTCGGTCTTGCCCTTCTTGGCCACCTCGGGCTCCGCCGGAGTTGCTGCCGCCACCACGTCCACCACCGGCGCCACTTCTTCCTTAATCGCCACCACGTGGGCTACGGTTGCGTTCTCATCGGTAATGAACTTGAGCTTGCCAACATGCGGCAGCTCAGCTACGCGGATGGAGCTATTCAATGCCAGGCCGCTCACGTTCACGTCGATATGACTGGGGATATCACCCGGCAGGCACTCGATCTCGACTTCACGCAACACCTGGTCGAGAATGCCGCCCTGCATCTTGACGCCAACAGGAGTGCCCTCGAGCAATACCGGCACCTTTACCCGCATCGCCTTGTCCATGGCGATGCGCTTCAGGTCGATGTGCATGAGCTTGCCTTTGATCGGCTCGTACTGCCAATCGACGATCATGGCCTTGGTCTTGCCGCCGCCGATTTCGAGATCAAAAATCGTGTTGTGGCCCGACTCCGAATGAAGGATCCGGGTAATCTGCTTGGGATCGAGTTCCACCGCAATCGAGGGCTCCTTGGCGCCGTAGACGACACCCGGAATCATGCCCGCGACCCGCACCCGGCGCGCCGCATTCTTGTTGAACTTGCCCTCGCGGGCTTTTGCTGCGACTACTTCCTGCTCAGCCATACTTCTCTCCTCTAACTCTTCCGCGCCACCCGAACTAACTAAACAACGAGCTGACGCTGGTCTCCATGTGAATGCTCTCGATCGTGGCGCCTAACAGGCCGGCGACCGACAGCACTTTAATCTTTCCTTGCCGTTCCAGCTTCAGCGCCTCTTCGCGCAGCGGGATCGAATCGGTAACAATCACTTCCTCTATCCGCGAGCTGGTAATGCGCTCGATGGCCGGCCCTGATAACACCGGCATGCGAAGCCGCGGCATAAACCTTCACCGCTCCCGCATCCAGCAGCGCCTGCGCCGTCTTGACCAGCGTGCCCGCGGTGTCGATGATGTCGTCGATGATCAGGCAGGTTCTTCCCTGCACATCGCCGATCACGTTCATCACTTCGGTCACGTTCAGATCCGTGCGCCGCTTGTCCACAATGGCCAGCGGGGCCTGCATCTTGGTGGCAAAAAACCGGGCCCGTTCCACACCGCCCGCATCCGGCGAAACCACCGTAAGGGCAGGCAGGTTCAACTCCCGGAAGTAGCTCACCATCACCGGACTGGCGAACATGTGATCCACCGGGATATTGAAGAATCCCTGGATCTGCGCCGCATGCAGATCCATAAACAACGCCCGGTTGGCTCCCGCGGTGGTAAGCAAATCCGCCACCAGCTTGGACGAGATAGCCACTCTCGGCCGATCCTTACGGTCCTGCCGGGCATATCCGTAATACGGCACTACCACCGTGATCCTGCCGGCCGAAGCGCGCTTCAGCGCGTCAATCATGATCAGCAGCTCTACCAGGTGCTGATCTACCGGAAAACAAGTTGGCTGCACGATAAAAACATCCACGCCGCGGACGTTCTCGAGCAGCTGAAAGTAAATCTCTCCGTCGGCAAAACGCTGCAGCTTGCTTTCGCCCAGCTGCACCCCGACATGGGTACAAATGCCCTCGGCCAGCTTGCGGTTGGCGGAACCGGCGAAGATCTTGAATCGCTTGTCTTCGCTCAAGCGCCCGGCGCGTTTGCGCTCCGGCTTGACCTTGCCGGCTGCCGCTAGCTCCTGGGTCGCGCTCTCCACCTCTTGTTGCGAGGCAGGAGCCGTCAATACAGTGGATTCTCCCTTCACACGAACCTCCCAAGCTGGTTTGCTTTGGTTGTTCCGCCTGATTGTTTGACCGCGTCGTGCTTACGGCGCGGCAGGAACCACATTTTCGACTGCAAAGCTTGGCTGGGCGACTAGGAGTCGAACCTAGACAAAGTGCTCCAAAGGCACTTGACCTACCATTAGTCGATCGCCCAACTGGGTGCGGCTGGAACGCGTTAGTTCGCGTCCGCCACCATCATAGTGCGCCAGTAATCGCTGCGAGGCAACGTGCTGGTGACCAAGCCAGTTACACCGTGTCGCTCCAGCCGAACCAGTGCCGCCTGTGCCGCAGCCGAGGTAGGGTACAACCCAAAAAGGGCTGACCCGGACCCGGAGAGGCCTGCATAGACAGCCGCGTCCTCCGTGCCTGGCACGCCCGCAAGAATGCGCTTGATTTCACCGAGAAAGGGATACTGAGGAAAGACGACCCGTTCAAAGTCGTTTTCGATCCCGGTTCGGACAAGCGCGAGAAGCGGATCCTCGGCCCGGTCTGCTCTCGCATCGACTGCTTCGGAGAAGACACCGGAGGAGTGCGGTTCGCCAAATGCAGCAGCGATCGACCGACTCAACAGTGTGATTGTAGCTGAGGGGGCGGCCCCGGTCAACGCGGCGGCGGCCTGCAGGCTATCCCAGTCCCGGTAAGCCTGCGGGGTTGAAACCCCGATTGCCGGCAACGCCAGCACGCACGGCCACGAGGGAAAATCAGGGAGAGGATAGACTTCCTCCCCACGTCCCACTCCCGCCACTGCGCCGCCGAGCAGAAACAGCGGGATATCGGAACCAATCTCTGCCGCCACGAGCAGCCGGTCCGGCGGCGGGAGCCGGCAGTGGAGTTCGTGTTCCAGGCCTATGAGCGCGGCAATAGCATTGGCAGAGCCGCCGCCCAAGCCGCCTTGTACCGGCAGTTGTTTGTCGATGTGGATATGAACCTGGGCCCGCAGGTCCAGTAACTCGAGCGTCCGGGCTACCATCCGCCAGGCGGTATTGCCGGCATCCGTGGGCACGCGCGGATGAGTACTGCTCAGTGTGATACGCGTCTGGGCTGCGCTCCGCGCATCTACGGTCACCCACTCGTGCAGGGCAAGGGTTTGGTACACGGTAGTTAGTTGGTGAAACCTGTCCGGGCGCAGAGGGCCGATGGCCAAGCCTAAATTGATCTTGGTATGCGAGCGAACACGGGTGGGCATCGGTCCGATTCTAGCCTGCAGGCAACATCCGTATTACTTTGTCGCAAAACTAATACATTTGCCTATTGCCAATTGTTACTCCATTGGAGGAAACTCCTTATTCGATGCACCTCCTCCCCCTGAGAGTGATTGAAATCGGCTTGATCGTCGGCGCCATCATTGGCTTGCTGATTCTGATCGCTCCTAACTTCGGCCTGAAGCCGAAGCCAACGGTCGATGGCTGGCGCTTCCCGGTAAAGCCAACCTGTCTTCTGCTTTACTACCTGGCCTTAGTTGGCGGCATGGGCGCGGTTGGCCTTAGTGCGGCCCAGATGATCACTTCGGGAACCGCTCATTGGTTCGCTTGGCTGGGCTTTGGTTTCGGCTTCTTTCTGGTGCCCCTGGTCCTGGCAGACTGGCCGGAACCATTAATCCTGGACGGGCAAGGCCTGCTCGAAGGCGGTTGTACCTCCAGCCGCATCCGCTGGCAGGAACTCAAGCATGTGCGGGCCTACCGTATTCGCTGCGATCGCGGGGTCGTCATCCATGGCGATGGCGGCAAGCAGCTGGTCGTCGCCGATATCGCCTATGATTCCGAAGCAGTTCTCGACTGCCTGCTGCAATGGAGACAGGTTCCGTACTATTCGCTGGACGACGAAATGGCGCCCCTCTCAATTTTCACTGAGTCTCAGTCCCGCTACTAGGCGTTAGCAAGAGCCGGCTCACGAAAACTCCACAAACCAGCCGCTTGGAAGTCCTCTGTCCATTGAATGGGATGAGGGGGCTAAGTTCCATTAGGTCTAGAAGGCCGTACCTCAGGGGCTAAAGCCCTCATCGGCTCCGCCCGTACGGCCCGACTAAAGTCGTGCCCTGATACAGAGCATCAGAGCAGTGGCTATCGGAAAATGCGCGCATTTCCGCAGAGTTGGCTCTATCGATAGGGTGCGTCGTCAAATTGGCTAAGCTGAACCAAATCTAATTTGGACAGGTCTGACGGGCATTGGCCCCTGAGGGATCTCTTGTGCTCGCCGGGGCAGCCCTCATCGGATCCCGCCGTACGGCCCGACTAAAGTCGTGCCCTGATACAGAGCATCAGAGCAGTGGCTATCGGAAAATGCGCGCATTTCCGCAGAGTTGGCTCTATCGATAGGGTGCCTCGTCAAAATTGGGTGAGCTGAACCAAATCTAATTTGGACAGGTCCGACGGGCATTAGCTCCTGAGGGGTCTCCTATGCTCGCTGGCCAGCCTTGAAAAATCGCTTCAAACCACAAACCCATTACCCTTTCTACCCGGCAGCGCTTTCCCGAGAGTGTTTCTCCTGATTCATAGGCCCTCGGGAGGCTGGCGCGCGGTGAGAAGATAAATAGAGAACAAACGGAGCCGATGAGTTCCGTGGAAACGGCGCGATGCTCAGAACGATTTCGACCCATATATTTTTGCGCCAGCGCCTGCATCCGGGGCTGCTGGATACGTTAGCCAAAGGAGGCGCTCAGGGAATCGAGGTCTTTGCCGCGCGCCAACACTTCGACTACACCTCCAAGACCCATGTAAAAGAAATCGCGCTGTGGTTCTCGGCTAACCCCGTAGAGCCGTTTTCCATGCACATGCCGATGTTTGGGGATACCGAGATGGGACGGAGCGGCTCACCGGCCGTCAATGTCGTTCATCCGGAGAAATCGCGCCGCATCGACGCCATGGACGAGGTGAAGCGAGCCCTTGAAACCGCCGAAGAGATGCCCCTGCGCCACTTGATTCTGCACCTCGGCGAGCGCGAAGACCGCTGGAGCCCGCGGACCCTGGAGCATGCCATGACCGCGATCGAGCATCTCCAGGCCTTTGCCCGGCCGCTGGGAGTAAAGATCCTGCTCGAAAACCTCCAGAACGAGGTGACCGAGGCCGTCAACCTGCTCGAGATCGTGAGAATCGGCCACTTCAAAGATGTGGGCGTGTGTCTCGACCTGGGTCATGCGCATATCGGGGGCGGCATAGCCGCGGCAATCGGCGAGTTGAGCCCGCTCATCCGATCGGCTCATATTCATGACAACCACGGGCAGAAGGACGAGCACCTTTGGCCGGGAGACGGAACCATTCCGTGGACGGAGACCATGAAGGAGCTGCGCAACTCGCCGCAGTTGTCCGCCGCGGTATTGGAAATCAATTACCTGCCCGAGGAGTCGCCAGAGCATGTCGCCAGCCGGGCCGCAGAGACATTCAAGATGCTCGAGCTGTAGGTGGAAATGGCAGAAGAAAACAAGAATGAAGCAGTGGCTGCTCCCGTGGCCACCATCGCAACCCTGAACCAGCATGAAGGCAAAGCGGTCACACTCAGGGGATGGCTCTACAACCTGCGCGAGAGCGGAAAGCTTCTGTTCCCGATCTTTCGCGACGGAACAGGCACGGTACAGGGCATTGTGCCCAAGGCCGCAGTCCCGCTGGAAGTGTTTGAGCGGGTGCGCGGCCTGACCCAGGAATCAAGCGTGGTGGTGACCGGCAGGGTGAGAGCGGATAAACGCGCTCCCGGCGGGTACGAGCTCGATGTTGATAACGTCGAAGTCCTGCAAAAAGTGAGCGAAGAAGAACCCTTCCCCATCACGCTGAAGGAGCACGGGGTCGAGTTCCTGATGGAACACAGGCACCTGTGGATCCGCACTCCACGGCAGTCCGCTATTCTGCGCATCCGCGCCGAAATCATCAAGGCGGCCCGCGACTACCTCGACGATAACGGCTTCGTCCTCACCGATCCGCCGATTCTCACGCCGGCCGCCTGCGAAGGCACCAGCACACTGTTTCCGGTGGAATATTTCGGCGATGAAGCATTTCTCACCCAGAGCGGCCAGCTGTATATCGAGAGCACCGCGATGGCTCTGGGTAAGGTCTATTCTTTTGGTCCGACCTTTCGTGCGGAGAAGTCGAAGACCCGCCGCCACCTGACCGAGTTCTGGATGGTGGAGCCGGAGTTGGCCTATGCCACGCTGGACGATCTGATGGTGCTGGCAGAGGAATTTCTAAGCTTCCTGGTGCAGCGTGTCCTCACCCGGCGGGCGTTGGACCTGAAGGTGCTGGGGCGCGATACAGCGAAGCTGGAAGCCGTCAAGCCGCCTTTTCCCCGCGTCACCTACGATGAAGCTGTCAGCATGTTGAACGACGCTCATGCGCGCGGCTTGCTCGAACAAAAATTCGAGTATGGGAATGACTTTGGATCGCCGGACGAGACCTACCTCTCCTCGCAATTTGACCGCCCGGTGATGGTGCACCGCTATCCGGCTGCCGTGAAAGCCTTCTACATGGAGCCGGATGCGCAGAATCCGAACCTGGCGCTATGCGTCGATGTTCTGGCGCCGGAAGGCTATGGGGAGATCATCGGCGGCTCGCAGCGTATCGCATCCTACGATCTGTTGAAGAAACGGATTGAGGAACACCACCTGCCGCTCGAGGCTTTTTCCTGGTATCTGGATCTTCGCCGCTACGGCTCGGTTCCGCACTCCGGCTTTGGCATGGGGATCGAACGCGCGGTGGCCTGGATATGCAGCCTGGACCATGTGCGGGAAACAATTCCTTTCGCGCGCACCCTCAATCGGATCTATCCCTGAAAACGGTCGCAGGATCGCCCTGAGACCAGCCTGCCTTCCCGGGCATCATACCGGGTGTAGAGAGTTGATTGTTTCTGGGGATGGGGAGTTCATGGCTGCCGTTAACATCGACGGGACTATCCGGGAGTTTGTAGCAGGAGAGCGGTTGATCGATCTCATCAACCGCGTCGGCGCTCAGTTGCCGCAGGTGTGCTATCACCACCAGTTGGGCCCCATACAAACCTGCGATACCTGCATGGTCGAGGTCGACGGAAAGCTGGCTCGGGCGTGCGCCACCGAGCTGGCCGACGGCATGGCCATTTCCACTACCTCACCCCGCGCCGATGCCGCGCAGCGCGAAGCCTTCGATCGCATTCTTGGGAATCACTTGCTGTATTGCACGGTTTGTGACAACAGCAATGGCAATTGCACGGTGCATAACACATCCAGGTCTCTCGCCGTCGAGCACCAGCTCACTCCGTTCACGCCTAAACCCTACGAAAAGGATATGACCAATCCTTTCTACCGCTACGATCCGGATCAATGCATCCTGTGTGGCCGCTGCGTCGAGGCTTGTCAAAACGTCCAGGTCAACGAGACTCTCTCGATCAACTGGGAATTGCCTCGTCCCCGGGTGCAGTGGGATGGCGGGGTCCCGATTGGGGAGTCCAGCTGCGTTTCCTGCGGTCATTGCATTACCGTCTGTCCCTGCAATGCACTGATGGAAAAATCAATGTTGGGGCATGCCGGTTACTTTACTGCTTTGCCGGCTGCGGCCCTGGACGGCATGATCGACGTGGTCAAGGGCATTGAGCCGGAAATCGGTTATGAAGCAATCATGCGGCTTTCTGAAGCGGAGGCCCGTATGCGCGAAGCGACGATCCGCAGAACGAAAACCGTGTGCACCTACTGCGGGGTCGGCTGCAGCTTCGACGTCTGGACCAAGGATCGCCACATCCTCAAAGTCGAGCCGGCCGAGGGAGCCGTCAATGGCATCTCTACCTGCATCAAGGGCAAGTTTGCGTGGGACTACGTCAACAGTCCGGATCGCCTAACCCAGCCGTTAATCCGTGAGGGCGATAAATTCCGCCAGGCCACGTGGGAAGAGGCACTCTCGCTTGTGAGCCGGAGACTCGCCGAGATCAAAGCAGCCCACGGGCCGGACTCCCTGGCCTTCATCTCTTCATCCAAGTGCACGAACGAAGAAAGCTACCTGATGCAGAAACTTGCGCGGGCGGTTATCGGCACCAACAACATGGATAATTGCTCCCGCTATTGCCAGGCGCCCGCGACGGCCGGCCTCTTCCGCACTGTGGGCTATGGTGGCGACTCTGGATCTATCACTGATATAGAACAGGCCGGCCTGGTGATCATTATCGGGAGCAACACTGCGGAGAGTCATCCCGTGCTGGCTACGCGAGTCAAGCGCTCCCACAAGCTCAAGGGACAAAAGCTGATTGTCTCCGATCTGCGCGCTAATGAAATGGCGCAACGTGCCGACCTTTTTATTAGCCCCAACCCAAGCACTGACCTCATCTGGTTGTGCAGCGTTACGCGGTACATCCTCGAGATGGGCCTGGCCAGCAAAGACTTCCTCAGCAAATGGGTGAATGGCCTGGACGCGTACATCCGCAGTCTCGACCCATTCACTCTCGAGTTCGCCGAGCAGCGATGTGGCATCCCAGCCGAGACGCTGAAGCAGATCGCCCACATGATCGTCGACTCCGACGCGGTCTGCATTCTATGGGCGATGGGCGTCACACAGCACACCATGGGTTCCGATACCTCGACGGCTATCTCCAACCTCCTGCTGATCACCGGTAACTATATGCGTCCGGGCACGGGAGCATATCCTCTTCGTGGTCACAATAACGTTCAGGGAGCCAGTGACCACGGAGCGATGCCCAACTTCTTCCCGGGATATCAGGATGTCGAAGATCCGGAGATCCGGGCGAAATTTGAGAAAGCCTGGGGCGTATCTCTGCCCCCGAAAAAAGGCCTCGACAACCATCAGATGATCGATGCGGTTCACGACGGCTCACTGAAGGCGATGTACTTGTTTGGGGAAGAAATCAGCCTGGTCGATTCAAACTCAAACTACGTCGATGCAGCTTTGGAAAAGCTGGAGTTTTTTGTGGTGCAGGATATCTTCTTTAGCCAGACGTGCAGGTTCGCCGATGTAGTTTTTCCTGCGAGCCCGTCGCTCGAGAAGGACGGAACCTTTACCAACACCGAGCGCCGCATCCAGAGACTGTACCAGGTGTGGGAGCCGCTGGGCGAAAGCCGTCCGGATTGGCGCATTATTCAGGATGTCGCCAATCGGCTCGGGGCGCACTGGAATTATCAGCATCCCGCTGACATTTATAAGGAAATCGCCGCGGTCACTCCGCTCATGGCGGGGGTGACCTATGAACGCCTTGAGGGATACAAGACGTTGCAATGGCCGGTGGCCGTTGACGGAAGCGATCAGCCGTTGCTCTATACCAAAGAGTTCGCATTCCCCGATGGCAAGGCGAATCTTTTTCCGGTGTCCTGGCACGAACCGAGCGATCAGCAGGATGAAATGTATGACCTGCACCTGAACAACGGACGGCTGCTCGAACATTTTCACGAAGGCAATATGACCTACCGCAGCCACGGGATCAAAGAGAAGACGCCGGATACATTCGTGGAAGTCTCTCCCGGGCTTGCGCGGGAGCGGGGAATTCAGAGTGGCACATGGGTGCAACTCATCTCTCGCTACGGCAAACTACGCGTCCGTGCCGTTGTAACCGACCGTGTCCACGGCAAAGAACTTTACATGCCCATGAACTCCGTGGAGAGCCCGATCAATCGCCTCACCAGCAGTCACACGGATGCGGCGACCCACACCCCGGCGTACAAGGAAACATCCGTGCAGATGATCGTGCTGCCCGAGCCCGGCGAGAACCCGCTCCCTCGCACCAATTTCCGTTATGGTCATCCCACGCCTCAACGTGGCGTCGAGGTGGAGCGCAAATGGAAGCGCCCTGACTATACCGAACCAGGAAGCGAGAAGTTAGTACAGATCAGGATGAATAAAACAAAAGTGGTTTGACGAAGTATTAACCAGTGCGTGCTGAAAGGAACAGCGCTATGGCGCGTCCCATACCATTTGAATCGCCTTCCCTTGACCCTAAGGCTCCACTGCGGGACCGGCTCGAGCAAGCTCCTGTCGATCACGCTGATGCCTTGCTCGACACCTACCGGCTGCTTCAGGATTTACATGACACTCACGTGTTCGAGTTGCTCCACGGCGTCCTTAAGAAGGGCGACAAAGTCGTAGAGCTCGGGGTCGACGCGCTGAAGGAACCGGACAGCATTCGTGGTCTTACCAACCTGATCATCCTCGGCAAGATGCTCGGCTCCATCGATCCCGCGCTGCTCCAGGGCGTTGCCGCTGCAATTCAGGAGACGGTTGCGACAACTCAGCAACCATATGCCAAGCCGCCAGGATTTCGAGCTCTCTTTCGGCAGTTGCGCTATAAAGAGACTCGGCGAACTCTCGGGCTGATGACCAGGTTTCTTGGCGCCCTGGGAAGGAACCTGCCGGTTTCCGCGGGGAAATCCGGGCCGGCCGCCCGATGATGGTCCATGCAAACGACCCAAACCCGGGCAGTCTCTTACACGGTGGCGTGCAGGCCCTACCACCACGCCAGATCCGCATCCTCGGCGCCCCTCTCGATCTGGGCCAGTCCCGCCGCGGGGTTGACATGGGGCCTTCCGCGGTCAGGGTCGCCGGACTGGAAGCCAGGCTCGAGTCCCTTGGGCATCGGGTGAGCGATGGGGGGAATGTGCCGGTGGCCATCGCTGAGACTCGCAACGCCGGGGAAGCCAACGCAAAATATCTCAAAGAAATCACCGAGAGCTGCGAACGTCTGGCCGCCATGGTGTTGCAGACGCTGGAGGAAGGCATTACCCCGCTGATTCTCGGAGGCGATCACTCCGTGGCTGCGGGCTCGGTCTCGGGTGTGGCCGAATTCTACCGGCGCCGCAATCAGAAGATCGGTCTGCTGTGGATCGACGCTCACGCCGATATCAACACCCCTGAAACCTCACCCAGCGGCAACGTGCATGGCATGCCGCTGGCTGCTCTGCTTGGCCTGGGTCCGGACATGCTCTCGGATATCCTCGGTTGGCGGCCCAAGATTGCCCCGGAAAACGCCGTGCTGATTGGCGTGCGCGACATCGACAAGACCGAGAAGGAGAACATCCGGCGCGCCGGCATCGGCGAGGTCTACACCATGCGCGACATCGACGAGCGCGGCATGCGCACGGTGATGGAAGAGGCATTGCGCGCAGCCGGCCGGGATACTGCGGGCTACCACGTCTCTCTCGATATGGACTGGATTGATCCTGAAGACGCGCCCGGCGTGGGCACCCCGGTGCGCGGCGGCGCTACCTATCGAGAAGCGCATCTCGCTATGGAGATCCTTGCCGACCACGGACGATTGTTGAGCTTTGAAACTGTCGAGGTGAATCCGGTGATTGATGAGCACAACCGAACCGCCGCATTGGCGGTCGAGCTTATCTGCTCAGCATTCGGAAAAAAGATTCTCTAACCCTCGGCTATCGATGGTTTATCTGCGGCCTTGGGCCAGACGCTTGCCTGCATCATAGCGCCCAAATGTTCGATTTTCTTAACCGCAACGTTGCGTAACCATGTTCTCCTCGTCCCAGGAGGGTCCCGTGTCCTGGTACGCCCTAGATGATCCCAATGACCCGCAATTGGATGAGCTGGCCGCTCGGTTCCATCTCCATCCCCTCCATATTGAGGACTGCCGTAGCAACAATGAGCGCCTCAAGGCCGAGGGAACGGAGAATTACCTCTTCCTCATCCTGAAATATATCCAGTCGGTGCAGGATGGGGAGATCGGCTTAGCCAATGTCTGCCTGTTCGTCGGACGGGATTTTCTCGTCACCGTCCGCGACTTGTCCTGTGTGGGCAACGAGGTTTTGCAGCGGGCCTTGAAGGCGGGACCGGATGAGAAGCCATCCAGGCTGCTGTATCTGATCCTCGACAGCATCGTCGATTCCTACTTTGTCTCCATCGACCACAGCGATGACCGGATCGACGATTTGCAGGATCGCGTCCTCGACAACCCGTCGCCGGAGATACTGGAAAATCTCTTCGATCAGAAGCGCAAGCTGATCGAGCTACGCCGCGTGCTGGTCAACCTTCGCGACGCCTGCATGTCACTCCAGCGGGAATCCGGCTCCATCCTCGCTCCTGAGCTCTACCCCTTCTTTCGCGACGTGTACGATCACTCGCTACGCCTGCTGGATATGGTCGAGACGCTGCGTGACCTGCTCAACAATACGTTTGACGTGTATCTCTCGAGCGTTGCCAATCGCACCAACCAGGTGATGAAGGTGTTGACCGTGTTGAGCACGATCGCGCTGCCAGCTCTGGTCATCTCCGGCATCTACGGAATGAACCTTCAAGGCCTGCCCTTCCTGGAGTCTAAACACGGCACCGAGTTCGTGGTGGGGTCGATGGTCGTTTCCACCGGAGTGGTGTTATGGATGCTCAAGAGGTTCGACTGGCTGTAGAATTCTCGATCACATGCCTTTTACGCCGAGCACCATCGCCGCGCTGGTCATTGCCGCGAGCTTCGCCGCCGGGCTGAACGTGTACGCTACCGTCCTGACGCTTGGCTTGCTGGCTCATCTCCACTGGGTGGCCTTGCCGCCGGGACTCGAAACGTTGTCCAACTGGTGGATTATTGGCGTGAGCGGAACTCTCTTTGCGGTGGAGTTCATTGCCGACAAGATTCCCGGTTTTGATCTGTTGTGGAACGCTCTGCACACCTTTATTCGCGTTCCCGTTGCCGCTTTGCTGGCCTTTCGCGCCACTTCGCAGCTGACTCCCGGCATGCAGATGCTGGCTACCGCCCTGGGTGCTGCGATTGCCCTGGCTGCCCACGGATCCAAAACCGCGGCCCGGGCCCTGGTCACTCCCAGCCCGGAACCCATTTCGAATATTGCCCTTAGCAGCACTGAAGACGTAGCCGCCGTGGGCATCACCTGGCTGGCGACCCAACATCCCTGGGTTGCGGCCAGCATTACCCTGACCCTGCTCTTGGCCTCCGTTTTGATGGTGCGATGGGTAGTGAAAGCTCTGCGCGGCCTGCTCGAAAGACTCCGCCCGGCTCCAGCCACCTAGTGTCGTGCGTCAGTAATAAAGGCGATTATGTCAGCTGCCGTATCTGCTCCGATCAGGACTGACGTCCCCCAAGAATGTGTGCCGCCCCTACGGGGCTTGATCATTTTGCGATAGGTACCCAGGATTCCGTGCTGCGCACTCCATCCTGGGCTACGATCGGTCGTCCCTAGCGGGACTCGGCGCGATGTAGCTTGAAAAGCACGGCTTACCGGCTAAGAGCCGACTCAGGATCTTCCGATGAGATAAAGGCCCATCTGTATGACGCACTACACCAGAGCTGTCCAGATTAGCGGATCAGCTCGCTCCTTTGGCGGCGCAGAACCAGTCCCGTAGGGGACGTCTGAACTTCAGCCTTGTCCAAATCAGAATTTTCGGTTGGCTAATTCGGGACAAGACCCCCTATCGATAGAGCCAACTCTGCGGAGATGCGCGGATTTTCCGATAGCCACTGCTCTGATGCTTTGTATCAGGGCACGACTTTAGTCGGGCCGTACAGGGCAGCGCAATGAGGGCTTTTAGCCCCTGCGTGAGAACCCGTCGGCTGCAACATGAGTCCCGCAGGGACGACTGAACTTCAGCCCTGTCCAAATTTGCGGAAGAACTTGTTTTTTAACGGTGTAACTTGTTGATTGCTTTGAGGGGCGTTTGTCCGAACAGAATCAGGTTGGTTCTTGATTGGTGCATGAGACGCGGAAAGATGGGATTCAGTTTGCCATTAGGTCTAGAAGAGCGTACCTCAGGGGCTAAAGCCCTCATTGGCTCCTGCCTGTACGGCCCGACTAAAGTCGTGCCCTGATACAGAGCGTCAGAGCGGTGGCCATCGGAAAATGCGCGCATTTCCGCAGAGTCGGCTCTATCGATAGGGTGTCTTGTCTAAATTGGAAGCTGAAAAAATCTAATTTGGACAGGTCTCAGCCGTCCGTATGGGACTCGGTTTGGTCATCATGGTTCTTACGGAGAGACTCTGGATGGGACTGATCCATCCAGGTAGAGATCTTTTCCTGCACGAAAGCTCAGCCGTGAGCAACCGCTCGCCGAGTCAAGGCTGGCTCCGTGACTGGCTGGGTCACATCTGTTTCCCCCTCGGGCAGCACGCAGACCGATCCCGCCACCCCTGCCTGCCTGGCGGCAGCCATCAGCCGTTCGACCGGCTCTTCCATGGGCTCCTGGGACAGCCGGAAGGTGCCGTAGTGCATTGGAATCATCCGCCGTGCCCCCAGGTCAAGGAAAGCCTGCAGCGCCTCCTCCGGGCAGGTGTGCACGCCGCGATAGCTGTCTGGCCGGTAGGCCCCGATGGGGAGTAATGCAACCTCAGGCTTGAGCCGGCTGCCAATCTTGGCGAAACCGTCGAAATAGGCGGTGTCTCCCGAATGGTAGAGAGCGTGACCTCCACCGTGGATGACGTAGCCGCCGAATCCCCGATGGGTGTCTTTGAAAAAGCGGGCTCCCCAATGCTTGCAGGGCGTCATGGTTATCTCCAGGCCGCCAATTGACTTGGTCTGCCACCACTCGAGAGTCACCACCCGCGCAAAACCCAGATCGCTCACCAGGTCCTCTACCCCCCAGGGCACGACCGCAATCGGCGCCCGGCCTGCCACCTTGTTGTTGTGCGCGACGATCCGGCGCAGAGATGGCCGGTTGAGGTGATCCATATGGGCATGGGAAAGGAGTACCAGATCGATGGCAGGCAGATCCTTGATCTTGACTCCCGGCCGGCGGAGACGCCGCAGCGCGATGAGCCGTTCGGCAAAGACCGGGTCGATCAACAGTTTACGGCCGGCAATCTGCACCATGAAGGACGAGTGGCCGATGAACGTGACTCCCAGTTCCCGCGGCGAAACCAGAACCGGCTTCATCGATTCTCCGGTCATCGGCCGGAAAGCGGACTCGCCCACCAGCGTTCCCAGCGACTGCATTTTGAGGAGAACTGCGCTCTTGCCCCGGCCCTTGGTCTTCATTCACACCCCGACTACTCAATAGATTCGCCTGCCCGGTCGAGAGATGCCATTCCGACGGTAAAGTACCACAGGTCGACCAGTGCGCGGTACCTCTATTAATAGACGGGACCCACTACAGAATGCTTTGGTCCGGGGTTAAAAAGAGCTGTTTTGCCCGCTGACGTATTCGGGTGGTCACGGTTAACCGGGTTGCACGCCGAGGTTGTACATGAGGAACGAATAAATATCGGCCGCGGTATCGAGCGCTTTGCTGGTATTGCTGGCTCCGTGGCCCGATTGGGTATCAATCCGAATCAACACCGGATTGGCGTGGTTGGCGTTGGCCTGCAAGGTAGCCGCATATTTGAAGGAGTGGGCGGGTACGACGCGATCATCATGGTCAGCCGTGGTGACGAGTGTTGCAGGATAGGTCGCGCCGGCGCGAATGTTGTGTAGGGGCGAGTACCCATACAGCGCGGGAAACTCCTCCGGGTTATCGCTCGAGCCATAATCCGCAATCCAGTTCCATCCGATCGTGAACTTCTGAAACCGAAGCATATCCATGACCGCGACCTGGGGCACAGCGGCGCGGAACAACTCCGGGCGCTGATTGATCACAGCGCCGACCAAAAGGCCTCCGTTTGAGCCGCCCGTGATCGCCAACTTTGAGGGCGAAGTGTAGTGGTTGGCAATCAACCACTCCCCGGCCGCGATAAAGTCGTCAAAAACATTTTGCTTTTGCTGCTTCATCCCCGCCTGGTGCCACGTTTCGCCATACTCGCCGCCGCCCCGTAGATTGACTGAGGCATAGACAAACCCTTGCTCCAGCAGGGCCAGTCGCAAGGGATTAAATTCGGGGGCAACCGTGACGTTGAAGCCGCCGTAACCGTAGAGCAGCGTGGGGTTATTTCCATCGAGCTTCAATCCGCGCTTGAAAACGAGAAACATCGGCACCCGGGTGCCGTCCTTGCTGGGGTAAAACACTTGCACCGTGTCGTAGTCCTCGGCCCGGAAGCCCTTGATGGCAGACTCGCGGAACACCGTTGATTCCCGGGTTGCGATGTCGTAGCGAAAAATTGTGCTCGGGTAGTTGAACGAGGAAAAGGCGTAGAAGGCAGAAGTATCCTCAAGCCGTCCCCCAAAGCCACCCGCAGTGCCAGGCCCCGGTAAGGCGATGGCGTTCTCCCTTTTGCCGTCCAGCGAATATACGTATGGATGCGAAGTGACATCCCGCGCGTAGGTAAGGAAGAGCTTGCCTCCCTGGGTGGAGGCACTGCTCAACGTATCAGTCGTTTCGGCCACCACGTCTTTCCACCCCGCAGCGGGGTCATAAAGTACGACACGTCCGTTGGGAGCGTCCTGGTTGGTCAGGATGAGAAATTTGTCGCCGGCATTGTCCACCACCTGAAAGCGGTCGTTGGTCACCTCGGCCACAATCGGAGTGAAGCCTCCCTCTTGCCAGGAGGAGTCGTTGAAGTTAGACAGCTCGCGGAAGAACAGCGCATTGCCGTCTTTACCCTGGCCGCGCTCCGAGACCATGAGAATCGCGTATCGTTCGTCTTCCGTCGTCTGCAGGATGTGGAAGCGCTGTGGGTGCGCCTGGTCCTCGTAAATCAACCGGTCGTCCGCTTGCGCGGTGCCCAGGCGATGGTAGTAGACCTGGTGGCCGTCGTTGCGCGAAGAAAGATTGTGTCCGTCCTGGGGCGCGTCGTATCGGCTGTAAAAGAATCCATCGCCAAACCAGGCAAGGCCGCTCACCTTCAACCACCGGAGATCGTCTGCGAGAGCCTGTCCGGTTTCAATCTCCAGAACGTGACCATCCAACCAATCCGAGCCGCTGCTGGAAAGGTAATAGGCAAAGTACCGTCCATCCCGGGAAGCTTCTCCAGACATGAGGCGCACCGTGCCGTCGGGAGAAAGCTGGTTGGGATCAAGCAAGACCCGCGGCGTTCCCTCTAAGCCTTCCTGCGCGTAGAGCACACTCTGATTCTGCAGTCCGTCATTTTTCGACCACAGGTAGTAGTTTCCGCTGCGGGTGGGAATGCCGTACTTGGGATAGTTGTAGAGCTCCTTGCAGGCGTTGCTTGATCTGCGAACGGTAGGGAATCTGCTCCAGGTAGTTTTGCGTCACCTGATTCTGCGCGGTGACCCAAGCCAGCGTTTCCGCAGAGTTGTCATCTTCGAGCCAGCGGTAAGGATCGGCGACCTTGGTTCCGTGGTAGTCGTCAACCTGCTCAACTTTACGGGTCTGGGGATATTGCACGCTTCTCCCAATCAGGGCGTGTCGTCAGTTCCTAAATCGATAACGACTTCAAATACTCGCGAAAAGGCGCACCCAGCTCATTGTGGTTCAGAGCAAACTCCACCGTAGCCTTCAACATGCCCAGCTTATCGCCGGCATCGAAGCGCAGCCCGTCAAAGCTGTACCCATAGACCTTTTCGTACTGCAGCAGGCCCTTAATCCCGTCCGTTAACTGCAGTTCTCCGCCGGCCCCAAGAGGCGTCTTTTCCAGCACGTCGAAGATCTTCGGAGTCAAAATATAACGCCCGATAATCGCATTTCGCGAAGGAGCGTCCTCCGGCTTAGGCTTCTCCACCAGGCCCTTGACGTCGAACACGCGCTCACTGCCTTCCACTGGGGTGCAGTCCAGCACGCCATAGGACGAGATGGAAGAGCCCTCCACCACTTGTGTCGCCAAGATAGAAGACTGCGTCTTCTCGAAGACCTCGATCATCTGCTGCAAGCACGGCACTGTGGCTTCAATAATGTCATCGGGCAAAATCACCGCAAATGGTTCATCACCCACCAGGTCGCGCGCCATCAGGACCGCGTGGCCCAGCCCCATAGCCTCTTTCTGCCGCACATACGCAATCCGCGCCATGTGCGATATCTGCCTGGTCATGGCCAGCAATTCGGTCTTGCCCCTCTTCTCCAGGAGTTGTTCCAGCTCAAAGCTGATGTCGAAGTGATCTTCGATTTCTGCCTTGTTGCGGCCGGTAACGATGATGATTTGTTCGCAGCCCGCCGCAATGGCCTCTTCCACTCCGTATTGGATGAGCGGCTTGTCTACCAGCGCTAACATCTCCTTGGGAAGCGCCTTGGTCGCCGGCAAAAAACGTGTGCCGAGTCCCGCTGCGGGAAAAACTGCCTTGCGTACTTTGTCTTTCATCTCTTGATGCTCCAGTCCGGTCTCACAGTAAAAGCGACATCCTGCTTCGCGTAGTTAGGATGCAGGAAAAGCTAGAGTGTTGGTGACATGTCCCCCAGGAGAGCGCGGCGGACGATCTTAATGGGTGGAAACCCCTGCTTGAGAAAGTCGTCGTGGAATTGCCGTAGCGAAAACTGCGCTCCCTCCCGTTTCTCTAAATCTTCCCGCAACTTGAGAATCTGCAATTTACCCAATGTGTAATAGAGATAGGTCGCATCGCGTGGTTCCGCGCTTGGCTTCCACTAAGCCGCCGGCGTGCGTCTCATACCCCTCGTCTACAAAGAATCTTACCGCCTGATCGAACGTCATCTGGCCGATGTGCATCTGGATGCCGACGATGAACCGGGCATCGCGCAGGAGCGCATCCTGTAGTTGTCCCAGGCGAATCATCCTGGCATCCCGAGCGTCCCTTGCCCCCGTGCCAGGCTGGCCGTAGCCCTCATCCAGCATCATCTGCTCGCAATAATGGGCCCAGCCTTCGGAATTAGTTGACGCCCCCAAAAGTTTGCGTACCTTGCTCGGCGCCTGTGGTACCCACAAGAATTGTACGTAGTGACCCGGGTAAGCTTCATGAATTGCCGTGCTGAGAATGGTTCCCCGGTTGAACTGGGCCATGAGCTGTTCCGTCTGTTGCGGAGTATCGGGTGGGCCGGGCACGGTCACATTGAAATAAGCCTGGGTCGAGACTTTCTCAAACGGGCCCGGAGTGTCCATCGATGCGATCGTGGTGGCGCGCAGGAACGGCGGCGTGTTTTCAAGCGTAGGCCGCACCGGCGAAGGAATATCGACGATATGCTTTTCCTGGATGAACTGTATCAGGCCCTGGAACGTGTCGCTGAAACTCTGCAGCAGATGGTCAGGTTCAGGATGGTCGCGACCCAATTCCGCCAGCACCTCCCGCGGTGTCCGGTTGGGCTCAACTTCCGCGGCGATGCGCTTGAACTCCGCCTGGTTGTGTTGCAGGTCCGCATAGCCGATCTGCAACAACCTGGGTAGCGGAGTGTCGACCATCTCGTCGTACAGCAGCAGCTTCGAGTAGGTATCCGCGCCGAATCGGAAGTCACCATGAGAGCTGGGAAGGACGTCCTTCTTGAGCCAACCCTGGTAGTTTTCGAGAGCCGCGATCACAGCGGTGTTCGATTGTGAAAATTCACTTTTGAGTTGCTCGTTCTGCGCTTGCCGGAATGCCGCAGGAACGTCCTTTTGAAAAAAGCTGATGATGTCGGGTAGTTGTTCGAGCGCAATTTCGGTATAAATCCGCGGCGGATTCTGGAGATTCTGGCGCGCCGCACCGAGCGCTGCCGGCATCAACTTTTCCCGCGCAACCAGCGAGCGCAAACGCTCGTCGGGCGATGCGAAGTTGCGCTCCATCAGCACAAAAGCACCATTGGAAATCCCGCTCGAGTACTGGTCCGGATCCTTCTCCCACAAGCGAATGGTATTCAGCCTAAGCAAGCGTCCGCGAATATTCGCCAGCAGCAGTTCCCGATCGCCCTGGCTGGACAAATCCAACTGGTCTGCGGGAATAGCTGCAAATCTGCCTTCGAACCTTTCGAGATCGCTCGTCTCCCGGCCGACTGCCGCGCGCGAGAAATCCTCCAGCTGCGCATCGTACTGGTGGAAACCGTCCTGGGTCGCGGTTGACGGAGCGTAGCGAAAGTAGACCTGGTCGAAATACTCATCGGCCAACTTACGCAGCGCGTCTGCTGCGCCGTTCTGCGCATCCGCCGGCATTTTGCGGGAGCAGCCGGTGACAGTCACCAGCCCAACCAGAGCAATAGCAATTCGTTTGCAATGCAACAAGCGAAACTGTCTCCGAAACAGATTTGTCTCTGCTAAAACTGCAACAAATTCCTGGATTCCCGTGAACCTTGACGGAAAGTCCCGGCCCATCCTAACGTCGCCCGACAACTCGACCTATCTACGCTGGTGCGGGGCCGCCACCTCGGGCTCTTCGCTGGCCGCCAGCACTTCCAGAAGTGCCCGTATCTCGCTGAGTACTTCTCCCGGATCCGTTGCCTTAAGGGGAAAACGAAGCACTCCCTGGGGAGTAAACTGGGCGCCCTTCTTTGCATTCTGCGCTACCAGCTTCATCAGACGGCCCGGATCGATACTGGCCTGACCGGTAAATCGGACGTGGATCTGATCACGCTTGCGATCCACCTGGGCCACTCCCGTCCGCTCGCATTGCAGCCGGAGGCTCGCCGCTTCCAGAAGATGGTGCACGCTCACCGGCAGTTCGCCGTAACGGTCTTCCAGCTCCGCCCGCACTTCGCCCAGCATCCCCTCATCCTGCGCGCCGGCGATCTTCTTGTAGATGCGCAGCCGCTGGTTCTCTTCCTCGATGTAGTTTTCATCGATACGCAGGCTGATCCCGAGATTAAGCTGCGTAGTCGCCCGCGGCGGATGCTCTTCGCCTTTTAGCTCGTTGACCGCGTGTTCCAGCATACTGGTGTACATTTCGAATCCCACGGCCTCGATGTGCCCGCTCTGCTCCCCGCCCAGCATATTGCCCGCACCGCGAAGTTCAAGATCCAACGCGGCGATCTTGAAACCGGCCCCCAGGTCGGAAAACTCCTTCAGCGCGGCCAGCCGGCGCCGGGCAATTTCGGTAAGCTCCTGCTCCGGCGGAATCAATAGATACGCATACGCGCGACGGTTGGATCGTCCCACTCTCCCCCGCAGCTGGTAAAGCTCGGAGAGCCCATGCCGGTCGGCGCGGCTGATCAGAATGGTATTCGCCAGTGGAATATCGAGTCCGTTCTCGATGATCGTGGTCGCCACCAGCACATCGTATTCTCCGTGCATAAACGCCAGCATCACGCGTTCCAACTCGCCTTCGCTCATCTGGCCGTGGCCGACAGCAATGCGAGCCGTGGGTACCAGCTCCCGGATCTTGGTGCTGATCTCGTAGATGGTTTCTACCCGGTTGTGCACAAAATAGACCTGGCCGCCACGTTCCAATTCAAGTTCTACAGCGGAGCGAATCAATTTCTCGTCAAACCTGGCCACCACCGTCTGAATGGCCATGCGATCTTTGGGCGGCGTTTCAATCACGCTCATATCGCGCAAGCCCACCAGTGACATGTGCAGGGTCCGGGGAATCGGCGTGGCCGACATCGCCAGCACATCGATCTCCCGCCGCATCTGCTTCAGGCGCTCTTTATGGCGCACACCGAACCGCTGTTCTTCATCCACCACCAGCAAGCCCAGGTTCTGGAAGAGCAGATCCTTCGACAGCAAACGATGGGTCCCTATGAGGATGTCCACTTTGCCGGCCTCTACCCGCTCCAGGATCGACTTCTGCTCCTTGGGAGAGCGGAAGCGCGAGATCATCTCCACGTTGATAGGGAATTGTTTGAACCGGCTCTTGAAGGTCTCGAAATGTTGGAAGCTCAACACTGTCGTTGGGGTCAGCACCGCTACTTGCCGGCCATCCTGCACCGCCTTGAACGCGGCGCGCATAGCGACTTCCGTCTTGCCGTAGCCCACATCCCCCACCAGCAGCCGATCCATGGGCAGGGGTGATTCCATGTCGCGCTTGATGTCGGCAATGGCCGAGATCTGGTCCTCGGTCTCGTTGTAATCGAAGGCGTCTTCGAACTCACGCTGAAAATCGTTATCGGGAGGAAAGGCGTGGCCCTGGGCCGCCTTGCGCTGCGCGTATAGCTTCAGCAGCTCATCGGCCATGTCCTGCATGGCCTTGCGCACCCGCGCCTTGGTCTTGGCCCATTGCTGGCTGCCCAGGCGATTCAGCACGGGGGCTGGGCCAGCGTCGGTGGAACGGTATTTCTGGATCAGGTCGAGCCGGGTAAGCGGCACGTAGAGCCGCGCCTGCTCAGCAAACTCCAGCACCATGAATTCCACCCGGATGCCGTCCTGCTCAATCTCCTTCAATCCCATGTAGCGGGCGATGCCGTGCTCCACATGCACCACGTAGTCGCCCACAGTCAGGTCGCGAAAATCCGAGACGAACGCGGCCGTCTTTGACTTGGCCTTCCGTGGGATCGGACGAGCCGCCACGTCCGCCTCATCAGAAAAGTCATTGGCCCCGAAGATCACCAGGTTGCAATCCGGCAGACTGACCCCGCTCGAGATCGCACTCTGCACGATCACCGGGGTGCGAAAATCGCCTGCCAGGTGACTGGATTCGTCGTACGCCTGCTCGCCCCCCGGGGCCTGGGCGCGGCTACCCAACCGGTAAGGCTGGCCATATTCGCGCAGCAAACCGGCTAACCGTTCCACCTCTCCATGGTTTGGCGCCACCAGCAGCATGCGTGTTTCCTGTTCCCCCAGGGACTTGATCTG
This sequence comes from uncultured Acidobacteriaceae bacterium, assembly GCA_963850235.1. Classification (GTDB taxonomy): domain Bacteria; phylum Acidobacteriota; class Terriglobia; order Terriglobales; family Acidobacteriaceae; genus PALSA-350. The sequence goes on along the minus strand of CAWKKM010000010.1, from coordinate 55,004 downwards.
CTGCAGAAACGCCGGAATCGAACCGTGGAACCGTAGCGTCGGACGGGACGAGAAAGCGATCTCGTCCATGGGGTTGACGTCCTCATCCAGAACGTCCACCGCGCCCAGCTGATCCATCTCCAGACCAGGCAGGACTGAGATTTTCGCCAGCAATTCATCCGGTGACAGATAGATATCGGCCGGAGTGATCAGCGTTCCGATCCCGCTGCGTTCGTGCCGCTGCTCGACTTTGTTCCACCACCGGTCCAGCTGGTTGCGGATCATGGCCGGCTCTTCGAGAAACACCTGCACTTTCGGAAACAGGTCGAAGAGCGTGCGGTCGGCGCCCGCCACGGGACAGAAAAACTCCCACCCTGGAAAAACACTCACACCGCCCGCCGTCAGCGCCCGATCCAACAGTTCCGGGTCATCCCCGGCATCCAGACGGCTTCCGGTCAGACGCCGGTGCACAGCGGCCAGCAGATCCTCGGAAATAGGCGTTTCGGTCAGCGGCAACAGCAAGGCTTCATCGATCGCGGTGGACGAGCGCTGCGAGTCCGGCTCGAATTTGCGAATTGATTCAATCTCGTCCCCGAACAGCTCCATGCGAACCGGCCGATCCGCTTCCGGGGAGTAGACATCGAAGATGCCGCCGCGGCGGGTGAACTGGCCCGGCATTTCGACGATGTCCATGGGGCTGTAGCCCACGCTCGCCAGGTGGGTGGTGAGCTCGTCCATGTCGATCTCTTCGTCGCGGCGCAATACCCGCCCGAGGTTGGCATAGTAGTCTGCGGGAAAGACGCGCATACTGGCCGCCTCTACTGGAACAATCACAATCGAGGCGGCACCGGTCGCGATCTTCCACAGCACGGATGCGCGTTGCTCCTGCACATCCGGGTGAGGCGAGATATTTTCGAAGGGCAAGACATCGTGCGCCGGCAGGCGGAGCACGCGCTCGGCTTCGATGGCGCCGGTCAACGCACAGGCGGCACGCAGGGTGAGCAGAAGCGAATCAGCCGCCTTGTTATCGGCAACGATCACGACCACCGGTGACTGGGCAGCCCGGGCGAAGAGCGGCAGATAAAGCGCGCGCGCCGTAGCGGTCAGTCCGGAGACACGTTTGCGCCCCGCAGCGAGGGCCAGGTGCCGTCGTACGCGCTCAAAGGGTGCACAGTGTTCCAGGTCCGTGAGCAGCTCACGAACGAAGGGAAGGATCATGCCTGCTGTAATTCTAAACGGAGGCTACCCCAGGGGCTAAAGCCCGCATTGGGTCCTGCCTGTACGGTCCCGAGCTAAAGATCGTGGCGCCTATACAAAGCATCTGAGCAGTGGCTATTGGAAAATGCGCGCATTCCCGCAGAGTCAGGCTCTCATCGGTAGGACGTGTTTTGTGTAGATTGGCAAACTGAAAGAATCTGGTTCGGACAGGTCTGACGGATCGATCGTCCCGACGGGACTGGATATGCGAGATGGAATCGAATGTTGCAGACACACCACGAGCAGTCCCAGCCTGGAACCGGGACTGCCCGCGCTAGAGTAACGCCGGGCTACGCCTGAACGGCGACAGCACCCTTTTCTGCAGCATTGGACATCGTTGCCGCCGGAACACCTTCTTTTCCCTGACCCGGCTTGCGGATGTCGATGCCGCCCTTGAAGAAGGCGCCATCTTCAATGCTGATCCGCTGTGCGATCACATCGCCGGTCAAAGAGCCTTCGCTGCGGATGTCCACACGGTCGCTGGCATTGATGTTCCCGCGCACCTTGCCCAGAACCACGACTTCACGGGCAGAGATGTTCGCGGAAACCTGACCATTGCGGCCCACCGTAACCCGGTTGCCAGGTAGGTTGATCGCGCCTTCGACCTTGCCGTCGATGTACAACGACTCGGAACCCGTCACTTCGCCCTTCACCACCAGGCTCTTGCCTATCGTCGCTTGGTCGGCGGCTGCCGGGGATGCGGGTGAGGTGCTGGAAGTGCGCGTGCTGGTTTGTTCGTGGCTCGAGGCCGTGGGTACAGACGGGCGCGTGGGCTCCGTGCTAGGGGACTGCGAGGGACTTCCAGGTTGGTTCGGTTTCCACATCTGCTTTGTACTTCCTTTCGTTTACTTCTGGATACAGGGCCCCCGAACAACCCTGCGGAGCTGTTTCCGCATTCAGGGCAAATCAGGCGGAACTGTTAATTTCCTTCTCATTGCTTGCCCGGCCAACGCCACGCAAGCAGCGCAATCCTTGCTCTTCTCTGCATCTTAATCACGGTTAGAGCAAAATTGAAATCCCCCATTCCGAAACTTTAGGACTTAGCTGAGGATCGACCCATTAGTATCAACAAAGACATGGCCTTTGGTGCGATTTGTGTAAATCTGCCCCAAAATACCCGGAATGACTGATCGCGAACTCCTCCACCGTATTGAACGTTCCGCCGGCCACCGTGCCGGTTACAAGCAATTGGTGCGCGAACTGGGCTTGGGCGGAGGCCGGGAACGCCGCATGTTGTTGGAACAACTGGACCGCTTGACCGCCCGTGGCGAACTGGTAAAGGCCGACCGCGATCATTGGGCGCTTCCCCAGGCAGCCAATCGAAGCAACCTGCTCGCCGGCCGTTTGGATGTGCATCGCGACGGCTTCGGATTCGTCCGCCCGGAAACGCGCCAGGCCGGCGGTGACGACGACATCTTCATTCCTCCCAACGAGATGAATGGCGCCATGCAGGGCGATCAGGTGCTGGTCGAACTCGCGCCGCCCAGGCCTGACGGCCGGCATAGCGGACGCATCGTCAGGGTCCTTAGCCGCCGCAATCCCACGGTCGTAGGGATTTTCCATTATGCGCTTCAAGAACACGCCCCGGGAAATACAGTCACGCCTCTGGACGAGCGGATAACCCAGCCCATCCTCATACCCTTTGGGCTGGAGCAAGCGCCCGCACTAGCTGGCGGAACGCCGCATCGTGTCGTTAGTGAGAATATCGGCTCGCAAAATCGTTCCGTGACCTCCGATCTGGAAGGGATGGTCGTGGACGTGGAAATCACCGACTGGCCTACCCCCACGCGGTCCGCCCGGGGCCGGGTCATCGAGATTCTGGGCCGTGAAGACGATTTCGGGGTGGACGTCGAAATCGTCATCCGCAAGCATCATCTCCCCCATGTTTTCCCCCCAAACGTTCTCGATGAGGCGCGCGTCATCGCGCATCTGGATCAGGCGGAAATTGCCCGTCGCCGGGACTTTCGCGACCTGCCCATCATCACCATCGACGGCGAGACCGCCAAGGATTTCGATGACGCTGTCCTCGTCCGCCGGCATGGGGGCGCAGACGGCGGCGTTAACGGGACATGGGAGTTACAGGTCCACATCGCCGATGTCGCCCAATATGTCACTCCCGGTTCCGCTCTTGATCTGGAAGCCCGCCTGCGCGGCACCTCGGTCTATTTTCCTGACCGCGCAGTCCCCATGCTTCCCCAGGAACTTTCGAGCGACATCTGCAGCCTGCGTCCCGGGGAGGACCGCCTGGTCCTCTCCTGCATCATGTTGATCGATCCCGATGGCGAAGTTCGTAGCTATGAAGTCACCCCGGGCGTCATCCGCTCGGCTGCCCGCATGACCTACACCCAGGTCCACGCAGTGATCGACGGCGACGTCCGAGTGCGGGAGCAATTTGCTCCGCTGGTGCCGGATCTCGAACGGATGTACGAACTCGCGCGCCTGCTGCATCGCAAGCGCGAGCGGCGCGGGTCGATCGATTTCGATCTGCCGGAGCCGGTCATTGAGTTTGATGCCCGCGGCGCCATGCAGAGCATCGTTCGTTCCGAGCGCAGCTGGGCCAATCGTTTGATCGAAGAGTTCATGCTTTCTGCCAACGAGTGCGTTGCTTCGTGGCTGCAAAACCTGAACATACCATCGCTGTATCGAATCCACGAAAAGCCGGAAGCCCGCCGCGTGGCCGAGTTCGAAACCGTGGCGGCTACCTTTGGCTACTCGCTCGGCCTGGGCACGTTGCCGGTGAAACGCGTGACCATGAAGTCGGAGCGCCGCGAGCAGCGAGGCCGCGCAGCGGGCCGGGGTCATCAGCCACGCCAGTATGAGATCGCAGAAGATATAGCCGTGACCCCCCGCATGTATCAGCAGCTCGCGCTCAAGATTGCCGGCAAGCCGGAAGAGCGCATCCTTGCCCACCTCATGCTCCGCTCCCTGCGCCAGGCGCGCTACAGCGAAAAAAACGAAGGCCACTTCGCCCTGGCCGCGCCCTGCTACACCCACTTCACCTCGCCCATCCGCCGCTATCCCGACCTGATCGTGCACCGCATAGCCAAAGCAGTTCTTGCCTCCGGAGAGAGTGGTATGGGTGTGCTGGCGAAGCATACGGGAGGCAAGGGCAGGGAGCGGCGTCCGGAAGGGCGCCACGAACCAGCTCCGGTCCAACAATCTCCGCTGGGTGAATCCGAGCTGGCCGGCATTGCCTATGAATCCAGCCAGGCCGAGCGGCGGGCGGAGGAGGCCGAGCGTGAGTTGATGGAGTGGAAAAAGGTCAAATTCATGCAGAACCGCATCGGCGACGACTTCGATGGCATGATCCTCAGCATTACCAAGTACGGATGCTTTGTCGAACTCGACAACCTCTTTATCGAAGGCCTGGTGCCGATCATGAGCCTGCAGGGCGACCACTACACCTTCCGCGAGAATACGCGCCAGATTATGGGCGAGCATTCCGGCCGCCGTTATTCCATGGGCGACCGCGTGCGGGTGGTCCTCGACCGCGTGGACTCCGTGCAGCGGCGGTTACAATTTTCCATCCTGGAAGAGGTTGCGCCCATCCGCCTCGCCCGCCCTGCCAAGACCAAAAGCAGGCTTAAGTCCGCTAAGGCGCATCCCTACATTCCCCCCAAAAACAAGGTGCTGCGTAAAGGCAAGCAAAGGTCGAAAAACAAGCGCCCGGGCAAGAAACGCAGCTAAACTATGAATCTCTTACAATGAAGAAAGCGATGTTTCCGGAGGAAAATTGCATGCCACACATGGTCGTTTGTGCGCGCTACAAGCAGGAGATGGAAGGGCTCGATGAGCCCCCGTTCGACAGTGATTTTGGTCAAAAGATCTACGACCATGTCTCCAAGAAGGCCTGGTCAGAGTGGATCGAGCGTCAGAAGATGCTGCTCAACGAGTACCGTTTGCAGCCCTGGACGCGCGAGGCACAGGAGTTCCTGGTGGAGCAAATGCAGGAGTACTTCTTCGGCGAAGGATCCGCACTTCCAAAGGAATATGTCCCGCCGGCTCACTGAGCGGATTTTGAACCGCTGAGGGAGCGAATCTCACCCCTCCGGGCGTTTTCCCAGGCCCCAGCGGTCGTGTACACTCAAGAAGTTATTTTTTCGTCGGGACGTGGCTCAGCCTGGTAGAGCACTCGCTTGGGGTGCGAGGGGTCGGCAGTTCAAATCTGCCCGTCCCGACCATCAAATAGACCTATCCCTCAGGAAATTACCCCTAAAAAGCCTTTAAATCCGGTCAGGCCTCAGCTACCCCTGGTCCGTACTTGAGACCTGGGATCCCCTTGGTCGAGGCCTGAGGCTCGCCAAACTGAGTGACGGGCATCACTTACAGCCTTCCAGCCACCCCGCAGAATACAGATGCGGAGGTGCCCGGAATGCCTGGCCAAAATCGTGAGAATCGTCGTATTTGCCTATATCAGAGCATCCACAACGGCTGCCTGAATTGCACCTCGAACCGTCCCTGCCCGCCGCTGATTGTGATTGCCACGCGCTACGCGGAAGCGATGACTAAGGATTCCGGCAAATGAGCACTGCCGCGCCGGCCGCCGGAGCGCGCTCGCGCTCACACCAGATAGTTCGCCTTATCCACGGGTTTACGGGGAGTACAGGAGTGCACAAATGACTATTGTTGGAAATCAGATCGTGGTGAACCTGGATAGCATTTTGTTTGCTACAGACTTTTCACCGAGTGCGGCGACCGCGCGGCTCTATGTGCAAGCTCTCGCTGCTCGCTATCAATCACAGGCGCGCTTGATGCATGTAGTAGATCTGGATCCGGCCTTCAAGGGCTCGGATGCCGGCCTCAGCATCGACATTTTTCGCCGGCTTGGAGAGCAGTCACTGGCTAGCCTGGAAAGCGAGCTATCTTCGGAGAAAGTACGGGTGGAGAGCGTCCTATGCGAAGGAACTAATCCTGCGGCGATGATTCTGGAGGAGGCCGCCGAAAGACGCACCGACCTCCTGGTCATCGGCACCCGCGGCCACAAAGGAGTGGCCCGGCTCGTGCTTGGATCGACGGCCGAAAAGCTGATTCATCAGGCTGGCTGTCCCATCCTGGCCATCGGGCCTTCTGTGCCGGCGCCAAAGCTTCCGATAAATTTTGAACGGATTGTTTACGCCACAGACTTTTCTCCCGAAGCCGCGAAAGCATGTGTGTTTGCTCTATCGTTTGCCCAGGACTTCGGCGCTCATCTCTATCTTTGCCATGTGCTGCCGGACGGCAATGCTCAAATGAACGACCAGGAACTCAACGATCGATTTATCAGTGCGTTGAGGAACCTGGTCCCGGACGTAGCCCGGGAATGGTGTGAGCCGGAATGCGTTCTTGAGCACGGAGTAGCCGCGGACGGTATCCTGTTGCTTGCCGAGCGGGTGAAGGCCGACCTCATCGTGCTGGGAACGCGCAGAACCTCTCATTGGTTCGATAATTTCAAAAGCGGCGTTGCTTTTCGGGTGATTTGCGACAGCCATTGTCCGGTGCTCACCATTCGAGAGTAGGCTGTGCATACAACTGCAGTTGCTTTATAAAGGAAACCATTTTTCGACGGAGCTATCGTGGGAGTGCTTCGTAAGCGCTAACCTCATTCGGGATGTGTTTTTCTTCGAACCGCTCAGCAAGCTCTCAGGATGACAGAAAAGAGAGTGGCGGCGAACGGTAAAAAGTGGGTTCGGCCGAAGGGCGCACTGCAGGTCCCTCCCTGCGGTCGGGATGACAGATAGGAGAGGGTGGTTGCAGGGAGAGAACAGTTGCCGAAGCGGGACGCCTTTCCGCATCCACAGCCATTGTCACAAGGGACAAGGCGGTCGTGGGGCGGTGAGGCCTTTTCCATCGACAAACAGCACCCGAAAAAAACTAAACATACTCCCCGCGCTCAATACCCAGTTTCCTGAGCTTCGAATTTAATGTTGTCCGTTTAAGGCCCAGCTTTTCTGCCGCCCCACCTTTTCCCCCGATCATCCCGTTGGTCTCCCTAAGAACGCGCAGAATGTGCTCCCGCTCGGCAGCATGAAAATTCGGGCTGGAGTCCTCCTCCTCAACGTTCTCCAACTCCGCCAGGGGTGCACGCAGAGTGGATCCTGGAGTCAGAATCACGGCTCTTTCAATGAAATTTTCCAACTCTCTTACGTTGCCGGGCCATGGCCACGCCACCAGGGCTGCCATGGTTTCTTCCGGAATCAGCTGGATCGGCTTGTTCATCCTTCTGGCATGTTTGTTAACGAAATAATTCACCAGCAACGGAATATCCGCCTTCCTTGCGCGTAGCGGAGGAAGGTGGATGGGGAAGACCCTGAGACGATAGTAAAGATCACTGCGAAACTCCCCGGCTTTCATCATCGTGGCCAGGTCGCGGTTGGTCGCGGCAATCAAACGAACATCCACTGGAATCGTTCTTCTGCCGCCAAGCCGTTCTACCTCCTTCTCCTGCAGGGCGCGCAGGAGCTTGGGCTGCAGTTCCAGCGGCAGGTCCCCGATTTCATCCAGAAACAACGTTCCCATATGCGCCAATTCCAGGCGTCCGATCCGCTGGGAGATAGCCCCGGTAAACGCGCCCTTCTCATGACCAAAAAGCTCGCTCTCTAACAAGCCAAACGGAATCGCCGAGCAATTCAACTTCACGAACGTGCGGTCCCGTCGCCGGCTGATGGTGTGAATGGATCTCGCTATCAGCTCCTTGCCGGTTCCCGTCTCACCCAGGATCAAAACCGTTGCGTCCGTCGAAGCCACGGTCTCCACCTGCTTCAATACCGCCTTCAAGTCGCGGCTTTCCCCTACAATCTCCTCGAAGTTGTACTCGGTGCGAAGTTCCTCCTCGAGGTAACGTTTCTCCTCTTTGAGCTTGCTGCTCAGCTGAACAATGCGTCGGAAGCCGTGGTCTATCTTGACAATGCCCGCGATCTGGCTGGCCGCCTGGAACAATGTGTCGATATGCCGTTGTTCGAAGGTCATCGCGTGGCGCGTTCCCACAAACAGAACTCCGATGACTTCACCGCGGGCATTAAGAGGAACCCAGCAACCCGCTCGAATTCCGGCCGCAAGCTGGAAGGGAGGTGAACCAATCTTCTTATCGCCGAGTTGCGTCATCAACAGTGGTTCCCGATGCTCGATTACCCAGCCCTCCGGGGTCCCTTCCATTGGCAGCGTGAGTTCATTGGTAGAGGCTTTATGCCCCAGGGAAGGTAGTTCCTGCACATGCAGCATCTCTCTGCCGCCGGCATCCTGAAGCGCCAAACTGGCGTAGTCGTGAGCAATCAAGCGTTGAATACTCGCCTCGATGGCAGCCAGCATCTGCAGGATATCCGGATTGCTCAACAATGCTTTGCTGAGCTCAAGCACCAGCGACTCTTCGGCTTCTTTCCGGTTCGTGAAGTCACGCGTGACTTTGGAAAATCCGAGCAGCTGACCATCGGTCCCCCGCATCGCTGTGATGATCACATTGGCCCAGAACCGCGAGCCGTCCTTGCGGATCCTCCATCCTTCGTCTTCAAATCTTCCTTCGGCCGCCGCTGCCTCGAGCTCGTGTTCGGGTTTTCCCCGTTCAACCATCTCCTGGGGATAGAACCTGGAGAAGTGCTGGCCGACGATCTCTTCGGCACGATATCCCTTCATGCGTTCGGCGCCGATATTCCAGGTAGCTACCCTTCCCTGTGGGTCGAGCATAAAAATCGCATAGTCTTTAGCGCCTTCCACCAATAAACGAAATCGCTCTTCGCTGCGCCGCAGGGCAATCTCGGTTTGCGTGCGCTCGGTGATGTCACGGACGATCGTCAGGACGGACCGCTCGCCACCGGTCTTCACGGGGCTGAGCATAATGTCGACGGGAAACTCAGTGCCATCTTTCCGCCGCCCAAAAAGTTCAAGTCCGGTACCCATCGGACGCGCACTGGGTGCGGCAACAAAGTCACCGCGATGCTGGGGATGACGACCGCGGAACCTTTCCGGCAAGAGGATTTCTACCAATTGCCCAATCAGCTCTGTCTCGTGGTAACCGAAGAGCTGTTCGACCGCAGGATTGGTCGCAGAGATGCGGCCGTCAGGAGCGGTTACGACAATCGCATCCGGAGAAGCGAGAAAAAGTTCCTTGAAGAGCGCCTGCGCATGTTCGGAAACATTTTCTCTACCATCCGCATACGTAGCCATTCACCGGCCCCTTTCGCGAGGCGCTCAAAGCGGCTGACCACCAGTCTGGGAGCCATGAGATACGCAGCCGCCGGGACGCCCTGCCGTGGCAACCACTCCAATTCGGGTGTCTTTCGAAGCAGCATCATCATACTACCGCGTCGCCCATGGACGGCTGTGCAGCACGGCAACGCTTAACATTGAGCGGTTGACGATTGGAGAACTGAAAATCAGATCAAACGTTCAAGGTTGAACGCGGTCGCGTCTTCAGCGCGCCCTTGGGAGGATCAGTCGCCGCATACCGCCTGCAAAGCGGCGCGGCTGGGGATGGTGACGGTCGCTCCCTTGAAGGTGACCAGGTGTTTGTTCTTGAATTCGCTGAGAGTGCGCGTGATCGTTTCCCGCGTCGAACCGACGCACTCAGCGATCTGCTCGTGGGTCAATGCCACCTTGATTTGTCCGCGTTCCGAGGCTCCCTCAGAAGACCAGTCCAGGAACAGACGGGCAACCTTCTCATGGGCGCTTGTTGAGAGCCCCACCGTACGCAACTGCTCGCACGCGCGCGAATACTGAGCGTTCAGCTGCCGGGTAACAGCCTGGTACACCTCGGGAAAGCGGTTGACAAACCGGAGGAAGTCCTCCCGGCGGATAAACGCGACCTTCGATGGATGAAGAGCTTCCGCGCTCACTTCGTAAGCCAGGCCGGACATGGAAGCGCTCAAGCCGAGTATCTCCCCCGGCCGGGCGAACTGCAGGATCAAGGTCTTCCCCCCTCTGGAGTTGACCGACAACTTTATCTTTCCGGAGCAGAGCAGAAAGATCCCTTGCGCCGGGTCGTTTTCGAGGAAAAGGGTAGATCCCTCTGGATAGAAAGACGTGGACTTGATGGACTCAAATTCGCTGGCGGCAGCCGGAGAAAGATGACATAGAAAGCCATTCTCCTTCAGTTTGCAGGATTCGCAGGTTCGTTCGATGTTGGCGTGCATGTTATCTCTCCTCTGGGTCGACAACCATATCGGCCGTTACCCGGCTGGCAAAGTACTGCGTCAGGGGAGAGTCTGCGACGATTTCTGCACCAGTCGTCCTCACTATTTCCCCAAGAATCCGGCTGCCATTTGGATCCGCGAAAGTCACTCCGCGAATGTCCAGGAGCAATCGCTTTTGCCTTTTTGGAGACCACAAATCGTGCCAGGTTCTTCCCAGTTCGGTCGCCCACGGGCCCACAACCCGCCCTTCAACCTTCAAAGTGGCTACCGTCGCTTCGTCGCTTATTGAGACCTTCATCACAGGCTTCCTCTTCCTGCATGCTGATACAGCAAATAGGTCTCCAAAGTCATGAGGACGGCATCGAGCCTCAACGTCCACAGAAGCTAAAGGACTTATGGGTCTGTTGGACACCGCGAACCGAGGAGGGGATGAGCGGGCGGAGACGATATGCCGTCTCGAGACGATGAGATCGTCTCTACCGGGGTGGGGCGCACCCGCCCTGGGGAACTATGGCTGTAACAATGTCATGACCGGGCAGGGCGCCTCCAGCAGGACCTTCGCCGCGATTCCAGGGGATAGATGTGTGGCCATCGAGGATGCTGGACGGGCGCCCATTACTATCAGATCGGAACCACGTTGCCTGGCCAGATCCACGATCCTCACTCCCGGAGCGGCACTGCTAAGGCGTGTGCGCAGCCAGGACGGCTTGCCGAGACTTTCCTGAGCATAGTAATGAAAGGCCTCATCGAACATTACCCAGTCCACGTCTGTCTCGTTCACCACATCCTTGACGTGGAGCAGAATCAACCCCGCTCCATGCTGCAGCGCGAGTTTTTGCGCGTAAGCTACCAACTCGGCGGAATGCGGCTCGAGGGTAGTGGCACAAATCACCTCGCGTATGTCCCACGTTTTGTTCTCAGCGACGCCGGGGCCTATGGAGATCACAGGACAATGAGCGTGCCTCAGCAGCCCTTCAGCATCGGACCCAAGCAACAGCCGCTCTACGCCTTTCCTGCCGTGAGTTCCCAACACGATCAAGTCAACCTTATACTGCTCGACCGCGGAAAGAAGCTCATCGCAAAGCGGGCCAATGAGCGAGATCGTGCGGGCCCGATAGCCTTCAGAACGCAAAGCGTCGCCGCTTTGCTCCAGCTCCTGTTTCTCCAGGTCCTCGATCCCGGTAGCATCGATCCATGCCGCCTCTGGCGTAGTAGTCAGGTTGGCCCCCGGGCTCACGTGGGCCAAAAGCAATTCCGAATTTCCCTGTTTGGCTAACGTCTTCGCATACTCCAACGCACGCTGTGAAACGTCAGAGAAGTCTGTTGGCACCAATATGTGTTCAAATGTAACTGCGACGGGATGATTAGTAGTAGTAGCCATACGTACCTCCAACATCAATTTAGCGAACCTGTTATCGCCTCGCTGTGACGGAAATCACACGCTTGCGGGGCGGAGCCGATTGGACGGTTTCAGCACCCGCCGCTCGAGAAAATACATCGTGAGCAGCATCTGAAACCCCATGAACAAGGAATAGCTGGCAAGCACAGCCAGCGAGTCCCGATCGTCACGGCCGGCAAACCCCACCAGGCACGCACTGAAAACGAACGCAACTACGGCCAGCAGGTACATGATCCCCTGTTCTCGCTTGCTGCCGTTCCACCTTTTGGCGAGACTGAATTTTCCGGCACTGAGCAAAAGGGCGTAGATCGCGATCACGTAACACACCATCTCGATCGTTGCTCCCGGGTAGAGAATCAGTAAGACACTGCAAATGGCCGCGCCGGTACTCATCACCAGAAGTCCCCGCAGTCTGCTTACCTGGTGGCAACCAAGGCCGGCAGCGCAGATCCAATCCACAGCGGCGATGAACAAAAACGACCCCGCCACCAACAACAGCGCCAAAGCACCGCCGAAGACATAAAAGAAAAAATTGCTCATCGTTGCCCGGATATAGAACAGCGCCAGCCCCAGCGCCAGCATCGTGTATCCGTGCGCTAACATCAGCCTGGCTCGAGTGCTTTCCGTCAATCGCATCATTTGCCTCCCTGCCCATGGAAAGTGTTGCAGGACTTTCTTGAGCCGGCTGTGACCGCCGTCACTCAAGTGGCATCTCACCAGCATTCAAAGGATCATCCCGCGGCTGCAAAATCAGCGCCCACCTGATCCAGTGCTAAAAAGGCCCAACAGTCACTCCGGAGAACTCGCGGTAATTCCCGCCTGGCCTGGTCTTCTGTCCACTGCGTACGGTGAATGTTGGGCATGGCGCTTCGGCGATCACTCGGTAAGCCACCCCCGTGCGGAACCTGGCCTTTAAGGGCGACGCAGAATTCGCGCCCAGAACCAGCAACTCGGGGCTCTGAGCCGAGCACTCGGCGATGATCACTTCCGCCGGCTCACCGCAACGGATTCGGATATGCGGTTCGATTTGCGGGGACCGAACTGTCCCAAGCAGCTCAACGATCTTTGACATGGCGCCGGCTGCAAGCCCTTCGTCCCCGAGATCTGGCTCGCTGACGTGGAGCACGATCAGCTCTGCCGGCAACCCGGCTGCAAGATCGACCGCGAATTGCAGCGCCTGTTCCGGGTGATGGCGCAGGGAAAGGGCCAGGAGAATCCGTCGAGTGCCCGTCGATGCCAGTGGCTTGAAATGTGGACCCACGGTACAAACTGGAATGTCCACACTACGTATCAACTCTTCGGCCACCGATCCGACCAGAAGCTTACCCAACTTTCCTCTACTGGAAGTCCCAACGATCAGACGGTCTATGCCATGTTCGCGAATGCAGGCCACGATCTCGGGCACTGGTTGCCACCGGCGAACTTCATAAGCACAGGCGAGATTCTTCTGCCGCAGTTTTAGAGCTGCTTTGTCGAGAGCGGTTTCCGCCGCGCGGTATTCTTTCTCTTTTTCAACGAAGGGGTAAGCTCCGGCCTCCACGGAAGCATAGGCCTCCGGAGGAATGACGTGCAGTAGCCAAATCATAGCTCCGGTCATCCGGGCTTGGTCGACCGCCACCGGAAGCAGAAAGTCCAGATCGTTCAAATCGGTTGCCACCAAAATTGATTTTGGCCGGCTCATCGAGGGCGCAATGTTTGGCATTCATTCTCCGTCTCCTTTGTCTGAGTTTGCGGCGGCAGCGCCCAAAGCGTTGTTTCCCCGCGTCCACTCGCTGGGTTGGCAGTATCAAAAACTATGCCGGTTACGATTCTCTTCCGTCCTACCCGTTGAACCGGATCAAGAGGAGTGATCCGGTACCAGGAGCACCGGACAGTGCGCTTCTCGAATCACCGTTGCAAGTTTTGTCCTCGGCAAATGGTCTGCCAGGGGCGCTCTGGTGGGGTGCGCCCATCACAATCAGGTTGGCTTTGTTTTCTCGTGCCGCTTGAAGAATGGCCGGACCGATCGCGCCGGTCCTTAAATCAAATTTCAGGGTGCACGAGTCCTCACACGCGCTCGGCAGGAGTGCCTGAAGCTTCCTGGTTGCGCTTAGCTCGTCGCCCGCGTGTTCTTCCCGTTCCTGCCGCGGGCAGCACATTGACCATGGTCAGCCTTGCCTGGGACTCCGCTGCGAGAGAACTGGCATATTGCGCCGTGCGCAGCGACTGCTCTTTCAGGTCAGTTGCCAGGACAATAGACGCGAAAGGGCGAAAGCTCTTATCGCAGGCAGGCCCCGCCACCAGTACAGGATAGTGAAGGCGCCCGATAGCCCATTCGGCCACGGATCCAATCGCCAGTTTCGCCAAGCCCTTGGCGCCCATGGGAACCAAGCACCAGCAAATCAATGTCATGAGATTTGCCCGCGGCTTCAATTCCGTCCATGGGAGAGCCAAAAAAAACCACCTCTTTGTGCGCAACGGTCCGCAGCTCAGAAATGTGCAGCGCATATTTGTGCAGGTTCTCGCGGGCCACCGTGAGATCTGACAGCACAAGTTCCGGAACCGGCCCTGGCATGGCGACACCATAGAGTTCAGGCGTCATCGCGTGCAGCACGTGGAGTTTTGCGTGGAACTGCTTGGCCAGACGCGCAGCCAGACGAACCGCAGTCGCGCTTGCAGGGGAACAATCCGTTGCTACCAGAATGGATCGAAATCGCAGACCCACCGGACCCAGACCGGACCTCTCGCGATCCCTTGGCAATGGACGAATGGAACTAGCAACCATGATCAACCTCTTTCGATAACCGCGTTCGCCGTCGGCTCCCTCACGGAACGGAACGCTGTCAGGATCGCGGAGAGAAGTGGGTTACGTCTGTGATGCAAATCACCGGTCCCGATTAGCCCTGCAAATGGGTACTCCTGTGACCCACATCACTGCGGTGCTCCGCCCCGCGGAAGCAGTCTGGTTACCAGGAGAAAACAGTGATGAACCCCAACATTCTGAAATTCAGAACGATTGTCGTAGCCACGGATCTCAACTACCCGGCTTCTGAAGCTCTGCGTTATGCCCAGGTGATGGCGCGAATGTTTGAGTCGACGCTCGTGGTGGTGCATGTCATCGATCCGCTGGCCTATGCCTTCCCAGAGGGAGTGCCGCTGTTCCTGGTGGCAAACCAGGCGGCTGTTGCAGAACTCAGGAAGATAGAAGAAGAAACCATGGCGCTCGGCGTTCAGGTTCGTTCGGTAATGGAGAGCGGATCCGCCTGCGATCGGATCTTGCAAACGATAAAAGACCACAACGCCGATTTGCTGGTATTGGGAACGCGCGCGAAAACCGATGCCGGCCGGCTTGCATTAGGTACCGTCGCACGGCAGCTTCTGGCCAAGTCGCGTTGCCCCGTCTTGACTATCTCGCCCGACGCTGCGAAGTCTCTACCGTGGGCCGGTTGCTGGGGCCGCGTTCTCGCGGCGACCGATTTTTCCCCGGCCTCTGTCCGCGCCCTGCAATGTGCCCACCAACTGGCTCTCAGGCAGTTAGTGCTTCTGCATGTTCCCGAAGGCGATCAGCAACCGGCCGCCGCGCACAGCCTGGAGCGACTGCGCTTTCTCGCACCGTTCAATGAATCTCATACCGTTCCCGTGGAGCACATTGTCGACGCGGGCAATGCGGCGGATCTGATAGACCGGTATGTCCAAAAATATGCGGCAGATTTACTGGTGCTCGGCTCGCCCGAAAGGGAGCTGGCAGGAACAAGACTTTCACTCCAGCACAGTCCTGCAGGTAATATCCAGGGTCCATTGTCCGGTCTTATGCCTGCCGGTACAAACGCAACCACCTGCGGCCGCGCCGCGATCTGATTTTGCGCTGGCGAGTACTGCGAAGGAGTGACCGGCTGTGGCGTTAGTGCGTGGCTTCGTGGCTGCGGCGCTCGCGGCGTACCCGGCCGGCCTGCAAAAGCACCAGCGCCAGCGGGAGCCCCGCGTACAGCCGGCGATGACAGTGACGGCAACGCACCGGGTATTGCAACAGTAACAGCCGCTCAAGATCTTTCATGCGGAAGCGCGACAAACGAAAGCTGGAGGAGGAACACTCGGGACAAGTCACTGGATTCACCGGTTTTACAAAAGGCTGAGGCGGCTGAGTAGTGAACTTCGGCTCACCGAAATGTCCCGTTGCTTTTTGAGCAACGGAAACTGTGTCTCGCGATCTTTCCTAAAGCCGAGCCACTGTGGACCGCTTTATAATCGAGGCGGCCCGTGCTTACCGCTACTTTAGCACGGTCACCGGCTGCCTCGATGAATATCGGCAGCCGATTCGGCTTTCCCGCTTGGTGGACAAGCACTTCTCACCGGCAATTTCACAATGCGGGAAGAGGCGCAGGATCTTATACAGGATGAGGTAAACGATGGTTTGGGATGTCTCGTTCACATGCGACATTTGCGGCCGGAAAAAGCTTGAAGCCAACCACTGGTGGATGCTGGTGCTGGGCGATGTTCCCTGTTTCGACGAGGGCCAGCCAGGGCAACGCTTCACCCTTTTGCCGTGGAACAAAGCGGAGAGCGGCAATCCGGACTTCTACCACCTGTGCGGACAGGGCTGCGCCATGCAGGCCATGGAACGCTTTATGAATCACGGCAGCATCGTGTCCGAGGGTGCCTTGCACAGTGACGGCGCCGCCGGCAAGCCGGCCTAAGATCTACAGTTCGAAGAGACCGGGCTTTGCGGCCGGAGCAGCGGGCCGCTCCTTCACTTGCAGTTGCGGCGTGGGAGCCGCAAGTACGCTCAGGATTTCACGCAATTCCTTGCGGACTTTGTGCATCCGGGCCTCGAGAAGCTGCACCGACTGTTGGTGCTGTGGCAAGGGGAGTTCCGGCTGTCCGCTGGCTCGTTTGCTCCGGGTTTCCGCCTGGATCGCCTGCCGCGCGCCGGCAATCGTGTAACCCTCGTCGTAGAGCAGCCGCTTCACCCGTAGAGCCATCTCCACATCGCGCCGGCGATACAGCCGTTGACCGGTACCGCTCTTGTTCGGTTTCAGCTGGGTAAATTCCGTCTCCCAGAAGCGCAGAACATAGGGCGCTACCGAGCACAACCGGGCAACCTCACCGATGCGAAAATATAGCTTGTCGGGAATCTCCGGTTTTTGTGGGGCACGTTGTTGTGGAAGGTGAGTAGCCATACTGATATTCAGGCGGTAGCCTTAACAGGGACCCACCTTCGCTCAGAAGTATAGGACAACTTCCGTTGCCCTCGAAGCGTTTCTTGCGCTGTCCGGTGGATTTCTGGCCGGAATACACCAAGTATGACAATGCCTTCGTTTCTCTAAATCGCAGCTGTTGCCCGCACCAGAGATTCAACGATCGGTTCGCGTTCCCGGCTGCCGTGCGGGGCCGCACGAAGGTACTGTGCCGGCCAACTGGTCAGGTCCCCGAGTTCGCTGGCTGCTTCCAGCGGCCAGTATGGTTTCCGCAGTAATTCTCGCGCCAGGAGCACTGCGTCCGCTTGTCCTGTACGCAGTATGTGTTCCGCCTGCGCCGCTGCAGTAATCATCCCCACAGCGCCTGTCGGAATTTCCGCTTCACGCCGGATGCGCTCTGCAAACAGTGTCTGGTAACCCGGTCCGACCGGCATCACAGCCGTAGCCGCCATCCCCCCGGACGAGACGTCGATGAAATCTACTTTATGTTGCTTCAGTACTTTGGCCAACGCTACCGCCTGGTCGATGTCCCAGCCACCCGCGGCCCAATCCGTTGCAGAAATGCGTACCAGCAGGGGAACTTCGCCAGGCAACACTGCGTGCACAGCGTCCACCACTTCCACTAACATGCGGATGCGATTTTCAAACCCACCGCCGTATGGATCGCTACGCCGGTTACTTAGGGGGGAAAGGAATTCATGCAGCAGGTAGCCATGTGCCGCATGGAGTTCGATCAGGTCGAAACCCGCCTCCAACGCCCGCTCGGTAGCCCTGACAAACGCCCTGACAATTTTCTGTATGCCCGGCAGGTCAAGCTCCACGGGCGGAGCATAATTTTCCGCAAAAGGCACCGCACTCGGGGCCATCACATTCTGCCACCCGCCTTCACTCGGGGTCAGGTAGCGCTGCTCCCTGGCCCATGGGCGAGCCATGCTGGCCTTACGGCCCGCGTGCGCCAATTGCACTGCTGCACGAACACCCTGACCGTGTAAAAATTCAACGATTCGTTTGAGCCCGGCGATGTGATCGTCTTTCCACAATCCCAGATCCTGCGGCGTAATTCGGCCCTCGGGAAGAATGGCCGCCGCTTCGGTGAATACCAATCCCGCCCCACCAACGGCACGGCTTCCCAAATGCACCAGATGCCAGTCATTGCTGAATCCGTCCTCACTCGAGTACTGGCACATGGGGGAGACGAAAACGCGGTTCGGAATGCTGACACCAGCCAGCTGTATGGGGGAAAACAAGAGCGATTTAGGCACTGAGCGAACCCTCTTCTGAAAGATGCACCGCAAACCAGATAAGACTCACGCCCCGGGCTGGCTCCTGGGGAAAGGGTCGTACTCCCACTCGCCTGCTCTCAATGTTTACGCATCTTCCTGAACCGGTAGAGCACACCCACAGAGATGGCGAATTCGTTTTGCGATACGCCGCCAAAGCGAGTGAGAAGGTAATCCGGCGATATACGCACGGAATACCTCGGGGACCGGTTTAGGTCGAGTGAACCGCCCAACGCCGTGGCCAGGGTCACCCCGTTGCTGAATAGCCCGAGATTCGGTCCCGTCAGTCCCTGATCGATGGCGGAGTCAAATATTCCGTAGGAGCCTCCGACAAGAGCGTGGAACGTCAACGCGGCGTGTTCATTCTTCGGTCCTCGGATGGACGGTCCACCCATGAACAAGTGCTCCATGATGAAGGGGCCGTGGATGCCGTAGGGGTTGGGAACCACGCCGGTAGTCCCGTAGTAGCCGCGAACATTGGCGGTAGCCCCGAGCCGCATGCCAAACCACATCGTTCCCTGGACATCAAAACCTCCCAGGTTTGCCCCTGGGATCAAGGCTGGGCCGGCGTTGAAGTGCGACGAGGCCAGGCCACCATAAACATCGAATTTATTTCGATAATCCAGGGGTTTCAGCGACTCATTCTGGAGCGAGGGCGCTTCCGGTATCGTCTGCGCCGGCGCACCCGCTTGCGCGTCCGCCCTGCTGCCCAGCATCCAACCCGTACTCAACACCCCTATACCCAGGAGGACAGTCCTCCACTTCCGTGCAGCAACACCAAATGCCTTCAACCAAACCTCCGCCAACTGTATGCCCAGTAATCCTTAAGATACATTGCACTTCGCTTCCTGTCAGACAGGGGAAAGGTTAGGCTGAATCTATGAGCACCAAAGCGAAGCTCGCCGAAAGCAACTTCGCATCCCTGGCTGACATGATGAGCGCGTACGCGGAGGAAGCGGTTCGTGTTGCCTGGAATGACCACCGCCAACGGCTCGACCTGAGTGAGTCATCCGTCGATCGTCTGGAGCAGATCCTGGATGGCCAATCGACCGAGGACTTGGAATTCCAGACCCGTCTCTGGGGTAGCTATTTTGGCGAGGTGATCCGCGGGCGTTTTGGCGGTGAATGGGAACTTGGGCCGCACCCCACCGGAGGCGCTGCCGCTGTTCCTACCTTAACGGTTCGGGGCGCGCGGCTTTATCCCCTGATGAAGGTCTACCGTCGCCTGACCATGGGTGAAGCAGAAAATCTTTCCACCTTCTACAAGATGGTATCGAACCGCCTGCAGGATCCGTCCAAATAGCGTATGGAAGGCGTACTATAACTGGGCACGATCGCGCGGATCACAGGCACGTGCCTGCTGTGCGACAATAGAAAGCGGAGAGATTCCATGGGCGAACTACTCACACCAACTCACCTGATTGTCGTTCTGGTGGTCGCACTCTTGATCTTTGGCCCGCGCAAACTTCCTGAGCTCGGTAAGGGCCTGGGCGAGGGGATGCGGGGTTTCAAAGATGCCATCAAGGGCACGCCGGATCCTGTCAAGCAGGACACTCCCGCACCCAAGTCTGAAGTGACGACTGAGGTCAAGTAACCTTTCTCACAGGGACACGAGCACGACGGCGCCTAACGCCAGTGCCATTCCCAATGCCTGACTCGACGTTGTCCGTTCCTTCAGAAACCAGACCGCCAGCAGAATCGTGACGACCGGGTAGAGCGATGCCAGCACTGCGGCCACATCCAGGCGCCCCTCAGCAGCCGACCGCATATACAGCAGACTCCCGGTAGCCTCGAGCACACCGGCAGATCCCGCGATCAAAAAGAAACGATTCTCGCGCGCTTGCCTGCGCCAGGTTGCCGCGTCCTTACCGTTTCTCATCTGGACCCAGATCACCATCCCACCGGCCAGCGTGGCACTGGCGACGCGAGAAAATATGAGCGGCCAGAGCAGGCCATGCGCGCTGCCGACTTTCAATACCACCAGGAACACACCAAAGCCGAGGCCGGCCAGAGTCGCAAGGCCGAGCGCGAGAGGACGGGGCGTGCCGGCGGGTTTGTAGGCAATCAGCGCGATAGCGGCTGCGGCCAGCACGAATCCCACGATCTGACTCGATTTGGGCGAGCCCTGGGTAAAGGATGAATAAACTACCGGGACCAGGGCCGTGAGCAGGCCGGTGAGAGCAGTCGTGATCCCCATCTCGCCGAGAGACAAGGCTTGGTAGTAGAGAAGGAGAGCGACCCCTCCAAAGGCTCCAGCGCAAAGGCCGATGAGAGCGAAGTGCTGAGAGAGATGAGCAGAATGCGTGAACAACGCAATCAACAGCAGCATTCCCAGGCTTAAACCATGCGCCAGGGCAACCACCAGAACCACGTGGGCTTTGCGGGTGGCGAAGCCGCCGAGAAAATCACTTGCACCCCAAAAGGCCGAGGCCGCCAGGCCCAGGCCGATGAAGCGTAAGCCCGGGTGCCCGAGGGCTGCCAGGGTCATCGCGAGAGGTTGGTCGCTGTTGGGTAGTACCCCTTCTTGGTGATGACATCCAGATCTGGCCGCTTGACGCGAACGTCGAGAGTACGATATCTGCCGTCGGTTACAGGAATGTGGCTGTAATAGCCAAGGGTGTACTGGGTTCGCGCCAGGGCCGCCAACTCCGCGAAACTACGCTCAATCCCATTCGTCGAAAATTCGGAGTAGAGATGACCGCCGGTCTCAGTCGTGTACCTGGGCAGAATGTTGTCCGGAGACAGCGGCAGCAGGGGAATCTTGAACTTGTCCAGATAACCAATACCCCAGGTGGCCGAGTCGCCCACCAGGGTTCCATAGACCGCGACCTGGTTGCGTTCCAGGTAACGCACCACCTCGCGGTAGTTGGCTTTGCTGCGCGATTCCTTCCCATCGCTGATCACGTAAATGATCGCGACGGCTTCCCTGCGGCCGCGTGGAAAGAGCCTTGCCCGCAGCCAGGATGGCATCGTTGAGGGTATGGACCTCTTTGGGATAGACCAGAAAGCCGGAATTCCCACGCTGCGGGGAAAGATTCGGGTCTACATCCCTGCCGTTGATCTGGGGGCCGGCGGCCAGCGGTCCGCCCGTGATGGGAGGTCCCAGGTCCTCGCCAGGCTTTTTGGATTTCTCCAGCACGGCCGGTAAACGCGCGCTTAATGCTGCGGTGAAGTCCGTCGGATTGTTCACACCGTCGGCATAGGTGAACACCGCAATCTCATCGTAAGGGGTGAAGCCACCCTGGATCGCAGACAGGCTATCGTTCACCTTCTTCATCGTGTCCTTTTGCAAACTCTGGTCGATGACCAAGGCAACGGAAAGCGGCACCGCGTCGGCGCTGAACGCATCGATGCGCTGGCGAATGTTATTCTCGTAAATTTCAAAATCTCGCCAGGTCAGCCCGGCCACCTGTTGATGCTTCTTGTCCAGGACCGTTACCGGGACGACGACGTAATTGACCCGGGTGACGAATCTCGTGATGTCTTGTGTCGGGCGGGGTTTGCTGATCCTGGTCCTGGGCTGCCGGCTGACTGCTGGTGGGGGGCGCGGGCGGAGTGGGAGTGGTTTTTTGCTCCTGAGGAGGTTGAGTTCCTTTTCCCGGGGTCACACCGGAGGTGATATTGCCCAAGCCCCCAGGCGCTTGTGGTGTAGGAGCATCCGGCACCTGTTGACCCAATACTGCGGATGGCAGCACCAACGAAACCAAAAGCGCGATTGCCAAGACACCCTGCCTCACCAGAAGATCCTCCAGGCGGACGAAACGGTTCATGGCCATCCTCGGTCCCGCTCACTTCGTTGTGACTTACTATTAGATACATAAGATTACCAGACGGACCGCTGGCGTTGTCAGGTGCCCCTGTTCCGTCTTCCGAGGTACCGTTCGTCATGTTTCATCGTCTAACCTCCATGAAATTCCGTCTCCTGCGTTCTCGCCGGGCGGTCCTACTGTGTGCTTTGCTTTGTGCTGCCACAGTACAAGGACTGGCCCAGGTTGCGCCGTCCCCCGATGCCCCACCCCAGGGACCCGCCGGAGACCCGAATCAGGACGATCAGCAACAGCCGCTCGAGACCCTCAAAGTCAACGTCAACCTGGTGAGCCTCTACTTCACCGTGCACGACAAGCACGGCGCGCTCATTCCTCATCTCACCAAGGATGACTTCAACATCCTGGAAGACAAGGCGCCGCAAAAGATAAAGAACTTCGCTGCCGAGAACGATCAGCCATTGACCCTGGGGATCCTGCTCGACACCAGTGGGAGCCAGCAAAATGTCCTGCCTTTGGAGCAACAGGCCGGCTCCGCCTTCCTCGCTCGTGTTCTGCGTTCCAAAGATGAGGCATTTTTAATCTCCTTCGATGTCAACGTCGACCTGCTCTCCGACTACACCAGCAACGCGCATGCTTTGGCCCGCGCCATGGATAAAGCGGAAATTAATGTTGGGACGGGTGGCATGGGCGGTATGCCCTCCGGTACGCCCAAGGGAACTCTTCTCTACGATGCGGTTTACCTCGCCACGCACGACAAGCTGCAACAGGAAACCGGGCGTAAAGCCATCATCATCCTCACCGATGGCGAAGACCAGGGCAGCACGGTGAAGATTCAGGGCGCCATTGAAGCCGCGCAGAAAGCCAATACCATCGTGTACGTTCTGCTGATCGCGGATCGAGGCTTCTACGGCCGGGGCGTCTACACCATGGGCTACAGCGGTGACGCTTACATGAGAAAAATGGCGGAAGAGACCGGCGGCCGGGTCATCGACGTGGGCAACAACGGCAAGAAGATGGAAAATGCTTTCTCGCAGATTGAGGAAGAGCTGCGAACCCAATACGTTGCCAGCTATACCCCAACCAACTCCAAGCTCGATGGGAGCTATCGCAAGATCGACGTCGAGTGCAAGGGTGATGGCCTGAAGGCGCAGGCGCGCAAGGGCTATTACGCGATCCAGCCCACTGACTGAAATTGCTCTAAGATGTCCTGATGACATCCGACGAGTCTCTTCGTTATCCCATCGGCGGTTTCAGGAAGGCCGAGTCGTTCACCCCGCAGGAACGCAGCGCCGCCATCGAAGGCATCCGGCAGCTGCCGCAAAACTTGCGCAAAGCCGTCGCTCCTCTGTCTGAGGAACAACTCGAGACACCCTATCGGCCAGGCGGCTGGACAGTGCGGCAGTTGATTCACCATGTCGCCGACAGCCACATGAACGCCTATAACCGCGTGCGGCTTGGCCTGACCGAAGAATGGCCAACCATCTTCGCCTACCAGGAAAGCCGCTGGGCAGAACTGGCAGACGCTCGCACCGAGGCCGTGTCTACGTCTCTTGACTTGCTGCAATCCCTCCACGTCCGGTGGACGCGCCTCTTCTCTTCACTCCAGGAGCAAGACTGGAAGCGCGGCTATCTTCATCCGGAGAATGGCCGCCAATCGATTGAGCAGTGCGTCATCATCTACGATTGGCACGGCCGCCATCACACCGCCCATGTAACGCAGCTGTCCCACCGTATGGGCTGGTAGCAAAGCACGTGGAGATCCGCGGGAAGGCAGAGGTTTCTCCCACGGAACTCGCTCGCTCATTGGAACAATTCTTTTCTGACTATCCGCGCGCCGCGTTGCTGGAGGATGGGCGGGTGTTGTTTGAGATGTGCACCGCCCGCTACTCCCTCTCGTCCGAGCATGGCCGCTGTGTGCTGCACCTGTGGTCCGAAGAGCGGAATATGGTTCGCACCGTGGTCGGTCTGGAAGCGCGCAAAGAAACCCTGCGCATCCGCGTGCGGCGCCTGGGCACCCAGCGCCCGCAATCGCTCGAAGTGGTGAGGGATCGCGACCTGCGGACGCCCGCTACTCGTGCTCTCTCCAGGACCAGGTACCTGCAGCTGCTGGAGCGACTGCTGATTCGTCACTTTAACGAGTACAAAGTGGAAACCCTGCACTCAGCCATGGACCTGGAGCACAGCTTCGGGCCCGCGTATGCGCGAGGCTTGCTGGTGCGCGGCCAGCATTGCTGGGCCATCATCGGCGTCAATGCCGAGGAGAGCCCTGCCATCATTGATGGAGTGCTGACCCTGGGAATTCTCTGGCTCGCCTATTGCCGGGAGCATTTCGCCGGCAAGCGAGTGTGCCACGGACTGAAGGTCTTTTTGCCCGTGGGCTGCGGCGGCACTACCCGAGCGCGCATGGCCTGGCTCAACCGCGAGCTGGCCCAATGGGAGCTCTACGAAGTAGGCGCAGGCAGCGAGGAGCTGCTGAGCATCGATACCGCGGACCAGGGCAATTTGAAAATGCGCCTGGTGCATGCCTTCGATCCCCAGGCAGCGGTGGAGCGAGCCCAGGATGGTGTGGATCGCGTCATGCGCTTGTTGCCGTTCGCTATGCAAAGCCGGGTGACCGTCACCGCGCGTCACGCCAACGAGGTCACGCTCTCGCTCTACGGTTTGGAATTCGCGCGAGTGCGCCAGGAATTTGCGGCCGACTCGTTTGCCCGCCATGCCGAGGTGACCTTTGGGGCTGGAGCCAGTGAAACCCCGCTATTGCAAGAGACAGAAGCTCTTTTCACGGAGTTGATGCAGCGGCTCTTCGAGAGCCGCCACCCAAAGGGGAGTGCGCGTAATCCGCTCTTTCGTCTGCAGCCGGAGTCGTGGCTTCAATCGATACTTGCAGGCGGCCTGAGTCAAATCGACGATTCCCTCGGCACGCATGTCATCTACCACCAGGTACCGGCCTTCGCGGGCGCCGACCGCGCCATGCTCGACCTGCTCACCGTGACCCGCCATCGGCGTCTCGCCATCATGGAACTGAAGGCCGGCGAGGATCTGCATTTTCCGCTCCAGGGCCTGGATTACTGGATTCGCGTGCACTGGCTGCAGCAGCAGCGCAGTTCCACCGGAGCAGGAGAGTTGGAGCGGAACGGATATTTCCCCGGCCTCTCGCTCCTCCCCCACTCGCCGCTGTTGTATTTCATCGTCCCGGCTTTGCACGTGCATCCCTCCATGAATACCGTGCTACAACACCTCTCACCGAAAATTGCCTGGACGCTGATCGCTCTGAACGAGGCCTGGCGCACCGAGCCAAAGGTAGTCTTCCGCCGGCGTAGCAACCCCACCTAGCTTCTTTCCTACACCCCGCCACGGAACGACGGGTGGGCTCTGCGTGAACATCTGTGTCGGAAACGAGCGAAGGGTGCCCCAGGTCTCGCTTTTGAGACCTGGGATCCTCCTAGTAGACGCCGGTCTAAGTCCCGTGACATAACCCCAGGTCCGAACCGACAACACCCGTTATATTTCGTCCTACCGGTAAGGTTGTGGACACGTTTGGCCGGCTAAGCTCCGGCGCCAACCAACTCTTCCGGCTGCGCAGCAAAGAACGCATCCACTGCAAGCAGTACCGCCTCGCCGCTTTTCGCCTCATAGATGCTCTTGCGCAAAATAGCCCCGCCCGGGACGCCATGGGTGAACCACGAGGCAAACTGCTTCATCCTGCCCCCGATAGCTGCCTTCTCCTCGGTCTCCTCCATCAGCATGACGAAGTAATCGCGAATCATGCGATACCGGTCCATCGGTGTCGGTTGTTCGTAGCTGCCAAAGGCGGTGTACTGTGCGATCTGGCGAAAGATCCAGGGATTCGCCGGCGCGGCGCGGCCAATCATCACCGCATCGCAGCCGGTTTCCGCGACCATGGTGCAGGCGTCCTCCGGGGAGCGGATATCTCCGTTCCCAATCACCGGAATACGGATCGCGTCTTTCACCGCAGCAATATATTCCCACCGCGCTTGCCCGGCATAACCCTGTTCCCGCGTCCGCGCATGCAAGGCAACCGCATTCAGACCGCTTTCCTGGGCAAGCCGGGCCAGCGGAACGCACACAATATGCTCATCGTTCCAACCCATGCGGAACTTGACGGTAAACGGGATCCGCACCGCGGCCCGCACCCGCTCGAAGATGGTGGCAATGTGGGGCAAATCCCGCAACAAGCCACTGCCGCCGTTACAGCTGACCACGCGCTTGGCCGGACACCCGAGATTGAGGTCCACCATGTCAAAGCCGGCGTCCTCGACAATCTTCGCCGCCTCTGCCAGGGTCGCGGGATCAGACCCGAACAGCTGCGCCGAGATGGGATGCTCATCCTCGTCATAAGTGAGATACCGCTTCCGCTTCGACTCCCGCATGCGCGATAAACCATCCGCCGAAGTGAACTCGGTCATGATCAGGCCGCAGCCCGATTGCTGATTGCTGATAGGCGTTTCCACGAGGTGAGGATCGCCGGCCAGCGACCCCTCACTGCCGGTAAAGATGCTGGCGTTGCGAATGAACCGGCGAAACACCGTATCCGTCACCCCAGCCATCGGGGCTAACACGGTCGCCGGGGCCACCAACACCCCGCCGATCTCCATCGACGCCGGCACGCGCGCCACCGGCGGCATGCTGTTCTCGCGCGGATTGTCCCAGTTCTTCTTCATGGAGACTTTTCTCATCTGGATCTCACACAACAAAGGCCTCCGTTGCCGGAGGCCTTTGATCGAGACCAGCCGCGCCTACTTAGCCGCGGGAGCCTTGCCGGCATCAGACTTGGCGTACTTGCGCCGGAAGCGCTCGACACGGCCTGCCGTATCGACCAGCTTTTGCTTGCCGGTGAAAAACGGGTGGCAGGCAGAACAAATTTCCACGTGGATGTCGCCCTTGTGGGTAGAGCGCGTTTCAAACCCGGTGCCGCATGCGCACTGCACCCGGATTTGTTTGTAATTTGGATGGATTCCCTCTTTTGGCATCTCAAAACCTTTCCTGCAAGCCCGCAACGCTCGAAAGCTTGTTCGCAGGGCTCGAAACTCCATTTTAGGGCATTTATTGCTTTCTTTCCACTCTTCCACCTTCCGCTATCCTGGCGAGAGGCCCTGGCTTCAGGTAAGTTGGCCTTAGTCCCATGAGCGAATTCTGCCCCATCTGTAAAGACTCCGGCCTGTGTCTGATTATCCAATCCGACGGTGAACGATATGCCGAGCCCTGCGAATGCCGCTTGCAGGTCCAGGCGGCCAGGCTTTTGAGCCGGGCCGCGATCCCAAAACGATACGAGCATTGCACTCTCGAAACATTCGAGGCCGGATACCCTGGCGCGGACAGGTCTTTGGCGGCAGCTCATTTAATGGCGCGCAACTTTACCGCCGGCTATCCGGTGACCACCGAAGGCAAGGGGCTCCTGCTGACCGGCGACGTAGGCGTCGGAAAGACCCACCTGGCCGTAGGTATCGTTCAGGCATTGATTTTCGAAAAAGGGGTGCGCGCTCTCTTTTGCGATTACCGGGAACTGCTCAAGCGCATCCAGGAATCCTACAACCCTTTGGTGGCCACCACGGAGCTGCAGATTCTGGCCCCCGTGTTTGAGGCGGAAGTCCTCATCCTGGACGAGTTGGGCGCACAGAAACCGACAGACTGGGTCTGGGACACCGTAGCGCTCATCCTCAACACCCGCTACAACGACAAAAGAACCACCATCATCACCACCAACTATCCCAACTCCCCGGCAGCGTTGGCGCGTGCCGCCGATAAGCCGACGCGCGAAGAGAGCCTGGGAGACCGTATTGGCGAGAGGATGCGTTCGCGTTTAGCGGAAATGTGCGTGGAGGTGGAGATGCGCGGCAACGACCTGAGGCAATCCGTCAAAAAGGCACGTTTCGGTTGAGCCCGCTCCGGTCTTAAGCCCGGCAGGTACAATCTCCCCGGCAGGTACAATCTCATTGATGGCGGCTCGAGAAGACAAAGACAAGGTTGACGCGAAATCGGCCGAAGACGCGGGTTTTCTCGCCTCGCACCAAGCCCGGGAAACAACATCGTGGATGCCGTGGATCATTGCCGCGACGGTGGTAATCGTGGGCCTTGGGATTCTGGTGATAGCCGGCGGCCGCAGCACTCCGGACACTGCCCTCGGCACCGGCATGGCGCCTGCCGACCCATACGCCCCCAAACTAGGCTTTAGCGGTATCCAGATGAGCGAGGCCACCAGCTTTTCCGGGGCCAAGGTCACTTATATCGACGGCCAGATCACCAACAGCGGCGACCGGACCGTGACCGCTGTTACGGTTCAGGTGGGCTTCCACAATGATGTCGGCCAGTTTGCCCAAAGGCTGGCGGTCCCGCTCAGCCTGATCCGCACCCGCGAACCTTACGTGGATACCCAGCCAGTTTCCGCTGCACCCATTGAGCCGGGTCAGACACGAGACTTTCGCTTGATTTTCGATACCGTGCCTGCGGATTGGGATCAACGAGTTCCCGAGGCCAGGGTAATCAGCGTCCGTAGCCGGTAAAGTGATCATCGGCATTGTCAGTAACCTGCGTAATCCCTGTGGCCGGGTCCGAGCATTTTTTTCTTACCAACTAGAGAAAAATGCACGTTTTTCATTGCTGTACCCATTTTAGGAAATTTCCACAAATGGGCTCTTTGTGTCCAATAAGATGTCTGTAATCAGCAAGATAATCATTTTATTTTCCAGGAAAGACTATTTGGCCAATCGCTTGCAATAGAGTCAGGCAAGTGCGGAAGCGACGGGTGTGCGCGTCTTCTTCCATATTTGGTTTTGGGCCGACAAAGGGACACTGTGACAAAAGGTACTGCAACCTCGGGATCGATCGCTGCAATATTGCTGGCCGCCAGTTTGGGCATGCCGGCGATGGCACAGAACGCTCCGGCGACGGATAATGGCGCTCCGCAGACCAGCGCCCCTCCGGCCGCAGCGAGTCAGACCCCTGCAAGCACTTCTGGAGCAGCATCAGATTCTACGACTTACGCGACTGGCCAGCCGCTTCCGGCCAAGTCCACCGAGGGTTTCTGGGGAAAAATGAATCCCCTGGCCCGCAAGAAGTGGGTAAATCGTCAGGTAGCGCCGGTTAAGGACCGGTTGAACGAGCTGGATCAGCTCACTGCAAAGAACGCAAACGACATTAAAGACGTAGACAGCCGTGCCCAAGCCGGAATTCATCAGGCACAAAGCACGGCGGACGCGGCAAACCAGCAGGCCCAGCAAGCAAGCACCCAGGCTGGTCAGGCACAAACACTGGCGCAGCAGGCAAACACACAAACCAGCCAGCTGAATACAACGGTCACCAACCTTGACCAGTACCAGCAGGTCACCGACACTGAGTTACATTTCCGGTCTTCGCAGAACGGTCTGAATGCCAAAGCAAAAGAAGCTTTGGACCAGATAGCAACACAGCTGGAAGGTCAAAAGGGTTATATAGTAGAAGTGCAGGGATATTCCCACGCACGCGGTCAAGTCGGCATCCAGAAATCTCAGGACATGGCGGATGCGGTGGTTCGCTACTTAGTCGTCGACCATCATGTTCCTGTCTTCAGAATTTATCGCCTTGCGATGGGCAATGCTCCCCGCGAGGAAACTACAGAATCCGGCACCACCGGTACGGTCGTCCACGTAACGTTGATGCACAACAGTCTTGCGGCTTTGAACTCGCCTACAAATCAAAATACCGGCGGTTCATCAATAGGCGCGACGCAGCAGTCGAACCCGCAGCCCTCCCCCCGGAATGCTGCGTCGCAGCCCTAAATCAGCGCCGCATAAAAGCTCTCACACAACGAGAGAACCAAGGCAGATTGGCCCCTCACCCGAGGGGCCCTTTTTTTGGTACCCCAAGTACCACAGTGACAACAAAATTCTAGGCCTGACTTATTACCTTCGTGTCCGCCATATTGCGCCTAAATGTAACTAAAAAACGGAACCAAAGCTACCGGCTTTTTCCTACTACCCTGTGGATATCTAATAAACTTTCCAAAAGCGGCTTAAGTTGCTTCAGGTTTAGTGCATTTGCTCCGTCGGACTTCGCGTTGGCCGGGTCGTCATGCACTTCAAGGAACACTCCATCCACCCCTGCAGCAACCGCAGCCCTCGCCAGCACCGGAATAAACTCCGGTTGCCCGCCACTTTGTCCACCCGCGGAAGAGGGAGTCTGCACCGAATGGGTGCCATCAAAGACCACCGGCGCCAGCTTGCGCATGATCGCAAGCGATCGCATATCCACCACCAGATTGTTGTATCCGAAACTAAAACCGCGTTCGGTCAGCAAGACCCGCGGATTTCCCGCACCCGTAACTTTCTCGACCGCGTGGCTCATGTCCCACGGGGCAACGAACTGGCCCTTCTTGATGTTGACTGCACGCCCCGTTTTGGCGGCGGCGAGCAGCAGGTCTGTCTGCCGGCAAAGGAAGGCGGGAATTTGCAGTACGTCGACGGCTTCGGCAACACGCTCGCAATCATCGGCCTGGTGCACATCGGTGATGACCGGCAGACCGGTGGTCTCAGCGATCCCGCGTAGAATGCGTACACCCTCTTCCAGGCCTGGCCCCCGGAACCCTTTGACCGAGGTCCGGTTCGCCTTGTCGTACGAGGCCTTGAAGATGTATGGCACGCCGAGGTCGGCAGTAATCCGTTGAATGGAATCGGCCATGAACCGCGCGTGCGCCTCGCTCTCAATCACGCACGGTCCAGCGATAAGGAATAACGACGGGGACCCGACGAGTACCGAACCGATTTCAAAGTCGTTCATTGGAGAGACTGGGTGAGGCTGTCCTGCTTCACCGCCTTAGATTGAGAGCGGAGCCGATTCTGGTAAGAAGCTGAAATAAATGACTTGAACAACGGATGCGGCTCGAGCGGTTTCGACTTGAACTCAGGGTGAAACTGGCAACCCAGGAAGAAGGGATGATCCGGGAGCTCGACGATTTCCACGTAGGTAGCATCGGGCGTAGTGCCGGTAATGCGCAGGCCTGCGCCTGTCAGCAACGCTTCGTACTCGCGATTAAATTCGTAACGATGGCGGTGGCGCTCGCTGATCTGGGTTGCTTCGTAGGACCTGGCCGCAATGGAACCCTCCGCCAGCACACAGGGCCATGCACCCAGGCGCATCGTCCCTCCCATTTCTTCAACGCCCGTGAGTTCTCGCAGCTTGAAGATCACGCGGTGAGGCGTGGCCGGGTCGAACTCGCTCGAGCTGGCGCCGGCCAGCCCGCACACATTGCGGGCAAACTCAATGCACGCGGTTTGCATGCCCAGGCAGATGCCGAAGTAGGGCACAGCATTCTCGCGCGCGTAGCGGATGGCGTTCAGCATGCCTTCAATGCCTCGCTTGCCAAATCCGCCCGGCACCAGGATGCCATCAAAACCTGCCAGCTGCTCCTCGTACTGCCGGTCCCCGGGATGCTTGCTCTCCAGGCCCTCGGCTTCGATCCAGGTCACGCGTAGCTTGAGATCGTAAGCCAGGGCGCCATGCACCAGCGCCTCCTTGAGCGATTTGTAACTGTCTTCGTACTCGACGTACTTGCCCACGATGCCGATCGAAACCTCGTCGCGCGGGTTGTAGCAGCGCTCCACCAGGTTCTTCCAGCGCGTGAGGTCGGGTTCCTTCGCGTCGATGTGCAGGTACTTTAACGCCAGCTTGTCCACGCCCTCCTGGGCGAAGGTCAGCGGCACCTCGTAGATCGACTCGACATCCTTGGCGGCAATCACCGCCCGCTCTTCGAGATTGCAGAAGAGGGCGATCTTGCTCTTGATTTCGTGGGCCAGAAAGCGATCCGTACGGCACAACAGGATATCGGGCTGAATCCCGATCGAGAGCAGCTCCTTGACCGAATGCTGCGTAGGCTTGGTCTTCAACTCCTGCGCGGCGCCGATCCAGGGGACCAGGGTGACGTGCACGAAGACAGTATTTTCCCGGCCGGCCTCCTGCCGCATCTGGCGAATGGCTTCCAGGAACGGCAGGGATTCAATGTCGCCGACCGTTCCCCCGATCTCCACGATCGTCACATCCGCGTCGGTAGCCACCTTGCGCATAGCGTTCTTGATTTCGTTGGTCACGTGGGGAATCACCTGGACCGTCTTGCCCAGGTAGTCTCCCCGACGCTCCTTGGTGATGATCTGCTCGTAAATCCGGCCCGTGGTCAGATTGTTGTCGCGGCTTAGCCGGGCATGGGTGAAGCGCTCATAGTGACCCAGATCCAGGTCAGTCTCCGCACCGTCGTCGGTTACGAAAACTTCTCCGTGCTGAAAAGGGGAAAGGGTGCCTGGGTCGACGTTGAGGTAAGGGTCGAACTTCATCAGGTTCACGCGGAGACCGCGGCTCTCGAGGAGGCATCCGATGGAGGCTGCGGCCAGGCCCTTGCCGAGGCTGGACACAACTCCGCCCGTCACAAAGATGTACTTTGCTGACATTGCTTCTTCACCTTTTTGTTGTGGATGGGATGGACGTACCGGGTGGGCACGTACAAGTATCGCAGGAAGTGAAAACGAATGGAAGTTAGAAGTGAGGGTTGTGGTAGACATCGTCTTCGCGGTTTCGTCTAAAGTAATCACACGGTTATGTCGCCCTCTCGTCTCCTGCTCGTTCTCGTGCTGCTTCTGTCGAGCGTGGCCGTCTGCCCCTCAGGGCGGGCGCAAACTCCCAATCAGCGCCTGGTGCTGAAGGATGGCACTTACCAGGTCGTGACCAAGTACCAGAAGGTAGGCGACCGGGTACGGTATTTCAGTGCCGAGCGCGGTCAATGGGAAGAACTGCCGGGAAGCCTCGTGGATTGGGCGGCAACCGAGGCCTGGGCCAGAGATCACAAGCCGGGGGCCGAACCGGTGTCCCCAGCTGTACCGGAAGCCGCGGCCATTGACAAAGAGGAGCAGCATGCCCGGGCCCGGACTCCCGACGTATCTCCGGGTTTGAGGCTGCCTGACCAGGACGGCGTATGGGCGCTGGACACTTTTCACGATCAGCCCGAGTTGGTAGCGCTTACCCAGAATTCCGGCGGCGTGAACCGTGAGACCAGCCACAACGTACTTCGCTCAGCGCTGAACCCGCTCGGTGGCATTCAGCAGAGCGTCCAGATTCCCGGCGCCGAGTCCAAAGTCAAGCTGCACGTCAACGACCCCGCATTTTATGTCAGCATCGTCGGGGTCGACGACAACGAGGCTGATTCTTCGGCGGTGACGGTTGAGACCGGCGGGAGCAGCGTCAGTCAAAGAGAAAAATCCCTTTAACTCCTCCAACAGCCAATACGCGATCGTGCGCGTCCGCAGCAATTTCAAGAAGGATTATCGCGTGGTAAGCGGGATCAAGATTGGGTTGGGCGGGAAGGTGACGCAGACGGAAGACGTCATCCCGACCGCGGTGCAGGTACTGCCGGGAAATCGCTGGATCCGGCTGACCGCGAAAGAACCCCTTACGATCGGAGACTATGCCCTCATGGAGCTTCTGGGCCCCGGAGAAGTCAACCTCTCGGTCTGGGACTTCCGGATCGATCCCCAGGG
This sequence comes from uncultured Acidobacteriaceae bacterium, assembly GCA_963850235.1. Lineage (GTDB taxonomy): Bacteria > Acidobacteriota > Terriglobia > Terriglobales > Acidobacteriaceae > PALSA-350. The sequence goes on along the minus strand of CAWKKM010000010.1, from coordinate 21,531 downwards.
ACCCGACAACAAGAACGCCCTGATGCCCCTGCAGCGCTCCAGCAACAACGACCGATAGCGGTTCAGGATCCTCGGAAATCGAGATGCCTCCCAGTCGTAGGGACGGGTGAAAATCAGAGCTGTCCAAATTGGCGGAAGAACTTGTTTTTTAACGGTGTAACTTGTTGATTGCTTTGCGGGGCGTTCGGCCGAACAGAATCAGGTTGGTTCTTGATTGGTGAATGAGACGGGGAAGATGGGATTCAGCTCGCCATTAGGTCTAGAAGAGCGTACCTCAGGGGCTAAAGCCCTCAATGGCTCCTGCCCGTACGGTCTCGACTAAAATCTCCTGTACAGACATCAGAGCGGTGGCGATCGGAAAGCGCGCATTTCCGCACCGTCGGCTCTATCGATGGGGTGCCTTGTCTAAATTGGAAGCTGAAAAAATCTAATTTCGACAGGTCTGGCTGAAAATACCCAGGACGTTAGTCCTGGGTTGGATTCCAAAGAACGACCAGTCCCGCAGGGACGGCTGAAACTATGCCGCGATGCAATCCTGGACAAGCTTCAGCCGTCCCTCGCTTAAACATCGCTAAGTCGACTCCCGACGGGACTAGCTTTGGAAATCCCGATCTTCACGCAGACTGTTTAGCCCCCTGTAGGCCCGACATCCTCACTGGAGCCAAGAGATTCCAACTAACCGCGCCCACCATCAGCCAGTGACCTTGCGCGCGACATGTGTTATTCTTAATCTGCGCTAAATTGTTTGGTTGTCAGCCTTTCTCGTGTCACTGAGCTAGACTGCCTGCACTGGACCTCTTTGCTTATCTGCTTGAAAGCGGATAAGAAAGCCGGTCGGATACCGCCCAAGCCCTTCAGCGTAGTCGCCGCGAATTCGCAGGCGACGGTTTCTGGCATGGTGCGGTTTACGGGCAATGCTTGGCCTTCACGCCAAACACTCCTTCCGCAGCGCAAATAAACTGCACATAATTTGATGCAGGCAACAATGCCAGCTTAAAGCAGCAGCCTGAGGGCCGAAGCCGACGGTAATCTTCGTGTCGGCACGCGGAACACCGCGACGAGGCAGTTGGGCTTTCATTGGATCGCCGGGTGGACGAAGCCGCGCGGAGATGAACAGTACTCCAGGTCTCAGAAAGAGACCGGAAGCAAGGGATCTTCATTTTGAACGAATTTTCAGCATTACCCATTTCGGCGGCGCTCAAGCAGCGTCTGGCCAAAGCAAACTTTATTACGCTCACCCCAGTACAGGTGGGAGCGATTCCTCCGGCCCTCGAGGGCAAGGACGTTCTAGCCACGGCTCAGACCGGCACCGGCAAAACACTCAGCTTCCTTATCCCCATCATTGAGAAGCTGCAGAAAACCCAGGCCAAAGTGCCTAGTGCACTGATCCTCCTCCCGACCCGGGAACTTGCCATGCAGGTGCAACAGGCCTGCGCGCAGTTGATCAGTTTTCCCACCGCCCTGGTGGTCGGTGGTATGGCCGAGGGTCCGCAACTCGACGCTATCCGTCGCGGCGCGCGGCTCATCGTCGCGACTCCAGGACGCCTGGAAGATTTTCTGAGCCGCAGGCTGGTCAAGCTCAACCAGGTGGAAATCCTGGTGCTCGACGAGGTCGATCGCATGCTCGACATGGGCTTCAAGCCCGCGATTCGCCGCATCGTCGCCGCTATTCCGCCCGTCCATCAGACGCTCTGCTACAGCGCTACCCTGGAAGGCGCAGTGCGGGAAGTAGCCGGCGACTACCTCAAGAACCCGGTACGGATCGAGATCGGTTCCGTGCTCAAGCCGGCAGAAAACGTAAAGCTGCAAACCTTCGAAGTCAGCGCGGATCGCAAGTTGCCCTTGTTGGAACACCTGCTCCGTTCTGAGGATGGAAGCTTTCTGGTCTTTGTTCGCACCAAGCATGGCGCGGAACGAGTGGCCAAGAAGCTGGCGCACGCCGGTTGGAAGGCTACCAGCATTCACGGTGATCGCAGCCAGTCGCAACGCAACGCTGCATTACGCAGCTTTGCCCAGGGCGGACATCGCGTCCTGGTAGCTACCGATGTGGCCGCTCGCGGTATCGATGTGGATCACGTGGCCCACGTGGTGAACTACGATATGCCCAAGGTCGCGGAAGACTTTGTGCATCGCGTCGGCCGCACTGGCCGCGCGTCCCGCAGCGGCGTAGCCTCCACCTTCGCCTCGCCGGAAGAGAAGGGCGATCTGCGGAAGATCGAGCGCGCCTTACGCATCAATATGCAGCGTTTTCGCGTGAAGGATGCATTACCGCTAGCCGTCTAAGGAAACCTGCGGAGAACTGAAGGGTACGGCCTTCGGGCCGTGCCCTTTTTCAGTTGTTCCGTGCCAATCCAATTTTTTCGGCGTTAGAAACCGCTGAGGTACGGTTGTACTGCCGTTTCCGAATGACTGAGCGTGTGAAATGAGAGAAGAGCGTACCTCAGGGCGCTAAAGAGTCTGCGTGAGAAATCCAGAATTTCAAACCCAGTCCCGTAGGGACGGTCTGAACTTAGCCCAGGACGCCAGTCCTGGGTAAATCATGGAACATGATTGAGTCCCGCAGGCGACGCACTGAAGATTGCCAGGATTGCGTCGCGGCGCATTTCCAGTCGTCCCTACGGGACTTTTCGTCTCTCGAATCTCTAACCCAGGACTACGTCCTGGGCTAAGTTCAGCCGTCCCTGCGGGACTCGTTCTGCAGTCAATTGGTTCTCACGCAGACTCTTAACGCCCTCATCCATTCAATGCTTGTACGGCACGGCGGAACCCCTTTCGTTCCTAGAAAGCATTCTTCCGCAGCTCGGTGGTCAAGCCGTAATGGTCTGACAAGGAGCCGGCCCGGCAATAAAAAAGGGAAGCCCATTGGGCTTCCCTTTCTATTAAGAACGCAGCCTACTTCTTGGGCTGCGTGGCGATGATCAAAGCACGAATCTTGGTATACGTCGCAGAGGGAATAATCTTCTTCGTCACCAGGTCTGTCTTTGTCTTGTACGGCCTGCCGTCGATGATCTTCTGCGAATATACATCGCCGATTCCGGGCAGCGCGCTCAGTTCAGCTTTGGTGGCGGAATTGATATCTACCAGGCTGGTGGCGGCAGGAGGCGTCGTCTGCGCCACCATGGCGTGGGTGACCGAAGGCCTGGCCCCCAACTGCGCTACGGCCGCCCCGCCGAGTAGACCCAACGTCAGCAGGATGGTCAGACTCTTTTGTGACACGCCCCTCAACTTCGTGGTCAGCATAATCGTTCTCCTCATCGCGAATCTTGGTTGCAGCGAAATGCTACACCAGCGTAAGGCCTTTGCGTCAATCCAAGGTCAGAACCTACATGATGTGGGTTGACTGACCAGAGGAACTGGAGCGCGGCGGAGAGATCGCCTTACGCCGGTCAAGTTCCCCGCGCACCATATTCAGCCCGTAAATGCAGGCCTCGAAGGATCCCGAAAGACGCCCGAAAAACGGCGCCTCCTGCGCGTACTCAAACACGTCGAACTGCGACACGATGTAGTAGCTTTCCTTTCCGGCCTGAACCATCTGCAGAAAGCTGTCTCGCTGCCGCTCTCCCCAGCAATCCATCGACTCCGGATACATACCGGTATAGAAGAGCGTGTAGTCCCCAATATGTTTCCGGCGCTCGCGCTCCTCTACAAAGGACGAAGCAGTGCCGTGCACAGGATCAGAAGCGCGCAGCATCTCACCCACTTCACGCAAGGGATGGCCCGCGGCATCGCGGATGCGATAGATGTTGTCAGTCCGGCAGAATTCGGTAAGCAGATCGGCGACGTAGCTTGAAATCTCCGCATCGCGCAAACCCAGACGGGCGTCGTAGCATTCGGAGACAACTTCGTGGAAGAGCTGGCGTAGGGAGTGCTCTAGCGGGATCATAATCCACCTCCAATGAAGGCTGGGTCTGTTCCTTGCTAAGGCTGCGGAGCTCGGTCGAACTCTCCGAAGCCGCTTCTATGCTTATCTATGACACGAAGACTAAGCGATTTGTTGCAGATTACAAAGTGATGAATGTGGTGTTACAAACATTTTTTGGCAGTCTCGATGAACAAGTGCGAAATGGAACCTACTGTGGTAACACCCATCGGTGTTACGGATGCGCCCTCATCGGGTGACCTGAGATTTCGATTTCTTAATTTGTAACGGAGTTAGTACCAGAAGAACGACGCGGCCGGCTATCAATAGCCGGCCGCGTCGGATTGGTGTTGCGGGTTATCGGGCAGCGACTGCTTCCTGTTTGCCGGCGCCCATTTTGGCCAGCCGGTCGGCCAATAGTTTTTCCAGCTTCTCGAGTGCCGCGCTGAAGCCTTCAATACCTTCCTTCAGCTTGTCGTGCGCCATCCGGTCTTCCGCATGCATCTTCTCAAAGATCGCCTCGTCCATCGGGATCTTCTCGATCTGCAGCTTCTCCGCGTTCTTCGGGTCCAACTTGCGCGGCAGAGCTTCCTGTGTCTCGTGTAGCTCTTCCAGCAGCTTCGGAGCAATGGTGAGCAGGTCGCATCCGGCGAGCTCCTTAATTTCGCCAATGTTGCGGAAGCTGGCGCCCATCACTACAGTCTTGTACCCGAATTTCTTGAAGTAGTTGTAGATCCGCGTCACCGACTGCACGCCCGGATCCTCTGCTCCCTGATAGTCCTTACCCGTGTCCTGCTTATACCAGTCGAGGATGCGGCCTACGAAGGGAGAGATCAGGGTCACCTTGGCCTCGGCGCAGGCGACAGCTTGATGCATGCCAAACAGCAGCGTCAAGTTGCAATGAATGCCTTCCTTCTCCAATTGCTCCGCAGCTTTGATGCCTGGCCAGGTGGAAGCGATTTTGATCAGCACCCGCTCGCGAGAAATGCCCGCCTCATCGTACTGCTTGATGATTTCGCGCGCTTGCTTCATTGTCGCTTCGGTGTCGAAGGACAACCGGGCGTCCACTTCCGTCGAAACCCGGCCGGGAACAATGGCCAGAATTTTCTTGCCGAAAGCAACTGCCAGATGACGAAAGGCGAGATTAGCTACGTCACTGTCTTTGGCCTGGGGGCCCAGCTGCTTTTTCGCTTCGAGCAGCACTTCATCCACAAGTGGCTGATACTGTGGCATGGAAGCGGCCGCGGTGAGAAGGGAGGGATTAGTCGTAGTGTCCTGGGGCTTGAACTGTTTGATCGATTCAAAATCCCCGCTGTCGGCGACGACCACCGTCATTTCCTTAAGCTGTTCGAGCAGTGACTTGGCCATATCAGATCTCCTAGCGTTCCTCTCTTAGTGTAAGGCTTTGCCCGGTGAGATTCTTGAAATTGCTGTAAGGGTTCATCCGGCAACCGGATTGGCCAGCGTTCCCAAGCCCTCCACCGTAACCGCCACTTGATCGCCGGGCTGCATTGGGGCCACCCCCGCCGGGGTTCCGGTGAGTATCAAGTCTCCTGGAAACAGCGTCATGGCAGCCGTGATGTAGCGCAGCAAATAGTCGATGGAAAAGATAAGATCGCGCGTATTGCCGTCCTGGCGCAGTTCCCCATTGAGGCGGGTGGTAATGTTTATGCCCGCTGCCGGATCCACTTCATCGGTAACCAGCGGTCCCACAGGGCAAAAAGTGTCGAAACCCTTGGCGCGCGACCACTGGCCATCCTTCTTCTGCAGGTCCCTGGCAGTGACATCGTTGGCGATGGTGTAACCGCGAATGTAGTCGCGCGGGTCTTCTTCGGGACCAATCTTGCTGCAACGCTCGCCAATCACAATCGCAATCTCCCCCTCGAAATCGACCCGTTTTGAAAGCTCAGGAATGCGGATTGCCTCCCCTGCGGAGATCAGCGAGGATGGGGCCTTGAGGAACAGTAGCGGTTCGGCCGGGACCTCATTTCCCAACTCGGCGGCGTGCTCGCGATAGTTTCGTCCGACGCACACGATCTTGGAGGGCGCGACCGGCGCCAGGAGCGTCGCCTCATCGAGGGGCAGGGAAACAAAGGGGGCGCCAGGGTCGACAAAATCGCTGACCGGGCCTTCCTCGAAAGGTGGAATCAGGCGTTCAATCCACAGCCGGCCACCGCGGTCAACGACCTCGGCGTATTGCGCTCCGTGCCTGGTTTGCAGTCGGCAGTATTTCATGAAGGACGCTCCTCTCTCGGTTAGGGACGGGGTAAGGTTTCCTCGACTTCGGGGGACCGATTGCTCTCGTTCCCGCTCTGATCGACGGCCGCCACGGAATACGCGTACGCATGTTCCGGCTGCACTGCGGTGTCTCTGAATGAGGTCTCGACCCCTACCGCAGCGACGCGTTGAGCGGGCAAGCCTCCCTGCACATCGCGGCGATAGACACGGTAGGCCGCCAGATCGCCGTCGCTGTCAGGCGTCCAGGAGAGATCGATGGCGCCGGCAGCCGAATCCGCCACGGCGACCAGCCCCTGGGGAACGGCCGGCGGAAAAACGTCGGTGGTCGTCACCTCGATGGCCTCGCTGGGCAGACCCTGGACCTCCACCGGTCGTCCGGAAAGGTCGAGCGACGGGACTCGTTCTACCACGTAGCGATAGCGTTGGTTAAACAGCGCGGAGGTATCGATCGCGTGCCCCGGGTCTTCGCCGTCCCGTCCGTGGACTACGAGGGTCTGCGTAGGGGATGGTGGCGAAGGCGCGAGGGGGGAGCTGCGAACCTCTTGGACCGAAGGGACGGTTAGTTGCAGACGCTCGATGCGAAAGAGGATGGACCGTCCGGGGTCCGGCACCGGCTTCCAGCTAAGCAAGACACCATCCTGCCTCATCTGGCCCGTCAACCCGGTGACCGCGGCGGGACTGTTCCCGGCAGCGCTGTACGCCGGGTTGGAAGGGCCCGCGGACTTGCCCGCATGATTCGGCAGGGTGACCTCGTAGCGCAGCAGGCGGTCGGGCTTTTGGCTGAGATCGGAGGGTAATACGTCCGTATACGTCCCGCCAGCTCCGGGCGCCAGGCTGAGGGTGCCGGTCATGGTGCAGGGGCCGCTATCCACCCCACGACAAATTTGAGCCGTAACCGGATGCCGAAGGGGGAGGTGGTCCGTGGTCCTGGCCGGCATCGTCCAGGCCAGGTGAACGGAGTCGCCGATCCGCACCGCGGAGAGATTCTCGACCGGCATCGGCAGATTGAGGCTCGGGGGCTGGGGTGCGGCGGGTGCTCCGCAGCCAACCATGGTGCACGCCAGCGTACCCATCATGATCAGCGGGAGAGCGAAAACCGGGAGCTTGCGATGCATGCTCTCCAAACCTAAATCATTCTTTTCATGGTGGCAGAATCGCGCGCAGCGCAGCGTCAAGCTTAGGATATTCGAAGTTGAAGCCCGCGGTACTCAGCCGGGCGGGCGCAACGCGTTCACTTTGCAGGATCGTGGCCTCCGCCATTTCGCCGAAGGCCAGCCGCAGCGCGAACGCCGGGGACGGGCAGCGCCGCCGGACGGCGGAGGACGCGTGCCAGCGACCGGGTGAACTCGAGGTTGGTAACCGGGTTGGGCGCCACGACATTGACCGGTCCGGACATGCTCTTCGTCTGAATCAAAAACTCGATTGCCCGGATCGCATCGGGAAGAGCGATCCAGCTGATCCACTGACGGCCGCTGCCCAGCCGTCCGCCCAGGCCGGCCCGGAAGACCGGCAGCATCTGCTTCAGGGCGCCACCCTGGGGAGAAAGCACCACGCCAAAGCGGAGATGCACTACGCGGATTCCGGCGTCCAGCGCCGGCCGGGCTGCCTCTTCCCAGGCGTCGCATAAGTCAGGCAGAAATCCGCTTCCCGGCAGGGAGGCCTCATTGAGTTCCTCGTCTCCACGGTTGCCGTAGATCCCAATGGCCGAGGCGCAGACCATGCACTTCGGGCTTTGATCGTAAGCCGGCCAGGAGCCTGGCGAGCGCGTGGGTCGGCACCAGCCGGCTGGTGGAGATCTCTCTTTTGTAAGCGGAGGTCCACCGCTGCCCGGCGAGGTTAGCGCCCGAAAGGTGCACCGCTGCGGTAATCCCTTCGAGCCCCTCCGGACGGGTTACCGGTGCCGCTGCGTAGGGATCCCACAATTGCGAGGGTTCGGTCCCCTGGGCTGACAATCCGCGCTTCAAGCTAATCGTTGAAATCCGATTCTGCATCAGACTTCGTACTAAAGAAGTACCGACAAATCCCGATGACCCAGTCAACAAAACTCGTTCCGCGCTCATCTTACTGACCCTCCGGTGGATGCCCGTTTGCCGGCACAATGTTGCATAAACCTTGACAGAAGAGGAAACTGTTTTATTCCTAGCAACATTTAAGGGGCGAGTCACATCTAAGTAGGTAGAAAAGAAGCCAGGAGCTGTGCCGTGGAGACTAAAGACACCGCCGCCGCAAATTCTCAGATTGACCCTGCCAGTGCTGAATCTTTCATCGCCGAAAAGCGTATCGGCGAACGCATAAAACGCCTGCGACTGAAAAAATCGATGGGATTAGTCGAACTCGGCCGCCATACCGGCCTTTCCGCCAGCTTCCTTTCCCAACTCGAGACCGGGCGAGTCGTGCCCACATTGCGCAACCTGGCCCGGGTGGCCATGGTTTTCAGCAAAGATCTGTCTTACTTCTTTGAAACTGAGCCGCACACGCTCTTCCGCATTCACCGCAAAAAGGAGCGCGTTCGTTTGCCCCAGACCGGAGTTGACGATCCGACTTACTATTTCGAGAGCCTCGGATACATGGTCCCTGACCGTCAATTGGATCCTTATTTTGCGGAATTTGTCCCTCTGAAGAAGAACATTGAGGTCCGCCCGCATGTGCATCCCGGATACGAATTTCTTTACATCCTGGACGGCGAGTTGGAGATCCGGCACGCCGACAAAACACATGTTCTTACGCCGGGCGACGGCGTCTATTTCGATGCCAGCACGCCTCACGGCTATCGCTGTGCGGGCAAGTCGGCGGCTCAAGCCATCATCGTGACCATGCACCAGCTACAATCGCCGCAACCGGCCATGAATCTTCGGCCTTTGGGAGGGGCAATGTCAGCCAAGGGCACGGGCGTGAACGCTCCTGCCGGTAAGCCCGCGACGACAATTCCGGCCCCGGTACGCGCCAAAGACAACGTCCCGGCTCAACAGTAGAAAGCGCGCCTCAAAAACCGATTCACACTGAATACGCGAAGTGGTCCACCCGATTTCGCGTATTCAGTGTGAATGGTTTTTGGGGTTACCTCAGGCCCTGCCCACGGGCAAAAAGAAGTCCTCAATTTCGCGCCAGCTGGCCACACGATGAAAGCCGGTAACCGTTGCATTGTGTGGAGCGGAAAAGAGAATCCCCTTACCTCGGAACCGCTTGAAATGCCGGTAAGTGTCGTCAATCAAATAGTCAGCCAGCAAAATACTCTTATCGCCACAAAAGACAAAGTTCGCCGGCGAGATAAACGGGAAATGCCGTCGCAACCAGCGGTACTTCGAGCCGAAGGAATTAGGGAACTCCATCGCCGCCGTGGCGATGAAAATCTCGTAGTGCTCGGTGAGCTTGCGGAGCACCTCCTGGCTATCCTCGACAACCGGCAGGTCTTCGAAGAAATCCTCACTGCGGAGGTAGCTCTCCAACCGTTCGTGGCGGTCAGCAGACACCATATCCCACAACCACTTACCCCGCAGCTGGCCCTTGGTAATGGCCTCCCCGTGGTCGCGGTTGTAGCGAGTGAGGTGTTCACTGAGCGCGTCCGCCAGCACCTCATCCATGTCGACTGCAATTCGTTTCATTCCCAAATGTTAAGGCCTGAGTCCACTTTGGACCCTCCCTGCTACGCTCCAGCGGAGGAAGACGAGGAAGCACTGACCTGGCCAGGGTCGAAGTAGAGCAACCGTCCACAACTCTCGCAATTCAACAGTGTGCCTTCGCGCACCTGGTTCCAGAACTGCGGACGTAAGGACATTTGGCAGGAGAGACAACGCTGCCCGGCGGCCCGCGCCAGCGCAGTCTTACGCGACGAGGAGGCGATGCGGTCGTATTGCGCAAGCAACGCCTCGCCCACCCCTTTTCGAATCGTTGCCCGTTCCTTCTGCAGAACCTCGAGTTCCTCCTGGTAGCCGCGGGTGGCTACGCGAGCCCGTTCCTTTTCCTCGTCGACCAATTTCGTCTGCGCTGCATATGCCTTGCGCGCTTCCGCGCGTTGGCCTTCCAACGACTCACTCTTGATCATGCTGCTGAGTTCCTCGTCTTCAATGCGGCGAATTTCTGCTTCTACAAATCCAATCTCATGCTGTAATGCATGGAATTGCTCGTTGGTTTTCACGCTGCCGGATTGATCGCGGTATTTCACCAGCTTTTGCTGCTGATCCTTGCGGTCGCTTTCCAGCCTCCTACGTCGTGCCTCTTCGGCCGGAACAGCCTTGTCAGCCTGTTCCAGGGCCACCTTCTGCTGCTGCAGTTTTTCTTCCAGGGAGCTGAGATTGTGAGGTAACGCAGAGATAGTTTCCAGCAGTTGAGCGATCTTGATATCGACCTGCTGCAAGCGAATCAACAACTCCAGTTGAACATCCATGTCTTGGTCTGGAGTCTAGCACGCCGGCCCCAGCTGAGTCGCTTTACGCGGTCAATAACCGTCCCATTCCGCTTCACGGGCGTGCGATACACTGCAGGCTCGAAGCTCTCCAGCCCCGAGCCAATATTTGGAGCCAATCTTTGGAGCCAATCTTGAGACTGATTCGAATCGTCCTGGTGCTCGCGTTCTGTCAACATTTTCTGGCCATGGCAGCCGGCCTGCCGAAACCAGTGACTGCGGAACAGATCTACCGCCAGGAACAAGCTACCCGCCCGCCGGACGGCATCGCCTGGAGCCCGGACGGAACTCGTTTCAGCTATATCGATGAGAACGGAGATCTGCGGGCGGTCGAAGGCGGGTCGGGAACATCGCAAGTGCTGGTCGATCGCGATCGGATGAAGGCCCTCAATCCACCCGTGACCTCGGAGCACGACCTCAACAATCGTGCCCGCTACAAAGGGGCCAGCTACATCTGGGTGCCTGACTCAAAGCATTTGCTTTTCGATGCCGGCGGGCAGTTATGGTTTTTTGATCTGGGAACCAAGACGGGCCTGCAGGTGGCCTCCACCGGCGCCGGCAGCGGCGACGATCCCAAGTTCTCTCCCGATGGAGCCTACCTCTCCTACGTGCGCGGCCACAACATCTACGTCAATAAATTAAAAGACACAAATGCGGCCGCGCGCCTGACAGATTCGCAGACAGACGCCACTCTCGATGGCGAAGTCGACTGGGTTTACGAAGAAGAACTCGACGTCCGCAGCAACTACTTCTGGTCCCCGGACTCACGGCGGATTGCGTACCTGCAGATGAACGAATCCCCGGTTCCTGAATACCCGATTGAAGATTGGATTCCGACCCATGCATCGGTCGAACGCCAGCGTTATCCGCAGCCCGGCGATCCGAATCCCGTAGTCCGTGTGGGCGTCGTTGGCGCGAACGGTGGAAAGACCAAGTGGATCAATCTGCCCATCGACAACGGTAGCGACTACATCCCGCGCTTCGGGTGGCTCAACCCCAGAACGTTGTGGATTGAAACCCTGAAGCGCGATCACCAGACGTTGACCCTCTATTTCGCCGATGCCTCCACGGATGAGTCGAAGCCGGTGCTGACCATAAAGGACCAGAAATTCCTGGACGACTCCTATGACCTCACCTTCTTCGCCTCGAATTTTCTGCTTACCAGCTGGCGGGATGGGCACAACCACATCTACCTCTATGGATTTGATGGAGGAAATCCGCTGGCCTCATCCGCCACCCTGATCAAACAACTGACAGCCGGCAATTATGAGGTCGCAGATATTTTGGGCGTGAACCAGGTGGCGCGTATGGTCTACTACCTTTCCAACGAAGGGGATCCACGCCAACAGCAAATCTGGGAAGTCGGATTGGACGGTCAAAACAAACATCAGGTAAGTCGCTCCGGCGAGTGGCACGAGCCCATCTTCTCGCCCAACACAAACTTCTTTGCCGACACGATTTCCTCCACCATGACTCCACCGGTGGTCGATTTGTGCCGCCACGATCGAGACTGTCAAACCATCTGGAAATCGCCGCCGCTCGATGCAGGCTTAACCGCGCCGGTCCCGGTCGAGCTGAAGGCTGCTGACGGTGCGACTACCCTGTACGGTCAGCTGGTGCTACCCCCGGGAAAGACGGCAACTGGCGCCGTACCCCTCATCGTCAACCCGTATGGCGGCCCGCATGCGCAATTGGTCAGCGGAAAATGGTCGGCCCGGGACCGTCTTTTCGATCAGTTGCTGCTACAGAACGGCTTTGCCGTGCTGCATGTCGACAATCGTGGCATGGGCGGCAGAGGCCGCGATTTTGCGCAGGCTGCCTATCATAACTTCGGTCCCGTGCAGCTGGGCGACCAGATCGCAGCGCTCGACCAAACCCTGCACGCCTATCCGCAGCTCGACCCCAGGCGCCTCGGCTGGTGGGGCTGGAGTTGGGGTGGCAGCTTTACCCTGTATGCCATGACCCACAATGATCGCTTCCGCGCCAGCGTGGCCGTGGCTCCCGTGGCCGACTGGCAGGACTACGACTCTATCTACACCGAACGCTATCTGGGATCCCCCGCTGTGAATGACGACGTCTATCGCGACGACTCCGTCCTGAACAGCGCGGCCAACCTGAAGGGACGCCTCCTCCTGGTTCAGGGCACGGGCGATGACAATGTGCATCTGGAAAATTCCATCCAGTTTATTCAGAAACTCATCGACGCCGATCTGCCCTACGACTTGCAGCTCTACCCGCGCAAGACCCACGGCATCGACGGCGCCGAAGCGATGACCCATCTGTTCACTCGCATCCTGACGCATTTTCAAACCTATCTGGCGAGCGAACCGTGACGAGCGAACTCATTCGGGCCCAGACTATGCTGGGCGATCTTGAACTGACCATACTCACCGACGGCCCTTATCTGCTGGATGGTGGCGCCATGTTCGGTGTGGTCCCCAAAACCTTGTGGGAGAAGCGCGCGCCCGCCAACGAAAGAAACCAGATCCTGCTGGGAACCAACACCGTCGTCGTGCGCAGCGGCAAGCACACGGTAGTGATCGAGACGGGAATCGGCAACAAGCTGACGGAAAAGCAGCGCAGCATCTTTGAAGCCAGGCAGCTATTGCCGCAAAGCTTTCAGGCTGCGGGGATACGACCGGAAGACGTAGACGCAGTGATCAATACCCACCTGCACTTCGACCACTGCGGATGGAACACCACCCGCAAAGGAAGACGGCAGCATCGTGCCTACCTTCCCCAACGCCCGCTACTACGCGCATCGCGGAGAAGTGGAGCACGGCCATCTGCAGTTGGAGCGCGATGCCGTCAGCTATATCAGTGACAACTACGACCCGCTCATCGCTAATGGGCAGATGACCCTGATAGACCCGCCGAGCGGTTCTCAGCTGGAGATTGTTCCCGGTGTTTCCGTCGAAGTATTTCCCGGGCACACGGCGCAGATGATGGCGGTGATGATCGACTCCGGCGGCCGGCGCGCCTGCTACGTCTCTGACTTGGTCCCGACCAGCGCGCACCTGGACGCGACCTGGGTGATGGGCTACGATTTGTATCCTCTCACTTGCATCGAGCAGCGTAAGCGCTTCCTAAGCCGGGCAATCCCAGAGCAATGGCTGGTTCTCTTCACCCACGACCACCACCATCCGATGGGTTACGTGGAGTGGGGACCGAAGGGCAAGCCTCAGTTAAAGCTCTAGGTCTCGGCCTGGGGGCCGTTTCCAGCGCGCGGCGGCAGGAAATCCAGGTTCGCCCCGGTCGGAGATTGTGACTTGTTTTGATTTTCCTCATGGTTTGTAGGCCGGAAAGCTCCGAATGCATCTGCAAATGAGCATGCCGGGGTCCTTCGACGCGATACATTTCTTTATGCGACAGATCTGTCAGGCGCTTCGCTCAGATGACGGTGGGGACGGCGCTTCCAGCTGGGATTCGGTTGCTGGTGAAGTGAACTGCAGATCCCTCGGCTTCCCCAGATCTTATGTCAAGAGTTGCGGCTTCGGGCGATCTTCTCGATCCGTTTACGGAGACCCATCTGTGGTAACGCAGTCCAGTGGGTCGGATAATCTTCGATGACAATTGGAGCGGGTGTTGCAGGGAAGCGACACGGCATGCCCCGGCAGGCGTGATAAAGAATGGCAGCTCCTCCAGCCTTTCGGTGGAGCGTGAGCGAAACCATGCCGATCGCGGAGTCAGAGTTCTCTCTCAGGATGCACGGGACTTTTGTGAGGGGCGTAGAATTCGATGCCTTCTGGCTTGGCGTCGTGCCCAGAATCGAAAAAGTCACAGGCTGTCCGGATGACGAAAACGAGGTCGACAAGTTACATTAGCAGGCTGCCGGACCGACGCATCGGCTGCGGGACCGAGGCGTTCGCTCACCTTGGGTGGTCCGAAGGCCTATCGGGCAGCTAGGAAGAGGCTTTCTTCTACAACTCACCACTGCCGTCATCTTGAGAGACGGTAACCAATTCTTTGTCGGTCTGCAAATTCAATTCAGTCGCACCGGGAAACACCTCCCGCACCGGAAAGCGCCATCTGAATGGACGTGGCGGCCCACTCTGCGGCAGAGTCACCTCGACCCACAATTCCTGTCCCGGTGGCAAAGGAAAAGGAGGCCGAGCCCGATCAGGAATAAAAAGCAATACTCCTTCGCTCAGAGTCGCCTGATCGCAAGGTTTGTCTGCGAACAGCGTCAACGTCCCCCCGGCCCGTGGTGACCACGACTTCTCCAACCGGGGCACAAGTTTCCCGTTCACGGCGGTGAGCGAAACATTCCACCGCCAGAACGGACGTCCTCCGGAATACACCTGAATCCTGTGCTCCGCATCGCGTGGAAGATTGCAGGCATTCAGCATCAGTTGCAGTGCCAAATATCGCCCACGCAGGGGAAGCGAGGGATCGAACTGGGTGGCCCGTGTCCATACCCGTGGGCGAGTCTCCCGCTCGTACAGATATTTGCCCGCCACGCTCAGCACGAGAAGAACCTGCACGACAACGAGAATGAGTCCGGCTCGAATGGCTTTCATGCCGCAACTCCCGTTTCCATGCCGGCGACAATCCGGCGGCGTGTGTATTCAAGCGCCCAGCCACCAGCGAGAAAGAGTATGCCCAGACCGATGAGCCCGAGAGAGCGATCGAGCTTGTCCATCACGCTCGCGAAGTAGAACCACATAACAATCAAGGCGAACGCGGCCATGCCATAGTTGACGATTGGCTTGGCAAGGTGGCGGATACCCCACCACACCAGAAAGACAGCCGCAGCCGCGGGCAGAGCGTAGGCCATCACATTGGGTTCGCTGTGGCTCCAGTTGCGCCCCGCAGTCTTTTCCACGAAATTGGTTTGAGCCCAGGGCAAAGCCCAAGCCATAACAGCAACCACGAGGACAGGGGCCCCGCTCTTTCGGTCAAGGAACCAGCCGGCGGCCATCGCCAGCAACACCAGTCCAATTGCCCCCAGGCGATAGCTCAGCGGCAGGAAGTCAGCGTGCTGCGTTCCATAACCCGCGACGCTCCATCCCCTGGAAAGGACGATCACGGCGACCGGCAACATCAGCGCTCCGGCGGCAAACAGGATGGAGAAGACTGCGCGCCGCCGGCTGCGCAAAAAACCTGTGAGATAGACGGCGCCAATGACTGCGAGCACGCGCGCCATGTAGGTGTCCACGCCGCCGTAGTCGTTCGCTCGATCCATCCACTCAGAGAGGATCCACGCCGGCGTCAGCAGCAGAGTCAACGTCTGCTGGAACTGATCGCGCAGCAATGCCCAACCGAACGCAGCGCAAAGAGCCCACAGCATCACGGCCGAAGGCCAATGCTCCTGCATGTTGAAAATCTGCCCGGTCAGCGCAATGGCCGCGCCCGGCGGATATGGTGCCCACTCCATGCATGGCGGTAGCAAAACCGGCGAAGCGGTTCCGGCTAAGCATTCCAAGGCCGTGGAAAAACACCAGCATCGCCAGCACCAGCAACATGCGGGCCAACGGCGACAAACGATCCCAATGGGCGGCGACGAAGAGGAGCACCCCGGCGCCGAGCAGGATAGCGCCAAAGATCAGGGCGGCCAGCACCTGCCATCGGCGCCCGCTGGGCTTAGCATGGGACTCTTCAAAGGCACGGATAGCGGTGACCGTTGCATCATCGAGCAGACCTGCGGCCTGCCAGCGCGCCAACCACGTTTCTGAGTCCTGCATGCGGTGCAGTAAACCAGACCCAGGGCAGAGCAGCAAGCGGAATTTCTTTGGATCACAGCAGGGTCGGGCACAGGCTTCAGAGTCCGTTGTAGTCTCGATCGTTACGGGCGATTAAAGACGCTGCGGAAAAGGGAGGATGATTTCTGCAACGAGGAAGGAAAGACGTACCTCAGGGCCTGAAGGCCAAATGATTTTGATGGGTTTGTGTACGGGCTGAAGCCCGTACCTACCTTTTCCCGTCACTCGAAATGATGTTGATGGTTTAGGTACGAGCTAAAGCCCGTACCTACCTTTTCCCGTCATTCGAAATGATTTTTTTCCGCAGACTGTGAAGTCGTGCCCTGATACAAAGCATTGCAGCTGTGAGCTCGAGAATTCACAGGTTTGCACACGCTCTTTAGCCCGGAGACGGATCCACGACGATCATTTTGACTTTTTAAGACAATAGGAGAGGGGCCGAACGGGGGTTGTAGGGCAGGTCGACAAATCTAAAGGTCTCTAGAACACCTGGCGGTGAAAAACCTCGTCCTTTTCTTCACAGGGCGAGCACGTTGCGCCGATGCCGCAAGCGATCAACAGGGCCGCGCCAATGGTGACCAGAACTGCCGGGCCGTACGACTCAAACTGGAAGAACCAGTGTGTGAGGTTGTGAAAATGAAGCCAATGCATTGCGATACTCCACTGTTTATGACACCAGAAGCCCGGGGGCAGGTTTTCCAGGATGCAAAATATTTAAGCAGGTGATTTCCATTCCGGCAAAAGAAACGTCGACTTCCCGAAAACCACCGATGGCACAAAGCTTAGCACTGCATTAGAAAATTCGATATGGGCAAAAGCTGTACAACGTGAATGAGGCGACCAACAGTACGTTCCGAATGGGTGATCCCCGGCTGCAATGGCTGTTCCTGGATCTCAATTCCTATTTTGCGTCCGTGGAACAGGAGCTCAGGCCGGAACTGCGCGACCGCCCGCTGGCCGTGGTACCCCTGGTAGCGGACACAACCTGCTGTATCGCAGCCAGTTACGAGGCCAAGCGATATGGGGTGCGCACCGGAACGCAGGTGGGTGAGGCCAAGCGGCTCTGCCCCGGCATCGTGCTGGTAGAGGCCCGCCATGAGTTGTACGTCGACTACCACCATCGGGTAGTGGAGGCGGTCGAGTCTTGCCTGCCGGTCACCTCGGTGATGTCGATCGACGAGATGGCGTGCCGGTTATTGGGCCGGGAGCAGCCCTTGCTGGCGGCGCTGGAACTGGCACGCGACGTGAAAGCCGCGGTTCGCCGCAGGGTCGGGTCGACTCTGCGCTGCTCCGTCGGCCTTGCCACCAACCGGTATTTGTCCAAAGTAGCCTCCGATATGGAAAAGCCAGACGGCCTGGTGGCGCTTACTCCAGACCTGCTGCACGACGCACTCTCCGCACTCACGCCGCGCGACCTTCCGGGGGTCGGTGCGCGCATGGAAAAGCGATTGCAGCAAGCGGGAATTCAGACCATGCCGCAACTGTTGGCTCTCGACCGGGAGCAGATGCACACTGCGTGGGGAGGGATCGGCGGCGAAAAGCTATGGCACTGGCTGCGCGGCGAAGATTTTGGCGACGCGGAGCTGGAGCACGCGAAATCCATTGGCCACTCGCACGTCTTATCACCTGAGCTGCGCAGTCCGGAGGGTGCCTACGCAGTGGCTAATAAGCTGCTGCACAAAGCCGCGATGCGGCTGCGCAAAGCGCGGTTGTGGGCCTCGCATATGACACTGACCATACGCTTCTCTGTCGGGAGCGCGGCCGCCACGTCTACGCACTCCTCCGGCATTCATCAGCAGCCGTGGACGCAAAGCTGCCCTCTTCTCGAATGCCAGGACAACCAGACCTTGCTTGAGGGCCTGCAGCGCCTGTGGCAGCAAAGCCCTGCAGGCAAAGGCCAGAAAAAGCCTTTCTTTGTCGGCGTTACCCTGGGTAACCTGGTTCCCGACCACCTGCACACCCTCAGTCTTTTTTCCGGCCTGGAAGAAGAAGCCAAACGGACGCGCCTCTCCACCACCATGGACCAGGTGAATTACAAGTACGGCACCACGAAGCTTTGCTTTGCCAGCACGCTGCTGGCCGGCGCGGCTGCACCCACACGCATTGCATTTTCCAGCATTCCAGACCTGTTTTGAAACCTGTGTTGAGCGGCGCGCAATATCGAGGCCGGCTGGCTCCCTCCCCTACCGGATATCTACACCTCGGCCATGCCCGCACTTTTTACCTCGCCTACCAGCGCGCGCGGGCGGCGGGAGGGACTTTGATCCTGCGCAACGAGGATCTCGATCCCGATCGCTCGCAGCCGCACTTTTATCACGCCATGATCGAAGATCTGCGTTGGCTGGGCCTCTACGTGGGAGGAAGGGCCGGACGTTGGCGGCCGCTTCGGACCGTACAGCCCAAAGCCAACGGCACAGCCTATACCGCGACGCCTGGCAGCGCCTGTTGGACCTGGGATATCTCTACCCCTGCCGCTGCTCTCGCAAAGACCTTGCCGTGGCCATGCAGGCTCCGCACGACGATGAAGGAATTTATCCTGGAACCTGCCGCCCCGCCGCCGGACAGGCCCTCACCGCCAGTCAGCCATCCGGCGCAAACTGGCGTTTTCGCGTTCCGGACGGTCAGGCGATCGAGTTCGACGACAGGCATTTCGGTCCCCAGCGATTGGTTGCCGGCCAGGACTTTGGCGATTTCCTGGTTTGGAGGCGGGATAATCATCCCTCCTACCAGCTCGCGGTCGTGGTCGACGATGCGGCCATGCAGATCACAGAAGTGGTCCGAGGCGCAGACCTGTTGAAATCAACTGCGCGGCAGATTCTGTTGGCGCGTGCGCTCGGGTTTTCCTCTCCGGCCTGGTATCACTGCGATTTGATGCTCGACCAACAGGGGCAAAGGCTGGCCAAACGGCATGATGCCCTGAGCCTGCGTGCGCTGCGAGAACAGGGCAAGCAGCCAGAGCAACTGCTGGCATCCTTGCACATAACTGACCGATTTTCCTTGCCGCGCGAATAGAAGAGAATAGGTAAGAAATAATCTCGTGGCATCAGACTTTGCCCAACTCGTAAAGCAGCAGGCGGACATCGTCCGGATCGTCGGCGAGTACATCACGCTGAAGAAGTCCGGAGGGCAGAACTACGCCGGATTGTGTCCGTTCCACGGCGAGAAAACCGCGTCCTTCTCCGTGCACGTAGTGCGCCAGTTCTACTATTGCTTCGGCTGCCACGAGTCGGGCGACGTTTTCTCCTTCGTGGAGAAGATGGAGAACGTCGGCTTTACCGAAGCCGTTAAAATCGTGGCTCAAAAGGCGGGCATTCCGCTGCCTAAGCGGGAGTTTGCCACTCCGGAAGAGGCCCAGGAGAATCGCCAACGCGGCAAACTGCTCGAACTGCATGAGGTGGCAACAGCCTGGTTTGAAGAGCAGTTGCGTTTACCGGAGGGCGCACGGGCGCGGGAATATCTCAGCGGGCGGGGCGTGACACCGGAAGCGATCGCGAAATTCCGCATCGGCTACGCTCCGGATTCGTTCAACGCGCTGCGTGATCGCCTGCAAGGGGTGGCGCCCCCCGATCTCTTGCGCCTGTCCGGCCTTCTTTCCTCCAAAGAACAACCAGACGGGTCTGCAGGGCCGCTGTATGCGCGCTTCCGCAAGCGTATTACCTTCCCCATCCACAACGAAACCGGTCGGGTGATTGCCTTCACCGCGCGCGCCCTGGATAGCGACGAGAAATCCGGCCCCAAGTACATGAACTCACCCGAGACCCCCCTCTACTCCAAGGGCCAGGTGCTGTTCAATCTTGATAAAGCCCGGCAAGCCATCCGGGAACGCAAGTATGCCCTGCTGGTGGAGGGGCAGATGGACTGCATCACGGCCTACATGGCCGGCTTCCACAATGTGCTGGCGACCAGCGGGACGGCCTTTACCGAGATGCAGGTCAGGCTGCTCAGCCGGTACACCAACAAGCTGTTTATCAACTTCGATCCGGACACCGCAGGAGCAAACGCCGCCGAAAAGTCGATTGCTTTGCTCACGGAAGAGGACTTTGACGTCAGGGTGGTTACCCTCGAAGCTGGCCTGGACCCCGACCGGTTTATCCGTGAACGGGGTATCAAAGCCTATGTCGGGGCCGTGGAGGGCGCCCGGCGCCACTCGGACTACCTGATCGATCGGGCGATGCAGCTTTTCCCGCCTCGGACGGCCGAGGGAAAGAGCAAAGCCCTCAACTACTTGCTCCCGCACATCCGGCGTACGCCGGATCGCGTCATGCGCGACGAATTTGCCTCCGACGCAGCTCAGAAGCTGGGTATCGACTCAGCCCTGGTCAGGGAAGAACTGCGCCAGGCGGTGCGCAAGCGACGGGACGAGGTTCGCCCCACTGGCGTTGAGGCCCTGAACGAGGCCGAGCGGGTGCTCTTGCGGGCGGCCGCTTCCAGTCCGGAGAGCCGGGTCTGCCTCCGTGTATTCCAGGCTTTGCACGATCAGCCCCAATCGTTTGAAGGGCTAGCGTACCGCCTACCTGACGATCTTGCGCGACCGTGGTGCGGCAGAGCCCTTAGCTGCCGTGCCGATCCGGCCCATCGAACCCTGCTGGCCCAGGCCCTGCTCCGCGAGTCCGGGGAGGTAGAACTACGAGAGCGTCGAGGCCGCCCTGGAATCCCTAAAATATCGTCATCTGGAAGCGTTGCAGCGCCGCGTGCGAGCGGACATCGCCGAGGCCGAACGCCGTGGCGACTGGGCGCAATTGGCCGTTTTCATGGCCGAAAAGCTAAAAGTTGACCGCGAAATGCGAGAGGCCGATCGCTAAGAAAGCCTGGGACCATTACGACCGATGTAAGTAATGCTGTGTACGCAAGGGCGGACGGGTTTGAGCCCGTGCCCGTACAAAAAAGACGAATGCTGAGGGCTTTAGCCCCTGAGGTACGCTTTTCTGACCCCTACAGTGGCTAAAAACCGTACCCTCAGACGGCTAAAGCCGTCTATGTCCGATTCATTTACCGGCACGGCTGGGAACCCGTGCCCTTCGGCGATTCAGAGCGGCTCTGATAGGTGCCCGAACGCGACAAAGTCAGGTAGAACCCAAACCTGGTGCGCATAAGTGCGCACATTTGAGCCCATTTCGCGAACCCCAACCCCGCCCTGCAGCCGCTCGCCCGCCGGTGAAACGAAATCCAGCTATTTACATCTAACTGTTTAGGATCCACCTCAGAGAGCGGGAAGAGAAAGATAAGGGGTGTCGTTCGGGGAGCAGCCCAGGAGCACACTCCGATCCATGATATTCTATAACTCTTTGAAGGACGTGCGTCTACTTGCCCCAACGGTTCTTGAACCGTCC
>CAWKKM010000009.1:0-153771 GCA_963850235.1 uncultured Acidobacteriaceae bacterium | reverse complement strand
TACCGCGGTGGCTAGACCGCAAAGGTACCGGGATCCGCCGCCAGCAACCGGTCGGCGGCATCCAGCATCTTCACCGGATCGCCCTGGTAGGCAGACAGCTGTTCCAGCATATCGTTCTTGACGATCGAGTTCGGGTACTTGGTCAGAAAAGCTTCGATCGCCGCTGCCTTGGCAGCGGGGGTAGATTGGCCCACGGCGTTCGTGTACTCGTTGTATTCCGCGGGATCTTTGATGGTGATCTGACCAGACGCTGCGGCTTGGCCAAAGACCATAGAGGCGCTGCCCGGAAAGATTGTGGCCAAGGCCAACAAGGAAGCAAGGACGGACTTCTTCATGCAACGCTCCTAGGAGATGCGGGAATCAGGAAATAGCAGAAACCAGAAATCATTCTTAATTAATGGGATGCAAGCCGGAAAACTCTGCTGCGAGCTAAACGCTTTTGATCCTTCGCCCAATGGTTCGATCTCATTGAGAAAACCAGAGTCTTTCCGATGAGCTGTGGAAGGATTATAGAAACCGTGGCCGCTTCTGACAAGTAAGGAACTGTCCAGTGCGGAAAGCAGCAAATCAATAAGGAGCGAACGATGACAGAAAACAGAAATGATCCGATGCCGGCCGACCCATTACGCGATCAGGTTGCAGTGGTCACGGGGGCTGCCCGAGGTATCGGTGAAGCGATCGCCAGCCGGCTGGCAGAGATGGGCGCAATGGTAGTCCTCACCGCACGCGACCAGGCCCGGTTGGCACAAGTGAAGACCGCCATCGAACAGCGTGGCGGTAGGGCTTTCGTCCTGCCTTGCGACCTTACGGATGCGAGCGCCGTGGCCGTCCTCGGCGCAAAGGTGGCAAACGAGCACGGCCGCTGCGACATTCTTGTGAACAATGCCGGCGTAGGAGTGCTTCGCAAACCGCTCATTGATCTGCCGGTAGAAGAATGGGATCAGATGATGCACACCAACCTGCGCGCTCCCTACCTGATGATGCGGAGCTTAGCCCCTTTGATGATCGCCGCCCGCTCGGGTCACATCATCAACATTTCCTCCCTCGCGGGGAAAAACATCCTGCCCGAGGGAGCCGCCTATTCCGCCTCCAAATGGGGAGCTCAACGGCCTGACCTATTCGGTGGCCGAGGAATTGCGCCAATACAATGTTCGCGTCTCGGTCATCGCTCCAGGTTCGGTCAACACCCATTTCGGCGGCGGCGGCAGTGCAAAGGATCCAACCCGCATGATCCAGCCCAGCGACGTCGCCCAGGTGGTGGCGATGCTGGTGACCCAGGCTCCCACCTCCTTCGTAAGCGAAGTTCTCCTCCGGCCCACGATGAAGCCCTAGCGGGCTGCGGAAAAAGTCATTTCTGAGGACAGGGAAAGGTAGGTACGGGCTTTAGCCCGTACGTAAACCCAGCAAAATCATTCGGCCTTTAGGCCCTGAGGTATGCTCTGCCTTTCCTACTGCGCAAATCATCCCTTTTTCCGCAGCCTGCTAGCGAACTGGAGCCGGCGCGCACAGGCAAAACACCAGAAGGAGGGTCTGTGCTTTCAAATGCTTACAGGTCAAGGCGCAACCTTAGCCGTAAAACAAGTGCCCCGAACGTTACTTGTAACGTTTGGGGGGTGCAGCTAGCCTTTAAACTGTGTCAATTTAGGAAGATTCTATAGTTCTTGCTGGACCGGGCGTCCCAGCCGATAAAAACGGGCGAAACCCACTTAGAACCTAGGAGTTGGGTTGTGTCCGGTTTATCCACAACATGTTGGGGTCGCCATGTTGCTTCGGAGGAACGCGATCGCTAGAGTCTTTTCTAAGGCCAAAGGAACACGTCATGCTGAAGCTTAAAAAGATCCAGATGCTGGGGTTCAAGTCGTTCTGTGATCGCACAGAGGTGACTCTCCCGGGTCAAGGGATCGCGGTTGTCGTGGGTCCGAATGGCTGCGGCAAATCCAACATTCTCGACGCGGTGAGCTGGGTGCTGGGCGAGCAATCAGCCAAGAGCCTCCGCGGGGCAAAAATGGAAGACGTCATCTTCGCCGGAACGCGGGAGCGGAAATCTCTTGGCATGGCGGAGGTTTCCCTTTCTCTGATCGATCCCGAAGCGTATGCGGAGGGCCCCCTCCTCGATTCCCCGGACGCAGGCGACCAGGCTGAGCCGGAGAAGACGGACTGGGACGAAGAGCAGATGCGGGCCGAGCGCGCCGCAGAGACCGAAGAAATCATCGCCGAAGTACAGCCCGGCCCCCTACTCGAGGGCGCAGACGGCTCCGTAGTCGAAGGATCTGCAGAAGGTCCCGCGGCAGAAGCCCTGGTCACGGCAAGCGAACAGCCATCGCCCGGCGTAATCGATCCATCGACACAAAATCCTGTGGTGTTGAAGGTTCGCCGCAGACGCTTTCAGCGCACGGCTGCGCGGCATGGAGAGATCGTGGTCACCCGCCGCCTGTTCCGCACCGGCGAAAGCGAGTACCTGCTCAACGGAAAACTCTGCCGTCTGCGCGATATCCAGGACATCTTCATGGGCACCGGCCTCGGCCCGGAATCCTACGCCATCATCGAGCAGGAACGCATCGGGCAACTGCTGAGCTCCAAGCCTCACGACCGCCGCGCCATCATTGAAGAGGCTGCAGGCATTACCCGTTTCAAGACCAGGAAGCGCCTTTCCGAACTTCGCCTCGAACAGGCCAAACAAAACCTGGCCCGCGTCGACGACATCTTCGAAGAAGTCACCCGGCAAATGGGATCGCTCAAGCGGCAGGCCGCGAAGGCAGAACGCTACGCCGCACTGCGCGACGAAATGCGAACCCGCCTGCGCGTGGTGCTGGCCAGCCGCATCGCGCAGATGGATGCCGAGCAGGCCACGCTCACCGTTGAGATCGCCGAACTGGCGGCCCAGATCGAGCAAGGCGCCGAGCACGTAGGTGCGCTCGAGGGTGAGTACTCGACCGGCATGTCGCGCGGCTATCAGTTGGATGCGACCGCGAAAGACGCCAACGCGCGCGCCAACCAGGCTTCCGTCGATCTGCGAGCGCGCCACCACGCGGGAAATCGCGAACCAGGAGCGCATCGCTGAATTGAAGAGCCGCGCCGCTGCCGGTTCGGCCGAGCTGGAGCAGGCACGCCTTCACTTACAGGGCCTGATCGTCGAACGCGAGTCTCATCGGAGTTTCCTGGAGACCGCGGCTGCCGAGGCTGCGGGAGTTCGTGAAGAATCAAAACTTCGCCAGGCGCAAGCGCGCGAAGCGGTCGAAGCCGTCAGCGGAGTCGAACAGCGGCTGGAAGCGGCACGCCGCTACGCCATGCAGTTGCTGAGCCAGGCCGGACATGCGCGTAACCAAACGATCCACGCGGAAGAGTCGTTGACCGCGCTGGAGCAGGATGCCGAGCGGCTTGCCGGGGAGATCCACGCCGCCAGCAACGAGCTGGCATCGCTGGGCTCGGAACGCGGACAGGCTTCGCTCAAGTTCGAATCCGTCACCGAGCAGTTACAGCGTCTCGAAGCCGAAATGGTCGCGGTACGGGCGGAAACCGAAACCCGGCGCGGCGAAGAGAGCGCAACCAAACTCGAGGTGGACCGTTTGCGTGCCGAAATGGCGACCCTGACCGGCCGCCGCAATTCACTGCAGTCGCTGATCCGCGAACACAGCTATTCCACCGACACCGTCCGTAAACTGCTCAAGTCGAATTCCCTCGGCGGCGGGCTGGCTCCCGTAGGCACGCTGGCCGACTTCCTGGAAGTGACCGGCGAATACGAAACCGTCGTAGATGCTTTCCTCCGCGATGAGCTTAACTACATCGTGGTCAAGAGCTGGGATGCGGCCCATGAAGGCATGCGCCTGCTCAAGAGCGATGTCGATGGACGGGCTACCTTCCTGGTGCATCCGGACGATTCCCAGGCCAAGTTCTCTTTTGCCGGAGACGCATCTCGACGCGGAGCACAACAGCGTCGGTGTCAAACGGCTGAAAGACTGCATCCGGGTGCTCGATGGATTTGGCCGCTCGCTCGAAGTGATTCTGCCCAAACTGCGCGATGGCTTTGTAACTCCCGATGCAGAGTCGGCCAAGTCGTTGGCCCTCGGAAAATCCCAACGCCTTCTTCCTCGCTCCATCCGGTGAGTGCTTTCACAATGTCACTGTCACCGGAGGTAAGCCCAGAGCCGAGGGTCCGCTGGCGTTGAAGGGCGAGTTGCGTGAGACCCAGAAGCGGCTGGACCTGGTCGAGGCCGAGCTGGGACGTGCGGAAATCACCGCGAGTTCCCTGGCTCGGCTGTTGAGTGAGCTGGCCGCTCGATCGGAAGGAATCAGCGAAGAGCGCCGCCATGCCGAGCGGGAAAGCGCTAACCAAAGCGCCGCCCTGCGTCAGATGGATGCGGAAGTCGCTCGCATCGAACGCCGGCTCGACGACTGGGTCGTGCAGAGCGAACGCAACAAGGACTTGCGCAACGTTCGCCAGGCCTTGATCGAAGAGAAGCGTGAAGAGACAGCGCGCCTCGATGCCGAGCATGAGGCATCCGAAGTCAAAGTCAACGAGCTGCAGCAGAACGTGGAGGAGTTGCGCCGCGATCGCGAAGAGGCGCAGCAGCAGGCAGCCAGTGTCTCCGCCATCCTGGCCGGGTTGGAAGAGCGCAGCCGCGGAGCGGAAGCAGCCTTCACCCGCATCGATCGCATGTACGGCGACCTCGAACGGCGGGTCAATCAGCTGGAACAGCAGCTGGCCTCAGCCACTGCGGAAGAGCAGCAGCGCACCCGCGAGAACGAACAACTGGAAGTGGAACGCGAGCGCCTGACCGAAGTCCGCCGAGGCCGCACTGGAAGAAGCTGCGCAATCGACAGAAGAAGCCCGGCTGTTGCGCGAACAATTGAAAGACCTGGAACAAAATCTAAAGGTCCTGCGTTCGGAAATGGACACGTTCCGCGAGGCACGCAGCACCCGCAGCGCGCACACCGCCAAGCTCGCCGTCGAGCTCGAGTACATGGAAGCGGCTTGTGTGAGCGATCTCGGCATTGAAGCTTCGGAACTCCGTCAACAGCAGGATGTACCGCGCCTCGAAGGCGACATACTGGCCGAAGAAGAAGAGGCGTGCCGCGGCTTCAAGCAGAAGCTCGAAGCGATGGGCCCCGTCAACATGATGGCGCTCGAGGAATACAAGGAAACGGCGGACCGCCACGGCTTCCTCGAAACCCAGCGCAAAGACCTGATCGAC
Source organism: uncultured Acidobacteriaceae bacterium (assembly GCA_963850235.1). GTDB lineage: Bacteria > Acidobacteriota > Terriglobia > Terriglobales > Acidobacteriaceae > PALSA-350. Next base: position 148,579 of record CAWKKM010000009.1, on the reverse strand, counting down.
GCCATCGAGAATACCCAATCGACCATCCGGGAAATCGATCAGATTACCCACCAGAAGTTCGACGAGGCCTTCGCCCGCATCAACGAGAATTTCTCCAAGACCTTCACCAGCCTCTTCGGAGGCGGTCAAGGCTTCATGCGTTTGACCGATGAAGAAAACACCGCGGAAAGCGGCATCGATATCGTAGCCTCACCTCCAGGCAAGAAGCTGCAAAATGTATTGCTGCTTTCGGGTGGTGAGAAAGCGCTCACCGCGCTGGCGCTGCTGGTGGGAATTTTCGAATACGCACCCAGCCCATTCTGCGTCCTCGACGAAGTCGACGCTCCGCTCGATGAGACCAACGTGGGCCGACTTGCCGAAATGATTAAGGGGATGAGTACTGAAACCCAATTCCTGCTGGTTACCCACTCCAAACGCATGATGACCGCGGCTGACCTGATCTATGGAGTAACCATGCAAGAGCCGGGAGTCTCCAAGCTGGTCTCGGTGCGGCTGGCTGGAGAGGATGCTAACCACAACCGCACCCGCGAACGGGTGCAGGAGCGTCGTCTGGTCACGGCGTAATCGTCCGCCGTAAGATCCAGCCAAATCCGTATCCGCACCTACTTGACAGTGTTTGTCCAAAATGCGATACACGCATCGCGGCCCCGACAAGTGTGGACTTTTCATGCGTTGACAAACCTGTCGTCACCTCGGACAATCGGAAAGTCATTCCTCTCCCGAGGCGGAACCTTTGCCGACGCTCATCGCCACTCGAATTCGAAGACCTTCAACTTTTTGCTCGAGGTAAGGTCCGCGATCTGTATGCGGTAGAAGATCTTCTGCTCATGGTAGCGACCGATCGAATCTCCGCATTCGATCATGTGTTGGCCACAGGCATCCCCGGCAAGGGCCGCGTCTTAACCCAAATTTCCCTCTTCTGGTTCGACTACCTCAGTGATCTCGTCCCCAATCATCTGGTTACGGCGGACGTTGAGAAATATCCCGCGGAGTTGAAGCCTTACCAGGAAGAGTTGCGCGACCGGTCCATGCTGGTGAACCGCGCGCGGATGTTTCCCGCGGAGTGTGTGGTCCGCGGATATCTCTCCGGCTCCGGCTGGAAAGACTACAAGCAAACAGGAAAAATCTCCGGAATCTCGTTGCCGACCGGGCTTGCGTGAATCGGAGCGTTTACCGGAACCGATTTTCACTCCCGCGACCAAAAGCATGAGCGGCGAGCATGACGAAAATATTTCTTTCGACGAGATGGTCGCGCGCCTTGGCGGCAATCACGCAGAAGACCTGCGCCGCCTCAGTCTCGCAATTTACGCCAGGGCCTCGGCTCACGCAGCCGAGCGCGGCCTGATTCTTGCCGATACCAAGTTTGAATTTGGACTGACCGCAAAAGGAATTGTGCTGGCGGACGAGGTGTTGACGCCGGACTCTTCCCGCTTTTGGCCAAGCGAAGGATATCGCCCCGGAACCGCGCAGCCTTCGTTCGACAAGCAATTTGTGCGCGACTATTTGGAGTCGGTGGGTTGGAATAAGCAGCCGCCCGCGCCGGAGCTCCCGGAGAACGTAGTTCGCAAAACCCAGGAAAAGTATGAGCAGGCGTTAATTTTGCTGACCGGCCCCGCGCTTTAGGAAACGTACAGAATGAATTTGGCCGACCTGCTGATCGTGATTGTTCTGGTAGTATCTGTGGTCTCTGCTTTTGTGAAGGGTTTCTTTGTCGAAGTCTTTTCCCTGGCCGGAATCGTTCTCGGGCTCTTCATCGCTGCGGCGAACTACGGAGGATTTTCACTCTGGGTTGTGCGCGTGGTCCACAACCGAGAGGCGGCGAACCTGATCGCGTTCCTGCTGATTGCGCTGGCGGTGATGGTGGTGGCCGCCATAGTGGGTCGTTTGCTCCGTGGCTTGTTTCGCGGCGTGGGCTTGGGTATTGTAGATCGACTCCTCGGTGCGGTGGTTGGGCTCGTTGAGGGTTGTGTCGTGGTGACGCTTGTCCTGATGGGCATTGTGGCCTTTTTGCCCCGGCAGGATTGGTTGAGTAATTCCCGCCTGGCTCCGGTTTTTTTGACCGCGGCTCACGGCGGTTCACAGGTTGTACCGTTTGCTTTAGGGGAAGAAATCCGTCAGGGCCTGCAGGCGCTCCGGAGAGGTCAACCTGACTGGTTGAAACCGAGTTCGGAAGTTCATTTCAACACTGCCCAAACACAAACCCGGCAGTCGAGCGGGTAGGAAAAAGGAAAGAGGTTTTCGTGAAACGTGAGCTGGATAGTCTTGTGACGCAAATGCACGCCGGCGGCATTCATTACGACGAAGCAGTGCGTGAGTTCAAACGGCGCTTCATTCTCGAAGTGTTGTCGCATCACAGGGGAAACCAGTGCAAAGCGGCGCGCGAGCTGAGCATGCACCGCAACACGCTTCGCCGCACCATCGCGGAACTGAAACTCGATCCGGAACAAATTCGCAGCGGCCTCAAGCGTCCGCCCCGAGCGGAACGTCCTGCTCCCTTTGAGAACAAGCAGACGGTGCGCACCTAGTGCAGGAGCAGAGCGGCCGGGTGCAAACTGCCCCGGCTGAGGGCCCGGTGATGATCCGCGACGGATTTCGCTGGGATGACTGCGACGCCTATCTCTTCGACATCGATGGAACCCTCCTCCACGCTCATGGCGGCGTGCACACGGATGCCTTCTCCTGGAGCGTTGAGGCAGTGATGGGACATCCTCTGTCGATGGAGGGGGTCGCAGTGCACGGCAGCACCGATACCGCTATTTTTCGTGATGCATTTCGCCTCGCGGCGATCGACGATGAAATATGGCAGCCGCGTCTCGAAGAAATTCTAGAGCGCCTGCGCACCAGAGTGCAGGAACAGCGGGAAAGAATGAGCGTAACCGTGATGCCCGGCGTCTTGTCGATGTTGGCCTACCTCAAGAGCCGCGGCAAGCTCCTGGGCGTAGCCTCAGGCAACCTGGAACAGATCGGATGGTCGAAGATCGAGCTCGCGGGACTACGCGATTGGTTCAGTTTCGGCGGATTCAGCGACCGCCACGCAGTACGCGCCGACTTGATTGCCCATGCGCTCACTGGAGTGCGGAAACTTGCAGGCGCCCAGGTCAAAGTGTGTGTGATCGGTGACACGCCCTCCGACATCGCCGCGGCGAGAGCAAATGGGCTGCCTACCATTGCCGTGGCTACAGGAGTCTTTCCCTATCAGATCTTGCTTCAGCACCAACCCGAGGTCTGCACCCCGACCTTGCAAGCACTCCTTTAGCAGGCATTTCTCACGGCCTGTACCGTAACGAATGACGGGTGCCCCATATCTGCCCGGTTTTGGCAGATGTGGGATTCCACGGAGCTCGGCTCCTGAGTTTGCAAGGTGTAGATGACCCACCATCACGACCTGTTGCCAGTAGAGAGTGACCGGTGGACATCCGCGGAATCCCACATCTGCCAAAACCGGGCAGATATGGGGCACCCGTCATCCGTCAGAAATAGAGATCCCGTGAGAAATGCCTGCTAGGCTCGATCCGGCGAGAATCCTGGAAGCTGCGGAAATGGTAACTTGCCCTATTTTTGGGTCGTCCCCTACGATAAATCCAACGATCAAATTCAATGACCGATTCATGCGTCTAGTCCGCCTCTTTGCCGCCTGGTGCGTCCTTACGCCCTTTGCGGGCTATGCGCAGCAGTCTTCGCCGGCAGCGCCCCCGGCGCCCGCACCCTCCGCTCGCCAGACTCGCAACGCGGAAAAGTTTTACGTGCAGGGCGTTCGAGCCATGGAAAAGGGCGATGTCGACGCGGCGGAGAAGGCTTTCGCCAAGGCCGCGAAGGAGGATCCCTCCAACCACGACTACGCTCTCGACTTGCAAATCGCACGCCAACACAGCGTCACCAAACTGATACAGGACGCTGACAAGGCCCGGCAACAGGGGCAGAATGAGACCGCCCGTGCCAAGCTCGCCCAAGCCCTGGCGCTTGACCCAAAAAACCAGGAAGTCGCCCAGCACATCGATGACCTGGCCAACCTCGCCGGACTGCCTCCCGATACCGTTACCGCGGACTTCGCCCCCGCCATTGAGCTGACGCCCAAGCCGGGAAAGCAAAGTTTTCACTTCCGGAGCACGGAACAGGAAGTCCTGCGACGGGTGATCGAAGCTTACGGTCTACGCATGGTGGATGATGGCTCCCTGGCCACCAAGACCATCAGCTTCGACGCCGACGACGTGGATTTCGACCGGGTTGCGCACCTGCTAAGCCTCGCAACCAATTCCTTTATGGTGCCGCTCGACCCGGCGCGCGTCCTGATCGCCAAAGACAACAAGGAAAACCACGACAAATACGACCGCTTATCGCTCGAGACCCTGCGCCTGCCCGGCCTCACACCAACTGAGTTCAGTGACATGAGCAACCTGGCCAAGAACGTGCTCGGGATCCAGCAGGCGGCCGTGCAGCCGGAGTTGAGTACCCTGACGGTGCGCGCACCCGCTTCCAGTCTCAAGGCTCTTAATAAGACGCTGGCGGACCTTTTGGACGGCAAGAGCGAGGTCCTGCTGGACGTAAAGATCTACGAGGTGGCGAATACGCGGACCCGCCTTGTGGGCGTCCAGCTGCCCCAAACCACGACCGTTTTCAACGTATCCACCGAGTTAAATAACGTCATCTCGCAAAACTCGAGCCTGGTGCAGCAGATCATCTCCAGTGGCTTGGCGAGCGCTGGGGACTATGCGGCCATCGCCGCCATTCTGATTGCCTCGGGCGAGGTAACCGGCTCCATTTTGAGCCAGCCATTTGCCACTTTCGGCAACGGCCTCACCTTAACCGGCCTCACCAGCAACGGCATCAAGGGAAACCTGAGCCTGAACTCGACCGACACACGCTCGCTCGACCAGGTCCAGCTCCGGCTCGACGACAACGCTGAAGGGACCATCCGCAGCGGCACTCGATATCCCATCACCACCTCCAGCTATTCCAGCATTGCCGCCTCGTCGGTGAATATTCCGGGAATCACCAGCGCCGGGCTCTCCAGCGTGTTGAGCGGTTTAGGAATCAACGCCAGCAGCCTGGGCGGCGCACAGCCTATTCCCCAGGTGCAGTACCAGGACCTGGGCCTGACGCTGAAAGTCACTCCGCGGATTGAGCGCAATGACGATGTCGTGCTCAAGCTGGACCTCAAAATTCAGGGCCTCCAGGGCGGCAGTCTCAACGGCCTGCCGGTGCTTACCAATCGCAGCTATACGGCCGACATCCATCTTCGCGGCGGAGCCAGCGCGCTGGTGGTGGGCGACCTCACCCGGCAGGAATCGAATGCCGTGAGCGGTACCCCCGGGCTCACGGAGCTGCCCGGCTTTTCAGGGTTGAGCAGTACCAACAAAGAGTTCAGTGTGAGTAACCTGGCCATCCTGGTCACCCCGCACATCCTGCGCCGGCGGCATAGTGATCAGACTGGACCCCTGATTCCTCTGCCCCATCACAGCTGAACAAGGTGCACGCTTTTCAGAGGCTGCGGAAAAATGCGCGGTCGGTTTGCTTTCGCGTTCTCACACACGGCCTTTAGGCCCATGACCCCTCGATTTCCCTCCGTCAGTTCTCCTGGAACAGGCTCGCGTCCTGGATGAATTGTTTACCCTATCAAATAGCTGCCAATGGGGTTAGGGGTACTAAAGGCCCCCCGGCCACGGATTGGTTCCGCGGACTTGAAAGCCGCCCACAAAAAGGTGCATTCTATAGGTCCCCCCGAAGACTCCTGAGAAATATCTCAGAGGCAATATGGCAGGCAGACTTTTGCTCCTCACCCCGCTTCTGTTCATGTTGACTTCGTGCCAGCAGGAACAGCTTTCGTTGCCGGTTACTCATGCGGCTTCGACGCAGGAAGATCGTTCTGGCATACACCCCCCGCCGGTGGAACCGGTCGACCAGCCTCCTCCGATAGAGAACTGTTACGCTTACATTCTTCTGCGCCCCAAAGATCAGCGCGCGGTGGCGGTGCAGGCGCGGCTTAGGAAAGCTGATCTGATGACGGCAGCCTTCAGCTCGCGCACGGTCACCGTGGACCTGCTCGGCGATCACGCCAATATCCTGTCCCTCCAGTTCCCCGTCTTATGGCCCTACCAGGGGGCTTACCTGGATCGCATCCGGTCCGTGGTAGAGGATTACTTCGCCACGCCCGAGGTTCAGGACTACATGTGCAATGCGGGGTTTGCTGAGGTCAGGCTGGCCGTTCGCGGCATTAACGACCGCCGCGTCCATCCCATTTGGACCGCACGCGTCACCAGCGTGGGCCTGGTGAAGGATGGGGATGACGAGGAAGCCTCCGTTCGTTGATCCAGTTCAGACTTCAAGTCCAATCGAACGCATAAGAGGCAGCGCGTTGCTGGTCTGCACAATACCGGGATAGAGCTTGTAATCGAAGTGCAACCGCCCCTCTTCAAGACGGTCTGCGAAATGGCAGTTGATAGCCTTCGATCCAATCTCCTCCGGAATCGCGGTCAAAGCCAAGTCATGCGTGCTCACCAGGCCCACTGCACCGCGCTCTACCAGCTTGGTGACGAACGATCGCGTGCCAATCAAGCGATCGTGCGAGTTCGTTCCCGAAAGCAACTCGTCCAGCAGAAACAGCACGGGCACTGAGCTGTGGGTCAAATCCATGATCAGCTTCAGCCGGTTGATCTCGGCATAGAAGCGCGAGATGCCGCCTTCGAGGGAGTCGAGAACGCAGATCGAAGCGGTGACTGCCAGCGGGGAAAGTATCAGCCGGACCGCGCGGACCGGCGCACCACACTGTGCGAGAACCGCATTGACACCGATTCCACGCAGGAACGTACTCTTCCCTGCCATGTTCGGACCACTCACAATCATGAGTTGAAGATCGCGGCTTAAATGGAGATCGTTGGTCACCGCTCGCCCTCGCGGGATCAGCGGATGGGCCAGCCCCTCCGCTTGAAAGCAGGGTCCTGCCTCGACAAACTCAGGGAAAACATCTTCCGGGTGCTCGTAGGTATAACCGCCCAATGCGGAGAGTGCTTCCAACTCGCCAACCGTCTCAAGCCACTGGCGCAGTGATCGTCCGTAACGCCGGCGCCAGTTCTCCGTCGCAAGGACAAATTGCAGCCGGTAGAAGATGACAACGTCGAAAACGCGAATGAACTGATGGTGCGCCGACTCCAGAAACTCCACCCGGCGATTCAACCTGGCGATCGCTTGCGAAGGCAAAACGGCTCCCTGCTTCAACCTAGCTTGCAGCTGCAGCAGTCTGGGGCTGGTGAAGGGCTCGCGCTCAAAGGCGGCCAACACCTCGGACAGGAGGTTCAGGTCATGGCCAGCTTCCTCGGCCGCGTGCACCGCTTCATTCAAGCGGCTCCGAAAGCGTAAGGAAAGCCCCAGGTTCACGAGGGTGATGGCGAACACCAGCCACTCCGGTGCTACCCAAAGCGACGACGGCGCCGCGACTATGCCGGCCATGTGCCGCATCGATCCAGTGAAGGTGTTAACCACGGCACCGCCGGCGATGAATATCCAGGCAACCGCGAGCACCAGGGCTACGATACGGATCATTCCGGATGGCAGAACGGCTGGCGCCTCTCCCCAGGCGATGAGTTGAGTTGGCCGAACTCCCAGGGCCAGGGTTTCTCCCATGGTCGAGAGGCCCTCGCGAAAATCCAGGCGGCCGCTAAGCTCCCTGGCCGCCAGCTGGCGGTCGCGAACCTCGTCTGGCGGCGCGGGCGCCAGCAGCCACCGGGCCAGAGTTTCTTCCCCCGCACGAGTACGTGCCGTGCACAACAACTCAAAGACGGAGGCTCGCCCGAAGAGGTCGAGATCGCGTGCGCAGGAATGTGACGGCTCGAGAAAACGCTCGCCGGTAACACCTGTTCCCGCCCAACGATCGTCCAGGCGCGCCATCCCTTGCTCATAAAACCGGATGGCGCGGGAGCATGCGGTGACCCTACGAATGAGCCGCCGGTGCACCACGTCAAGAACCACGAACGCCGCGATAGGAATAAGAAGCAGCAGGTCGGCCGCACCGAAGTGGCGCAGGCGGAATAAGATCCAGATCAAACAGAGCGCGGCCAATGCCAGTTGCGAGTAGCCGGCAAGCCGTTCCCGCCGTTGGATTCGGGAGCGGCGCGCCGACAGCTCGTCCAGGCGCCGCGCATATTCTGCTCGCGGCGCCTGGGGAGAAACGGTCTCGCTCGCCACGCTATTGGTCACGTCTATTGTTTCAAAAGAAACTTTTATCCTTGCCAACGAACTCGTCGACCCAGTTCGTTGGCAAGGGGAGTTCTGCTATCGCAGCGATGGAGCCGGTTTTGGCGCCGGCGCGGCACTCGGTGGAGCTGGTGGCAGCGGCACGCCGTCCAGCTTCGCCTGGAATTCGATGATCTTCTGCAGCATCTCGTAGGGAATTCCAGTCAGCGGCAAGGCACGGCCATTCACAAACAGGGTGGGTGTTTGGTTCACGCCCACGCGATCGCCCAGTGCGCGCGAAGCCTCAATTGCTTGCTTGGCCGCCGGGGTTGCCGCGCAGGCGGCAATCTTGGCCGGATCCTGACCTGCTTTGGTCTCGGCGTCCTTTAAAGTCTGATCCGAACGTGGCAGGCGTGAGCCCTGCCTGCGTCTCAAACAGCGCATCGGAAAACTTGAAGAAAGCGTCGTTGCCCCCGGCTTTGGCTACGCAGTATCCGTGAGTCGATGCTTTGAGCGCCTCGGTGTGGATCTGCGACAGGGGAAAGTCCTGATAGACGAAGTGAGCGCTGGGATAATCAGCCAGCAGCTTGGCAACGATGGGCTGTGCGTCCTTGCAGTGAGGACACTCAAAATCAGAGAACTCCACCAACTCCATTGCTTTGGATGCGCCGCCCTTGGACGGGCCGGTAGCGTCTGTTTGCAGAATCTGGCGGAAGCTCTCAAACGGCCTGGAACCGAAAGGGAGCAGCGAGTCGGCGACCAGGAACTTTTGATCAGGCAAGGTAAAGAAAGACAGCTGTGCCGTCTGATCCTTAGGACCGGGATTGGCTGATTTAACCAGGACCAGGACACGGCTCACGCCGGGCGCGGGTGTGGGCAGGATAGCCTGAATCTGCCATAGGCGGCTGCTGTCATATCCCCAGAATGCGTGCAGAAAGTCTTCCACCGTCTGCTTGGTGGGCGTGGTCGCGGTAAAATTTGCCGGGTCGACCGGGGGAAATGGGGTCGCCTGGGCGGGCGGGGCCGTCGGCACCGTGAAAACACCGCTCGGCGGAGCAGCCGGCGTGGGCGCCGCGGGAGTCTGCGGGGCTGGGTTCTGGGCCAGTGCGCATGCCGCACTGCTGGCTGCCAAAACAAAAAGACGTAGGTTTGTACGAAGCTGCATTCAGTTCCTCTCTCATCTTGCTTATACCTGAACTTTGACGGCGATGGGAAAGCGCCGCCCCATGCCAAAAGACTTACTGGTGACCTTGAGCACCGGCGCCGCCTGCTGGCGTTTGTATTCGCTGCGCTCCACCAGCTTGACTACCTGACAGACGGTCGCCAGATCGAAATGGTGTTCAGCGGCAATCTGTTCCGGCGTCTCATAGCGCTCGACATAGGCCTGCAGAATCGGATCGAGCACATCATAAGGCGGCAAGGAGTCAGTATCTTTCTGTCCCGGACGAAGCTCCGCCGACGGGGCCTTTTCCAGGATGGGCAACGGAATAACGATGCGGTCCCGGTTCAGATAGCGGCACAGTTGGTAGACCTCTGTCTTGACCACATCTCCGATCACCGCCAGCGCACCCACCATGTCACCGTAGAGGGTGCAATAACCCACCGACATTTCCGACTTGTTGCCGGTCGTGAGCACCAGCGCGTTGAACTTGTTGGAAAGGGCCATCAGCAGGTTGCCGCGGATACGCGACTGGATGTTTTCCTCGGTAATATCCGGCTCCCGGCCGGCGAAGCTCGGGCCCAGAGCCTTGGTGTATTGATCGAAAAGATCATGGATGGCGATGGTGGTATATCGGATGCCCAGGTTGTCTGCCAGTGCACGGGCATCGTCGATGGAGCCGGCTGAGGAATATTGGCTGGGCATGCCGATAGTGGTGACATTCTCTTTACCTAAGGCGTCCACGGCGATGGCCGCAACCAGCGCAGAATCGACGCCTCCGCTGAGAGCTATCAGCACTTTGGAGAAACCACACTTGCGCACGTAGTCCCGGGTCCCCAACACCAGGGCCTGGTAGACGGCCGCATCCTCGTCCGGATCCACCGCGCGGCGATCGCCCGTGAGCGCGGTGCTGTCGAAATAAACCAGGTCTTCTTCGAAAGACCGCGCCTGGGCGACAACCGAGCCGTCTGGACCTAGAGCAAAGCTGGCCCCGTCGAAGACCAGGCTGTCATTCCCGCCCACCTGGTTGACCATGACGATGGGGGCACGGTGCCTTTTGGCAATCGCCGCCAGCATACGGTGCCGCAGTTCCCTCTTTCCCCGGTAGTAGGGGGAGGCGGAAAGGTTCAGGATGAGAGAGCCGCCGATGCGCATCAGCTCTTCGATCGGGTCCGTGGGATAGAGGCGCCGGGGCCAGAAAAGCTTATCGTTCCAGGCATCCTCGCAGATGGTCAACGCAAGCTGTTGATCGCCCAGGAGATACAGATTCTGACGCGCTGCCGGAGAAAAATAGCGCTGCTCATCAAAGACGTCATAGAACGGCAGGAGCCGCTTGGACTGAACAAATTCGACGGAGCCGTTGCGTAGGAGTGCCGCCGAGTTCACGACATGTTTTCCTGACTCCGCGGGCGCTTCCGTTACGTACCCGCAAATGACAGTCAGTGGGCGGCCGGTGGTGGCGGTGGCGGCAATCTCCGCGATGGCCTCGCCCGCCCGCGCCACAAAGGATGGTTTCTCCAGGAAGTCTGCGGGAGGGTAGCCGCAAACCGCCAATTCCGGGAACAGGACAATGTCTGCCTGGGCGTTCGACGCCTCCCGTGCAAACTCGATGATTTTCTTCGTGTTCCCTTGAAAATCCCCAACTGTGGGGTTGATCTGCGCAAGAGCGATCTTCACTTCTTCAGTTTAACAACCAGGTTCCCCTGAAACAGATACTGGACGGGTGCCCCATGCCCCGAATTTCCTGTAGGGTTCAATGGGTTCCACAGACTTCATGCGCCTTTCCTCGACGAAAGGCGCACACGTTGACTCGTCCACGGCAGCTTGCAGGAAATTCGGGTGTTTGCGCCGGTATATCCGGCGCACTACATGGGTTGAAAAGATGTCGCCTCTTACCGGTAAGCCGTGCTTTTCAAGCTACATCGCGCCGAGTCCCGTCAGGGACGACCGATAGTAGCCCAGGATGGAGTGCGCAGCACGGAATCCTGGGTACCTATAGCAGAATGATCAAGCCCCGTAGGGGCGGCACACATCCTTGAGGGACGTCAGTCCCGATCCGCAGCGGATACGGCAGCTGACATACTCGACCTTTATTACTGACGCACTACACCAGGAGGCCGAAGGTGACCCCGCGACTCACCGGAGTAGCGACGATAGCTTCATGAAAAATTCGGCAGGCGTTGCGATACGCAGGCCAGTACGTTGCGCGACGGTCTGTGTGAAATGCTTTGTGTTGTTGCTCAAAAGCCAGTCAGGTTTTGCGGCCATGGCGGACAGCAGCACAGGTACGTCCGCCTCATGGCGAATCAGGCGCCGGTTCTCTTGTACGGAATCTGCATCTCGATATGGAATCAATTCAGGCTTGGTGAGCTGGATGAGGCGGCGATAGTTCTGGATCAACTCGTCCGCTTCCACCGAGGACAATCGCCCTGCATGGAGCAAGAGGTTTTCTTCCACTTCCTCGCGGACCGCTTCAGCCAGGATAAGCCGGCAGATTCTTGCCGCGCAGAGAGCGAGCACGGCTTTATCAAGTCCCCACGGGGAGACAATACCCGCCGTGAGGACATTTGAGTCCAGAAATAACCGGAGCCTGCGGGTACCTGTCACTTCTCGCGATGAGACCGCGAGGGTCGGCGGGGTACGGCTGCCGTCGAACTGCTCCTACCGAAACGACGTTCAAAGATTCGCTGCCGAGTCTGCGGTAAGGTCGCCAGCACCGCCTTGGATGTAACTCCGGCGGACGTCAGCGCCGAGCTGATCTGTTCGCACAGGTGATCGAAGCGCTGCTGCTCCGGCAGCAGAATAAGGCCGTCTCCCAACCGCAACACGACAAACGGTGCTCCCGCTTCAAGACCCAGATCCTCACGGAACTGTTTGGGTACGGTGAGCTGCCCCTTTTCTCCGATTTTCGTGGTCGTCAGGTACTCAAGAAGCGTGTCTGGGGTTGTCACGGTCGAGCCTCGGTAGGAATATCCTACCATGACGATTTGCTTCGATTCATTCCCACCCCACCTGGTCAACCATGACGATGGGGGCCCCGGTGCCTTTTGCCAATCGCCGCCAGCATACGGTGCTGCAATTCCCTCTTCCCCCGGTAGCAGAGGGGAGCGGAAATGTTCAGAGTGAGCGAGCCGCCGATGCGCATCGGCGTCCCGCCTCGGCAACTGTTCTCTCCCCACAACCACCCTCTCCTATTTGTCATCCCGACCGAAGGGGAGGAATCTGCGGTGCGCCATTCGGGCGCCCCACATTTGCCCTTCGCCGCCACTCTCTTTTCGACCCCTCCCCAAAGCCGTCATCCTGAGAGCCTGTGACCTTTTCGATATTTGTGTTTTCCGCACCTCTCACCAGTTTTGCTTCAAACCCCAGCAAATCGAATTCCACGCGTAGCGCGCATTGAGGCCTTGCGGTGCAGCATTCAAATACCCCTCATTGGCGCTCAACGGGTCATTGCTGGGATCGACCGGCGGCGGTACCGGGCCGCCCCTCGACATAGGCAATCTCCACCTCCGGCCACTGCGCCATGGCTCGCGCCACAGTCTCAGGATCGGTGCCCGGTGCTACGCGCACCGCGTAATACTGTGTAAATACAGTCGGCGTCGCTGAGCTTTTAGTCCGCGCCCTGCGCTGCGCCAGTTGGCGCAGCGCAGCCTCACCCAGTGTGGAAAAATAAGGTACGAGTTCGATGCCAGAGTGCAACGCTTGAAGGTCACGCCACCGAAAGCTCGCGGGCCCATCCAAACGCGCTGCGGCTTCATCCGAATAGGGCAATTGAACGGTGGGCCGAAACTTCACCACCACACGGTGATTCACGGGGCTAGTGTTAGTGTCGGGAGACGGCTTCCTACCATCAATCACAGCCATGGTCTGCCCCCTGTACAGAATCGGTAGTTCCGTTAACTACGTTTATCAGTACGACCCGGGCGCCCTGAGTCCAGGTCGACGTGTAAAACTGATCGCCACCTCAACCTAGTGTAATGCGTCAGTAATAAAGGCGATTATGTCAGCTGCCGTATCTGCTGCGATCGGGACTGACGTCCCCTCAAGGATGTATGCCGCCCCTACGGGGCTTGATCATTTTGCTATAGCTACCCAGGATTCCGTGCTGCGCACTCCATCCTGGGCTATGATCGGTCGTCCCTATCGGGACTCGGCGCGGTGTAGCTTGAAAAGCACGGCTTACCGGCTAAGAACCGACACAGGATCTTCCTATGAGATAAAGGCCCATCTGTGGGACGCACTACACTAGATGGATAGTGCGCTGTAACCGCCGATCGTTTCGCCCCGTTTCCGATTTTTCTATGCTCCTCTCGCTATTCGCGATCAGCCGGGACTGACACTTTTGACATAGCGTGACATGACGCGGTCATTGCCAGCACCGCATTCTTCGGTTAGTGGAACGCCAGAGTGCCATCGGACCAATAGGGCACTTCGATTGGCACAGTCCGCAGCGGCGGTAGCTCTTTGTTCAGTGGACTATCTGGTTTGTCAGGGTCCGGGAACCAGATAGATGTCGAAGAAATGGGTGAGTTCGGATCATCGGCGTTCAATTCAGTAGGATCTTTTATCGGCAAGAAGAACATCACGTGGCATAAATTGTGTGAACCCAAATGGGTAAGGTATGCGTCCTTGGACATCATATAGCTCATTGCCCCCGGCTCCACCGGCGGAATCACCTTCTTCGCATACGCCTCTTGAATGCCCGCGATGCGCTCTTTTACGGAGGTCACTCCAGCGAGCGTCATTTCCGTCAGCTTACGAAAAATCGGCAGGATCGACCGCACAGCCGCTGGATTGAGGCAAATCGCGCCTCTCTGCTTCGGACTCCAGACGTCATAAAAGTCGATGCTGGCCGTCCATGCCGGCCCCGCCATGCACACAAAACCGTTTGTACCTTTGACCGCTGTTTCCCAGCCTTTGGGCGTCAGCACCAAAACAGACGCACCCTTTGAAATGCCCTCCGGAGCAGCGCTTCGCGCCAGCGCGATTGCCGCATTCCGGTCCATTAAATACTGCGAAAGTGGCAGCATTTTCGGATAGGGTCTCTCTGCCTCCTGTGCCCGCGTGCTAACAGTCATGCTCAGCAAACTCACGAGCGCAAGCGCTCCCACCGCAACTCTGGCTGCAATCTTTTCGATCTTTGCAAATCGCATCATGCTCCTTTTCGTTTCCTTCCCGCCGAAGACGTGTCCGCAACTGCTCAAGGCTCGATGCTTAGCTTGCTTGGCGCGTACTATTGCCCTGTAGGTTTCCATCGCCCCCGAGCACTCCCCAGGAGCCCCAGGGCGGACTCTACTGCTGCTGAGACGCAGTGCAACCGAAGGTCCAAACTCTTACCCTTTCATTTGCCGTGGCTTAGGGCGGCGTTGATCTGCCGAAATTATGGGTTTCTGGATAAGTCCCGGTAAGGCGGCATGTGGCAATGATTTTTAGGGTAATGTGCCGTTCCGGTTGGATGACCGCCCACCCATCAGTTACTCCTGAATCAACAACCTCGCACCGGGCGCCCTCGTAAGTTCAGCAAACTCTACTAACCACCACATCCGGAATCAGAGTTGTGAACGATAAAATACATTATCGCGAGCATCAGGCCAGACCAGGCTGTCGATAAACGGCAAGAGACGCAGCTCAGCTATTTGAACAGTGCTACTCCGAGCGCGATCAGCGCGATCAGCAGCGCCGCTCCAGGGAGGCCGTACGCCAACAATCGCGAAGCTTGAGACATGTTTGCGGGGGCGATAACATCCGGCTTCGGCATGACGACTTTTTGATCGGCAAAGAGCGACTGCTGCATCACCCGCTTGCTCGCCAGGACTTGTTCTATCCCCGCTTGGAAGTGACGTTGATGGATTCTCTTTGCGGAATCGGGAATGGGCTCAGCCGCGGCAGCCAGGGCTGCCTTCAGCACAGCATTTTGGATGTCTCCGCCGCTTACTTCATAGCTGCGCGCAAGGGCGTTGAAGTCGACGTCGGAAGCAAGCGGAGTTCGAGAAGGATGCAACTGCACCTGCCAGATCCTGACGCGCTCCGTCTCGCCTGGCAGCTCGAAGAGGACATGCGTCCGGATGCGTCGCTCAAACGCCGGATCGATGTTTACTGCAAGGTTGGTGGCGAAGATCACGACACCGGTGTACCTCTCCAATTCCTGCAGGAGCACGTTGACCACGCTGTTCTGTTCGCGCTGGGCTCCACTATCGGTTGAGGTCGATCGACGGCCGGCGATCGCGTCGGCCTCGTCGAAGAGCAGGACGGCTTGCTCCTCGCGCGCTGTACGGAAGATCGCGCTAACGTTCTTCGACGTTTCGCCCATCCACATGGATTCGAGCTCGGAGTATCTGACCATCAGAAGTTGGCGGCCGAGCGACTGCGCGATGGCCTCGGCGCAGAGGGTCTTGCCCGTGCCCGGAGGCCCAGCAAAATTGAAGGCGAGACCAAGGCCTGTGGAATGCCGTTCCCCGAGGCCCCAGTCCTTGAATATCAATTCGTGCTGTGTAACCTGGGCCAGCGCGGTTTCAAGGGCGCGGCGGGTCGCGGGCGGCAGTATGACGTCTTCGAACGTTCGGCGCGGCGTGATGACTTCGACCGCGCGCCGGCCAGTGCCAAAAATACGCGAAAATGGAATGGGCGTCACCCGCTCCACACTACCGTTCTTGCCGGTCAAAAATCAATTCCATCGTCACTCATCCTCCGGACTTCGCCGGCGCACCTTGCGTTTACCAAATTCGGGGAGCATTGAGGCGTGCGCCTCTTTCGAGGCCCTCCATTGTTCTCGCGTCCTTCCAGCATCGCACCGTCAGCGTGACCGCGGCCGATGTGATCGATAGGACCCCTAGGCTTCCCTCAGGTGGAGCATAAAGGACATTATCGCGCACAGCGGTCCGGGGAATCATACGTGTACCAAACAGTAATGTCCGGATATGCTACCGACATGTCCGGATATGCGACTGTCCGGCAGCGACCATCCGCCCGGAACACCGCAATACTATCTGTTCAGCGCTCGCTGAGGACTCGCCCTGATTACGATCGGAATGATCTTGGAAACGGAATGGCCCTTCCAGGCGTGGTTTTGCCGCCGGGCAAAATTCGGCGAAAATGATCCTTCCGTCACGATGCATCTACCTTCGCAGCTTCGTCTTAGTCGCAACGAAGCGCAATCATGGGGTCTATTTGTGTCGCTCGGCGGGCGGGAATCAAGCAGGCGAATAAAGCAATGCCTGCTAGCACTATCGTGACCGTGCTCAACGTGACTGGATCGCCCGGCCCAACCTCGAATAACAGGCTGCGAATCGAACGAGACAGCGCCAGAGAAGCACCGAGCCCGACTCCAACTCCCACACCAACCAGGAGAAGTCCCTCCCGCAGAATCATCTGGACAACGTTGGCTCGGCTGGCACCTATAGCCATCCGAATGCCAATCTCCTTGGTGCGCCGCGCAACTGTGTAATGCATCATCGCGAAGATACCCGCTCCCGCGAGCCCCAGCGCGAGTGCGGCAAACAGGCTTAGGAGTAGCGTTTGGAAACGGCGAGGAGCATTCTGCTCTTTGAGCCGCTCTCCCAGAGTAGTTACGTCCGTCAACACCGCGGTATTATCGAGCGACCTGATCGTATCGCGGAGAACTCCCACAGTTGCGTCTGTGCGTACCACCAGATTCTCGGTTTCATCCAACGATTGAGCCTGAGCCTCATAGATTTGCGCGACCGGTGAGCGTTCCAGGCCGCTGCTGTGCACATCCTTTACAACGCCTATAACTCGAACCCACTCGTCGTTTCGCCCGCGCGGGTCAAATCCTTTGATCCCTTTCCCTATGGGATCGTCGCCTGGCCAGTAACGGCGTGCCATGGTCTCATTGATAACAACCACGGGCGCGGTTTCCTTTGTGTCCTGGTCGGTGAAGAACCGGCCCCTAACCATGGGAACTCCAAGCGCCTGAAAGTAGTCGCCGCTGATCGTCGCCCATTTCATGGGAGTCCACTGCTCCCGCGACTCCAACGGGCGCCCTTCCACCTCACGCAGCCCAAACTTCGCTTCGTCGTCCAGATAGAACATCGTGCTGATCGCGCCAACTGTTCTGACTCCCGCCAAGCGGCCGATGCGAGTCATCGCTTCGCGGTACAGCACCGCACGCCGATCGCGAGGAAGTGAATTACCGAACCTGAGTGTGGCAGCCAGCACACGGGACGTGCGGAAACCAGGATCGACCGACTGCACGGCGACAAAGCTACGGATCAGCAGGCCAGCCCCCGTGAGCAAAATAACAGCAAGTCCGACTTGCACCACGACGAAAGAGCGGGACATCCCGCGCGAACCGATTCTGTTTGTCTCTTGCCGGTTGTTCACGCTTTGTGAGATTCGAATCGCCGGCGCGAGTCCGAACAGCAAACCGGTTGCGAGGGAGAGACAGAAACAAAAAATCAATACCGGCGCATCGATGTGCGCTTCTCCAAGCCGAGGGATCCTTTGCGGAGCCATGGCAATCAATGCTCGGATGCTCAAGGCCGCGAAGGGCAGACCCAAGGCCCCCGCGAGACAGGAGAGCAGCATGCTCTCCGTCACCAATTGCCTAACGATGCGTCCTTTGCCGGCTCCAAGTGCACACCGTACCGCAATCTCTTGCCTGCGGACTGCCCCTCGCGCAAGCAGCAGGTTCGCTGCATTTGCACACGCAATCAGCAATACCAAGAAGACTGCCCCAGAAAGAATTGCGAGCATGAATGGGACAGTCTTGCCCTGGATCTGTGCCGCAAGCGGCAGCAGCCGCACCCCGCGGTCCGCGTGGTTAATCGGATATTCTGCTGTAAGTTCCTGGTTGATAAGGTCAGCTTCGGCGCGCGCCTGATCGAGCGAAACGCGGTCCCGAAGTCGCGCGATAACAGGACCGAAACCGCCGTCTCGATCATTTCGCCGGGCCTGCCAGTCCGGTAGCGCCGCGGCTGGAGCCCAAAGAAGAGTTTCTTCGGAGGGGAAAGCGAAATCCTCGGGCATGACACCGATGACTTGAAAGTTGATACCGCTCAACTCCACCGTCCGGCCAATGACGTCCGTCGAGGCGCCAAACTGCCTTCTCCACAAGCGGTTACTGAGCACAACTTCGTGTGTGTCCAGGTCGCCTGTGCTGAATGTACGGCCCAGCACAGGACGACGACCCATCAGGCCAAAGAAATCACCGTAGACCCACGCATATTCGATCCAATCGGCATCGCCCTTAACTGTAAACGATGCATCCGCCTCTCGGTAGGAGGCCAGGTTCTCAAGGGTTCGAGTCCGTCTCTTCCACTCCTCGAAATTCGACACGCTAGTGTTGTTTTCAAGGGAACCGTTCAGCTTATCGGTGGCCCATAGCATCGTGATGCGATCCGGGTCTCGATAAGGAAGCGAGCGCAACAGAACCGAATGGACAACGCTGAAAATCGCAGTGCTCGCACCACTCGCCAAGGCCACCGATAGCAGCACCACGGCGGTTACACCGGGATTCAAACGCAGACTCCGCGCTCCATAGCGAAGATCCTGCAGGACTGTTTCGAGCCAGACAAAAATGTCGGCCTCGTACGACCTGTCACGCGCGACAGTGGCGTTGCCGAAGCGCCGGACCGCATCCGCCCGGGCTTCTTCCTGGCTCATACCTGCGGCGACATTATCAGCAGCTCGTGCGTTGATGTGATAGCGTAGTTCCTCATCAATTTCACCGCTGACCCTTGCGGGTCTAAGAATATTCGCTAGACGGTTAAGCCACCCCACGTTCGCTCTCCTACGAAAACCGCAGAACGCGAGCCACTGCGCCAGTCAACGCGGTCCAGTTTTGTTCTTCTTCTCCCAACTGCTTGCGGCCCGCCGCCGTGATGGAGTAATAACGGGCGCGGCGATTATTCTCTGAGATTCCCCACTCGGAACGAAGCCAGCCCGACTGTGTCATACGGTGCAGGGCTGGATAGAGCGAGCCCTCTTCTAACCTGAGAATCTCCTGCGAGACCTGCTCGATGTGCAGCGTAATCCCGTAGCCGTGCATCCGCCCTCGGGAAGCAAGAGTCTTGAGTACCAAAAGGTCAAGTGTGCCTTGGAGGCGGTCATTGGTGTGCTTACGCATGATCTCCCATAGCCAGCTATGAAACCATGGTGTGCCCAAGCTCCATTCGATGTCAAGCCATCTTGTAACTCCGGTTTTGCCGGTGACTGTCCTTCTCGGACACCTCTTAGCTCACGCGCACCGGGCGCATTGAACAAGCGACTCCCAGTTCCTAGGTGACGGCCTACACGGACAGAACTCGAAAGGCCCTTTTTGCCGGCCAGGCGGAGCCCCGGACACAACCCTGAATCCGTCCAATTCGCGTCGAGTCCGAGCTGCGGCTTACAACTCGCGAATCGCAGTCACAGGGTTCCGGCGCATCGCTCGATGTGCGGGAAGGTAGCATGCCAGCAATGACATTGCTCCCAGGAGCGTGACGACGGAAACGACAGTGACCGGATCGTTGGCGCCGATTCCGTACAACAGCCGGACGATAATGCGCGTCAGTCCCAATGCAAACGCCAGTCCTAGCGCCAGCCCAATGCCTGTGAGCCACAATCCCTGTAACAGCACCAGTCTCAGCACATCGACGCGGGAAGCGCCCAGAGCCATTCGCACTCCGATCTCGTGGGTCCGCATTTGGGTTCGATAGGCCACGACTCCGTAGATCCCGGTTACTGCAAGAACCAGCCCGATCAGCGCGAACATTCCCGCCAGTGTGCTCTGTAGGACGGCGAAAGTGCTCGCCATCTGGGTACTCTCTCGCATGGGACGCACATCGAAAACCGGCAGCTGCGGATCGATTTGATGGATGGCGTTTTCCACCACTGGCTCCAAGTCGACCGGATTCCCCTCGGTTTTTACCTGCACCATTGTCTCGTAGCCCGGGTGCTGGAAAAAGCTCATATAGACCATAGGCTCCGGTGACTCGTTCGCGAAAGTATGGGTTGAATTCCTCGCAACGCCGACAACCGTGAAAAGGCTGCCCCACACCCTGAGTCTCTTTCCCAGCGGATCCTGCCCTGGCCAGTAGCGCCTCGCCGCGGTCTGATCCACGATGATGACCCTCGGCGCCTTTTCATCGTCATTCAGGGTAAACTCGCGTCCTTCCAAAATGGGTATATGAAGGGATTCGAAATACCGCGGGCCCACCTCGGCATTCTCCACCAGCAAAGATTCATGAGGGTGCGGCACATACCCTTCCGGATACGCATCGTTCCTCTTTTGGATCAGGGTCATCGGAATCCAGTCGGTAAGAGATGCTACCTCCACGCCGGGCAGTACCGACACGCGATCAAGTATCTTGCGACGGATCAACTGTGCCTCGTCGTTGCTGTAGCCGGCAATATTCAGCCCCACGGACGCAGTCAGAACGTGGTCCTGCTCAAAGCCGGGGTTCGCTGCGGCGAGATTCCGCAGCGTTCGCAGGAATAGCCCGGAGCAGATGAGCAGAGGAAGGGCAAGCGCGATTTGCGCCACCACCAACCCGCTGAGCAATTTCCGGTTGCGTGTGCCGCCGGAGATACTCGCGGACTCTGCCTTGAGTACCTCAATGGCCGGCGCATGAGACGAGCGCCAGGCGGGGAGCGCGCCGCAGAGCATGCCGGCCAACAGGGACGACACCGCAATCCCGATGACCACCTTATGGTCCATGCTCCCGTTGAGTATGAGGGGAATCGAGTTCGCCGGAAAGAACCATGAGAATGTCTTCGACGTCCACGATGTCAACACAAGGGCCACGGCTCCTGCGACGATGGAAAGCAGCACGCCCTCCAGAACCATCTGCCGCACCAGTTGCATACGATTCGCCCCGAGCGACTGCCGGATCGCAAGTTCACGGCGCCGGGATACAAACCGCACCAGCGTGAGCGTAGCCACGTTCGCGCAGGTCAGCAACAGCACCACAGCGGCGAAGGCCAGCAGAATGGGCAGCGTCGCCGCCATGTATCCGTTGGCGCCGAAGGGCGACCGCCACATGGGATCGAGCGTGATCCGGTTGTCGCCGAGATGATCGTTCGGATACGCCACCACAATATGCTGCATCACGGTATCGAGATCCTGGGCTGCCTGGCCACGGCTCACGCCGGGCCGCAATCTTCCTATTACGATTAGCCAGTCCGAATCGCGATGGGTCATCCGCCCCACATCGTTCCCAAGGGGATCGAGCGTTACCCACAGATCGTCACGCAGCCCGGGAGCTGCCCCGACAAACCCCTCCGGCGCCACACCGATCACGGTCACCGGATGCCGGGCGACCTCGATCGACTTGCCCACAATTGCCGGGTCTTTGCCGTAACGCGTCTTCCAGAGCGCGTAACCCAGGACCACGTTGGGTACTGCACGGGCCTCCTCTTCCGGCAGAAAGAAACGCCCCAGCTCCGGCTTGATGCCGAGCACATCGAAATAATTCGCCGACACATTCGCTATATAGACACGCTCCGGCTGTGCACCGCCGGTCAGCGCAATCCAATCGTTATGATAGGCAAGTATTCCCGTGAAGGTGTGGTTCTGGTCGCGCAGATCGCGATAGTCGAGATACGAGAAGGGCGGAGTCGGAGAGAAGTTCCGTTCCCCCCGCTGCAGGCTAACAAGATCGCCCGTGTCCCGCGCGCCAGGAATCGGACGCAACATTGTGCCGTCGATCCAACTGAATACGGTGCTGTTGGCGCAGATAGCCACTGCCAGCATCACCGTCGCTGTGATCGTAAAGCCGGGGCTCTTGCGTAGTTGCCGTAACGCGTAACGGACATCCCGGCCTAGTTGTTCAAGCCGTGCTTGGCCCCACATGTCGCGCGTCACATCCTGCACCAGGGGAACATTTCCAAATTCCCGCGCCGCCGCTTGTCGCGCCGTCTCTGCCGTCTCGCCTCGCTCCACTCGATCTGCAATCGCCATCTGCAGGTGCGCATCAATCTCTTCCTGCAATTCGCGCTTGCGCCGCTGAAAACCGAAGCTCGAGAACCACTTCATGCCTCACTCTCCTCCGGCTTGACATACATCACCGACCCAATCGCTTCGACAATCCGCTCCCATCGGCCCAGATCCGAGGCCAGCTGCTTTTTCCCCTTGGCAGTGATTCGGTAGTATCGCGCTCTTTGCTTGCTCTCTGATTGCTTCCACTCTGACTGCACCCAGCCCTGGCGTTCCAATCGATGGAGAGCCGGATACAGTGATCCGGTCTCGACTTGAAGCACATCACCGGATCGCAAGCGTAGAACCTGGACAATGCCGTATCCGTGCTGCGGTCCCCATTGCAGGGTCTGGAGAATAAGCATGTCGAGTGTCCCCTGCAGCAGATCGATCCGGTTCTTATACTGATCTTTCTCGTTCATAGATGTAGGCACTCTACTCCCAATGGAGGTAGATCGTCTACTTCGTTTCGTATAGCGCAGCGAGCAGACCTGCCCATTCAACAAATTCAAAAGTCCGTCAGTATCTCTAACCGGTCGCCGTGCCCTACCGCACTCACACTCCTGGGGGCTTTAGCCCGCTGCTTTTGCTGCCCATTCCAAGCGACTGCGCGTGAGGAATGATAAAAAGCGTACCTCAGCGGCTTCTAAAGCCGTCAAGCGCGCACACAATTACGGCACGGCTGAACCCGTGCCCTTCGTTCGATAGTCTCTTCCCCAGCCTTTCAGGTGCTGTCCAAATTGGCCAACCGAAAAATCTAATTTGGACAAGACTGACGATCGGTCGTCCCTAAGGGGACTCGGCGCGATGTAGCTTGAAAAGCACGGCTCACTGGCTAAGAGCCCACACAGGATCGTCCGATGAGATAAAGGCCCATCTGTGTGACGCACTACACTGGGTGGAGTGCCGCGCCCGTGGGGCTCAGATCATTTTCGGAATGGATCCCCAGCACTTCCGGCTGGGCTGATGTCTGGTGACGGCCCGCCGGGCCTCGCATCCATGGGATTCTCGAGGGTCGTCTTCCTTCTCAACTGCCACAGGCAAGTGGGTCGGGCTGAGTGCCGACTCCGCTCATGTTTTGCCACCAGCTGCGGAAGCGCTGGAGGGATGTCTTTGTAAAATTCGATAAAATTCGACCTTTTTGGCCATTTTTGCTTCCGAAAGCCTAGCGGCTAAAGCCGTCAAGCGCGCAACCAATTACGGCACGGCTGAACCCGTGCCCTTCGTTGGATAGTCTCTTCCCCAGCCTTTCAGGTGCTGTCCAAATTGGCCAACCGAAAAATCTAATTTGGACAGGTCTGATGATCGGTCGTCCCTAACGGGACTCGGCGCGATGTAGCTTGAAAAGCACGGCTTACTGGCTAAGAGCCCACAGAGGATCATCCGATGAGATAAAGGCCCATCTGTGTGACGCACTACA
The DNA here is from genome assembly GCA_963850235.1 of uncultured Acidobacteriaceae bacterium. Taxonomy (GTDB): domain Bacteria; phylum Acidobacteriota; class Terriglobia; order Terriglobales; family Acidobacteriaceae; genus PALSA-350. Next base: position 124,921 of record CAWKKM010000009.1, on the reverse strand, counting down.
CCAGACCTCTAGGTGGAGTGCCGCGCCCATGGCGCTCAGATCATTTTCGGAATGATCCCCAGCCCTTCCGGGCTGGGCTGATGTCTGGTGACGGCCCGCCGGGCCTCGCATCCATGGGATTCTCGAGGGTCGTTTTCGTTCTCAACTGCCACAGGCAAGTGGGTCGCTCTCTCGAGGAGCATTTCTTCCAGGCTGAGTGCCGACTCCGCTCATGTTTTGCCACCAGCTGCGGAGCGCTGAGGGATGTCTCTGTAAAATTCGATAAAATTCGACGTTTTAGAGCATTTTTGCTTCCTAAAGGTGAGCCCGCATTTCTCACGGCCTGTACGGTAACGAATGACGGGTGCCCCATATCTGCCCGGTTTTGGCAGATGTGGGATTCCACGAAATCCTCGGTCACTCCTGCTGGCTACAGGTCCTGATGGTCCGCTCATCAACACCTGTGCCAGTCAGGAGTAACCGAGGACTCCGTGGAATCCCACATCTGCCAAAACCGGGCAGATATGGGGCACCCGTCATTCGTTATTCCCGGTACAGGCCGTGAGAAATGTCTTTGTAAAATTCGATAAAATTCGACCTTTTTGGCTAGTCGGCTTCCGAAAGCCTAGCGGCGCCGGCCGAAGCGGTTCTTTTGGATGGCGAAAGGGACCCTGGTGTCGGGAACGACGTAATCGGCCATCGGGACTCGGGGTGCCAAGGAGGGTGTTGACGGTTTGGTCAAGGGCGCTTCCTCGGCTGCGGTGGGAGCGGATGAAGGCTGGGAGGCGGTTTCCTGCTGGGGAGGGGCCGGGGGCAGATCCGGATCTGCTACGGTTTTCCGGTTGGGAAGCCAGGCGGCTTCATAAATGCTCGCGGTAACTGGGGTAGAGGTCGGTTTGTTCTGGGCGGACGCGGCACGGCGATCCGGAATCAGCCCTTCAATGGCAGCAATCAGGGAGAGGGCCTTGACCTGCCCGGAAAGGCTGCCGCGGGTGATTTCGGGGTTGATGTTGGCGATTTCCCAGAGGCGGTTTAGGATTTGGCCGCAGCTCGGGTGGAAGAGGCGTTCTGCGTGGGCCTGCCCGGAGAGCGGTTGCGGAACGGCGGCCTGATGCATGTAGGCGCGGACACCAGGCTTGGATTTGATGTAAGCGGCGGAATCGGGGTGGAGACCGGCGATTTCAGCGGCGCGGCGGTCGGTCATGGTTCCAGAGAGGACCAGGTGGGCGAAGGCGATTTCGTCACCCGTGATGGAGTCGGTCACTTGATTGTCGGGCATGCTTGGCTCCGTTGATGGAAGAGTTGAGGGGTTCCGCTGCGCGGTCATGAGAGCAATAAAAAATCCCGCGGCGGCGGGATGCTGGGTCAGACAAATTGAGAGATGGCACGGCTGAGGCACCGGACAGCAAGAAAACTGTCCTTCGCTCGCGCTTAGGCCGAAACTTCCGGCAACTGCACGGCTCGGAGCGGTTGGGCGAGGAGCCGCTTCGTGCCGGGATCAATTATGAGAATAGCGTATAAGACTTTTTGCTCCCCGGCAATGGGGGATGGTTTATTGGCGGCGACCTCGTGCCCTTCGTTCATCCATCCCACTCGACTACTCCAGGCTGATCCGCTAAGACCCGGTGCCGCCTGCGACCACGGAGAGGGTGCGAATAAGGATCTTGAGGTCGAGCCAGATGCTCCAGTTCTGGATGTAGGCCGTATCCAAAGAGATATAGCTGTCAAAGGAAGGATCCTGGCGCGCCTGTACCTGCCACAGTCCGGTCATGCCAGGGAGCACGTCGAGACGCCGCAAATGGCTCAGATCGTAGCGCTTGACCTCGCTGGCGATCGGGGGCCGGGGGCCGACCATGCTCATATCACCGCGCAGAACATTCACAAACTGGGGCAGCTCGTCCAGGGAGTACTTCCGCAGGAAGCGGCCGACCCCGGTGATACGGGGATCGTTGCTGACCTTGAACAGCACTCCGTCGCGCTCATTCATGTGCAGCACCTCGGCCCGGCGGCGCTCTGCGTCGGCGACCATGGTGCGAAACTTAATACAGCGGAACACCCGGCCTTTTTTACCGATGCGATCGGAGCAATAGAAGATCGGTCCCGCCGAATCCAGCTTCACCGCAAGAGCGATCAACGCGATCAGCGGCGCCAGGATCATCAGCGCTACCGATGACAGCAGCACATCGAGAACTCGCTTGAGGAACAGACCGATGACCGGGGTTTCGCCGCGATGCAATGGAATGGTCGGAAACTGGCCGATATACTCAATCGGGCTATTCCAGGCGAGGCCATCGTAAAGCTCGGGAACAACACGAATATCGACCCCCGCTTCCCGCGCCTTGGATACGATTTCTGTGACCACGCGCGCATCGCACGGCGCTGATAGAAAAATCTCGTCGGCAAAAAACTGCCGCGCGAGCGGTAACAATTCATCCAGGGAACCAAGAATGTCGCCCGCCAAAGCCGGGTTCTGTGCATCTACTCCTGGAATGTGCACGTAGCCTTTGAAGCTGTACCCCAGGTGTCGAATGCTGTCGAGGTGGTGGCGCATCGCCTGACCCACCCTCCCCGTGCCCACAATAATAATGTTGCGAACCTCAAGACCGCTTTCGAACCGGCGGTACATCATCATGCGCCAGATCAGCCGCCGGCTGCAGAGCAGTACCATCGTGGTCACGACCGTGATGATCACCACACCACGAGAGATGATTTCGCCACGCACCAGGTAAAGAGCTCCTGACAGCAAAAGACCCGCAGTGAGGGAGGCCTGGATGGTAAGACGCTGTTCGTGCAGCGTATTGCGCATCTGCATGGGCCCGTACAAGTGGTAACGCTTGCTGACCAGGACGAGAGAAAGGATGAACCAGACCAGGCAGCCCATCAGCATAGTGGGGTGGCTATGGAACATCAGATTGGTACGGTAGGGAGAATCGGCTCCAAAAAGCCCTTCACCAAGCCAGCCGCGAACCGCAATCATGAGGGCGGCCAGGACAATGAGGACGTCGCCCAAAATCCACAATGCACCGATGCGGGTGCCTTTGCCGTGACTGTTCGGCCGTTGGACCGCAACGTTCTGGGGCCGCAGGTCGTCGCGGCCGTTTGTCGCCAAGCGCTTCAGAAGTCCGGTGGTTGCCATGAATATCCCGCCCACGCTCTGGGAGGTTGCAAAGGTCCACTTACACTTTGCCTCTCGCAAGAGCCGAAATCACACAAATTGTCTAAGTTACGCTGTTACTAGTCAGGTACTCGGACCATCACCACGTGTTGCAGTATGGGTGGCTGGATTGGGTGTGCCCGCGCGGATCAGTAAGAACTACGCCAGGCGAGGCAATCGAAGCAGACTCTGAGATGCAACGAGGGCCCGGAAGGATTTCCACTGCAAAGCGAAAAGGTCTGGATTGCATAGCAGCTAAACCTTTGTTTTTCGAGAGTTAAGCTGGGTCCACAAAAAGGATGGGACCTTTCAGTCAGACGTAATGGATCAGTTCTTCAGGATGAATCTTAGAAGTGCAAGAGTCGCCACGAGGTGTCCCGTTTTGGGTCGGCTCTATACCCACTGAGCATACCATCGGGTTCTCCGCACGGCGCACAAGTAACGATGAAAGTATGGTTACTAATTGGGGACGGGATAACCAGGAAGTCATAAGCCGTTCTTATACGGTGCGCGGCCCCACGGATTAGCCCTCAGGCAGAATCAACCTATCAAGATCCAGGAACTCCCGCAGGAAAGGATCGGTGGTTTGCTTCAGCTCGTCCATCGTGCCGAAGAAATAAGCCTTGGCCTCATAAAGGAAAAGGACGTGGTCGGCCAGCCTTTCGGCAAAGCGCATATCGTGTGTGACCACGATGCTGGTAAGCCGAAGTTGATGTTTTAACTTCTGGATGAGATTGCCCAGTAGCCGGCCCATCAGCGGATCAACCATGGTGGTGGGCTCGTCATAAAGAATCGCCTCAGGCTGCGCGGCGAGAGCGCGCGCTATCGCCACGGAGCGCTTCATGCCCGTCGAGAGATCCGAGGGCAGCAGGTCTGCCATGCCCGCCACCCCGACCATGTCGAGCAATCCGTTCACCACCTGCTGAATCTGGTCTTCGAGCAGCTGGCCGCGCTCCCTCAAGGGAAAGGCGACATTTTCCCCGACGGTAAGCGAATCAAAAAGAGCGCCGCTCTGGAACACCATGGTGACCTTCTTGCGCACGGTCTCCATCTGATCTTCGTTCAGGTGTGTGATGTCCTGTCCGGCCACGATGATTTTTCCCGAGTCGGGTTTGAGGAAGCCCATGATCTGCTGCAGAGAAACAGACTTACCCACTCCCGAACGGCCCAGGATGCAAAGTGTTTCTCCGGCCTGGACAGAGAAGCTGACGTCGTCGAGCACATGGACGTCGCCAAAGGATTTGCATACATGTTCGAAGGAGATATAAGGACGTTCTTCCGGCACGGCTTCTTCCCTTTTCTCATCCGAGGACTGGACGATGACCTCGATGGGAGTCCCGGGGGGAATGCCCGTCATCGGTTGGGGAAAGTTGGGAGGGATACTCATTGGGTCAAGACTAAAGCATTTCCGATGCCAGCCATATCATCAGGCGTGTTGCAATTATGGAACCACCGGTACAGCGGCAACGGGGAAAAGGTGGACATTTGCGCAAAGGTCGAAGCCACCAGTTCCACATCGAAGATGTCGATGTTGTGGCCTGGGGATTGTGCGCGCGCGGCGCCTGTGACCGCACGCATAACTTTGTGTTCGCCGGTGAGCATGCGCTGCACCGAGGTGGTCAAGCAGATCCCGGTGGTACACAGCACACAGGGGCTGGGGCAAGCCGTTGATACGGGGAACCGTCACCAGGGCGCCGGTGAGCGCGGCCCGCTGCAGCATCCAAAGCAGGAACTGCGGCGGTAACAAAGGAAGATCTACCGGCAGGAAAACATTCAGCGGCCGCGCGCTCGCCGCCAGCGCGGCTTCGATGCCACTCAAAGGTCCGCATCCCGGGCGCCGATCGGCGATCACCGGCGCGTGGGCCGACAGATCGGAGCGTGCAGCCGCGATGCGCGGTGCGCCGGCCAGGGGGAGAGCTCGCAGCTTGTCCAAGGCATGATCGAGCAGCGAGCGGCCGTCCACGGAGAGCAAGGCTTTATCTTGCCCCATGCGCGTGCTGCGGCCCCCGGCAAGCACGAAGCCCTCGGCGCTGAACTGCTCCTGATCCGGCTTCACTGCCCTGCCCTCCTTCTCAGGTCCTTGAAGTCCCATAGCACCATACTCCAAATGGAAGTGGTAACGGGTCTTATATACTGGGCACCGGTCGCGATTAATGGTAGAAGCAAGACGAAAAACAGTCAGCAGCACCACGCTCTGGATTGCTGGCGCGATCGCACTGGTTCTCATTTTCTTCGGTGTCCGCTGGATGACGCGCGAGAAGTTGCCGGTGCGGGTCGCCGAGAGCCAGGTGCAGGACCTGATCAAGGTCAGCAGCACCAGCGGTAAAGTCGAGCCGAAAAACGTTTTTGAGGCGCATGCTCCTGAAGCAACGGTGGTCAAGGATGTATATGTCCACGTGGGCCAGCAGGTGCGGCCGGGCCAGTTGCTGGTGGTCCTGGACGACTCCAACGCGCGCGCGAGATTAGCCGCTGCGACTGCAGCATTGCGGGCAGCGGAAGCCGGATATCAGAGTGTCGAGAGCGGCGGTACGCATCAGGAACAGCTCGCCCTCGCGAGCAACCTGGCCAAGGCGCAAATCGATTGCGAGCAGGCGGCCCGGGATCTCGACGTGGTCCAGAAGCTGGCGGCCAAGGGAGCGGCGGCGCCCAGCGAGGTGGCCCAGGCGCAAACCCGCTTGAACCTTGCGCAGGCGTCGTTGCACTCACTGGAAGAACAGAAGACCAAACCCTTCGCCCCGGTGGATCTGAGCCGGGCTCGATCGAACGTGACCGAAGCGCAAGCTGCCTATGATGCTGCTGCCAAAGTGATCGCGCAGTCCAATGTGCGCGCTCCCTTCCCGGCCACGGTTTATTCGCTTCCCGTCACCCGCTACGCGTATATCGCACCGGGGGCGGAAATCCTGGAGGCGGCTGACCTCTCCCAGCTCCAGGTGCGCGCCTACTTCGACGAACCGGAAATCGGCGACCTGCACCTGAATGATCCGGCGAGCCTCGTCTGGGGTGCCAAGCCGGATATGAAGTTTCATGGCCGCATTACCCGCATGCCCACCAACATCATCACTTACGGAACGCGCTATGTCGGCGAGGTTTTGGTGAGCATCGAAGACTCGAATGGAGTGCTCTTGCCGAACACCAACGTTGTGGTCACGGTCACCACCCACGAGGTGCATAACGCGCTCACCGTTCCCCGTGAGGCACTGCACGTCGAGGGTGGACGCGATTATGTCTATGTGGTCACGCGCGGCACCCTGCATCGCGTACCGGTGGAAGTGGGTGCGCTCAACCTCACCGTAGTACAGATCGTCAAGGGCCTGCAGGAACACGCGGTTGTTGCCCTGGGCACAACCAATGGCGCGCCGGTCACCGAAGGTGTTCCCATTCGCATCGTCAATTGAGGATATTGGTGAGCCGCGCCTGCCAGTTCGTGTTGCTGGGTATCGTCAGCCTGCTTGGGGAAACCGGCGCGCAGGCCCAGTCTTTTTACACCGCAGTTGACCTGGCCCTGCGCAACAGTACGCCGGTGCGCATCAGCGCGGCCGATGTGCAGCATGCCGAAGCCGCGGTGATGCAAAGCATCGATGCCTACAAGCCCAGTTTTTCCGTGGGCTCCAGTCTTGGATATTCGTACGGTTTCCCGGTGGGCCAGCCTTCGATTTACAGCGTCGCCGCGAATTCGCTCGCGTTTTCTTTTTCCCAGCCGGACTACATCCGCTCGGCTCGAGCGGCGCTGCTGGCGGCGCAGCTTCAGCTGAAAGATACACGGCAGCAAGTGATCCTCGACACCGCCCTTGATTACGTCCAGCTGGTCACGGTCAATCAGCAATTGGCCGCACTCGATCAGGAGACCGGCTTTGTGCAAAGACTGGTGGAGATCGAAACTGAGCGAGTCGGCGCCGGCCTCGACAGCAAAGTGGAATTGACCCAGGCACGGTTGACGGGGGCGCAGATCGCGCTGCGACGGCTTCATCTCGTGGACCAGGCAGACCTGGTGCGGCTAAAGCTGGCTCATCTGACCGGTCTCAACCCCGGAGATATTGTTTCCCAACCGCAAACCATTCCCGCCCCACCCGAGGCCGCGAACTCGGTGGAGATTGACGGCAACACCGGCATACAAGCCGCTTATGCTTCCGCCAAATCCAAGATGTACAACGCGTTTGGCGACGATCGCCAAAACAACCGGCCCACGTTTGCGTTTGGCCTGGAGTACAACCGGTACGCGAAATTCAATAACTACAACGAGTACTATTTGCGCTTTCAACACAACAACTTCAACGTTGGCGTGCAGATCACAATTCCGCTGTTCGACGCCAGCCGCAAGGCAAAGGCTAAAGGTTCGAGCGCTGAGGCAGTGCAGGCAACCGCGCAGGCCGATCAGTTGCGCGATCAGACGGGGGAGCAGGTCTTGCAATTGCGGAAAAGCATCGCGGAGCTCGCGGCCCAGGAGCAGGTAGCGGAACTGCAAAACGAATTATCCCAGGATCAACTGGATGCCATCACCACGCAGATTCGCCTGGGAAGCGGTAATCCGGGTGCGGCAGCGCCTTTACCGAAGGACGAGCAAGGGGCTCGCATTCGCGAGCGCAGTCACTTTGTCGATATGCTGGAAACCCGCTACCAGCTGACCCAGGCCCGTCTTTCGTTGCTGCGTGCGATGGGGCGAATCGAAGACTGGGCGAAATCCACGCCGCCGCCCCAACCCTAGCATTCAGGTGTCTAAATGTAGCGCAGCAGGCACCTTAGCCCTGTTTAGGCGTTGAATTTGCGCGCCTTTCGAGCCTTTCGGTCATCTAATTCCTGTTAAACTGAAAGTTGAGCCTATGCCGCTAAAAACGTTGCTGTTGAATCCCCCCTCGTTTGAGAATTTTGATGGTGGCGCCAGTTCCCGCTGGCCTGCTACGCGTGAGATTGAGTCGTATTGGTACCCGGTGTGGCTGGCGTATCCGGCCGGCATGCTGGAGGGGTCCAGAATGCTGGATGCGCCGCCCCATCACGTATCCGCCACCGAGACCATTGAAATCTCCAAGGGCTATGAATTCCTGGTCCTGTTCACCAGCACACCGGGCTGGACGGGCGACCAGAAGCTGGCCGAAGCCATCAAGCGCGCCAACCCTGCGATCAAGATTGCTTTCGTTGGGCCGCCGGTCACCACTTCGCCCGACAAAGCTCTCAATGAGTGTGCAGCTATCGATTTTGTTTGCCGGCGCGAGTTTGACTTCTCCGTAGTTGAGTTTGCCAACGGCAAGCCGCTCGATGAGATCCTCGGCATCAGCTACCTCAAGGACGGCAGGGTGGTGCACAATCCCGATCGGCCGCAGGTAGAGAATCTCGATGAGATGCCGTGGGTGACGGACGTCTACAAGCGCGACATCGATGTGACGCGTTACAACGTCCCCTTCCTGCTGTATCCCTACGTTGCGCTTTATTCCACGCGGGGCTGTCCTGCGCAGTGCACCTTTTGCCTGTGGCCGCAGACGTTGAGTGGCCATGCATGGCGCAAGCGGTCGACCGATGATGTTGCCGCGGAGATGGCGCACGCCAAGGAGCTCTTCCCCGACGTCAAGGAGTTTTTCTTTGACGACGATACCTTCAACATCCAGAAGGCGCGGACGGTGGAACTGTGCGCCAAGCTGAAGCCGCTGAAGCTAACCTGGTCGTGCACGTCACGCGTGACCACCGACCGCGAAACGCTGAAGGCGATGCGGGAAGCAGGGTGCCGGCTGCTGATTGTAGGTTTTGAATCGGGCGATCCGCAGATTCTCAAGAACATCAAGAAGGGCGCCACGGTGGAACGGGCTCGCGATTTCGCGCGCGACTGTCACGAGCTGGGTCTGACCATCCATGGCGACTTCATCCTTGGCCTGCCGGGCGAAACCAAGGAATCGATTCGCAACACCATCAACTTCGCCAAGGCGCTGGACGTCGAGACCATCCAGGTTTCGATTGCCCATGCGTATCCGGGGACGGAGTTCCACGACTTTGCCGCCGAGAATGGCTTCATCATCAACAATGGGGCCATGGTGGATGAAGGTGGACACCAGCTTGCACACATCGAGTATCCTGGGCTGCCCAAGGATTACGTGCTCGAGATGGTGCACCGGTTCTACGATGAGTACTACTTCCGGCCCAAGGCGGCGTGGCGCATCGTGAGCAAGGCGATCGTCAATCGGGACATCAAGCGTCTGTATGTCGAAGCGAAGTCGTTCATGAAGCTTCGTGCCGCCCGCAATAAGGTGGTGGCAGACGGTAAGATCAAGGCCGCCAATACACCCGGTCCCGCCGTCAACGCGGGGGCATGATCGGGTAGCACCTTGCAGACCCTGACACCGCGGAGGTACCTCGTTCTGGGCGTCGTCACGCTCGCCTCCGCTTTTGGCGACACGTTCCTGGCGATTGGGATGAAGCACCTCGGGCCGGTGTCGCTGGCCCATCCGGATGAGCTTCTTGCTGCTCTGCGAACGCCGTGGGTGTTGAGCGGCGTGTTGCTGTTGCTGGTCTGGACGGGTTGTTATCTGACTGCGCTCTCCTGGGCGGATCTGACCTTTGTGCTGCCGGCTACTTCTCTCGCCTACGTGGCGGTGGCGTTCCTTTCCCGGTTCTGGCTGCACGAGCAGATCTCGCTTGCGCGATGGGCGGGGATTGGCCTGATCACGGCCGGTGTGGGTTTTGTCACTCGAGGACCAGCGTACACGCCACGCGATTCTGCCGGAGCGACGTGATGAATCTGAGTTCCGGTTCGGCGATTGCGGCGATGGTGGGCGCGATCGTTCTGACCGCCACTGCCGGCGATGTTTTGCTCGCTTCTGCCATGCGGAAGGTGGGCGATCTGGACCGGATCAAAGAGGCACGAGGCTTGTCTGGGGCGATTTGGGCGGTGGTGAGCGAAGCCCGTTTTCTGGGCGGCGTTGCCTTTATGGCTCTCAGTTTTTTCTCGTTGCTGTTTTCGCTGAGCCATGCGGATGTGAGCCTGATCGCCCCGGCGGCAGGTTCGCTTACCTTCGTGAGCAATGCGGTGGCGGCGAGGTGGGTGTTGCACGAGAATGTGGATCGCCGGCGCTGGTTGGCGGCAGTGTTGGTGTGCTGCGGCGTCGCGTTGCTGAAGCACTGATGAGCTAAGTTGTTCGCCTCGCAGTCATGCAGAATCCAAAAAGTACCGGCCCGGGTGAGCACAAATCCCGTGATTGCTATTCCGTCCTCAACGCTTGTGATGGATTGGTTGAAGCTGCGCGTTGCGCTGGGATGAGTCCAGCAGCTGCGGCTGCCGCGGTCAGTGTCAGGGTGGCGATGGCGAGGACGCCGAGGCTCATACCCTTGGATTCGTAGAGCTGCGATTCGATGTAGCGGACGCAAAACCAGGCTGTGGGTATGCCGATGGCTGCGAGGCCGATCGCGACCTGGAGCATGGCTCCGCCCATGACCATTCCGACAACGGAGCCGCGGTTTGCGCCGAGGGCCATGCGGATGCCAATCTCGGAGGTGCGGCGGGCCACAGTGTATGCGGTCACACCGTAAAGGCCGAGACTTGCGAGCAGAAGAGCCAGGATGCTGAAGAGAGTCATAAGACGCGTGATCGTTCGATCCTGAGCGAAGCGGTCGGCGATCTGCTCGTCCAAGGTCTGAAATTTCACCACGGAGAGGTTCGGATTGATGGCCGCGAGTGTCTGGCGGGCGATGGATTCCATGTTATCCATGGGGCGCTCGGTCTGAAGGACGATGGCTTCCGCGTAGAGGCCGGTGTCCTGCTCGATTGGCCGCTTGCGAGCGGACTCCGGTACGCGTTGCGTCATGGGGATGAAATACATGGCGTGCTTCTTCCAGGTCGCGGAGTTGTACGCGGTGTCCTCAACAACGCCAACGATCTCAAAGTCTCCGGAGGACTGCGGCCCGGGTGAGCCGAAGCGGCGGCCGATCGGGTTCTCGCCGGGCTTGAAAAATTTCCTGACGAACGACTGATTGACGACGCCCACGGCTGGTGAGGTTGAGGTGTCGCGAGTGGTGAAGCCTCGTCCCATGAGGACATGGGTTCCTACGGAGTCGAAGTATTCGGCGTTGCCCCTGACCCATGACGCCCCGCTATGCGGATCAGGCTGGCCCTGGATTTGGACCCCATCGCCCGTGTTGTTGGCCTCCATGGGGGTATTGGAGGAGATGCCAGCTTTTTGGACGCCGGAGATGGCGTGGAACCGCTCTTCAATGATTCGATAAAGGGCTTCCACCTGGACCGGTGAGTAGCCCGCTGCCTGCGGGTTGAAATGTACGATGTACCGGTTCGTCGAGTCGAGCTTGAGATCGATGTTCCTCAGCTTATTCAGGCTTTGGATAAACATTCCTGCTCCGGCCAGCAGCACCAGTGCGAGAGCCGACTGTACTACGACGAGGCCGCGCTGCAGAAGGGAGGCCCCGGACCCGGTGGCGCGACTCCCGCTGCGGAGGGCATCGGCAGGGCTTGCGTTCGATGTGATCCATGCAGGGGCTACGCCAAAGAGGACGCCGGTGAGGAGCGAGAGGCCGAACGCAAAGGCGAGCACTACTCCGGAGGGGCTGGCGTCGATGGGGACGTTCTGCGCGCCGGGGAAGGCCATGGCGAGAAGCATGCGAGTGCCGGCGTAAGCGACGATGAGGCCCGCCATTCCGCTGATGATCGAGAGGACGATACTTTCGGTGAGGAGCTGGCGGACGATTCTTGTTCGCATCGCCCCAAGCGCTGTTCGAACGGACATCTCTTCGCGGCGGTTCATTCCGCGGACGAGGAGAAGGTTGGCGATGTTGGCGCAGGCGATCAGGAGTACGAGGCCGGAGATCCACAGCAGGAGCTTGAGTTTGGAGGCGTAGCTGTCCTGCATGTCCTGAATGCCGGCGCCGCCGGGCGACAGGACTACGTGGGCTTTGGCCAGTGCGCGTTTGCCCCGTTCGCCGGAGAAGGATTTCGTGGGTGCGAGTGATTGCCGGACCAGCCCGGTGATTTTGGCCTGTAGCGGAGCCAGGGCTACACCGGGTTTCAGGCGACCGATGAGGTAAAGCCAACGCATGCCGGGCTGGTGCACGAAGGTCGCGCCGGTCACCACCGGTATGGATTCAATGGGCAGATAAAAGTCGGGCGGGGTGCTGGAGAGGCGATCGCCGTAGAAGCCTTTGGGAGCGATGCCTGTGACGATGACGGGCTTGGTGTTGATCCAGAATGTGCTGCCGGCGACGGATGGATCGCCGGCGTAATTGTTCTGCCATGTGTCGTAGCTCATGACAGCGACGAGTGGTGCGCCGATAACATTGTCCGCGTCTGTGAAGAGACGTCCCATGCCCGGCTGGAGCCCGAACGTGCGGAAGTAGTTGCCGGAGACAAATTCGCCCGTGACGGAGCGGGCCTCCGGGGTTTCGTCGCGTCGCGCAATCATGGTTCCGAAGCCAGACTGCATGGCGGCTAATTCTTGAAACTCTGGTGCGTACTTCTGCAGTTGCTGATAGGCGTCGGTGGCGAACAGGGCGTAGCTGCCGTCGTCCGCTCCCCAATCTTCGGCAGTTCCGTCGTTGACGCAGCACTCGTTCGTGTTGCCGATGCGGACCAGGGTGGAGGGATCGATGACGGGGAGATTTTTGAGCAGGATGGCGTTGACCAGGGTGAAGATAGCAGCGTTGCCCCCTATGCCGAGGGCGAGGGTAAGAACGGCAGTCACGGTGAAGCCGCGGCTCTTGCGGAGCTGCCGGAGGGCATAGGTGACATCTTGAAGAAGAGTTCCAAAGAAGAAGCTCGGACGTTGTTCGTGGGATTGTGCTCGCGCTCTCTCAATTCCCCCGAATTCTACGACCGCTTTTCGGCGTGCCTCCGCTGGCGTCATTCCGCTCGCCATGTATTCCTGGGCCTGTCGTTCGATATGGAATTGCAGCTCGTCGTCTATCTCACGATTGGATTTCGGAGACATCAAAAAACGAAGGTGCGTCCACCATTCTTTGAGCATCTGTCCTCCTACTTGAGCACTAAGGCGATTGCCGTTGAGATGCGACCCCAGTCTTCGAGCTCAGCCTGCAGTTGCTTCTGCCCGGTCCTGGTTAGCGAATAGTATTTCGCCTTGCGGTTGTTTTCCGAGGCTCCCCACTCGGCCCGTATCCACCCCTTGTACTCCAGCCGGTGAAGAGCGGGGTACAGCGACCCCTGTCCAATTTGAAGCGCATCCTTGGATACCTGCTGAATGCGTTGCGCGATACCCCACCCATGCATTGATTCAAGGGCAAGTGTCCTCAATATCAGTAGATCAAGCGTTCCTTGCAACAAGTCGGTCGCCGCCATGTTCCCCTCGGCATTCAACAAGAGAATGCATTACTGTCTTGTCGAATGTCAAGGGGAGGCGTCTAACCTATTTAGCGGAAAGCAGCGTCTACGGCAAGGTTCACCCGGTCTCGTCCCCAAGCGTATTCTGCAAAAGAGACGGACGGGCCGTATGAATCCAACTCGAGAACGGAAAGACGTGAAAACTTCTCTCGCCTACGTGGCGGTGGCCTTCCTTTCCCGGTTCTGGCTGCACGAGCAGATCTCGCTTCCGCGATGGGCGGGGATAGGCCTGATCACCGCCGTGTAGGTTTTGTCACTCGAGGACCAGCGTACACGCCACGCGATTCTGCCGGAGCGACGTGATGAATCTGACTTCCGGTTCGGCGATTGCGGCGATGGTGGGCGCGATCGTTCTGACCGCCACTGCCGGCGATGTTTTGCTCGCTTCTGCCATGCGGAAGGTGGGCGATCTGGATCGGATCAAAGAGGCACGAGGCTTGTCTGGGGCGATTTGGGCTGTGGTGAGCGAAGGCCGTTTTCTGGGCGGCGTTGCCTTTATGGCTCTCAGTTTTTTCTCGTTGCTGTTTTCGCTGAGCCACGCGGATGTGAGCCTGATCGCCCCGGCGGCAGGTTCGCTTACCTTCGTGAGCAACGCGGTGGCTGCGAGGTGGTTGTTGCACGAGAATGTGGATCGCCGGCGCTGGTTGGCGGCGGTGTTGGTCTGCTGCGGTGTCGCGTTGCTGAAGCATTGATTAGCAAGCACGGCATCCCAGGCACAAGGTTGCTGCCGAAGGGCCCGTATTCCTCACGGCCTGTACCGTAACGGATGACGGGTGCTCCATATCTGCCCGGTTTTGGCAGATGTGGGATTCCACGAACCTCGACTCCTGAGTCTGCAAGGTGTAGATGACCCTCCATCAAGACCTGTTGCCAGTAGAGAGTGACCGGTGGACATCCGCGGAATCCCACATCTGCCAAAACCGGGCAGATATGGGGCACCCGTCATCCGTCAGAGATAGAGATCTCGCTACCGGCTAGCAACAGCCCTCTGCTCACACGCTGATGGACGACTTGGCCAGAATTCCTCCGTCGCACACGACATGCGAACCGGTCATGTAGGCGCTTTCATCCGAGAGAAGCCAAGCCACTACGCGGGCTGGATCCTCGGCTTCCGCTAATCGCCCCAATGGGATCTCGCGGCGCAGCTGGGCGCGCATTGCTTCCACCTCGTCCGGGGGAACGTTGTTCCACATGAGTCCCGTCTCGGTTGCACCCGGGGCAATGGCATTCACGCGGATGCCGAATTTTGCGTAGTCGATCGCCATGCAGCGAACCAGCGAAGAGATGGCTCCCTTGGTTGCGCTGTAGGCGCCGCTCCCTCCGGCGGCGAATGCTACGAAGCTCGCGGGAGAAGAAGTACAGACGATCGACCCGGCAGTTTGCGCAGCCAACATTTGCCGCAAGCCGTGTTTGCAGGTAAGGAAAATCCCCGTGAGATTGGTGTCGAGAATACGCTGCCAGTGTTCGAGCGGCATCTCGTGGATCAACCCACCGGCATCGATGCCTGCATTGGCAAAGACGCCATAAGGCGTGCCAAACTTCTCCTGAACTTGCGCGAAGGCTTGGGCCACCTGGGCCTCATCGCTGACGTCGCAAACAACTCCAACCGCTCCGGACGCACCCGCGGCACGCGCCGCATCAGCCGCTTCGCATGCGTTCTCGCCGTTCTTGTCCAGAACGGCAACCCGGTCACCACGCCGGGCGCAAACCAACGCGGTCGCTCGGCCAATGCCACTCCCGCCGCCGGTGATGACGATGAGCCGATCGGTTGCTTGCGCCACGAGGTTCCTTGTCAGCCTAAGCAGGCTTGGGCAGGTAAGCGACGCAATCGATTTCCACTTTCATGCCCAGGGCGACCATGCCGGCTCCGACCGTCGTACGCGCCGGCTTGAATTCACCGAACACTTCGGCGTAGACCTCGTTCATGGGGTCGAACTCTTTCACGTCGTGCAGGAACACGGAGCACTTGACCACATCCTTCAGATCGCCGCCGGAGGCGCGAAGAATGGTTTGCAGGTTCTGGAGAACGAGCCGCGTTTGGTCCTTTATATTCATCTCTGGATCGATCTCGCCACTTACCGGGTCCACTGGACCCTGACCGGACACATACAGAAAATCTCCCGCGCGCACCGCGCTCGAATAGGGCCCCTGGGGCGCCGGCGCGCCCGCTACTTGTAAACGTTCCAGCATGAAGTTCTCCCTTTAGTCGTCTGGGAATTTACGATGTGCTACGGTACATCGTAGTCGCAACATCCCCGGCGTTGTTTCACGATAGCAGAAGGTTATGACGCGACACTACGATGTGGCCATCATCGGCCTCGGGACCATGGGCAGTTTCGCCGCAGTGGAGTTGGCCAGACGAGGCTTTACCGTTGCCGCGTTCGATCAGTTCACTCCCCCGCATGGCCGCGGCAGCCATTCGGGCGGCACCCGCATCTATCGGCTGGCCTATCCTGAGGGCACCGGATATGTGCCCCTGGCGCAACGCGCGGGCGAAATGTGGGAGCAGGCCGAGAAGGAATTCGGGACGCAACTCTTGCACCGGACAGGTGTGCTCTATATGGGCCTTCCGGGCGAGCCCTTTCTCAGCGAGGTACAAGAGAGCGCAGTCTCCAATCACCTCCGTGTGGAAACGCTCTCGGGGGCCGAGGTCCGCTATCGCTATCCCGCATTTGAAATTCCTGAAGAGTACGCCGGAGTTTTCGATGTACGGGCCGGCTGGCTCGATGTGGACGCGTCGATCGCCTCCAGTCATGCCTACGCACGGCGTCTTGGCGTCGATATATTCTTGCGAGCAACGGGTGATGGGTTGGGACGCGACCTCCGGCGAAATAAAAGTGCATCTGGAAAACGCCACTGTCACTGCATCCAGTCTGATCATCACCGCCGGCGCCTGGGCGGGTGAGCTGTTACGCAGCCTTCAGCTCCCGCTTCGGGTGAAGCGTAAAGTGCTCGCCTGGTTCGATCCGCTGAGCCCCGAGCTATTCGCCCCGGATCGTATCCCCGTCTTCGCGTTTGCCGATAATTTCGCCTATGGATTTCCCAGCGTGCCCGGTCTGGGCGTCAAGATGGCCGAGCACATCGGTGGAAGCTACCTGGCCAGTGCCGATGACCCTGTTGCGCCTCCGGGTCCCGCCGACCTGGACCCACTCGCTGCAATTGCTGCGAAGTACATGCCCAGGCTCGCCGGCGGCTATGAGCAGGCTCGTTCCCGCGTGCGCCATTCGGCGACCTGCCTGTACACCATGACACCCGATGATGACTTCATCGTGGATCATCATCCGGAATTCGCCAACGTGGTCTTTGCCGCTGGCTTCTCTGGCCACGGATTCAAATTCGCCCCCGTGATCGCAGTGGCGCTGGCCGATCTCTTACAACAAGGCAAAACGTCACTGCCTGTCGGTTTCCTTTCCCTCGACCGCTTATCGCAAAAGCAAAAAGACTGAAGAAGGCTTAGCCCGCATTTCTCACGGCTCCCCCGTAACGGATGACGGGTGCCCCATATCTGCCCGGTTTTGGCAGATGTGGAATTCCGCGGATGTCCACCGGTCACTCTCTACTGGCAACAGGTCTTAATGGTGGGTCATCTACACCTTGCAGACTCAGGAGCCGAGCTTCGTGGAATCCCACATCTGCCAAAACCGGGCAGATATGGGGCACCCGTCATTCGTTACGGTACAGGCCATGTGAAATGCAGCTTAGGGAGCTAGCGAAAGAAGCGCATCAGGCCGGTTGCCGGCAGATCGGGTCGCAGAAAGCGCGCTGGTTCTTCGGCGGCGCGGCTCACCGCCTCTGCCGCAAGATACCCACTGCGGACTGCGCTCTCCATGGTCGCCGGCCATCCGGTCGCCACCCAGTCGCCCGCCAGAAAAATGCGCGGCCACGGGCTCGCAGACGGCGGACGAAGCAGGTCGAGTTGCGGACGAATGGAATAGGTTGCCCGCACTTCTTTGACTACGGTGGCCTTCAACAGTTTCGCCTCCGCCACCCGGGGAAAGAATTGCGCTAGTTCGCGCACGGCAAGATCGACAATCTCCTGCCGCTGCATGGCAACCAGGGACTTGGAGGCGCTGACCACCAACTCGAGATAACTTCCACGCTCACCCCGTCGCTTTTCCGGTTGCAATCTTGACTTGTGGAACATCCATTGTATGGTTGCGTCGAGCAGAATCGCGTGCTCCAGATCGCTAACCTCCCGGTCAAACCAAAGATGAATACCGGTGATCGGGGAATGCTCAAAGCACTCCAGGTTCAGCCCCAACTGATCGGCCTCGAGGTTGCGCGGCAAAGCCGGCATCAACTTGCTCAAACCCTCAAACGCTAGCGCTAATACCACCGCGTCGGTGGTGAAGCTCTCGCCCTGTGCGTCCACCGTCCATTGCCGCGTCTCGTCATCCCACGCAAATGATTGCGGCGCGGAGTTTAAATCGACGCGTCCGCCCCGGCTCTGCAGGTAGTCGATCGCGCGACTGTAGAGGTCGCTCAGCGGAATGCGCGGCACACCCATGCGCCCTGCCCCGGGCGAAAGCAGTAGCGACTTGCGCATGACCTGCCCCGCGTAGTGCACCGACATGTGCTCCGGATCCTCGTTCAGCGCGCTCACCAGCACCGGCTTCCAGAAGCGTTCAATGGCTCCGCGTGTCTGGCCATGGCGTTTCAGCCACTGAGCAAAGTTCTCATCCGAGTCCTTGGGGAGGCCGGCAATGAACGCGCTCATTCCGCGGCCGATGGCCAGCTTGTCGGAAAAAGAAAACGCGGATGCGCGCACAAAGGCGGGCAGGTCATGAAAGGGCGCGGGTAAAAAAGAAGGCGCAAGGATGCTTCGCCGTCCACCTGGCTCGACAAAGGTCAAGCGATCGAACCAGCGGATGGCATCGCTGACGTCGAGACGGCGGTAAAGATCGATGAGGTTGACGCAGTTACCCAGCAGCACGTGCTGGCAGTTGTCGATGACCTCGCCCGTTCCGGGGTGTTCATAGGAAGAGGCCCTGCCGCCAAGGTAGCGACGCTTTTCCAGCAGACGTACCTGGTAACCTGCGTCTGCCAAGGCACACGCGGCCGAGAGACCTGCCAGCCCACCTCCAATTACAGTGACAGAGCGCAAACCTCTCAGGCCTATACTCCCTGGGCCAGCGTCTTGAACAGGCCGGCTCCCAATATGCTCAGCTTCTCATAGGCGGGAACGCGCACTCGCGCCGAAAAGACATCAAAGTTGCGTTGTTCGATGTGCCGCAACAAACGATGGTAAATGGTGACCAGAACCCACATCGCAGCCCTGCTGTCGGGCGAAATCAGGGGCAACAAAGCTTCGGCGGATTTGTAGAACTGCCCCGCACGCTCGGCCAGCATGGCGAGCACCTGGCGCTGTTGCGGGGTCAACTGCTGTCCGCTGGAAATGCCGCTGATGGAGCCGGCCGTCACACCGCAGCGGTCCAGATCTTCGAGCGGCAGATAGAGCCGGCCGCGCTGCGCGTCTTCCTGCACATCGCGGAGGATGTTGGTCAACTGAAAGGCGATGCCGGTTTCTTCCGCGAGTTTCTCCGCCCGGGGATCGAGGTAGCCGAAGATTCGAATGCAGACCAGCCCAACGACCGACGCTACGAGATAGCAATAACGATAGAGATCCGCGAAGGTTGCATAAGCGGCGAACCGTGGTTCGAGATCCGTGGCTGTTCCTTGTACCAGTTGATCGAGGAGGTCTGACGGAATGGCGAAGCTCCGTTGAGCATCCAGCAGGGCCACGAAAACCGGATCGCTCGTGGCTTCTCCGGCCTGCACCTGGTGCCAGCGCTTGAGCCACTGATCCATCGCGATGCGCCGTTCGGCAATGGGCAGGTCTTCGTCATCGGAGAGGTCGTCGGCCTGGCGCATGAAGGCGTAGACGGCACAAATCGCGTCTCGCTTTTTAGCGGGGAGGGCGACAAAGGCGTAGTAGAAGTTTTTTGCTTTCTTGCGCGCAATGTTCCGGCAGGCCGCGTAGGCAGCTTGAACCTCAGGGGTCACGCCGGCCGCCTTCCCCTCGAGAACCCAGGGAGGAGTTTGCCGCTGAGCGCACGCGTCAACAATCCCAGCTTTCTGGCTTTTGAGATGACGGGACGCATGGTGAGTACGTCGTAGTGCCGCCGCTCGATGGCGTGCAAGATCTCCAGGCCACCGCGGCTGAACAGATCCAGGTCGAGGGCGAGCTCGCGATCGACCATGTCGATCAGCGGCAGACCGTTGGTGAACAATTGGCGAGTGTAGTCGACTTCATGCCGCACCAGTTGGCGAAAACCGGCTGTCGGCTCGCGCCGGGCAATCGTAGCTTCGTCTACGCCGTACTTCTGCATATCGTCGAGGGGCAGGTAGATCCTGCCCCGCTCGTAATCGGAATGGATGTCTTGCCAGAAGTTCGCCAACTGCAGAGCGGTGCAGGTGAAATCAGAGAGCAGGAACATTTCCGGGGTGCGATAGCCGCAGGCATACAGAACGAGCCGTCCTACCGGGTTAGCAGAGTATCGGCAGTAGTCCAGCACGTCGTCCATCGATGGATAACGCAGCACGTTCTGGTCCTGGCGAAAAGCCACCAGGAGATCGGCAAATGGTTGTTTCGGAATGTCACAAGCGCGGATTGTCTCAGCCAATGCGACAAAAACGGGATGACGCGCCTCACCCTGATAACAAGCGTCCAGTTCCCTGCCCCAAAGATCCAGCAGCGCGAGCGATTGCTCCCGATTCCCTACTTCATCGCCCAGGTCATCCGCGATGCGGCAGTAGGCGTAGATGCTATGAAAGTGCGGCCGCAGCCGTTCGGGTAGAAACCAGGAGGCTACATGGAAGTTCTCGTAGTGCGTGGTCGCAAGCCGCTGGCAGTACGCACGGGCCTCGTCAAGGGTCGGGCGCTGGTCGGGGATGCGGTACTCCGGCGGTAACGCGGACCACCCGCGCTCGACCAGTTCCCGTTCTTCCTGCGCGCTTTTAACTGTCATTCTGCCTCTTGTTGTGAATCGACGTACGGCCTAAAGAGTGTGTGCGAAAAACCGCGGATTGCAAATATCAGTCCCGCAGGGACGGCTGAACTTAGCCCAGGACGCAGTCCTGGGTAGAGATTCGAGCGACGAAAAGTCCCGCAGGGACGACTGGAAGTTCCCCGGATATCTCGAGATATTTCGCGATTTGAGAATTCCCGATCGTCTTCCCGAATTCAAGACGATAGCTCGGAAATTTCCAGTCGTCCCTCCGGGACTTTTCATTGGCACATCCAAACCCAGGACTGCGTCCTGGGCTAAGTTCAGTCGTCCCTCCGGGACTCGATTTGTCATGATATTTCTCACACACCCTCTTTAGCTCGTGAGGGATTTCAATTTACACCACGACTTCCTCTGACTACGGAATGATCGCGGTCTTGATATCGTTCGATCGATCCTGACGCGCAGCACGGTTTCCAGATCGGATAACTGCGCGCGGCCGGTGATGTATTCGCTGCACTTGAATCGCCCGCTTGCCAGCAGATCAAAGGCTTTGCGGCACGCGGCCGGCGTGTGGTGGAAACTCGCCTTCAGCGTGATGTCGTTGTAGTGGAGCCGGTTGGTATCGATCTCTACCTTGGTTCCGGCGGCGCAGCCTCCAAAAAAATTTACCGTGCCGCCACGGCGCACCATGTCCACCGCCCATTGCCAGGTAAGCGGAGTCGCCACGGCTTCGATGGCCACATCCACGCCCCGATGATCGGGAGTCAGACCACGCACCGCGGCAACAGCATCGATCACGGCCGCGGTCTGGACGACGTGCGTAGCTCCGAACGTGGTCGCCGAGGCAACCTGTTCGTCACGCTTTACCACCGCGATCACTTTCATCCCTGAAAGTTGGGCCACGTGTATGAACATCAACCCGATCGGTCCGGCGCCGATCACCACCACAGTATCGCCACGCTTCGCCCCGGTTTCCTCCAGGCCGCGCACCACGCATGCCAGTGGCTCGGTCAGCGCTGCGTGCTCCAGGGGTAAGCTTTCCGGGACAATGAGCGTGTTCTTGGAAACGATGCGCGCCGGGATACGGATATATTCGGCGTACGCGCCGTTGTTGAAGAGCAGATCCTCACAGAGATTTTCCTGCTTGCGGACACACCAGAAGCACGCTCCGCAGGGCGCCGAATTCAACGCCACCACGCGCATACCTGGTTTGAAGCTGCGCACGCCGGCGCCCGTCTCATGGATCACACCCGCCAGCTCATGCCCGAAGAGCGCCGGCGGCGCGATCATCCGGGCATGGTACCCCCGGCGGAAGACCTTCAGGTCGGTGCCGCAAGTGAGAGCGGCATGAACGCGGATGACAATTTCTCCCTTGCCCGCTCCGGGAATCGGGACCCGTTCAATCCTGACGTCTTCTTTGCCGTAGAGTACGGCAGCGTTCATCTCACTTAACATACCTTCCTATTCTCGCCCAATCCGGGCAGGCGTGCCTTCAATCATGACCTTCATGGAAGTTGCCCTGGGCTCGGACGCGATGGCGATGGCCTCCACCGCCTCTGACAACGGAAAGCGATGGGAGACCAGCCGGGTCAAATCATACCCCTGGCCGTACCCGTCGAAGACGATCTGCAGCGCTTCCTCCTGAATATCGACCGAAGCACTATAGGACCCCATCAGCGTCTTCTCGTCCACACATACCGCTGCCGGATCGATGATGGCCTCCCCGTGCTGGGTCTGGGCAAACAGCAGCACGCGGCCGCCCGGACGAGCGGCGTCCATCGCGGTTCGAATCAGCGAGTTCCCGCCCACCGCCAGGATCACCGCATCCGCTCCCCGGCCCTCGCTGGCAGCGTGCACGACCTTGACCACGTCCTCCCGCGACGCGTCGATGGGCAAATCCAGTCCAAACCTGGCCGCAACCGCGTGGCGTTCCGGGTACAAGTCCGACGTAAGCACCTTGGCCCCCGACCGCTTGGCCAACGACGCCAGCATAATGCCGATGGGGCCCTGGCCGATGACCAGGACTGTCTCGTCCGCGGCCAGATTCAGGCTGCGGACCCCCTTCAGGCAGGTGTTCAGCGGTTCCACGAAGACCGCCTGGGCGAAAGGGACGCCGTCGGGGATCTTGATGAGTCCGCGCTGCACAATCCAGTCCATCACCCGGACATAGCCGGCGAATCCGCCTCCGGAGGGCTCGAAGCCCGCGGTGCAGCCTACCTTCTTATAAACCGGACACTGAGCAAATGTTTTCTTCCGGCAGTAGTAGCAGGTTCCGCAGGGGATGTGGTGGAAGACGACTACCCGGTCACCGACCGCGAAGGACCTTACATCGGCCCCCACGGCCGCGATGGTCCCCACGGTTTCGTGGCCGAAAATGCGGGGCGCGGAGTGCGACCCGGTATGGATCTTCTTCAGGTCAGTGCCGCAGATGCCGCAGCTATGCACCTGGATGAGCACTTCACCGGAACCGATCGCGGGCACAGGAACGGTTTCGACGCGAACGTCGTTCACGCCGCGATACACGGCTGCCTGCATGTTTGCCGGCACAGGCGCTGCGGTCTGCATCATCTCCGTGGCTCACCTGTGAATCACCGACCAGCGGACCCAGCGCCGAAGCCATGGCGAACGCACCTTTCTTGCCATTCTTGCCCATGCGGGCCAAGGCAGGCCAGTATCGGGGTCGAATGGCAACGTGAGCCAGCAACGCCGCCAGCTGCAGTTGGCCCTGGGTATCGGTGTAGCGGCTAAAGTCGGGCAAGACTTCGTTCGCCGTATCAGAAACCGCTTTGAGGCAATAAAACGGGATCCCCTGGCTGCGAGCGAAGCGGGCCACCGTTGCCGCCTCCATATCCACCATCACGGCCTGGTAGCTTTGGCCCAACCGCCTCTTTTCCGCAGCCAGGACCACGTGATCCATGGTGACCAACCTGAGCGGTGGAGCGTTTCCCTCGCGGGCCGGAGATTCCGTGGGAAACGCCTCCCCGGAGGCGCCATCCACCACCTCGTTCACCACGTACGCATCCCCGGGTTGCATGCCGCACGAGAGCGCCCCTGCCCAGCCCATCGAAACCAGGGTATTCAATGGAGCCTCGCGCATGGCAATCGCGCAGGCACGCTCGGCGGCCGCCTTGCCCATCCCGGCACAAACGGCTATGCACTCTGCACCCTCGAGATTGCCCTGCCACGCATTTTCCCCATGCGGGAGGGGCAGTGGTTTCCAGCCCGTCACCAGCGGCTTGAGTTCGCCGGGCATGGCCGCGATAATCCCAACCCGTCTCATGCGGCAGGCGCATACCCATGCGCCCGAAACCAATCGATGGCCGATCGCAGCGCGGCATAGACCGGGACCACTTGAAATCCCAGGTCACGCTCCGCTTTTGCCGAAGAGACAAACATCTTTTTCTTGCCCATACGTACGGCCTCCACGGTAGCACGGGGCTCTTTGCCGCGCAGCCTCCCAGTGACGGTCTGGTCGCACAGGGCGAAAGCCATGGCCACGCTGTGCGGAACCCGCATGGTCGGAGACGGCAGGCCGGTGATGGCGGACATCTTGTCCAGAAGCTGCTTCAGGGTAAGGTTCTCGCCGCCCAGAATGTAGCGCTCGCCGGACCGCCCAGCCTCAAGTGCATCGACGTGCGTTTTGGCTACTTCGTTGACGTCCACCAGGTTCAGTCCGGTATCCATGTACGCGGGAAATTTGCGATTCAGAAAATCCACTATGATACGGCCGGTCGGGGTGGGCTTGATATCGCCGGAACCGATGGGTGTCGTTGGATTGAGAATGATCACCTGCTGGCCATCGCGCGCCGCGGCGACGGCCTCCTGCTCCGCCAAGTATTTCGATCGCTTGTAGTGCCCGATCATGTCAGCCAGCGAGACCGGCGTTGTCTCATCGGACAGCCGCCCGTCGGAGAAAAATCCCATGGTGGCTACACTCGAGGTATAGATCACACGGGGCACGCCCTCCTCGCGGGCGATGCGCAACAACCCTCGCGTACCCGCTACGTTGGTCGCGAGCATTGTTTCCGGATCGGTGACCCAAAGCCGGTAATCGGCCGCCACATGCATGACCGCATCGCAGCCGGAAATTGCGCTGCGCAACGCGTCGACCTGCAATAGGTCGCCAGTTACGGTCTCGGCGGGGAGGCCGGCGAGGTTTTCCAGATTGCTGGTGGGGCGAACGAGAATGCGTAAGTCAGCACCGCGGCGGGACAGTTCTTGCGCTACGTGGCTCCCGACAAACCCTGTAGCTCCTGTGATGAACACTCTCACTTGCTATTCAAGTGCTTCAGGATGCAAACCAAAGCCCTTTTCGCCGGCGGCCTTCTTTTCGTTCCACTTCTTCACCCAGGCTTCCCAGCTTGCGCCGGCCGCGCGGTCTTTTCCGGTGAAGGTCAGGCCTGCGACTTCGCTGTAGGCGATGGAACGCTTTTCCGGGGAGTCTTTAGGAAACAGACGAACCCAGGATTGGTCGAGCGTTGCGCCGGTCCTGCGATCGAAGATGTAGCCCTCGACCACCGAGCCATCCTTACAGTGAATGGTGACGTCGCCGCGATAGTCGAAGGCCTTCTCGAGCGCGTCCAGCACTTCGGCATCGCTGCCCAGAACCGGCGCCCAGCCTTCGAGGTTCTGGTGCTCGGTTCCCGGCGCCAGCTCCAGGGAGTCGGGATCAAGTTGCGGAGTGGTCGCACCCTTTTGCCCGGTCATACGCGTGTCTCTTCCATCTGACGCTTGGCATCGCTCGAGATCTGCACCAGGGATGGCGACGAATGCCCGTTCAGCAGCGGGGAGGTCAGCAGATCGCGTGCACCCTGATCCTCGTACCTGTCGAAGAGTGTGGCCTTGACCGCGGCCATGAATCCACGGAAGGAGCCAAACATTTCGTTGACCGAGGAAGGCTCATATCCGCAGCTGACCATGCAGTTGGCGCATTTCGGATTGCCGGACTCGGTGCCGTAGTTTTCCCACTGCGTCTCTTCGATCAGCTCCTTGAAGGTGGAAGCGTAGCCGTCCTGCAGCAGGTAGCAGGGCTTCTGCCAGCCGAAGATGTTGTATGCCGGATTGCCCCAGGGCGTGCATTCGTAGTTGCGCTTGCCCATCAGGAACTCGAGGAACAGGGGCGACATGTTGAATTTCCAGTGCTTTTCCCGATTGGAGAGAATTGCGCGGAACAGTCTGCGAGTACGCGCGCGGCCCAGGAAATGCTTCTGGTCGGGTGCTTTCTCGTAAGAATAGCCGGGGGAAATGACGATGCCCTCGACCCCCATGGCCATCACTTCGTCGAAGAAAGCGCGCACGCTGTTGGGATCGGCGCCATCGAAGAGGGTGGCGTTGGTGGTCACGCGGAAACCCCGCTGCACCGCCTCGCGGATACCTTCGACTGCCTTGTCGTATCCGCCTTCGCGGCAGACGGAGAAATCGTGGTGTTCCCGCTGCCCGTCCAGGTGAACGGAGAAGGTGAGGTACTTGCTGGGCTTGAACAGGCCGATTTTTTCCTTGAGCAATAAGGCATTGGTGCAGAGGTAGATGTACTTCTTTCGTGCAACCAATCCTTCCACAATCTCGGCGATCTGCGGGTGCATCAACGGCTCGCCGCCGGGGATGGAAACCATGGGCGCGCCGCATTCTTCAACTGCGCGGAAGCACTCTTCCGGCGACAAATCCTTCTTAAGGATGTGCGCGGGATATTGGATTTTGCCGCAGCCGGCGCAGGCCAGGTTGCAGCGGAACAATGGCTCCAGCATAAGAACCAGTGGATACCGTTTTTGCCCGCTCAAACGCTTTCCGATCACGTAGCTGGCTACGGTCCACATCTGTGAAATCGGCACTG
Source organism: uncultured Acidobacteriaceae bacterium (assembly GCA_963850235.1). GTDB lineage: Bacteria > Acidobacteriota > Terriglobia > Terriglobales > Acidobacteriaceae > PALSA-350. Next base: position 98,687 of record CAWKKM010000009.1, on the reverse strand, counting down.
CCATCGTTTCAAATCTCCTTAGGCTCGTTCCATCGCCCGGCGATAGTCAGTCAACGCCAGCAGCGGGAAGTAGTTCCGGTAAAGATGGTAGGAAAGATAAAAGACCCGGGGGAAGCCGGTGCCTGTAACGACGGCCTGGCGCGAAGGACCCTCTCCCATACTTTCATCCCACGAACCGTCGGGTAGTTGCCGCTCGATCAACCAACGCACGCCCTTGGCCACCGAGTCGCTGCGCGTGTCCCCAGCTGATAGCAGGCCCAGGATGGCCCACGCGGTTTGCGACGGCGTGCTGGGGCCAACACCGCGGGTTGTCGGATCGTCATAGCTGCCGCAGCTCTCACCCCATCCTCCGTCTGCGTTCTGCACCATGCGTATCCATTCGGCCGCCTGCTGAATTTGTGGTTCGTGGTTCCAGACTCCGATTGCTTCGAGACCGCGCAGCACCAGGAAGGTGCCGTAGAGATAGTTCACTCCCCAGCGGCCAAACCAGCTTCCGTCCGGTTCCTGTTCGCTGTAGATGAAGCGAATAGCCTTTTCGACCCGCCGGTCTTTCTGGGTGTAGCCATAAGTCGCCAGCATCTCGAGGATGCGGCCGGTGATGTCGACCGTTGGCGGATCGAGCATGGCGTTATGGTCGGCGAAGGGGATGTTCTCAAACACCATCTTGGTGTTGTCTTTGTCGAAGCTGGCCCAGCCACCGTTCCTGCATTGCATGGCGAAGATCCAGCTGATCGCGCGCTGGCAAACGTCGTATTGATAGCGTTCGCGAGCATGGTTGTCGACCTTGTTCAGGGCCAGAAGAACCTGCGCAGAATCATCGGTATCGGGGTAAAACTCATTGTTGAACTCGAAGTACCAGCCGCCCGGCTGCTGGTTTCTCACCTTCACTGCCCAGTCGCCTTTATGGCGCACTTCTTTTGCAAGCATCCAGTCCGCCGCCTTCAGCAGCCTTGGATCGGTGCGCGGAACTCCGGATTGGCCCAGGGCGTAGACGGCGTAGGCGGTATCCCAAACCGGCGACATGCAAGGTTGCATGCGGAAGGTGGGCTCGGTGTAATCGGGAATACCCTCGTCCTCGATGCCGAGTTTTTCAAACTCATCCATCGCCCGGATGGTTTGCGGGTCGTCAATCGAGTAGCCGAGACAGCGCAAAGCGAGAATGGCGTTGAGCATGGCCGGATAAATGGCGCCCAACCCATCGCTCATCTCCAGGCGTTCCAGGATCCACCTCTCCGCCTTACGGATAGCGACCTTTCGCAGCGGCCGGATATGCACCCGCTCCGACCAGTGAAAGAGCCTATCCACCACGAGGAAGAAGTTTCGCCAACCAATTAATCTCTGGCGATCCCAGCGGAGCCGAAGCTTGGCGTTCGCCTTGCCACCGACAAACAGCTCATCGATACCGCTCTCCGGAGCCAATTTCTTGAATGGCTTCTTGGCATAAGCAATGGAGAGCGGCACCAGGATGGCGCGCGACCAGGAAGAGATCTCGTAAATATTGAAGTAGCACCAATTAGGAAAAAGAACCAGCTCAGGCGGAATCGCCGGAACGGCGGCGTATTCGTATTGGCCGAAGAAACAGAGGTAAATCTTGGTGAAGGTGTTGCATTCCACTACGCCGCCGTGGGCGAGAATCCACTCCCGGGCATGGACCATCACCGGATGCTCCGGATGCCAGCCCATGAGCTTGAAGGCGAAGTAGGCCTTAACCGACGCGCTGATGTTGGAGGGGCCGCCGGCGTAAATACTCCAACCGCCGTCCGCATTTTGCTTGCGCAGGATCTCGGCGACGGCGCGCTTCATCTTGCGCTCGTCACCGGTGCCGAGCAAGGTGTGCACCATGATGTAGTCGGATTCGAGGGTGGTGTCGGCTTCCAACTCCCCGCACCAGTAGCCGTCTGGGTGCTGTTGGGAGAAGAGAAAATCACGGGCCCGTACGACGGAGGACTCTACCTGGTCTAATCCCGCATCAATGCGGCCAAATCGGGGCGTGGCAGGTTGTCCACTTTCAGATGGTCTATTCATTCTGGACTAACGCTCTCTCTCAAAAAACAGCTGTCTTACGCTGTATTCAGCAAGCTGCAAACCGGGCTAAAGTACAGGCCTGATGGCTTGTACGATCTCCGGAGGCAGCCCAAAGCGAACATTTTCCGGCATGACTTCGACTTCTTCTACGTCTGAGAACCCGCGGCCGTTCAGGTAGGCGACTACTTCCGCAACCAGAACCTCGGGGGCGGATGCGCCCGCCGTGACCGCAACCGTGGTTGCGTTCTCCAACCACTCGGGATTGATTGCTCCCGAATCTTCAATCAGAAATGCATTTGTGCTCAGGTTGCGTGAAACTTCAACCAGGCGATTGGAGTTGGAACTGTTGTTCGATCCCACCACCAGCACCAGGTCTGCCTGGTGGGCGACATTCTTTACCGCTACCTGGCGGTTCTCCGTGGCGTAGCAGATGTCCTGGGTGTGCGGTCCTACGATTTTGGGAAACTTTGCCTTGAGAGCGTGAATAATATCCCGCGCTTCGTCGAGGCTAAGGGTGGTTTGGGTTAGATACGCAACCCGTTCAGGGTCAGATACTTCGAGGGCTGCCACTTCCTCGACGGTGGAGACCACCTGGGTCACTTCCGGAGCCTCGCCCAGGGTGCCTTCGATCTCGTCATGGTCGCGATGCCCGATGAGGATGAGCGAATACCCCTGACGGGCGAATTTCACCGCCTCCACGTGGACCTTGGTCACGAGCGGACAGGTGGCGTCGATCACCTTTAGTTTGCGTGACTTGCTGCGGGCGCGGACGGCGGGAGATACTCCGTGGGCGCTGTAAATGACACGCATGCCTTCGGGGACGTCATCGATGTCGTCGACGAAGATGGCGCCCTTTTCGGCGAGTTCGTTGACCACGAAACGGTTGTGAACAATCTCTTTGCGAACGTAGATGGGAGCGCCAAAGGTATCGAGCGCGATATTCACCACATCGATCGCGCGCACCACGCCGGCACAGAAGCCGCGAGGTTTGAGGAGCAGAACCCTCTTGGTGGCGACTTCGGAGCGGGAATCCTTGGCCGGTGAGGTTAACAGGGGACTTATCACATCAATCAGTATACCGCGCCAGCCCTTATCTGTCTGAGAGATACGGCATCTGGCCCGGCGTTCGAAGCATTAGATGATCCATTCCAGGTAACGGTCCTTAAATCCTTTTTTTGCCGGATGTGGTCGCCCTGGGGTTACATTATGGGGCCCGAACCGGACTTTACCAGGAGGATCCCAGGTCTCAAAATCGAGACCCCACGGCACGCCGGGGCAGGCTGGGGCACCCGTCCGATTTACTCCGAGTTCTCAACTTTAGACTTAGCAGGTTTGCGGCTGGTCTTCAGCATTTGCTCTGCGTGGCGCAGCGAGGTGTCGGTCAGCTTCGCTCCGCTGATCATGCGCGCCACCTCTTCCGCTCGCTCCTCTTCCTTGAGCAGGCGTACCGAGGTTTTTGTTTTGCCTTGCCGCTCCTGCTTCTCCACCAGAAAATGCTGGTCGGCAAATGCAGCGATCTGGGGCAAATGGGTTACGCAAAGTACCTGCTGCGCGCGCGACAACTCCATGAGCTTTTGGCCTACCGCTTCGGCAGCCCGGCCGCCGATACCGATATCAATTTCGTCGAACACCAGGGTGCGCGGAACCGGGGCTTTGCGGCGCTGACCGCGGGATGCGCCCTCCTCGACGCTCACCTTCAGCGCCAGCATCACTCGGGACAATTCGCCTCCCGAGGCGATTTGGTCCAACGGCTTCAAAGGCTCTCCCGCATTGGTGGCGATTCTGCAATCCACCAGGTCCCACCCGTGGCGAGTCCAATGACTCTCCCCCTCTTGTGCCGTCACGTGCACGGCAAATCTGGCCTTCATTGCCAGATCGTTGATGTGGGTTTCGGCAAGCTTCTCCAGCTTTCGCGCCGCAGCCGCACGGGCTGCCGTCAGTTCCGCAGCCGCGGTCCGATAGGCCTCCGCGGCACGCGCCTGGTCCGCTCGCAGATCCACCAGCAACTGGTCGCGGTTTTCTACCTCTGCCAGCTTTGCGGACACCTCCTGACCATGAGCCATCACGCCCGCCAGGCTTGATCCATATTTCCGCTTCAGGCGATTCAATACTTCCAGGCGGTCTTCCAACTCCGCCAGGCGATCGGGCGAGGCCTGAATCCTGGATGCATAATCACGCACGGTGGCGCTGACATCGTCCACCGCGGCACGCGCGGACTTGATCTGCTGCACCGCATCCGCAAACTGCGGATCGTAGCGCGACAGCTCCTCCAGATTTTTCTCCGCGGCGCGCAAGGCGGCCTCCGCTGACCGATCGCTCTCGTAGAGAAACTCATGGGCGCTCATGGCCGCGGCAAAGAGCTTCTCCGCGTTCGCCAAAACGCGGCGCTCGATCTCCAGTTCCTCGTCTTCCTTTTCGCGGATGGCCGCGCCTTCAATCTCGTTCTTCTGAAAGCTCCACAGATCCGCCTCGTGCAACCGCGCTTGTTCATCACCTTCGAGGCGGCTTAGCCGGGCACAAATTTCAGACCACTCCTGAAAGGCCGCGGCCACCCGCTCAGGGCTGATGCCGGCACTCCGGTCCAGCAGTATGCGCTGCTGCGCCTGGTCAAAGCTGCCCATGGTCTCGTTCTGCGCGTGCACCAGTGCCAGTTCGGGAGCCAGCTGACGCAGCACATTCACCGTGGCCGGTTGGTTGTTCACATAGACGCGTCCCTTGCCCCCAGCCTGGATCTCGCGGCGCAGGATGATCTCCGAGCCCTCGGCGTCAATCCCGTTACTTTCCAGGGTGTTCTCCGCGCCCGGCGTGCATTCAAAGACACACGACACCACAGCCCGTTCGGCTCCATGGCGCACCACATCGGAGGAGGCTTTGTCGCCCATCAACAAAGCCAACGCATCCACGAGGATGGACTTACCCGCGCCCGTCTCACCGGTCAGGAGATTGAGACCGGGACCGAAGACAGCGATGGCGTGATCAATGACGGCGTAGTTTTCAGCGCGAAGTTCGAGCAGCATGGCAAGGTTCGAGCGCAGCATAGCATGAAGCGGCCACCCCGGTTATAGGCCGGGTTACCTTGCGGCGGCATCTTAGGGTGCTGTTTGGTTTCAGGTTCGCATGTCTGCTACCGTTAAAGAGGAAGTGATAATGTCCCCGGTTCATATCGCAGCTTTTCTTCTTTTCCAGGCGGACGACGCCGCGGCGCCCGTGGCGCATTCCCCCACCTCTGGCGTCAGCGCCGTGTTTGACATGGTGCGCAACAGCGGCCCGGTCGCCATCGGCGTGCTGGTTCTGTTGCTGATCGCCAGCCTCTATTCCTGGGCGGTGATCCTGGGCAAATCAGCCACGTTTCGCAAGGCGCGAACCCAAAGCCGCCGTTTTATGCGCGCCTTCCGCAAAGCCGACCGTCTGCAGGAGATCGCCGCGGTCAGCGAACAATTTAAACCCAGTCCCCTGGTAACCGTGTTCGATGAGGTGTACGACACTTATCGGCGCCAGACCGGCGGGTTCGGCCCGCCGAAGAACATCGTGACTCTGGAGCGCACCGCGCAGGCAGCCGCCAGCGAGTCGCTCACAGTTCTAGAGCGTCGCTTGACGTGGCTGGCCACCATCGGCGCAGTCTCTCCGTTTGTCGGTCTCTTCGGCACCGTGATGGGCATCGTAGACGCGTTCCACGGACTGGGCACGGAGGGCGCGGCCACGCTGCGCGCGGTAGCCCCTGGCGTTTCGGAAGCACTGATCACCACTGCTGCCGGTCTGCTGGTCGCGATTCCAGCCGTCATCGCTTACAACCAGTTCACCGCTTCGCTGCGCGAGTTTGGCTCCCGCATGGACGACTTCTCTCGCGAACTGCTCAACAGCCTGGAAGAGATAAGCCCCAAACAGGAAGCGATGGAGAGGGAGGCCGCGAGTGGCCTTCACCGCTAGTACCGGCCATACCCGGACTTCGCTTGCGGAAATCAACATCACTCCGCTGGTGGACGTGGTCCTGGTGCTGCTGATCATTTTCATGGTCACCGCGCCGGTACTGCAGTCGGGCATCGATGTATCTGTGCCAAAAACGCGCAGCGTTAAAGAAATTACCCAGCAGCGCATGGTGCTGACCATCGACCGCGACCAGAATGTTTTTCTGGGGGACAAGCCGGTTAACCTCGCGCAGCTGCCCACGATTTTGCATCAGCCCAAAACGGATCCAGCCAACCAGGTCATTTATCTCCGGGCTGACGAGCGAGTTCCCTTCGGCGCCTTTGCTTCGGTCATGGACGCGGTCAAGCAAGCCGGCATCACCAACATCAGCATCGTGACCCAGCCGCTGCAGAAGACGGCAAAGTAGCAGGTCATGGCAGGGACTTACTCCAGCGAACTTCTTGATCAACCGGACGGCATCGGTTCGCCCTTCGCCCTGTCGACCTTCATGCACGCGGCCATCGTCGGGCTGCTGATTGGCTACGGTTACATTCACAACCTGTTCCATGGAAATGAGTGGGGAGCGAACGCCTTCCAGCAGGGGGCGATCCAGGCCACGTTGGTGTCGACGGCAGCGTTGCCTCTGCCCCAGGATCATCCGCCGACCGACAATGTGCTGGCCACAGAGACGCCGAGCGTAGCTCCGGCTCTGGAAGAGCAGAAACAGGAGCCCATTCCCCTGCCCGATGCGGTGCCCATTCCGGAGAAGAAGGCGCCCCCACCTAAGCCGGAGCCGCCCAAGCCGTTGCCAAAAGCGCCGCCACAGCATCAGCCGCCGCCCAAGCCGCAGAACAAAGCCAACTATGGCGAAGCCGCGCCGGCGAATGTGCCCCGTGCGACCGCGGCGAACAACGCTGCCAACAGCCCGATCGCGCAAACCGGAGGAGATTTCGGTTCGCGTTTTGGCTGGTATGTGGACGTGATCAAGCGCAAGGTAGCGCAGGATTGGTATCTGCAGGAAGTAGAGCCGAGCACGCCGGCAGGAGCGACCGTATTTGTTCAATTCACGGTCGCACGCGATGGCTCACCCGGCAGCATCTCCCTGGCCACGCCGAGCAGTTCCCCGTCGCTCAACTCTTCCTGCCTGCACGCCGTACAGCGAGTGGATACGTTTGGTCCCCTGCCCTCCGGTTACAACGAAAGCAGCCTGAATGTCCTCTACCATTGCACCTATCCGGGTGCGCGGTAGGAATACAGCGGCTCTGAGCATCCTGGCCTGGGCTGAGATTATCCTGGCTCCATCTTATTTTCCAACGAACATTGGAGGCCACGGTTCGCCCTGGATCCGCGTCCTAGAGAGTTGAGGGAACGTGATGAAGAAATGTCCTAGCTGCTACGCAATCATGCGCGAATCGTTCACAACAACCCCTGTCCCTGAGTTGCAGCACAAGCCCATTGACGGCACTCCCGGGGTCTCAGAGGCAAGGGTTCGATACGAGTGCAGCCAATGTGGTCACACGGAGGAGTCGTTTGCTAAACCCGCTCCGGCGTCGAGGCAGGGAGCAATGCGGTAACGGCTCCGGCAGACAGGGGAGCTGTCAGTTCAGTTTTTAGACGTTAGTTCTTCCCCGACGATTGAGAACCAGCTCAGCACGATGGTCACCAGGCAACCAGTGATCCCGGTGAAGAACATCACCTCGAATATACGAGCTAGCCAGATCACCATCATCGTGGAAACCTCCCCATCCCGCACACAGGGTCTAGGCTATCAGCTCGCTGCGCCAAAGCAAAGGAGGACGGCCTCCTGAGTGCCGCGCCGCTCTACATAAGTTTGGCCTCTGCAATCGCTGCTGAAATCACTCGATCCTCGATTCCGTGCTTCCGTAAACTCTCGGTGAGGGCGTGCATCAGCGAATTCTCCATGGTCGCCAAATCTCTTCGTAACCCCTGGCCAATATATGCACGAATCAAAGGTTGATAACCGGAGAACCCCTAGGTAGGTGCGATCTCCTTGAGCTCGTCAATCACATCCTCAGGCATACGTATGCTGATGGTTGTCATCTGCCGATCCTTCTTAAGCCGCTTCTTTAAGCGTTCACTCACTGTCTTCATACGATCCCCTTTCCTGCGCTGTTCTCCGTGATCGCTCGCGTCTTCAAGTCTGACAAATGGATCAAAAAATACCTGACAGGCCTTTTCAAACGCTATCCCATGCTTGTCGAGGTTGATGGATGCCTTTCCCGAGCCCAGCCCGGGAGGGCTGGGACATCGATCTCCCATGCCCTCCGAGCGCCGGAGGCGCGGCACCGGCAGTCTGTCTCCCAGCCCTTCCGGGCTGGGCTGACGTTTGGTCCCGGCCCTCCGGGCCTGTTTCCATTCTGCGATTTGCTTTCGCGTTCTCACATACCCTCTTTGGCCCCTGAGGTACGCTTTTGCTGCCTTTCCAAGCAACTGCGCGTGAGGAATGATGAAAAAGCGTACCTCAGCGGCTGAAGCCGTCAAGCACGCAGCCAATTTACGGCACGGCTGAACCCGTGCCCTTCGTTCGATCGTCTTCCCCCAAGCCTTTCAGGTGCTGTCCAAATTGGCCCACCGAAAAATCAGTACTTCAGCCTTTTGAAGGGACAAAGTTTCGGCGGGACCAGTTTGACAAGATACCTGCAGCTCTCCAGGTCAGCGGAAGCAGGTTTGGCAATCGTTTGAAGTCCACTGCACTTATGTAAGCACTGGTTAGAAGTTGACTATTCGGCAATGGCTGGCGGCGAGGCGATCCCCCACGCGGCAGTGTGTGCATGCGCCAGTTTGCGTTGCTTGTGCGTTGGTGGCGACATTTTCCGCGGTGACCCGTCCTTCAATGCCGCCGATCGGCGTCTGCGCAGGGAGCGCGCTGGGGAGGACGGTCAAAGGTAACAGTGTTAGCAATACTTGAATGGGCGCGCCGATGCGACGTTTGCACTTGCTGATTGGTTTCACGTATAGCCTCGAAAAGTACTGCAGCCAGGGACAGATTGCAGGTTAGAGACTTATCGTGAGCGTGTCGTCCATCGAGAGGTCGTGTCTCGGGTCAGCCGAATGATGGAGGCCAATCATTGGCTTGCAGGGTACCTGTTGGTACCCGGAGATTGTTTTCAAGCTTCTTTAGCCCTGAAGCCCGCTCAGACCGAACGGCGGGAACTGATCGGCTCCGCGCGGGTAGCCGTTCGGCTACCGTTGCACCGCTTCCCTCCACACGGCCCAAGCGTATGTTGTTGCAAATACGTGATCGTCCGTGAGCATCGCCCGACCTTCGCATTTGGCCCACAGCATGCAATAGGTCACTGCGTCAGGGCAAATTCAAAGCCAAGTGCCGAGAGTTTGAGAGACAAATTCAGTCTGGGCTCCACTGCAAGGAACCCCAAGGAGGATGTCATGAATGGCAACTCGATCTCTTACTCTTCGGTGTTGGCTCTGTCGCTCTTGCTCAACGTCACCGGAGCCCACGCTCAGCCTGCAGCTCGAGCCAACGTGCCCTTCGCTTTCAAGGTGGGAAAGAAGCAGATGCCGGCCGGAACCTACACCGTCCAGAGCAAAGTTGGCAGCAACGTCATCATGGTTGAAAACGTACAGACCGGCACATCCGCGCTGGCGCTGGGCCGGCGGGAATCTCCCGCCGCGAAGACGGACAAACTGATCTTCCGTCGTTACGGCAGCCAGTACTTCCTGACGGCGATCCTGGGAGGCAAGGGAAGCCAGGCGATGGTCATCCCCACTACCAGCCAGGAAAAGGAGCTCCAGGTCGCCGTTGCTCCGGCAACGAGCACCAACAATGTCGAGATCGCCAGCAGATAATGGCGACCGGATGGAATCGCTGCACAGATATCATGTCACAGCATTTGTTTCTGATATCTGAGGAGCGTTGTACCTGGACGGCCACGAAAACCCGCGCGGCCCGGGTTCGATTCCATCTGTCTGACGGCGACTCTTCTCCTAACTTTTCGTCTATTCATTCGGGGGGATGAACGGACGAAGGGGAATGGGAAGAGTCGTCGTTGTTCTCGTGGGTCGAGTCTGCGCGAGACGGTTTTGGGGAGGGGTTGAAAACATCTGTTTGGTTGTGCAAAATCACCAGCCAACTGTCGAGATGACAATGGGGGAGGGTGGGGCTTTCAGCTGGGACGTCGAAAAACATTTCCACGAAGGGTCCGTAGAACCGCAGGTCGACGAAACACACGCGCGGCGATCGCGGACAGTCAAGCAATATTAATGCCGTGGTCCTCCGCCTGGGCAAAAACGGAAAGAAGATTCGTCAGCTTGAGCACATTGCGAAGCTGCTTTCCGAGGTGAAGCAACTTGAACTCGCAATCCAGTTTACGGGCAGATGCAAGCAGCCGCACCAATGTGCCCAGTCCTGTGCTATCCACGTAGGTCAGGTCCGCCAAGTCAACCACTACAGATTTTGTCTGAGGTAGCAGCTGCTTCACATCCTCATAGAACTCTTCGGTCGTGCCTGCTACCAACCGGCCGTGACACTTCACCACGGCGCTGTCCCCGCCACGTTCGATTGCAAAGGTCAGAACTTTTTCGGATTCTTCGGTCATATCGCTTGCTCCGGGGAAGATAACCAACCTTGAGCTCAAGTGTCGACCTGGGAATTCTCGCATACCGAACCTCAATACACGAAATGACCCGGCTCCGCTTCTTGCCCCAGCATTTAAGAATGAGTTTTGAGGCCCAATCGCCTGCCGCAGCATCAGATGTGATAGAAAGTGGTGTCATCTCGTTGATAACAGACTATGATGTGAAACTTCTGGCCGCTCCTGTCAATTGATTTATCCGATGACTCCGCTTGAGAGGTCGCATGCCGTCATTTCTTGATCGTGAAGTCTCTGTTGCCCATCCCGGTTTCAGCCGTTGGCTTGTTCCGCCCGCCGCACTCTCCATTCATCTGGCCATCGGCCAGGTCTACGCATTCAGTATCTTCAAGAATCCGCTGCTGGCGTTAAAGGCCGCGGACGGCACGGCATGGAATCTGAAAGAGGTGGGCTATATCTTTTCCATTGCCATCGCGGTGCTGGGGCTTTCCGCGGCTCTGTTTGGCCGATGGCTGGAGACAGCGGGACCGCGTAAGGCGATGTTTGTCGCGGCTACCTGCTTCGGGTCCGGATTTCTGGTGGCCGCCGCCGGCGTAACGACACATTCCTTGGCCCTCATCTACCTTGGCTACGGAGTCATCGGTGGGATTGGGCTGGGGCTGGGCTATATCTCACCCGTCTCGACGCTGATCAAGTGGTTTCCTGACCGGCCGGGACTGGCTACCGGCCTTGCGATCATGGGCTTCGGCGGAGGCGCCATGATCGGTTCGCCGCTGGGGACCAAGCTCATGTTGTTTTACCGGGCGTCCGCGCACCCCATCGCCGCCACCTGGGTCACGATGGGCCTGCTCTACTTTGTCTTCATGATGTTTGGCGTCTTTACGATTCGTGTGCCGCGGGAGGGATGGAAGCCAGAGGGATGGGTTCCGAGGGCGACCCAATCGGCCCTGATCTCTACCCACAGGGTGGATGTGAACGCTGCCTCCGTTACGCCGCAGTTCTGGTTGCTGTGGCTCATCCTGTGCATGAACGTGACTGCGGGCATCGGCATCCTGGAGCAGGCCTCGCCCATGATTCAGGATCTCTTCCACGGCCGCGTCTCGGCCATTGCGGCCGCTGGTTTTGTAGGCCTGCTGAGCCTCTTCAACATGGCAGGACGTTTTGTCTGGGCGTCGATGTCGGACTTCATCGGACGCAAGACCACCTACATGGTATTTTTTGTCGTGGGTATGCTGCTTTATCTGGCGCTTCCTTTTACCGGGAATACGCACCTGAATTCCGTTCCGCTTTTTGTGCTGATAGCGGGCGTGCTGATCAGCATGTACGGCGGAGGATTCGCTACCATCCCGGCTTATCTCAAGGATCTTTTCGGCGGCTACCATGTAAGTGCCATCCATGGCCGGCTGCTGACGGCGTGGTCCACCGCGGGCATTGTGGGGCCGCTCATCGTCAACGGCGTCCTCGACCATTACGTAGCCAATCACTTGCCGAAGCAGCAGGCTTACCCGGTCATCCTGCACATCATGGCTGCCCTGATGGTGGTGGGTTTTATCGCCAATCTCCTGGTACGTCCCGTTGCCCAGAAGTATTGGCTCGAGAGCGCAACCAGCCCGGTGGAGCAGCACGTTAAACCGAACCTAGTCGAAGGAGGTTCCATTTATGGTCACAAATGAGAACAAGACATCGCCGGCTCTGACGCTAGCCGCCTGGTTTGTGGTTTCGATACCCGCCGCCTGGGGCGTTTACAACACCCTGATGAACGCACTTAAGCTGTTCCAGTAAGGCTCGCTTCTTTGAAGGGCGCGGCCCTGTCCGCTCGCTCATTTGCGTGCTGCTTCTTGAGGTAACAGGCCGTAGACGTCCACTTCATGCTTTGCTCCCACATAGACATGCCCGTTTGCGACGATGGGCATGTTGAACCGAACGGCCAGCCCGGCGCGGTCGCGAGACGGATTCTGCTCACTGGCGTATAGCAGGCGGGAAGTATCGCTGCCATCGAAGGCAAACAACACCGCGTTGGTGTCGTCGGCCTTCCATGCCCTCGAGTGAAGAACCCAGAGCACTCCATCCCGCAAACCGTTCGCCGAAACAGTCGGGGTTGCTGAGACAGCTGGGAAACGGGAACCGCTTGCCGCTTTGAGCGAGAGTCTTCCGTCATGCACGAAGAATTGACGAAGGGCATCATGTTCGCTGTTGCTCAGCACGTAGAGGTTATGGTTCCAATACGCCATGGAACCAAATATGCCACCACCGGAACTGGGAATGGTTTGCACTGCATGGCTGTCATTGCCTGGTTGGTAGTGGCCCATGTGGTCGCGGTCGATCAGGTAGATCGTCCCGCCTTTGCCGCCAATCACCACCAGGCCGGGGTGCGGTCCCGGCTGGGGTGGCAGTAATAGCGGCCCTCCTGAACCCAGGTCGTTATCCTCAGTATTCAATTTGGCGGCGTTGAACGGCGCGAAATAGTCATGGAGCTTCAGACTTAGTCCGTTCAGTTTAAGAAGACTGTCTCCATAATCACGGCCACCACTTGCCGCATCGAACCGTCCATTTCCAGTTGCTAAAAACAGATTTCCTTTTTTATCGGCGGCGGGTCCTGTGTCGCCGGCCCAAAAGCCGCTGTCATCTCCGTCGCGAGAAGCATTGAAAACGGCCTTCTGTTTGAGTGTGTGCGTGTCGTATGCCATGACCCACCCATGGTAGGGTCCAACATCGCAGGAAGACCCCCAGGTAAGATAGACGGATCCATTCGCCAGCAGCAGCGAAGCACGAGGATTCTCGTGCAACGGGTCGAATTCCACTTTTCCCAGCTGGCTGCCGGCTCCCTGCCATCGATCACGGCCTTGATATCGATCGGACCACCAAACTTTTCCACGCCAGTTGTCACTGAGAGCGCATGCAGACGCTGCCGGTAATGACCGGGAGGCTGCCGAGTGGATTCCTTGGTCCGTGCCAGCACATAGAGCGTTTCTGTATCCGCATCGATTACGGGAGTCGACGTAATTCCAATTTCCGGTGAGATAAAGGGGCATTCGACGTCATCGTCAGGAACCGTGGTGACGCCCTTGCTGAGAAAACTCACCCGCCAGAGCGGCGCAGCGGGATGGCCGTAGGCGTCGAATGCATATACGCTGTCGTGCTCGGTCGCAATCAACAGCACATCGTGCCGGCCCTGGCCAGGTATCTCCAATCCCGCGAGAAACAGCGGTTGCGCGTAGATGTCTCCATCCACTTTTAATGTAAGTATTTTTCCAAAACGACGAACATTCACATTGCGCGGGGTCAGGATGGTTTCGTGCTGGTTGACGCCGGTACGCGCATTGTTATATTGCGACGTCGTCACACTCTGCGCGCCTGTGCGCAGTCCTGCCAGCAAAACCGTGATCGATACGAATAACCCTGCCAGGGATTTGGAAGCATTCATCCATTGGCTCCCTGCTATTCGAGCCGCAGCGCAGTCATGGGATTGACGCGAGTTGCCCGCCTGGCTGGAATCCAGACGGCAAAGAGGGCGACCGCGCTGAGAATCAACGGCGTGACGAGGAACGCGATGGGGTCCCACGCTTTAACACCAAAGAGAAAGCTGGCCAGGAAGCGAGTGAGCCACAGCGCTCCGCCGATGCCGAGAACCACGCCGGCGCCGGCCAGGATCATGCCCTGACCGATCACCATGTTGCGAAGATTCGATGCCTGCGCCCCCAGCGCCATCCGTATGCCGAGTTCCTGCGTGCGCTGCTGGACGGAATAAGACATGACCCCGTAGACGCCAATCGCGGCCATCAGCAATCCCGCTGTTCCAAAGATGCTGAGCAACAGCATATTGAAACGGTGCCGCGCCGTGTTGCGCACCTCGACCTCGGCCATGGTTCGCATATGGGCAAGCGGCAAGCCTCCGCTCGCTTCACGCAGCGCAGCTTCGATGGGGGTCCGCAGGGCGTACGGATTCCCTTGGGTGCGGACGATCCACCAGAGTGGTGCAACCTGGGAGTTGAGCACGGTTTCGGCGTCCGGCATCTGTGCGATGGGAATGTACATCATTGGTCTCGGATCGCGATCGACACCTCCATCGCGCGTGTCCCCCACGACACCCACCACCTGGCGAGGCCCTTCCGCAAACGCCGGGCCCGCGCCCGGTCCGATCTGAATGCGGTCTTTCAGCGGATCGCTCTTGGGCCAATACTGCCTCGCCATCGCCTGGTTGATCATGACGACGCCGGGGGCCGCGCCATTATCCTGCTCGGTAAAGGCGCGACCGCGCAACAGAGGAATTTCAAAGGTTGAGAAATAGCTCCAGGAAACGGAATAGAATCCCGCTCCGCCGGTGAAGGGCGTATCGCCCTTGGGACGTCCTAAAACATCGAAGGTCATGCCGAAAGGGCGGACTAACGGCAAGCAGTTGCTCGCGCCCACATCGAGCACTCCCGGCAGAGCCATGAGACGCTCTCTGCCCTGGCGAACGATCTGGGCAACCGGCTCCGTTTTCTGAAAGCGGCTCCCGCTCAGCGACATAGCCGCGGTAAGAACGTTGTGAGTTGTGAAACCAGGATTCACATCCTCAAGCTTCAGGAATGTCCGGATGAGCAAAGCGGCTCCGATGACGAGCACCAGGGCAAGAGCTATCTCGCTGACCACCAGCACGGAACGGATCTTGCCATGGCGAAGGCCCATGCCGGAACGGCCGGAATTCTCGTTGAGCGAGGCAACAAGATTGGGGCGCGACGCGGAGATCGCGGGCATCAGGCCAAATAAGATGCCGGTAAGCAGTGAGATGCCCAGGGTGAACAGCAGGACACGGTAATCGAGTCCGACCGCCGCGCCGTTTTCTCCGATGCGAGGAATATCGCCGGGGCTGATGCTCAGCAGCAAGCGCACGCCGGCGAACCCGGCGGCCAAGCCTAACACGCCGCCCACGAGAGATAGTGCAAGGCTCTCCGTCAATAGTTGGCGAATGATCTGTCCGCGCCCGGCTCCCAAAGCCGCACGCGTTGCAAATTCGTGCTTTCGCACGGAGGCGCGCGCAAGCAGCAGATTAGCCACATTGGCGCAGGCGATCAGCAGCACGAATCCCACGGCCCCGAGCAGAACCAGCAATGGGAGGCGGGTATCGCCAATCATTGACTCCTGCAGCGACACGACCCCGAAGCCGCCATGGGGTGGCAGCGAATTGCTGCCATAGGTGCGCCGGAACTCGTCCGCGGCCAGCGCGAGCTGCGCATTCGCCGCAGCGGCGGTGACGCCCGGCTTCAGCCGCGCTGCCACATCGAAGTTGTGAACCATCTCCCGCGAAGTCAGGTCGAACTGAAACGGTATCCACAGATCCGCGGGCGTATCCGTGACGAAGTTGCGGCCGATGATGCCGACAACCAGCCACGGCTGGCCGTCTACCTGGATGGTGGAGCCCACGATGTTTGGGTTCCCGCCGAAGCGCCTCTTCCACAGACCGTAACTCAACACGGCAACGTGGCCGCCATGTGGACTGTCTTCTGCTGCGGTGAAAGTGCGTCCGGCCACGACGGGAGCGCCGAACAACGCGAAGTATCCGTGGGTAACATGGACGCCGAGTACCTGCTCGGGATGATCTCCGCCGGTGAGGTTCAATCCCGCTCCGCCCAAATCGTAGGCGGCCACCTGCTGGAAGATGGAGGACTGCTGCTGCCATATGTTGTACTCGGGGATGCTCGCGACCGGGAACGGTCCCCGATCACTGGTGGTCACCAGTTGCACCAGAGCCTGCGGGTCGGGATAGGTCAGAGGCTTGAGCAGCACGGCATTTACCACCGAAAAGACCGCGGTATTCACGCCAATGCCGACGGCGATCACGAGCAGTGCGATCGATGTGAACCCGGGTGTGCGGGCAAGAGAACGCACGGCGAAGCGCAGGTCGCGCCATCCATCTTCCACCATGGGGAGGGAGCGATAGCGCCATACTCGCTCCCGCGTTGCGCGAGGATTTCCAAAGCGCAACCGGGCCTGGCGGCGCGCTTCCTCCGGAGGGAGACCGCGAGCCGCGTTCGCTTCCTGCGCATGAGCCAGATGTGACTCGATTTCTTCCGCTAGATCCTCATCTTTCCTTACGCGATGCATGAAGCGGCGTATGGTCATCGGCGTCACTCTCCTGCTGGTTCGATCGAGTCACCCAAGATAAGACCGATGGCGCGGGTCATCCTGCGCCAGCGGCCTGCGGCAGCGTTCAGTTCCCTCCGGCCTTTGGCCGTGAGCCGGTAAAACTTTGCCCTGCGGTTGTTCTCGCTCACCCCCCATTCCGAGGACAGCCAGCCCCGGTCTTCGAGGCGATGCAGTGCGGGATAGAGCGAACCTTGCTCCACCTCGAGCGCGTTTTCGGATGTGTGCTCGATGACCTGGGCGATGGTATGTCCATGGGCGGGACCCATCACCAGGGTGCGCAGGATCAGCATGTCCAGGGTGCCCTGCAGAATCTCGCCGGCTTCCGGGGGCTTCTTCGCTACCACGTGCGCCTCCTCCACTCGAATGACTATGCAAGAAACCTTATACACCACTCGAATGGCTATGGGAAGGGAGTCGCTTGTCAAAATTAACTTGAATTGAAGGGAAAAGTAGCGCCGGCCGATGAGGGAGACGATGATTAGCGGATCAATTTGCTTTTTGAGGATTTAACTTGTTGATTGCTTTCGCAGGGAGTGATCGTTTGAGCCCAACGCAGCTGCGAAAGGGATGACTTTGCCCCGTACAGGTCGAAAAAGCGTACCTCAGTGGCTAAAGCCGTCGAGCGCAGCCAAATTACGGCACGGCTGAACCCGTGCCCTTCGTTCGACCGTCTCTTCCCCAGCCTCTCTGGTGCTGGCCAAATTGACTAACCGAAAAATCTTGTTTGGATAAGTTTGGCAACCCGGACGGTCCAAGCACACGACCCTACTGTAATAACTTCGCCCGCTTTCCCTGATCAGAGAGCAAGGAAACGGCCTGCTTATCAAAAGAAACGAAGGTGTCGCCGCCCAACCAGGCGCCTTCATAGGCGATCAGGCCGTCCGCAAAGTCCCCTCCTGCTTTGAGCATCGACAACCCGGCATCCGCAGCTGGACGATTGACCGCGACGTTCTCCGCGTTGAGCAAAGCTTCCAGGGCTGCGACAATATCCCCTTGCCCAAATTGGTAAACGCGCCGCAGAACCCACACGAACTCGCATAGGGATGGGAGTGTTACCGCGATCAGTTCCGCCCCCTTAAGAACCCTGGCGGCAGTTCGGGCCTGTTTCTTGTCGTCTCCCACCACTGCGCGAACGAGAACGTTGGTATCGGCAGTGATTTTCATCTCAGCGTGGACCAGCCGCCCGCAGCAGCTTCGTTCATCTCGTCCAGAGTCGCAATCTTCCTGGTCGCCGCGTGTATGAATTGGCCGGCAGCGCGGACGAAAATACCTGGGAACTCGTAATTTGAACCACCCGCGGATGGCGTTAAAGTTGTTGGAGGCGCGGGAGGAATCCAGCGATGATCCAGACCTGTAAAGCCGCTCTTCGCCAATTGCAACGATCAGCCGGTTTTTCGTTCACCGTCATTCTCATCCTTGCCATCGGCACCGGCGTCACCACGGCGATGTACAGCGTCCTGTACGCGGTCGTTCTGCAACCCCTGCCATTCCCCCAACCCGACCGGCTCGTTGCCATCTCGGCCAGGCCCTGGAATGACTTCTCCTTTCCCACCCTGCAGGATTGGCAACGTCGCACTCACGCTTTCCAGTCCATGGCTGCCTATGCTGGTTGGTCGCCGCACATCGAGTCCACCGCGGGAGTGGGTCACGCCGAGGCCACGCTCGTCTCCAGGAATTTCCTCAGTACCCTGGGGGCGAAGCTGGCGCTTGGCCACGACTTCACGCAGAGCGGCAATGAAGCCGACTGCCTCGGTCAGGCCATCGTGACCGACGCCTATTGGCGCCGCATGGGCGGCGGCAACTCACTCAACGGGCTCACCCTCCAGCTTGATCACAAGACCTACTCTGTAATCGGAGTCCTCGCGCCCATCGAGACCGGTGGCGATCTGGATGGATCCAAAGTTCTCACACCGCTCAGCTGCGATCAGGCCAAGTCGGCTACAGATCGCGGCGAGTCGGCGTTTCGCGGCATCGGCCGTCTGCGGCCCGGCGTTTCGCTCGTTGAAGCGGCTGCGGAGCTGAGCGCCGCGCAAGATCAGATTCGCCGCGACTACCCCAACCTGTACCCCACGGCCTACACGCCCGTGCTGATTTCCTTTGCCGATCATGAGGCCGGTACCGGCACTCGCGCCGCGCTGTTCGCCACGCTTTCTGCCTGCGGCCTGCTGCTGTTGATCTCCTGCGCGAACCTCACCAACCTTTTGCTGGCACGCAACACGCGCCGCCGTGCCGAGTTCGCCATCCGCGCTACGCTCGGCGCCACCCCACGTCATTTGCTGGGGCAACTCCTGGCCGAAAACTGCACACTGGCCATCATCGCCGCCGGCCTCGGCATGCTGCTCTCGGGCCTTCTGATCCGGGCTGCGCAGCAGATCAAGGTGGTGCACCTCGCGCGGCTCGGTCAAGCCAGCCTCAATTTTTCCGCACTGGCGTTTGTCGCTGCCATCACTCTCCTGGTCGCCACCCTGCTCACCATCCTGCCTGCGATGCGTAGTCTCTGGCCCGCCCTTCTCACCGACCTCAGCAATGGCTCGACCCGGACCTCCGGCTCCAGCGGCCTGCGACGCGCCGGGCGGCTTCTCGTTGCCTCGCAACTCGCTCTTGCGCTCGTTCTGGTGGCCAGCGCCGGATGGATGGTCTCCTCGGTCTTCATCCTGCTGCATCAACCGCTCGGCTTCGACCCCGATCACCTGCTGTTTGCCAGCACGGACCTCCGCGGTCCGGCGCGAGATGCGAATTCCAACCCCGCGCGGTCCATCGCTGTGCTCAATGAAACCCTGGCCAAGCTTCGCGCTGTTCCAGGCATCGACGAGGTCGCGGCCGCTAACGACAAGCCACTCGGCGGCCGTGTCAACCGGTACGACTTCTGCAGCGACCTTAACCCTGAAGCCTGCAACCAGCCGCACCTAAAGACGCCCGACGTTTTTCAGGTCACCCCCGGTTACTTTCACACCATGAGCCAGATGCTCTATCGCGGCCGGGACTTCAACCTCGCCGACGATGGCCGCAACCATGTCGCCATCGTTAACCGCGCGCTCGCGAATCAGGAATGGCCCGGGGATAACCCCATCGGCCACCGCATCTTCTCCGGTGAACTCAACGCCTGGGCCACGGTTGTAGGTGAGGTCGGCGACGTCCACAGCTACTCGCTCGAACGCGCCCCCGTGCCCAACCTCTACCTGCCCGAAGCCGACGGGCCGGACGTGCACATGACCGTGATGATGCGGACATCCGGCGATCCGGCAGCTATGCAGGAGACCATCCGCCGCCTATTGCGCAGCAACAGTCAGATCACCACGAACTACATCGAAAACATGCCCGAGCTGATGGCGCACCAAGTCGCACTGCGCCGGTTCTCAATGCAGATTGGCGTCGCCTTCGGCGCGCTTGCACTCGCCCTTGCGGTCTTCGGCACATACGGCCTGCTCGCTTATGAGGTCTCCCTGCGCGAGCGTGAGATGGGCATCCGCCTGGCGCTCGGCTCCAGCCGCACCTCCATTGTCACCCTGCTTCTGCAGCAAGAATCAACGTGGATAGCCGGTGGCATCCTCTCCGGGCTGCTCATAGCCGCTGCGCTCGGCTTCGTGCTTCGGGCGCAATTCTTTCACACTGGCGCAACCTCAGTACCGGTCCTGATTACGTCTGCATTATTGCTCGCAGTGCCCGCTTTACTTGCGGTTGCAGTGCCTGCTCGTCGCGCCAGCCTGCTTGAACCTTCCATCACCTTGCGGCGGGAGTAGCTGGCATCGGGCTTGAGACCGCGTCTATTTGTCTTGCAAAGGCATGGGACGATTGTCATCATGGGGGAATGCAGAGTGTCTTCGAGGCTGCGGGTGGAAGCGACGGAATGCGCCGCCTTGCCGACGCATGGCATCGCCGGGTGATGGCCGACGACGTGGTCGCCCATGCGTTCAGCCACGGCTTCCACCCGCAGCATGTCGAGCGACTCGCCGCTTACTGGGCCGAGGCACTCGGCGGCCCCAACGCGTATTCCGACTCCTATGGTGACGAGACCACCGTCGTCAAGATGCACAGCGGCAACGGGGAGCACGATGAGATGGATCGCCGGGCGATTGCATGCTTCGACCAGGCTCTTGCAGATGTCGGAATAGCAGACAACAGTGCGCTGCGACAAGTGCTGCACGACTACTTCGCTTGGGCGACCACAACAACGATGTCCCGCTATCACGAGTCCGCCGATGATGTGGCTAACGGCCTCAACATCCCACACTGGTCGTGGAACGGGCTCCAGGCGTAAAACTCCACACCTCAGCTACGCTCCACCGGTAGTGGCCCAACTTCGAACCTTCGTTGACTCCCGGTATTGCCGGCAACCCCGCAATCGATCAGCGAACATTGCAGGCCGGTAGCTGACTTCATCCTCCCGGCACGATTTTCAAAGGCCGTCCAAAAGATCAGCTACCATGAGTTGCGATGCTCTTGCCCGACCCGCAGTTCGCCCGAAGTGAAATATTGCGAGTCTTCAACCACGCGCAAGTCTACCTGTTCCTGGGGGCGGCGATCATCACGGTCGGCATCCTCGCTGCCTCGTTCTCTCTCCTGCGGCGCCGCTTCGATCCCCTGCTCCTTTGGTTTTCCTTGTTCGCCATACTCTATGGCCTCCGCCTTGAAATGAACTATCAGCTTCTCTGGGCGTTGGGTCTCAAGCCCGTTATTCTCAGACGAATCGTAATCGCGACTGATTTCCTGGTCCCGATCCCAGCGTTCTTTTTCTTTGACTCGATGAACCTGGCGAGGAAAGTGGTGCGCGTGGTTGCCATGATCGTGTGCCCCGTTGCCTTTTGTCTGGCTGCGGCCACGCTTATGTTCGGCCCTCGTGACATCTTCCGCACCATCAACAACTCCTTCGTGATCGCTGCGCTCGTAGTGATTGCGATCACGCTTGTACGCTTCGGGTAGCGACTCAGCTGATCTCACTCTCATTCGCCGCGGCCTTTTCTTTTTCATTTTCTGCGCGCTCTACGACAACATCACCGGGATCTTCGGCAGCCACTACTACAACATCGAACCATTCAGTTTCGTGGTTCTGATTGCCTCGCTTGGCATCGTCGCGGGGCGCCGTACCCTGGCCAACGAGGAACAACTCACAGTGATTCAAAAAGAGCTTGAGATCGCGCGACAAATCCAGCTATCGATCCTGCCCTCGTCCTTTCCTCAGTCAGGGAGCTTTCGTATTGCCGCACGCTATCTTCCGATGACCTCGGTCGCAGGTGACTTGTATGATTTTTTCGTAGCCGGCGATCGCGAAGCAGGCCTGCTGATCGCCGATGTTTCCGGACACGGCATTCCGGCTGCGCTCATCGCGTCTATGGTCAAGCTGGCAGCAACGTCTCAACGCGTCAACGCCGATAACCCGGCGAATGTTCTCCATGGCATGAACAGCACGCTTTGCGGTAACACTCAGGGTCAGTTTGTTACGGCGGGATATGTCTACATCGACGCCTCCACCTGCGAATTGCGTTACTCGGCTGCCGCTCACCCGCCCATGCTTCTTCTCCGCAACAACGAGATTACTCAAATCGCCGAGAACGGCCTTATGCTGGGAGCGTTCGATTTCGCCACCTATGCCACTCTTAGCCATCCCATGCAAATTGGAGATCGCCTCGTTCTCTATACGGACGGTGTGCTCGAAGCGACCAACAACGACCAGGAGGAATTTGGCCCCGACCGGCTTTCCGCTTTGATCTGCGACACCGGTAGATTGTCCGTGATGGACGCTGCCGATCAGATGATCTCCTCTATCCAAAAATGGTCCGTCACGCAGACCGACGACCTTACCGTTCTCATCTGCGACTTCACTGCTCAGACTGAGTCATAGATAAGCGGCTAGTGGACTGTAACAGCTGAATAATTAGTGCCGCAGGCGCTAGACAGACTGCACGGGAAGGTCACTGTTGCGAGCAGAAAGGGTGGCGCGCCTCCGGCGCTCGGATCGTGTTGGGGGATCGATGTCCCAGCCCTTCCGGGCTGGGCTGACGTTTGGTTCCGGCCCTACGGGCCTAGTTCCGATCTGGAATCTGTTTTCGCGTTCTCACGCAGACTCTAAAGCCCGTACCCTTCAACAACCAGAGCTTTTCTCTACTCCTGAATCAGTTGTTACAGTCCACTAGCTAGCTGATCGAGAAGTCCGTAGTTGCCGGACGCGTGTTTTGTACCAGCAGAGGATCTACGACGGGTGTTGATCCAACCTGGGTTGCAACCCAGGAAGCAAACCGGTTTGCGAACTCGCTTATCTCTTCAAGCGATCGGCCTCGAATCAGGTGATGGGCGAGGCACGCCGTAAACGCGTCGCCGGCTCCCACCGCATCGACAACGCGCACGCTGAATCCGGGATGCTCAACCGTCTCCCGCTGAGACATGAGCACGCTTCCACGGGAGCCGCGCGTGACACAGACGAGCCTCAGGCCGCACTCCTCAAGGAGTCGTTTCCCACGCCCGTCATCGCTGCCGGCTTCGATGCCAATCAATGCTGTGACGCCAGCCAGCTCCTGATCGGTGAGCTTGACGATATTGGCGTACTGCAGCGACCGCTTCAGCACCTCGCGCGTGTAATACGATTGACGCAAATTGACATCGAAAATGCGGATGGCGTCCGCACGGCAATTCCGCAGAAAACAATCCACGGTAGCCGCAGACAGCGGAGAGCGTTGCGCCAGAGAGCCAAAACAGACGACATCGGCCAGATGTGCCAGTTCCTCCCAAGCGGGCGTCCATTCAAGGAAATCCCAGGAGACGGATTCCTTGATGTTGAACATGGGCTGACCGGCACCGTCGATCACCACTTCGGCAGATCCAGTTTCATGCTCCGGATCCCACTGGAGGTATTGGGTGCTCACTCCGAAGTTCGCCATGGCCGCACGTGCTTCCTCGCCCAGCGAATCGACGCCAACCCGGCTGGCGACGACACCCTGATCTCCGAGGGCATTCGCCATGTAGGCAAAGTTCGCAGGCGCGCCCCCCAGGACCTTGCCCGAAGGCAGCAGGTCCCACAAGACTTCACCCAACCCCACCATGAGCGCCGGTTTGATCATGCGGAAACCCTGGGAGCAACGCCCGCCGGGGCCCGGGCGAACGACGCATGCCGCTCGGCCAGAAAACATCGCGAGCCCGGAGAATGGTTGAAACTCCTCATGGAAGAAAACTCTTAAGCAGCGCCACATTGATAGCCTGCGCCATGGCTTTGTACCCCAATTCGCTTGGGTGAAGATGGTCCCCGGACTGAAACGCATCGCGGAACCGGGACGGGTGATCCGGATCGCGTACCGCGGCATCGAAGTCGAACACTCCGTCAAACGCTCCGCTGGTTCGAATCCACTCATTCACCGTCTGCCGGACGGCTTCGCCATCCGCAGTGAAGTAGTCGGCTCCGTCGTAGGGCGTCAACGTGGCTCCGAACACCCTAATATGATGTTGCCGCGCGCGATCGATGATCTGCCGGTATCCTTCGATGAGATCCTGCGCGGTTACAATTTGCCCGGCGAACGGACTCTCATGTAGCGTACTGCCGTCTTTTGGCGAACGCGGCTTCATGTGCGGCCAACCAATATCGTTGATGCCCTCGAGCACAATGACTTCGCGCACGCCGGGCTGCGCCAGCACATCCCGGTCCAGGCGAGCAAGCGCGTTGATGCCCGCGCCATCGTGTAGGATCCGGTTCCCTCCAATGCCCTCATTCAGAACAGCCAGCCGCGTCGTTCCCGCTTCCGCAAGGCGCTTGGCGAGTTGATCGGGCCAATCCGCATAGCTATCCTGCTTTGCTCCGGCGCCGTCGGTGATGGAATCTCCAAGCGCCACCACGGCTCCTGCCCCGTCCGGGTTCCAGACCTCCACATCGGCCAGCCAGTACCAGGATGTCCGCACGGTTGCATCCGCGATATCTGCCTTCGCTGTGAAATCGCCTGGGCCGGAGATATAACTCGCATGCTGGGCCCAGTAGTGGGTCGTTAAAGCGGTCGTCTTGTGTGGCAAATAGATACTTATCGACAGCTCTGCGAACGCCGGCACGTTCATCTCGATGGGATCGCTTAGCATGGGCGCGCCGGGTGGAACCTTCACCGACGTTTGGCCATTAAAGGTAATCGGGTGGCCGGTTTCCGGCTTGATGGTGGCATTCTGCGCGGTGAGCGCAACGTGCGCCGCGCCGATCTCGATGGCCGATGTGCCATAAGCATTCGAGAATCGAATGCGGAGCTGCCGGCCGCCGATGGTAGGCCTGATAACCATGCGTACGGTCTGGTTCTCTACGGTTGGCGTGGGCGGAAGGCCGGGAAAGGGCAGTGGTGTATGAACCGCCGTGCTCCAGGCGCTCACCCAACTGCCATCCGGCTTTCTCTCCTCTGCAGCCCAGGACAGGCTCGGCGATTACGGTCAGCAAAACAGCTAAGATCGTTCTCAACGCTCTCGCTTTGTCGAACATCATGGCCTCGGATTACCTTGACACTGCTATGCGCAAATGCGTCACGCCGGAATCCAGAATGGATCTCCGGAAGGCACGAATTTTATCGGCACTTCGGAAACAAATTCCCGCAGCCAGCGGGCACACTCGTCCATTCCCGCCTCTTCCCCGCCCTCATGGGGGAGTTGGATGAGAGCCTTTTGTTGGCCCGCCGCCACAGCGTCGCGTACGTACTCGGCAGCTTCCCAATCACGGCACTCGAACATAAGCAGCAGATCGACTTGAGGAAGAAGCTCCATGGCCTGGGTGATGTAGTGTCCACCAATGCCCACACGCCGGATCATCAGCCCTGGGTCACCCACAAGGCGCGTGCTCTTGACATTCAATTTAGACGCCAGTTGCTCAGCCACGTTCTCCAGGCTCGCAGCGGGGATTTCATACACCAGGGCGAAGGGCTTCGATCCGCTGCCCGCATATCTCTCCCAGCCAACCGCCTTATTCCATCCCGCAAAAATGCCATCGGGCCGGTGAGCATGCCAGTGATCGTGGAATCTCCAGATCACCAGCTTGTTGTCTTCAATGAACTTCAACTTGACCCTGTAGAGACGATCCTCCCGGAGGGGCGCGACCTGGTCATTCGCGCTCCAGAATGTAGGCTCATGCGTGATGATGAAGTTGTTCCCTGCCGCGGCCGACTGCTTGAGAACGTCCAATGTCGACATGAACGTGGTTGTGATGCCGGTGATCGGCGCATCGGGATCCCCAACCTTGAATTCGTCCGCAGTGGGCGTGTGCCATGGCACTCCAACATTTTGCCGAATGCGCGCCACAACTTCGCGCGCGGTCAGGCCCCTGGATCGCTGCCCTTGCAGAACCGCCGGTGCTGTCAGACAGCTAACCCCGGCCAGCTTGCAGAATCTACGCCTCGATATCGTGAACCGGTTCATCGCGACTCCCTGTGCGAGAGTGTCCAGAACGGTTCTCCAGCAGGAATCCATTCGACGGGGACTTCGTGAATGAACGAACTGAGCCACGTGGCTACTTCACTGCTGCCCGGCTCCTCCGAAGCCTCATCCCCGATGAGAATCATTCCCTTGGCAAGCCCAGCGCTCACCAGATCCTGAAAGTAGGGAGCCCCCTCCCACTCAACCGTATCTCCCGCGACGATGACATCCACTCCAGGTTCCTCGAGAATGCGCTCGATTTGATCGACCAGCAGAAGTCCATGGGTGAGCGCGACCTTTTGCACCTGGGCCGTGGGATTGCCGATGACCCGCACCGATCGGAGCTTGAGTGACTTCTGAATCCTAAGAGCCTGCTCATTCAGCGAAGCAGCGGGCAGGTCGTAGTAAGTGTCGCTGAGGTTGAGCCGCCGGCTCGCGCTGCCGGCTTGAGGCGCCTTTCGATCGGTCCAGGAGAGAGCGCGAGCAAGACCGGCCAGCTGACCGTCGGTTTCTCTCGCGTCCCAATTATCCGAGAAGCGCACGATCATCAGGCTGTGGTCCGAGATCAAGTCCCGTTTTGTGCGACACACAGCATCCTTGTCGGTCAAATCTTTCGGCGGTACGGTTCCCTCTCTGTAGTAGCCAGGGCTACGCTCGCCGCGACTGTAGAATGGGCCCTCTCTGCAAACGATTGTATTTTTGCCCGAGGCGACAGCCTTGCGAAGAACTTCCAGAGTTGGAGTGTAAGTCGTCGCGATCCCGGAAACACTCATATCTGCGCTACCGAACAAAATGCCGTCGGAGAATCCGTCCACTCTTTGGCTCTGCCACGGAACTCCAACGTTCTTCTGAATGCGATCCAGCACCTCCTGGCCTGAAAGCATGCGATTGCTCTCTCCTTTCTTCGCGGTGAAATTGGTACCCAATCGCCGGAGCCGCTTCATCGCTTTTCGGTGGACTTCGGTTTGACAGAGCGCTTCAGAAACTAAATCGCAAAGCAAGCTGGACCGTGCGCGGAAGGCTGCTCTGGTGGTTCACTACTCCGAACGAGGGCCCCAAACCGACGCCGGGCTCAGCGAATTGAGGATGATTGAAGAGGTCGAATATTTCGGCGCTGAACTTCAGCCTTGCCAGTTCAGTAATGTTGAAGGATTTGTTGGCCGCGACATCGAAATTCGCAACTCCCGCGGCCCTCAGGCCGGTGTCAACCCTGGGCTCCGTTCCGTAGGAAAATGGTCCGGGCTCTGAGAAGCAGCTGGTGTTGAACCATTGTTGTGCCCTGACGAGGCGGCCGCCCGATACGCTCTTTGAACATCCCGGCGTGTAACTTGGCCGGATGATGCCGTTGCCCGGGCCGAATCCCGGAGTTCCCCCGCCGAAGAATTGCGCCAGGGTATTCGGATTCGCCGTGAGGGCGATCGGCACCCCGCTTCTGAACGTGGTGATTCCAGTGACCCGCCAGCCGCCGACGATCGCGTTGGTTACCCCGTTGAGGTGCGCGAGGTACATCTGCCCATTCCCAAAAGGTAGATCGACCCCGTAGTTGATCACCAGGTTATGCCGAATGTCCTGCTGACTGACTGACTTCTCGGCCTTGAGGTTGTATAAGTCCTGGACCAGGCCCGTACCTCCCTGCCCGTCCAGGAATGCACTCGTGTTATCGGTATTACTGATCAACTTAGCCCAGGTGTAAGCAGCCTGAACAATACCGGCGTGGCTGAAACGATGGGTGAGACTGGCTTGCAGCGCGTTGTAAGTGGAGGCGCCAATGCGAGCATCCTGCTGTATAACACCGAGGGGATATTGCGGATAGGGCATCAGCAGCCTGCCCTTCAGGGTGGTGGGGCCGCCGTTCACTGATCCGGCGGGCAACGCACCATAAAACGGGTTAGGCACGGGAGTCAGCAGGTCGCTACCCAGCGAGAGATATTGGTCAGGAATCTGATTGAGCTGCAGGCCCGAACCGGTATAGGGCGACGCAATGATCAGGTGCGTTCCTTTGGATCCGGCATACGCGAGACTCGCCGTGGAGCTGCCGCCGAAAGTCTGTTCCAGCGCCAGGTTCCATTGTTGCGAGTACCCGAGAGGCTGGTTCCCGGCGCGTGCCCAGACGGCGCTTCCAAGCAGGTTATCCACGCCTTTCTGAGAATGGCCCAGGGCCGGTGTAAGTCCGGTTGGGAAAGGGGTTGGCAACGGTGGCGCCTAGCGGCTGGCCAGCCGTATTTTGATTGGTGGTATTGGATCGCGTGAGCGAGCTTAACTGCGGTCCGTCTTGATCGAGAACAGCGGGAAAGAAGGAGATGCCATAGCCGGCGCGAAGGACGCTCGTGGAATTGAAACGGTAGGCCGCGCCCAGGCGAGGGGAGAACGTCTTCCAGTGGAGCGACTCTTCTCTGCGTGAAGGATGCAGCGGAGAATTCAACAATGCGGCCACGCCTTTGAGCTGTACCGTGTCGCCAAGAGGATTGACATAGGAGCTGACGCCGCCGATGGTCAGAGGTGCTCCCGGAACAAAAACCGCGCCGATGTCATGCTCTTCTGAAAACGAGCCAGGTTGTTCCCAACGCAGCCCGGCAGTGACCGTCAGCCTGGCGTCGCCTGATAGGTGTCTTCCGCAAAGAGGCCGTAGTTATGGAGAAACGCATAGGTTGGCAGATAGAGCACCGTACTTGTGCTCGATGGGGCGCCAAGCAGGAATGAGGCCAGGGCATTCCCCGATCCTGAAACGGTCGGACTTCCAGTGAAGGACGGTAGCGAAGTGAGAGTGATGCCGCTGCTGCCGCTATACGCTTCCCACAGCACCTGCCGCCAATTGCCGCCGGTTTTGATGCTGTGCTTCCCAAGAATTTTGGTGAAGCTGCCGACGGCGGCCCAGACGTTGTTGTTCCAATGTAATTGCGACAGATTAGGTCCTACGCTGTAGCCCTGTATCGCCAATGCGGGAAGTGACCAGCGGACGCCGGAACTGGACTGGATCGCGCCATAATTCCCGTTGATCGTCGACATATCGAAACCATTGCTCAGCGGATCCTGGAAGTTGTAGTTCTCCAGGTAGGAAAATCGCACTTCGGCAATCGATGTCGGGGAGAAGACGTGATTGTCTCCCAACACGCCTTCCTGTGTGTCGTTGCCCGTTGGCCCTGCACCGGTCTTGTTGCCGAAGACATCCACGGCCACATTGTGCGGGTTCCAGAACGTGTAGCGCGCGAAGACCGTATCCTTGCCCAGGTTGGCGTCGGCTCGCGCGTTGTACTGCGTTTGCTCTCCCACTGCAGGCGAGGACACAAAGGTGTTGTTGGTGAACGGAACCTGCTTGATCCTGGATTGGTCAGGAACCTCGAGTTGCAGAATCTTCAGGGCAGAAGGGTCTATTCTGCCGGCGATATTATTGCCAGGGAACGGCTTTCCCGTCGCAGGATCATAGATGATCTGTGGGTCGCCGGAGAAATCTCCACTCAATTCCGCCGCCGTCGGCATCACGTAACTCGCCGGAGATGAAGAACTCAACGATTCGTGCTCCCAGCTGAAGAAGAAAAAGAGTTTGTTCTTCAGCACCGGGCCGCCAAGATTGGCTCCGTACTGATTTTGATGGAGAGGAATTTTCCCCAGACCCCGGTGATTCGAGAACCAGTCGTTCGCATCGAGGGCGGTATTGCGGAAATACTCGTAGGCGTTTCCATGAAACTGGTTGGTGCCGCTCTTGGTGGAAATCTGCACCACTCCGCCGCCGTACCCGCCAAACTCCGCGCTGACGTCGTTGGTCGAAACCCGGAATTCCTGCACGACATCTTGTGTTGGTACCAGGGTGTTCACGTTGTTTTCCGCAATGTTGGACCCTACGCCGTCGATAAAGAACAGGCTCTGTCCGCTGAACGCGCCGCCGATCTGATAGTTTCCGTAGGAAATCGCCTGGGTATTCGCACTCACCTGGCCAGTTCCGCCGTTGGCCACGGTGCTGGCGGCAGTTCCGCCGCCGGGTACAACGCCGGGAACGAAATCGAGAAGGTTATTCACGTTGCGACCGTTCAGGGGGGCTTCCTGTACGCGCACTCCCTCGATCACTCCACCCAGGGTCGCGCTATCCGTCTGCAGGTCGGGAGTTGCACTCGTAACCACAACAGATTGGGAGGTCTGGCCGACTTCCAAAGTCAAATCAATTCGGGTCGTTCCGCCGATGCTGACCGTGACATGATTGTTTGTCGCCGACTTGAAGCCAGGGGCTGCGACGGTGACGCTATACGTTTCCGGATTCAGATTGATGAAGGTGTAAGTGCCCGCGGAACTGGTGACTGCTTTTTGCTGAGCGTTGGTTCCGAGGTTCGCCAATTGAACCTCCGCTCCTGATATGAGCGCACCGGCGCTGTCCGTTACCGTGCCGACAATGCTTCCATAACTCGTTTGCGCATTCCCATGATTTGGATTGATCGCGCAACTGATCGCAACCAGCGCCAACCAGATGTAGTTCGATATGGATTTGTGCCAAGCGAATCCTCTCGGCCGCGCAGTCTTTTGACTCTTTAGCAAATGGGGAGTTTGCGAAATGGGGAACATACTGCCTCCTGGAAAGTGTTGATCCTCGTGGCGTCGCCCCGTGCAGCAATCGAAAAAAACTCGAAAGCGGCGGTGTGCAGATGCCGTTGATCGCGGCTCGGGAGCATGTAGAAATTCCAATAATCAGCAATCCGAGCGTCTGGAATGGAAGCCTCTGCCGGTAAATGGCCTCGGGGAGAACGAGCCAATTTATAGAGATCTTGCATAGGCAGTGTCAATGCTAATTGCAGGCTTAATGTCACAAAGTTGTATAGACAATAGCGGGGTGCAGCACCCCTTCGGGAATGAACCGGGGCCGGCGGCCGTAATCCGGCACGAGTAACGGAGATCAAATCCTCGGGCCAGCCGTGGATGGAGCCCACACCCCGATTTAAGTTCTACTGCTCTTTGGCTTGGCTTGGGCGCGCGCCGCAGGATCGGCGAACAATGAGTTGGCATCCCAGCAGAACATCGCGTGGAGGTAGATCGCGATTGGCGATACGATCGAGCATCACTGCGAGAGCGGTTCTGCCTATGTCCCGGCAGGGTTGGTGTTGTGTCGTGAGGGGCACTGGCAGAAGACTGGCATACTTCACATCGTCGATTCCTGCGATGCGGATATCTTCCGGAATACGTTGACCGATCGAAATCAGGGTGTGCATGAGTTTGCCCGCGGTGAAATCGTTGGCGCAGAGAAACGCGTCGGGACCATCCTTCTTCAGAATGGCCTTCACGAATTTCTGATCCGATGCGTCTCCCAGGTTTACCGAGTCTCGCATCGGGCCATTGGATAGCGCCTGAAGCGCCTCACGGTATCCCGCTATGCGAGCCTCTACCGTGCTTGCCGAATTCGGTCGCGCGAAAAATGCAATTCGCTTCGCCCCCGCTCGAACCAGGTGTTCCGTGGCCAAATACGCAGTTCGCCTGTTGTCGATTCCAACCAGATCGTACTTGCTTCGCCGCGGATAGGGCTCAAGGCATCTGTCGAGCAGCACGACCGGGATCCGTGCCTTGTCCAGCGATTCGACGATTTTACGATTGACGTGGATTCGTCCCGGCGAGAATTCGACCGGTGCAAAAAAAACTCCAGACACCTTTTGAGAGATGTAGTGTTGGCACAGTTGCTCCGCCACTTGCTCTTTTTCGTTCTCCTTGGATGCGGAATTTCCCCACAGCAGCGAATGCCGAATGGCTTCGTGAGCTTCCATCATGCCTTTGCAAATCACTTCGAATATCTCGGTTTGGCCCAGTTCGGGTATGAGCAACCCAAATACATGGCTCCTGGAGTTGGAGGTCTGGGCAACGAATGTCCCGGAACCGACGCGGCGAACGACCATTCCCATGGTCTGCAACTCGCGCATCGCCCGGAATACCGTCATTCTGGAAGCCCCGTACCGTCGAACCAGTTCGGTTTCACTCGGTATCCTTTGACCAGGCGTGTAACGGCCCGACAAAATGTCCTCTTGGATCTTTTCCACTATGTCTCTGTACTTGTGATTTGCCATCGCGGCCTTTTCCAACGCCTGTGAGTCTCGACCTGCCGGCCGGAGTCCCTGGATCTTCGATCAAGCAACTTTCATAGATTACCCTATACAGCCTGTATACAACGTACGTCATTGTGGGCCAGGTGGAACGAGACCCATGAAGATCTGAGTGCGGCCGAGGTTTTTGGGGGCTCGGTCGCCGGCCTTAAAAAGGCGAAATCATGCTGGCACTCCGGCTGGGAAACGTTTACCCTGCTCTGCGGGCGAGAAACGGGTCGTCCGCGATATGCAAAGCGTTGCCGCCAAATAGCCGGACGGGACAGTTGGAAGGATTCGGCAACTCCACACGAGTGGACGCCTGTTTCCGGAAAACAAAAGCGCATATCGCATTGAGCTTCGAGGCTTTTTACTGAACTCCACATCGACGAATTGCGTTTGCTCAAAGGAGAAGTATGAAAAAGGCTGTCATCCTCTTAGCGTTTCTGACCTCAGGCATTTGCTGGGCCCAGCCTCCGGCCGGCTGTAAGCCGTCTTCTCTCAACATCCCGGGCGCTCCCTACCCTTGTATCTTCCCTGATCATCGCGCCATCTTTCGAGTGTCAGCGCCCGATGCACAAAAGGTGCGCGTCCGTGTGGGCGCCGGGTTTGACATGGCCAAGCAAGCCGACGGCCTCTGGTACGCGACGACGACGCCTCTTGTTGAAGGATTTCACTATTACATGCTCTCGATCGACGGCGCCTCCTTCTCTGATCCCGCGACCGGAACGTATTTTGGCGGCGGGTTGTGGAGCAGCGCGATTGAGATACCCGCTGACGACGCCGATTTTTACAGCCACAAGGATGTTCCCCACGGAGTGGTACGCGAGCAGTGGTATTTCTCAACCGTAACGCAACAGTGGCGGCGCTGCTACATCTACACGCCTCCCGGTTACGACACAACTTCCACGATGCGGTATCCCGTGCTCTATCTTCTGCACGGTTGGGGCGAGAACGAACAGGGCTGGACGTTCCAGGGGCATGTGGATCAGATCATGGATAACCTGCTCGCAGAAAAGAAAGCCAAACCCATGATCATCGTGATGGACAACCTGAACGCAGTGAAGCCGGGTGAAGATGGAACCCTCTACTACGCGCGCGGAGTGCTGACCCAGGCTGTGCCTCAGCCCGCACCCGCTCAGCCAGGAGCGCCAGGAGTTCCGGGAGCGAAGCCGGGCACAGACCGGCCGGCAGCAGGCGCGACACCACCTACCCGTCCCATGATTAAACTGAGTCCGACCTTCACCGAGATGATGTTCACCGACTTGATTCCGATGGTGGAGAAAGACTATCGAGTCGCGCCCGGCCGCGAAAACCGAGCCATGGCGGGCCTGTCGATGGGAGGAATGCAGACTTTCACCACCGGACTCCAGAATCTCGACAAGTTTGCCTACCTGGGCGGCCTTAGTGGAAATTGCGGCTCGTTCGGCGGACCGTTTGACGCGAAGACGAGCTGCGGCGGCGCCTTTGCGGATCCCGCGGCATTCAACGCGAAGGTGAAGGTGTTGTTCTTGTCCACCGGCTCCCTCGAAGGACCACGCGTGAAGCAATTCAGCGATGCGCTGACAGCGGCCGGCATCAAGAATGTGTACTTCGAGTCTCCCGGAACCGCCCATGAGTGGCTGTCGTGGAGGCGAGCCTTCGCCGACTTCGCACCAAGGCTGTTCCAATGAAAGACAAGTTCGGCACGGTAGATCGACGCCGGGAAAAAGAAAACGGTAATCACCGTTAACAGCCGGAGGGCTCAATGAGGACACGAATTGCACTATTCGCCGCAGCCACGGTGTCGATTGGAAGCGCGGTTGCCATAGCAAGCCAGCAAGCGGAGCCGGCAGTGCCCAACCCGTTAACGGTGACCATCGACACGCAAAAAACAGCCGCGCCGGTGTCGAAGTACGAGTTCGGCATGTTCATCGAACACATCGGCCCGCTGATCTATCGCAGCCTTTGGGCGGAGATGCTCGATGACCGGAAATTCTACTTCCCCATTTCCTCCAAGGCGCCCGAAGCGCCGCCCCCGGCCCCGGGTGGAGGGAGGCGCAACAACCAGCTTCGCAGATGGGTGCCTGTCGGTCCCGACGCTGTGGTCGCAATGGACAAGGACCGGCCCTTTGTCGGCGAGCAGAGCCCGCGCATCGAGCTTGACTCCACCACTCCGCACGGCATCGAGCAAACTGGTCTGGCAGTGGTGAAAGGCAAGGAATATACCGGGCGGATTTATCTTCGCGGTACGCCCGGCAGCAAAGTCAAGGTCGCGTTGATCTGGGGTGAAGGCGCAGCCGACCGGCAGGCTATCCCCATTGGCGCGCTGGGCAGCGAGTACAAGAAGTTCCCCCTCAGTTTCACGGCCAAGGCCGACAGCGATAAGGCCACACTCGAGATAACAGGTACGGGCAGCGGGAACTTCCAGATCGGTACCGTTTCCCTGATGCCTGCGGACAACGTACAGGGTTTCCGGCCGGACACGATTGCCCTTCTCAGCCAGCTCCACTCGGGCATGTGGCGGCTGCCTGGGGGCAACTTCCTCTCTAACTGGAGCTGGTACGACGGTATCGGCGACGTCGACAAACGTCCACCCATGTTCGACCACGCGTGGAATGCCATGCAGTCAAACGATGTCAGCATGGATGAATTCATGACGCTGTGCAAGCTGATTGGCGTTGAGCCGTACGTCACGGTGAACGCGGGCTTTGGCGATGCTCATTCGGCCGCGGAAGAAGTGGAGTACCTGAACGGCTCAGTCAATACGCGCCTGGGTGCATTGCGCGCACGCAACGGGCATCCCGAGCCTTATCACATCAAGTTCTGGAACATCGGCAACGAGCCCTGGGGCACCTTCCAGCTTGGCTATACAGACCTGAAGTATTTCGTCCTGAAGAACAATGACTTTGCTGCCGCGATGCGAAAGGCCGATCCGTCCATCACCCTGATTGGCTCCGCAAAGATGCTGGAACCCATGGCTCTGAAAGGTGAGAATCGCGCTAAGTACGCGGATAATCTTCAGCCACTCTATGGATCAGACGTTGACTGGACCGGCGGCCTGCTCACCCACTCCTGGGGAACCTTCGACGGCATTGCCGAGCATTGGTACGAGTCGCCGGGCAGGCACTTCGATGTGCAACGAGCAAAGAGCCTGCCACCGGACGCACCCGCAGACGATGCGTTTGTAAAGTATGACCCCACAACGCTCGAGTTCGCCCGGGTTGCGGGCAATGTGATCCGCCGCAAAGCGGAAGAATGGCAGGGCTACCAGCAGAGGTTCCCAGCTATGATCGACAAAAAGATTTTCCTCTCCATTGACGAGTACGCCTACTTCGGCGGGGGCAGAGGCACGGGGCCGAATCTTAAAGTGGCCCTCGCTTACGGCATGCTTTTCGACGAGATGCTCCGCCACACGGATTTCCTCACCATGTCCGCGCATACCATGGGCGTTTCAACCATGGACTACACCCCTACCGCTTCCACTCTGAATACGACCGGGCTCATGTTCAAGCTATACACCAACCACTTTGCCGGTACGACGCCAGTGGCGCTATCGGGAAATTCACCCCAGCCTGCAACCAATCCGGCTTACGCGGACGAACCGAAAGTACCCTCCGGCAGCCCGACTTATCCGCTCGATATGTTCGCGGCGCTTACGCCGGATCATAAGTACCTTACCCTTGCGGTCGTGAATGCAACCGAAACGGCACAGAAGTTCAACCTGAACGTCACCGGTTCACGGCTCGCGGGACCGTCGACGTTGTGGCAGATGACCGGCGCCAGCCTGGATGCTGCCGACAAGGTTGGACAACCGCCGCAGGTCGAGGTGAAGGAAATGCCGGTGAGCGATACGTCAGGACCGATTCTGGTGGCGCCGATCAGCGTGAACATCTACCGCTTCCCAGTGCTGTGAAGAAGGGCATCCCGGCGATGACGATTCTGTTGCGAGGATCATACTTCCGCGTTTCCAGTCGTGGTCCGCGGAACTGCAGATCCCTCGGCTGCGCTGAGAGGTTGTGACTTTTTATGTTTGTGGTTTTGCGCGACGGTGTCGATCTGACTCCTTATGCGGTCGAAGGCTCCCGCTTCTCTAACAGCCCCCTGGACGGGTGCCCCATTTTTGCATCGCCGCGTAGCCGGGCGCACTACATGCGGTTGAACGAGATGGGGTAAAACCCTTACCGCTGTTCTACCTCCGTATGTAGTCAAAGCCCTCGGCTGCGAGTTGGGAGACGCGACGACCCGTCCAGCAGCCTTCACCCTGGACAAACTCGTCATCCCAAGAGTCCGTCACCTGATCGGTTTCGAGACGCCTCGCCGGTTTCTGCTGTATATGGAACGAGAACAGCGGAAGGGGCTTCGCCCAGCTCTTCAACCCATGTAGTGCGCCGGAGGTACCGGCGCAAACATGGGGCACCCGTCCAGGGGCTGAGAGAGGCGAGTGCCTTACCTCAAGGTTTAGATCGACAGCGTCGCTGGCAAGAGCTGTGAAGTAGGAAATCAGGGTTCGGTTTGTTGCTCGCCGTTTGCCTTGTTCTGTATAGTCGTGCTTTCGGAGAACGTTTTCTCGAATCAGCGTTCTGATCCTGCTTCTGTTTGGCCTGCGGAAGCAAACGGGAATCCGTAGTGGATCGGCGGCGTGCTCCTGGGAGTGTCGATGAAATTTAGCCGCGCTGGGTCCAACCTTTGCATGTCTCTCCTACTGTTGAGTTCCCTGCCGCTTATGGCTGCGGAAAGCGCTCACCTGTCCATCGATGCATCCCAGACCGGAACCAGAATCGATCGCAACCTCTTCGGTCAGTTCGCGGAGAATCTCGGACACGGACTATACGAGGGCATCTGGGTGGGACCGGATTCTCCTATTCCAAATACGCGCGGCATTCGAAAAGACGTCGTCACCGCTCTCCAGGTGTTGAAGGTACCCAATGTCCGCTGGCCCGGCGGCTGCTTCGCCGACGAATACCATTGGCGCAAAGGGATTGGGGCGGCCGCACAGAGACCGGCAACGATCAACGCGGCGTGGGGCGACGTGGTCGACACCAATAGCTTCGGTACCGAAGAGTTCATGGAT
Source organism: uncultured Acidobacteriaceae bacterium (assembly GCA_963850235.1). GTDB lineage: Bacteria > Acidobacteriota > Terriglobia > Terriglobales > Acidobacteriaceae > PALSA-350. The sequence goes on along the minus strand of CAWKKM010000009.1, from coordinate 61,596 downwards.
TTCATCCAGCAGATCGGCAGCCAGGCTTATGTCTCGATCAACGTCGGATCCGGAACTCCCCAGGAGGCGGCCGAATGGTTGGAGTACATGACCGCATCGCAGCCCACGGCACTCGCAAAAGAGCGTGCAGCCAATGGCCACCCCGCGCCCTATAAGGTTCCCTTCCTCGGTATCGGAAATGAGAGCTGGGGCTGTGGCGGCAGCATGACTCCGGACCAGTATCTTAGTCAGCTGAAGATCTATAGCCACTTCGTTCGGAATGACAATCCGGCCGAGCAGGGCGCGAACCACATGCTTAAGATCGCAGTCGGCCCCGGTGTTGCTGAGACCGAATGGACGGAGACCGTCATGAAGGGCTGGCAGCATCACGACTGGGCGTGGAATATCGACGGCCTTTCCCTGCACTGGTACACAACACCCAACGGATGGCCGCCTTCCACCCCTTCGACCGGTTTCGGCGTGGACGATTACGCCAAGTCGTTGAAGTCGACGCTGTTCATGGATGAGTTTCTGCGCAAGCAGGAGAGCGTCATGGACAAGTACGACCCGCAGAAGAAGGTAGCCCTGGTCGTCGACGAATGGGGAATATGGCATGCACCTCTGCCGGGCACCAATGAGCACTTCCTGATCCAGCAGAATAGCGTGAGGGACGCCATTCTGGCATCGCTGAACCTGAACATTTTTGCCCGCCATGCAGACCGCGTGCGCATGTCAAACATTGCCCAGATGATCAATGTGCTGCAGTCCATGATCCTGACGGACAAGGAGAAAATGGTTCTCACTCCGACCTACTACGTTTACAAGATGTATGTCCCGTTCCAGGATGCGACGTTTCTTCCGGTCAACTTCGACGCCGGCACCTACACGCAGGGCGCCATCAACTTACCGCGAGTGGATGCTCTGGCTGCCAGGGATGCATCGGGCAAGCTTTGGCTCGAAATCACCAACCTTGATCCTGAAAAGACCGTGGACATCAACGCGCAGATCACCGGCATGACCATCACATCGGCGAAGGGAGAGACGCTCACTGCTTCTGCCGTCGACAGCGTGAACACCTTTGCGGCGCCCAACAGCGTGGTGCCCAAGCCTGTCTCCGCAGAGGTAAAGGGCGGCAGGCTGGCAATGACGGTTGCGCCAAAGTCGGTGACCGTCATCTCGATGGAGCCATGACGCCTACTTGCCTATGACCGATACCACGGAATTATCGGGTCCATTCCACCCTGCCGCACCCTCATGTTTCAGTTGATGCGCCGCATCATCCCAGGTAAGTTTGGTGGTCGAGCCCGCGCCCTTCTCGTAACCGTAAGTGTTTCCGTCGTCCTGGAAAAGCGTGAAGGCGCCATTGGCTCCGGGATATACGCGCACGGACACGATGCGTCTGAGGCAGCGATGCGCTCAGCACCTCCGAACCAAGCGGCACGATGCTTCCGGCCTGTACAAACAGCGGCAAGGTATCGATGGGCGCATCGACGGTGATTGTTTGTCCCCCGTGCAGCCGCTCGTTGGTCCAGTAGTTATACCAATCCCTCCCCGCCGGGAGATACACGGTCCGATGGGTCGCACCCTGCTCCGTCACCGGAGCCACCAGGAAGGCGGGCCCGTACATATATTCATCCGGGATGTCCGCGGCTTTCGGGTCGTCGGGAAAATCCATGAACAGCGCTCTCATATAGGGAGCACCTGTTTGGTAGCTGCCATAGGCAGCTGAGTAGGTGTACGGCAGAAGCTGGTAGCGCAGCCTGAGATACTTGGCGAGGATCGGCTCTGCCTGCTTACCGTAAGCCCAAACCTCGTTGTGATTTCTCTCTCCGTGGGCCCGCATCACCGGCTGAAAAGCGCCCCACTCAAACCAGCGCACAAACAGCTCGGGATAATCTTCGTAGTTGCCAATGGTAGCCGCGCACGTCCGATCCGTCGATCAGCGGCTTGTGCGCTGCATGGTAGTCCGGCCCAAGTGACGGCGAAAAGAATCCCGCAATGTCTGTGTCCCAATAGGGCAGTCCGGTCGCCGTAAAATTCAGTCCCGCCGGAATCGAGCGTCTCAGCATGTCCCAGGTCGAAATGATGTCGCTCGACCAGAAGACGGTGCCGTTCCGCTGCGCGCCGAGGTACGCCGCGCGCGCCAGGATCATAACCCTGCGGTTGTCGCCAAAATCGCGGCGGAAGCCGTCGTAGATCGCGGCGGTGTGAAACAGCGGATACACGTTGTAGAAGCGCGCACCCGAACCGATAGAGAACAGGTCGTTGATGGGGTCGACGTCCGGCTCGGTTTCATCCAGCCAGATGTAATCGAATCCGTACGGCTTGACATAGCGGTCGCGGATCTTTTCCCAGAACCAATTGGCCGCCTCGGGGTTTGTGGTGTCGAGGTTTGGTCCGATTGCCGGTGTGTAGCCTCCCGAATCCGGCTTTCCGTCCGGCCGATGGATGAGCCAGCCTTTGTTTAGCAGCATGTCATAGAACTGCGTCCCCGCCGCGAAGTGCGGCCACACACTCAACAACGTGCCGATACCCATCGCATGCAATTCGCGATTCATAGCAGCCGGATCCGGCCAGCGTTTGGGGTCGAGGTCCATCTCGCCCTGCGCGGTCATGTTCAGGAAGTCGACGACCATGACGTCGAGCGGGAGGTTCTTCCGGCGATACTCCTTGGCCACATCCAGAACCTGTTCCTGCGTCGGGTAAATCGCCTTGCTCTGGATGTATCCGTAAATTGCCCTGGGCAGCAAGTGGGTTACGCCTGTGAGCAGACGGTATCCCTGGTAAATCTCATCGCTGGTGTCACCGGCAATGACGAAGTAGGAAACGCGGTTTCCCACCTGCGAGGTCCATACGTTTCGTCCATTGAAGCCCAGGTCGACGGTTGTTTTCGAGGGGTTATCCCAGACGAGACCATAGCCGCGGCTCGAGACCATGAACGGAACGCAGACGTCTTCGCCGCCGATGGCCTCGTAGTCATGCCAGCAGCGGACCTCGTGATTGCGCAGATCCATCCAGCCCTTCTGCTGTTGGCCCAGGCCGTAGTAATGCTCATCGGCCGGCGAGTCGAAGGTGGATCCGATCAGATAGCCCTTCGTGCCCACATCTTTTGCCGCCACTTCCGGACTCTCCGGCTTCATGGTCCAGTTGCGCATGTGCAGCAGCATGCGTCCATCCGGAGTTGTTACCAGCAGAGCGTCCGGATGCGGGCCGAGGCCACCGTCATTCGGCCCATTCCCTCCGCCACCCCCAAAATATTGATGGCGCAGTTCGAGATTAAGCGGGTCGAGCGGCATCGGCTGCGGAAGTTTGTCTCTGGTGAGATCCGCGGGCGCCACGCGCACGACCATTTTGGCTGACCGGTAAAATTCGTAGCCTTCGGCGTCACGCTGATGCGTCCATCCGTCGGCTGAAGGCTTAGCCAGGAACCCGTATCCCGGAGCCGCCGTCGCCGAGGCCTTGTCGATGCTCATCGATATCCGAAAAATGTTCGGGGCGTAGGGCTCGATCGCGATCGTCCTCCCATTTCGCTGCAACACCAGGGGCCCATTCTGCGCCAACGCGGTGACGCAGCTAACGTTAGCCAAGAGCAGGAGGCCCAATGCACGAACCGGTGAGTTTCTCATCCAGTTCCTTCGATCAGCACCTTCGCGCCTATCCAGCGCGTTTGAAATCTGCATTTTTCTCTCCACCACTGGTGTTCGCGTGAGCGGTCATCCTGGCTAAAGGAAAAAGGCTGGATGATCACGCTCACATATCGCTTTGCGAAAGAAGAGCCGCGCAATGAATGGCATTGCGCGGCTCGGAGGCAACTTACCGCCTGTATCCGATCAGAATTTGAAAGTCGCCGAAAACTCCAGTTGACGCGGGGATGCTCCAATTGCCATCCCGGTGATGATCCCGGCGCCACTGCAATCGATGCAACTGCTTCCTGGATTGGCCGGGTTGATGTGATTAAAGACATTGAAGGCGTCCATACGGAACTGGGCTGTGATGTTCTCGTGAATGGGAACAGTCTTCGATGCGGCGAGATCGGTATTAAAGAACGACGGGCCGGTGTAGCTGTTGCGTTGAGCATCGCCGAATGTATCGAGGTTGGGCCGGGAGAACGGTCCAGTCGTCGAGCCGTTAGGGCCAAAAGCAGGGTAGGGCGTAAAGTACGTGCGCGAGTGGGATGTGGTGCTGAAAGAAGTGAGACTCGTTGGCATCCTGCCGACCGCCTTGTTAGGCTGGCAGGGTCCGTTCGGTATGTCGGATCCGCACTCGCCATAGCTTGGACTGAAGGGGAGACCGCTGGACCAGTTTAGAGACGGACTCAAATTGTATCCGCCGACAAGGTAGTCGACCCACCTTGGAGCGTTGCTGAGGAATTGCTGGTTACGTCCAAATGGCAGACTGTAGTTCCCGTAGAGCTGGAACTCCTGTTCCCGCAAGTCATCGAACCTTCCGTAATTGACGGACCTATCGATCTCGTCATAATCGTTACCGCCGTAGTTGAACGCCCTTTGCCACGAATACCTTGCCGTAAACTGCAAACCTTGGGAGAAGTGTTTATCCAGGGTAGCCTGCAGGGCGTTGTAATGCGTGTCGAATCCATCGTGGTAGTAGGTCAGGCCCTGGGTCCAGCCGAACTGGTTGTAGTAGTGCCGGAGGTAATTCGTGTTGCTGGTCTCGGTTTGCCCAGTTGTAGGGAGGGTGGAAGGGGCCTTTGGATTCCAGCAAAGGCCTTGACCGTTCACGCTTTGGCTCCCTGGTATGCAGGCAGCGGGGCCATTCAGATTAACCGTCTGCCCATCGCCGGCAAACGTATGGCTGCCTTTGTTGCCGACGTAAGCCAGGGTCGCGGTTACCGAATTAGTCAGTTGCCGCTGCACGCTCAGATTCCAGGCATCCACGGTGGGGAGAGGCTGGGGATCGTCGCGGACTTTGGCGCTCACGCCATTCGGGATCGGGATCAGGCCATTGGCGGGAATCGAGGGAAAGACAAACGGGGTAGGACCATCCGCGAGATTGAAAGCGGAAGTATTGGCGCCGGCGTTGGTCAGGTTTTGATTGGCAAGCACCGGGAGATTCTGGGTGACCACATGACCGAAAAGAGTTCCGAAGACTCCGATGTCAAAGCTTCGCCCGTAGCCCGCGCGAATGACAGTTCTCGGATCCACCTGGTAGGCAATGCCGAGGCGCGGAGCAAGATTCTTGAAGTCCTTGCTGACACCCATGGCTGTGTTGTAGGGCCCATAGCCCGCCACGCGGAATGAGCCGGCTTTCAGATCGGCGAAGCCGCCATTCCCCCGGCCATTGACCGCTTCGGGGAAGTAGAATTCCCAACGAAGGCCCAGGGTCAAGGTCAGATTGGGGGTAACCCGCCAGGTGTCCTGCGCATAACTGAAGATAATCTTCTGCGATTCCTTTGCGTTTGTGGAGGTGCTCACATATCGGCTGAGATTGGTGACATCGCCCAGAAGGAAAGATGCCAGACCCAGACCTCCAGGCGTGCCGAGCGTCGTATTCTCAGTGTCGGTGGCGCTGAACGTCACTTCACCCGCGCGATTGCTATCGCTTGGAACGCGGAGATTTCGCGCGTAGCGCAGATCCGCTCCGAATCTGACGGTGTGATTGCCCATGATTTTGGTCCAGTTATTCACCACCTGATACTGGTCCTCGGTCTCCAGCAGATGGCAGTTGCAGGCGTTTACCTGCAAACTCGAACCGAAACTGGACAGTCCGTCGCCGCTGCCTCCACTTGTATTGTTTAAGAAGAATCCAGGAGCGCCAGCGGTGAAGGTCGTACCTGTATTGAGTCCTGGGATGCCCGCCGCGGTGGCCAGATTCTCCGTGCCATCGTATTTTTGCGTGGAGACGTGATAGCGCAGGTATCCCAGACGGAAGTCGGTGAGAAACTTGGGATTCAAAGCGATATCCATGCCCGCGACCGCGCTCTGGTTGCGGCCAGTCGCGGAACCTCCAAAGTTGTTCGAGATCGACGAAAAGCCCGCGCCGCCGGCTGCTCCAAAAATGGTACTGGCCGAGTTCGCGTTGTTGAAATAGCTGTATCGGCCAAAGGCATGGATTGCCTCGCGAACCTCGTAGTCGACGCGCGCATCGAACTGGTTCTGGTTGGTGGCCCCGGTGCCCCCCGAATTGTAGTTATTGGCGGTGCCCGCCTGCGTACCCGGCGAATTGGGCAGCGGAATCAGCTTGAGGAGGTAAAGCGCCTGGGAAGAAAGATACTGGCTGGGAATGAAGTTGTTCACAAAAGGCGCCGGTCCGGTGCCCGGGTTAATGACGCGGGGATTGTAGATCTGGCCCTGGAGGGCCCCGCGGCCTGCCAGGAATTCGCTCAGATCGCATCCATTTCCGGAGAGGCAGGAATTGTGAGCTAAGGCCGTCGGGACAGTTTCCTGGGCCGAAGCTCCATTGCGTTGCCGGACGCCCTGGTAGTCGCCGAAGAAGAACAATTTGTTCTTGAGAACGGGGCCGCCCACCGACCCTCCAAACTGGCTATAGAGCGCCGGCGGAGTCAAGCGATTGGACAGCGAGGAGTAGGGCTTGAACTGGTTAAAAGGATTGCGCGCCAGCTGGGCGCCGCTTCTCCGGTAGTCGAACGCGCTTCCATGGAAGCTGTTGGTTCCCGACTTGGTCTGTGCGTTTACAACAGCCGCGACCGACTGCCCGAATTCCGCGTCGTAGCTTTGCGTCAGGATTTTCGCCTCGCCCACGGCATCCAGCGGCGGGTTGATAACGATTTGCCCAAGAATGGGGTCCTGGTTCGACGCGCCGTCGAGCAGATAGCCGACTCCGGAGAAACTTTGCCCGGCGATATTGACAGTCGGGCTGCCCTGCGCATCCTCGGCGTTGTTCTGCGTCCAGCCCATTGCCTGGGCCCCCGGAATCAACAGCTGCAGGCTGGCAAAGTTACGCCCCTGGATAGGTAGATCGGAAATAGACCTCTGATTAAAAACGGTCCCAACTTCCGCGCGGTCAGTTTGAAGCTGTGGGGGCGCGGTCGTAACGGTGACGCTCTCGGTCGCGGCGCCGATAGTGAGTTGCAGATCGACCTTGGGTGACGTGTCGGCTGACACCTGGATTCCGGGAGTTTCCACGGGGGCGAACCCGGAGGCGGATGCCTTGATGTCATAAACGTCTGGAATCAGATTTGGGACCGTGTATCCGCCCGAATCATTGGAGGTCACCTGAACCGACGTTCCCTTGCTCTGGTCGGTGACTGTGATGGTGGCATTCGGGATGGCGGCGCCCGTTTTATCGGTCACCGTACCGTAGACCGACCCGTAGATTGCCTGGGCTTGAGCGGTGTAGGTCGACATGCCGATGCACAGTGCGACCACCCCCAAAAGGGCGTACCCGATGACCTTCTTGCTTCCTTCCAGCATCACATTCCTCCTAAAGAACTGCCTGCTACTTATCTGTACTTTGACCGCAGCCGCGATTTGGAACCTGTAGTGGCCGACGGAGTGTAAAAGACTCCCCAGACTATACCTTTGGCAAGGTGTCATACAGTAACCCCGGAGGAAACGTTTTCTTTTCAACAATGTAATGAGGGGTAAAATACCTCTTGCATCGACACAGGGGAGAAATTCACAAATGAAGGGTGGCGAGAAAATGGACCTTCTGACGCCTGCCGGGCCTCTTTCGGACGAGGCCAAGCAATGCGTCAAAAAGGCGCTCGAAGAAATGGTGAACAGCCTTCCCTTTCGTACCAGCCGGCAATGTCAGGATTTGCTCCGTTACATCGTTCTCCATAGCCTGAGCGGAGAGGACGAGTCGCTTCGCGAACGGGTGATCGGTGTCGAGGTTTTTGGCCGGCGCCCGGACTATGACCAGGCAGCGGACCCGGTAGTTCGGATCCGCGCTGCTGACGTGAGAAAGCGGATTGCGCTGTACTATGAGGCGACGGAAGCAGCAGCACGCCAGGTCAAGATTGCGATTCTTTCAGGTTCGTATAAAGCGTCCTTTGAGTTCACTGGACCTCGTACCGAGGCTTCCTCCCACGAACCGTCTCACGAAATGGCTGTGCCGGCAGTCGTAGTCGATCCTCCGATTGAGCTGCCCCCGATGGTCCCTCCTCCGGGTGAATCGACCAAAAACATTCCCCGGCAGGTCCGGCGATCTCTATGGATCGTAGTAGCGGTCTTAGCCGTGTTGTTGATTCCTGCTATCTATATGTTGTTCCGGTCGACTCGCGAAAGTGCGTTTGACCGGTTCTGGTCCCCGGTTCTGAAATCTCCAAATCGAAGCGTGATCTACATTGGCAGTAACGCCGTTTATTATCTGTCCGCGGATTACGTTGAGCGTTATCGGCGCGAACACCGGCTGGACAAAGTGGAGAGTATGGGACGAGAGTTCCTTGTTCCTTTGGGCTCGAACGACGCCGTAAGCGGGAAGGATCTCATTCCTGAAAAAGACACTTACATCACTGTGGGAGACGCCGCAGCGATGGCCAGGATCGCTTCCCTTCTTTCCGTGCGTAAGAAATCCTATGACATGCGCTTTGCCGGGGATATCTCGGTGGGCGATCTTCGTGAGCGGCCGGCGATTCTTATCGGTGGGTTCAATAATTCCTGGACCCTCGAAATGACCGACAATTTGCGTTTTGTGTTCGTCTACTTGCATCAGATTGAGGATCGTTTCGATAAGAGCAGGACTTGGAAAGCGAATCAGGACAACACCGAGGATTACGCCATCATCTCCAGGATTCTCAACTCGAAGACGGGCGAAATCCTGATTACCGCGGCTGGTATCGGCCAGGCCGGCACGCGTGCGGCCGGAGAATTCCTGACCAATCCCGAGGACATTAATTCCCTGCTGCTCTCTGCGCCCAAGGGGTGGGATAAGAGGAATCTGCAGATTTTACTGCACACTTCCGTGATCAACGGATCGCCCAATCATCCGGATGTGATCGCCACACAGTATTGGTAGTCACGGGACCGCCGTCGTCCTTATTTTCCCAAGGGCACCCTAACCGAACTGCCATCATAGGAGACCTGGCGGGGAGCGGCGGGTCCGGGCATGGTGATGTGAAACTGCCGCGACCGCAACATTCCCGGAAAGCTTCCCTGGCGTTGCCCAATCAACAGCTCCTTGGTCCGGTTGTCCCAGTGGAACGAAATCGTGCTTCGTGCCCCGTGCTCGTAGTTGTAATTCGTTCCTTCATCTTCATAGAGGACGAAGTCGCCATCGGCGCCCGGGTAGACCCGGATCTCGAGATCGCTTGGCGGCGTTTGCTTCGCATATTGCTCAACCGGGCCAAACGGCACGATGCTGCCTGCACGAACCAGCAATGGTATTTTGTCAATTGGCGCGGGCGCGGTTGTCGTTCCGGCCGGCACTGTCTTCCCGGTCCAGAAGTCGTACCACCCGCCTTCCGTACTGGGAGCGTAGACCGGCCATTGCTGCGCTCCGCCCTCAAGTACCGGGGCTACCAGGAAGGAGGATCCAAACATGTATTCGTACTTCTGATCCAGAGCCTGCTGATCATCTGGGAAGTCCATGACGAGAGGCCGCATCAGCGTTGCTCCATGGAGCGTAACGGCCGCCGCCTCAGAATAGATATAAGGAAGCAGGCGATAACGCAGATCGAGATATTGCCGGGTATCGTTCTCTACCTGAGCCCCATACCGCCACGGTTCCGTATCCGTTTGGTAGCCGTGGACACGCAGCAAAGGGCAGAATGTGGAGAACTGGAGCCATCTGAGGAATCGTTCGTGGTAGGCAGGGTCGGAGTACTGGCTCTTTCCCGGGCGGAAAAATCCTCCGGTATCTGTGGTCCAATAAGGCATCCCGCTCGCGGCGTAACCGAGGCCGGCGGTAATCTGCCGCCGCAGGGTTTCCCAGTCGTTACCGATGTCCCCTGACCATGTTGCGGCGGCATAGCGCTGCGCGCCGGGAAAAGCACTGCGAGTCAGGATGAAAACGCGTTTGTCCGGCGCATCGTTGCGCTGGCCTTCGTAGACAGTCTTGGTGACGAAAAGCGGGTACAGGAGCCGCACCTTCTCCCCGGGACCGGCAAAAGTACGCCGTCCTGTCAAATCATCGTTTTCCGGTTCTGTGGCATCCTGCCACCAGGCATCGATTCCAAGCGAGAGCATTCGTTCGCTGAAATCTTTCCAGTAGAGCCTGGCTGCAGCAGGATTGAAGAAGTCAATCCATTGGGTTCCGGGTATGTAGTAGTTGTTTCGGGTAAACTCTTTGCCAATATCGGTGCTGGGATCGATTTTCGACCATACCGACACCATCAGCTTTACATTCATGGCGTGAAGATCGCGGATCATGCCGGCCGGATCGGGGTAGTAACTCTCATCCCACTTCATTGCGTTCCAGCCGTACTTGCCCCAATACTGCCAGTCCTGCACGATGACATCCATGGGAAGATTGCGATGCCTGAATTCCGCCGCGGTGTCCAGAATCTCCTGGCTGGAGTGGAATCGTTCACGGCAGTGAATATAGCCGTACGCCCAGACCGGCATCAGCGGCGCAGGCCCGGTTAGTTGCCGGTAAGTCGCAATGACATCGTCTGGAGTCGGACCGGCGAAAACCACATAATCCACCGCGTCCGCTACAGGAGATCGCAGCACCGTCCTATTCTCGCTGGGACGCCAGAACAGGACCGGCTGGTCGCTCTCTTCGCCGAGAACACGAATCTTGTGCTGGCCGGCGGAGAGGTCCATGATCCAACTGGTGGTGGGAGGAAGCCAGTAATTGGCAAAGTCAACGGCTGCTTTTCCATCCACTTCCACGTGGTAGCGCTTAGCCATTTTCTGGCCCACATCGAGCATCATGGCATAGCGGCCATTGTGCGGAATGTTCAACTCTCCGGCAAACTCTCCTTCGCGCCGCGTCACCTTGCGCGTCCCGGAACTGGTGGTTACGTCTACCGTGGTTTCTTTGCCCTTGCCGGACCGGGTTAACGAGATATGGTTATCGGCAGGATTCAGTTCGGTCAAACCATAATTGTGCCAAAGAATCCCGTATCCCTTGCTGGACAACAAAAACGGGATCGAGATCTGCGAGTTCACCTGCGTGAGCCGGCGGGGAAGGTCCCGAATATCGAGATATCCATCCTGGAACTCGCCGCTACCGAACAGATGCTCGCCGGCGGGAGACGCAAAGGCCTGTTCCGCAATAAAGGTAGGCTCGCCCTGCACGGTGGAGGGCTCTAACCTGCGTGTTCCCGCAATGCCCGAGAGGAACGGCTTCCCTTCCCGATCCGTGAACTGCAATGCTCCCGTGTTGCGATCAAAGACCGCCTGCATTTTGTCGGTCATCAGGATCAGGCTTGTTCCGCGTTGCGTCACCTTGAAAGGCGGAGTTGGAGTTGGTTCGGTCAGGATGAGACTGGCGCTTTCAGGAGTATCCGGCTTTGCACAGCGAACGCGCAGAGCACTCGCGGTCAGCGGACGCAGCGTGAGCAGGCAGTCGCCGGTCGCAATCTCAACCTCCGAGGAGGTTTGCTTGACCAGACGATTTGCATCCGCAGGAGCCACGGCGGCGGGGAAGGCCGGCCGAGCGAAAAAGAAGCTCAGAGTTGCCAAGGCATAGACGCCCTGGAGACGCCGTCGATTTGAATAAGCCAAACTTACTTCCCTTCGCCTACTGGAGTGAAACCGATCCATGGAACCAGCCGAGTCGCCAACAAGATCCGTAGCGAGCACATGCCCGCCGGGGACTCGTACATTCAGCGCCGCTTCAGGCCGCTGAGGGCCGGAGGCGCGGAGCGGGCTGTCAGCGGTCTGCTAGCCTTTACGGCCATTCCGGCTCGGCAGTTGCCAATAGACCGAGTCCCTTTGATCGCTGACCTGGTATAGCGGCATCAGCTTAAATTCGGCGCTCTCGGCGTTTGCTCGGAAGTGCAAGTCCACGGCTGCAGCTCCAGTTGTTGTCTTGAGAAAGGTGCGTCGCGAATGATGGCCCATAACGGATGACTCGCGTTCGGAACTTGGACATGGTCTCAAGAGAGTGTCCCTCGTGAGCTCTTGAATGAGTTTTCCGCAGGCCTGGAATCCGATCGAATGTTCAATGTGGCCAAATTATAAAGTAACGGCAGCGCAGACGGGAAAACGTATTCTGATGCAGCATCTTGGAACAGTCTTGTCCAAATTAGATTTTTCGGTTGGCAATTTGGACAGCACCTGAAAGGCTGGGGAAGAGACTATTCAACGATGGGGTAGGGAGCCGAGCCCCCTCGACCGGACAGGTTTCCCGCTCCGCCAGTAGGGGTCACCTTGCATAGGATTGACGTCGGAGACATGGGTGGCGTACGGAGAACCAGCCCTTGTTCCGCAATTCCTTTGACTCCGTGTTGCAGAGCCGTCAACATACGGTCCGTCCAGTCTTCCGGTTCCATCCGATTCCATCGTGCGCGGATTTCTCTCGCTATTAGCGCTGTCGACATTGCCGCGAGTTCGTCTTCCGTTTCTGCCAGTCCGTCTTCCACCTCCCGCGCCCTTCGCTCCACGCCCGTTACGGCGCTTCCTCGCTACTCGGCGCTGTGACTCTGCCAGTCTCTTCCGCACAGAGGTCTCCCTGATTCATGTACCGCCTTCCTGCCATTCGTCCAACCCCGCTGTCGCCCCACGGTCGCTTTATCACGCTACCCCTCAGCGCCGTGGGCTTCTTCCTCGCGAAGTCTGGGCTCGCCCTACCCTTGCAGGCTCGCCACAAACACCGGCCGATCGAGTTTGCATCCTACACTGGCAGTTCACTCCCTGTAGCTCCTCACCTCGTCTCGCGACGACGCAATACGTTCGTTACAGGCCGGGAGCGCATGCCTGAAGAGGACTTCCACCTTCCACAGTACTTTCGGCACAGGGCACGGGTTTAGCCGTGCCGTTATTGGGTGCGCGCTTGACGGCTTTGAAGCCGCTGAGGTACGCTTTTCGATCATTCCTCACGCGCAGTCGCTTGGAAAGGGCAGCAAAAGCGTACCTCAGGGGCTCAAGCCCTCAGGAGTGTGAGTGCGGTATGGCACGGCTGAACCCGTGCCCTTCGTTCATCAATCCCAATCGAAACTTGTTGGCCCTTCGGAAAGCACCGATCAACAGCAGCAACCTGATTTTGTTCGCCCACGCTCTCTCGAAAGCAATCAGCAACTTACATCGCCAAAAAACAAGTTCATCCGCCAATTTGGACAGCTTTGAATCTTGGAAGACCCCTTGGCCAGTGGCAACATGACTTACTTTGGCAGCGCGAACGCGACGTAACTCTTCGTACCGGCCGGCGGGCTGACTCCTCCCGGCGCCATCCTTGCACCCGGGGGAAAAGGAGCACCCGCCATCAGGGCAAACAGAAGGTACTCGCGGCCGTTGACCTCGTAGACCGCCGGCACACCCACTGCACCGTTGGGAACGTCCTTTGTGAACAGCACTTTTCCCGTCTTTTGATCGAGCGCGTAAAACTTTGATTGGTTGTCCACAAAGACAATCAGGCCGGAAGCCAGAATCACAAATCCGCTCTTCGGGAACACATTGCCGCGCAGCTTATCGCTGGGGCCGGCCTCCGGCGTATCACCGTACGGCGTTTGCCACTTGATCTTGCCGGTATTCAGGTCGTACGCCGTGATGGTGCTCCAGGGAGGTGTGATGACATAGCCCTCCTGGCCATAGCCCGTCTTGTAGCGGGCAGGGCGTGGCGTAAGGTCAGGAGGATAATCCGGCTCGAGCCGTTCCGTCAGCATATTTCCCGGAAGAGCAGAGCCCGGCGGCGCCAATTCCGGCTTGCGGAGGAAGGTGATCAAGTCGTTCACGCCCTCGGCAGGGATGGACGGAAATGGCGGCATCGCGCCTCTCCCCTTGGACACGATCGTGCGAACACCATCGTCTCCTAACCGATCGACCGCGGTATCGATTGCAGGGCCGCGATCGCCCTTAAGATCCGGGCCGTGACAAACCTGGCAGGTTTGCTCATAGATGGTGCGGCCGATTCGCGGCGGCAGCGGACCGAACCCGGCGCCCGGCTCCGCCGGAGTTCCTCCTCCAACTCGACTCGGAATCAGGTTGCCATTATTGGCCGCAATCGACTGACCGTCGGGAACCATTTTGAGAATCGATGGCACGTTCCTGGTTTCAACGAACACCATGCCCTTTGCGGCATCGGATCCGGTGTCGAAGAAGGCAGCTCCCCCGGTCACACTGGGCAATTGAATGGTTTCGGTGAGACCCGGAGGAGTGTAAAGACCGCTTCGCGCTTTTGAAAGCCGGTCGTTCCACCAAACCTTTTCTTCGGGTGTCATGAACCCGGTGTAGAGATCCTTCACGGTCATATTCTGCCGCGCGAAGGGAGGAGGCGCCGTCGGAAAGGGCTGGGTGGGCGAGGTCTGCTCACCCGGCAAGTCAGACTGGGGCACAGGGCGCTCCTCAATGGGCCAGAGAGGTTTGCCCGTGACGCGATCGAAGACATAAAGAAAACCGTTCTTTGAAGCCAGGGCGACGACGTCGACCATCTTTCCGTTATGCTTTACCGTCGCTAGCTGGGGCGCCGCGTTGGGATCGTAGTCCCACACATCGTGGTGCACTGTCTGAAAGTGCCAAAGGTACTTACCCGTGCGCGCATCTAAAGCGAGCATACAATCGGCGAACAAACCGTCACCGTGACGGTCACCGCCATACAATTCATACTTCGCCGACGCGGTCGGGAAATAAGCAATGCCGCGCTTTTCATCGATGGTGAACTCGCCCCACACGTCGACCCCGCCCATGTATTTGTAAGCATCCTTTGGCCACGTGTCATATCCCATTTCGCCGGGGCGAGGAATCGTGTGGAAGACCCAGACGAGTTTCCCCGTCCGCACATCGAAAGCTCGAATGTCTCCCGGAGGTGGCAGATACCCTTCGCCCGTGGCGCTGCCGAGGATAATCAGGTTTTCGAATGTCCGCCCTGGCGTTCTCGAAGCCAGAGCGATGGGTGCGCGGTCAATTCCCTTCTTAAGATCGAGGCGTCCTTTGTCGGCAAACGACTGCACGCTTTCCCCCGTGCGCGCGTCGATCGCGTAAAGATAACCGCTCGACGTGACCAGAATCCGCCGATCCGAGCGGTCTTTGCTCTCCCAATAGTTGAGGCCCCGCTGGCCGCCTATTCCGGCCCTGCGTCCACTTCCGGCAAAGGGGTGAACCCAAAGTTCCCTTCCGCTCGTCGCATCCAGCGCCACCAGCGATCCCTGCTTCGCGGCGACATAAGCGATGTTATCGACGACCAGAGGGCTGAACGTATATAGGCCGTCTCCACCGGGATAACTCCATGCGACCTCGAGCTTGCTGATATTTGCCGGCGTGATCTGTTTCAGTGATGAATAGTGCGAGCTGTCGGCCCCTCCCAGGTAGTCGGTCCAACCGGAACCCGGTTCTTGCGCGCCGGCCACTCCGGTCGACATCGTAAGCAGGCCCAGGAAGGCGACCAGAAAACGAAATGAATGCGCGTCCTGTCCCTTTGCCACAACGAACCGTCGGAATTTGGCGAAATCTTCCGGCTGCATACTATGCAGTTTATTTTTCACAATTCGCATCGATCCGAAGAATATTACAAGACGTCTGAATACGTCCATCAATGAACCACGCCGTTGAGGGACGCTAGATAGGCCAGCACGTCGTCTAGTTCGTCTGCGTTGAGTGTTTCGCGGTAGGAGGGCATGGCAGGAGTTTTGATAAAGCCGGACTCGCGTAGATCCGAACGTTTGAAGGCAACCAGATGGCCGCCGGAATCGATCATTTGCAAACTATAGGGATCCTGGTTGAGGAGCCTTCCAAAGATGGTTTTCCCATCGCGCGTCATGACCTGGTAGCGTTGATAAGTTACCGTAACCACGGGATCGGGGTTCAGGAGCGACTTACGCAATTGGTCGACGGTGAGGTGAGTCGCGACGTCGGTGAGATTCGGTCCAAGAGCGGAGCCCGTCTCCCCGACTCGATGGCAGGACGTACATTGCCCCTTTCCCTCAAAAACGGTTTGCCCGCGCAGCGGATTTCCGTGAAGTTGCATCTCGCCGGCACTCTTCTCGACGGAGTTGGCATTCTCTTTGACTTGCGCATCCAATATGCCGCTCAGAAAAAGAGCCGCAATCGATAGTTTGAGTGCCCACATTCTCATAGCTCCTCGGTTTCGACGACCAGCTTCGATACTCAATCGCGCAATCCAAAAACAAAGAGACAATTGCCGGCATTGACGGCGACAAACTGCGCTCCATTTACGGAGTACGTGATGGGGTTCATGATCATGGGGCCACCCAGCGTCGCTTTCCAGAGCAGCGCGCCATTGCGAGCATCCAAAGCGACGAAATAGCCCTCGCGGCCTCCCGTAAACAATACTTCCGAAGCTGTCGTCAGAATGCCGGCCGCGCCGGCGGCCGTTTGCCAACCTTCGAAGGTATGAAGGCTGTTACCGGTGTTCAGCTTGAATTCCCATTTCTTTTCGCCGGTATGCGGGTCGAGTGCGCGAACGGCGGTGAACTTTTCATCGTCGGCGCCAACGATGGGTGTCGCCCTGGTGGGTTGCCGATGCCCACGACCGTCGTAGCGATTCCCTTCCTCATATTTCTGATCACCCTTGACGAATAACGTGGAATAGTTTTCGCGGGCATTCAGATAGAAGAGTCCGGTCTGGGGGCTGTAAGAAGGATTGAACCAGTTCGTGCCGCCCTGATTGTCAGGGAAGATCAAGGTTCCTTCGGTGCTGGATTTTGCATTGGGGGTCATGATGGGCCGGCCGGCTTCGTCGAACCCGGCATTCCAGTTCTGCTTGACGAACGCCTTACCTAACAGAAACTGACCGGTGGCGCGGTCCAACACATAAAAGAAGCCATTCCTGTCTGCCCACAGGATGACTTTGCGCGGTTCACCGTGCCAGGTGATATCGGCCAGGAGCGGCACCTGCACTGCATCCCAATCAAACTCGTTGTGAGGGTTTGCCTGATAGTGCCACTTGAGGGTGCCGCTATCAGCATCCAGCGCGACCAATGAGCTGGTGTATAAGTTGTCTCCAGGGCGCACATCCCCGTTGTAATCGGGACCTGCATTGCCGACGCCCCAAATGGTCAAATTTGTTTCCGGATCATAGGAGCCGGTGGTCCATACGGAACCGCCGCCGTGTTTCCACGAATCGTTGCCCCAGGTGCGTTCTCCCGGATCTCCGGGGCCGGCAGTTGTATAGAACCGCCACTGTTCCTTTCCGGTGCGCGCATCGTAGGCCGCGATGAAACCGCGAATACCATATTCTCCGCCGGCGACGCCAACGATCACCTTGTTCTTGACGACTAAAGGCGCGTCCGTCATCGTGTAGCCGGATGCGGTCGGAGCGACGGTCGTGTTCCAGAGGGGAGTCCCTGTTTTCGCGTCGATCGCAATCAAATGCGCATCCACCCCCGCCATGTACAAGGTGTCCCCAAGGATGGCAAGCCCGCGGCTGATGCGTCCGCAGCATAACCGGGCCGCAGCTTCCGGCGTATAGCGATAGATCCAGAACAAGCGGCCGTTGGTTGCATCCACGGCTACCACGTCGTCGCCCTGCATGGTGTAGAGCACGCCATCGACGACCAGGGGCGTTGTCTCGTAGGGGTCAAGCGAGCGTGCTTGAAAAACCCATTTCAATTCAAGGTTCTTTGCGTTTTCCCGGGTGATCTTAGTGAGTGCGCTGTGGTGAAGACTTTGGTAGGTTCCGCCGAAGGTCAACCAGTTCCAGGGTTCCTGGCTGGCCTTCAAGAGGCGCTCGAAGGTCACCCCGTCGGTGGCGCCTTGTCCCTCCGGGATCAGTGATCCGTGCGGTGGTGAGGATTGCGGCGCGGTCTCTGCTGTGACGGGCCGGGCTACGGTCGGCTCGGGCACGGCGGCCGTTGACGTAGACTGCCCTTTGGCAAAATTCGCCGCGAGATAATCGACCAGTTGCCGGATGTCTTCGGTCGAGCCGACGGCCCCGCGGGCAACCATGTCGTCCACCTGATCGGCCCACCCCTTTTTCGTCATTCTTTGTCCGGTAACAACATTGAGGCCGTGACACGTGGTACACATTCTTTCGAGCACGGCTCTTCCCGGACCCCGGGGTAAGTCGGACTGTGCCTCAGCCTTGGAGATGGTGCCTAAACTTGCGACGAGTAGCAGGGCGCCTGCAAAAGCCAGCCGGAAATACTCTTTGCCATTCAACAAAAACACGCCTCTCTTCGCCGCCCGGTGCACGGCGATGGTTCCATCGAATTTAGACAGCCGGCAAAGTCCCTCTGGCTCACGATTCCAAAGATTGCAGATCGCGCAATCCAAATTGCATGCTGGCGACGAATATCAACTGGCGCGCAGGGTTGTCAAGCCTGCCTGGTGAAAGCCTTTGCTTTCGCCACGGCTACGCAAGTCCTGTGAAGGCTGCGGGCCTTATAACCCACTAGTCCGCATTTCTCACCGGATCTCTACTTCTGACGAATGACGGGTGCCCCATATCTGCCCGGTTTTGGCAGATGTGGCATTCCGCGGATGTCCACCGGTCACTCTCTACTGGCAACAGGTCTTGATGGTGGGTCATCTACACCTTGCAGACTCAGGAGCCGAGTTTCGTGGAATCCCACCCGTCATTCGTTACGGTACAGGCCGTGAGAAATCCGCTATTTCGTGGCGCCATGACGTAGTATTCAAACGTGTTCTTCCAGCTGAACTCAGCGCCGGGCTGAACATCGACTGCGATATATGGTTCGTCCGCGAGCACGGTGCGAATCGACCACAATAGATCCCTTATGAGCGGGCGATCGCCGCTGATTCTCACCCCGGCGCCTACCTTCTTGTTCTCTATGACGATCTCGGCGTCTTTGGCGCTGTCACTGAAGCCCTGAATCGGCACAGCCACCTGGTCTTCGCCAGACAGTGGCTTCTTGTAGACGATTTCATTTCCGCGAACTTCGGCGAGCTCCTTATTGGGCGGGCGGGGCGATTGAATCTGGAATGGAACTTTGAACGTAAAATCCGGGCCGGGGGGCTGCTTATCGATGACCATGAAATTATGGTCATACACGCTGCTTTGAATTGCGCGCTTGCCAGTGTTTTTCAGACTGCGTTCGATGACCATCTCCGGCTTGCCATTCACCAGCCGCACAATTTTCCGGTAAACATAACCATAGCCCGAAGCCGGATCGGATAGCTCCTGTTGAAACACTACCGAATCCTTATGCTTTTCTACGGACCATTTGCCGGAGTTCAAGACCTCGTAGGGGAAATACCGGTTGTAATCGGCCCCTGTCTTTCGCAGCACGCCCACGCCGATCTTGATGAAAGTTCCACCAGGCTTAGCCTCGTCCCATCCGAGCACAGTCGCGAACTCGTCCACGGGACCCTCCAGTGCGCTGCAGGGCCCGGATACAATTTCCGATCCCTGGAAGACCCAATTGATGACCTTGGGATCGATCCTGTCGAACCACGGCCCATAGAAATCGTGGCCTTTGTACTGCAAGCTGTAGACAGCTCCCGACCAGTCGAAGCGGGTCGAACGATAGTATCCGTTCTTCGCATCCGGCAGGTAGATCTTCGCTGTAATTTGCCCGTTCGAAATCGTAGCCTGCGGAAATTCAGCCGCGCGGCTTAGAGGCGAACGAATGACGAGGGTCAGCAAAAGTGGCAGCGCGTGCCTAACCCTCGACGACAGTAAATTTCTGACGACCTCTACACGGGGACTTCGAATCGTGGCCATGTTTAGCCTTCTTCCCTGAATCTTCCGAATGCGATGCGATTTACCTGTACTTGCCCGGCAGCGAAGACGGGCAAAATCAATTCACCTGGTTGTTTCCCCCGCGGCACCCTGCGGCTTGGCGGATAGCTGCTTGAAGAGCGCAGGGTCATATTCGTCCAGGCCCGTTATGCCGTGAAGATGGTTCGCCGAAACCCAGGGCAGCCAGATGCGGTGAGATCCAACGCCGCGCCCGCTCGGGCCCGGCCCGAGGCGGAAGTTTTCCTGCTGCCAGCCGATGCCTTTCAAGTCATACTGACGCCCTGGAAGCGCGACCATGGACTTGGTATCGTGCAGTAAGACGCGTGCCACGTCCAGGTAATGCGGGTCCTTGGTGTAGTTGTACAGCTTCGCGTAGGACGGCACCGCCCAGTCCAGATACTCATCGGTGCTGCCGGTGTTCAGCGCTGTGATGTCTTGCAGGCCGACGGTGGGAACACCTTTCTTCCAATGCAACTTTGCATTGTCGGCATCTACCGCCATGGGCAGATTCCAGATCCAGATCCAACTCTCGGCAAAATTCCCGGCGGCCTGGGCGCGCTCCAGCCACTTGGGATCTTTCGTCGACTCATAGAGGCTCAGAAATGCTTCCATGCTGAGCATCCCGGCCTCCTTATCAGTGATATTCGGATTGTCGCTTGCGCCTCCGATGAAGAGTCCGCGGTTTCCCCACGTGTTCCAAACGTAATCGGCGGCCCGAATCGCCGATTGTTGATACCGCTGGTCTCCGGTGATCTCAGTCATCAGAACCAGCAGAGGGACGACATTGTAGCTCGCGGTCCCTGTAGGCTCTGCCACCTCGTTGCTTCCCGGCTTCCACCGCCGTGGGTACGATCCATCTTCGCGCTGCTGCTGGATCAACCAGTCCGAGTAGGATTTCACCCACGCAAGCCATTCGGGGTGGGCGCGGCCAAGGGCGAGTTCGCGACGATAGGCCTGCATGAGAACACGCATGTCCTCGGTGGCATTGCGCAGCCAGGGAGCCAGCCAGAAGTGATCCCACGGTCTGCCTGACGCCAGGTCATATCCAGTCGCCTGCAGTGGAATCTCATGAAGCGCCTGAATCATCGAGGCAATGATGGCGAGGCCGGTCTCGCGCATTTTCTGGCCCCGCTCGGTCTTGTCGCGATCGCCCTCAAGCAGCAACTGGTTGGCGCACTCAAGGTTTTTGGCAACAAAGCCCATCGCAATCATGGTCCAGTTCCAGTTCGGTGTATCCACCACCGTAGAGCGGGCAAAAGGAATACCGGTGCGGCCATCGATGGTGACGGCCTGCGCCTCCAGATGGTCCAGCAGAACCCGCCGCACCTGTTCAACGTCGATGTAGTTCACGGGCGGGTTGAGTGTGTTCCAGGCCCAACGCCAGGCATCGCGTGTCAAATCGCGAAACGACTCATTCTGACCGAAACGAAACATTGTCTGATAGCTGTCGGCGAAGCCCTCGGTAATCGGGTGATATCGCCGAATCGATCGCGGTTGGGCGGGTTGGCCCCGAGCGCCGCCAAAATCGTTCACAGTGCCGGGAAAGCGAAAGCCGAACTGAAGAGGGCCTTCTTCGGATTGCCAGGCGCCCATGGCTCCGAACTGGAACCGCGCATCCGTCATCGTCAGGTTTGTGAGCTTTGACTCTTCCTCGGTCGTGTCGCCGCGCGGCGCCGGATTCAGCACGGCGATCGATGCGCCGTTCTTGAACGACATCGCAAACAGCGGCGCGGCGAGAATATCCTCACGCATCCAGAGGTGGCGGGCCGCGTAGTTCAGAGTTCCCCCAGGCGAACGATCGCCATCGTAGGTGGGGTCACCATAGATCGCACCTGGAACCATGAAATTGATATCAGGCCAGGTGAACGAGGGATCGATGGTGAAGTCGATTGCCGAATAGAAGCCGCCGGGCGCGCTCCCCTTCACCTCCACGTTTCTGTGCAGCGAGAGCACAGCCGAACTCACGCTCCATTTGTCATGAACGCGAAAGACGACGTTCTTGCCGTATGCCAATTCTGCGTGGGCGTCCATTCCCGAAGGAGTTTTCTGTATCTTCTGGTAGCCCGCTGCGAGTTGCTGAATGTCGTTATCCGCGCGATAGACTTCAATTCGTGCCGGCATCGGTTGCAGTAGGCGCGGAGCGGGGCCTCCTGCAATCTCGATCCCCCACTCGCCTGAAGCGGAGCGGGAGAAGGACACAACCGCGGTTGTCGACAAACGCCCAAGTTCCACCCGTGCACCTTGCTGCCCGAATGCCGCCCGTCCGGATGGCCATACAACCATGAGCGAAAAAACAACGACGGCCACAAATTCGTGGATGTGTTTGTTCGCTCGTCTGGTCGAAATCAATGACTGCTCATCCATCTGGTTATCCCTTCAACGGTGGATCCCGAACTTATTTCCTCGAAACCTGTCTATGCATGCATGTCAGTAGGGCGGATTGCCATCTGTCGTTCCGGGCCAGTTGTCCGTTCGAAAAGGCACGGCCGGTAGGCCGGCTTTGTTATAGAGGGTTGCCGCCGGATTGGACTGCCACGCATACCGCACCGCTTTGGGATTCTGCACGAGGCTGGACGAAACCACCACGGTATCGCCAAACACGTGGGCATCGGCCCGATACCATTTGTGATCATCCCCGGCGATGGCGAACTCCTCCGGTTTGTCGCCCTTTATCACCAGGCCTCCCTCCGCGTGCGCGAAATGCAATCGGATCGCCAACGAAAGTACCTCGAACGAGGTAAACGTCGGCCCTTCATAAGGTACGTTCTCGCCGTAGTTCTTTCCGAGCGCGCAATAAGCGAGGCGATCGCCCACGGGAATCTTTTCCTTTGGATGAATCGAATCCGGATCGCCGGTATCGATGGTTACCGCCAGGCAGGTGTTTGGAACCGCAGCGACTGTGATCGCCTGCGACTCGCGCGTTTCAGCCCAGGCGTCGTCAACGGGTGAGGCGCTGCGATGGCCGAATGCCGGCAGACTCACAATGTAGAAGGGGAAATCGCCCTGTCCGAAAAGCTTTCGCCAATCCGCAATCATTACCGGAAGAACCTTACGGTATTCGAAGCCTCGCTTTGCGTTGGCCTCACCCTGGTACCAGATGGCGCCCGTGATGGAAAGTGGAGCGATCGGCTCTAACATTCCCTGGTACAGAACCGACGGCATCACCGGCCAGTTTTCATACGAGATCGGCATGGCGTGCGGCGGACGAGCATCCACGCTCAGCTTGGCTTTCCACTCGCCCGCCAACGATATGCTGGTGTTGTCTCCCAACTGAAGATGCAGATCTTCCGGTTTGCCGAGGAACCCTCCCTTGGGCCCGGTCTTCAAAACACGAATGACAAAGACGTTTTTCCCCGGCTTCAGCACATCCTCCCCGAGGCGGTAAACTCGTGGATTCTCGACCCATGCGCTGCCCCCGATAAACTTCCCGTTGACGTAGACAGTGTCCATGCGGTCGACAATCCCAAGGAACATCATGGCGCGGCCAGCTGGAAGAGGATTGGGCAGCACAACATCTTTGCGGAACCACACGACCGCAGGCGTGTCGGGAACCCCAACGGCTGCAAAACCGCCGAAGATGTCGGTGTTCTTCCAACTCGAATCCTCAAGCGCCATCTCATTCCAGTTTTCCTTTAGTCCAACGTCGTACCGGTCGAACCAGGACATTACGTAGTTCCCATATTCAGGGCCTCCTTCGGCGGCAACTCTCTGAAGCTCCGCGAGCGGAACATCCAGGCCGCCCAACTGGCGAAGCGCCGCGGCGCTGGTCCAGGTTTCAGCCGGAGTGCCGCCAACGGCATCCACCACCAGCCCAATGGGAATGTGGATGTCCTGCTGCACGCGCCGCGCAAAGTAGTAAGCAACAGCGGAAACCTGGGGCGCGGTCTCAGGCGAAACAACATTCCATGTACCGTTCACAAAATCGGTGTGGTGGTAAGCGGCATGTTGGGCCACGGTGAAGAAGCGGATCTCGGGATAGTTCGCCGCCTTCACTTCATCTGCGCTGTTCAATGCGCCGCGCAGCTTGAATTCCATATTGGATTGGCCGCCGCAGAGCCAAACATCTCCGACCAGGACATTATGCAGTTCGATATTTTGACGGCCACTGATTTTAACGGTGTACGGGCCGCCGGCAGGAGGCGCCTGAATTTCTACCTGCCATCGGTGGTCGGTGCCCGCAACCGCGGATGCCTTGCTACTCCCAACCGCGACCTGGACCTTGTCGCCAGGCTCTGACCAGCCCCAGATTTTATCCACCTTATTGCGCTGCAAGACCATGTCATCCCCAAAGATGGGGCTGACAAATGGCAGTGTCGTGGGCGCTGCCGCTGGTTGCATCTGTTGGGCATAACCAATGTTCGGGGAGCCAGGCAATAACCCAAAGGCAACGATTGCAGCAAGGAGATATTTGCAGACCATGTGGTGGAACCCCTCCTTCAGTACCATCGGATCTGACTTGATGTCCGCCACTCTGCGAGATGGACCCGAACGCGACGTTGAGCGTACCACGAAGCGGGAGGCGCTGTGTAAACGATTTCTGGTCCGATCAACCCGCAAACGGCTCTCCAAATGAGTGATCAACTTTGATGACCACAGACAGCACATACCGCGGGTCATCACCGTGGGTCAATGGAGCGTGGTCCCGTCATCGTGATCAGGTCGGGGAATGGACCCGGCACGCGATCCGCGCCACTGGTGGCGTGGCCGAAAAAGTCCGAGTCAATCTTTTTGAAAATGGGCAAAGGCTTGACGTCGCCTTTCACCGTCATGGTCAGCATCAGGCTCTCCGGATCCAGGACGGCCGTTATATCCGCCATGGTTCCGTTTTGATCCCATCCATGCTGTTCGCGCCAGGAGTCGAGGTTGTCCCATTCGGGCGGATCGGGGAATTTGACGCGAAGAAAAGGCTGCGCGCCCCTTTGACCGCCCGCAGGAAGGCCGTAGACATTCCCGTCCGCCTGGTTGCGCGGGTTGTTGAACTCGATGGCCGACCTCCCCATGCCCGAGAACACGTTGCCGTACACAGTCAGATCATGCACGTCGTTGGTGTGGCCGCCCACAGGCCGCGGTCCATTGATGCCAGAGGCCGTGTCCACACAGACCTGAGCGCAGTCGAGGAACAGGTTGTAGGCAATGATCACGTGATTGGTGTCGCGGATGAGGATCCCTCCAGTGAGGTGATCGAAGATGTTGTTGTCGATTTGATTGAGGTCGTTGCTGCCTTCAATATGAATCGCATGGGGATTTACATCGCCGGGAATATCGGCAAACAGATTGCCGGTAATGCGATCGTTGACATTGCCGATGTCGAGCCAGATGCCGTTGGCGTGGCGTATGTGACGAACGACGTTGTTACGAAACAGCAGGTTATGGGTACGGTGCATCTTGGTGCCGCCGGACTCGGACATGCGGGCCGCATCCTGCCAACCAATCCACTCGAACAG
Organism: uncultured Acidobacteriaceae bacterium; assembly: GCA_963850235.1. Taxonomy (GTDB): domain Bacteria; phylum Acidobacteriota; class Terriglobia; order Terriglobales; family Acidobacteriaceae; genus PALSA-350. The sequence goes on along the minus strand of CAWKKM010000009.1, from coordinate 36,490 downwards.
ATTTTTCTCTACCAGGACGTTCTGCGGACCTCCGGTCCCTCCAAGGCCTTCAATACCGCAGTAGCGAAAGATATTGTGCCGCACAATGTCGAAGCCCACGGGCTCGGCCGGGCGCGCCGCCGCCCAATCGACGTTGCCAATGTCGAGCCCCACGCTGTTGGCCCACTCGAAGGTGTTGTCTTCAAAAATGAAGTGATGGCCGTGATTGGTGGAGACCAGGCCGGTCTGCGGACTGGGAAAACTGTTCCCGGCGTACTCGAAGGTGATGCCTTTGATCCGAATATATGACTGATATGGCTTGGCGGGAGAGAAGACCGACTCCTGATTGGTGATCTCGATAACGTGCTTGGAGGGGTCGTCGTCATTCGCCAGGCGGATGTGCAAAGTGAGGCCGTTGGATTCGATCCAAACTTTCCCCGCATAAGGCGAAAACTCCTGAAAAAGCGGGGTCCAGTGAAGATCGGTGAAGAAATTCAGTGAGCGCGGTGAGGGGCCGGCCAGTCCCGAGGGCGCTTCCACAGGCTCCAGAGGCTTGCCATCGACGAAGACCAACCCGCGCCGCCGGAAATAATTCGCCATATTGTCCTTGGAGTAGTTGATCCAATAACGATCGTCGGTCACATTGTCGAGCGCGAACGGGTTGTAGCCACTGGGAAAGAGCGCGGGATCCAGATGCAGCTGCCACGCCTTGACCGGCTGGTGCGTTTCAGGGTCGAGGCCGATGTTCCAGCCTTCGCTGGGTTGCCAACCTGTAACAATGGCGGCGCCTTTTACCTCCACTTTTGCGCCCGGCGCGGCCTCGTAGCTAATCATGGCGTCCGGGCCTGTTCCCCCGCGGGCGGGGTGAATGGCCTCGCGATAGACCCCCGCAGCGATCACGACCCGCTCACCAGGCTCGAGTATCTCTGCCGCACGATGAATCGACCGCAACGGATGTTCCATTGTGCCCGGCCCGCTGTCATCAGCGTTTTTGGCGGCGCCGTTTACATAGTAGGTTTTGCCGAAGTGCGAAGGCTTCTCCCACATGGGGAAGCCGGTGCCATCAGGCATCTGAGAGTTATCAGCGAAAGCCGCGCCGGATGCCATGATGAAAACAACTGCGTACCAAATAAAGGATTTCATTTCAGATAGTCTTCCTCGGACATGCCGGCAACTGGTGGGAATACGTTTCCCCGGAGATGTTATGACGATTCGACCGCGCGGATGGACGCACGGCCCTTGTTCTTCTGGCTGCTTGGAGCATGCGCCTCGACTTTATGTGCTCAGTCCGATCATCGATACGTCTTTCGATCGCGATGCGCTCACGCTAACGTTGAAATACCCACAGGGGATGAGCGGTGTTCCGGTCTTCATCATCTGAGCACCGATTATTTTGGGAAACCAGCAGACGCCTCCCGTCTGCCTGGTCCGTTTGCTGAAGCTAACTATGAAAATCGCAATATAGATCCTTGGGATGCGAACGTCCAAAAGTTAGTGGACCTGCTCCCCATTTCACAAACCGTCAGTTCAAGTTCGGCGGCGTGCGCCGGTGGAACGCGGGTCGCCGGCCGAGGTAGCGCGAAGCTTGGCGATCAAAACGTCCATTTAGGGACACCGGGGGTCCGGCATGCGTAGATCAGGGCCTTTCCGAGCCCGGAACGGTGCTTGCAGCGTATGAAACGCGCTGGACGAGCTGGAACTCAAAAATAAGCCGTTAGACTTCCACGCCAGTTCGCGAAATATACCGAAATACCGACAAACAGGAACCCGGGCACAGATTGAGGTAACTCGTTCTCAACGAGCCGGATGTGAAGCAGCTGCAAGTACTTCCTCTTCTCCTTTCCTCGCCGAAACCTACCGATAGCGTCTATACGAAACAAAAACCTTGACAACCGTTATTTTTGGTTGATAGTTTTTGCGGAGTTCAAACTGACTTGCATAATACACACTAGATTTTGCGCAAAATGCGGTTCTTATTTGGGAGGTCGTACGATGGCACGTCATAGAAAGCATTTTCTCGCTCTGCTCATGGCCATGTTTTTAGGGGCGCTGGCTTTCAATACTCCGACCCAAGCCCAGGAAATTTCTGGGTCCGTCGTGGGCAGCGTAACCGACCCCGCCGGCGCCGCTATTGCCGGCACCACCGTCAAAATGACCAACCTCGGCACCGGCGAGCTTCGAACCGATGTCACTGATGGCCAAGGCAATTATCAATTGCTCTCTCTCCCAGTCGGCGAATACAAGCTGGAAGTGGATGGCCAGGGCTTTAAGCATTATTCGCGTAGTCCCATTGACGTCCGTGTAGGTGAGTCGGCGCGCGCCAACGTGACCATGGAAGTCGGATCACAGACCGAGAGCGTCGAGGTCACCACGGCTGCTCCCATCATGCAAACTGAGAGCGCTTCACTCGGCCAGGTGGTCGAAGGCGAAGCCGTTTCCACTCTTCCCCTCAACGGCAGAAATGTCCTTGCATTGATTGGCCTGGTACCCGGCGTGGTGCCCCAGGGCGCTTCTTCCACCAACCTCTCCGGACAGAACGTATTTGCCGCCGGAAACTATCAGATCGACGGAGGCAACGCCAACCAGGGCTCCATTCTGGTGGATGGCTCGCCGGTCAACGTGTCCTACGGCAACGCTGCTGAACTGGTCATGGACCAGGATTCGATCCGCGAATTTAACGTGCAGACGCATAACAACACTGCGGAATTCGGAGCGTACACGGGCGGCGTGATCAATATGAGCACCAAGTCCGGTACCAACGGCTTCCACGGCACAGCGTTTGAGTACCTGCGCAATACGGTTCTCGACGCCAACAGCTTCTTCACCAACCATGCCGGCGGCCAACGCCAACCCTGGCACCAGCACTCGTTTGGCGGCAACTTTGGCGGCCCCATCAAGAAAGACAAGCTCTTCTTTTTCGGCGATTACCAGGGTTACCGGCAGACCCAGGGCTATCCAGTCGGTCCCTTCACCGTTCCTACGGCTGCCGAGTTGACGGGCGACTTCTCCGCGAACTCCGCGCCCATTTACGATGCGCTCACCACCTGCGGGTATAACGGCAATCCCGCTTGTACAGCAGCCCAGGCGGCCGGCACTGCGCCGCAGCGCCAGCAATTCTCTTATAACGGAGTTAAAAACGTAATTCCTCCGGATCGCCTCAGCAACGTCGCAAAAGCCCTGATCGCCTTTCCCATCTATGCCAAGCCAAACCAGGCGGGAACGGCGAGTGCCCAGGGTCCGACGAGCAACTTTTTCGCCCTCGGCACCGCAGGCGGCAACAACGATCAGTACACGTTTCGTGCCGACCAGGTCTTGAGCTCAAAACAGAGCGTGTTCGAACGCTACACCCATTGGCATTCGATGAACATTGACCCCCAGCCCTATGGCAACAACCTGTACGTCACTGCCCTTGCTCCTGAGGTCTTTACCACCCAACAGCTCGTCGTGGGTGACACTTATGTCTTCAACCCAACTTCCATCGTTGACGTTCACCTCTCCTATTTGAGATGGAACTATAACCGCAAACCGACGAATCTGGGGCTCGACGAAAGCAAGGCCTTCGGCTGGCCGTCGTACATGAACTTCGGCTACTTGAACAATCTGCCCCAGTCCACTTCCGTTCCGACGATCAACACCGCTGGTGGATCCGTCTCGTATACCCAGGGTGGCGCGGGATACATCTTCTCCATCAATAACAACTATGTCGTCGGTTCCACCTACCAGAAAGTAATCGGCCGCCACACATTAAAAACCGGTATCGACTTGCGCCGTCTGGAAATGTCGTATTTCCAGAACAACAATCCCGGCGGTATCTTCACCTTTGACAATGTTTTCACCGCTAAGAATGCTGCCTCTGTTGGCACTAGCGGCAACCCGCTTGCATCCTTTGAACTGGGATATGTGGGCACCAACGGCACGTTACAAACGGTTCAAGCCGCTCCGCCGACGTACCAAACCCAGTATTACCAGGGGTATTTTTTCATGGACACCTGGCAGGCCACGAACAAGATGACCCTTACGCTCGGCATCCGCTACGAGGTTCCGGGTGTGTATAGGTCGCGATATGGCTGGGCAGACACCTTCAACCCCACGGAAGTCAATCCTATTGTCGGTCTCCCCGGGGCTTTCGACCTGGTGAGTTCGAAGCAACATCCGGCCGAGGGTGTCCGCAATGAAAACTGGGACAACTGGGCGCCGCGCGCGGGCGTTGCCTATCGGATCAACAACAACACCGTGGTGCGGGGAGCGTTTGGCAAGTTCGTCGTTCCCGCGGATCTCCAGTTCCCTGAGGCGCCTCTGCAAGCCGGCATCAATTTCCTCAACAACCTCATGGTGAACACTACCAACAACCAGCAGACGCCAGCAAACACGTTGGACGATCCTTATCCCAACGGACTGCAAGGCCCGCCGCACCGGAACGCTAATTTTCAGCAGGTTCTGCTCGGTGGCAACGCCCAGGCGCTTTATGCGGACGAGCCCAACGGAAGAACCTATCAATGGAACCTGGCTGTCGAGCGTCAACTGCCTTACGGAATTGCTCTCGAAGCGGCTTATTCCGGATTGCGCGGAGAGCACCTTCCTGTCAGCCTTCCCATCAATCCGCTCCCCGACTCCGTGCTTGCCCAAGCCGCCGCCGATCCCGTTTGCGCCAGCGGCAACTTGGGAAAATGCTTCCTGAATCAACAGGTGCCTAATCCGTTCTACCCCCTCATTACGCAGGGCGTGCTTCGCCAACCCACGGTCACCCAGAACCAGTTGCTGCGCCCGTTCCCGCAATACGGCAGCATCAGTAACAGCGGCCACTATATTGGCGAAAGCAACTACAACGCGTTGGAGATGAAACTGCAGAAGAGAACGGCCCAGGGCGGCATGCTCCTCGGATCCTATACCTTCTCGAAACTACTGACGGACTCCGAATATCTGACCGCGTGGCTCGATTCCACAGGCTCAGCGGGTTATCAGGACTATAACGTCCCAATGAGTAACTACTCGCTTTCCAGCTTTGATTCGCGCCAAAGGCTGGTGGTCAGCTTTCTCCAGGAACTCCCAATCGGACAGGGGAAGATGTTTCTCTCGAATCTGCGCGGAGTTGCTAATGGCCTGATCGGTGGATGGGGACTCAACGGCATCACAACCTTCCAGGAAGGCTTTCCGCTTGGCCTTTCGGTCACACCGAACATACTTTCGACCTACGCATTTCAAGGTACCCTGCGCCCGAACGCCGTTCCCGGGTGTGCGAAAAAAACCAGCGGCTCCATGCCAAACCGCCTGGGTATAGCCGGATCCAAGAGCACGTATTTCAACCTCGCCTGCTTTACGCCTCCTGCTCCCTTCACTTTCGGCAACGAATCTCGCACGGACAATGCTTTGCGGCAGCCGGGCCAAGCGAACTTTGATTTGTCATTGTTCAAGAAGATCACCTTGGAGAGAGCCACCTTTGATTTTCGGGTGGAAGCTTTCAACCTCTTCAATCGTGTGCAATTTGGCCCCCCCAATACCGTGGTGGGTAATGCCATTGAAGGCCAGATCACCTCGCAATATAACAATCCGAGACTTCTGCAAGTCTCGGGCCGTATCAACTTTTAAACCAGGTCGCAAACGACGAGACCCTGCCGTAATTCACAGCGGCAGGGTCTCGCCGTTTGACGACGACAGCGTTTCCCGGACTGACCCGCCCACCAACTATCCGTTGACGCTACTCGCTTTCTCAAACTAGCCTCGGTCATATGGCAAAGAAGAAACGCAAGGCGCCGAAGTCTCCTCCTGTTCCGGAGCCGAGTTCCCCAAAGGCGGCCGTGACCACAAATTCACGGAAGACCGCCATCCTTTTTGCCGTATCCGGGATCGTTCTCTCCGCTTGCATCGCCGCGTTCGCGGTCTACCGGCACCACAGGGTTGAGCGTCCGAAGACGACGCTTGCCTCCAATGCGTACATCGACTCCAGTACCTGTGCAGAGTGTCACCGTGCCATCGCCGGCTCATTCGGGCACACGGGCATGGGTCGCTCCGTTTCCAGAGCCAGCCCAGACACTATGCCGGAAGACTTCGCTGTCAGGAACACCGTTTACAACAAAGCGTCCGGCGACTACTACACGATGATTCGCCGTGGCGACGAATTCTACCAGCGGCGTCACCAGATTGGATTCGACGGCAAAGAAACCAACGTCGCGGAGGAACGTATTGACTACGTCATCGGCTCGGGCGATCAGGCACGCAGCTTTCTCCATCGAACGTCCGAAGGAAAGTTGATCGAGCTGCCGGTTACCTGGTATTCAGAAAAGAACGGCTATTGGGAGATGACCCCTGGCTACGAGTTCGCAAACCAGAAAGACTTTCATGGAGTAGTTTCAAAGGACTGCATCTTTTGCCACGACGCGTACCCATCTTCCCTGCCCAGGGAGATCGAGGAAAGCGGAGAACCGATCTTCCCTACCAAATTGCCAACAGGCATTGACTGCCAGAGATGTCACGGGCCTGGGGGCGAACACGTGCGAGCCGCGAGAGCGAATGATTTTTCGCGGGCCCGGGCAGCGATCGTCAATCCGGCAACCCTCGGCCGCGAACGCCAGCTTGAAGTCTGTATGGAATGCCATCTTTCCACCAGCGGCAGCCAGGACAAAAATATCAGTGTCAAGTTCAATCGCAGTGTCTTTTCTTACCGGCCCGGGCAGCCGCTGGGCGACTACAAATTGTATTTCGACGTTGCCGGGAATCAAAACCGGAATGGCTTCGAGATCGCCGACGCCGCATATCGTTTAAGAATGTCGCGCTGCTTCCGGCAAAGCCAGATGACATGCCTCACATGTCACGACCCGCACCAGGAGTCCCACAGCAAACAAACAGAAGCTAACTACGTGAAGGTATGCGAGCGATGCCATCAGGGAGTGGCCCACAAGGCAGCGCTGCCAAAGACAGAGACCTGCGTGTCCTGTCATATGCCCAGGCGCCGCGGCGAGTTTGCAACTCACATTGTTCTGACGGACCACTATATTCAGCGGGAGAAGCCAGCCGGCGACCTGCTGGCGCCGCTCGCACCGCGCATGGCTTCGTCCAACAACAAGACCATGCTTGCTCCGTACTACCCTGAGAAGCTGCGCGACAACAGCGACGACCAGCTATATAAGGCGATTGTAGAGAGCGAAAACAGCGCCAACCTGCAAGGTGCAGCCGCGCTTGAGAGCGCAATCAAAGCGTACTCTCCCGCGGAAGCGGGATTCTACGCGGCTCTAGGGGATGCGTACGCCAACAGTGCCGGCTACGCGCAAGCCGTGACCTGGTTTGAGGAGGCGCGGAAAAGAAAACCGGAAGACAGGGTCATCCTTGGAAAGATGGTGAAAGCGCTATTGGAGACGGGAGACCTTGCCAGGGCGCAGCAAATCCTGGAGAGTGCGGCCGGCAAGCCACCGGCGGACGCCAGGATCCTGGCGAACCTTGGAAATGTATATGCCCGTCAAGGTCAGCTTCAGAAGGCTGAACGGACTCTGCAACAAGCACTCCAGCTTGATCCGGAGCTGGCGCAATCTTATAACTTGCTGGGCGGGGTCAAAGAGGCACAAGGCGATCAGGCCGAGGCAATTCGACTCTATCGAGAGGCGATCCGCTATCAGCCGGACGAGGCAGAGGGACGCTACAACCTGGCACGCTCTCTGGTCGCGAATAACCAATATGAGGAGGCAGAATTTCAATTCAAACAGGCAATAGCCGCGGCGCCCATGTTTGCCGAGGTCCATCACAGTTATGGTTTATTCCTGGTCGCAACCGGCCGCCGCGCCGAGGCTGAGGATCAATTGCGGGAAGCGACCCGCGTGGATCCCAAATCGGCCGACTTCCACAGCGACCTTGGGGACTTACTCATTGAGCGCCACCAGGAAAACGAAGCGATTGCAGAATACCGGGAGGCATTGCGGATGAACGCCAACCTCGACGGGGCGAATCTTGGACTGGGCAGCGTTCTTGTCCGGCAAGGAAACTTCAGTGCCGGCAAGACGTATTGCGAAGTTGCTCTTAACAGTTCGAATCAATCGATCGTCGATATGGCAAGGTCGTGTCTCGCTCGCTAACCGCGATGCAGCCCACGTTCGCTCGATAGAACAAACCTCGCACTCGATCGGCGGTATTGAGAAGTAGGCTCTCGATTCTTTTCCTGTGGCTGAGAACCTGGCATGGGCTGCCAAGTTTCTCGCTGGTGGCGCTTGCCTGGAGCGGAGGGTGAACTAGTTCCAGAGGAGACCGCGCCCGGTTCCACCCGACCCGAACTTCTCGTCGTGAAGGAACAGGGCGCAGCGTGGTTGGATGATGAATCCTCAGCAGTCCGTTACGATCGGCGGAATTGCCCGCGGCTCGAGTTAGAGATTATCTGGAATGTCTACCTGCGATGAGTAAACAAGCGCGCCGATGCCACACCCGTCTTGATCGTAGTTCGCAACGAACTCCTTTGTATCCCCGTAATATGCCTTAAGCTTCCTCCATAGCAGATACACTTCTCCGCTTCGTGAACCAACGAAGGTGGCCGGGTCGTGCCCGTATCTTGTCAAATGGTCCTGCACAATGTCATGAAAGGCGATGATGCCGCCCTCTCGCACAAAATGCCGGTACTGCAGGAAGTCCGCTTTCGCACCCGCGTAACTGTGGTCGGCATCGATAAGAAGAAGATCCAATTTCTCGCCATTGAGTGCGCTGGCCATCTTCTCCAGCGTCGTCTTGTCGCATGTTTTTCCTGTGATCAACGTCTGTTGCTGAGACCGCTTTTTGTAGTATTTGAGCTGGGACTTGTTGCGAATCCACATATCTACCCCAATGATTTGCCTCACATCAGGGAGTGCGTGGGTGAGCATGAGGTTGGTCCCCCCTAGAAACAGACCGAGCTCGCAGATCCGAACTGGCTTTTGTTCCTTGGCGAAGTTCAAAAACCCCAGAATCTCCTGCTTCCACTGCTGATGAGCCATGTGTGCTGTCGCGAAGGTATAACACTCTTCCGGCGTCTGGCAGCTCCAGAGTTCGGCTCTGCTCCGCTTCCGTTCCCAGGGATTTGCCCAGAAAGTCGCGGTCCGCGTCATATTGTCGACATGAAGAAGTCTCCCATGGACTCGAATTCGCAGCTCTTCCGGAAAAACGGCTCTGTATGCGTTCCTGAATGGGCCCGGGACTCGGCTTAAGGCGGTCACGTCCCTCATTGGTCCGGCTGTCAACGTGTTCTGCGTCATGTATTCTTTCTCATCCTGTCTGAAGTCTTTGTCTGGAGAATTGAGGTCAAACATCTTCCGGAGTGCCGCGAGCACACAAACAACAAGTCGCCTCATGACGAGCACGACGCTTGTAGGCGGACTTTTGGGCCTAGAAAAGCGAGAAAACCTGTCACCAAAATACTTTTGGTGTCTCAGCAATAAAAACTGCGGGATACATCATTATGTGCTCACCCTACCGTGGATAGGCAGCAAAGCCAAGGAACTCTTTGGTAACTTACCAGTCGCCCCGAGTGTTCACTTGCCTTGAATGAGCATTCCAAGCGGCTTCAAGGGGGCCTACCGGAGACCGGCTTGGTCGAAGCCGCGCCAGTGAGCGAGCCGAATTGCCAATTCCTGCAGATCGTCAACGAACCAGAGATCATGGCCGCTGTTTGATTCACGAACAAACGCGGCGAGAGATTTGCTTGCTGTAATTCGCTGACAAATGTCTCCCACAATCGCAACTCGCATCCCGTACATTACAAATTTTTGGGCGATGTCTCCGGCGGTCCGTGTGCGCAACTCGAAAAAGTCATCTCCGAGGCGCTCCACCGGAATCGCACTCAAAGCAGCACGTTGTTCTGATGCAGCGCTCATGAGATCGACCGCATCCTGGCCGGTTCGCAGTTCAGGACCTTCTGGTGGAACTCGATAGACTCGTATTCCGTTCAGATCGATAAATGTATCGAACATATTCAACCGTCGTGGACACTTTGAAGGAAACGAAGCGATCTAGCTGCCGTTGGGAGTTTTCGCTGCTGCCATCAGCATCGTTGCTGCGCAGCTCGCGAGTTCAGGAGAGATCGCGCCGGACACGGTTCTCCGGAAGACCATCCGCCCCGCGCCATTCCAAGGACAAGAGGATTGCGAGCAACAAGCAAGGGGAGCTATTACTCGCAAGAAACTGGGTAGGGTTTTAAAACTTCAGCACCGTCGTTTTTAGGCTGTCCCTTGGTTTCCATAAACCGCTCATTTTCTGAGGTTTATGGCGATCCAGAGCAAATTACTAGTGAGACCAGGCAGATGAGAGGACAAGCTGTCGTCACCTCACTCCATCACCTCCGGGCGGCCCCAGGCGACCTGGGCAAAGGCGGGATGTTGTTTGACTCCTCGGTTGTTCACCTGGCTGTGAAGTTGACTGATGCGGATAGGGCTAACCCGCCACCCTTACCCAACCAATGCGATCTTTAGACCAATGCGCTGCGTTCGCCCACCCCACACATGGAGTTCCCAGTCAATCCCCCGAGAGGTTAATAATTTCGGCCCGCCGTTTTGCCGTTGAAGGAATCAAGCGTCTCTTCATATCGGCAGTACGTGTTGAGCAAAAAAGATCAGTTCAGTGTCGCTGGTGCTTGTGAACCTTTGATCGTCCGTGTACCTGCCGCGCAACGCGCGAGGGTCCGCGCTCCGATTCCATGATTGCCTTCTTTTGGAAGCTACGATCACTTCCCGCTTACTCGACACAGTTCCACTTTTTGCTTTTCTGGAGTTCGCCCTCATGACACGGAACGTGTTGTCTCGCTTTCGCACTTGCCGTTCGCCTTCCATTTCAATTAGAGGGTGCAAGAGTCATCTTCTCGCTGGGCTGAGTGGCCTTCTGGCTCTGCTGGTGTGCCCGGTCTTACAGGCGCAGGTCGCGCAATACAACGGCATCGAGCACACCCTGTACAACGTCCCCGGTGCCAATCTAGCGAGGGTGGCGGTGGATTCGAACGGTGTCGCCTACATCGCCGATCAGAACAACGGGCGGGTGTTGAAAGAAACGCCTTCGGGGCCGGCCTACACCCCCACGACGGCGGGGCCGGTGGGCGGAGTGCTTTCGTTTACACCGGTGGCGGTCGCGGTCGAGCAGTTCTTCAGCGTGTATATCGTCGATGGGGCGAACAGCCGGATTCTGAAGGAGACCCGGTTGGGGAGCGCGTATGCAGAGACGATAGCTGCGAGCGGATTGAATAATCCCATCGCGTTGGCGGTGGATGGGGCGCAGGACAGTGGGGCCCTTTGGTGCATACGAAGCTCCACGGTAATCAAACAGGACGAAGTTCGATGGTGATGGCATGAATGATGTAGCGGCGGCAACTTCGCTGCGGAACGGGAATGGAAAATCGGTTGGCGAAGGGAGTCCTGACCCGCTGCTGGCCGATCATGGCGTCCTTCTCTCCGCCCTTCTGGACCTTGTGCAGGGCATGGTCTATTTCAAGGACCTGCAAGGCCGGTTTGTCTTGATCAATCGAGCTATGGCAAAAGCACTGAAAGTCGGGTCGCCCGGGGAGGCTGTCGGCAAATCGGATTTTGATTTTTTCACCGTAGAGCATGCCAGCCCAGCCTTCGCCGATGAACAGGAGATCATTCGGACGGGCCTCCCGCTCCTCAATAAGGAGGAGAAGGAAACTTGGGCCGATGGCCGAACCACCTGGGTATCTACCACCAAGATGGCCCTCCTGGGCAAGGATGGCCGGGTCATAGGCACCTTCGGTATCTCGCGCGATATTACGGAGACCCGGCTGATGCGTGAGGCGCTGATCGAGAGCGAGGCGCGCTTGGCGTCAGCTTCCGGAAAACTGACAGCGGTCAGCCAGTCGATGGTAGCGAGCGCAGGAGAAACTGCGATGCTGACCGATTTCCTGAGGGGTGCCAGTCACCAAGTATCCACCACTGTGTCTTCGGTTGCCTCTGCTGCCTCGCAGGTGCAGGTATCAATTCGCGAAATCTCGAAAAATGCTAATGACTCCAGAGCGGTTGCAAAAGACGCGGTTGATTTGGCGGCATCGGCCAAGGACAGTATGAAGAAGCTTGAGACATCGAGCCGTGAGATCTACAAAGTGAACAAGGTTATCAATTCAATCGCCCAGCAAACGAATTTGCTTGCGTTGAACGCGACCATCGAAGCGGCTCGCGCCGGGGACGCCGGAAGAGGGTTCGCCGTTGTTGCCAATGAGGTGAAGGAACTCGCCAAGCAAACGGCTCGTGCAACCGAAGAAATAGGCGAGACCATCGAGGGGATTCAGAGCGGTACCAGGGAGGCAGCCTCGGCCTTCGTGCAAATCGGAACGATCATCGCGTCAATCAATGACATCTCTCACAGCATCGCTTCGGCCGTGGAACAGCAGACGGTTACGACGAACGAAATCGGACACAGCGTGAGCGAAGCGGCTCAGAAGATGGGTGAGATCACGACAAACATCGGCGGAGTGGCTGCATCGGCGAAGCAGACCACCCGGTATGCTGAAGATACGAGAAAGGCATCTCTCGAACTCAGCCACATGGCTTCGCGTCTTCGCGCTTCGCTGAATGGAGCTTCGGTCTAGGCGCCACAAGGTCTCCGCCAGGCGTGAGGGTGTTGAACCTCGGCCTTCCACTCGCGTGCAGATGATTAAGGCGCAACCCCACCGAGGCCGACATCCAGGAGCACTTCTGGTCCCTTGTGGAAGGACGGTCCCCGTTCCACGCTCATTTTTGAGGGCGATCGCAAAACGGGCCTGAAGCGGCGCTCTTTGCAATCACCTTGTGAATCGTTCGCGGGGATCGGGTTCGATCGTAGTGGTGCGCAACACGTTCTATACACGACGACTGCATTCAGGTGGAACAGTCCCTATACAAGGCAGTTGTCATCACGTCGCAGCAAACCCTCGCCATTCTCAATATGCTGACGAACCCGTTGCACTACACGCTGGTCCTGACTTGCGCCGCCACGGCGCTTCGCGCATCGGAAATCATCTCGAAGTTCCGCTTGCAGGTAGAGAGGTTCAGCCGCAATCCAGTTGTTGAGCCACGACATTTCGTCGGCTCGCTTGAGGAGTGCCTCTGGATCGCCAGAATTCCTCCTCCGGAGGACTTGATATCCGACACAACTCAGCAGGACGGCCAGCATCAAACCAGCGGCAATGCGAAGAGTACGGGAACGGGCGATTCCCATAGCGCCTGTTATTTACTCAGTAATAGTGCCAGAATGATTAGAATGAATCAACGGGTGCTGTACCTTCGTCACTGGGTACAGTTTTGGCGGGCTCCGGCAGCCATGGCAGGTCCCAATCTGTAAGCGTGCATGTTGCCCAAAAGTGTCGGGCGCCCAATGCGCTCTTCACCGATTGTTACAAATACTTCCAAGCCCTATCTTTCGATCTGAATTCCCAAGATCTCACACGCAGCCAGGAGGTCCGGATCATCCAGATGGATAGCCTCTGCGTGCCGTTTTTCCCGAATTTGGAATGGTTCAAATAGAGCCCAGTTCTCAAGGTCATGTCCGTACCGAGAACGGTAATAAATTCCGTTCAGGCCAGCCTTGTAGACCTCAAGTTACGAAAGCTGTGTCAATCGGCGTGGTTTTCCTTGTTGGAGAATGGCGACGTCGAGATCCTCGAGCCCGAGTTTCAGGCATTCAGATGCCAATGTTTGGCGCAAACGGCCAACCCAGTAGGCAGAGTAGATGTCGGCACAGGTTCCATGCGCCATACACGTTCCGAGTCGACGTGCGTCGCACCATTCTGCCGGAAGATTTCCGAGAGGAACAAAGTCATCTTCGCCGGCGATTCCCTCTAGCTCGGCCAGCAACGTTAGGTCGGGTCGAAAGCGGGCCAAGGTCTCGATGAAACAAGAGAGGCGTTGGCTCGACGCATAGAGGACGCGGTAGTAGCCCGTAGGATCGTCGAACCGATTGCCGAATGTGCCGTCGGTATGGGCCCGTGACCAGTCAGGCGGCTCCCAGGGATCTGGGTGCAGCCCCAACCGAAAGATAGGAGCGGTGGGGGTTGTTGTCTCGGACATTCCAAATCAGGCCCCTGCTATGAAGGCTCTGGCAGCTCCCAAGATTTCTGGAGCTACGGTGGTCAGGTCCCCATCTCGCAGGACGCGCAGTGGGACGCGATCACCGAGCTCAGGATTGACCCCCGTCAGCCAGGCCTGAACTGTCCTGGGTGAGTCGTGTTGGCTGAGGGTCCGCACCACTTGATAGGCGAAGCGCAGGCGTTCCTCTACATCTCCATACGGTTCGGTCCCGTTAATCCATCGATCAAGCGCGCGAACATCCTTTACGCCAGCAATGTACGCCGTGAGTTTCCGGCCGACAATCTCGGTAAGACGCCTGACTAGTTCAGGCCAAGCAAGGGACAATGCCTCTCGATGCGCGGCAAGATCGGGGCGAGGCAGAGCGACACTGACGGCCATGATCTTCTCCTATTAACAGTTTATAACAAAATCACCTAAATAGCGATGCAATACCAGATAAATGACTCCCCATTACCGATCATATTTCACATGTGGCAATGATGGCATCGGTGTTGTACTTGCAAGTCCAGTACTCCGGTCAATCGCGCTTCTGCTCCGATTTGTCCCGGCCAATTTCGACGTACTGATTGCGTTGAAGAACCGGACTGCCTTCGGCAGCTTTGCCGTAAGCGCTCGTGATCTGAATCAGCTTTGGCTTCCATCGGTTGGCACACTTTCCGCCACACCTTCGGCACCTTGCTGAAGGATAACGGGGAAGACGCGAAGACCGTTCAGGAGCTGTTGCGACATGCGAATAGTCGGATTACCTAGACGTTTACACTCAAGCGGTGAATGCGACGAAGCGCGCAGCACAGAGCAAGGTTGTGAGGATGATGTTGCCCGATCTGGGCACAAAGGAAGTCGGAGGGGACATCGAATCGGCGTAGATTTGGGCTTATTGTGCCCAGATTTCGATGTCACTTAGTTGCCAATCATTCCTTAAACTCTTTGGAATGATGGCGGGGACGACGGGGCTCGAACCCGCGACCTCTGCCGTGACAGTCTTGCACTCTGAGGTTTTTCAACGACTTACAAACCCGTGGGGAACGCCTAAGACCACCGAAGTCGTGTAAGACCGTGCATTTTGTGGATCGGATTGTGGATCGGAAATTGAATCGACACATCGGTGGAAGACGGCCGTCAGACCTCTAGCCGCAATCTACTTGGAAGGCAGCATGCATGGAGTGTCTTTGCTGACATGGATTTCGGACGCGGGTTCGATTCCCGTCGCCTCCACCATCGCACCTCTTAGAATCAATGGCTTACGAATTCAGCAATCTTTTGCTTTTCGCCTTACGTACCGTCCGCACAGACGGCACGACATTAGAGGTTGTGGAAAAATGCACTGATAAACATTAGAGGGTGTCTGAGAGGTAGACTTGTCTATCTCTCTCGACCAAATTCGTGTGCCCCTGGGCTTTTGCGAAGGGGCTGACGGACTTTTATCTCAAGCCTATCGGTTCTTGTGGTTTGCACCGGCCGCGTTCAATGTAGCCCCCCGGGTCCGGAAGCCGGAGGGAGGCAGCCGTCAACCATCGGGTGAATGGTCCAGCGTTGTTCCAGGCCTTGTTGCGTTTTCCGCGTCGGGCCGCTGAAAGCATCGTTGAGCATGGAGCACCAGGTGGTTTGCAAATTTTTGCAGCGCGTTCTGAAGTTGACGCTGTTCAGGCCCTCGCGCATGTCTTCTGGCGTAAGGAGCACGGTTTCCCCAGGCGGGACTGGAGGTAATTCGCCGCTAAAGTCTGGTTGCCATTCCAGATAGAAATCGAGGCCTACACGGGAAGACTTACCTATTTTGACCACAGCCATCAATGGGTGGAACTCGTTCCAGCCTTGATGATAACCATCGTAGACGTGTAGGCCAAGCACGGCGACTGTGTCGCCCATGGTAATCGGCCCGAGGCTCTTATCACCGACGTTGGCGTCTTCGACGTCGCCTGGGCTGGCGTCAAAGATTGCCTGCAAGGTAGGTTGAATCACACCGTAGTAAGTCGCCGCCCCCGCCGCGGCACCGCCCGCCGCGCCGCCGAGAAGTCCGCCGAGAAATCCGCCGATCGTACAGCCAAGGGCGCCGAAGAAGAAAGAAAGGAGGACGCATCCTACCGTCGAGCCAATTGCTGACCCTGCTTCAGCACCGGCCGCGGTGACTGCCACGGTAGCGACAATCAATGCCGCCAGTGCGGGGGCGAGCTTCTGCATCCTTAACCAGAAATCGCCTTCCGCTTCACAATGCAAGGCTGACCTTTCGTGGCTGTCAGGCGTGGCATATCCCAGCTCGGCGGCGATATCGGCCCGCGTCGACAGCCAAGTCTCTCCCTGGAATCCGTCGGTAAGGATATTGTTATCTGGATGGTCTGCGACGTGCCCTGCGAAGTCCTTGACCACGGATCCGTCCGCGTTATAGCGATTCTTTGGAACCAACGCGGTCCCGCTGGATGCCTGGATGACGGGATCAAAATCGGCGGAGATAGATACAACGGGATGGGGCATCAGCACGACATCGAAGTACTGGTCGTTGTCGAAAACTCCGAGATCGCTACGAGTGGGATCGTAGGAAACGATCCCAACCGCACATTGCGGATCGCCACCGCCCAGACAGATGAGTCGATGATTGAGCCACTGATCGGCCGCAGTGCTTATCAGGTTTGTAAAACCAATGAGGGATCCCATGATTCCGAAGATGATTGCTCCGAGGGGACCGGCGAGCAGACCCACCAGAGTGAACCCGCCAGTGATCGTGAGAGCCAATAGAACCTGTTCGACGACGAACGCGGCCCGGTTCTTTTCGTTATACGGCTTGCCCCCTGACGGATACTGGAAACACTGAGTGTATTGTTTAAACGACATGGCGCCTCCTCATGTTTTCGTCGCGGTGAGTGTTACGCCACCGGCCAGCCGCCGCTGGCCGCGCTCTTCCGCCGTAAAGACGTGGACATTGAACGTTTTGCTTCCTTTGAAGGCCAGATCCTTGGGTTCTATCCGAACGACTACTGTCTGCTCCTGTCGTGGATCCAGACTAAAAGCCTGCGGTGTCATTTCGACGGTCCACTCAGGCGGCACCTGAAACTGGCCGTAGCCCTGTACTCGCTTCGCTTGTTCCCAGCGCGCCCGGCTTTCTTGAAGGCGGCTCTTCGGCGCCACGCGCGGCTCAATACACACTTGCAGTACCGGCAAGGCGTAGGCATCGGCTTCGAGTGCGAACCGGCGGTGCACCGATGCGTCATTGCGGACATTAAAGGTGAATTGCGCCGGCGAAAGCAAAGGGGCCACGTTCACGTTTTTTTGGCCAAGATTATTGTCCGGATTAGCGTCGTCGAACCAATCGAGGCGCGCCTGTAGACAGTAATGGCCTCCGATCGCCGGAGTTATCCAGTCCAACTCCAGAAACGCCGGACAAGTAACTGTTCCCTTAGCACCAAGATTGACGGTGCCGGTGGTGATGGGATGCGACACGGTTTGGGCGCCGAAGGAGAGATAGGATAGTTCGACGCCGACCCCTACCGCAGGAGCATCGTAGGAACCGTTCCAAACGCGCACCCTTACCCGGTAGCGGTGATTTGCCTTAAGGGGTCCCGTGACCAAAACCGTGCCGTCGAAAACGTCGATATCAGGATTGTCCCAGGTGACTGCCAAGCCTTGGCTCATCAGGTAATACTGCGCGTAGATGAGTGGATCTGCTCGCTTATAGATTGCAGACGGTATCTCAATGCAACATCCGGTGCGCTCCGGCCGCCGCGGCGCCCGAAACTGTCCTCTCAGAATGCGCCGCAGAAGCGTCAGGATTGCGCGCCAGATATCCTGCAGACCAGCCAGGAGATTGGCCCAGAACTGCGCAGAAAACGGGATTGCCAGGGCCCTCATAAGCGAGAGGAAAAAGCGCTTGATCATGTCGCCACTCCGAATGACTTCAACACCACCACTCAAACCAAATGTCTTAGAAAGAAATCCTCACTCCAAGCTGGGTAGCGAAGGGGATGCCGACCGTAGTTCCGGGGCCGAAAAAGTCTCCCAACCCACCGGCGGGAACGCCTAGCCGTTTCAGGCTATGGACTGGCTGGGTTGCGGTGCACTCTGAGTTTGTACAGACGTCAGTGATATTGCCGGCCTGCGCCTGGTCCTGGGGAACCGGCAGCGAGGCAACGTTGGTGACGTAATTGGCGCCCGGATTGTTGCGATTGAAGAGATTGAAGAATTCGACAAACGGCATAATCGTCCAGCGGTCGCCAATCTCGATGGGGCGGCTAACCCGGAGGTCAGTCTGAACATAGGGCGTGGCGCGAAATTCATCGAGCGAAGTGGGTACACCGTTGACCGCGATGCGAGCGCTATTGTCCGCAGTGGTGATGGTGAAGGGACGAGCGCTCTCGGCCTGAGACAAGCCGCTCACTTGAAAGCCGGCCGGAGCCTGCCAAACGCCCGCGATAACAAAGCGTTGGCGAACATCCTCACCCGACGGGCCGTAGTCGCCGGGGCCGAAGGCGTCGAGCGGGTCGCAGACACCGTTCACATAATCGAAGAGTTCCCCAAGCACACAACCCCAGGTCTCGGCCTTCGAAAACGTGTAGTTCGCGATCAGGTTGAAGCGTCGCATGACGTTGCCTTGCAAATGCACCAGCAGTCCGTTGTAACTGGACCGGTTGTCGGAGTGAAAGGCGTTGACATCGGGGACATAAGTCGCCTGGTCCGGATCGTCGGCCGGCAATTGCGGCGTGAACAGATTTGTGCCGCCCGTATAACTATATGCGCGATAGCCATGGTTGCCCTGCTCGTGGATATAGTCGGCGCTCAGTGACCAACTCGCACTAAAAGCATGTTGCACGCCCCCGGAGATGTGAATCGCATACGGAGTCTTATAGCCCGGAGGGATAATGTTGATTACTCCTCCCTCGGCATCGCCGGGAACGCATCCGGCGTTTTCGGGCCCGTCAGGGTTTTTGATCGGATCGACGCAGGGACCAGGCGCGATGTTCACGGCCTGCAATGCCGTCGCCCAACCGGTCTGCGCCAGATCGCTAAAGTACAATCCAAAGCCTCCACGAATTACCGTCTTACCGTCTGCGCCTGGAGAATAGGCGAAGCCGAGCCGCGGTGCGAACTGCTTGCGGTCATCTTGTGGCGCAGACGGGATAAGTGGAATACCCAAAGCTGCAAGCGTGATATATCCGGGATTGTCGAGCTGCCTTCGCCCCGACCCATTGAATAATCCATACGTCGTCGAATAGCGCAGACCGTAATTGAAATTCAGATTCGGCCGAACATGCCAAGAGTCCTGTCCATAGAAGGCCAACCGTTGAACATTCTGCGAAAACCCTCCGCCAAGATTTGAGGTCGAGGCACCATTCACGAGGTCAGAGGAGAACTGCGCAGAATTGTTCAGATAATAAACGGGATTCTCTGGAAGCTGATAAAGCGTCTCGGTGTTATTTAGGAACTCGCCGCCGAGCACTGGTTCATGAATGAAGTAAACTCCGGACTTCACGGCGTGGCGACCGTGCGACCAACTCAAGTCGTACCGGAATTGATATTTCTCCTGGTTACGCTCCGAAGGAAAGAACGTAATGGGGGTCGCGAACTGATTGTCTCCAAAGGTCTCGAATCCGGAGACGGTAAGCGCAGTCGAGCTAAAGGGAAAGGCGAGGGCAAAACCAAGATTCGAGTTTCGAGACTGAGTGAGGTGCAACCCGCTGGCATTGAAAACGAATTTGCCAAGCAGACTCGGAGCAAACGTGTACTGGTTGCCGAGCACCAGGCTGAAGTAGTTGTTATGCGTCAACAATCCTGTCGAGGGGAGTGTGCCTTGCTGTACCAGGTTATTGTGCGTGGTGTAACTGTCGGTAGAGGATCGTAAGAACCACCGCGATTTTTCCGACTGCGCAAAGTCAAACCTTAGAGAGCCAAAATAGTCGCGGAAAGGAATGGGGACATTCGGCGGTACGCCGATAGAAGTGACCCCCGGAACGAGCCCTTCGGCGGCAAGTGTGGCGAGCGCATCGAACTGCGCAGTGCTGGTGGGGCCGTAAGCGATACTGGCGTTCTCCTGCACGCTCTCGAAGGCCGCAAAGAACCAGAGCTTGTCCTTACGCGCCGGACCACCAAGCGTCCCGACATAGTTCTGCCGAGAGAAAGGCTGTTTGGGGTTGGGGACCGGATTTTCAATCGGGTACCGAGCATTCAATGGCGCCGCCCTCTCGTAGAAGGCCGCGTCGCCGTGCCAGGTGTTGTTGCCGCTCTTGGTAGAAATCACGATCGAGCCAGCAGTCGTTCCACCGGTATCGGCGTCTTCCTGTGCGGTGCGGATGGCAAACTCCTTGATCGAGTCCGGCGAAAAGTTTTGCAGAAAGCCGCCAATGAAGTCGTCGGAGTTGTCACCACCGTCGACGGAGAGCTCATTGTTCAACCCCGAGCTTCCCCCGGTAGAAACGGCGGTGATGCGCGCCTTCGTAGGGTCGGATGGTTCCACTGGTTCCGTGCCCGGAGCGAGATAGGCAATGTTGGCGAAGCTTCTAGCGGGAAGCGGCAATTGCTCAAGATCCTGGGTGGTTGCGATCGCTTGATGCACGTTGCTGGATAAGTCGATCGGCTGCGCGGTGATCGAGGAGCCAAGCGCCCGGACGTCTGTCGTCTGCTGCACCTGGGCAGGCGCCATTGTCACCACGACGTCGCGGATCGTACTCACGGTAATAGATACGTCCGCCCCGGCACTTGCAAAGCCGGAGGCATCCACGGTCACATGCCAAGACCCCGGGGAAAGGTCTTCGATGCTGAACTCACCGCGCGAATCGGAACTGACGCGACGTGTTTCATCCGTTCCGGCAAGTTGTGCCGCAACCTTTGCCGCAGCAATTCTCGCCCTGGAGGTATCTTGCACCTCCCCGCGCATACCTCCGCCAGAATTCTGTCCACACAACGTTACAGAAAAAGATAGGAATAGTAGCTCGCCGAGGATTCTGGTCCGCAGAATGCACCCCCCTGGTATCTCAATGGGATCCGGCCCTTAACAGTCTTCCTCGTCGTCGTCGCAGCAACATGGGTATCCCTGCGAGCAGCGCGCGGTATACTCTTTCTCGCAGCCTCCCTTGCGACAGTCGTCGCAGCACTTTTCGCAGCCGCATTCGTTCCAGACCGTGTAGGCCAGCAACTCCAGAGTCTTCAATGGAACCTCTGGGTCGTCGCTGACAATGAGCAGCTCGCAGCAACGCGCGCACTTCTCGGTCGCCTTATACCGAATGGTCAGACCTAGACAGGAACCCGCGCGCAGAGTCGCAGGGAACGGATTATTGAGGAGTTTCCAGTGAGCGCTCTTTCGTTTGAGCCCGACGCTGGTCACGTGGAGATCGCATCCGCCGACGTTACAGATCGAGATGGTGCGGTCGGCACAGCAGTGAGCATTCACGCCGCCAAACACGTTCGATCCGGTAATCGCCAGCTTGCCCGCCGGCACATCGCCGGTAACCGTAATAGTCCGCGGACCCAGCGGGTCGTCACTGTCGATCGTAATGATGGCGGTCTTCGCTCCGATGGAGGTTGGCTGGAGGCGGATCGGTATCTCGAGAGAGTCTCCCGCCGCAATCGTCAAAGGATAGGAGATGACCTCCGGAGCGAGGAACTCCGGTGACGACGAACTGATGCCGGTGACCGTGAGTGTGCACTTTCCACTGTTATCCAGAACGAGCGGCAGGTCGCGGAACGATCCAATGCAGACATTGCCGAAACTGCCGGTATCAGCAATCATCACGGTCAGTCGCGGGGAGGGGGCGAATCCGGAGACTCTCAGCGTGTGCGCACCGCTGGGATCGTTACTGAACACGGTAATCGCGGCGGAGTGGGCACCGAGCGCGGACGGAGCGAAGCGCAGCGGAACATCGAGCGAATTACCCGGACCGATGCCCAGCGGATACGACGCAACGCCAGGAGTCAGGAAATCGATCGCTGTGGAGGTTATGTTACTGATCAGCAATCGGCAGGCGCCAGGGTTATTGAGGGTGATTTGCTCATCGCGGAAAGAGCCGAGACAAACATTGCCGAAATTGCCGCTGTCGGCTATGGCGGTGGCCAGCTTCGGGAAACCATGAACGGCTGTGGCCAGCAGATCCACGATGGGAGAGACGGGATCATTGGTAACGATCCGGATCGTCGCGGCTTCAACAATGGCTGTGCCGGTTGGTACGTAAGCGACTGTGAACTCGATGTCTTCGCCGAGAGCAAGAAGCAAGGGCGTCCCCGGGTTCGAGAGCACGCTGAAGTCGGAGGAACCCATGAGCCGCTGCACGCTGGTGATGAGCAGATCTTTGACGCCGACGTTGTAAATCTCAAGCGTCAGATAATGAGGGCCGTCGCAGACGATTCCAAACCCGAGGTTGTGTTGAGGACGAATAGCGATCGAGGGGCCCGTTGGCTTGACGAAGGAGAATACGCCGCGACCGAACGTGGCGGCTCGCAACTCCCCATTTTGAAAAGCCAGGTCAAACACCGGTGCGCCCGGGAAATGAATATCGTCGAGAATGCTCCAGTTCGCGCCGCCGTCGACCGAGCGCAGGACGCCGAAGTCTGTCCCTGTATAGAGAGTGGTGGGCGTCTCGCTCCCATCGAGAGCGATGGCATTGAACGGCAGATCAAGCGCCGGAGAGATGTCCGTCCAGGTGGTTGCGGTAAGCGATGTGCGGAAGACGTGTCCACCGGGGAAACCACTCAACCCACCGACCACCGCGTAGATGGTTGCCGGATCGTTGGGATCGAACGCCACGCGCCCGACGAATCGGCCGGGAAGGTCGCGGGTGATGTCGGTGAGGTGCAAGCCTCCGGGCACGAGCGCATCTGTGGAAACGAAAACCTTGATTCCGACGGCGACCACCAGGTTGTTGCTGTTGACCGGCGCTATATCTACATGGGTGGCGGATCCGGGGATAGCAACTTTATTCGGCCACGTCGCTCCGCCATCGGTGCTTTGCCAGAGATTCTGATTACTGCTTGCGTACACGCCGCCGCCATTGTTGGGATCGGTTGCGACGGCTGCCAGGTAGACGTTGTTTTCGACCGGCAGCCAGGGTGGATTAATGGGTCCATAAGAAGCACCGTCGGTCGTGGACTGAAGGATGGTGGCGTTGCTTCTGCCATAAGCATCGGTCGCCAATTGCCAGTCATGCGCGACGTCGAAGCCGTCACCTCCGGCACCCGCCTTCCAGGTCGGGGCAACCGCACCCGCCGTGGTGACAATCCCGTTGTCCTGCAGAGCGCCAAGGGTCACGCTCGCCGTCGCGTCCCGCTTGACGTCGAGGTTGTAGAACAGAGCGCTCTGAAAACCATTCCCGTTGAGCGAGTCGAAGTTGAGGCCGGCGGTGCATCGAAAGATGCCCCCGTCATTCCCGCAATAGACGATGGAGAATGGACCGGGCTGGGGCACAAACGCCCATGCATGCGTGTCTGCGTGCAGTTTGTTCAACTGGGTGAAGGTCTGGCCTGAATCGGTGGACCGCGCCTGACCGACTACGCCGAGATAGATAATGTCGTTGAGCCCGTCGCCCGGAGAGGCGGGGTCGACGGCCATGTGAAAGCTGTATCCCCCCTGGGTGTTGAGCGGCATGCCGGAGCCCGGCGGAATACCCGCATTGTGCGGCGTCTGCAGGGTCCAGGTCGTTCCCTGATCGATGCTTCTGAAAATGCCCACGGGGTCGGGCGCGTCGGTCGGTTTGGGAGGCCGATTGACCGGGCGTCCATTGACCGTGGCGTACATCACCTGGATCCCGCCCGGAGCGGGAGGAGATGTTGGCGGCGCCAGCGCGATAATGAACTTTCCTACACTGCGGGCGGGACCCGGCGTGCCGGCGGTATTGAGTTCGTTCGCCAGTACCGGTGTTGTGCCGCTCAGGATCGATGTCCAGGTTAGGCCGCCATTGTTGGATCGGAACACGCCACCGCCGGTGATGCCGGCATACAGGATGCGCGCGCCGGGAGGCGAAGTCGTATCCAGTTGCAGGGAACGCACGTCTCCGCTGGGGACGACACCCTGGGTCCAGTTGAAGCCGCCATCCAGGGAAACGAATAGTCCGGCATTGCAAGCGAGGTAGACGGTCAGGTGATTGGCCGGATCGACGATGACGACGTTGATGATCCGATTGAAGAAGATGTTGGCATTCGTGGGAGCACTCGACGGATAGCCTGTGCCGAGACGCACCCAACTGAAGCCTCCGTCAGTTGATTTAAAAAGCCCCGCCGGCGGTTGCGTGGATTCGCCGGAGAACTGCGAGCCGTCCCGACTGCTGGTTCCTGCGTAAATGATGTTGGTGTCAACCGGATCGATTGCGAGACCAGCGGGTTCGCCGATGCCGAGCGCGGGCGCTCGATCGAAAATGGGGGTCCAATGCGAGCCTCCATTCCGTGTGTGCCAGATTCCGCCCCATGCCGTGCCGATGTATATGATGTTGGGATTGTTCGGATTCACTGCAATCGCGGTTAATTGACCATTCGCAGTGATCGCGCCCTGATCGATCGGGCTGGGCCCGATAGGTGTCCAGGTGGTTCCTTTCAGGCTCATGGCTCTGCCCTTTTTTTGCCCGGCTGCTGCTCTCCGGGGAGATCCTGCTGACCGGCGTCAGACACACCGACGACCGGGTCCATGGACGGCCTGATGACGGATCCGGGTAGTCGATACCACTGTTCCCGGGCAACCGCGTACAGTTCTGGTGTCGGCGTCAGACCGCCCTGGAAACGTCGGTTCTCGATCTCGCGGTGCTCTTCGGGATTATCGTACGGCTCTTCTCGCCTGTGTTCGTGGCGCTCGTCACCGCGATGAGATCCGGGGGGGCGATTATCATGTTCCTTTGCCATGGGTTTCCTCTTCGTCACCTTCTTTGGCATTCGAACCTCACCTTTCGAGAGCGAGGCTATTCGAAGAACTCCGCCTCTGTCTTCTCCAGGTGCGCCCCGCCAACCCAAACATCAAAACGGACAATGCTGACCAGAAGAGGGCAAGACCCCGCTCTGCAGACCCATCTCCGGCATCAGGAGCGAGGCCGAACAACAGCTCCATCCAGCGAGGCGAAAGGAGAGCGAGCGCCAGCAACGCAGAACTTATTAGTCCCAGAGCAAGTTCGACCCAAACTCTCGCGGGCAGCCGGTTCTGCGCCGGCATTCCTGGTTGGCCAGGCGTTCGCATCAGGAGGTGGTTATGATCGTGGGGAAGACGAGCAGTCTTTTTCTGGCGCAATGCTGTCATGATGACTCCTTCTTCTTCATCTCGACATTCGACGCAAGCAGCATCTACAAGCAAAGAAAGGGAGACGCGGAAATCATGAACCCGAGAACTTTGTTTATTCGTCGGGCCGACTTAGATCGCCGAGCCGGATAGTTTGTTTCTCTATAGTGAGGGTCACTGCAAAAGCGTTACAAGCGGTCCGGGATACGAATGGAGCGCCAAGTATCTTAGGCCGCCACAATACACTGCTACGCTTCAAAAAGCGAGATCAAAGTTCCTGCTGCGGTGGCCTCTGCGTCTCATCCGAACACCCGGGGGCTCAGATCGTGCATGGCGCGACCGCAGAAGTATCTCACTTATGATAGCTGCCGTGTTTATGAGACACATTTGCAATGTGCGGCTACGTTTGGTACTGTTTTAGCCGTCAAGGGCATCGCTTAGTAACATCCGTGTGTTTTAGATCTTCAATCTTAAGAATGCGAGGACGAGCGAAATGCATTTGATCGAAACACTGTTTCATATTTCTCCCGACGGTGGTTCAGGGATGACCGAGGCGATGTTTCTGGCTATACCAGTAGCTATCTGCGTATTTCTCGTTATGCGCCGTATCAAGCGCTCACAGCGCCGGACCCTCTGACCGTTCGGCCACGGGATTCTCTCGTTTGACGGCTATACGCCCAAATTCTGTGAGCCGGGTGGTCGACGCGGCAGCCGCTTTGGCTTTTCGATGCTGCGCTTGCTTCACGCTGCCGCCTGGGCTATCTGGAAATGCTTTCTCTCGCGGAGGATTTGGAAGATGGCTACCAATGCAACAGTGATAGATCTCAATGGTGCATGGGCCAGTGGGGTGGTTCCTGGGCCTGTCATCACGGTAAGCGGAAGGAGGGATACCGCAAACGGGAGTGGTCCAAAATGACAATCAACTTTATCCGGTCTATGGATGGTTGGAGGCGAAATGGTGACGAATATATCGGTCCTGCAACCCACGGAGTTGAGGTCCTTTGAACGCTAGATTGCTCTCACACCGGGAAACGCAAGAGTCCGTCTACAAGGTCAAAGTGCGCGACCGCACGGGGTAAATTTCGATGACATCGGGCGCAGCGCCGGTTGCGCTATGGGCACGGTCAAAAAACCGACGCCAGCAGTCGGCCCTCAACGTAGATGTTGTCGGGTTTCAGGGGATGGATCTTTGTAACGGCTCGTGACTTATCCGCACTATAGCTTTAGTGAAGCGGCCCTGGGTCCGTGGGTCCCCACGACACAGGTGATCAGTCTTAGTGCGCCTACGAGGTCTGTTAAATATCAGCGGCAGATTCCGGCGGCTGATATTAAAGTTATCCCGTTGTGACCATTGTTCAAAAGCAGAGCGGGTGGTTATCGGGTTGCATTTTCGCTGAATGGGCGCAAACATCGCAATACGTATAACACTGGCGCTGCTGTTAAATGGGGCGCCACCGAAGGATTGTATGCCGAACGCAAACGTTGAGGAATGGCTGTCCCAATCGCAGTGGGTATTTCGCGGGACGGTAGTAAGCCCAGGTGCCGCTAACTTGAAAGCAGTGCCTAGTTCCGCCGAGGTCACGGTTGTCAAAGTGAACGAAATACTCCATGGTGCGGTGCAGTTTACCGATTACCGGGATAGAGACATCACGTTGTTCTCCAACAACTCGCAGTTGCTGACGATCGGCACGAGTGCGATCTTTTTCACCCGAAGCTGGTTATATGGAGAGAGCCTTGCGGTGGTAGAGGTTGGCAGGCTTGAGGAAGGAAGCAAGACGGTGCAGGATGACATTCGGGTGGCCCAGCAGAACATCGCCGACCGCTTGCTCTCAGATCGAATCGCGAAAGCCGAACTGGTCATTGCAGGCAAGGTGATTAGCACCAGGCCGTACCGGAACGACGATCGGCGGAGAATCGAAACCGAACACGAACCGGACTGGTGGGAAGCCGAGATCGCCGTGCAGTCGGTCATCAAAGGAAAGCTGCAGGGCAAGACCATCGGGACCCTGTTCGCAAAGAGCCTGGATGAACTTTGGATCGACTCGCCTAAATGCAATCCGGGTCAGGAGGGTATCTGGATCCTGCAACGGAATCAGACGGAGAAAGGTTGGCCCGTTCTGCGTGTTCCCGGCTTGACGGCGCTTGATCCGCTCGACTTTCAACCCCTGGAACAAATGGAACGCCTGCGCAGGTTACTAAACGAAAGGAGGTAAGAGGATGGCAGTCAGGGTGGTGAACATGATTCCGAATTCGTTGAGTAATGATACTGGACGGGATAGCGAACCCAACATCACTTCAAGTTACCTCGATCCTACTCGCATCGCAGCGTCCGCGTTTACTCTCGATCCTCTGAGTTCCGGGAACGCTCCTATCTATCTTTCCACTGACAGCGGCAACACCTGGGTGCTCAGCGTAGTACTGCCTGGCGGAAACAAGACCGGCGATACCACACTCCGCTTTGTGGGACCTTCCAACGTTCTCTACGCCGGCATCCTGCGCACCGATAACAGCAACTTGAATATCCTCCGAAAAGCTGACGTGACCGTTCCCGGTTTGATGGACATTCTGGTTACGAAGACGAATGATGACCAGCCCTATGTTGAGGGAGCGACTGTTATGGGCGGCACAGGCACCGGCCAGGATCGTGTGTATGTCGGCGAGAACGACTTCGGTGCAGCCTCGGGTCATACCGCCACGATCGATCTATCGCTCGATGCAGCGACTGCTCCGGCACCGGCTGGATTTGCAACCCACTCCATCGAGACCCGCGCCACCGTAGGACAGGATGGGCCGCCCATCAGGCCGGCTGTCCATCTTGATGGAACGGTATATGGCGTGTACCAGGCTTGGCGGACCTCCACCACGATGGACGTAGTCGTTGTGAGAGACGACAATTGGGGCTCGAGCGCCATCCCGTTCACCGCTCTGGCCGAACCGGCGGCGCCGCCTCCACTGGATGGCAAAGCTGGCGCGCGCGTCGCCATTGGTATCTCTCGTACACCGCTCGGAAGCCTGATGGGAACCCAGCGTGTCGGCGGTCAACTCGCCATCGCGGTCGATCCACGCGATAGCGATATCGTTTATATCGCCTGGGCAGACGGCGCCAGTAGTGCCAGCCAAACCGTCCGTGTCCGGCGTTCGCTCAATCGCGGTGTTTCCTGGAGCGGCGATCTGATCGCCGTCGGCACGGCAACCAATCCCGGGCTGGCGATCAATCAGCAGGGGGTCGTGGGCTTTCTCTACCAGCAACTTCACAATCCCGGAACAGGAAACCAGTGGCAAACCCATTTCCAGAGCTCAAGCGACGGCTTCGCGCACGCCAACGATCTTGTTCTTGCCGATGTCCCTGACAGCAACGGCAGTTATACCGGTCCAAACCCCATTGGAGATTACGCCGGGTTGATTGCAGTCGGTAAGAATTTCTATGGAACCTTTTGTGGGAACAATACGCCGGACCTGGCGAACTTTCCTAACAACGTCGCGTACCAGCGAAACGCTAATTTCACGACGCATACCCTGCTCGATCTCGCGAGCAATCCGGTCGCCGCTTCCATCGACCCGTTCTTCTTTGAAGTTACAACTGTGGATCCGTCCGACGACTTTTATGTACGCGATTGGACCGATAGCCCGACGAGTGGCGATAACGGGGCTGAGCCCTCGACCCACCCCGTGTTCTATGCGAGCAGTGACGTGTGGAACAGGCGAGGCACCTTACCTGGAACGTTCCCCAGCGACCAGCCCGAAAATGAGGACGCGGGTAACGGCGCGGGCAACCTCGGCGATAACTGGGCATTCGCGCGGATCAGGCGGAACGCGGCCTCAGTCACTGCGCAGGCGGTCCAGGCCCATTTTCTAGTTTCGAAGTTCGGTACCGGAAGCAACTACGTAGACTCCACATCCGGCGATCCTGACGTGACCTTCGTAGACCCCGATCCCACGGTCAACTTCAACCCCGCTGATCTGGGGCCCTTGCTTACCTCTCCCGTCCACTGGCATCTGAATGCAATCGCTTCCACACATCTTTGCCTCGCCGTCGAAATAACCGGTCCCAACGATCCGTTCGTTGCTCCCAGCCTAGTGGGTAACACACCTGGTTGGCCCACAACGGACCTGCGAATCATTAACGACAACAACAAAGCACAGCGCAATATGGGGCTTTCCGTCACCCCGGCGCGCGGCGTCGGCCTGTCGGATTGCTTGTATGGGATCGTTCACAATGCGGCGCCATATCCTCGCGACTTCGAGTTGCGGTACGAAGCTGAACGTGAAGCGCAGAGTGCTTTCAAATCTTCCGTCATCGAAGTGATCGGTGGAGAAGATATTCCCTTTCAAGGCAGTGGTGTGATTCACCTGGCGAGCATGCAGCCAGGTGAGAATCGCTGGGTGGGGCTTCGCTTCCGTGGCCCCGCGGGAATGGAAGGGCAGGTTCTGACGGTGAACTTTCTCGAAACCGTAGAGGGTGTGGTGGTGAACGGATTTGCCGTGGGAGCGAAACTGGCGTCGATGGAGGAAGTGATCCGCGAGCGGCTAAGCCGGCATCGATCTGTCTTTACGCGTCTTGCTGCCTTGGGTGTGGAGGCTGCGCAAGAGTCCGCGGATGCGGCCGGAAAGGTGGCCCGCGAGCCTAAGGTTGCGGAGTCGGACTACATCCATTTCATGCATATGCAGGCAGGCGGCATTGAGCGCGTGCTGTCCGAGGTGATTCGCCGTGATCGCGTTCCAGATGCGTTCAGGGTTGGCCCAGCGCTGCAAGGGCTGTCCACCGCGATCTCCGCCGGTAAAGCCGACCACATCGCGATGCCCCACGACTGCCTCCTGAACAAAGTGGATTCGCTGCTCACCATGCGTCAGCTGGCAAACGGAGACGTGGGGGATATCCTGCAGAACGTGCGTTGGCAAGAGTATATGTTCACAACGGCCGGGCGCCTGCTCAAACTCGATTGCGCGTCAGACGTGCGTACGCGAAGTCATGACTTTGTCGAAGCCTACAGTCGGCGGAAAGCGACCAACAAAGATTACCCCGCATTGGTGCACTCGCTATTGTCGTGCTTTGAGAAGACGGCGGTGAGCCTCGGGAACGAGACGTTGCTGTCGTTGACACCCCTGTTGAAGCGGAGTCTTAACGACCTGGTGAAACTGCAGAAGACGCATCGTGATTTCCTGCTCCAACTGCAGGCGGTGACGCTGAAGCAGGAGGGGACTTGAGCATCGCTTAGGCGTGCAGTTCAAGCCGTGGCCCTTTCATTCTCGGACGCCAATACACTTGCTTGCAGATTGGATGAAAATACCTCAGAACGAAACCCGTGCGCCGAATTGAAAAGCAAAAAGGAATGCCGACGGTCGTACGGGGACCAAAGACGTCCCCTAGGCCACCCGCGAGGATGCCAAGCCAGCCCAAATTGCGAACAGGCGTCGTCGCGGTGCTGT
Source organism: uncultured Acidobacteriaceae bacterium (assembly GCA_963850235.1). Taxonomy (GTDB): domain Bacteria; phylum Acidobacteriota; class Terriglobia; order Terriglobales; family Acidobacteriaceae; genus PALSA-350. The sequence continues at coordinate 5,905 of CAWKKM010000009.1, read as the reverse complement.
CGGTGTTGCTCGCGCATAGGCAAGGAGAACTCCCAGCAAGGCGCGAAAACTTTCAGATTGTATATAAGACGTTTTCAGTAAGGATCAGCGACTATGCAGATAACAGACATGAGCCCCCAAACCCAAAACACAACTCTGCTTATCGGCGGGCAGGAGGTAGCGGGCCAGGTGCTTTGCGTCGCGATATCACCCGATGGATCGCGGTTATATATCGGCGGCCACTCTGGGGTTTGGCGCTCTGACGATCATGGAACAAACTGGCGCCATGTTGAATGGCCGCAGCCGCCGCCGGGATCAATGGCTGTGCCCGGGTGTCTAGCCGTTCCGACTATCTTCGACCTTGCCGTTTCACCAGTGAATCCCGATCTGGTGTTAGCTGCGACCGGACCAGACGCTCGATTCCCAGGTTCGTTGAGCGGCGTCTACCGTTCCACGGATGGCGGCGCAAGCTGGACACGCGTTCATGTATTTCAGCAGGGTGGGACAGTGGCACCCGCCAGTACGCTTTCCATCGCTCCCGACAATCCGCAACTTGTTTACGCTGCCGGGCAGTATGCAGTGGCGATCAGCAACGACGGAGGGGCTACCTGGACGGAAGTTGTGCCGGCCCCGAACACAGATTTTTGGCATGTGGCCGTGGCGCCAGCAGAAAGCACACAACGCCGTGTTTACGCGGTGGGCAGCGCAGGTGTTTGGTATTCCTCCGATGCGGGAGCCCATTGGAGCAACCGCGCTTCCGGTCCTGCTTTGGGGATGCCATTCAATTCCGGCGCCAGTGCGAGTGCTCAGGCCTTATCGGTGAACCCTCTAAACCCAGCTGTCGTTTATATCATGGATAATCACCTGCAATTGTCGAAAGGTGACTTCACCGCCTTTCCGTCCACCGGGACCGCCCAATGGACCGTCCTTCCCGCACCACCTCGGGAAGCGGCCCGCACGCCGAGTGGAGCAACGTATGTAGTCGCGCACGCGGGTCCGAGCGGCCAGTTGTACCTCATTGTGTCCGACGAGCAATGGGTACACCTTTCTGTGGGCGAGCCCACGAGCGTGGGTGGCTGGATCTGGATCGATCAAACCCATCACTGGGATCCGCACGGACTGGCGGTGACAGCCAATTTCGAGCGCACTGCCGGCTCCGCGAGCGGGATGATCTTTGCCATCAATGATGGAGGGGTCTATATAAGCTCCGATGGAGCGCGAACCTGGACCAAAGGAAATGGACTTTCCACTTTAGCTGTAGTGAATTCGGCCATTTGCCCGCGGCCCGGTAATCTGCCCGCCATCTGTATTGGAGCAACCCACAATTCGGGCTTCTACACCAAGGATGGCGGCGCACATTGGAAGTCGCAGGAGTATGAAGGAGGCGACAACGACTGTTGCTTTGCTGATCCAGCCCTGCCGAATTGGCTGCTTGTCTTCGCGCCGCGTGGTAACTTGCCCCATCCCACCCCCAACATGAACTATTGGAACAACGTGCGCGTCTACTCTACCTCCGCCGGGAACGTACCCGATGCGGCCGTGGGTACCCGCGACAATCATGAAATTTTTGGTCCTGCCAAAGTGCGCGTCCGAGCCGATGGCGCCAGTTGGGGCTGGAACGCAGTGAGCTGGTGGTACAACCTCGGTCACCGTCCGTTGATCCTGACCATGCCGGGCCAGACACCGAGGCCCGACAGTGATTTCATCATCGTCCGTTTTCTTGAAACCACCTCCGTGCTTCTGCGCACTACCTCGCTAACACAAATCACCAGTTCCGACGACTGGACGACCAGCGCTACCAATGAGGGCCCGGGAGTAAAAGTGTTCCAGGTGGGCCCGACGCTGCCAGATATGGACGCGAGTGTGGCCCAGGCATCTGGCGGGCATGAGTCACCCGTTTTTTATTTGAGCGATGCCGAAGTGCCGGGCCACGAATCGAGCGCTGTTCACGGACAGCAAAGGCTTTGGAAATGGAGCGCGGGGATGGCCGCCTGGCAGCTTCTGATACCCGGTAACCAGGCCACCGCTCCCATAGGAGCGCCTGGAATTTCACAACGCTTCTTTGTCGACCCCTACCGGCCCAATCGGCTGTACGTGTTGGATAAAAGTCACGTCTGGCGCAGCGAAGACGGTGGCCTGCATTGGAGCATCGAGACCAGCCTCGAGAAGAACCTGACGCAGAACGGGGCATTTCCGTTCGACTTCACAACCGTAAACGATGGCACCGCGCAAGGGGTCTTGCTCCGTGATATGAATTTTGATCCAAAGCACACAAACTACCGTTTTGCGGTAGGACCCGCCGGCGTCTTCTATACCCGGGACGGCAGCAACTGGGATCACTTGTTATTGAGCTCGGCCAGCGGAATTCAACCGTCAAATTCGACGTATGACACCGTGACTGATTTTTGCAACCGGTCGCTTTACGTCGCGACCACTGACAGAGGACTTTTGCGTCTCAGTCCGCTTCCGCCCGACTGGGATTTTCCAATCGGCAGCCTGGAAGCGGTGTCGGGCCGCATTCAATTCCTGCGCGTCAATGATGTCGGAACCGGCTACGGACCGCCAGACGACTCTATCGATGCGGAAGTCATATTTCAGTTGGACAGCCAGCCCGAAAAGGCATTCGGCCTGCAACTGAGAAGCGACGGGAACCGGCTGGTGAATCGGGGCAAGCTGAGCTTGTTGCGTCTTGCCTATGCAAAGAACCTCCCGGTCCTGATCGATTTTCACCGGATAAGTTGCCGCAACGGAATGGTTTTACGAGTAGCACTTCAATAACGGAAAAGAGACTGTCATGCCAATAGAAGTAAGCGGTAAGATCACATTTCTTCGAGTTCACGATGTGGGAACCAAATACGGTCCTGATCAGCTCGACATCGACGCCGTGTTCCAGTTGGATCATAAAGTAACGCCCAGCTATGGGTTTCAGTTGCGCACCGACAGCAATCAGGTGGCCCGGCAGGGAATGCTCGATTTGCTGCGGGATGCTTACACGAATAACTGGCCTGTGACCGTGGATTACGACATACCGTCGGGAAAGCAGAACGGAGTCGTCATCCGGGTGGCGCTTATCCGGTAATTTCGTTCGGACCGTCTACCAGGTCAAAGTGCTGCGACCGCGCATGGCGTCCTATGGTTCACAACCACACAATTTTCAGCACGGGGTGAATTTCAATGACATTGGGCGCAGCGCCGGTGGCGCCATGGGCACGGTCAAAAAAACCGACGCCGGTAATGCGCGCCTGAGTAGGTTTGACCGCCGTCTGGAAGGTCGGGATCGCAGCCTCATCTGCTGCTGGAGGCGTTTGGAAGGACTCCGGCATTTGGAAGTCCGCCAGTTGAGGGATGGGCAAATCGCCCGAAAGAGCGTTCCTGGGCACGAGCTTTGTTCCTCCGGGAGCCAAGATAAAGTCTCGTGTGGACAAGGTGTGCAGCAGCTGGTCGTCAACCGCCTGGCGAGCCTCCTGAATATTGGCCAGCCAGGGGGAGTCACCTATAAAGATCTTGGTGGGCGTAGGCACTTCCGCGACCATGGTCGCGCCACTGGCGCCCTGAATTACCAGGTGATTGTCCCCGTCGGCTTCCTGGTTCACCACCGTAATGGTTACATCGAGCTGCCAGATCGTGGTCTCCGCGGGCTGCGCGCGTTTGCTTTGGAAGGCCGGCGGGTCGGCGGTGAGGACCTCCAACCCAGTCGGCCTGGGCAGGCTGATCAGCTCTTCCACTGTGGTGGGTACGATCCCCGCGCCGAGATCGTTGCCGTTGATAATATTCTTTCCGACGGCGTTCACATCGGGATCCTGCCCGGTTTTTACCGGCCAACGTTCTGAACCCGGCTTGGTGACCAATTCCGGCATGGCCGGCTGCGGTTTCGTCAGCGCTTGCGTACCACTGAATATGCCGCAAGCAGTTTTTATCTGGGCGGCAACCGCCGGGCTAACCGTGGACAGTTGGTTCACATCCGTGATGGGACCGTCGCCGAAGCCGTTTCCTCCATCGCCCCCTGCCACCGGAGCGCCCCCACCATTGCTCCCTGCGCCGCCATCGCCTCCATTGTCGGATGGCGCGGGGGTGGGAGCGCCGCCCTTTCCGCTGCTGACATCGGCCTTACGCCCGAAGACAACAAAGCGTGGGGTGGAGTCCTGATTATTTCCGTCTTGCGTGCCTAACAAGGTGTAGCCTGCGGCCACGAAGAGTCTGCGGTCGGGAAAAATTGGCCGCGCGGTGAGAAAGTCGCCCCACTCGTAGTGTCCCTGCGCGTTCACCACCGGACTGCGCTCGCCTTTTCCGGCGATCACGCTCAGGCGGTTGTTGCTCAACAGTCCCACCACGTGCGAGGGGAACACGGCACCGCCGATCATATAGGAAACGCCGACTTCATCATTCGCATCGGTTGCCAGACCGGCATAAGCAATCGCCGAGTCAGCATCGAAGAGGTTGACGTCTTCGATCAGGCTCATGTCCTTCGAGTTGATACGTGCCATCTGAACGAAGGGGTTGGGGCGGTGATTGGAGTTTGCATCGACGGCCCAGGCAAACCACAACTCAGAGCCGGCCAGGGTGGCCCCAGTCAGGCGCGGGTCCACGCGATCCAGCCAGCGCCGACCGTCCGGAGTCCGGGAAATGTAACCGTTGGTGCCAACCCAGCGAGCGATGGCCACCTCCTGCGATGCGGGAACGCTTTTGTTTTCCGGCCAGGAATATACGCTGAGCGTGCTGGTGTCTTTGTGGGCGGCGAAATATGCGGTGTCGGCGCAATTCTGAGCGACACGAAAGGCAAACAAATCCATGGAAACGAACTTCTCCAGGATGGGGCTCCCTTTCGCGATGCCGGCAATCGGAATCCTGGCCACCGCCGAGCCTGTTGTTTGCCCGTCAGGCGAGAAGCAATTTGTAGTTACGTACAGAAAGTTGGAACCCACCGCCAAGTCTGGAAAATCCATGAAAAAACCGGGCACATTCAGTAATTGGGTGGTGATGTCGAAAATCCGCCATTTGCCGGCTTTGACATTTTCCGTTGTACCGAAAGCCAATCTCTGGATGTTGTCTCCGGTCGACGGTCCGTATTGCATCAGCCAGACGAAGGTGTCAATGGAAGGCATATAGTTGACGACTTGATCGCAACAAAAAGTAACGCCGGGAGGATCGTTCGGCTGAGCAAAGCTGTTGGGATCGATAAAGCTGAAGGTGTTTCCACCATCAACGGACAGCGCTGCGTACCAATTGCCGGCGTAGAAGACCACGCTTCCATTGACTGAAAGGCTGGGTTCCCCAACGTTGCTTGCGGTTTGCTTTTGTGCCGGCTGGGGTATCGTGGTGTTGCGCACGATCTGGAGATCCTGCAGTGTGTCCTGAGGCTGGTAAATGATGGCTCGAGCGTTCAGGCTGTGGAAGGGACGTTCCTGCCCCTCATCGACAAATGGGAGGAGACGCCGCGGATGAATGCTCTTGGGCTTGGTGATTTTCTGAGGTGCATCGAGATAACGTACCTGCACGGTTCGGGCTGTTGCTGGCGGTTCCACTAGCGTGCTCGTTGCCCTGGATGATGCCTTGGTGGTCTTTCTTCCTCCCGGTTTAGCTGACATATGGAACCTTCCTTGTGGTTAGGAATGGGTGGAATCACCGAACATTACGTAAGGGCCAGTCTTTTCAGCACAGCGATCTATAATTCAGTAAGGCGCGGAGATTATGGCAGATAAACAGGCTCTCGGCAAAAACAGAAACCAGGATCAGACACCCTCGCAAGCCGGTGTTCCATTGCAAAATGGTAGAGAAGTCGTTGTGACTTACCTAGATGCGCCACCTGCGGCTGGCGACAAAAGTATCCATCCCCGTCGGCCGGCGCCAGTCGTTCCCGACCGGAAAGACCAAACCGGCGAGTAGACCGAGCAACACTCAAGGGCAGGGTCGTCGCAATTCGACGGTT
>CAWKKM010000008.1:0-693808 GCA_963850235.1 uncultured Acidobacteriaceae bacterium | reverse complement strand
CGTCTTTGCGCAGATCGCGCAGCTTCTTTACGCCTTCGTTTTGCCCCAGCTTCATCTGGAAGCGCAGGCGAAAGAGCTGTTCGGCGGAAGTCTTTTCCTGCCGCACCAACTCGTCATCATTGAGGTTACGAATCTTTTCGGTTTCCATGGCTCTTCTCTCTACTTGACTACGGCCGCGACCTTGACGTCATGGCGCATGACAAATCGCGTCTTGAGGGGCAGCTTGTTCGACGCCAGGCGCATGGCTTCAGCCGCGATGTCGGGGGATACCCCTTCCATCTCGAACAGCACCTTGCCCGGGCGAACGACGGCTACCCAGTGATCCGGCGCGCCCTTGCCCTTACCCATACGGGTTTCGGCAGGCTTCTTGGTCACCGGCTTGTCGGGAAACAGACGCAGCCAGATCTTGCCACCACGCTTGATGAAGCGGGTCATCGCCACACGGCTGGCTTCGATCTGCCGGTCGGTGATGTATCCGCACTCCATGACTTTCAGCCCGTAATCCCCGAAAGAGAGCTCGGAGCCGCGCCAGGCTTTGCCTTTCATGCGGCCGCGCTGCTGCTTGCGGTACTTAACCTTCTTTGGCATCAACATAAAAATTCGCCTCGATACAAACCGTCGTTTGCTTAGAACACTCCGCTGGTGCCGGCCGGCTGCGGCTGGCGGCGTCTCTGCTCGTAAATGTCACCGCGATAGATCCAGGTCTTGACCCCGATCACGCCGTAGGTGGTGCGCGCTTCCGCGAACCCATAATCGATATCGGCGCGCAGGGTATGCAGCGGCAACCGTCCCTGCAGGTACCACTCGGAACGCGCGATTTCGTTGCCGTTCAAACGCCCGGAAACGCGAACCTTGATACCCTTGCAACCGAAGCGCAGCGCCGAATCCACGGCCTTACGCATGGCGCGGCGGAAGCCGACACGCTTTTCCAGCTGCAGGGCGATGTTCTCGGCCACCAACTGTGCGTCCAACTCCGGCTTGTTCACTTCGAGAATGTCGATGAACACGTCGCGGTTGGTGCGCTTCTGCAGGTCGGTTTTGAGCTTCTCGATCTCGGCGCCCTTGCGGCCAATCACGATGCCCGGACGCGCGGTGCGGATGATGAGGCGCAGCTTGTTGCCGGGACGTTCGATCTCGACCGAGCTCACACCGGCTGCCTTGAGCTTGTCTTTCAACTCTTCGCGCAGGTGCACATCTTCAATCAGCAACTTGTCGTAGTCGCGCTCGACGAACCAGCGTGACCGCCATGGCTTGTTGACACCCAGTCGAAAGCCGTAAGGATGAACTTTTTGTCCCATAATTTCCTCGAACCTACTTCGCGGCCTTCTTCCAGTTTTTTGCTGCGCTCTTCTTAGCCACGGCCTTCTTGGCCGCAGCTTTCTTGGCTGCACCCTTCAACAAGCGCTTCTTCGCAGGCGCTGCTTCCGAGTCCGCAGTTTCAACCAACCCAGCCCGCTTGCGCTCCGCGACCGCGATCACGATATGCGCCAGCCTGCGCTGGTAGCGGAAGGCCCGTCCCATCGGGGCGGGACGGACGCGCTTCATGCGTGGTCCTTCGTTGGCCAGCGCGGTCTTGACGTAGAGGTTGTCGACATCCACGTCAAGGTCTCGCTCCTGGCTGAGATAGTTGGCGTTCTGAATCGCGGCGCGCAGTACTTTCTCAACCAGCGGCGCGACACCCTTCTTGGTGAAAGCCACTGTTTCCAGTGCGTCGCCCACCTTGCGCCCCTTGATCAGTTCCAGCACCAGGCGAGCTTTTTGCGGCGATACCCGCTGAAACTTTGCTTCGGCCCGGAATTCCTGTGTTTCCAGTTGCATTGGCTTCTTCCCTTAATTCTTATTAGCGGGGCTTGGCAGAGGACTCAGCCGCTTTTGCCGAGTGACCCTTAAACGTCCGCGTGGCCGAAAATTCGCCCAGCTTGTGGCCGACCATGTTTTCCGTCACGTAGACGGGGATAAACTTTCTGCCGTTGTGCACCGCGATGGTGTGGCCCACCATATCGGGATGAATGGTCGACCGGCGCGACCAGGTACGAAGGACTTTCTTGTCGTTCGTCGCATTCATCGCTTCTATCTTCACCATCAGGTGGCCGTCGATAAACGGACCCTTCTTTGTCGAACGTGCCATCTTCGCTGCTCCTGACTATTTCTTGTAGCGGCTGACGATAAACGTGTCCGTCCGCTTGTTGTTGCGTGTCTTGTAACCACGTGTTGGCTGGCCCCATGGGGTGACCGGATGACGGCCGCCTGAGGTCTTGCCTTCGCCGCCGCCGTGCGGGTGATCGACCGGGTTCATGGACACGCCGCGGTTGGTGGGGCGAATGCCCTTCCAGCGGTTGCGTCCAGCCTTGCCGATGGCTACATTCTCGTGATCGGTGTTGCCCACCTGGCCTACGGTCGCCATGCACGCGACCAGCACCCGGCGAGTCTCGCCGGAAGGCAGCTTGAGCAGGGCGTAGTCGCCTTCTTTCGCGACCAGCTGTGCCGAAGCGCCTGCGGAACGAACCATCTGCGCGCCTTTGCCAGGGCGGAGCTCCACGTTGTGCACCGTGGTGCCGGCAGGAATGTTCTTCAACGGCAACGCATTACCGACAAGGATGTCCGCTTCGGGCCCGCTCATGATGGTCTGCCCGACTTTCAGGCCGACCGGCTGGATAATGTAGCGCTTTTCGCCATCCAGGTAATTCACCAGGGCGATGCGCGAGGAGCGGTTGGGATCGTATTCGATCGAGGCCACTTTGCCCGGCACGCCAAACTTGTCCCGCTTGAAGTCGATCAGGCGCAGCTTCTGCTTATGGCCACCGCCATGGTGACGCATCGTCAGGTCGCCCGAATTGCGGCGGCCGCCTGTGCGCTGCTTCACTGCCAGCAGCGGCTTGTGCGGACGATTCGTCGTGATGTCGTCGTTTACCAGAGTGGTCTGGAAACGCAGCGTGGGTGTGATCGGTCTGTATGTCTTGATCGGCATCTTTTTAGCTCACTTACAACGCGTTGACGTAGTCGGGCATTTTCTCGCCCGGCTGCAGACGAACGTAGGCTTTCTTCCAATCGGGGCGAAAACCGGAGAACTTGCCGCGGCGGCGTTCTTTGCCGAGGAAGTTCGCGGTGCGCACGCTGTGTACCTTCACCTTGAACAGCGTTTCGACGGCTTGCTTGACTTCGGTCTTGGTCGCATCGGGAGCCACGTCGAACACCAGGGTGCTCTCGGTCTCCTTTGCGCCCAATCCCTTTTCGGTAATCAGGGGTCGCCGGATCACGTTATAAATAGTCGGCATCAGGCCACCTCCGCACCGGCATGCTTGCGCCGGGAAACTGTTTTCTTCAACGTCTCCTGCAACTGCTCGATAGCGGCGCGAGAGAAATCGCGCGCTCGTAGCGCAGCAGATCGTAGGGATGTACTTCCTTGGTCAGCATCAACTCCACGCGGTGAAGATTGCGCGCGCCGAGCATCAGTGAGCGGCCGGGTTCCTGGCCACCCTCTACCAGCAAGGTGGTCCGCTTGGCATCGAGCTTGTCGAGTGCCGCGCGATAGGCTTTGGTCTTGGCGTCCGCCAGTTCCAGGCTTTCGACCACGGTCAGCTTGCCATCGGCAAGCTTGCTGGCGAGCGCGGAGCGCAGAGCGCCGAGCAGCTTCTTGCGGGGGAAGGCGTAATCGTAGCTACGTGGCTGAGGTCCGTGAACCGTGCCGCCGTGGCGCCAGATCGGCGAACGCACCGAGCCCACGCGGGCGCGGCCGGTACCCTTCTGCTTCCACAACTTCTTGCCCGAACCGGAGACCAGCTTCTTGTTCTTGGTGGCGGCAGTACCTTGCCGCATCGCAGCGCGATAGTGCTTCACTGCTTCCCAGAGCAGGGCCTCGTTGATCTGTTCCGGCGCGAAAATTTCGTCCGCCAGCTCCAGCGAGCCTACTGTTTCTCCACCGAGATTGACTACATCTATGTGTGCCATCTTTTTTCCTCTAGGACTGCGCATCGAGCAAAACTGCCCGCAGGGGCTAAAGCCCTCAAATGCTCAAGTCCTTGATGTATGGGCTAAAGCCCATACCTACCAGCCCATACCTACCAGGCCTTACCTACCTACTTCTTCCCTTTGCCGCCTGAGGGCTTGCCACCGGAAGCCTTCTTCGAAGCCTTCAACGGATCGACCGTACCCCCACCGCCAAAGCCACGACGCTCACGCGGCGGCGCCTTGGATTTGGAAATCATCACGTATCCTTCGCGAGGGCCCGGGATGGCCCCTTCGACCATCAACAGATTCTCGTCCAGATCAATACCGCGAATGCGCAGGTTCCGTACGGTGATCTGCTTCGCTCCAAAATGCCCTGGCATACGCTGGCCGGGAAACACGCGGGAGGGAAACGAGGAAGCACCGATCGAGCCTTGCACCTGGAACATGTGTCCGTGGGCTTTTGGGCCACCGCCAAAGTGATGGCGGCGTACGACGCCGGCAAATCCGCGGCCTTTGCTGGTGCCGATCACGTCGACGTACTTGGCGTCTTCGAAAATGTCGACCAGAACTTTATCGCCCGCTTTCAGCGCGCCATTCTCGCTGTCCGCAGGGGCTGCCTCAAGAGGTACTTCGCGCATCAGCTTGACCGGCGGTACGTTGTTCTTGGCGAAGTGGCCGGCCATCGGCTTGTTGACCTTGCCGCCCTTCACGAACTCAATCAGACCGATCTGCGCGGCGCTGTAGCCGTCGCCGGCCAGCGTCTTCAGCTGGGTCACCACGCAGGGCCCCGCCTGCAGCACGGTGACCGGGTGCACTTCACCCTTGTCATCGAACAACTGCGTCATCCCGATCTTTTTGCCCAGAATCCCTGTCACCGACATGGTGCTCTCCTTACTTCTCGAATGCCTTGATCTCAACATCGACGCCGGCCGGAAGATCCAGCTTCATCAGCGCATCGATGGTCTGCTGCGTCGGCTCGAGAATATCGATCAGCCGCTTATGGGTGCGGATCTCGAAGGCCTCGCGCGATTTCTTGTCGACGTGCGGGGAACGCAGCACGCAGTACTTGTTCTTCACGGTAGGCAGCGGAATGGGACCCGCGACCTGGGCGCCGGTGCGCTTGGCTGTTTCGACGATCTCACCGGTCGAGGTATCAAGTACGCGATAGTCGTACGCCTTGAGTCGAATGCGAATTCTTTGTCCTACCATCTCAAATCCCTTCGTGCCACTGGTCCAACATTTACCAGGGGGTCCCAGGTCTCAAAAGTGAGACCTGGGATCCCATCGGTTTGCTACTTGATGATTTCGCTGATGGTGCCGGCGCCAACGGTGCGTCCGCCTTCGCGGATAGCAAAACGCAGGCCTTTTTCCATCGCTACCGGGGTGTGCAGCTCGATTTCCAGCTGTACGTTGTCGCCCGGCATCACCATTTCCGTACCTTCCGGCAGCTTGGCGGTCCCGGTCACGTCCGTCGTACGGAAGTAGAACTGGGGCCGGTAGCCATTGAAGAACGGAGTGTGACGGCCGCCTTCTTCCTTGCTCAGAACGTAAATCTCGCCCTTGAACTTGGTGTGCGGCGTAATCGAACCCGGCTTGGCCAGAACCATGCCGCGCTCCACGTCTTCCTTGGCGATACCGCGCAGCAGCAGTCCGGCGTTGTCACCGGCAAGTCCTTCATCCAGCTGCTTTTTGAACATTTCGACGCCGGTTACGACCGTCTTGCGGGTGTCGCGGAAGCCGACAATCTCCGACTCTTCGCCCACCTTGACCTTGCCCCGCTCGATCCTGCCGGTGACCACCGTGCCGCGGCCGGAAATGGAGAAAATGTCTTCAATCGGCATCAGGAAAGGCTGGTCGATGGCACGCGCCGGCAGGGGCACGTTCTTGTCCACCGCATCCATCAACTCGTCGATCTTGGCTTCCCACTGCGCTTCGCCGTTCAAGCCGCCCAGGGCTGAACCGCGAATCACCGGCACATCGTCGCCGGGGAAGTTGTACTTCGACAGCAGTTCCCGAACTTCCATTTCGACCAGGTCGGTCAGCTCTTCGTCTTCGACCGCATCGCACTTGTTCAGAAACACCACGATGTAGGGCACGCCTACCTGGCGGGCCAGAAGAACGTGCTCCTTGGTTTGGGGCATGGGACCGTCGGTCGCCGCCACCACCAGGATCGCTCCATCCATCTGGGCTGCGCCGGTGATCATGTTCTTGATGTAATCCGCGTGACCAGGGCAGTCTACGTGCGCGTAGTGACGGTTGGCCGTCTCGTACTCCACGTGCGCGGTCGCAATCGTGATGCCGCGCTCCCGCTCTTCCGGCGCGTTGTCAATCGAATCAAACGAACGAAACTGGATCTTCGGATTGTGCTTCGACAATACCTTCGTGATTGCTGCCGTCAGCGTCGTCTTGCCGTGATCAATGTGCCCAATCGTCCCCACGTTCACGTGCGGTTTGGACCGGTCAAACTTTTCCTTCGCCATCTCGTCCCTCTCCTGCTAAATCTCTTGGTTATTTGCCCTGGTTACGGCCGATGATCTCTTCCGAGACCGACCGCGGCGCTTCTTCATAACGGTTGAAGTGCATCGAGTAGTTGGCCCGGCCCTGGGTCGAGGAGCGCATGTGGGTGGCATAGCCAAACATTTCGCTCAACGGCACATTGGCCTTGATGACCTGCGATCCGGCACGGTGCTCCATGCCCTCGATGCGGCCACGGCGGGAGTTAAGGTCGCCGATGATGGTGCCCATGTACTCCTCGGGAACCACGACTTCGACCGACATCACCGGCTCCAACAACACCGGCGTCGCCTTGCGGGCTGCTTCCTTGAACGCCATCGAACCGGCAATCTTGAATGCCATTTCGTTGGAGTCGACATCGTGATAGCTGCCGTCGAACAAAGTCGCCTTGACGTCGACGATCTCGTAGCCGGCCAGGACGCCACCCTGCAACGCTTCCCGAATGCCCTGCTCGGTCGGCTTGATGTATTCCTTGGGAACCACGCCACCCTTGATGGCATCCACAAACTCGAAACCCTTGCCGGCCTCGTTCGGCTCGACCCGGATCTTCACGTGTCCATAGTTGCCCGAACCACCGGTCTGGCGAATGTACTTGCCTTCCGCCTCGGCCTTCTTGCGAATGGTCTCGCGATAGGCAACCTGCGGCTTACCTACGTTGGCCTCGACCTTGTACTCGCGCATCATGCGGTCCACGATGATCTCCAGATGAAGCTCACCCATTCCGCTGATGATGGTCTGTCCCGAGTCCGGATCCGTGTGCACCTTGAAGGTGGGATCTTCCTGCGCCAGCTTGGCTAGCGCCATACCCATCTTCTCCTGATCGGCCTTAGTCTTCGGTTCCACGGCAACGTGAATAACCGGAGCCGGGAAGTCGATCGATTCGAGCACGATCGGAGACTTGTCGGTACAGATCGTATCGCCGGTGACCAGGTTCTTGAGCCCTACGCAAGCGCAAATGTCACCGGCATAGATCTCGACAATCTCTTCCCGCTTGTTGGCATGCATCTTGAGCAGGCGGCCAATGCGCTCGCTCCTGCCGGTACGCGGATTGAGCACGGTGTCACCCGTCTTCAAGTGGCCGGAATAAAGCCGCACAAAGATCAGCTGCCCGACGAACGGGTCGGTCATGATCTTGAACCCGAGCGCTGTCAACGGCTCGGTATCGTCAGCATGGCGGAGGATAACCTCCTCCATGTTGTCCGGATTGTGGCCCTCGATGGGGGGAACATCCAGCGGGCTGGGAAGATACTCGACCACCGCATCCAGCAGCGTCTGCACACCTTTGTTCTTGAACGAACTGCCGCACAACACCGGGAAGAGCTTCATCCCGATAACCGCTCCGCGCAGCGCCTTGCGCAACTCAGTTGCGGTGGGAATCTCGCCTTCAAGAAACTTGTGCAACATATCATCGTCGTTCTCGGCGACGGACTCGACCAACTGCATGCGGAAGGCTTCCGCCTTCTTCAGCAGGTTCGCCGGAATTTCTTCGACGTCGTACTTGGCCCCCATGGTCTCGTCGTGCCAGAGAATGGCGCGCATCTCGATCAGGTCGATTACGCCCTTGAAGCCGGCTTCCTGGCCAATGGGGATCTGAATGGCGACCGGGCGCGCATTCAGCCGCTTGCGGATGGTGTCGATGGCGTGCTCGAAGTCTGCGCCCATCTTGTCCATCTTGTTGATGAAGCAGATGCGGGGCACGCCGTACTTGTCGGCCTGCCGCCACACGGTCTCCGATTGCGGTTCTACGCCGTGCACGGCGTCAAACACAGCGACGGCGCCGTCGAGCACGCGCAGGCTGCGCTCGACCTCCGCGGTAAAGTCCACGTGGCCGGGGGTGTCGATGATATTGATCCGGATATCGCGCCAGGTGCAGGTGGTGGCAGCGGAGGTAATGGTGATGCCGCGCTCCTGCTCCTGCTCCATCCAGTCCATCGTCGCGGTGCCTTCATGCACTTCGCCGATGCGATGGGTGATGCCGGTGTAAAACAAAATGCGCTCCGTCGTTGTGGTCTTTCCGGCGTCGATGTGCGCCATGATTCCGATATTCCGGCAACGATCCAGTGGTACTTGACGAGGCACGGTATTCTCTCACTCTCGCGCGAGACGTTAGACTCGCGATTCTTCTTGCTGCTCTGGTTTACGCCCGCTGCCTTGCGGTATTGGGCCCTTCAGTTCTAGTTGCAATTACCAGCGGTAATGCGCAAATGCCTTGTTCGCCTCAGCCATTCGGTGAACATCTTCCTTCTTCTTCATGGCTGCGCCGCGGCCATTGGCCGCATCCAGCAATTCGCTGGTCAACTTATCGATCATTCCTTTTTCGCCCCGGGCCCGGCCATAAGTGACCAGCCAGCGGATAGCGAGCGAGGTACGCCGCTCGGGATTGACTTCGATCGGCACCTGGTAGTTCGCACCGCCCACGCGGCGGGTCTTGACCTCGAGCAGAGGCTTGCAGTTCTCGACGGCCTTCTTGAACAGCTTCAAGGCTTCGTCGCCGCCCTTTTGCTCCAGGTTGGTCATTGCCTGGTAGAAGATGCCCTGGGCCGTCGACTTCTTGCCGTCCCACATCATCGAGTTGACGAACTTCGTCACCAGGGATGAGTTATAAACCGGGTCAGCTGCCACTTCCCGCTTCGCGATATGTCCTTTTCTCGGCATAGTTCCCTTCTACTTTTGCAAGCTGTACTACTTGGCGGTGGTCTTGGGGCGCTTGGCGCCGTACTTGGAGCGGCTCTGCTTGCGGTTGGCCACGCCGACCGAATCCAGGGTGCCGCGCACTACGTGGTAGCGCACTCCGGGCAGATCCTTCACACGGCCGCCGCGGATAAGCACGATGGAGTGCTCCTGCAGGTTGTGGCCGATGCCGGGGATGTAGGTGGTGACTTCCACACCATTGGTCAGGCGAACGCGGGCGACTTTACGCAGCGCCGAATTCGGCTTCTTGGGGGTTTGCGTATAGACGCGGGTGCAAACACCGCGCCGTTGGGGCGAACCCTGCAGCGCAGGCGAAGCCGTCTTGTAGCGCGCCGCAACGCGGCCTTTTCTCACGAGCTGACTGAATGTAGGCAAACCTTGACTCCTTAAAAACTGCGCAAAACACCCGTTTGCCGCACATCACCGGAACCACGCCTGAACCTGGCGTTTATCGGTGCACGAGCCAGCGGCTGCTGCCCCCTGCCTGATACAAACCTTGACAGAACTTCGACGGTGACCGCGCGTTTCTCTCTGGATTCAGCCGAAGAGGATTGCGCTCACGCGCTACCACCCCTCGTGCCGGATCAGGCACCGGAAAACCGGGCACAAGAAAAGAAGCCAGTTCCGTTTCGAAGTTCCGGCCCGCATAGCCTTCCCAGGTGGAAGGTGTCGCAAAGGCCGATGCGATTGTTTCCCTACATCACGCGAGCGTTTTGAGGGACCCTGATGAGTGGGCCGCAAGATATTGCTGCCAGTGTTTAAGAGCGCCTTGCTGCGGAATGCCACAGCACATCGTTCAAGCACGCACTTTACTGGCTAATGCGGAACCTTTTTAAGATACCAAGAGGGGCGGCCGGCGTCAATGCTGGACCGTTTTGCGTGGGTAATCGATGCAAAAAAATTCTGGACGAGGGTTGGTAGGGGGATTTTAGATCAAGGCTCGCTTCATGCGACGTTGGTCCTGAGTCACCTTTAGATCAAGGCCATAGCCCGCCTCCCTGGACGGGTGCCCCATGTTCGCCTCACCTGCCCCGGCGTGCCGTGGGGCGTACATGGGCCGAAGAAGACGGGCGGAGCCCCTTCCAACGATTTCGCTGTGGGGAGAGCGGCTGTGGTGCGCCTATAGTGCCTTCGCACGTGTAGTGAAAGCATTGGAAATGTATCGTTTTCGGCCCATGTACGCTGAGGCGAACATGGGGCACCCGTCCAGAACCATAAACCGTGGTTAGGACGTTGGGAGTATGTGAAATACGGTGTGCTAGCATCCCTGCTAATGTCTGCGTATCCTCCAACCTCCCTGTTTACGCGCCTTCCGCGCGTTTTTGCGCCTGCATTCGCCGGACTTCTGATTGCGCTCACGGCCGGGCGAAGCGCCGCCGCTTCTCCTACGCCGCCCGATCCGCGCATCGGTAGCGTGATTGCCGAACTGGAGAAGACGCGTAAGATTCGCCAGGTCGCGCTGTCACCGGATGGCCAGATGATCGCCTGGGCAGTCGATGGGCAGACCGGGATCGAAATTCAGGTGGCGCCCACGGCTGATCCTTCCCACCTCCGGCGCCTCACAGCGGGGACCGGGGCTGCCTGCACAGAAGAGGACCTGGCCTGGTCACCGGACAGCAAATCGCTGGCCTTTACCTCCGACTGCAATGCTCCATCAAATTCCATGGATCAGCTGGACGTCTACCTCATTAACCCGGCGTCGACCGGCGCCTCTGCCCGGCGGCTGACCCATCTGCATGGCGGCGTCACCAGCCTGGCGTTCTCTCCCGACGGCCTGCATATTGCCTGTCTCTATATCGAAGGCGCGACCCGTCCTGCCGGGGCGCTTGCCCCCATGAAGCCACCGGCCGGGGTCATCGGGGTGGAGGGGCTGGAAATTCAAAGGGTTGCCATGGTGGAAGCCGCCTCTGGCGAGTTCCGCCAGGTCAGCCCGGCTGGGCTACATGTCTTTGAATATGACTGGGCGGCCGACTCCCGCCAGTTCGCCTACGTCGCCGCACCCCCACCGGGAGAAAACAACTGGTGGGTGGCGAAGCTTTATACCCAGCCGCTTAAGGATGGGCAGCCGCACGTCATTCTCGACCCGGAGCACGCCTCAGGCTCGCTGCATGGCCTGCAGATTGCGGTCCCTCGCTGGTCCCCGGATGGCAGCAAGATCGCCTTCATCGGCGGCCTGATGAGCGACCAGGGAGCCACGGGCGGAGACATATATATGGTGTCCGCCAAGGGCGGGGAGGCAAGAGATATAACCCCGGAGGTGGACAAGACCGCGGTCTGGATTCACTGGCTGAACGATGCCCAGCCTCGGTTATTGGTCTCATGGAGTAAGTCCGGAGCGGTTGAAATCGGGTCCGTCGACCCTGACTCCGGGAAGAGCAGCCCGTGGCAGACAATTTCGGCATCGGTCGGCGATGGGCGGCTGGAACAGAGCATGTCCCTGGACGATCATCAAAACCTGGCGTACATCAAGAGTTCGTTCTCCGAAGCTCCGGAGGTTTACCTCGGCGATCAGCGCGCGCCGGGCCATCCGGTGACGCATTACAACGACGACCTCAAGCCTCTTTGGGGAAAATCCACTTCGATCGATTGGACCAACGACAAGTTTCCCGTTCAGGGCTGGTTGCTTTATCCGGCACATTACGACCCGAACAAGAAATACCCCCTGATCGTCAGTGCGCACGGCGGCCCCTCAAGCGCGGTGCAGCCTCGCTGGCCGGACCTGGGCTACAACCCCATAGCCTTCTCGGCCCTGGACTACTTTGTGCTCATGCCCAATCCACGCGGCAGTTATGGCGAGGGGGAGGCGTTTACGGAAGCGAACCGCAAGGATTTCGGCTATGGCGATCTGCGTGACATCCTGACCGGCGTCGACACCGTGAGCGCCAAATTTCCCATCGATCAGCAGCGCATCGGCATCACCGGGTGGAGCTACGGCGGATTCATGACCATGTTCGCGGTTACCCAGACGCAGCGTTTTCACGCCGCCGTCGCCGGTGCGGGAATCGCCAACTGGCAGAGCTACTACGGGGAAAACTCCATCGACCAGTGGATGACGCCATTCTTTGGGGCTTCGGTGTATGAAAACCCGGCAGTCTACGCCAAGAGCTCGGCGATCGACTTCATTCGCAACGTCAAGACGCCTACCCTGGTGGTGGTCGGGGACCGGGACGGGGAGTGTCCGGCGCCGCAATCGTTCGAATTCTGGCATGCGTTGCGGGCGGAGCATGTTCCGACCGAGTTGGTGGTTTACCCCGATGAGGGGCATCGGTTCAACTCGCCGCAACATCGCCGCGACGTGCTGGCCCGGGCGTTGGCGTGGTTCGAAGAGTACATGCCGCCGCAGAGCTAACGAGTTGCCTCGAGACCCAGTCCCTTCTACACTTAGGACGTTGACCACGCACAACTCTGCACGCGCATCGGAGCGGTGTCCACGGTGCCGGCGATCAGGCAACGCACAGACGTGCTTCCACGAGGGGAGAGTCGGCCTGGAGCAGAGCTGGTTGGTGGAACAAGTCAGGCAGGCGAGCGATCTTCGATTGCTGAGGCACCACCGAAATGCGCGAGGCGTGGCCTTTCCTTTGGGACAAGCCACCAGGAAGTTTGCGGCTCCGGCATACCCGTGCCGGAGATTTGCTTTCGTAGTTCATCAACCGCCGGGAGCGGCGACACCCGGCGGGGAGGTTTCATGCAGCGGTTTTTGACTTTTGTGGTTTTGCTTCTACTGAGTGTCCCAGTGGGTCTTTCTATCCAGGGCTGCGCTAACAAAAACTCCAATTACTGCAACGGGGTCGGCTTCGGCTACACCAACGACCAACCCGTTTCTATTGCGTTGCAGCCGCAGACCACGGGCTTATCGGTGGCGTTCTCGCAGACTTCGCAACTACAGGCTCCTTCGGCGGAGAACTGCAAGGGTGGTTCTGCGTCGGTGGGCTCTTATACCTACGGCACGACCGACCGGACCATTGCCGACGTTTCACCTACGGGCGCTGTGTGCGGTGGCACCTGGAATCTCCATACCCCTGCGGTTGCTGATTACACCACCTGCCTCCCCACCAACAAGACCGGGGTCGCGTATATGACCGCCAGCGCTGGTGGCTTTAGCAGCAACCAGGTGGCGGTGTATTCTCACCCACCGCTCACCAGTATCTCTATCCAGGGTCCGACGAACGGGAACGCGGGGGCGCCCCAGTGTCTTTCCCAGGGCCAGACAAAAGCGCTCGACGCGACTGCCTATTGCTCGTCGACCGGGACCGGCGGTCAATGCCCGAGCCAGACGATTCCCACCGGGCAACCGGTTTTGCTGTGCTCACCGGCGCCGACAGACGGCAGTGCTGCTACGGTTCCCAGCTGTAATGCGCTCATCGGCCATATTACTTACGCCGCAGCCAGTGCAGGCGTGGTCACCATCGATCAGAATGGCGTGGCCACAGCCCAGGCTCCGGGCTCTACGCTCATCACCGGCACCATTGCCCAGACCAGCAGCAACGCCGGCTATTTTTATACCTGCCCTCCGGCCAGCATCAAGCTCAATGTCGCCTCCACTGGAGCCACAAGTGCCAATGTCACGCTGAACACTCCCCTGGCGCTCACCGCGACGGTAACGGACACGAATAACAACGTCATCAACGGATTGGCGCTCAGCTACGTGTCCACCAATCCGGGCAGCATTGCCGTCAGCGCCACGGGCGCGGTCACGGCGTCGTTTCCCTCGAACTCGGCGATCACCGCCATTTGCCAACCGACCAGCTGCAATCCGGCCCCGATCAACGTGATGGGGACTTTGGGCACAGGTGTTCCCGTGTTGAGCAACTTTGTGCAGATTGCATCCCCGGGCAAGAACAGCAACTTCATTTGGGTATCCAGCCCGGGTTCCCCGTATTTTGTGCCCATCGATCTTTCCACCGGGACCATCGGCAACCAGATCAAGATGCCCTATTCGCCCAACTCCATGGTGCTGGATCCCACGGGCACGACGCTTTATTTCGGCAGCTACAAAGAGCTGATGACGTATACGGCGAGCACCAATAGTCTTGCCTCCGAGGTGCCCAACGTACCGGGCGTGGTGCTTGCGGTCTCGCCCACCAACTCGACCGTGGTGGTCAACGATCAATTGCGGGGAGTGCTTTATCTGTACACGCCATCGTCCGGGGCCTACACGTCGTTCGCCGGCATCGCACAGAAGGCCCAGTTTGCACCCGATGGCCAGACGGTATACATCGTGGGCAATGGAGTGCTCTATATCCACAACAACTTCACCGGATGGTCGGTGGAAACCCTGCCTGCGAATCAGGCAACGCCCACAACCGGCGTATGTCCGGCGACCAACACCACCAGTCCGATCCCGCAGGATCCGACAAGCTATCCGCCCAACACCACGGCAAACCCCAACAACACGTACAACATGTTCTGCTCGCCGGACCTTGCGGTGACGATTCCGGCCGCCGCTGTGTTTCTCTCCGGTGCGACGACCTCGGCGTATGGCGAGTGCCCTGACACCACGGTGAAGCCGGTGGTGAACTACCCAGAAGCGGCTACAGTTGCCGCGCTCTCAGACCACGTGGCTTCCACCACGGACGGACAGCACATCATTGGCGCCTCGGCGAATCCTGCGGAGCTGACGGATCTGTCCATCACCGTTCCCATCAATGCCTGTCCGACGAATGGTAATGGGCAAACCACCGGGATTACGTTTACTCCTGCTCCCGTGGTGAACCAGTTCTCGCTGGCCGCTTATGGAATTAACAACATCAATGAAGTGGTGCCTGCCACCAACTCGCTCGAAGCCTTCATCACTTATGGGAGCAGTGCAACGACGACGCCTTCCGGGGGTGCGTTGTTGCCGGTTTACAAACCATCCACCACCGCGGGCTCTCCGGGTACGCTCAGCAGCGTCCCGCTGACCGGAAATGCGGTGGCGCCGGTAGCGGGGATTTTCTCTCCCGACAATAAGATCTTTTTTGCTGGGACTACGGGCGACAATCAGCTGCATCTGATCGACACAACGACTCTGGTGGACACCAAGCAGATCGACCCCAAACTCACGGATATCAATGGAAATCCGTTGCCGCCGGTATTTCTCGCGGTCAAGCCGAGGCCGACGACTTAAGGGAAAGGACTCTACCCCACAAACTCGATCCAGGGAGAAGCTATTTTAGTCGCCGGCGAGGGATACGGCGCTTGAGGGACCGTTGTTGAAGGAACCCCCTCGTTCCCAGCCCAGGATCTCAGAGATCTGGTCGGCCAGCGTGAGGGGATCAAAGGGTTTGGAGAGAATGGCGGCTGCTCCCAACTCGTCGAGCTTGCGCCGGTCCTGGCCCTGTACCTTGGCGGTGAGCAGAAGGACCGGAATGTGTGCGGTGTTCCCGTTCTGTTTCAGGATCTGATAAGTGGTCGGGCCGTCGATGTCGGGCATCATGACGTCCAGCAAAATAGCATCCGGCTGCTCCAGCGAAGCGCGACGTATACCTTGCGCGCCGGAAGGCGCCAGGATGACCTGCCAGCCGGCAATGGTTTCCAGGCTGAGTGCGGTCACTTCACGTATGTCAGCTTCATCGTCAATGATCAAAATGCGAGGAATCATGGGCGGCCCGCTCTCTGGAGTGTTGTTATCACTCTAGGTTCGGCGCTTCCGGGCGTACATAACACTTGATGTGCATTACCTTGATAACAGGCGGTTTAGAGCGTTATCGGACAATACATAGAAAACAGGCACGGTTACGTAAAGGAAGTTGATGAGCCGGCACGGAGAGATCGGTTATGCTAGCGGTGCGCCGGAATCCCGGCCAGGACGCGAGGAGAATCATGACCAGATTGCACAGAGTATGCGTAGCTGCGCTACCGGCTTTGTTGGCAGTATCGGCTTCGGCGGCAATGCACAAGAACAAAGGTTTGGAAGTGGACTTCAAGAACGCCCAGGGTCAGGATGTAGGAACGGCTCTCCTCACTCCCGCGGGCAACGGGGTCAAGGTGAAGCTGGATCTCAAGAACCTGCCGGAGGGTGAGCACGCCATCCATGTCCACATGACTGCGAAGTGTGATGGACCCGATTTCAAGTCCGCAGGCGGCCACTTTAATCCTGACAAAAAGGAACATGGGACCAAGAACCCGAAGGGTCCTCATGCCGGCGACATGCCACTCAATCTGCAAGTGATGGCGGATGGCACGGAACACATCTCGTTCGTGACCCAAAGCATTTCGTTAAAGAAGGACGCGCCAAACTGGGTCTTCGCCAACGGGGGCACGGCCATGGTGATTCACGAGAAGGCAGACGACATGATGACCGACCCCACGGGCAACGCAGGAGACAGGATTGCGTGCGGGGTGATCACCGCGCCGTAGCTGAAGGCGCTCAGGACACGCGGCGCGAGTGTCTGGCCACCTGGGGATTGGGGGCCGCGAAGTACTTGGTGACACTCGCCGCCGGCAGGGGTGGGGCCAGAAGGGGCCCCTGCACGAAATCGCAGCTTAGGGTGCGCAGGCATTCCATCTGATCGCTGCGCTCCACGCCTTCTGCTACAACCTTGAAGCCAAGGCTATGGGCCAATGCGATGATGGCCTGCACGATGGTATACGTCCCGTTGGGATCGGAGATACGCTCGACGAAGGAGCAATCGATCTTGAGCGTGCTGACGGGTAACTGGTGCAGGTGGCTCAGACAGGAATAGCTGCTGCCAAAGCCGGCAACGGAAAAGTGCACACCCAGGGCGGCCAGACTACGCATCTGGGAGGCCACCTCGGGACGATTGCGCATGACTGTGCTCTCGGTCACGACCAATTCCAACAGTTTCGGATCGAGGCCACACTGGGCCACCGTACTGAGCACCCGGGCGGCGAAGTCAGATTGCAAAAACTGCAGTGGAGAAGCAGCAAACGATATGCGCAGCGGCATGAGCTGCTTGCCTTGCCACTCCAGGCTCTGACGGCACACCTCGTCCAGGACCCAATTCCCTAAGGGAACAATCAAGCCGCGCTCTTCCGCCACGGGCAGGAAGCGATCGGCCGCAACGGTACCCAATTGGGGATGATTCAGCCGCAGCATGGCTTGCAGACCGCAGAGGTTACCCGCTATGGAGTATTGCGGCTGGTAGACGAGCTCCAGGCCATCGTCGTGAACAGCGGCGCGCATAAAGCGCTCCAACTCCGTGACCTCGTCGGCGGACCCGGAGCATTGGGTAGAGACCAGAAGAAACTGCCCCCCGCCGGCCTGCTTGGCGCGGTACATCGCTGCGTCGGCCAGCCGGCGCAGCTGAGCCGCATCGGTCCCGTCTTCCGGATAAATCGAGATGCCAATCGATGCCGAGATGTCGAAGGTAGCACCGTCGACTTCGATCGGTTTGGTGATGCTATCGAGGACGCTGCGTGCGACCATCAAGGCGCTATGCCGGTTGGCCAGCTCGCCCAGAATAATGACAAACTCGTCGCCGCCGGTGCGGGCAAAGGTATCCACGGCGCGTAAGCGGGCAGAGATGCGGCTAACCACCTGCTGCAGACAGAGATCGCCGGTAGCGTGACCAAGCGTGTCATTGATCTGCTTGAAGCGATCCAGGTCCAGACAGAGGATTGCGGCTTGTTGGCCGTAGCGGGCTGCCTGAGCCAGACTTTGCTGCATACGATCTTCGAGCAATAGCCGGTTCGGCAATCCGGTGAGCAGGTCGTGGTGCGCCTGGTGAACCAGCTGCTCATGCAGCTGCTGGCGGTCGGTGACATCCTGCACCAGATTGAAACTGCACTTCCGCCCCTGGAAGTCGATGAAATGAGACGCCATGTCCACCTGGATGTAAGAGCCATCTTTTCGCCGATGGCGCCAAGGGCCAGTCAGTTTGGTGGAGTTGGCCAGAGAATTTTCCCGGAGAATTGCTTCCACGTCTTCGGTGGGGCGCAGATCAGGCAGTGTCATGCTGACGAATTCTTCGCGCGAGTAGCCGTAGTGGGTCACGGCGGCATCGTTGACTTCAAGGATGCGCAGAGTTTCGGGATCATGCACCCACATGGGGTGCGGGTTGGCGGCAAAGAGCAGACGATAATGCTCCGTGGCACGCCCCACGGCCAGGAACTCATCCTCCAGCATGGTCAAAATCATGCCGAAAGCGACAAAATACTTGGGCACATTCCACAGCTCGGAGGGAATCTGCCCAGCCCGTACCAGGTAATCGCAAAGCAGCCCGACGGGAAAGACGCAAGCCCACGCCACCAATCCGAGGATGGAAGTCAGCACGCCGGTAGACTTACGGCGGAAATCGAACCAGTAGAGGGCGGCAAAGGTGAGAAAAATTTCAAACAGGAGTGCGGAGATCCCGTAATCCGGCTGGTGGCGGAAGATGGAGACCGCGGTCCAGAAGCCGCCGGCGATAAAGGCCAGGGTGATGACCGCCCACACCCGGCTGCGGCCGCTGCAGAGCTTCCAGGCCAGAAGCACGCCGGCCGAAGAAAAGGCGACGGCGGCAACGCAAAGAGGCCAGAGGTGCGCCCCTCCGAAGACTAGATAGTTGGTGTAGAAGAGAGCTGGAACGCCAATGCCCAGTCCGGCGAGAGCGCTACCCGCGGGAGACTGAAAGATCGCGGAGGCGGAGAAGAGGAAGCAAAGGCCGGAAAGCAGCAAGGCACTGATGCTCAGGCTGTCGACCACTTCTTGTCCCCGCACCGAACCAGCCGGAACCAGGAGCGCAGCAAAATGCAGCAGGACCAGGATCCAGGCGATGACCCAGTACCGCAGGCGGGCAGACGCGCGCTTGCGATAGATCGAGGCAAACAGCACCACGAGCAGCCCGAGAATCAGAATGTCGATCACTTCGTTTTTCATGAGTGACGAGACGCGGCAGAAAATAATACAAAAAAGTACAACAGGAAGGGAAGAACACAACCATCTGCTTTTCCCTGGTGCTAAGTATCGCTCAGCCCCGCCAAGTCTCAAGATCACCGAAGTGTGACCGGATAGGGTAAGGGTGGTAACCCCAAGCCACCAAATAGCAACAACCTACGCAAAAGTGGTATCTCTTGAGAATCGGGATGCGGCAACCGATGGTGACCGCACCAGCCGTTTCGTTTCATTTCCGGGCTGACCGGCAAAGGGAGCAGCGAACCAGGAATACCTGGTCCGGACACTCTTCGGGCGCGTCCTTGAGACACACCTTGGCCAGACACACCACATCTTGGCTGGGGAACTTCTGCTATTGAGGTGACGCGAGGAACGGGAAATTAGGGGGAAGGTACTGCCTTCCCGCACGGTTACGAGGCGGTTTTCAGTTCTTGTTCTGCGCGCAACCAATCCTGCTCGGGTGAACCTTCCGGCCAACCGCGCTCAGCCCAGTACTTTTCTGCCAGGCGAGCAATTTCCTCCCGGGTGGGTGCGGGGGTTGCGGCGGGCGTCTGCTTTTTAGCGGCCGGTTTGCGCCGTTTGGCAGTCCCGTTCGCGGCTTCTACGCTCTTGGTAGTCATCGATTTCTCCTTCAAGGTGCTTCACACCTTTATGATACGAAGGAGAGGTTGGAATTGCCAGCCGGTAAGCTAGTAACTTTTGGGCTACGCCCCGCCTTTCTACCCTCATCAGGCTCCCGAGGCGGGGTTGTCGAACCGCTCCTGGCGCCGTGAAATGGCATTCGCCAAGGTAATCGGCGGGTCGGATTGCAGAAGCTGGACATTCCACTCTTTCATCGCCGGCCGGATGCGCTGCAGCTCCGCCAGATCGGCTCTCCAGTTTCTGAGATGGACTTTAGTATCCAGCATACGGATCCAGAAGGCGCGGTACTCGGCCAGGTTGAGGCGCTCGACATTGGCGAACAACTCTTCGTCACCCAGCAGCCATTGCCATAGAAACCGGTCCTGGGAAGCGGGCTGACGGGCGGCCAAGGCCTCATCAGCGAGTTCCTCGTCGCTTGGGAATGCGTTTAAGCCATAGCCAAAGTCGGAGAAATCACTTTTCTCACCCGTCTGCTCCGCGATTCGCTTCAGGCAGCGCGCCAGGTTGCGGCGCGAAGGCCCACGATAGGAGCGCTCTTCGATCAATCCTTTGTAGAGACTGACTGCGCGGCGCAGGCCGCGCACAAACAGATCGCTGCGCGAACTGTTGTCGGCCGTCTCCTCGGGAACATAAAACCGGCTGCAGAGCAATGCTTCGACAAAGGCCGTGTGCCGCCATTCGGGATCCACCGAAGCGGCGTGGGCAATATCCGTAAACGCCTGTTTGGACAGCGACTCGAGTTGGGCGCGCTCGGTTTTTCGTTGCCAGGAGGGTTCCCGATCCTGCGCCTCAAGCACCATATAACCGGCGAGCGCCCGGTAAGAATATGCCTGGGTGATCCGCCGGCGCTCCACGGCATTTGGGAAGCGGGTCATCTGGGAGAAAAACTGATCGAGACGGGCAAAGGCTGTCCAGGGATCCGAACGATTCAGGTGGGCGACAGCGGAAAGCAGCAGGCCGTTGAGGTAAACCGCCGCCTCCGGTTCCGAGGAAATATCCTGGAAAATCAGGCGACCCTGGCCCTCGTAGGCGAGGTCGTCAATGTCATCGATAGTCGCCTGCGCCCGGGGAGAAAATGCACTGCCCTCTTCCTGAAAACTCAAGGGATGCTCGCCCACCTCCTGCAACAACGCGGGCAACGTGCTTTTCGCTTCAGTCCTGGCGTCGCGCACGGTTTTCAGTTCGGTAGCCACGGCTTCCACCTCGGCGACGGCACGGGATGCATCTCTGTCCCAGGCGCGCGCCTGCTGGTAGACCTGAATCACGATCAAGCTTGCGATGATGGCGAAGACCCCTAGAAAAAGAGCCGACGTGGTGCGGACCCTGTGCTGCGCCTGGGCCGCCTGCTGCAAAGCCTCCTGCGACTGGCGCAACTGGTTATGGACCTCGCTTAACTCGGCATGAATCTCTTCCGAGGTCGGGTCGGTGTGCACAGCTGCCGGAGACTGCACCGTAACTGGAGCTGCAGGCGGAGCAGTGTAACTTGCCAGGGGTTGGCGCCGGAGTGGGTAAGGAGCGGGAGAGGCAGGGACCTGCGTGGTGGCCGGGTCGATGGTCGAGCCGCCCACCGTCTGCGCTTCGGCCGGAAATCCGATCAGGATATACAGGCAGGCAAGCAGGCAGATGGCCAGCAGCCCCAACGCCAGCATGGTCATCCATCGGTTGGTGTGCTTATGCTCCGCCATGGTTGCGGGATCACTTTCCATTCTGCCTCCGGAGCTGAATTCCAGGGAGCTCCGCCGCGCAGCCGTTGCTCCAGAACGGCTGCACCTCAGCAGCTATGACCCCATCACTCATTACCCTGATTATGCTCTGAAGTATCTGCAACTTCGAACGCTCGGGCAATCCCACTTCCGGAACAGGGTGGGGGGTTAACCTCGGCCCCTGGTAACCGTAATGGGCTCGGCCAGTTTGAAAGTGACGACACTTTCTGCCGGCACGGTTATGTCCTTATTGCCGGTAAGAGCAGCGCCCGCGGTGCCGGCGCCGGCTCCGAGCAGGCCTCCGATCAAGGCTCCCTTGCCGCCGCCCGCCAGACCGCCAATCAGCGCTCCGCCGCCACCACCGCCGCCAATGAACTCGGCGCTTCGTTTGCCCTTGCCCTTGGCGCTCGCCTCATACGACGTCGTGCTGACTTCATACTCGCCAACCCTTCTGATGGCTATAGCCAGATCTCCGGCGCCCTTGAACCTGCCCTGACCCTTGGCAGCCGTGACCACACCGGTAACCGGGGCACCGGCGCGGATGACACTGACGCCCTGAACCACCACCGACTGGGCCAGGACGCCACTGAAGCTATCACCGACGTTGCTGTTCTTGGCGCTGACCGTCTGCTGCAATCGAACCACCACAGGCGTGCCGGCGGGCACGGTGTATCGCCTGGGCGGCGGCGGGGGTGCGGGCGCTGCGGCGACGGCCGGAGCGGGAGCAGGTGCGGGTGCAGCAGCGGGGGCGGGCGCAGGTGCAGCAGGTTGCGCAGCCGGCGCGGGGGCGGGCAGGCGCGGGCGCGGCAGCCTGAGCCGTGGGGGCGGGCTCCGCAGCGGGAGCGGCAGGAGCCGGGCCTTTATTGCATCCACCCAGCAGCAGCAAACCGGTCAATGCGAGCGAAAGCATGCCCGTATTCGTGGCCTGCCTGGTCGCGCTGCCGCCCGTGAAGTGGATTGCGCTCGATAAAGTGTGCTTGTTCATGATTCTCTCCCTTGATGAAAAGGTTTCTGCGCCGTCATGCCATGCCCGACTGTTCCAGCTTTCCTGAAGCAGAGCTTGAGCCGAAGTTACTGTGCGGTGATGCCGTGCAGCCGTTGGTTGCACTCAATTTCTGCGCGACCCGGGGTCGATCTCAAATCGATTGGGACCGATGGTCCGGCAATTGATCCAGCAAGCCTTGCAAACCCCAGACAATCATGAATGGATGATCACGAATTGACGGAGGCGGCCGCGTTGAGAACGCCTTAAGCTTACACCAACTCTGAACTGTCGCTTATAGGATGCCGCCAGACGCCGGTTGGCATCACTCGCAGGACGACCTAGGCGAGAGACCTGAAAGCGTCGCTGCCGTTTCCCCGGCAGCCGATCAAGAGGAGCGACCTGATCTTCTTGTCTTGCAGGGTCTGTTGCAGTTGGGTCTGTTGCACGGATCCCAGGTCTCGTAGCGAGACCCCCACAGCAGGCCGGGGCGGGCTGGGACGGCCCTCGGTTACCCTGGCCTGCCTGGGGAACAGGCTACGCTTGGGCGTGCTCCAGCCTGCGACGGAGGGTCGAGGCGAGCTCTGCCACCAGTTCCAATTTGCCGGCCAGTTTTGCGGGGACCTCCGGTTCGGCCAGGGCCAGTTGCGACTGCAGCAGCAGCCCGGTTACGGTGGATTTCAATTCACTTTCGAGCAGGGATGCAGCGGCTCGCAATGCCTGGACCTGCTGTTGCTCACGGCGCCCGATGGCGGCCTGGACCTCGCGCGCGAGTCGAGGACCGCCGTGGAAAGCAAAGTTGATATGCACCGGAACCGCCATACCCAGGTTCTGCCATAACATCTCGGTGGCAGCGGGATTGGCTTCGGCAGTGCAGTCGTCCACCACGACCACGGAATAGTCATGATGGCGGAGTTCGGTCACCCCGGCTCTCTGGTTAGCGGCCACTTTTACCGGACAGCCCAAGGCGTTGCTCAGGGCTTCGGCGATACGGGCCGCATCGGACATGGGACTGATCATGAGGACACTATGCTGCAGCGGTGATTTCACGACTACCTCCTTAAGGTGGCCAAGGAAACGTTTTGCAGTTGGAGCGGAGGGATGTGTCCCTCGGACGAGCGAGTCCGAGGGACGCAGGGGGGCGATCCACTCCGCACTGGTTTGTTTCGGGTTTACGCTTCTACAGTCCCGGAGATGTGGAGCCGTCGGTTCGGGCATCTTCTGCTTCCGGGGCGCCGATGCCGTACTCCTTCAGCTTGCGGTACAGGGTGGTTTTTCCGATGCCCAACAGGCGTGCGGCCAAAAGCTTATCGCCGTTTAATTTGCGTAGGGTTTCGAGGATTGCCTGTTTTTCCAACTGGGCCAGGGGTAGAACCGGCCCCCGTGCAGAACCGGCAGGGATCAACGCGGACGGGGGGACAGCGACAGGGCGCCGATGCTGCAGGTGAAAGTTTTGCAGTTGTGTGGGCAGATCGCCCAGATGTATGACCGGGCCGGAGGAAAGGGTGCAGGCTCGATCGAGCGAATTTTCCAGCTCGCGTACGTTCCCGGGCCATTCGTACTCGACCAGAGTGCGCAAGGCATCATCACTCAGGGTATGGGCAGTGCCGGTTTCACGGGATAGCCGCTCCAGGAAGTGGGCGGCGAGCAGAGGAATGTCCTGTTTGCGCTCGCGCAGCGGAGGGATACGCAGGTTGACGACGCTGAGCCGGTAATAGAGGTCCTTCCGGAAGCGGCCTTGTTCGACCATGGTGGCAAGATTACGGTTGGTGGCGGCAAGGATGCGTACGTTGATGGTCACGCGATGGGTGGCGCCCACCGGCCGAACCTCCTTTTCCTGTAAGGCGCGGAGCAGTTTGGCCTGTAGATCGAGCGGCAGCTCGCCAATCTCATCGAGAAAGACGGTCCCTCCCTCGGCCGAGGCCAGCAAGCCTTCCTTGGAACGATTGGCGCCGGTAAACGCCCCTTTCACGTAACCGAAGAGCTCACTTTCCATGAGTGTCGGCACCAGTGATCCACAATCGATGGGCACAAATGGCCGGTCTGCATGGGGGCCGTTGGAATGAATCGAGCGGGCTACCAGCTCTTTACCGACACCGCTCTCTCCGAGGATCAGGACGGGATGGGAGCTCTGCGCCACCTTGGCCAGGATCCGGTAAAGCTTGTCCATCTCCGGGCTGCGGCCGATCAGGTTTCCCAAGCCTTGTGGAGAACGCAGGGATTCGCGCAAGCGGCGGCTCTCGCCATCCAGGGTTCGCCGCTCCATCATTCGTTCCACTGCGCGTTCCAGCACCGCAGTCAGTTCGTCCATGGCGAAAGGTTTGGTGAGGTAATCGGCCGCTCCAGTGCGCATGGCCTCGACCGCGGCGGGCACGGTCGCGAATGCAGTCATGGCCACGACTACCAGGCCAGGGTTCAGCGCCTTGATCTCGTTCAGCAGGCCGAGGCCTTCCTCGAGAGGGGTTCGCAGATCGAGCAGCAGAATGTCGACGCCGTGGTCGCGCAGCAGAGTACGGGCGGCTTCAATGCTGGAAACGGTCTGGGGAACAAAGCCCAGGTCGGCGGCGATCTCGCAGCATGCCGAGCGAATGGCCGCATCCTCGTCAACCACGAGCAGATGAAGCTTACCGATGCGCTCCGCAGGTCGCGACATAGTTGCCACAGGAAACGTAACAGGAGCAGTTATCGCCATTGTACCCAGATTCCTTTCTGACCGGAAACTTCACTGTCTGTTGTATCGACCGTTATAGCGCCAACTTGCATTCGCTGACGTGGAAAACCCGCGCCGGGCGATGGATCGGCCAAAGCATCCACAGATGCTGTACTTAACAGCTTGGCTGGCATGCAGAGCTTTCGCCCCGCCAGGTGCAGACCTGAGTTCATTTCTTCACTCCTTTTCATAATTGGTCACGGGAGTTCATAGGTTCGTCGCAGTTCATGATTGCCTTCATGGCCGCAGGACGGCCCGCGTTCCGTTGTCCTTTCTGGACTCGGTTGTTTTCGATGCCAGGTGCTGGTGATAGAGCACGCGCGTGGCCAAATGGGAAGCGGGAGGAAAGAGAGAGGTAAGCTATTAAGTAGCAATGGTTTGCAGAAAAGGGAGCGGAGAGGCGCTCCGGGTCTCCGGTGTGAGCCTGGTTCCAGTTTGGAACGACAACCTCGTTGCAGGATTGGTAACTTCAGGCAGGTCCACAGTTTAGGGAAATAGTTTCATTGTGGGACGTGTCCCGAAACGGGAACAGCAACCGGCCTCTCTTACAATCAGGAAATGAACTCCCAGCAAAAATCCGCGGCGGCATTCTTCCGCCCGAACGATCGGGCTCCCCAGGCAATGCGCCCGGTGCGTCTTACCCCACATTACACTTCGATGGCCGAAGGCTCGGTGTTGATTGAAGTGGGCCACACCCGGGTGTTGTGTAACGCCACGGTCGAAACCGGAGTGCCCGGTTGGTTGAAGAACAGTGGAAGGGGATGGGTGACCGCGGAATACGGCATGCTGCCGCGGGCGACGCTTACGCGCAGCCCGCGAGAAGCGGAGCGAGGCAAGGTGGGCGGGCGGACGCATGAAATCCAGCGGCTCATTGGACGCTCGCTGCGCTCGGTGGTCGACATGCAGGCCCTGGGCGAACGCACGGTAATCCTCGATTGCGACGTGCTGCAGGCGGACGGCGGTACGCGCACGGCGGCCATCACCGGGGCATGTGTGGCCATGGCCATTGCCTTCCGGCGGCTGGTAGAGGCGGGAACGTTAAAAAAACTTCCGCTCACGCAACTGGTGGCCGCTACCAGTGTGGGCATCGTGGAAGGCGTTACGCTGCTCGACCTGGCATATGAAGAAGACTCCCAGGCGGAAGTTGACATGAACGTGGTGATGACCGAAGCCGGTGGATTGGTGGAAGTGCAGGCGACGGCGGAGCGCAACGCTTTTCCGCGGGAAAAATTAATCGAGATGATGGATCATGCGCAGCGCGGGATCATCGAACTGGTTGAGGCACAGCGCGCAGTGCTTGCGCTCTAAAAACCATCCCACCCATCGCAGTCCCCGCGAATGTTTTAGAATGAGCCCCGGGAAACAATGGCAACAATCGAGAGGAAATGAGCAATGACAACCACCAAGATGACAGCTGGAAAACTGGCGGGACTGAAGGCCGTCTCGGATGCACGCGGGGTCATCGCTGCCGCGGCGATGGACCAGCGCGGATCGCTGAAGAAGTCGTTGGCCAAAGAGAAGGGCGTTTCCGACCTGCCGGATTCTGCCCTGGTCGAATTCAAAGAACTGGTCACCGAGGTGCTTACCAAGCATGCGTCGGCCATCCTGCTCGATCCTGAGTACGGGCTGCCGGCTGCCAAGCGGCGGCATGGCAAGGGTTTGCTGCTGGCCTACGAAAAGACCGGCTACGATGCCGACCAGGTGGGACGGCTTCCCGATCTGCTCGACCACTGGTCGGTGCGCAGGTTGAAGGAAGCGGGCGCGGACTGTGTAAAGGTGCTGCTGTATTACACCCCGTTTGAGAAGAGCGAAATCAACGACCGCAAGCATGCCTTCATTGAGCGCATCGGCGACGAATGCCGGGCCTGCGACATCGCCTTCTTTCTTGAGTTTGTTGGGTATGACGTGCACGGCAACGACGAGAAGTCGCTGGAATATGCCAAGAAGAAGCCGGACATTGTTTCCGGTTCGATGTCGGAATTCGGCAAAGAGAAATATTTGATTGATGTGCTCAAGGTCGAGGTTCCGGTGCAAATGGAGTTTGTGCAGGGCACCAAGGCGTTCAAAGGCGATTCCGCGTACACGCGCAGCGAGGCTTTGCAGCATTTTCGGGACGCTGCTACGACGACCCACAAACCTTTCATTTATTTGTCCGCGGGCGTCAGCAATGCCGTCTTCACCGAAACTCTGGAGCTGGCGGTGGAGAGCGGTACGACGTTCAACGGTGTGCTATGCGGGCGCGCTACCTGGAAGGATGGCATCGCGATCTACGCCAAGAGCGGGGCCAAAGCTTTTGAAGACTGGCTCAACGATCAGGGCGTGAAGAATATCCAGAACGTCAATCAAAGCCTGAAGGGGGCGCACTCGTGGTTCCCCAAGGTTGGGGTGACGGCGGCGGATTTGATGGCGTTAGCTTAGGGAATGCGAGATGGAAATGGGGCGGCCAGGACAAGTCCTGGCCGTTTTCATTTCCACTCGATCGTCTCCGGCACCTGCTGGTTCAACGCGGCGCCGCTCGGGCAGGCACGACAGCGACACCCAGACCCTTCGCAGCCTGGCGCACGCGCTCATCTAGGCTCAGCAGCCGAAGACCGACGATCGCGGAACGCGCAATGAGAAGCGATGCGAGGTGAATGGCATCGAGTGTCCGAATTGGATCACCGGGAAAAGGCTGACGCGCGCGATCGACTATCTCGGCCGCGATTCGCAGGACTTGCCAATGAGCCGAAGCCGAGATAAGGTGCGCGCGGCGGTCGGCGGCTTCGCCCTCGGTCAGTTCCTTGAGCGCGGTCGCCCGCAGCAAGACACGGTCACACTCGATCAAGGTCAGGTCGGATGCGACGATAACCTCTGCCTCGCCCAGCAGGCGGCGCACCGCAGGTGCGGCCGGCTCGTCAAGGAGCCATGTCAGCACCGCACTCGACTCCACGTAGAGATTCACCGAGCACCGCGCTCCTCGTCGAGCAATCGGGCAACGCTGCGCCGACGTTCGCTTGGCTTACGTTGCAGCGCAGGATAAAGGTCTATTCCGCCCGGAGTACCCAGGGCCAGGAGTCCCCGCCTGGCCAGCGACTGAAGTCCCGCAGGCACCGACGGATCGCCCTGCCCTTGCCCAGGCGGCATGAGCTCAGCCACGACCTCTCCCCGATCGGTGACCAAGACGCTTTCCCCCAGCCGAACGCGGCGAAGATATTCGCTGAGCTTGTTTTTGAGTTCACGGACGCCGACAGTTTGCATAGGAATGTTGTAGCTACCCGTAGCTACATTGTCAATCTGATGTTTATCTTCCGCTGAAATCATCGATCAGGAGCTTTCAAGCGCTGCTGAACCGCGGCAGACCCACTCAAGACCCTGGTCACTCCCACTCGATGGTTCCTGGTGGTTTGGACGTGATGTCGTAGACCACGCGGTTGATGCCGTGGATTTCGTTGACGATGCGGCTGGAGATTTTCTTTAGCAGATCGTAGGGCAGTGGAACCCAGTCGGCAGTCATGCCGTCTTCGGAATGTACCGCGCGGATAGCGCAGGTGTAGGCGTATGTGCGTTGATCCCCCATGACCCCGACACTCTTGACCGGAAGAAGCACAGCAAAGGATTGCCAGATCTGCTGGTAGAGTCCGGCCGCCTTGATTTCCTTCACCACAATGTCGTCGGCTTCCTGCAGCAGGGCCACGCGCTCGGGTGTGACCTCTCCCAGGATGCGGACCGCCAACCCCGGCCCGGGAAAAGGCTGGCGATCGAGAATCTCAGCGGGCATATCCAGGTCGCGTCCGATGCGCCGGACCTCATCTTTAAACAGGTCGCGTAGCGGCTCGATTAATTTCAACTTCATGTTGGCCGGCAGGCCGCCCACGTTGTGATGGCTCTTGATGGTCTGCGATGGGCCTTTCACGGAAGAAGATTCAATCACGTCGGGATAGAGAGTGCCCTGCACCAGCCAGGCGACGCTCGCCCCCGGTTGCTGCTGCTCGAGTATGCGGATGGCTTCGTCGTCGAAGACGGAGATGAATTCGTTGCCGATGATCTTGCGCTTCTGCTCGGGATCAAGGATTCCGGCAAGGCGGGACAGGAATCGCTGGCTTGCGTCCACCGCTACCAGGCGCAAGCCCAGCCGGTCGCGCATGTTTTGCTGGACTTGCAGAAACTCGTTCTTGCGCAGCACGCCGTTGTTGACGAAGACACAGGTGAGGCGTTCGCCGATGGCGCGCTCCACCAGAACCGCGGCGACGGAGGAATCGACTCCACCGGAAAGAGCGCAGATGGCGCGGCCGTCGCCAACCTGTTCGCGGATGGCGGAAACAGTCGATTGTATGAAGTGCGCCGGGGTCCAGTTGGGTTCAGCACGGCAGATGTTGAAAAGAAAATTGCGCAGCAGGTCGCTTCCCCGGGGCGTGTGGCGAACCTCAGGATGAAATTGCACTGCCCAGATGTTGCGTGAGGGGTCGGCGATGCCGGCAACGGCGTTGGCGGTACGCGCGGTCAGTGAGAAGCCCGGCGGCAAGTCCAGGGCTTCATCTCCGTGGGACATCCAGACGTCGAGCGATGGAGGCAGGCCGGCAAACAAGGGGTTTTCGGTTTGGCCGGGAACGATCGATACCTGGGCCGGCCCGTATTCGCGCTTGTCGGCGGAGCGGACTTTTCCGCCTAAATGATAGGTGAGGAATTGCAGGCCATAACAGATGCCGAGGATGGGTAGTCCGATGGCGAGCATGTTCGGGTCAGCCACGGGCGCGTCCTGGTCGTAGACCGAACAGGGGCCTCCGGAGAGAATGAGCCCGATGGGGTGATGCGATTGGATCTCAGCCACAGAAGCGGTGCAGGGCAGGACGACGGAGAAGACTTTCTGCTCTCGTATGCGGCGGGCGATGAGTTGTGTGTATTGGCTGCCGAAGTCCAGAATGACGATCGAGGAAGTATCCACGTTCTAGTTTTTCAGGATTTGGTTCGGGGAGCAAGAACGGAATATGTTCGCCAGAATTGCACGAAGGCGG
Organism: uncultured Acidobacteriaceae bacterium; assembly: GCA_963850235.1. GTDB lineage: Bacteria > Acidobacteriota > Terriglobia > Terriglobales > Acidobacteriaceae > PALSA-350. The sequence goes on along the minus strand of CAWKKM010000008.1, from coordinate 663,813 downwards.
CGAGTCTTGCGACCTGGAAGAAATCGTTGGCAACCAGGTAGAGGATGGTGACCAGGAGCCCACCAAATGTAAAGTGCAGTTCCGCTCATGTCTGCTTCGAACGGCAGAGGAATGGCGGAGAACACCATGGCGAGCACGATCAAGGCCAAGCGGACGATGCCCAACACCAGGTTGACTTCCACCAGCTTGCCGGTCAACGCACCCTGATGAAGACTGCTCAGCAGGCTGGCCACGACTCCTTTGCCTTCCAGCATGGCGAGTAACGGGGCGATGGAAAAAATCCAGCTGAGGAGAGCCCAGAGGACAAAGATGCCGAGTGATAGGCAGATGACCCAGGCACTCCAGCCAACCAGGTTGGGTGTGGCGCTGCTTAGAGTGACATTGGCGGCCCACTGGATGGCGCGATACCAGCCTAGCCAGACACCGATCAAAGCCGCCATGCGCAATAGTTGCAGCAGAATCAAGGTGAACGGTGATGCGTGCAGGGCGGGGTCGAGACGCTTGAGCACTGCGCTGCGGCCAAGTCCGGAGGCAATGGCCCAGGCGAGGGCCAGCAATGGTCCCAACCAAATCGCAACCCGCTCTACCTCCGGCTTGATAGCTGCAGCCGCTTGCGTTATCTGCTGACCGGCCTGCATGGGGTCGCTGAGAGAAAGGCCAGAGAGGTCCGGAGCGGCTGCGGCTGCGATGTGGACGCCCTGGTAGCAGAGGAGGGCGGCCGCGGGAATGCCGAAGCCCCAGCGCCAGAGCAGTTCCCTGCCCAGGAGGCCGGGGCGCTTCCAGCAGTCGGCGCATATGTGCAGCAGAGACTGAGTTCCGCGCACGAGCGCCTATTTCACAACAATGTTGATCAGTTTGTCGGGCACGACCACCACTTTGACTATCTGCTTACCGGCAATCGCTGCCTGCACTTTCCGTTCCGCCAGCGCTGCCTGCTGCATAGCCTCGTTTCCAGCGCCCGGCAAAAGCCGAACAACCGCGCGCAGCTTGCCATTCACCTGCACCGGGATTTCGAGTTCTTCTTCCCGGGCGAGATCAGGATCGAAGGTTGGCCAGGGGTGGCGCAGCAGCGCACCGGCGCCACCGATCTCACTCCAGAGCTCAGCCGTCAAGTAAGGGGCAAAGGGCGCCAGCAACAGGATCAGAGAGGGCACGATGGTGGCCATCAGTTGTGCGGACGCCTCGGCCGGCATTTCCGCCAATCCCGGCTCTGCAGCAGTAATTTCGTTGACCAGTTCCATGACCGCGGCTATGTCGGTGTTGAAGTGCCAACGCCCGGCAAAGTCCTGGGTGATCTTGCTGATCGTCTGGTGCAGCTTACGCAGGAGCGCCTGCGAAAGAGGAGAAGTTGGGGCCGCTGACGGCGAACCGGCCCGGCTGCGAACGACCTCCCGATAGCGCATCACCAGCCGGTAGACCCTGCCCAGGAAGCGGCTCACCCCTGCCACGCCATCCTCTTGCCAATCCAGATCGCGGTCAGGCGGTGCGGCAAACAGAGAGTACATGCGGGCGGCGTCGGCGCCATAGCGGGCGATCATGTCGTCGGGCGAGACCACGTTGCCCCGGGACTTGGACATCTTGGCGCCATTGCTGATGACCATGCCCTGGGTGAAGAGGCGGGTCGCCGGCTCGTCATTGCTCACCAAGCCCAGGTCGCGCATCACCTCGGTCCAGAAGCGGGAGTAGATCAGGTGAAGGATGGCGTGCTCTACGCCGCCAATGTATTGATCGATGGGAAACCAGTAGTCGATCTTTTCCCGGCTGAAGGGCGCGGATGCGTTGTGAGCGTCGGGATAGCGGTAGAAGTACCAGGACGAATCGACGAAGGTGTCCATGGTGTCGGTCTCGCGGCGCGCCGGTCCTCCGCATCGAGGACAGGTGGTGTTCACGAACGAGGGAACACGGCTCAGCGGGGATCCATCCTGCTGGGTGATCTCTATCTGCTCGGGCAAGAGGACGGGGAGCTGGTCGTCGGGCACGGGGACGATGCCGTCCTTGGGACAGTAGAGCACGGGGATGGGCGCGCCCCAGTACCGCTGGCGGCTGACTCCCCAGTCCTTCAGGCGAAACGTAACCGTGGCTTTTCCGAAGCCGTGTTGCTCGGCAAAGGCGGAGAGCTTCTTCTGGGCCTCCTGGCAGCCAAGGGAGTTGTATTCGCCGGAGTTGATGAGCAGGCTGTCTTCCTCGGTGTAGGGCAACAGGTCCTCGTCCCGGTGGCCAGCCGCGGTCGGCTCCTGGGTGCGCCGGGGCAAAATCACGATACGCACTTCGAGCCCGTATTTTTTGGCGAACTCGAAATCGCGCTCGTCGTGTGCCGGTACCGACATGACGGCGCCGGTTCCGTATTCCATCAGAACGTAGTTGGCGACCCAGATGGGCACGCGCTCGCCGCTGAACGGATTGATGGCGTAGTGGCCGGTAAAGACCCCGTGCTTGTCGATGGCAGCGGGGTCGCCCGCTTCGCGGGCTTTCTTTTGTTCTTCGACCAGGGAGGCTACTTCCTCGGCCAGCCGTGGGTCGGCCTGGGCGAATTGCTGGACCAGGGGATGCTGGGGCGCGAGTTGGAGGCTGGTGGCGCCGAAGATGGTATCCACGCGGGTGGTGAAGATCGGGATACGCACAGCGCCGGCTGCGACCGGGCTACCGGCCACAAAGCCTTCCGGCGCCGGCAGAGGAACCTTGCCGCGGTCTTTATCGGTTTCGGCATTTGGGTCGAGGAGGAAGTCGATGGTCGCGCCTTCGCTGCGCCCGATCCAGTTGCGCTGCATGGTGCGCACCTTCTCCGGCCAGTCGGGCAGATGGTCCAACCCGTCCAATAATTGCTGCGCGTATTTGGTGGTGCGGAGAAACCACTGCTCCAGGTCGCGCTGCTCGACCACCGTGTCTTCGTGGCGCCAGCAGCAGCCGTTGATGACCTGCTCGTTGGCCAGCACGGTGGCGCAGAGCGGACACCAGTTGACCTTGCTCTGCTTGCGGAAGGCCAGGCCGTGCTCCAACATGCGCAGGAAGAACCACTGCGTCCAACGGTAGTAGTCGGGGAGGCAGGTGGTGATCTCGGTCTGCCAGTCATAGCTCAGGCCGAGGCGGCGCATCTGGCGGCGCATGTGGGCTATGTTCTGGAGCGTCCACTCGCGGGGCGGGGTCTGGTTTTTGAGAGCGGCGTTTTCGGCGGGAAGTCCGAAGGCATCCCAGCCCATGGGATGAAGGACGTTGTGGCCCTGCATCCACATGTAACGCGCGAGAGCATCGCCGATGGAGTAGTTGCGGACGTGGCCCATGTGGAGTTGGCCCGAGGGGTAGGGCAACATTTCCAGGACGTAATACTTTGGCTTGCCACTGTGGGGCGGCTCGGCACGATAGAGCTCCGGGTCGGCATCCCAGAGCTTTTGCCAACGCACTTCAATTTCCGCGGGATCGTATCGGTCCGGCAGAGCGGCGGAGGGTTCACCGGAACGGGGTTTAGTGGTGACGTCGGACGGGGGCATCATGGTTGATTGTAAATGGGAAGGCAAGAGCGTTTGCCGGTTTCGAGCGTACCAGTGTGGGGATTTCGGATTTGGAAAAGCGGGCGTACTCAGCGCACCAGGCCGGTTTGTTGGATAACCGTCAGAGGGAGTTGTGCGCGTACCTGGAAGCCTAGTTTTCTGTACAAGGCGATGGCAGGGTTATCGGTTTTGACGTGGAGAAATGGGGTCTCGCCGCGATCCAGGATTCCGGAAATTACTTTGGACATGAGGGTGTTTCCGTAGCCTCGGCCGCGGAAGGCGGGATGAGTGCAGACGGCGCTGACTTCGGTGAAGCCGGTGAGGCGGAGGCGCTCCCCTGCCAGCGCTACCAGCGATCCGGAGTCGTGAATGCCGTAGTAAGCGCCGAGATCGATGGTTCGGGAGAGAAAGGGACCCGGCTCGGTGAGTTTGGTGAGCGCCAGCATTTCGGGGACGTCGGCATGGGTTAGTTTGCGGATGACCTGGCTCGGCTTGGCGGGCGGCGGGCCTTCGAAGGTCATTTGATAGACGTCCAGACTGATGCGAGTCGTCCAGCCCGGCGGGAGGTCGGGTTTGGAGTCCATACAGAGCGCGATGGTGTCCCCGGAGAGGAGATTTGCCAGCGCTTCGTAGTCGGATGGGGACTGGGTTTTGATGGCTCCGAAGGGCGATATGTCGCGGGGAAAGCGCCTGGCAAGATGGTTGCCCTCGGCGAGGTGAGACTGCTCTGTGGTGAGCGCGTACCAAATGGCGTTGTTGAGGAGGGTGAGATCTGCCGGGTTCGCGACTTTCATGGGTGAGAGATGATGCGGGAGTTGGTGGTTGATTCAGTAAATGCTGTGGAGGGGCTTCGCCCGTCTTTTTCGGCCCACGTACGCCCGGGCGAACGTGGGGCACCCCTCCCTGACCTCGGGCTCGGATGGGTTAGGGAGTGTCGTCGGCGGCGGGTTGGTTTTTCAGGATTTTGGAGAGGATGTTCAGTGTGCCGTCGACTGGCGGGGGGTTGAGGTCCAGGATTTTTACCAGCAGAGGGTAGAGGTTTACGTTCTCGAAGGGTCCGACGGTGGAACCGGGACGGATGTCGGGGCCTACAGCCAGGAAGAGGGCGCGCATGGACTTCACTACCCTCGGATCGAAGCCGTGTCCTCCTGGTTCTGCTGGATTGTCCTGCGCTTCTCCGTGGGCACGGATGGCATAGGGCCCATTGGCGATCACCACGGGATCACCCTCTCGGGCATTGGTGTCGTAGTGCAGCGCTGCGGGCACGCGCTTGCGGCGGTAGACGGTGAAAGCGTCGGTCTTGATCTTCAGTTCCTGATAGGCCTTTTCCGCGGCTGCTTCGGAGTTGGCGTAGAGGAGAGACCCAACGGTGGTGAAGTTTTGCAAGTCGGCGTAGCGGGAGAGATCGATCGGCGGTCCCTGCTCTTTTTCCATACCGTGGTCGGAAACCACGACGAGATCGATGGGCAAGTGCAGCTGGGTCAGGTCTGCCCAGAGAAGGCCTATCAATTGGTCGACGTGCTGAACGGCGGCCGCGGTTTGCGGACTGTCGGGCCCGAACTGGTGCCCAGCATGATCAACGGTCGAGTAGTAAAGGGTGACGAAGTGCGGGCGGCGCTCCGGCGGCAGGCGGAGCCAGGCAAGTACCTGGTCAATGCGCTTTTCGTCGGGAAAGCGGTTGTCGAATTTGAGGTAATAGGAGGGGCGGGCGGCGTCAATCTCGGCTTCTGAGCCGGGCCAGAAAAAGCAGGCGGCCCGCATGCCTTGTTTTTCCGCCAGGACCCAGAGGGGTTCCCCTCCGTACCAGCTGCCGTCGCTGCTGGTTGCCGGATCAGTGTAGGAGTAGCGCTCTTTACGGGCCGGATCGTAAAAGTTGTTGGCAACGATGCCGTGATGTTCGGGATAGAGTCCGGTCACCAGGGTGTAGTGATTGGGAAAGGTCAGCGAAGGATAGGCCGGGATCATCCCCTCAGGCGCAGTCGCGCCTTCCGCGCCCAGAGCCAGCAAATGTTTGGCGCCGTACTTGCGGGCGTAGTCATAGCGGAAGCCATCGAGCGAGACCAACACCACATACGGTTTGGACTGCTGTGCGGGCGCATTCGCCCCGTGGTCCACGGTGATGACCTGGGCGGCGACGCAGACCGCCAGAAGCAGCGGCAATCCAGCCGGCCAGAGGGGACGCATGAATAATCTAGTGTAGTGCGTCACACGGATGGGCCTTTATCTTATCGGATGATCCTGTGTCGGCTCTTAGCCTGGTAAGCCGTGCTTTCAAGCTACATCGCGCCGAGTCCCGTTAGGGACGACCGATAGTAGCCCAGGATGGAGTGCGCAGCACGGAATCCTGGGTACCTATAGCAAAATGATCAAGCCCCGTAGGGGCGGCACACATCCTTCAGGGACGTCAGTCCCGATCGGGTGAAGATGCGGCAGCTGACATAATCGCCTTTATTACTGACGCACTACACTACCCGCCCGCTGCGGCACGTAACTGTTCGGCGGCGGCCTCGGGTGTGATATCCCGCTGCGGCATACCCAGCATTTCAAAACCGACCATGAATTTACGTACGGTGGCCGAACGTAACAAGGGCGGATAGAAGTGACCATGGAAATGGCACTCCGGGTGGAGGTCTCCATCGGTTGGACGCTGATGAAAGCCCATGGTGTAGGGGAAGCTGGTAGAAAACAAGCGGTCGTAGAGGGTGGTGAGCTGCTTGAGAATGTCCGCCAGGCCGCGCTGCTCCGCGGGCTTGAATTCGAGCAGGCTGCCGAAGTGAGCGCGGGGGAGCACCAGGGTTTCAAAGGGCCACACGGCCCAGAAAGGCACCAGGACGACAAATTCCTCGTTCTGGCAAACGATGCGCTGCTTCTGCTCCAGCTCGAGTTTCAGGGCGTCACAGAGCAGGCAGGCATCATGCTGGCGGAGGTACGCGCTTTGATTCACCACTTCGGCTGCGGCTTCGTCGGGAATGTGTTCGGTGGCCCAGATCTGCCCGTGGGGATGGGGATTGCTGGCGCCCATCATTGCTCCGCGGTTCTCGAAGATCTGCACGTGACGAATTTCCGGGCGTCCCCCCAGCTCTTTGAACTCCTTGGTCCAGGCTTCCACCACGCGCACGATTTCCGGCTCCTGCATGCCGGCCAGGGTCAAGCTGTGGTCGGGATGAAAGCAGAGCACGCGGCAGATACCGCGTTCCGTTTCCGCCCGGAGCAAGGGGTGGCCGGTTTCCGTGATGACGGGCGAATCGGGGAGGAGCGCCGCGTAGTCGTTGGTAAAGGCAAAGACGCTGTTGTAGGGCGGGTTTCGCTTGCCGCCGGCGCGGGTGTTGCCGGGGCAGAGATAACAGTCGGGGTCGTAGTGCAACGCGGGCTTGGCATCGGTGCGGCTGACCTCTCCCTGCCAGGGGCGCTGGGTACGGTGAGGAGAAACCAAAACCCAGCGGCCGCGGAGCGGATCGTACCGGCGATGGGGAGACTGCAGGTTGGTATCCATTTAGTGAGCCTTGCCGTTTGGTGTTGGGCTGGTGACGCCCTTGCCTTCTTCTATGGAGAAAATTTTATCCACGCCGGGCAGAATCACTTTTTCCTTCAAGCCGCTGGGCCAGTGAATCTCCACCGCATCCACTTTATCCGCATCGCCCAGGCCGAAGTGCACGCGGGGATCGTTGCTGGAGATAAAGCTGCCGCCGCTGAGCACGTCGCCGCGCTGCCGGATGCCGCCGGCGGTAAGATACACCGCGGCGCCGACAGCATCTTTGGGGCTTTTGGGTCCGCCGGTCAGGCTTAATTCCACCCAATGATGATGGTCGGGGTTTACGTTGCGCAACAGGACGGGCACAGTGTCCATGTTATTGATGACGGCGTCGATACGGCCGTCGTTGAAGAGGTCCCCAAAGGCCGCGCCGCGGGCGGGGATGACCAGGGCCAGTCCTGTGCCTTCCACTGCCGGCAGCAAATCGAATTTCTTGCCGAGCTGGTTATGAAATAAGAGTGGCCGCTCGGCGTAGGTGGTGCCCCAGTTGTTCTGATCCACCATGGGATAGACGTGGCCGTTAACGAGGAACAGGTCTTTCCAACCATCGTTGTCGTAATCGATAAACTCCGTGGCCCAGCCTAAGAAGGGCACGGTCGGCTCGGCCACCCCGGCGGCATAACTGTCGTCGGTGTAGTTGGCATCGCCGTCGTTGCGGTAGAGCACATCGTAGTCGTCGGAAAAGGTGGTGTTGAAGAGACCGAGGCGGCCGTTGTTCTGGTAGTCACCCACGGCCACCCCCATGGAGGCGGTTTCGCGGCCGTTTTCGTTCAGGGCATAGCCGGAGGCGTAGCTGTCGTCTTCGAAGGTGCCGTTGCCTTTGTTGATGTAGAGGTAGTTGGGGGTGGAATCGTCGGCCACCAGCAGGTCTACTTTGCCGTCGTTGTTCAGGTCGACAAAGATTGAGGTGAAGCCGTAGTAGCCGTTGGGGTCGTTGACTCCAAGTTTCAGGCTGACATCGGTGAAGGTGCCGTCACCGTTGTTATGGAAGAGATGGTCGTGCTCTCCTTTGAGCCCGCGCGGACCGCACATGACGCTGACTCCGCGAAATTGGCAGAAGTTTGACGCCACTCCTCCTTTGCCGTCAGCCCCGGCGAGTTGCTCCTGGTCGAAGTGGACATATCCCGAGACGAACAAGTCGAGCCGGCCGTCGCCGTCATAGTCACCGAAGGTGGGTCCGCTGGACCAGTTGCCTAACTGCACGCCGGCCTTTTCCGCTGTGTCGGTGAAGGTGCCGTTGTGGTTGTTGTGATAGAGGCGGTTTTTGCCGAAGTTCGAGACGAACAGGTCGGGGTAGCCGTCGTTGTCATAATCGCCGACAGCTACGCCAAAGCCCCAGCGGTCGTTGGTGACCCCGGCTTTCGCCGCGACGTCGGTGAAGGTCCCGTCGTGGTTGTTGTGGAAGAGGGCGGCGTGGGGCGACTCGGCTTTGCCGTTGAGCGCGTCGTAGGTGGAGCCGTTCACCATGTAGATGTCGAGCCATCCATCTTTGTCGTAGTCCAGGAGTGCGACGCCCGAGCCCGTGGCTTCGAGGATGAATTGTTTCTTGGGGGTGCCCATGGTGTGATGCCAGGTGGCCAGACCGGCTTTGGCGGCGATGTCCTGAAAGATGATGGGGCCGGTCTTTACGAAGCCGCCGGCAGTGATCGGGCGTTTTTCGGAGTCGAGGATCGGGGCGTGGGTTCCGCCGGTGTTGACGCCACCCATGGCCTGGGGCTGTTCCTGAGGTGGGGCCTGGCCTCGGAGAGCCCCTGAGAAAGCCACCAGCAACAACAAAAGCAGACTGCGACAGGACAAGCAGGGTACTCCTTTGAGGGTCACATCAAAGGATAAAGGATTTGCTGCAAGCGGGGGGGCACGGGGAAACCCGTATTCCCTGCACCGACATTTTTCCGGCTTCCAGTGATGAAGGCAGGCGGCTATCCGACGATGGTTAATACGGGGCAAGTCGCGTGAACGATAAGCTGAAAGGCCCGGGAGGTTCGGGTCTCGATGCCGAGATGCGAAGACTTTCGGATACCGAGCACTAATAGATCGACCGACCGTTCTCGTATATGCTCCAGGATCTGGCGGTGGGCGTTGCCGACATCGATGAAGCTTCTGGGATTGCAGAAATCTTTCGCATGGTCCGGTACAAGATGGTCGAGTTCGCGGTAAAAGCGGTCTCTGATATCGCTGAGCCGGTCAGGATGATCGATCGCTTCTCTTTGCACGACGTGGAGCACATCAAGGCCGGCTCGGAATGCATTGGCAAAGGAGACTGCAAATACCGCCGCACGCGCGGCCGCCGGGGTGAGATCGGTGGCGTAGAGAATGTGCTGGAAAGGTGAGGGCTTACCTCCCGTGGATGCGACCTGAGGGCCGATGGTAAGAACGGGCCATGAGGTGGAGCGTAGGATGCCTTCGGCAACGGATCCTATGATCTCCCGGGCTAACCATTCCCGGCCGTGAGTTCCCAACACAACGAGCGAGGGCGCCAAAGCGGAGGCAAGATCGGGAATCACTTGCTTCGGGTCACCCTGCAAAAGGACGGAACCGGCCTTGAGGGAAGCATGTGACAGAGCAGCGGCTTCACGGGACAAAAGAAATTGGAGATCTTTCCTTTGTTTGCTTACCGAGGATGGCTCAGCCTCTACCTCCATGGCGGCCTGGGAAAGAGTGAAGGCGTGGGCAACGATCAATGGCGCCCCAAAATGCTGGGCGAGGAGTGCCGCGTAAAGGCCGGCGTTCTGCGAACAAATGGAAAAATCCGTTCCGTAGACAACGGCGTTCAAATCGAGCTCGGGGCATTCGCCAATCACGGGCATCGGAGGCGGCTCCCCTCGATAAAGACGGCGGCCTTTACCGTCGCCAGGGTGTTGAGACTTTTAATCATGGGGTGGCGCCGATCTGATAGTTGAGAGTCGCCAGAGCCAGCCGGTATTGATATTGGGCATTGGCGTTGCCGATTGCGGCATCGGTTTGTTGGAACTGCGCCTGGCTGAGCTCAACAATGGAACTCAACCCCAACTGATAGCGTGTTTGAGCCAGAGTCAATGCGAGGTTCGCCTGTTGCGAGAGTTGGGCGGTGACGCTGACGCGCTGGAATGCGGTATTAGCGGCCAACCATGCAGTGCGAACATCACGCACGATGCGATCGCGCAGATCGCGGCTTCTTTCCGCGCCGGCCTGAGCGCGCAGGGCTGCCTCCTTCGCCTCGGCGGAATACAGGAAGCCATTGAACAGGGGAATATTCATGTTAACGCCGATACCTCCCCACCAGTTGGAGTTGTAGTACTGGGCGGGACGAATGGGCACACTGCCGGCCGTTCCCGCAGCGCTGATGGTGGGGAACATTTGATCGCGCTGGGCATGGCTGAACTTGACGGCTGCCTGCTGGTCGTAATCCAACGCCTGCAGGTCGGGCCTTTGGCGCAATGCAAGCTGGGTCAGCGCTTCGACGTCCGGAGGCGGCGGCTGCAGGGGCGTAGTCTCGTCCTGCAATCGATAAACCACCTGTCTATCCAAACCCAAGCACCGCGTCCAAGGCGGCCATGGTGGAATCGCGATTGTTCTGGGCATCGAGAAGGAGCAATTTGGACTGCGAGAGATTAACATCGGCAAAGCTCAGATCAAGGGTTGACTTGAGATTGTTCTTAGTCATCTGGTTGACCTGGGTTTGCGTAGTCTGCCTGGTATCGACATTCTGCTGGGCCACACGCAGCAAAGCCTGGGCTTGCAGTGCGTCGTAGAATGCCTGGTCGGTGGCGGCGACGATGTCTTCCGTGGTGGCCAGGGTGTTCGCGTTTTGAGCCTTTTCCCGGAGCTTCGAGGAGGCAATCAGATTTCTGGTTCGTCCAAAATCGGTGATCAACTGGGTGCCGCTGCCGCCCGCGGCAGCGTGTTCGAAGAGGCGCGACGCGGTGATGGTTCCGGCAGAGAGACGCGAGCCATCTTCGGCGTCCACCGCCGTAATGCTGCCGGTGACGGCGGGCAACTCGGCGGCTCGCGACTCGCGAACCACCTGATGCTGCGCTAATGCGAGCAGGCGGGCAACGCTGATCCTGGGGTTGTTCTTGATGGCCATCTGTTCAGCTTGCACGCGGCTCAGGGGACGGAAGGGAGCCAGCGGGCAGCGCCGGCGCTGAGTCGGCGGATTTCGGCGGCATAGGAGCACTCGATTGACCGGCCTGGGCAATGAGACGGATCTGCGGAGCGTCGGGCAGCGATGCATGAGTCTTTGGCGTCTGGGCCGCAGAGCCGGCTGCGCAGCCGAGCAAGCACAGGGTCACGTAACAAATGATGACGCGGATTCGATTTTCTTCTCGACATTCTCAATGCCTCTTGTGCAACCGCATTCTTGTTCTTGCGCCGGCCATGGACGACTGCATGCACGGCGGGAACCAGGAAGAACGTAACTGCGACGGATACGCCGGGTGAGCGTCGTCAGGCATGATTGCCTGCCTGGCCGGCCTGAGCTTGCTTGCCCTTGCCGTGGATGATCAGGTAGACGGCCGGGACGAGGAAGACCGTGGCCACAACCGAAACGGCCAAGCCGCCGATGATCGCGCGCGCCAGCGGTGCGTATTGCTCGCTTCCGGCCTCGAGACCCAACGCCATCGGAATCATCCCCAGCAGCGTGGCCAGCGAGGTCATCAGAATCGGACGCAGGCGAATCTTGCAGGATTGCACGACCGCATCCGAGATACTTAAACCCTGTTGATGAAGATGCCCGGCAAACTCCACGATGAGGATGCTGTTGGACACGACGATGCCGGTCATCATGATCACCCCCATCAGCGACATCACGTTCAGTGTGCTGCCGGTGAGCAACAGGATGATGAGCACCCCGGTGAGTCCCGGGGGGATGGCCATCAGGATGATGAAGGGATCCACGAAGGAGGCGAACTGAGCCATGAGGATGAGATATACGAGCACGATTGCGAGCACCAGACCAATGCCAAAGCGGAAGAACGATTCGTTCATGCTGACCACACTTCCGCGGACGGTGACGCGGATGTTCTTCGGCTTTTCGACGCCTGCAATGATCTGGTTGACCTCGCGGTTCACGCGTTGCAGCGCTTCTGTCGATGGCATCACAAAGACGTCGATCACACGCCGGATCTGATAATGATCCACTTCGGTGGGGGTATTGATTTCCTTAATGTCCGCGACCGATTGCAAGGGAGTGTACGCAGCCTGATTCTCGGCCCGCAGGGGAATCTGCTTGAAGTCGTCCATGCTCATGTGGGCGATCTTCTGGTCGAAGTACTGCACGGTGAGCATGTAGTTATTCCCGGTCCGGGGGTCGATCCAGTAACTGGGCGCGACCATGCCGTTCGAAGTGAGCGCGGTAATGACGTTGTCCACGATCTCCTTGGGCGATAACCCGATGAGGCTAGCTCGTTCGCGATCTATATCGAGGGCCACACCCGGATAACGCAGGTTCTGAGGAATCAGCACATCGCCGACATCCTTGAGCTGCTTGACCTGGGCGGCGATGCGGCTGGCAATGGCAAACGACTGTTCCATGTCGTTGCCGCTTACCTGAATATCGATCGGCGCCGGCAATCCCTGGTTGATGACGGAATCGACCAGGCCTCCGGCCTGGAAGTAGGTGGTCAACTCAGGCATGTCATTGGCGAGCTTTTTACGCACGCGGTCCATGTATTCGTAGCTTCCGAGCTCGTGTCCCGGCTTTAGACTCACCTGCACGAACCCAGTATCCATGGACGAATTGCTGGTATAGATGGCGGAGAGATCGGGAGTAATTCCGATATTGGAGACGATCATATCCAGGTCGTGGGGATGCACCACATCGCGAATCTCCTGTTCTACCTGGGCAATGTAACGGTTACTGAGCTCGATGCGGGTTCCACTGGGGCAGTGGATGTTAATCACAAATTGACCGGGGTCGGTGCGGGGAAAGTAGGATCGTCCGAGCAAAGGAAGTAAGGCGAAGCTGAGGAGGACAACGCCAAGGATGCCGAAGGCGGTGGCGACCGGACGCAATATGGAGCGATTCACCACCACGACATACTGTTCCAGCATTCTCTGGAACCAGCGGTTGAAACTGCCAACAATTCTTTGGAAGAAGGATTGCTTGGGCGCTGGAGCCAGAATGGCCGCGCCATCCGTTCGCACAACTTGTTCATGTGCAACATCAGCGGACTTGATAAACCGGGCGCAATAGAGCGGCACCACGGTCATGGCTACGCCATAGGAAGCAAAGAGCGCGAAGACCACAGTCAGCGCCAGGGCGGTAAAGAGATACCGGCTTACTCCGTAGAGGAGAGCAACGGGAAAGAACACGATTGCGGTCGTGAAGGTGGCCGCGAGCACGGCCAATTGAACCTCTTTGCCGCCGACCTCGGCCGCCACTTCCGGCGTGGCCCCCATCTCCAGGTGGCGGAAGATATTTTCGAGCACCACGACCGAGTTATCGATCAAGCGGGAAAAGGCCAGCGCTAATCCCGCCAGGACCATGGTGTTGATAGAGCCGCCCCCGGCGCTGATGCAAATAAAGGCGGCAAGCGCGGAGAGGGGAATGGATAAGAGAACCGCGAAGGTAGCGCGTACGCTGCCCAGGAACAACAGGATCATCAAGGCGGTAAGAACCAGGCCGATGCCACCCTCGTTCATCAGGTTCTTGATGGCGGATTTGACGAAGATCGACTGGTCAAAGACTACGGCTGTTTTGAGCGACGAGGGTATGTCGACCAGGTTCTTGACCGCCGCCTTCATGCCGTTGACGATGGTGATGGTGTTGCTGTCACCGCCCTGCTTCAGGATCGGCACATAGACCGAACGCTGGCCATCGATGCGCACGATGTTGGTCTGAAGCGTCCCCGAGTCTTCCGCCTTGCCAACGTCGCCCACCATGATGGAGGCGTTGCCGACCGACTTCAGGGGGAGGTCGTTGATGAGTTCGGGTGTGGGGACCTGGCTATTGGCGTAGATGTTGTAGTCCTTGGGACCGATACGAACATCGCCGGCAGGCAAGATGAGGTTCGATTGATTCACGGCCCGGACCACGTCCATCAAGCTGAGATTGTGCGCCTCCAGCTTGAGGGGATCGACGTAGACCATGATCTGGCGGTAGCGTCCGCCATAGGGCTGGGGAACAGAAGCGCCGGGCACATTGGCAATCTGGTTGCGTACCTGGAACTGGGCCAGATCCTTGAGTTGGGTTTCGTTCAGCCCCTGCCCTTTCAAGGTCACCAGGCAGACCGGCTGGCTCGATGCATCCATGCCGAGCACGACGGGAGGCAGAGTGCCGGGGGGCAATCGGCGCAGATCGGCCATAGCCAGGTTGGCGATATTGCTCAAGGCCGCGTTGGCATTCGTACCCGGCTTGAAGTAGATCTTGATCAGGCTGACGCCGGTCAGCGATCGCGACTCGATGTGGTCGATGTTGCTGCCCAGGGTGAAGAAGCGCTCGAAGGTGCCGGTGATGTCGGCTTCGATTTGCTGTGGGGGCATGCCGGAATAGAAGGTCGCGACCACCACCACGGGAATATCGATTTTCGGAAACAGGTCCACCGGCATGCCGACGATGGCGGTGACGCCGACCACCATGATCACCATGCAGATCATGATGATGAAGAAGGGATACTTGAGAGCGAACTTTGGCATGGCTACTCGCCCCCTGACTTTTCTTCATTCACGTCGAAGGCCGGCAACTGTTCGAGTCTCGGCTTTACGGTTTCTCCGACCTGGTAGTTCGACTGGCCTCCGGTGATCACGTGGTCTCCGTCAGTCAACCCGTTCTTCACTTCCACCAGGTTGGAGCCTTGCAAGCCGAGGGTCAGATTCCGCGTCTGCACGTGGTTCTGGCTGTCGACGATGAGCACCGACGATTGATTGCCGTTGTTGATGACGGCCTGCACGGGAATGGTCAACACGTGGTCTCTGCGCTCCAACTCGATGGTGGTGTTGGCATACATGCCGGGGGTGAGCGACAAGTCTTTGTTCTCGACATCGATTTCGGTTTGCATGGTTCGGGTGGCGAGGCTGATATCCCTGGTAAAGCGAACTACCTTGCCGACCAGGGTGCGGTGGACAGCATCTACCTGCACATTGACCTGAGCCCCGACGTGGATGAACTCGACCGCATCCTCGGGAACGGGAATGCGAAGGCGGAGCAAGCTGCTCTGAGAGAGCTTCACCACGGGCAGCGATTGAACGTCGGAGGCGGTACCGGCCTGGATCAGGGCGCCGGTATCGGCATAGCGCCAGATGATCACGCCGTCGATGGGGGCCACGACCCGGGTGTAATCCTCCAGAGCGCCGACCCTCTCGTTATCGGCGCCGGCGACATCGAAGTTTTGCCGGGCGGCGCTGAGCGCGGACTTGGCTGCATCGATTTGTGCCTCCGAGGCCAAATCTTTCGATTGAGCGTCATCCAGTTCCTGCTCCGCGATCAAGCCGGGTTGGGTGGCGGCGGCCTGTTTCAGCCGGGTGTAGTTGGCATGCAGGGAGGCGTGTTCGGACTGCGCGCGCAGCACTTCCTGCTGGGCGCGAGCGATTTCGTCTTTCCGGCTGGCAACTTCCGCCACCGTGCCTTTCAACTGGGCGCTCAGTTCCGGCACTTCCAGGACGGCCACGACCTGGCCCTGACGGACCTTGTCGCCGATGTCCACGTAAATGCGCCGGATATAGCCGGAGACCTTTGCGTGGACATCGATGACCTGATAGGGCTGGAACTGCCCGGCGAGATTGAGGGTATGGACAATACTCCCCCGCTTCACCGCGGCGACGGTTGCCGACGGAATTTCCGCAGCATCAGCCTGCGCGTGCTTGTTACTGGAACTGCAGGCAATCACACTGGCGAGGACCGGCAATGCCCCACCCAACGCGAGAATCAGGGAGATTCGCTTTCGCATATCTGCAATGCACCTATTCGATCGATTGATCGCCCGGCCAAGCTACGATGACGGACCATCCGCGACGGGACGCCAGCGATAAACTGGTCTTCGGCCTGAACCAAATACTTCTGTGGGTAGCTTTAGGAGGAGAGCAAGGTAAGCGAAGGAGGGGGACGAAAAAAGAAGGCGGTCAAACCCGGCCTGCAGGAAACGCGCCAAGGGCGCCTGGCTTCGCGTCCGAGATGACGGAAGATCTGCGTGGCGCGAGAGTGGAAGGCGACCAGAGCAAAGGCGAGCAGGGTGAAGGGCAAAATCTGCTCTATGACCTGCCCTGCACCGGTGCTGGTTACGAATAAACGCTCGACGAGAGGCGCCTGTTCATTACGGGAGAGGAGTTTCGCTTCGGGAATCTGACGAGAACTGGAATGAGGGGGATCGTAGAGAGAGAGCTTGTATTGCAGGCCCCACACAAACACGGAAATCGCCAACCCCAGGAATACAAAACTGAACCTGGACAGGTTCGGCCGGATTTTGTGGGAAGCACTCACAATCTCCTTCCATCATACCAGTTCAGATGCTCGACCCTGACCGGCCGGGGCTGGTTCTGATGGCGCTTAGATCTTGTGGGAGCTTTGAGGAAAAACACCCGAAACAAGCTAGCGCGTACGGGACTGCGTGCTGTGCCAGGTTCAGCCTTGTTCGAGGCGATAGTACTTCGAGTTTCCAAGAGGAGTCCGCAGAACCGCAGATCCCTTGGCTTCCCCGGATTTCCTGTCGAGAGTTGCGGCTTCGACGTATGCAGCCGATTTACGCGGGGTCAGCCAGAGAGAATTAAATCGCCCGGAGAGCCGCAGCTTGGGGTGTCCATCGCCTCGGGCAACTGGTATGTAGTATTCTACTGTTAAACCATTCTCCGAAAGGTGGATCAAGCGGCCATGAGGATCATCTTGATTGGATTGACGATTGCTCTGCTTCCTCAACTTGGCATAAAAGCGCAAGAGACCCTGCCCCCTGCGATTTCCTCTGCATATCAAACCAGTTTGGCTGCGCTGCAGTCCTGCACATCAGCCAAGGACATCCACCAGATGGTTGGGGCCATTGACTCACCAGACTGGGTAGGTGTAGCTCCTTCAGGGGAGAAAACTACTCGCGATGAAGCTGAGAAGCAACTACTGGGACTATTGTCCATACCAGCGGGTCAAAGGCCGATTCCGTTACAGAAGATCATCTACGTCAACGTATCCGGGAAACAGACTTTGGTGGTTTACTGGGTCTATCGAAATACGCCCGAAGGCAACGTTGGGTCGATAGTGCGCGATACATGGCAACAGACCCAAGCCGGATGGCTGCGCTCTCTGCACGAGAAACTCTTTCCCGACCGGCCCCTAAAGCTACCCTAGTACCCCGGTTTCAACAGTATCTACCGTGAACTTATCGCCTTCTGCGCGAAGCGGCTTCATCCTTCGGATCGCAAAGCCGCCGATTTACACCAGATCAGCCAGAGAGCCGCGGTTTAGGAATGCCACCTTTCACCTTTCCGCGGTCCGTCGGGCGCAGAGCCCAAAAAATCTCCACTATCCGCAACACTTATTACACCCAATCCGCACCTAAGTATTGTGACCGCAAACCCAACCCACGCCGCCGCCTGAGAATGCCAGCCAGACTTCCATCGCGAGGTGAGGGCACGATTGCGCAGAGAGCATAGGCGCCCAGTGCGTCCTTGCAAGATGAGCAGCTCTTTGACAACCTAACCCGACGACCCGGCCCGGTCAGAGGCCCAGCAGGGGGAGACCATCACGCGATTGGTTGCTGAAACCACATCGCGTCACCTCCTTCCAACTCGATTGGGGGCTTATGGTGCACAGGGCGTGGCCAGATCGTAAGCCCCCGCCAGATCCGCTCGAACGCTTGCGCACAATCATCGAACAAACGAACCTGCAGCAATCAATCAGAGACTGGCGAAAACCGTCGTCTGCCGAAGAAGGATTCTCTGTGTCTGAAAATGGCAGCCCCCTTGCAACACTCCTGTCGATGGGCGCCGTCAGCCGCAAGAGCCTCTCCGGCAAGGGCCGTCCCCCACACTCCTGGGTCGCGAACCGATGCACACGTCAACCAACCCGCGTAACTTACCACGCATACCACGCATATCACGCACCATTTCCGTCGACCGGAAATGAGTCGCCAGATCAGGATGTTTACGCAGGAATTTGGACAAGTCTGAAGTTCAGTGCTTCCGCCGGTTGAACATTAAGGTTTGCTTATGTGCTCTTTTGCAGAGCGAAGCGTCGTAGGCTGATGCAACGCAAGGGGAGGCGTGTTTGTGAGCGTATTGGCCAGCATCAAGACGCGCGGCCTGCTCAGGGATACGACGCACCTCTCCATCGGACAAGGTTTCCGGCTGATCATTCAGGCGGCGTATTTCGTTCTGATCGCGCGATCACTGGGCCCAGACGCCTATGGGGCGTTCGTGACTGTAGTGGCTATGGCTGCTCTGCTGGGACCATTCTCCGGGCTCGGCACTGCCAATCTCTTCATCAAGAATGTGCGCTCAGGGAAACGGACCGCCTCGATCTGCTGGGGTAACGGGATTCTGCTTACTGTGCTCTCGGGAACACTGCTCTGCTGTCTTGGGGTCGGGCTGAGCGCTCTTCTGCACCTGAAGACGGTACCTCTTGTGGTTACGATCGTTTGCGTTGCCGACCTGGTCCTGCTCAAAGTGACGGAACTGGCAGCCTTCGGGTTTGCCGCCATGGACCGGATGAAGCAAACCTCGATTCAAAGCGTGGTGGTCAGCCTGTTGCGGCTAGCCGGCATCACTACCTTAGTAGTTACTGTTCATCCAGTTACGCTGGATCTCTGGGTCTTCACCTACCTGCTGACGACTCTGCTGGGTACGTTGTATGCGTTGATCAAGGGAGGACAGCTGTGGGGACGCCCGGTGGTGAGTTGGCGGGCATTAAGGGAAGATGCCGCGGAGGGCGTGTTCTTTAGCGTTGCCGGTTCTGCGACAACGATCTACAACGATATCGACAAGATCATGTTAAGCAGGCTGGCGGACCTGACCGCCACCGGCGTGTACGGTGCGGCTTACCGGGTGATCGACGTTACCATGACCCCCGTGCGCTCGCTGGCGGCCGCTGCTTATCCGCACTTCTTTCGCCAGGGGGTGGAGGGGATGGCCCGGACCTATCCCTACGCACGATCACTGATTGCGAAGACCTCGATCTACGGAGCGGTGGCGTCCGCGGGGCTGTGGCTGGCGGCTCCAATCCTGCCCTACATTCTGGGAAACCAGTACCAGGCGGTGGTTCCCGCGGTGCGTTGGCTGGCACTGATTCCTTTGCTGCGCTGTATCCACTCTTTCATGGCAGATGCACTTTCCGGCGCCGGACGACAGCCCCTCCGTACGGGCATCCAGGTGCTTGTCGCCTTGATCAATATCGGCCTCAATGCGGTGATTCTGCCGCGGTATTCCTGGCGCGGCGCTGCCTGGACGAGCCTGGGGTGCGATGGATTACTGGTCGTCCTATTTTGGTCCACGGCTTTTCGTTACCGTCACCAGCAATACTGAACAGGCTGCGGATGACCAGCCTTTCTTGCGTTCCCCGCTAAGCTATGCAGCTGCTGTTACTTATGAGGAACGTTTTGAGGCAAAAGAGGGGACGGCAAGATGGGCCCTGTTCAGCTTTAGTACACGCGCCCCAAAACCGAGCAGTTACAGTACGAATTCGATGATTTGTAAAGGGATTTCCTCTGCCGTACCTACTCGAAAGCGGCAGAATTACCCACTTACTTATCGATAACAGGGTGCTATACTCGGTTCTCAAAGCACCCGTTGAAGGACTGAATTTCACTCAAAGAGCCCGAAGTGGCCTGGAGTGAGTCCTTCCCAGGCGCCTATAACACCATTGTGTAACTGATATTTGCTGCCGCTGTACACACCCGATGAAGACCAGACAATCAAGCATAACGCGACATTTTCCTGAGGGAGAACGAACGTGAGTTCAAGTGGGTTGATTGATAACAGTCAACAGTTGAATGACAGCGCGGTATGGCATGAGCCGAAACCTGACTCCGTGTTTCTTGATGGCCCAAGATCCACGGAAGTGCTCATTGGCAATCGCGCGATCCACTCGCACCTGGCGGAGATACTGGAGTTGCGACGCCGTTACCGGCAGGAAGACGATCTAACGACGGAGCCCGAATATTTTTTCGCGTCTCAAAGCCTGCCAAACAGAAGGTGTGCCGCGGTGCTGATTCGCAAGGATCAGGAACTGAAAGCCTGTGTCTTCTTTTACGAACATACCCGATTTGGCATTGGGCTCGGACTTTTTCGGGGCGGAGATTACGTGGGTGAGAGCCTGGTGGTAGCGCCGGAAGCGCTCCACGTCCACTATGTACATTTAGCGATCCAGGCTCTTTTGAAACAGTGGCGGATCCATGGAGTCAGCATCACCATGAAGGCTCCGGTTGATCGCTGTATCGAGATCATGGGGCCGGCGAGCTACTTCAAAAGGTTTGTCGGAAGTGAGGTGCAGCACAAGCTGCCGCTCGCGAACACTTATGAGGAGATGCTGGGCGGTTTGGGCCCGCGCACGCGGCGCAGCCTGGCGGGCAAGCGCCAGCAACTCGAAAAAAGCATGAAGGTGGAGTTCGTCCCTGTTCTGGATCCCGACCAGTGCCTCAAGGTGATGTTGGAACTTCACGGGAAGTCGACGCCTCAGCGTGTTCCCGAGTTTTACCAGGCGCGTTATCGCCTACTGCGGGGCAAATCGGAGTTTTTCTCCATGGGTTTGCGATTGGCGGATGGACCGTGGCTCAGCATGGTGACCGGCTGGCGGCGCAACCAGGTGACTTATGTGGATCTGCAGATGAATGACATGCATTACAAGAAGGAATCGCTTTCGGCTGTGATGCGCGCGTTCCTTTTGGAGTATGAGATTGAGCTTAAGCAGGAGATGATCAATTTTGTCGCCGGCTCGTCTTTGTTGCTGAGACGGTACTGCGAGCCACTGGAACCGTGCACCGACCTTTTTATTTCCAAGCCTTGTTTACAGACCCAGTTTTTTGAGATGGTGTCCAGGCATGTGCAATCAGGAAGCGTGTATGAGCGTTTGAACCCGGGAGCGCAGGCGAAGCCTGCGGGCGAGACGGAGAGCTAGGGTTTGGGTCGCCTTCGGCACTGATTGCAGATTGAAAAACATTTCCAGGAATGACCCGTAGGACCGCAGGTCCCTCCGCTCCGCTTCCACGGCCAGCCGGGACAGGTCGGTCTGTCGAAAAACATTTCCATGAAGGGTCCGTAGAACCGCTCGGCTTCGCTCCCAATGACGAAGGAGAGGGTGTTGCTTACCTGGGGTTACAACAAGGGACAAGATTAGCCTCTACTAGGAGGATCCCAGGTCTCAAATGCGAGACCTGGGGCACCCTTCGATTCTTACCGAAGATGTATTGTGAGTTCCGAAGGAAACTGCAGATCCCTCGGCTTCGGCTCGGGATGACAAAGGGGAGGGCAACCGCCCCACAGAGAGTAGTCCACGGCTCGCCGGGACAGGTTGCCGGACCGAGACGTTTTTCATCACCTCCGGTGGGACTCGGGCGCATGACAACTCCGGTCGGGATGACATGGCGTTAGCGCGCTGAGGAGTTCTGCGCTGATTCCAGTGACGCACAAGATCGATCGCTTTTTTGATGCGAACGCGGCTGTCGTTTCAGTCCTGAGCCTTCCGTAAGCAGTGAAGGCGTGAGTGAAACGCTGGTAGCTTATGCTTATTGTTCAAGCGAAAAAATAGGAGAACCTGGTTGATGAGGAGAATGGCGGTTGCTGCCTGCTTGGTTTCCCTGGTGTCGCTCCATGGTTTGTTGGCCCAGAGCGTGGTGTTTGTGAGCCCCAGCGACAAGGGTCTTCTGACCATGTCTTGCGCGGAGGGCTCGCTGAATTCGTTTGAACAATCGCACTACCTGGCTGCTGCGCATTATCTGGCAGAACGTCTTTGCCAGCAGCCGCAAATTGAAGGGGCTGTGGGCGTGTGGAAGGGCCAGGCGGAAAACTCAGGCATGATCGATGGCTGCCCGAACGAGCGGGCGCGGCAACTGGGAGCCCTTTTGGCGAAATACTACCACCAGGAACAGGCACTGGTGTTCGATCGCGATCCGGCGGGGAAAACATCGTTGATCAGCTTTCGAGCCACACAGCCGCTTGGCGTGATCGCCGTCATGATGGCCCAGGCCCAGGTGACCGGCGCCACCGTGATCCCGCACACGCAGGACAACCTGGTGCTGGTGGTAGCCGGCGATGCGGCCCAACGAGCGCGGGCCATGACCCTGTACGCTTCACTCCATGGCCACGGTTTACATGAAGAACCGGGGACCACGGAACTTATCGGCGACAACGATCGGGCCAAGGCTCGCGCTATTTTTACCACGATTGTTGCCAATGCCCCCGCGGACGTGCGCCAGCTGAACAGCGACATGTACTCGGAGCAGTTCAACGAGTTGGGACTGCCAGTCACACCCGAGGCTGCGGCAGCGCACTAAGGGAATCCTCTACCTGCGGTTCCATCATGAGTGTCCACGAGGAATTGGTTTCGGGGATCCCAGGTCTCAAAAGCGAGACCCCACGGCATGCCGGGCGCACCCTTCGCGTTTCCAGGAATGGACCGTTTTAGAGGTTAGAGCTTGGCTTTCTTCTCCATATGGCCGCCGAACTCGAAACGCATGGCGGAGAGCAGCTTGTCTGCGAAATCGGCTTCACCACGGGAACTAAAGCGCTCGTAAAGGGATGCGGTGAGCACGGGCGCGGGCACACCTTCGTCGATCGCTGCCTTGATGGTCCAACGGCCCTCACCGGAATCGGATACATGGCCGGCGAACTCCTCTAACGCGGGGCTCTTGGTCAAAGCAGCCGCGGTCAAGTCAAGCAACCAGGAGGAGATGACGCTGCCCCGGCGCCACACTTCGGCAACATCCGACAGGTTGAAGTCGAACTGATAGTGCTCGGGATCGCGGAGGGGCGTGGTTTCCGCATCGATCTCGCCCACCTTGTGGCCTACGTTGGCGTGATGCAGAATGTTGAGCCCCTCCGCATAGGCGGCCATGATGCCGTACTCTATCCCGTTGTGCACCATTTTGACGAAGTGGCCGGCGCCGCTCGTGCCGCAATGAAGGTAACCCTCTTCCGCAGTGCCACCTACTTTGTCGCGCCCAGAGGTGCGAGGGATATCGCCGACGCCGGGGGCGATGGTTTTGAAAATGGGATCCAGGTGTTCGACGGCAGCGGTGGGGCCGCCGATCATGAGGCAGTAGCCGCGTTCGAGACCCCAAACACCGCCACTGGTGCCCACATCGACATATTGAATGCCTTTGGGCGCGAGCTCGGAACTGCGGCGGATGTCGTCGATGTAGTAAGAATTGCCGCCATCGATGAGGATGTCGCCGGACTCCAGGTGGGGGGCGATCTCAGCTATGGTTTGGTCCACGACGGCGGCGGGAATCATGAGCCAGATGGCCCGTGGCTTGGAAAGTTTGGCGACCATGTCGGCGAGCGAAGAGGATCCCACCGCTTTCGCCTTCTCAAGATCCTGAACGGCCTGCGGCGAGCGGTCAAACACCACGCTGGTGTGACCGTTGTTCAGCAAACGCTTGACCATGTTGGAGCCCATTCTGCCCAAACCCACCATTCCTAATTGCATTGCATCGCTCCTCTTTCGGTTATTTGTTCTTGTATGTGCGCCGCTTACTTCTGCTTGCGGTAGCGGCGGATAAGGTTGGTGGTGGAGGCATCGTGCTGCAGCGCCGGCTCCGCGGGGGCCTCAATCTCGGCAATGATGTGCTGGGCCAGTACTTTGCCCAACTCGACACCCCATTGGTCGAAGGAGTCGATTTGCCAGATGGTGCCCTGGGTGAAGACGGAGTGCTCGTAAAGTGCGACCAGCTTGCCCAGCGTCTCCGGAGTGAGCTTGTCGGCCATGATGACGTTAGATGGGCGGTTGCCCTCGAATACACGATGCGGTACCAGCCAATCGGGGGTTCCCTCGGCCTTGACCTGCTCCGCGGTTTTGCCGAAGGCCAGGGCTTCGGCTTGGGCAAAGACGTTGGCTAAGAGCATGTCGTGGTGGCGGCCTAGCGGATTGAGGGTTTTGTAGAACCCGATAAAGTCACAGGGAATGAGGCGGGTTCCCTGGTGAATCAACTGGTAGAAGGAGTGCTGGCCGTTGGTTCCCGGCTCGCCCCAGTAGATGGGGCCGGTGTCGTAGTTGACGTGCTCGCCTTCGAGCGTGACGTGTTTGCCGTTGCTTTCCATGGTGAGCTGTTGCAGGTAGGCGGGAAAGCGTTTGAGGTATTGCTCGTAGGGCAACACGGCCATGGTCTGGGCGTCGAAGAAGTCGGTGTACCAGACGGTGAGCAGGCCGAGAATCACGGGCAGGTTGCTTTCGAAGGGGGCGGTGCGGAAATGCTCGTCCATCTGGTGGAAGCCGCTGAGCATGGCGCGGAAATTGTCAGGGCCGATCGCGAGCATGGTGGAGAGGCCAATGGCGGAGTCCATGGAATAGCGGCCGCCGACCCAGTCCCAGAACTCGAACATGTTGGCGGTATCGATGCCGAATTTCCTGACTTCCACGGCGTTGGTGGAAACTGCGACAAAGTGCTTGGCGATGGAGGCCTCGTCCTTCAGACCCTTGATGGCCCAGTCCCGCGCGGAGTGGGCGTTGGTCATGGTTTCAAGGGTGGTGAAGGTTTTGGAGGAGACGATGAAGAGGGTCTCCTCGGCATCGAGGTCGACGACGGCCTCGGCAAAATCGGTGCCGTCGACGTTGGAGACAAAGCGGAAGACCATGTTGCGGTCGCTGTAGTATTTGAGCGCTTCGTAGGCCATGACGGGGCCCAGGTCAGAGCCGCCGATGCCAATGTTGATGACGTTGCGAATGCGCTTGCCGGTGTGGCCTTTCCAGGCTCCGCTGCGAACGCGATCGGAGAAGGCAGCCATTTTGTCGAGGACGGTGTGGACGGGAGGGACTACGTCCTGGCCGTCGACGATGATGGATTCTCCCTTGGGGGCACGCAAGGCGACATGCAGGACGGCGCGATTTTCGGTGATGTTGATTTTTTCGCCGCGGAACATGGCGTCGATGCGCTCGCGCAGCCCGGATTCCTGCGCCAGCTGGAGGAGGAGCTTGCGGGTTTCATCCGTGATGCGGTTTTTGGAGTAGTCGAGGAACAGGCCGGCAGCTTCGATGGTAAAGCGGTCTGCGCGTTGGGGGTCATCGGAAAACAACGAGCGCAGAGGGGTGGTTTTGATTTTGTCATGATGCGTCTCAAGGGCCTTCCAAGCCGCGCGTTGGGTGAGAGGTTGCATCTTCAGTGCTGTTGCCATTGCTTTGCTCCGTTGCCCTTGTGGGGGGATTGCAGGTTAGATGCCCCAGCGGTGGTTTGGTGTCTTTCCTGGGGAAATCTTTCCAATGACAAGCAGGATTTTTCAGCAGGCTGCTAGAGCTTGGCTTTCTTCTCCATATGGCCGCCGAACTCGAAACGCATGGCGGAGAGCAGCTTGTCTGCGAAATCGGCTTCACCACGGGAACTAAAGCGCTCGTAAAGGGATGCGGTGAGCACTGGCGCGGGCACACCTTCGTCGATCGCTGCCTTGATGGTCCAACGGCCCTCACCGGAATCGGATACATGGCCGGCGAACTCCTCTAACGCGGGGCTCTTGGTCAAAGCAGCCGCGGTCAGGTCAAGCAGCCAGGAGGAGATGACGCTGCCCCGGCGCCACACTTCGGCAACATCCGAGAGGTTGAAGTCGAACTGATAGTGCTCGGGATCGCGGAGAGGAGTGGTTTCCGCATCGATCTCTCCCACCTTGTGGCCCACGTTGGCGTGATGCAGAATGTTGAGGCCCTCCGCATAGGCGGCCATGATGCCATACTCTATGCCGTTGTGCACCATTTTGACGAAGTGGCCAGCGCCGCTCGTGCCGCAATGAAGGTAACCCTCTTCCGCAGTGCCACCTACTTTGTCACGTCCCGTGGTGCGAGGGATATCGCCGACGCCGGGGGCGATGGTTTTGAAAATGGGATCCAGGTGTTCGACGGCAGCGGTGGGGCCGCCGATCATGAGGCAGTAGCCGCGTTCGAGACCCCAGACACCGCCGCTGGTGCCCACATCGACATATTGAATGCCTTTGGGCGCGAGCTCCGAACTGCGACGGATGTCATCGATGTAATAGGAATTGCCGCCATCGATGAGGATGTCGCCGGATTCCAGGTGGGGCGCGATCTCGGCTATGGTTTGGTCCACGACGGCGGCAGGAATCATGAGCCAGATGGCGCGTGGCTTGGAAAGTTTGGCGACCATGTCGGCGAGCGAAGAGGCTCCCACAGCTTTCGCCTTCTCGAGATCCTGAACAGCTTGCGGCGAGCGGTCGAACACCACACTGGTGTGACCGTTGTTCAGCAAACGCTTGACCATGTTGGAGCCCATTCTGCCCAAACCCACCATTCCTAATTGCATTGCATCGCTCCTCTTTCGGTTATTTGTTCTTGTATGTGTGCCGCTTATTTCTGCTTGCGGTAGCGGCGGATAAGGTTGGTGGTGGAAGCATCGTGCTGCAACGCCGGCTCCGCGGGGGCCTCAATCTCGGCAATGATGTGCTGGGCCAGAACTTTGCCCAACTCGACGCCCCATTGGTCGAAGGAGTCGATTTGCCAGATGGTGCCCTGGGTGAAGACGGAGTGCTCGTAAAGTGCGACCAGCTTGCCCAGCGTCTCCGGAGTGAGCTTGTCGGCCATGATGACGTTGGAGGGGCGGTTGCCCTCGAATACACGATGCGGTACCAGCCAATCGGGGGTTCCCTCGGCCTTGACCTGCTCCGCGGTTTTGCCGAAGGCCAGGGCTTCGGCTTGGGCAAAGACGTTGGCTAAGAGCATGTCGTGGTGGCGCCCTAGGGGATTGAGGGTTTTGTAGAACCCGATAAAGTCACAGGGAATGAGGCGGGTTCCCTGGTGGATCAACTGGTAGAAGGAGTGCTGGCCGTTGGTTCCCGGCTCGCCCCAATAGATGGGGCCGGTGTCATAGTTGACGTGCTCGCCTTCGAGCGTGACGTGTTTGCCGTTGCTTTCCATGGTGAGTTGCTGCAGGTAGGCGGGAAAGCGCTTGAGGTATTGCTCGTAGGGCAACACGGCCATGGTCTGGGCGTCGAAGAAGTCGGTGTACCAGACGGTGAGCAGGCCGAGGATGACAGGCAGGTTGCTTTCGAAGGGGGCGGTGCGGAAGTGCTCGTCCATCTGGTGGAAGCCGCTGAGCATGGCGCGGAAATTGTCAGGGCCGATCGCGAGCATGGTGGAGAGGCCAATGGCGGAGTCCATGGAATAGCGTCCGCCGACCCAATCCCAGAACTCGAACATGTTGGCGGTATCGATGCCGAATTTCTTGACTTCGACGGCGTTGGTGGAAACTGCGACAAAGTGCTTGGCGATGGAGGCCTCGTCCTTCAGACCCTTGATGGCCCAGTCCCGCGCGGAGTGGGCGTTGGTCATGGTTTCAAGGGTGGTGAAGGTTTTGGAGGAGACGATGAAGAGGGTCTCCTCGGCATCGAGGTCGACGACGGCCTCGGCAAAATCGGTGCCGTCGACGTTGGAGACAAAGCGGAAGACCATGTTGCGATCGCTGTAGTATTTGAGCGCTTCGTAGGCCATGACGGGGCCCAGGTCAGAACCGCCGATGCCAATGTTGATGACATTGCGAATGCGCTTGCCGGTGTGGCCTTTCCAGGCTCCGCTGCGAACGCGATCGGAGAAGGCAGCCATTTTGTCGAGGACGGTGTGGACGGGAGGGACTACGTCCTGGCCGTCGACGATGATGGATTCTCCCTTGGGGGCACGCAAGGCGACATGCAGGACGGCGCGATTTTCGGTGATGTTGATTTTTTCGCCGCGGAACATGGCGTCGATGCGCTCGCGCAGCCCGGATTCCTGCGCCAGTTGGAGGAGGAGCTTGCGGGTTTCATCCGTGATGCGGTTTTTGGAGTAGTCGAGGAACAGGCCGGCAGCTTCGATGGTAAAGCGGTCTGCGCGTTGCGGGTCATCGGAAAACAACGAGCGCAGAGGGGTGGTTTTGATTTTGTCATGATGCGTCTCAAGGGCCTTCCAAGCCGCGCGTTGGGTGAGAGGTTGCATCTTCAGTGCTGTTGACATTGCTTTGCTCCGTTGCCCTTGTGGGGGATTGCGGGTTAGATGCCCCAGCCAGCGTTTGGTGTCCTTCTGGGGAAATCTTTCCAATGCAAGGATTCTCTCAGAAGTCAGGTTTTGGTGGAGGTGAGGTTGGGCTCGGGGGTTAAATTCGGGAGAATTTTGGGCCTAGGCAGTTGCTGAGGTTGATTGGCGGCCAGTTCATTCGCCCGCAGCAGAAATTTCTTGAGCAATGGAGAGGTATTCGATTTGTTGTATCCCATCACGAGATCGATGGTTGGAACCTCGCCGTGCAAAGGCCGGGCGACTACCGAGGGGATCAGCGCATTTTGCACATAAGTAGGCAATAATGTGAAGCCGCCGGTGGATGCCACGAGCGACATTCCGCCAGATAGAGTCTCGGCGTCGTAGATCTGCTTCAGTTTGAGGCCAAGCTTCGCCGCGTAGGCTTCGATTACGGTCTTGAGCACGGGCGCGGCACGTGCCGTGCTGATAAAGTCCTCGCGACAGATGTCTTCCGGCCGGATCGTCTTGTGCCGGGCCAGGCGGTGGCGAGAGGGCAGGATCGCGACCAGAGGCTCCTTGACGAGGAATTTGAAGTCCAGGCCAGCGGTCCGCGTCTCGCGTCTCAACAAGGCCACATCGACCTCTCCCTGCATCAAGGCATTGGCGAGTTCGGGCGAGGATTTTGTTGTGATCGTAACGTCAACGTCAGCCGCCTCCTCACGCAAGATTCGGAGTGCCTCTGACAACCAGATCACTTCCTGTCCAGGCAGGAAGCCGAGTGCAAAACCCGGCTTGTGGGGACGCTCCGTGTTTCGGGCCGCTTCGCACCCGACCTCTATCTGCATGAGGGCCAGCCGTGCGTGATCGAGGAATATCCTCCCAGCTGCAGTGAGCTCAATGCCTCGTGCTTTTCGCTCCAGCAGCTTCACGCCGAGTTCCAATTCGAGATCGCGAATCTGACGACTCAGGGACGGCTGTGAAGTATGGAGACGCCGCTCAGCAGCGTGCAGAAGGCTGCCTTCCTCGGCGACCGCAATGAAGTAGCGGAGATGACGAAGCTCCATTAGGTCCTCCACCTATGCTCTATAAGCATACCTCAAGCAGTCAAAGTATTTGTACAAGGGCCTGAAGCGGGGGAACCTATACCCAACGGATAACGTTCGTCGTCCGAAATCCAATCTCAGGAGTTATCAACGTGTCATCACAACGCAAACCAACCATCGTGTTCTGCCACGGCATTTGGGCCGACGGCTCGTGCTTCAGCAAGGTGATCCCGGCATTGCAGGCGGACGGTCATGAGGTGATCTCAGTTCAATATGGCCTGGACTCGTTCGAAGAGGACGTGGCCACGGTGAAACGTACACTGAACCGCGTCGGGAACCCGGTCCTCCTCGTGGGCCATTCCTACGGCGGCGCCACGATCACGGCCTCAGGCGTCGATGAGCGCGTAGCCGGCCTCGTCTACATCGGGGCGGTTGCCCCGGATGTTGGCGAGACCGTACAGGAGCAGCTTGACAAGTATCCATCGGATATCTTCTCGCGCGTCGAGGTCGCGGATGGGCGCGCCTGGATGCTCCCGAACGGTACTGAGTTTTTCGCGGGAGACCTTTCGGCCCAAGAACAGAAGCTCGTCTGGGCCACCCATTACGCGCCTGTCGCCGATCTGTTCCAGCAGCAGAAGATTACCAGCACACCGTGGAAGTCGAAGCCGAGCTGGTTTAT
The DNA here is from genome assembly GCA_963850235.1 of uncultured Acidobacteriaceae bacterium. Lineage (GTDB taxonomy): Bacteria > Acidobacteriota > Terriglobia > Terriglobales > Acidobacteriaceae > PALSA-350. The sequence goes on along the minus strand of CAWKKM010000008.1, from coordinate 634,040 downwards.
TTTGACCACGCAAGACCACACGGTACATCCCGATCTCCAGAGATGGGTCTCGAAGCGTATGGGAGCGACTGTGATTGAGGTGGCGAGCAGCCATGTTCCCATGCTCTCCAAGCCGGATGTAGTCATCGAGGTGATCCGCACGGCAGCAAAAGCAGTTCAAGAAAAGATGACAAGATAGTGGAGGGTGCTTAGCTAATGTTCGACAGGCCGCCTCCGAGCGGTCTGTTTTTTTAGCGGGTCGTATAAGGATAGTATTTCCGCGTTTCCAAGAGAAGTGCGCGGAACTGCAGATCGCTCTCTACCGCTTCCCCGAAAGCGAAGCGTAAGGACCTGTAGTCCTACGGGCCCTTCCTCGAAATCTTTTCCGACGGTGCGTCCCACGAAAGGTGATGAAAAAACGCTCCGGTCCGGCAACCTGTCCCGGCGCGCCGTGGACCACTCTCATTCACCCGTTGCCTTTCCTTGTCACTCCGTCGAAGCGAGGGATGACAAGGAGTAACCATTCGCCCGGTACCACGGTGCCGGGGAAAAATGCGTCCTGCCCATGGCGTCGATTCTCAAGAAGTGATATTCCTCAAAGTAGATGAAATCGGCAAGCAGCGGCTTCTCACGCAACCGCGCTTAGCCGGCAGTCGCCGGTAGTATCGGCCTTGCGCGTGAGCGAAGGATAGCTTTCCCGCTGTCCGGTGACACACCCTATCTCCGTCTCAAAATCACAACGCCCAAATAGAAGCTTCGGGTTCAAGCCAACCGAGGAACGAGGATTCCCTATGCCCAAAAAACCTGTTAGCGATCCCATCACCGATCAGGAAATGGCCTTTGCTCACCTGGTCCTATCTGGAACCATGAATGACCGCCGCGCCGCGGAAGCCGTCGGTCTCAACCCCGAAACCGCCGCCTACACCAAATCCAAACCCCGCGTTCGCGCCTACATGATCGAGCACCGCGCCGCCGTCAGGGAAAAACTCGCAGACCAGGAAGCGGACCGGCTGCGCAAGCTGAACCTCGGTCGTGACCGGGTCCTCACCCGCCTCTGGGAGCTGGCCGCTCTCAGCTCTGAAGCGACGAGGGGCAGCATCACTGGTCAGATGAAGGCCCTCTCCATGATCGCAGCCATAGAAGGCCTCATCCCGGACCGCCGCCTCTCCCCATCCGTGACGTCCCGCAATGCGCAAATCGACGGCTCCGGATGGCCGCCCGAGGACCAGCCTGCCTCAGCCCCAACCAAACCCGTCGCGGCCCGCGTCCCCGAGCCCCCGCTCGCCCCCAACGCCGGCCAACTCAACCCCTTCGTCATCCCGCAATCCCTAAACAGGGTTCCCGCAGCCACAGACTTCTTTGGTGTCGCTCTTGACGCGATCAACTCTGCAAACTCGCCCTATTCCGGCAAGCCAAACGGATTTGCGCAGAGCCGCTAAAGCCGAAAATAGGCCAATTTTATCGAATTTTATAAATATCCCCGCCCTTCCCCGGCCGCAACCCTTTCAATTCACGGAGTTTCAGCAACGGATAAAAAACACCTCGTGTCCCCGCATCGCACGTCGCCGCCTTGTCGTATCTCGCGATAGCCGGCGGCGAAATCATCCAAAACAACCGACCGTTTATGGAGCCTGCGTCCTCGGCACTAGGTTCAGCCGGATCGTCCAAATTAGGGCAACTTGACTGACCTAGGGGCGCATTTTGGAGAATTTCCTGGCGAAAGCATCATCTAAAGTGTTATGAAGATCTGTCGAAAATATAGATGCCGGACGACAAGACAATTGCAGAGCTTACTTCTCTGGCACTGGAACGCAACGAGCGTGTCATAGGAATATGGACGACGTTTTTACAGGAAGCCTCAGTACTCGTTCTTGTTTTCGGCGTTCTGGACACGTATGCGTCTAACAAATTAACCATGCGTGTAGGTTTCATTGTGGCAGGCTTGGGGCTGGCGCTATTAGGAGCAGCATTCTCAGTAAAGTCAGTGTTCTTTAGGATTTTAAGAAGAGGGGTAATTAATTTCCTCACACTGCAGGAGACCTCGGTAGGAGGACCCAAATGAGTATTTATGCAGCCGTGTTTTATATCCTGGCTCCGATCTTGATAGCAGCAGTCGTTGTTCTCGTAAAGACCGTAGTGACGGAGAGAAGAGCCCTAAGGCGACATCCTGTACAGTTGTCCTTGCCTACCAAGGAACATGACGAGCGGCTGACCCACGTTGGCTAATGGCCGTCCTCGGCTACTGGATAGCCATGCACGGCCTGCCTGTTGCCTAGTGGGTTGTAGCTTTACATGAATGCTCATGAAAGCCTCGTTATCCAAGTGTTCTACTTCGTTGGGAAGTAGCAATAACTCATCGGTGGTTACCTCGACCTTGGAGATCAGCCGATATCTTCTAGCAGAACGAAAAACGGTTGCTCGATTGTATCTGGCAATGTATCCGGGGCGATCTCTCCGACACATGTGAGTCTGGCGGATCGACGGACCAACCCCTATAAGCTCGGGCCAATCAAATAGTCAAAGTTGGGATGGTGACTACTCCAGTCCGTCCCTGCGCGTCGCGTCTCGCTCGTCGGAGTGTCGCTCCGCTTGTTTCGTCACCGCTCTCATCCTACCAGTGGGCTAGCGGGGCGGCTTGCGCACGGAACCTATGTTGTTCGATTGTGGACGGTCTGTGCGAAATCGAACAGAGTTTCCAGACTCAAAATCACCCGCGGGAACAAAAGATACAGGGAGACCGTACTTTTCGAGAGCGGGGGATGTGGCTATAAAGTTGCTGTAGTTTTGCGCAGAGCCCAAATTTCGCTTGCCTTCCCCTTCGCACAGGAGGCCGTCGATGCAGATACTGCTCCAGGATCTCCGCTTCGCTTTGCGGCAAATTGTCCGCAACCCGGGCTTTTCTCTCACATCGATTCTGTCGCTTACGCTTGGCATCGGCGCAACGGTGGCCGTGTATAGCATCCTGTATGACGCTGTGCTTCATCCCTGGCCCTATGCAGGCATGGAGAGGATCTGCGACGTCTGGATCACCGACGCCGCCGGCCACGACGGGACCTGGGGCTTGACAGGGCCGCAGATCCGGCAATTACGCCAGGCACATGCGGTCGAGGATGTAGTCGTCGCGAACTACACGAATCAGACTCTCACGGGCAGCGACATCCCCGACGACGCCGTTGTAGTCGAAATGACGGGATCTCACTTCCAGTTTCTGGGCATGAGTCCGTTGCTGGGCAGATACTTCAATCCCGCCGATGCACCCGATGGAAAAGACCCGCAGCCCGTTGCCGTGCTGGGCTACAAGTTTTGGCAACGGCATTATCGCGGCGATCCTTCTGTTGTTGGCAAAACCATCCAACTCAACCATAAGACCTATACGATCCTCGGCATAATGCCGGCGCGCTTTACCTGGAGGGATGGCGAGGTTTACGTCCCGCTGAAGATGGCGTCGGATCAGCTCCATCGGTATGATCCGGGGATCAAGTTGAAGCCGGGTGTCACGATGGAGGCCGCCGCAGCCGAGTTCCGGCCTCTCTACGAGGAGTTCGACAAGCAGACGCCAAACATCTTCCCGAAGCAATACAAGATCAGCGTGCGCGGGCTGGCGGAAACTTACACCCGTGACCTTAAGAAAACCATGTACCTGCTGTTTGGGGCGGTGGCGCTCTTGCTGGCGATCGGCTGCGGAAATGTATCGATCTTGCTGCTGGCACGGGGCACGGCGCGGCAGCACGAGTTTGCGGTGCGCTCGGCAGTGGGAGCGAGCAGCATACGCATTGTGCGCCAGCTTCTGACGGAGTCACTGTTGTTATCCCTGGCCGGCGCCGGGCTGGGAGTCGTTGTCGCGTATCAGGCAATCGCGTTCCTGGTCCCACGACTGCCCGATCACTCCTATCCCTACGAAGCTGACTTCCATGTCAACCTGCCCGTTCTCTGTTTCAGCGTGGGCCTGGCGATATTGAGCGGCATCGTGTTTGGCCTCTTTCCCGCATTGCAATCGGCGCAGCCGGAGATCAGCGAGGTGATGCAGGCGGGCACGCGACGCCTCACCGGCAGCGTGAAAGGCAGGCGCTTACACACCGCGTTGATCGCCGGCCAGATTGCATTGACTTTGCTATTGATGACCGCGGCGGGAGCCGCTATTCAGGGATTCATTCGGATGCTGCATGTCCCGCTTGGATACCAGCCGCACCACGTGATGTCGGTGGTGATTCCCATTCGCGAGGACGCGCACACCACCTGGGCGGATCGAGCCCGCTTCATCACTGAACTGCGCGACAAGATCGCGGGAGTGACTGGAGTAGTTTCCGCGGGGATATCGACGAATGCCACTCCGCCGAACAGCGGCTGGCGTCAACCCGTTGAAATTCTGGGCCAGCCGGCTTCGCAGAACCAGGAGGCTGAAGTAGAGTTGGTCGGCCCGGAGTACTTCGCCACCCTGCAAATCCCGTTCCACAGCGGCCGCCTATGGGATCAAAGCGAAATCGCGCGCGGGGCCACGCTGGTCCTGGTGAACCAATCCTTCGTGCGTCACTACCTCTCCGGCGGAGACGCTGTGGGTCACGCGGTGCGGGTGCCGCGATTCGCCACTCTTCCTCCGGCAGCATTCGCAGCAAATGGAGCCGCGGGATGGTTACAGATCATTGGCGTCGTAGGCGACTCACTGAATGACGGGATGGACAAACCGGTGGAACCCGCCGTCTACGCGCCCTACACGCTTTTAACTTTTCCGGTCACGCAGGTTCTGGTGCGGACCCAGGGCGATCCGCTCGCCCTGCTACATAGCATCAAGCAGCAGGTCGGCTCCATCGATGCTGACCAGGGAATCGCCGGCGACACACGCGATCTCGAAGGCTGGATCCAGCGCGAGCCTGAGTACGCCCGGGGGCGGCTCGTTTCCATACTCTTCGCCGCGTTCTCTGTCCTGGCGCTGGTTCTTGCGGCGGTGGGCTTGTACAGTGTTGTTTCGTATACGGTGCTGCAGCGCACGAGTGAACTGGGGGTTCGCATCGCTCTAGGGGCTCAACGGCGCGATGTGCTGCGGATCGTGGGAGTATCGGCGGGCGCGAGCGTGGGTCTGGGAATTGTTTTGGGGCTTGCACTCAGTTTCGGTCTTCAGAAGATGATTGCGCAGTGGATCGAGAACGGGGCCCGCGATCCGTTGGTAGTTCTGGGAGTTTCGGCAGTTCTCCTCGCCGTCGCAGGGGTTGCGTCTCTCGTACCCGCGCGACGGGCGCTTGCCATCAATCCCATCGAGGCGTTGCGCTCTGAATGAGAGTCCGTTCGTGACCCGCCTCAACGCAGGCGTGTTCACGCTCTGAATGCTGGCTGGCCGGGAGAGACATTTTTCCGGAGTGTTCAGTCATTCCTCACGCAGCAGTTGCGCTGGGTCCACGGTGAAAATGCGCCGCGCTGGGAGCAATATAGCAAGTAGACCCACCACTACCATGATGACGACGACGCCAAAGAGTACCAGCGGATCGCGTGGTGATGCTTCGTATACGATTTGCCCGAGCAGTTTGCTCGTCAGCACGCCGCCCAACAGGCCAACCATTGAGCCCATTGTCAGGATCACCAAAGGCCTCGCCAAAGTAGAGCCTATGAGGCACAGGTGCTGCGCACCAAGCGATACACGAATCCCCAGTTCCTTCCATCGTTTTGAGATGGTGTAGGCGGCCATCCCAAACACGCCGGTTACGGTCAGCAGGGCCGCCAGCAACCCCATCACGCCGAGGCTAGCGGTCGCAACCTGCGCCGGGAAGTACACGACCGCCAGCGCATCCTGCCAGGCGCTGATGGTAAAGGCCAGATTGGGATCGATCTTGGCCTAGCTTGTTACGCAAAATGCGTGCAACGTAGGGCGCCGGCAGTGAAGACCTCACCACCAGACTGAGATCGCTGCTCGGGTACTGCGCTGCAGGAAAGAACATCGCCGGCATCGGGTTTTCCGACAATGAATTGTATTTCCCATCTTCTATGACGCCGACAATTTCTATCAAGCCGTTCTCGCCGATGAGGAAGCGGCGCCCGACGGGGGAAGCATCTCCAAACAGAGCATGGGCAAAGGTGCTGTTGACGAGTGCGACCTTGGGCGCGACTTTGCTGTCATTCCAGGCTATATCGCGCCCTCGCAACAAGCGCGTTCCACTTGCCCGAAGATATCCGGGAGAGACGGAGTAGAACATCGACGAAAGCATGATGTTTGAATCCCGGAAGTCTCTCGTTCCCTCGCGGTAGACCGGAGTGCTGCTTCCTCCTGTGTTGAGAGGCGTTTCGTTGATTGCGCCAACTGCCTCAACGCCGGGCGTCTGCGCTATCTCGTCCAGGATGTGCTTCACAACGTCCAGAGCCGGCTGATCGCTATACCCAGCCATCTGCAGGTCGGTCGCTGCAATCACCACGCCATTTGGCTGAAAACCAAGGGGCGCGTGGAGTGAGCGTTGCATGCCTCGCAGGGCGACGAGAGCGGCGGTGAGCAGCAGAGCGCAAACCGCAATCTGTATCCCCAGCAGAAAATCACGCAGGGTGGCTCTGCGAAATAAAACTCCAACACTACTTCGTTTTATTGCCAGCATCGGATCGCTCTGCCAGATCTGCCTCGCAGGTAGTAATCCCGGAAGCAGGCTGCTCAACAGCGAAAGCAACAAGGCCACGGTGTAAACCCGCCAGTCTGGAACCACCGTTACGTGTGCTGGAAATTGCGCGAAAGGTTGCCATCGACTCAGCATGTTGAGGAACGCGGTGGCGAGAAGGGTTCCGCAAATGCCCCCGGCCAGTGCGATTACCAGGGCTTCCAGGGTGATTTGCCGCACTACTCGCCATCGGCTTGATCCAAGCGCCAGGCGCACAGCAATCTCACGACTGCGGTCGGATACCCGCGCGGCAAAGATTCCGGCAACGTTTGTGCATGCTGCCGCCAATACCAAAAGAGCCATTATCAGGAGGCCGGTCATGAAGGCGCGCGCCGGATCTCCCAAATCGTCCCCGAACCAACCCGGAGTCACCAGTCGCGCGCCAAGCCCATCGTCTTCGCCGGGGTTTTCCTTGGCTAATTGAGCCGCGATGGCGTTCAGGTCATCCGTCGCCTGCCTGCTTGTGACGCCCGGCCGTAGCTTTCCCATTACCCGCAAGCCGTGGCTTCTTCGTCTCTCGAGAAAGTTATCTCCGGTGATCTGCTCTGCATTGACGATAGATACCCAGAAATCAGACCAGAGGAAGACCTCCGTCCCGTGAAAACCGATGGGCCCAACCCCGATCACCGTGAAGGGATGCTTATTGATGTTGACCGTCTTGCCGACGATGGATGGGTCCGCGTTGAGCTGACGGCGCCAAAAGGCGTCGCTTAAGACCACATAGGGGGCAGAATTCGTTCCATGCTCATCGCCGGGAGTCAAGAGCCGGCCCAGTTGCGGACGCAGACCAAGCATCTGGAAGTAGTTTCCTGAAACTGCGTACGACCAGACCTTCCTGGCAACGTCGCCAGACTTGAAGGCGGCGTCATAGAATTTGTATCCGGCAAGGTCACTAAAAGTTCGGTTACGATCGCGAAAATCGACGTAGTCGGGATAGGAATGGCTGTCGTAGCCATGGGGCCTCTGCACCACACTGAATATCCGGTTGCTCTCCGGCACATTGAGTGGGTGGAGGATCAGCGAGTCAAGCACTCCGAAGACCACCACATTGGCGCCGATGCCTAAGGCAAGTGTGACCACCGCCGTGATAGAAAATGCAGGCGACCGCACGCACGAGCGCACGGCCAGTCGAAGATCGCGCAGCAGTCCATAGAGGGAGAGTGCTGCGTCGGCGGCAGCCACGCGCTCTTTCATGACTGCAGGGTTGCCGAAGCGCAGCATCGCGTCCCGCCGTGCGCTTTCTTCTGACATGCCGGCGGCGATGTTGTCCGCGGTCCGCATTTCGATGTGTGACCGAACCTCCGCATCAATCTCGCGATCCAGGCTGGTGCGCGCCATCAGATTTGCGATCCGACCAAGAACTGACATGGCAACCCCCTTAGGCGTAGCGAAATATGGCGCGGACTCCCTTGACCAGCTGTTCGAAATTCTTTTCCGCTTCGTCGAGCTCTTTACGGCCAGCGGCTGTCAGCCTGTAATATTTAGCTTTTCGCCTGGTCTCTGTGAGCGCCCATTCTGACTTGACCCAACCGCTCTGCTCCATCCGGTGGAGCGCCGGGTAGAGTGAGCCCTCTTCCACATTGAGCAGTTCGTCTGAAGCGCGTTGAATATGAAGGACGATGCCGTAGCCATGGAGCGGCCCAACCTGGGAAAGTGTCTTCAGCGCCAGCAGATCGAGGCTGCCCTGAAGGTCATTTCTGGCCATGTCTGCACCCCTATACATCTCAGCATTGGAGATGCTATGCCTAGAAGTAAATGGGTGTCAAATGGATCGATTTAGACGTCTCACAACAAGGCAGATAAACCAGTTGCTGCAAAACCAGGATTGGACGGAGATTTGCGATGGCACCCAGACGTAAGTTCAAGAGTGATGCGTTCGAGGCAATCCACTCATCCGCCACAGCATTACAAAAGGCCGGAGCGATCGACAAGACAACGATGAAGGGTTTCGATAAGTCCTGCCTGGCGGCGCCGCCCATCTTGAAGCCGGCGCAAATCAAGAGATTGAGGCTCCGATAGTGTGTCAGCCAGCCGGTCTTCGCTCGTTATCTAAACACAAGCGAGTCGACCGTCGAAAAATGGGAGACGGGGGCGAAACAGCCGAGTGGAATCGCACTGAAACTTTTGTTTGTGGTCGAGAAACACGGACTGGAAGCACTTGTATAGCAGATAACCTTTGTTCATAGAGCCGAACGGCGGGCCTTAAAAACTGGATAAACAGAGCGCAAGGCCCGCCTTCGACGTCCTCTCTTACGTGTACGCCTTCTCTCCGCCGACTTGCGAATCCCAATACGTCGTAGGATCGGTGAAGAACTCACCCTGCCGGCAGAGGTTGCGCATCGCTTCTTCATTGACCTTGATGCCCAGACCCGGCCCAGTCGGAACGGGGATGTGACCCTGAACCACGAGGTCCCCTTTGTCGGTTAGTTCTTTGTGCCAGGCTGGCTGCGGCTGGTGCCATTCCATGGCGAGGAAGTTTTCGCAGGCGGCGATCGCGTGGGCGCCGGCCGCGTAGCCGATCGGGGTAGCGTTGCTGTGGACCATCATCCCCACCGAATATTTGGCCGCCATGTCGGAGGTCTTCTTCAATTCCAGACAGCCGCCGATCACCAGGTGATCGGGGTGGATGTAATCGACGGCACGCGCCTGGCAAAGCGGCTCGAGCGATTCCACCAGGTAGGCATCCTCGCCGGTCAGGGTGGATACCTTCACCGAATCGGTGATGAGTTTCCACTCCTCTACCCGGAACCACGGGACCATGTCTTCCAAAGTCGAAGGATTGATCCTCTCCAGCGCATTCGCCAGCTTGATGCAACTCTTCACGGTGAGGTGCCCGAAATGGTCGTGACCCATGGGAACGTCACCCGCGTCGCCCATGGCTTCCTTGATCGCAGCGACGTGGTCGGCGACGAGTTCACATCCCTTATCGCTGATCTCTAATCCCTCGTAGTAGTTCTCGGGTGGGAAGTCCCCCGGTTCCCCGTAGTAGCCATTCGGAGCATAGATCGTGCCCCGCTTGCCTCGGAGGATGGGAGCGACGGGCAGGTCGTATTTGAGCATCGTAAAACCTGCGGCGACTCTCTCCTTATAGTCGGCGGCGATGTCTGCGATGGAGTTCGACTTCGGATCACCCTCGCTGTACATGCGGATCTTGTCACGGAATTTCCCGCCAAGCATCTGATAGATCGGTACGCCGTAAGCCTGTCCAGCCAGGTCCCACAACGCGTTCTCAATCGCGTTCACGCCGCTGCCCTGACGGTTATAGCCGCCATGCATCTTGATCTTGCGGAAGATTCTGTCGACATTGCAGGGATTCTCGCCGAGGAGGCGGGCCTTATGCATCAGAATGTAGTTCGGCTGGGGGCCGTCCCCGATCGCCTGGCCGTAACCCGAAATCCCCTGGTTGGTATCGATGCGGACGACGATCGTGCCGCCAGAGGCCGCTCCCGCACCGGGAGTCGCAGGAGGCATCTCTCCCCTGGGAGGACCGCCATGGCCACCGTTGCCGGGGCCGCCGCCCGCGCTGCTCGGGCCCCCATTGCCCTCCTGGATTGGCTTGCCTCCGGGCCCTCGCAGAACGGCGATGCGCATGTCTGTGATCTTCAAGTCCGACGCAATCGAATTGCGGTTGACGTTCTGGGGATAGGCTTCCAGATCGGCCCAGAGGCCAAGCCCCGCGGCTGCCGCGCCCATGCCCAGAAACTTACGCCGTCCAATTTTTGTAGACATTAAATCTCCTTTTCGCCCCCAAGACCGACTCGCATCTAGAACCGGTTCATTGTATTCGAACTTATGTATACAAGCTTAAGCTTCGAAGAATTCAACTTCCCTGAGTTGCAGAAGTCCCGGCCCGGCAAAAGCGGCTAAGCGTGCGTGTTCCCGACGTCCTGCATTGACCACTGAGTACAGCAGCCGAGAAGACGAAAGCAACTGAGCACAGCAATCGGGAAAGACGGGACATTGGCCGGTCCATTTGCCGCTTTTTCAGCTCGGGGAAGAACGGCCACAAGTTTAGAAGAGCGTACCTCAGGGGCTAAAGCCCTCATTGGCTCCCCCGGTACGGCCCGACTAAAGTCGTGCCCTGATACAAAGCATCAGAGCAGTGGCTATCGGAAAATGCGCGCATTCCCGCAGAGTTGGCTCTATCGATAGGGTGTCTTGTCTAAATTGGCAAGCTGAAAAAATCTAGTTTGGACAGGTCTGTGTTCAGGCTGGCGGTTCCGCAAGATGCTCAGCTGAGGCCCGCGCCGGTTATCTTTTCGGCGGGCGGCACCTTAAATAAAGCGACGGGCCGGTCGCGGGAGAAAACATCCGATCGGCCCGAGACCCTGAAGGGCGATTCAGCGGTTCCATCGCCGCATGTTGCGGTGGTGAACGAGGGACTTTGTTAGGCTGCCCTTCAAGCCGGATGCTGGACAGCATCTATTGGGCATAATGAATGTCTTCTTTTGGAACCAGCCATTGACATGGCCATGTCTCTTTTAGCGAAGAAAGTCACTGCAGAGCTGCTGGATTCAATGCCCTCAGCGGCATCAGGGGTCCGACGGGAATGATCTGGTGATCCATCAGCTGTGCCTTCGCGAGCGGCAGCGTTTCCACAATGTCTCGTGCTTCGTCCACGGTCTTCACGTCGAGCAGAACGATGACGCCTTTGCCATCGCCGCGCGAATACCACTCGCGGATCTTCCCGTTGAGGTAGAGCTTCACAGTTGCTTGAATCTCGTCCGGAATGACGGCCATGACTTGTTGAGGGGTTACGCCCTGCTTCGGAGTCTCCATGACCAGCACCGCGGTGATTTTAGGTATAGCTATGCTGGGCACGCCGGAAGCGACGCCGGATGGTGATTGCGCTATGGATACTACCGGTAGCATTGCCATGATAAAAGCGATCATCGATTTCATTGATTCTCCTGTCGATTCGGTCTGGTTTCGTCCACTACTCTGCATAGAGTACCAGCGTACTCTATGCATGCGTAAGAGTACGACCACAATCTAACACCTGTCAAGACGGCTTCGCGCTCGGCTGCCATCCAATTAGGCCCGGGGCCCTGAAGGGCACTTCAGCGGTTCCACTCGTTCCAAGGATGCTCAAAGCCGGCGGTCAGGCGGGTAGCGGTCTGGCGGAATCGGCAGGCAAGGATCCTCGCCTCGCCGGCTCAGGGATGGTTCCTTTGACTCGTACAAAGGAGAGCCCGAAAAAATAATTCTGAGGATCATGGCAGTTTCTCTCGTGGATTTTCGCATTAGTAAGTGAGGGCGCTGAAGTGAGACGCCTTCCAAAAGGAGAAACTACTATGCGCACCTTAACGATGTTGAAAGTTCCCGCAGGCTTGATCGCCGCTGTTCTCGCTGTCGCTTCGTTGGCGCCGGCAGCCCAGGCACAGGATCTGGCTCCAGGATTTGCAGCCAAGATCAACGTACCCTTTACATTCGAAACCGCGCTGGGGCAACATTTCGCTCCTGGCATCTACACCATCAGCATGAACGGCGAAAACACCATGCTGATTCGAGGGGCAAAAACCTCTGGACTAGTGCTGACCCAGTTGGCCGATGACAGCCTGCCGGCTACCAAGGGCAAGGCCGTATTCACTCACTACGGCGACAAATACTTTCTGCGCTCTGTCTCGGTTGCTGGAAATAATGACCTTTTCTGCGGCAGGTCGAAGGCTGAACGTCAATTGGAAGTGGGCGCCGCCAAAACGCAGACAACCGTAGAGCTGGCTCTGCTGCAGACAGGACGCTGAAACATATGCTGCCTGGAATCCATTGCTACTGCTTCCGCGATGAGCAATACACCCGTCCAGGGCGGAAGAGAGGTGCAGAACCGTCAGCTTCACGCGTGAGGAGAACATTGCCGGTCGCTTGACAATTCAGTCAGGCGCTCGGCATGGTTCCGCTCGGAGGCTGTGACTTTTTATGTTTGTGGCCGGAAAGCTCCGAACAGCATCTGCGAACAAGTATCGCCGGGGTCCTTCGACTTCGCGCTGTAAGCCCTTCGTTGTGCGACAGATCTGGGAGGCGCTTCGCTCAGGATGACGGTCTTGGGGGGGAGTTTGAAAACTCTCGTTGGGTGCGCGAAACACCGAAAGATCAAAAAGTCACAGGCTCTCAGGATGACGATTTTGTGGAGGGGTTGAAAAACATCTGGTTGTGGTGTGCAAACACGTGGAAGATCGAAAAAGTCACAGACTCTCAGGATGACGCTTTTTGTGGGAGGTTGAAGACAGGGTGGAACACAAAATCCGAGAAGTTGATCACCACCGCGAAGGGAACAAGCGTCAGCCAGTAACGGCGAGGGGTCACAAGGTTCAGAAACTCCGCATCCTGGCATCCGCGCCTCTTCCCTCATGCCTTCCCTGCCAGCTTGGCGAACCACCAGCTCAGGCCGACAAACAAGAAACGCCAGTCTTTGAAGAACTCGGGTGGTTTGCCTTCAAAGGCGTGGCCGATAAATTGGAAAACCCACCCGGCCACGAACAAGCCAAGCGCCCACCACCAACACTGCGGCCACCATATCGCCACAGGAATCATGAGTATGGAAATGGCGATCATGGGGATGCCGATGGTGTGGCATGCGCGATTCACCGAATTCTGATGGCTGGTCGAATACTGCCTGATCCATTCGTCCCGGCTTTTGCCCAGCATGGTGTACCCCCCTATGTTGTTCTTCCGGCAGTTCTGGAGAATGCATTGGCCTCGCGCACGACGCGCCAGAGCAAGCGCGGAAAACCCAGGCCCGGTGGCAACAGGAATTGTTGCTTTTGTTTTTCCGTAAGCAGGCTAACGATGAAACGGTGGAGAGCGATCTGCTGATACCAGGGAATGCTGGCGACCAGATGATGAGCCATATGGCAGGGTTGGCCCCAAGGCCCTCCGCCGATCAGCAGGGCGAAGAAACCCGCACCGAAACTTCGCGTTCCGCTTTTGTTTTCGAGTGGCATCAGATTGTGCTCGGTGAACTGGCGCATACGGTCCAGATAGAACCCGAGGTGCGGAGTCAACACGAGCACAATGAGGGTAAATAATCCGCCAAAGCGGCGGAAGATCAAGTAAGCGTAGATTCCGTTATAGAGCGCGCCGATCAGCGCGGAAATCACGCGGCCGCGCGTGTAGTGCAGCGGACGATGAGCAATGAAGTCGCTGTAGTTGATAAAGCTGGCCAAAGGCAACAAGGTGGGCCAGAAACGGCGAGGCCGGACAAAGTTCAAGAACTCTGAATCCTGCTCAGTGCCGAACTTGGAATGATGCGACATGTGGCATGCCGCATAGTAGTCAGGTTCGGTTGCAGAAAGACGGCACAGGTTGGCGGCCATCCACTGGGCGGCTCGGCTCAATCTCCCTTTCCCCGGGAAGATAAGCTTGTGTGCGGCGCCCTCGTGCAAAGAGAAGACCCCAATCGAGTAGATGAGCCAGCTGTGGAGAGAACCGGCCAGCATGGCCGCGACGACCACCAACCCCGTGCGGGGCCGGCCGCCGGACGACAAAATCCAGCGAGGGAGCTGCAAGAGGACTACGAAATCAAACACCAGCAGGAAGACGATCACCAGTGCATTGATCAGTGCGTGCGTGCGGGGATGGGCCTTGAACCACTTGTACAATTCGCGACCGCGGTCCAGGATGAGCCGCGTCTGTTCGCTGCTGAGATCTTCGAAGACGTGTCCGCGGGTGTATTCCCGGGCCATTCCCAACTCATCGAGATGAATGTTCACGGTCACCTCACGATTGTGCTGCCCTGATTTCGCGAATTCGTTCCCCCAGGGTTCCGTTCAAACCTTCTATTTTCTGCATGGTGTGGCGATAGCTATGGGCGACAATTTCATCCGCCAGGTGCCAGTCAGTCCGCTTGAAACCGAGCATTTCCGGCTGCAACATTAAGTCAGCGGAGCCCTCGCGTGTCATGCGGTAAGAGATTCCACCGAACTCGAGAGTGCGCATCAGGATCAGGGGGATGCTGGGCATGAAAGACCTCTTGGCTCCCCACAATCCGAAACGGCTGCGCAGTGCCTGAAGGCCGCTGACGGTGTAACCGTAATCCTCAACATCTTCCAATTCGTGAGGAGGGGAAACGTCCACGCCGATGGAAATTCCGTTGCCGCAGAAGACGCGCATCAGATCCACGGGCACGTTGTTGATGGTGCCGCCGTCGACGTGCAATTCGCTGCCGTAAACGATCGGAGGGAAAATTCCCGGCGCCCGGCTGGTGGCCAGAGTGGCCTTGGTCAGGCCGCCGCTCTTGTGCAACGTAAGTTCCGCGCGGTTCAGATTGGCCGAGACGCAGAAGAAGGGATGCCACAGGTCTTCGATACGGCTTTCTCCGAAGAAGCGAGTGACCATGCCGCTGAATTTCCGGCCGCTCTTGAAGGCGATAAAGGGCAGCGTCATGTCGTTGAAGGAATCGCGGCAGCCGGTTCGGATCTCTTCGATGATGCGTTCGTTCGACCACCCGCTGGCCCAGAGGGCGCCGATCAGGCCTCCCATGCTGGCTCCGCCCACCGCGTCCAGGGGAATGTTGCAATCCGCGAGCGCGCGAAAGACTCCGACGTGCGCGAGTCCGCGAGCGAATCCGCCGCCTAGAGTGACCCCGACGGCGCGGCCGGTCAGAAATCTTGCGACCCGCGCGAAGTCGCCCCGGTTGCCGAGCCGCACGTGATGGTGACGGTCTACGTTTCGCGGAGTCAGCCATCGCTGCGTTCCGGACGGCTTGTCATTCTCCTGGATCAGGACCAGGGTTTTCGATAGGGTTGCATCGGCGGGCAAGTGGGCAATCAGTTCGGTTTCAATTTCGCCCGGCGTGGGATCCTGGCCGGCATGGCCGACGATCACTCCCCGGTCAGCCTGCCGCACGCAACGCTCCGTCCATGGGGTAAGCGTGTCGTCTGCTTCGTACACCACGTAGTTGTATTTGTTTTCCAAACCGCTTAGCCACTCGAGGAAAGGAATGCGGTTGCCATCCCAGTCTGAGGTCTGCGCAAACCCCTCTCGGCCGAAAACCGCATCCACCCGGGCGCTGGACACCCGCGCGACTGTGCCGTAAGCGGCGAGAGCGTCACAGAACTGGTCGCAGAAGGGCCTGAAGGCACCACCCGGAGAGGCCGGGATCAATGCAATATTATTTATGCGGGATGAGGCCCTAAGCGTTCCCGCAGTGATCTGTTGCACCCTGCGCGCTATCCGGGTAGCAAAGATGCGCATCACTTCCTGGGGATACCTGGTCAACAGCTGGTCGTAAGCAGCAGAAGACAAGCGGCCCAAGTAGGTGTCGCGGACGGCGCAGATGGATTCCGGCCGTGGCTCGCCGGTAACCAGCCCGAGCTCACCGATCGTTTCACCCCGCCCGAGTTCGACCAGCAGGGTCTCGTGTGCGCGATCTTCCGGCAAAACGCGAAGCCGTCCACTGAAGATGATGTAGAGCGCATCGCTCGCGTCTCCTTTCCGGAACAGGAACTCGCCGCTGTAGAGCGTCATAGGCTCAAGTTCGGCTTCCAACGCCTGTCGAAACGCTTTGCTGAATGGACCGAGCAGTTTTGCGTCTTTCAAAGAAGCGCGCAGGGTTTCGCGCTCTAGAGTCGAGTGGATCAAGCCGGCAAAGGTGAGGCGCGAATCTTGATATCGATCCGCAATTTCACCGAGGGCTTTTTTGGAGATGACGCCCACCAGAGCATCTCCGCGGCTCATAAGGTGAACGGGTGGCGCCTGGACTGCGGGATCGCTATTCAGGAACACGGCGGCCTGCGGTTCCAGTTCTCGAACTGTTTCTCCGGTATTGCCGAAGATTGACACTTTTCCCGACAAAACAAGCAGGACGGCAGGTTCGGTCGACTCAGGGAGAATGAGGGAATTGTCCTGCAGGGTGGTCAAAGAAAGCTGTTCCACGAATTGTTCCAGAGCGGGTCCCGCGACCCCCCGGAGAACCGGCAGAAGGGAGACGATACGAGCAATCTCTAAGCGGTCCGGAAACATTGGTAGAGATGCTAACACTCTGCCGGCGTGACAGCGTGGGTTCGCGATTCATGGGCAGGTAGCCGCTGATTCGGGCAGGTACGCTCCGTCGAAAAACATTTCGAGGAGGTGCCCGTGGGACCGCAGGTCCCTCCGCTCGGCTTCGCTCCCAATGACAAAGGAGGGGGTGTTGCTTACCTGGGGTTACAAGAAGGGACAAGATTAGCCTCTACTAGGAGGATCCCAGGTCTCAAAATCGAGACCTGGGGCACCCTTCGATTCTTACCGAAGATGTATTGGGAGTTCCGAAGGAACTGCAGAGTCGTCCACGGCTCGCCGGGTCAGGTTGCCGGACCGATGCTGTTGGGTAGTCAAATCTACGGGCTGAAAGCCCGTACCCATAAAGTTGGTCATCGAGAAAGGCGGTAGCCCACATCTTGCGAGCGAATTGGCGAGATGTGGGCTACCGGGGGGTGGGGGAGGGAAAGGGTTTTCAGCAGCCGCCGGCGATGGAGGGGATGACTAAGACTTCGTCGCCGTCTTTGAATGCGTATTCGTCGTTGCCGAGGAAGCGGATGTCTTCTTCATTGACGTAGAAATTGATGAAGCGCCGCACCTTGCCGTCGTTGTCGCGAAGGTGGGGCTTGAGCGCTGGAAAGCTGGTCTCGATCTCTGTGATCAACTGGGGCAGATTCCGGGCCGCGGATTGGATCTCCCTCGTACCGTTGGTGTGTTTCTGGAAGGCATTCGGCAAAACTACTTTAACGGACATATACTTCCTCTCTATCCTGTTCGACCATAGCTTCAAAGTCAGCCAGACGCGGTCGAATCGCCTGCTGTTGCTCATACCTGTCCTGCAGAACATCCAGCGTCTTCAATCCGTTGCCGGTGATACACATGACGGTGAGATCACCAGGTGCGATGCGGCCGTGGGCGTACAGGCGGGCGGTCACCGCGGTGGTCACGCCTCCGGCGGTTTCGGTAAAGACGCCTTCGGTTTCGGCGAGTTCCTGGATGGCGGAGACCACTTCGACGTCGGAAACATCTTCAGCCCAGCCGCCGGTTTCCGTGATGGCGCGGATGGCGTAGGGCCCGTCAGCGGGATTGCCGATGGCCAGCGAGCGCGCGATGGTGTTCGGCCGCTGCGGCTCGTGGTGCGATAGGCCGTTCTTTACCGCATGGGCGATGGGCGAGCAGCCAGTCGCCTGGGCTCCGAAAAAGCGGACCGGCTTGTTTTCGACCAGGCCCAGCTCGATCAGCTCCCCGAAGGCTTTGCGGATTTTGGAGATGAGAGCGCCTCCGGCCATGGGCACGACCACGTTGTCGGGCAGGCGCCAGCCGAGCTGCTCGGCGATCTCGTAACCTACGGTCTTCGAACCCTCGGCGTAGTAGGGGCGAAGATTGACGTTTACAAATCCCCACTCGTAGCGTTCTGCGATCTGCGAGCAGAGGCGGTTTACCTGGTCATAGTTGCCGTCGATCCGTACCAGGTTCGCACCGTAAACGCGGGTGTTGAGAATCTTGGCGGCCTCGAGGTCCGTCGGCACCAGGATGTAGGTCTTCAGGCCCAGACGGGCGGCATGCGCAGCTACGGCATTCGCCAGGTTGCCGGTGGAAGAGCAGCCCACGGTGTCGAAGCCGAAGTTTTTGGCCGCGGCCAGGGCGACGGAGACCACGCGATCCTTAAAGCTGAGCGTGGGCAGGCAGACGGCGTCGTTCTTGAGGTAAAGATTGGTGGCGCCGATGCGCTTGGCGAGTCGCGGAGCCGCCATCAGGGGAGTCATGCCCGAGGGGGTCGTGGGGATATAGTCGTCCGGCACCGGCAGGAGGGCCTGGTAACGCCACATGCTCTGCGGTCCGCGGGCGATGGCCTCGCGGGTGAAGGTCTGTTTGGCCGCGGCCAGGTCGTAGGCTACTTCAAGCGAGGAAAAACACTCATCGCAGGCGGAAAGTGGCTGGTTCGGGAACCGCTTGCCACATTCCCTACAACACAACTCGTAAAAAGACGCCATCATGCCCTCAAATCGAGAGCGACGGATGCACGGGCACTACGTGACGTACTCAAAACTGCGGTGCTGCATGGAATTTGCGAGATGCGCTTACAGCTGCACCCCGAATCTCATGTTCCCCGTTTCTTTTCAGAACGCAG
Organism: uncultured Acidobacteriaceae bacterium; assembly: GCA_963850235.1. Classification (GTDB taxonomy): domain Bacteria; phylum Acidobacteriota; class Terriglobia; order Terriglobales; family Acidobacteriaceae; genus PALSA-350. The sequence continues at coordinate 615,344 of CAWKKM010000008.1, read as the reverse complement.
GAGAGAGTTGACACCATACTCCTGGATTGCCCAGGCAGGTTGTCGTGGCGTCACAGGGCCCGTCCCTCAGCCACTCTTCATGAAATTCAGGCTCGCTCACAAGGAGCAAACTTGAATATTCGAGTTTTAGCACAGTCCAATACGGACCGCAAGTAGCCTATTCGGCCAACAAGTCAACCCGGAAGTGCATCTGATTGGTAACATTAGATTGGAACCCAATTACCGAGCCTGCGGAGGGATCTGGTCCGCCCCAAGAATCGGAACTTCATGACGGAAACCAGCCCACAGTCCTCTCGTAGCGCCTGGCGCGAACGCATCGAAGCGCTCAAGAATGTGCCGCCGGTGCTCGGCATTCTATGGCAATCCGGCCCCGCAGTGGTTACCTGGGGCATTATTCTGCGTGTCTTTGTCGCTGCGCTACCCTCGGCGATTGCCTGGGTCGCGGCTCAGATCATCAATGGCGTACAGCACTACTTCACGACCAAGAGTCTGCTGCCCCATTTCTGGTGGCTGGTGGGGATTGAGGCGGGCCTCAACGTTTTGAACGGGCTGCTGGTACGCGGAGTGGATTACAGCGATAGCCTGCTGGCCGACCGTTATACCCACTTCGTGAGCGTCCGGGTGATGCGCCAGGCCGCGGCCCTGGACCTGACCACCTATGAGGACCCCGTTTTCTACGACCGGCTGGAACGGGCCCGGGTGCAGGCCACGGATCGCCTGGCAATGATCCAGCAGATGGGCCGGCTGTTCCAGCAGACCCTGACCACGATGATCTGGACAGGGATCCTGCTTTGGTTCTCGCCGTGGCTGGTGCTTCTGCTTGCTCTCGGCGTGCTGCCCACGTTCCTGGGAGAGACCCATTTTGCGTTTCTGGGATATGCGAAGAATTTTCGGCAGACACCGGCCAAGCGGCAGATGGATTACCTCCGCCAAGTGGCGGGAAGCCGGGAAGGCGCCAAAGAGCTCAAGCTCTACAATCTCAGCGACTACCTGAGCAATCGCTTTACCAAGCTCTCGCAGGGCATCTACGAAGAGAATGTCGCCCTCTCACGGAAAAAGTTGCTGGCCGGTGGCGCGCTGGGCGTGATCGCTACGCTTGGTTACTACGGCGCGTATGCCTTCGTTATCTGGCGCGCGGTGACGGGCAATTACAACAGCATTGGAGAGTTCTACTACCTGACCAACGCCATCATTCAGGCCTCGAGCAATCTGCAGCAGGTGTTCTCTACTGCGTCGGGGATCGCGGACCAGGCACTCTTCCTTACGGATTTGCTGGCGTTCTTTGAGATGAAACCCACGGTTACGGCGAACCCCGACGGGGCGTTGATACCGCGTCCCATCCGGCGTGGGTTTGAGTTTCGCAACGTGAGCTTTGCTTACCCCGGGACCACCCGCCGAGTGCTGAGCAACTTCAACTTCACCCTGGCGCCGGGAGAACGCATCGCACTCATTGGGGAGAACGGTCAGGGCAAGACGACCGTCGTCAAGCTGATCACGCGACTGTACGACCCGACCGAAGGACAGATATTGCTCGATGGCATCGACCTTCGTGACTACAAGTTGGAAGATCTGCACCACGAAATTGGGGTCATCTTTCAGGACTTTATGCGCTACGAGATGACGGCGCGGGAAAACATTGGAGTCGGACGAGTGGAGAGCGAGCACTCGCAGGCAGAGATTGAATCAGCCGCGCATAAGAGCCTGGCTGAAAGTGTGATCGCGAAACTGCCCGGCGGATACGACCAGATGCTGGGCCGCCGGTTTGAGAGCGGGGTTGAGCTTTCCGGCGGAGAATGGCAGCGGGTGGCATTGGCCCGGGCGTACTTGCGCGATGCGCAGTTGCTGGTGCTGGATGAACCTACGGCCGCGCTGGACGCGCGCAGTGAACTGGAAGTTTTCGAGCGCTTCGCCGAGCTCACCATGGGCAAGATGGCGCTGCTGATCTCCCACCGTTTTTCTACGGTGCGCATGGCAGACCGCATCGTTGTGCTCGAAGGCGGAAGGCTGGTGGAAGAAGGAACCCATCCGCAACTGATGGCGCTGGGCGGGCGCTACGCAAGTATGTTTGAAATGCAGGCGGCAAGCTACCGCTGATCCGTCTCAAAGTAGGAAGAAAGAGATTTTATGACCGACACCATCACCGGCCAGGCCGCTTCTACGGGGTCTTCAACGGATCCGTGGTTCCAGCGCTCCTACACCCCTGAATCGGTGCGGAGTTACGCCGATCGGGTTGCCCCGGGCTGGCACGTTGCGCACAAGCCGGAAGGTAAGGGCAGTTTTGGAAACCGGATTGACGCCACCGCGCAGTCGCTCGACCAGCTCTATGTGATTCTCGATGCCAGGCCGGTGCCCACTTACCTGCCGGGCGAGAAGCTGGACCCGCTGCTCGAGCTTCGGCAAAATCCGCGGCTGCTGCGCTCTGTGGTAGTCGAGCTGTCGACTGTGCGCAAGAAATTGGGCCGTTTACCCCGCGTCATCCGCGACCGCGAGAACGACGAGCCGCGCATTGTTACAGTGGCAGACGCCTACCTGCAAGCGACTGGCTCGGAGTACATGGCTGACGCGATCCAGACTTTCATCAAGCGCGTTCAGGAATACGACGCACTGGAACTGCAGGAGCTGTGGGCACTCGCACCGGTGATGAAGTTCCTGTTGCTGGAAGAGGTCATCACCCAGGCAAACGAGATCCTTGCCGATGAGGATGCGCACACAGAAGCAGGCGCCGAGCTGCTGAAGACACGCATGCGGAGCCTGCGGGATATTGGCTACGCGGACTGGTTCTCCATGATCGAGCCGTTGGTGGTGTATGACCCTGTGCTGCAGCAGGACCCAGTCAACGCTTATAAATTTATGGACTTCGATAGCCGCGAGGCGTACCGCAAGCGGGTGGCGGAGATTGCGCGCTACTCCGATTGTACGGAGTCAGAAGTGGCGCAGGCGGCGCTTACGCTGGCGCTGGAAGCGAAGGACAAACAGCGAGTCGAGGATGCGCGGCTGCGCGCCCGGCGCTCGCATGTGGGTTATTACATCATTGACCGGGGCTTTCCCATACTGGCATCGCGGGTCGGCTATCGGCCTCGCTTTATCGATCGCCTGCGGCAGACCATCTGGAGCAACGCGGACGATTTTTATATCGGCGGCATTCAGATCATCACGGTGGTGCTGATCGGCCTGATTCTGGCTCCTCTCGTCCCGACGTATCCCATCTTCGGCGGGCTCACGCTTGCCTTCCTGCTGCTTCTGCTGCCGGTTACGCAGGGCGCAGTCGACCTGGTAAACAACGCCGTCACTACGATATTCAAGGCGTATGCGTTGCCGAAGCTCGACTTCTCCAAGGGCGTGCCTGCGGCATTCACTACGCTGGTGGTGGTGCCTACGCTGCTGATGAAGGAGAAGCAGGTACGGGAACTGTTCGACGACCTCGAAGTCCGCTACCTGGCGAACCAGGACCCCAACATCCACTTCGGCTTGCTTACGGATTTACCTGACTCGGTCACGCGGCCGCGGCAGAACGATACCGATCCATTGGTCGAGCTGGCGATTCAGCTGACCGACGAATTGAACGAGCGCTATGCGAACGCGGGAGCGGGTTCGTTCTTCCTGCTGCATCGGCACCGCATCTTCAATGCCCGCCAGGGAGTGTGGATGGGTTGGGAACGGAAACGCGGCAAGCTGCTGGATCTGAACAAGCTGCTCAAAGGTCAATTCGATCCTTTCCCGGTGAAGGCCGGCAATTTAAACGCGCTGACTCACGCGCAATACGTAATCACGCTGGATTCCGATACACAGCTGCCGCGGGGTACGGCGCACACCATGATCGGCGCCATGGCGCATCCGCTGAATCGGGCCGTGATCGATCCCGATCTGCGGATTGTCACCGAGGGTTACGGCATCCTGCAGCCGCGGGTTGGGGTCAGCGTGCAATCGGCTTCGCGATCGCGGTTGGCCTCTATTTACTCCGGCCAGACGGGCTTTGACATATATACGCGAGCGATCTCGGATGCTTACCAGGATTTGTACGGCGAGGGTATTTTTACCGGCAAGGGCATTTACGAGATCAACGCCCTGCACGCGGTTCTGGATCGCCGTTTTCCGCGCAATTCCCTGCTCAGCCACGATTTGATCGAGGGCTCGTACGCGCGGGTTGGGTTGGTCACGGATGTTGAAGTCATCGATGATTATCCCTCGCACTACAGCGCTTACACGCGCCGCAAACATCGCTGGCTGCGGGGTGACTGGCAGATTGCGCAGTGGCTTTTCTCCAAGGTTCCGGACGAGTCGGGACGGTATGTGCGTAACCCCATCGCGACAATTTCGCGGTGGAAGATCTTCGACAATCTGCGCCGGTCACTGGTAGAGGTGTTCACGTTTGCCCTGCTGCTCGCGGGGTGGCTTGGATTGCCCGGCGGCGCACTCTATTGGACCGCGGTCACGTTGTTCCTGATGTTCGTGCCCACCATGGTTCAGCTTGTCTTTAGTGTGGGGCGCGCGTACGTCACCAAATTGCCGGGCTCCATGCGTGACGCTTACAGCGGTTTTGGACAGGGCACATTTATCGCTCTGCTCAACCTGGTTTATCTGCCGCACCAGACGCTGCTGGCGCTGGACGCCATTATTCGTTCGCTGGTGCGCAGCTTCATTACCGGGCAGCGATTGCTGGAATGGGAAACTGCTGCTGAGGCAGAGGCGGCGGCAAAACGGCGCACGCCGGTTGACCGCTACCTGGCCGTGAGTCCCCTGGTCGCGCTGATCGTGGGTGTGGTGGTGTTTCTCTACCATCCGCAGTCGGTGCTGGTAGCGCTGCCCATTCTTCTCCTTTGGGCTTTTGCGAGCGGCATCACCGCGTGGCTGAACAATCCACCGCAGCAGACCCGGCCGAAGCTTACCGAGGAGGAAAACACTTTTCTGCGGCAATTGGCGCTGAAAACCTGGCGGTACTTTAACCAGTTCGGCGGTGAGAGCCACAACTACATGGTGCCGGACAATGTCGAGGAAGAGGGCCTGTTTGAAGCGGCTCGCGTGTCACCCACGAACTATGGCCTGCTCCTCAATGCGCGACAGGCCGCGGTTACGTTCGGCTATTTGAGCATTCCTGAGTTTCTTGAACTCAGCGAACGCAGCTTGCAGACCTACGACAAGCTGGAGAAGTTCCGCGGCCACATCTACAACTGGTATGACACGCGCACGCTCGCGCCTATCCGGCCCATCACCATTTCTTCGGTAGATAGCGGAAACCTGGCAGCATCGTTCTATACCTTGCGCACGGGTAGCCGGTTGTTGCTGCGCGAGCCCCTGCTCGATCGGAGCCTGTTTGGCGGCATCCACGATCATTGGGAATTGCTGAAAAGCTTGCCGGATGCACCCACGGGGCTGAAGGCATTGGTCCTTCCGGCCGCGAACGCTAACGTGAGTGAGTGGATTGCGTGGGCGCTGGACACGGTCGACTCACCCGAGTTTTCAGCGCCGGCAGAAGGCGAAGCATCCTGGTGGCTGGCGGAAACCCGGCGCCGGGTTCGTGCTCTGACCGGTTTGGCCAGCGACTACCTGCCGTGGGTCTTGCCCAGGTTTGCTCCTCTGTTCGAACTGCCTCAGTTGCACGGTGTCAGCGAGATGGCAGCCGGGGTGCAGACGGGAGCCGCGGCGGCACTGGCTGCCGATCTGGATGGCCGCATCGCGCGGGCCGCGACCAGTGTGCCGTCTGACTCACCGCTCGTGTTGCTAGCGGAAGAGCTGCGTATCGCTTTGGGGCCGGCGCGAGAAAATTTGAAGGCGCTCGCTGCCGGACTCAAAGACCTCTCCGCCGAGGCGATGCGCTTTGCAACGGAAATGGATTTCGGTTTCCTTATGGATAAGTCGCGCCTGCTGCTCTCGATTGGTTATGAGATCGAGCGCCAGCATCTGCACCAAGCCTGCTATGACCTGTTATGCAGCGAGGCTCGTATTGCCGCGTTCATTACAGTGGCGAAGGGAGAAGCTCCGCAGCAAAGCTGGTTCAAATTGGGACGAATCCACACCATGGCCTATGGACAGCCGGTGCTCATTTCCTGGACAGGCACCATGTTCGAGTACATGATGCCGAACATCTGGATGCGTAGTTATCCTGACACGCTGGTATCGCGTACGCTCAATGGGGTGGTCGCGATCCAGCGCGCTTTTGGCAAGGAACATGGGATTCCATGGGGTATCTCCGAATCCGGGTGGGCGGGGAAAGACGACCACGGTCACTATCATTACCAGGCGTTTGGGATTCCGCAGATTGCTCTGAAATGGGACGCGGTGGCCGGTCCTGTGATCTCGCCGTATTCCACTTGCCTGGCGTTGGGCCTCGATCCAGTCGAGGCGCTGAAGAATCTCAAACGCATGGCTAAGATGGGGTGGATGGGCGCTTACGGTTTCTACGAGGCGGCGGATTATCAGGAGTCCACCAAGACGCCCAAGCTGGTGCTGGAGTGGATGGCTCACCATCAGGGTATGTCTCTGCTGGCGATACTGAATCTGCTGTACGACAACATTGTGCAGGATTGGTTCCATGCCAATGCGCACCTGGAGGCGACGCAGTTGTTGCTGCATGAGAAGCCCATGCATGAAGCAGCGCTTCGGGCTGAGTTCCAGGCGGCGCAGCCGCGGAAGAAGGCCAGTTAGGGCGGTTAAGGGCCGTTTCTAATTCACCTTCGTTTGTCGCACCGCGCGAAGCTCCGTCGAAAAACATTTCCACGGAGGGTTCGTAGGACCGCAGGTCCCTCCGCTTCGCTCCCCCGGATTTCCTGTGGAAGTTGTGGCGCTGGCGCAGCATGCGCTTTCCTTGAAAGGCGCACACGTGTCCGGGTAGCGAGGCGGAAATCCGGGTTCGCTCCGGTCGGGATGACAAGGGGAGGGTGGTGCTTCCATCTGAGATTGGTTGCTGGTGAAGTGAACTGCAGGTCCCTCCCCTGCCCCAGATTTCCTGTCAAGAGTTGCGGCTTCGATCAACTGCATGTGGTTCTCTTTAAGGAGAACCACATAAGCGGTCGCTGGCAAGAGCTGTGAAGTAGGAAATCCGGGTACGGTCCCACGGCACGCCGGGGCAGGCGGGATGACAGATAGGAGAGGGTGGTTGCAGGGAGAGAACAGTTACCGGGGGACAAGCCGGTTGTGGGGCGGGAGGCCTTTCCATTGATAAAAAGTCACAGCCTCTCAGGATGACGGTTTTGCTAAGGGGGGTTGAAAACAACCGTTTGGGTTAGAAGGCGCGATTTTTGTCGCCGGCTTCGTTTTTCTCGACTGCTTCTTGCACGCCCTGGACCAGGGCTTCCGGGTTGAATTCTGCGCGGATAATCTCGTCGGGGCAGTCGCTGTTAATGGCCACGCGGTAGTTGCAAACAAAGGCGACGTGCTGCAGCGGGTGAACTTTCTTGATCTCGTCGCAGAGCTGCTGGGCGCTTTGAACCCGGACATCCGCCTCTACATCAATTAACACCAGGTCGTAGTCTTTTTCAGCCACTGCTTCGGCTGCCTGGGGCGAATAGACAACCGAGTCCACTTCGAAACCGTGCATGCGCAGTATTTCGTCGCGTAGCCCCTTGATATTGACGCGGCTGCTTACATGGAAGATGCGCTTCTTTCCATCCACCTATTTCACCGCGCCCGCGCCGGAACTGATGCTATTTGGCAGGCCGATGGATGTCACCAGCATGTCTTCCTTGCGATGAATGAGGGTCGTGGCGTTCAGTGAGGCGAGTTCGAAGCCGTGTCCATGGGTTATGGCGTCCGTGGGACAAGCTTCCACGCAGTAACCACAAAAAATGCAGCGGTTGTAGTCGATGTTGTAGACCTTGGCATAGCGCTCGGCACTGGAGATTCGGCGCTCCGCTGTGTTCTCAGCGGCCTCAATGTATATACAGTTGGCCGGGCAGGCTGCGGCGCACAGGAAACAGGCGACACATTTCTCAAGGCCGTTCTCATCCCGCTGCAGGACATGCGCACCGCGGAAACGATCCTGGAAGTGAGCGCCGCGGTTCGGACCCGGTCCGTCGGGGTAATTTTCTACCTCGGTTGGGTTCAGCATCTCGCGAAAGGTGATGCTCATTCCCTTGGCCACGCCGGCTATGTTTCGCACAATGGACATGGAACAAGTATACGACGATGGGCCTGGAGCCCTCCTTTTTTCGATGGGTCCAGGAAAGGGGATCGTCGCCAGGCTAACGGCGAAGCCTGAATGCCAGCGCGATCCAGGTGATTCCGCACAGGAACTCGAAGCCGGCGAGCGCCTGGGTTGTGATCCGCGCGGGCTGATGATAGTGGGTAAGAAACACGATCCCTATGCCCAGCGAGACGATTCCAATCAACCCTAGAAGACATAGATGCATCCGGTCCTTCCGCATCCTGACGGCCAGGGCGACTTGAAAGCCCGCATTCCCCAAGGCGTGGAGCCCGGCCAGGAAAGCGAGCGATTCGGGGGTCAAGAACATGGACACGGCGATGTAAATGCCGAGCAACAACTCGAAGCAGCTCTCGCAGAGCGACAGCCAACGGAGATGCAGATGGTGCTCGAAGGCAAACGCTGCCGCCACCCCATGGAGAAGACCGTTGCCCAGCACAAAAGAGCCGAGCAGAAGGCTCAGATAGACGAGGGTGACGGAATCAAAGGAAAAGATGCCCAAGAAGCTGCTGACAAAGAAGAGGACAAAGGCAAAGACGAGTGCCAGACCTCCTCTGACGGCAAAGGCCCACCAGAACATCCTCAGATTTGTGATGAGGGCTTCAGGATTCATACTGCTGGTTCCTGGGAACAGTTGGCTCTAGCTGAAAAACACACGAAACGCTCCGCCGGGCCCCGATTGGCTGAATAGCACAACCGCATCATACGTGAGCCGGCTGCGGTTTCTCCGTGGGGTATCATTTGTTTCGACTCGCGCTCCAGGGAGCAATTGACGATGGATGTACAGCACCACTCGCGAAAGAGATTTGTCCTCGCATTCTGGCTTTTCGTTCTCAGCGCGATCTCTTTCCTCGACCGGACAAACATTTCGATCGCGGGACTCCAGATAAGTTCCGAGTACGGGTTGGGAAATCAAAGGCTGGGATGGATTTTCAGCGCGTTTCTCATCGGCTATGCGGGCTTCCAGGTGCCCGCCGGATGGCTCGCTTCGCGCTTTGGGCCGCGGCGGGTGATCACCTGGGGCGTGGTGTGGTGGGGTGTGGCGACTGCCCTCACCACGGTAATTCCTCCGGGCATCTCCCAGGCTGTGCTGCTGCTCATCGGCATTCGGTTTGCGCTGGGCGCGGGCGAAGCCGTGATTTATCCGGCGGCTAACCAGTGGGTCGCTCGCTGGGTGCCGGTGCAGGAACGCGGGTTGGTCAATGGGCTTATTTTCGCGGGTGTGGGCGCGGGTAGCGGGCTCACGCCGCCGTTGTTGGTGTGGTTCATTTCCCATCACGGATGGCGATCTGCCTTCTGGTTCAGCGCGGTCATTGGTGTGATCGCCGGAGCGGTGTGGTGGTGGGGCGCACGGGATACGCCTGAACAAGATCCCGCGGTTTCTGCGTCAGAGTTGGCCATCATTCGCAAGGGCATCGTCGAGGAGGCCGATAAGGCTGCAGGCGGGGCCATCTCATGGCGGGCTATTTTGCGCCGCCGCGATCTGCCGGCGTTGATCATTAGCTACTTCGGTTTCGGCTATACCGCGTGGATATTTTTCAGCTGGTTCTTCCTGTACATGGCGCAGGTGCGCGGATTCAATGCCAAGGCGAGTGCGTGGTTTTCCACGCTGCCCTTTCTATCGATGACCATTGGATGCCTGTTGGGTGGAGTGATCAGCGACCGGCTTACGAAGGCCTACGGGCTGCGCGTGGGGCGTTGTGGCCTGGCTTCGGTGGCGTTCTTCTTTACCGCGATTTTCCTGGTGCTCGGTTCGCGAGTGCAAAGCCCGCAGCTTGCGGGCGTCATCCTTGCCGGGGGTGCGGGCGCGCTGTACGTCTCGCAGAGTTCGTTCTGGTCGGTGTCCGCCGATATCGCCGGGCGGAGTTCGGGGGTGTTTTCCAGCATGGTGAACATGGGGGCACAAGTGGGGGGCGCGGTGACGGCCTCACTTACGCCCTGGGTCGCGCAGCGCTTTGGGTGGACGACGTCGTTTGCGATTGCGGCCGCGCTGGCTGTAGTCGGCGCCGTGCTGTGGATGACGGTGCATCCTGAACGGCCGCTCAGCATATGAGGACGATATGGGCTGGCCTTCTGGCGTTGGTGTTGACGGTGTCCGCGTTTGCGGCAGAGGTAGCCGGCACAGGAAGGGATTGTTTACGGGGTGGCCGACGGACAGACGTTGACCATGGATTATTACGCGCCTAAGGGACCGGCGCCACATCCGATCGCGATCATCATCCATGGCGGCGGCTACCAGCGGGGCAATAGCAAGAGCGGCAGCGAAGCGTATTGCGCCGATTTCCTCGCGCCTGCGGGGTATGCGGTGTTTTCGATTAATTACCGGCTGGCACCGAAGTATCCCTACCCTTACATGGTGTACGACGTGCAACGGGCGGTTCGTTTTATTCGCCACAATACGGGCCGTTGGGATGGACAGGCAAATCGCATCGCGCTGGTGGGTGGGTCGGCGGGTGGGTTCCTGAGCAACATGGTGGGGTTGTTGAATGCGCCGGGCGATGCTTCGGCGACTGATCCAGTGGACCGCGAGAGCGCACAGGTGCAGGCTGTGGTGACCTTGTTTGCGCAGAGTAGTTTTGCGACGGTTCCGCTGAATGCTGATGTGCATGCGTTGCTTGATCCCTTGATTCAGCAGAAGGGCGAAGTGGAGGCGCTGAAGGAGGCGTCGCCGATTACTTATGTTTCCAAGGGTGACCCTCCGTTTTTGCAGATCCTTGGTGACAAGGATGAGTACATTCCGTTTAGTGAGGCGACGAACCTGGATGCGGCGCTGCGTAAGGTGGGAGTGCGGAGCGAGATTATTCGGATTCCTGGTGGAATGCATGGAACCGGCGGATGGCATAAGCTGCCGGGTGTGCCGGATTGGGAAGTGCAGATGACTGAATGGCTCAACCGCACGCTTGGGCATCAGGGGCCTGTGGGTGAGGGTGTGCGGAAACGGGAACCGGTTGGTGGGGCTCCTCCGGCGTGAGTTGTTTGGAGGAGAGTAAAGGTTTAGGTTCGTGGCATCCAACATCTCGGGAAAAACGAGCGAGATGTGGGGCACCCAGGGGATTTGGTTAGGAGGATAGTAAAACAATGATGGGCTTCGCCCGTCTTTTTCGGCCCACGTACGCTCAGGCGAACGTGGGGCACCCGTCCAGTCCCTGTGGAGTTCTTGTTGAGTTTGATAGCTTCGGGTTCGACGCGGCTACTGGCCGGGTTGACGCGTGCGCACGGCGTAGAGCGAGTGGTCGGTTAGCAGGTAGAGGGTGCGGCGATCCTTGCCTCCGAAGAGAATGTCGTGGGGGCGTTCGGGTACGTCTATGCTGCCCAGGAGTTTGGCTTCCGGCGAGTAGATGTAGATTTGGCCAGCGGCTAGATAGACGTTGCCCTGGGCGTCCTGGGCCAGACTTTCTCCGCCTTGCTCCACGAAGGTAGTTATCTGCGATAAGGATCCGTCTGGATTGAGCAGGCCGCGGTAGGTACGCTGCTCGGCCTCATTCGTCGCGTAGAAGGGTTTGCCTTCGATTCCTTTGACCAGGCCGTACGCTTCGAGGACCGGGGCCCATTTCGTTCCGAAATAGGGCTCACCTTGCACGATCGGCGCGTCTGTCGGAATAAAGAGAGAGTTGTCAGGGGAGACGAACTGGAAGGTGCTGCGGGTCCCCAGGCCTTTCTCGAACATTTGTTGCAGTGACGTATACGTATAGGGCTGGGTCACAGAAAGGGTCTCGGCAAAGTCTCCGTTGAACCAGTAATCGACAGGCAATGCCGGTGTAAGGCCAGGGCGATCCGCTGCGGGTTCGAGATGCAGCAGAGTGAGTTGAGCCTCGGGGTTTGTCGAGTCCGGATGCAAGGCATATGCGGTCAAGTCCTTGCCGCCGGAGGAAACGACGATGAGGTCACCGGCTTTGTCAAAGACAAGGTTGACGGGATCGAGTGGCGCGTCACTCACCACGACTGCGTTTTTCGACTCGGGTGACCAGCGGTAGATGCGGTGGAAGTGCGCGTCGACGAAATAGAGCTGTCCGGACGCGTCGACGGCGGCGCCGGAAATGTTGTAAAAGCCGGTGGCCAGACGCTCGACCTGCGCTCCCTTTTCGATGAGCGTTGAAGCCGCGCGGGCGCCCGGGACTGGTTTGTCGTCAGAGAGATCGAGCCAGGCGAATTCGCGGTCACGCACTTCGGCGTGGAGAGTCTGATCGACGATGGCGTTTTCGAAGGGCACCTTGTTGGAACGCACTGCCTGGCGGCAAGTCCCGGTGGCATCACACAGGCCGATGGAGCTGTTGGCGTCCACATGCACGTTGCGGAAGTGGATATTGTTGGAATCGGCGATCCGTACCGCGTAGGGGAAAGGCTTCTCCATGTGGGTGACGCGATAGCCGTGATAGTTGGCGATGGTCAGATCACTGGAGTGGTCGATTTCGAGCGATGAGGCATCCTGACTTTCGCCGCTTTCTTCCTCTGTCTGCAGGGCGTAGAGCTCCCAGTTGGAAATATTCTTCAGTTTGATTTCGGCGCGCACGTGGTGCTCGCTCGAGAGTTCGTACACAAAGCCCGGGACGGTTGTGTTTGAGACCAGGATGCCGGCCTGGGCAAATGTATCGGGAGTCCAGATATTGGCGAATGTCCCACCGCCTCCATCCACCCAGAGACTGGGATATTGGGAGTCCCAGGGACGATGTGGATTGGGGTCGGCACTATGGGTGGAGTTGTAAGGATTCGTGCGGGTGCCATCGGGATTGTTGGTGCCATGGCCGCCCAGAAACCGGACATCGTCTACCAGCGAATCTTTGCCGGAGTGCCAGAGAAGCCCGACTGCCCGTGGGTTGAATCCGCCGGTAAAAATGCCGAGCCCGGTGATGACGTTCGCTCCTCCTGAAGGCGCAAGCAGCAATGGCCTGGGGCCGCCCGGACCCTCGAACGCGGGTGCGCCGTCGGGCAGGTCGAATTGCGTCGTGCTGGGGTGCAATCCGATGAGCACAGTATTGGGGCGGAGAGCGAGGGTGTCGTGGAGCAGGTAGCGGCCGCTGGGGAAGTAAAGCGCCGGGTGTTCGTCGATGGCCTTCTGCAACGCGGCCGTGTCGTCAGCCACGCCGTCGCCTATCACGCCGAGCGAGCGAACGTTGACCCATGTGGCGGGGTCAGGCAGCGGGATTATCGCGGGTGGAGTGGGGGCCGGTAGTGAGGCCAGCGGTGAAGCATCATAGCGCGTCTGGATGGTTCCCTGCGCACCGGGATAGTCCAAAGTGAGGCCGTGAGAGAAGACCTTGACCTGATAGATATCCCCTGGCTGGCGGAATTCGCGGCCGCTCTCGCGCAGTTTGGCAAATAGAGGAACGCGGCTGCACACCACGTTCTCAAAATTTATTTCCGTCATGCGGCTGGCATCGTTTCCGATCAGGACCGCGGGGCCAGCGATGTTTTCAAAACGGCTGTCTTTGATCCAAAGCTGATCGGAGTAGTGGGGATCGATGGAAACGGCGGTGGGCACGTTGCGAAATTCATCATGAACCAGAGTGAGGCCGGCTTCGTTTTCACGGATGGCCGCTTCCCGCTGCCCGTCGAAGGTGGAGTCAATCAGCGTGAACTGCCATGCTGGTGAGGGTTTGCGGGCCATAATGCCGAATTGTCCCCCGTGGAAGTGGAGATCTTCCGCTTCGTTCGCCACCTCGTGGACACCGGCAAATCCCGAACCGATGGAAAAGTCTATGTGGCTGAGAAAGGCGTGCTGTGCGGCATGAAAGCGAATGGCGACGGCGCCCGGGTTACCCGGTCCGATTTCAAAGTCGACGTTGCTGATGGCAGAGTAGAAGGTGCCAGGGTTGGCGTCGGGTACGTTTTGCTCGGGGGGCGGGATAACTCCGCGGGGTGTCGGCGGAGGATGGTAGGCAAAGCGGGGCGAGCCTGCAGCACCCTGAGGCCGGGGCCGGGCGCCCGCGAAAAAGAACATGTAGGCTATTCCGTTCTGGTACCCGGGTGTGTTCTCGCCTAGTACAAATACGGGACGTTGGGAACCGTAACCGATAACCCGCACGCCAGGCCAGAGATAGATGGTGCGGCTGATGCGATAGCGTCCGGGTGGGATGAAGACCACTCCTTCGCCTTTCGTGGACTGCAGCTTGTCGATCGCCGCTTGCACCGCCGCGCTATCGTCTTCTTTGCCGTCGGCGTGGGCGTGGAATTCCTCCGCGGTCAGGTAGACGGCGGCAGGGTCGTCGAGGCGCGTGGGATAGGCGGAGGCGGCGAAGCAGTTTGATGTAACTGGAAGAGTTACGAGCAACAGAAGAAGAATTTTCATGGTTTCTGCTCTGAAGATGGCGTGGCCCTTAAATTTCCCTGTCTAGTCTATCCTCCAGCGCCGGGCGGAAGTTAGATACCACATTGCGGTATCCGGCTTTTCCTTGACAGTTGTGTATGTAGTTATCTATAAGTTAACCCGCCCGCAGTGCCGGTCGACCGGAGTCGGCCGCCCCCATGCAGCCAGCATGACAATGCGATATCCTTCTCCTTCGCATTACGCCTGTGAGCACGGGGAGATTTCTGCGAGGATCAAAACTGAAGGGGTAAATGTAACCATGTCCGATTCAAATGGATGGAAGTTTAATCGCCGCGGTGTTCTCAAGTCTTCCATGGCCCTCCTGGGTGGCGGCCTTCTCAGCCGGTACAGTTTGGAGAAGGCCGCAGCCGAGCAAGAACCGGCAGTCAAGAACGTCAACCTGAGTTCCAGCCCGTCGACGCTCAAGATTACCGATATGCGGTATGCCATCATCGTGAAGCCCGGTCCAAGCCCGTGCCCCATTATTCGTATCGATACCAACCAGGGGGTCTATGGACTGGGTGAAGTGCGCGACGTTGGCGGCTATCAATACGCCATGGTGTTGAAGAATCGCCTCGTGGGCGAGAATCCTTTGAAGATCGACTATCTGTTTCAGAAGATCCAGCAGTTCGGCGGGATCTCGCGCCAGGCCGGCGGCGTTTGCGCTGTCGAGATGGCGTTGTGGGATATTGCGGGCAAGGTTTACAACTGCCCCGTGTACCAGATGCTGGGTGGGCAATGGCGCGACAAGGTCCGCGTGTATGCGGATACGACAGAGTCGGATGATCCGAAAGAATATGGGCGGCGAGCCAAAGAGCGGAAGGAGATGGGGCTTACCTGGATGAAGATGGATCTGGGCATCAATGTGCTCGAGGGGATGCCGGGCATGGTGATGCAGCCTGCCGGTCAGAGCCAGTGGGAGCTGCGCAATCAGCCTCATCCGTTTATGGCCACCGAGGTCACCGATAAGGGCATCGACCGGCTTTGCGAATACGTTGCGGCGGTGCGGGAGAATATTGGTTATGACATGCCGTTGTCTATGGATCACCTGGGGCATATTGGCGTGAAGTCCGTCATCAAGCTGGGGAAAGCGTATGAAAAGTTCAACCTGGAATGGATGGAGGATGTGATTCCCTGGTATTACACCGATCTGCTCAAGGAAATCACCGATGCCAGCCCCACGCCGACGATTACGGGCGAGGATATTTACGAGATCGCGGATTTCGAAAAGCTGTGCAGCGTGCATGCGGTGGATAAGATCCATCCGGATCTTGCGACCTCAGGGGGCATTCTGCGGACACACAAGATCGGCGACATGGCGTTTGGGTATGGGGTTCCGATGGCTATGCACTTTGCGGGCACGCCGGTCAGTTGCATGGCGAATGTCCACTGCGCGGCCGCTACGCGTAACTTTCTTGCGCTGGAGAACCATTCGCTCGATGTTCCATGGTGGCAGGACCTGGTCAATGGGTTGGAGAAGCCGATGATCAGCAAGGGGTTCATCAAGGTTCCTGAAACCCCCGGGCTTGGAGTGACGCTGAATGATGAGGTTTGCAAACAGCACTTGAAGAAAGGCACCGGGTATTTTGAGCCGACGCCGATGTGGGATGATGTGCAGTCGATCGACGACGCTTTGTTTAGCTAGGGTGGGTTAGATAAGGGGCGCGATACCTGAGTCAGGTATCGCGCCTTTTTTGCTGGGGAGGAGGATGCAGGTCGAAAAACATTTCCAGGATGGGTCCGTAGAACCGCAGGTCCCTCCGCTTCGGTCCCACGGCCGCCGGGGCAGGCGGGATGACAAGGGGGGAGGTGGTGCTTCCATCTGAGATTAGCTGCAGGTGGAGCGAACTGCAGGTCCCTCGGCTTCGCTCGGGATGACAAATAGGAGAGCGTCGTTGAGAGGAGAGGACCGTTGCTAAAGGACAGGGCGGTCGTTGGGCGGAAACCCGATAGCGACCTGCACCCTCCTTTAGCAACCGCCTTTTCCTTACTCCCTTCACGGTTCCTATTCGTCTGTAACGCAACCCAGGGCCGCGCTCTTCACGCTGCGGATGTACTTTGCCAGGGTGCCTCGTTCGGCTTTGTAGGGCGGCATGTGCCAGGCTTTGCGGCGGGCGGCGAGTTCCTCGTCGGATACCGCTACTGATAGCTCATTTTTGCTGGCGTCGATGGTGATCACCTCACCAGTGCGGACCAAGGCGATAGGACCGCCTTCCTGGGCCTCGGGGGTGACGTGGCCTACGATGAAGCCGTGGGAGCCGCCGGAAAAGCGGCCGTCGGTGATGAGGGCCACATCTTTCCCTAGACCCGCTCCCATAATGGCCGAGGTCGGCGTTAGCATTTCGGGCATGCCCGGGCCGCCCTTGGGGCCTTCGTAGCGAATCACCAGCACCTGGCCTTTGGCGATCTTGCCCTCCTCCAGCGCCTTCAACATTAGCTCTTCAGAATCGAAGACGTTGGCCGGACCGGAAAACCTCAGCCCTTCTTTGCCGGTAATCTTGGCTACTGCACCCTCCGGCGCCAGGTTGCCTTTCAAGATTTGCAGGTGGCTCGTAGGCTTCAGAGGATCGGAGACTGGACGCACAATCTGCTGTCCTGGTTTCAGACCGGGCACATCCTTTACATTCCCGGCGAGCGTCTTGCCGGTGACGGTGAGACAGTCACCGTGCAGCAGCCCTTCCGCAAGCAGCATCTTGAGCACTGCGGGCAGACCACCTACGGATTGCAGGTCTTCCATGACGTAAGAGCCGCTGGGCTTGAAGTCAGCCAGCAATGGAGTCTTGTCGCTGACTTTTTGAAAATCATCGATGGTCAGCGGAACGTTGACGGACCGCGCCATGGCAATGAGATGAAGCACGGCGTTCGTGGAACCACCCAGTGCGGCAACCACGACCATCGCGTTTTCAAAGGCCTCGCGGGTCATGATGTCGCGTGGTTTCAAATCCAGCTCGAGCAGATTGAGGATGGCTGCACCGGCGCGAAAACATTCATCGAGCTTCAACGGATCCTCCGCCGGCGTCGAGGAACTATAAGGCAGGCTCATGCCCAGAGTCTCGATCGCAGAGGCCATGGTGTTCGCGGTGTACATCCCTCCACAGGCGCCCGCTCCGGGACAGGAGTGGCGGACGATGGCCTGGCGCTGCTCCTCGGTGATGGTGTGGGTGATGAATTGACCGTAGCTCTGGAAGGCAGAGATGATGTCCAGCTTCTGACCGTTCAGATGGCCGGCGCGGATGGTGCCCCCATAGACCATGAGGCTCGGCCGGTTCAGTCTGCCCATGGCGATCAGGCATCCCGGCATGTTCTTGTCGCAACCAGGAATGGAGACATTGGCGTCATACCATTGCGCGCCCATCACGGTTTCAATCGAGTCGGCGATCAGGTCCCGCGATTGCAACGAATAGCTCATGCCATCGGTGCCCATCGAAATGCCGTCGCTGACCCCGATGGTGTTGAAGCGCAAACCCACCATGCCGGCGGCGTTCACGCCTTCCTTCACCTTCTCGGCCAGCCCCAGAAGATGCATGTTGCAGGAGTTCCCCTCGTACCAGATGCTCGATATCCCCACCTGCGGCTTGGCCATATCCTGCTCGGTCAGGCCGGTCGCGTAGAGCATGGCCTGCGAGGCCCCTTGCGCTTTGGGCTGTGTAATCTGAGAACTGTACTTGTTCAACGTTCTGGTCGGTTTACTCATAAAGATCAGTGTATCGTCTGTTTTCTAACCATGGAGCGTTCTTGAATCTATCCGCAGCAGCCTGGTGGCAGTACGGCGTCCTTTACGAGGTTTATCCACGGTCCTTCCAGGACACAAATGGCGACGGCATCGGCGATCTTCAGGGCATCCTGAAGCGGCTCGACTACCTCGCGGAACTGGGGATCAAAGCGGTATGGATCGCACCCTTCTACCCCTCCCCGATGGCCGATTTCGGCTACGACATTGCGGACTACTGCGATGTCGATCCGCGATTTGGCAACCTGGAGGACTTCGATGAACTACTGCAAGCCATTCATCAGCGGGGCCTCAAGCTGATTCTCGATTTTGTGCCCAACCACACGTCGGATCAGCATCCCTGGTTTTTAGAGAGCCGCTCCTCGCTCACGAATCCGAAACGCGATTGGTACTTGTGGCGCGATCCTGCCTGCGATGGCGGTCCGCCAAACAACTGGCTCAGCAATTTTGGCGGCCCTGCCTGGACCAGGGACGGCAGCCAGTACTACTACCACTCATTTCTGAAACAACAACCAGATGTGAACTGGCGGAATCCCGAGTTGCGTGCGGCGATGTTGAACGTGCTGCGATTCTGGCTGGACCGCGGGGTCGATGGGTTTCGCGTGGATGTGATGTGGATGATGATCAAGGATGATCAGTATCGCGACAACCCGGTGAATCCAGCGAGCGCGCCGGATGCTCCCGCGTCGGTGCGGCTGCTTCCCGTTTACAACACCAACCGGCCCGAGGTGCACGCGATCGTTGCTGAGATGCGGGCGGTACTCGACTCGTATGGCGATCGGCTGCTCATCGGAGAGTTGTATCTGCCCTTCGATCAGTTGGCTACGTACTACGGGCCGACGCTCAATGGCGCCCAGTTGCCGTTCAATTTTCATCTGATGCAGTGCGCGTGGACGGCAGATGCGATCGCCGCCGTCATCAAGGAATATGAGGCTGCTTTGCCTGTGGGCGCGTGGCCCAATTGGGTGATCGGGAACCATGACCAGCCGCGGATTGCTACACGGATTGGCCCGGCAAAGTCGCGCATTGCGGCGATGTTATTGCTGACGCTGCGGGGCACACCGACGATGTACTACGGTGATGAGATTGGGATGACGGATGTGGTCATTCCTCCTCTGGAGGTGCAGGATCCGGCGGAGAAGAATGAGCCTGGCAAGGGGCAGGGACGTGATCCGGAGCGAACTCCGATGCAGTGGGATGGTTCGAGGGAGGCAGGATTTACGGACGGTACGCCTTGGCTTCGTCTGGCGGCAGACTCTTCGAGCGTGAATGTGGCTTCGCTCTCGAAACAGAGCGAGTCGGTGCTGAGTTTGTATCGCTTGCTGATTGGATTGCGCAACGCGAATGCGGCTTTGAATATTGGGCGCATTGAAGGCGTTGCCAGCGATGGCAAGGTTCTTCGGTATGAGAGGGTCGATGGGGAGCAGCGGTTTTCGATCAGGCTCAATTTGAGCGCGGGTATGGAAGAGGTGGTGGTGGATGCCGGGCTTATCGTTGCATCGACGCATATGGATCGGTCCGGGGAGGCGGTTCGGAACAGCATTTCTCTTCGCGCCTTTGAAGGAGTTGTCATCAGGAACGTCGAATGAAGACGTTCGCGGCTTCGCCGGTCTTTTTCGGCCCACGTATGCGCTTCTGGCGAACGTGGGGCACCCGTCCAGGGGGAGGGGCGGTGCAGAACCTTTTGCTTCCGCGTCGGGGACGGAAAATCGTTACGAAGTTTTGGGGCGGCACTCTAGAATGCGCAACAGAGGCGCCATGTCGAAATCACGCAGGCAGTTCCTGACCAACAGCTCCCTTGGTCTTTTGGGGATCGCTGTTTCTTCTTGCAACGAGACGAAAAAAGCGGCGGAGCCGCCCGCCGGCACTCCTCCCGCCTTTGCTACGGCGCCACCTGTTGGGCCTGATGTATCGCCGCTCACCTTTGCGGAAGCAGAGAAGCTGGTCCAGGTGGAGTTAAGCGACAGCGAGCGCAAGGAGGCCGTTGCCAGTTGGCGTAGTGGGATGGCTCCGCTGTACGAGCGGCGCGTTGGCCCACGCAAGGTTGCACTCGAAGCGGAGTTGGCGCCCTGGTCCCATTGCGAAGCGGCGCTGCCAGGCAAGCCCGCAGGCCCCGAACGCAACGTGTTTGTGCGCAGCAAAATTGACCCGGGTCCACTGCCCGCCAATGATGAGGACATCGCGTTCGCTCCGGTGTCGCGGCTGTCGCGCTGGATCGAGACGCGCAAGCTTACGTCCGAACGGCTTACCAACATTTATCTGCAACGCATCGAGCGCTTCAATCCCACGCTGCTGTGCGTTATTACGCCAACTCGGGAGTTGGCCATGGCTCAGGCGAAACAGGCTGACCAGGAAATTGCCGCAGGCCACTACCGTGGGCCCCTGCACGGCATTCCATGGGGCGGGAAGGATTTGCTGGACACTGCCGGCATTCCCACCACCTACGGGGCTGAGCCTTTCCGGAATCGCGTGCCCACCGAGGACGCAGCCGTGGTCAAGCGTTTACACCAGGCCGGAGCAGTGCTAGTGGCCAAGCTGAGCCTGGGCGCGCTAGCGCTCAACGATGTATGGTTCGGCGGCCAGACCAAGAATCCCTGGCTACTCCAGGAAGGTTCCTCCGGCTCAAGCGCAGGCCCGGGCGCTGCTACGGCCGCTGGGCTGGTAGGCTTTTCCATCGGCAGCGAAACCGGGGGAAGCATCATCGGTCCTACCATGCGATGCGGGATTACCGGCTTGCGGCCGACCTTCGGCAGGGTTCCACGCACCGGGGCGATGACTCTGTGCTGGTCCCTCGATAAGCTCGGCCCGATGACCCGCAGTGTTGAAGACACCTTGTTGGTGCTCGAAGCCATTAGCGGACCCGACCCGGGTGACGTATCGAGCGTACCCAGCAAGCTGGACTTCGATGCCGCAGCAAAGGTTGCAGGGTTGCGGGTCGGTTACTTTCCGAAATGGATGAACGAAGCGCCGGCCACTGCGGTCGACCGAGCCGCGCTCGATGCGGTGAAGAAGCTCGGCATGGTGCCGGTAGAAGTGTCCATCCCGGATTGGCCTTATGATTCTCTGCAGTTGATTCTGTTCGCTGAAGGCGCAGCCGCCTTTGAAGAGTTGACGCTTAGCCACGGTGTGGACCAACTGAAGATGCAAGTGCCGGACGCGTGGCCGAATACCTTTCGCCAGGCGCGGTTCCTTTCCGCAGTGGACTTTGTGCAGACCGATCGCTTCCGGCGCAAAGTCGCCATGGAGATGGCGCGCGTGTTCTCCCAGGTGGACCTGCTGCTGGTTCCCTCGCTGCGCGACGAGATGCTCACCATCACGAACTTCACGGGCCAGCCCTCGCTTACGTTGCGTGCGGGGTTCATCGAGGTTTCTGAGGCGCGCAGCGACTGGGCGCCCGATCCCGCCCATCCGCCGGCTAAGTTTTCTCCGCCGCGGCGTGTGCCTCATGGAGTCACCCTGATCGGCCGGCTCTTTGACGAGGGCAAATTGGGAAGCGCCGGCTTGGCGTTGGAACGGAGCTTTGGGGTTGTGAACCAACGGCCTCCGGGGTTCTGATGCACGTTCTCGATTCCATCCGCGTGGTGGAACTTACCGAAGCGCTGGCCGGACCCTACTGCGCCATGATGCTGGGAGACTTCGGCGCCGATGTCATCAAGGTAGAGCGCAGGCAAACGGGAGACCAGTCGCGCAGTTGGGGACCTCCGTTCGTGGGCAGTGAATCTGCTTATTTTCTGGCCACCAACCGGAATAAGCGTTCGCTCTCGCTCGATTACGATCAGCCGCTCGGGTCCGAGATTTTGCATCGCCTGCTGGCGACTGCGGATGTGTTCCTCATCAACCAGCGTAATCCGGCTTCGCTCGAACGTCGCGGGTTCGATGCGGCAACGATTTGCGCGCGCTATCCCCGGCTTGTCTACTGCGCTATCTCGGGGTATGGACATTCGGGCCCCAGGTCCGGCCTGGCAGGCTATGACATCATCGCCCAGGCCCAGGCGGGCATCATGAGCTTTACCGGGGAGCCGGAGGGTGAGCCGGTGCGCTATCCCATCGCGATTGCGGATATGACATGCGGCCTCTACTCCGCCCTCGGGATCATGGCTGCGTTGCTGGCGCGGGAGAAGACCGGCACCGGACAAGCGCTCGACATGGCGCTGTTCGATTCGCAGTTGACTCTGCTCATCAATGCGGGCAGCAACTACCTGAATGCCGGGGAATCTCCCGAACGCTGGGGGAATGCCCATCCAAGCATAGTTCCGTATCAAGTGTTTCGTGGAGGAGACGGACGCCATTTTGTCGCTGCCGTGGGTACCGATGCGCTTTGGCAGCGCTTTCTTCGTGTGCTGCAAGCGACCGATACGCTGGGGACTGACCCGCGCTTCCAATCAAATGCCTTGCGCACCGAGCATCGTCAGGTGCTTATTCCTGCTCTCTGCGCAATATTCGATGAAGCGCCGGCGGCTGAGTGGCTGAGACGGCTTACCGCGGAGGATATCCCGGCATCTGCTATCCAAACCATCGGCGAGGCGGTGCACGATCCGCAGGCGCTGGCGCGAGGGCTGATCGTAGAAATCAAGCATCCCACGCTGGACGTGGTGCGCAGCATCGCCAACCCCGTGCGGCTGTCTGCGACGCCGGCGGTGTACCGGCTGCCCCCGCCCTTGCTGGGGGAACACAACCTGCAAATTCTGCAAAGTCTCGATTACTCGACCGACCAGATTGCCGCAGCGGTACGGGAGCAGGCAGTCTAAGTCATTGACTTTATAGGTAGATAGTGATATAATACTAAAGGGTCTTCGGAGCTGGAACGGCCCGTGTATCTATCTCAACTATGAAGGTGACCTGGTATGAGTAGCGCGATGGAGACGTTTTTCGAAGACTTTGAAAACAACAGCAACTCGAGTGAGACCGGTGCGGTGATCTCGCAGTTCGCCGAGATGTTCCTGTTCGCCGGTCCACAAGGAGCCCGGGTTGTCCCGGCCGATGCTTTCGCTCTTGCTTTGCCGCGGCGCAAGAAGCAGTTCGAAGAGATGGGCCGCCGATCGACAGACCTGATATCGCTTCGCGAAACCACATTGGGAAACCACTACGTCATGGCGGAGACGGAATGGCAAATGACGTTTGCCCAGGGAGAAAAATCTCCTGAAGAGATCAGGGTCGCCTCTACTTTTATTGTCTATACCGGAGACGAGCAGCCAAAGATCGTGTTTTATCTACCCCAACATGACGTCATGGCTCTTTTAAGGGATCGTGGAGTTGGAGGTTAGCGAGCGCGTTTTTTTTCTGCGCTATCGTTTCCAGCGAGATATGGTGCACACTAGCGGGACAGAAGAGGACGAACGATGGCTCTAGAATTGGTTGACCGCGACGTTCTGCTGGTAGTCGACGTGCAGAATGACTTCTGCGACGGAGGCGCCCTGCCTGTACCAGGCGGCCAGGATGTTGTTCCGGTGATTCATCGCATCGCGGGAGCCTTCCGCCATGTGGTCCTGACCCAGGATTGGCACCCACGGGATCACCACTCTTTCGCTTCCAATCATCCGGGACGTGAGCCGTTTGAAACCATAGCGACGGGTCACGGCGAGCAGGTGCTGTGGCCCGACCATTGCGTACAAGGCAGCATGGGGGCGGCATTTCACCCCCACCTGCTTTTGGATAATACAGAGCTGATTCTGCGCAAGGGGTTTCGCAGCGATATCGACTCCTACTCCGCTTTCAATGAGAACGACCGCATCACGCGTACCGGCCTTACCGGGTATCTGCGCGAACGGGGCCTGGGACGGATCTTCCTCACTGGGCTGGCCTATGACTTCTGTGTGCGTCATTCGGCCATCGACAGCATGCGGGCGGGCTTTGAGACGTACGTGGTGGAGGATGCGTGCAAGAGCATCGGTTTGGGTGACTCGATCGCCGCTACCGACGCGATTTTGGACGAGGCGGGGGTGCACCGGATCACCAGCGCGATGCTGGCGTAGGGAAAAACATTTCGACCGAACTGCTGGGGCACCCTTCGGTTATTGCCGACGATGTGCGTGCGCCCTATAGTGGATTTGTTGAAGCCCTCCGTCATCATTCTTGCGTTTAACTCTGTCGATACGTTAGGGGCAACGCTGTCTCAGGCGCAGGAAATTTCCGACGACCTCTACGTCGTCGACTCTTTCAGCACAGATGACACAGTGGCCCTGAGCCGGCAGCACGGAGCCCAGGTGGTGCAGCATGCATTCGAGAATTATGGCGCGCAACGCAATTGGGCCATCGATCATGTGTCGCCGCGCTACGAATGGCACCTGCACCTGGATGCCGATGAGCGGCTTACTCCCGAACTGATTGCTTCGATACGATCGTTGCCGGAGAACCCGGCGCACTCCGGTTTTTTTATTGCACGCCTGGTGCAGTTTCTGGGGCGTCAGATGCGCCATGGGGGCATGTCGCCGACCTGGCACTTGCGGCTCTTCCGCAGGGGCGCAGGGCGCTGCGAGGAGCGCAAGTACGACCAGCATTTCTATCTCTCCGAGGGTTCGGCCGGCCAGCTCCAGGGCTACATGATCGACGACATTCGCATGTCGCTTTCGGAATGGACAGCCAGGCACAATCGCTGGTCCGATGCCGAGGTAAAGGAACAAACCGCTGCACTCGAGGGGGCTCGTATCCGGCCTCGACTCTGGGGAAACCCCGTGGAGCGCAAACGGTATCTGCGCGGTCTGTACAACAATGCGCCGCTCTTTGTGCGCCCCTATGCCCTGTTTGTCTACCGCTACTTCCTTCGCCTGGGTTTTCTTGACGGCCGGGAGGGTTTCATTTTCTGGACCCTGCAGACATTCTGGTTCCGCTTCCTGATCGATGCCAAGCTCTTCGAGCAGCGCAAGAGCAAAAGCGTTTAGAATAGGGGAACTATGGTTCAAGTCGTGGTGTGCATTGGCGGAGCGTTAGTCGCGTTTATCGCGATGGTGCTGTGGACGGGTAGCGATCTCATCAAGAGCGGCGATCTAGGTTAGTGTAGTGCGTCAGTAATAAAGGCGATTATGTCAGCTGCCGTATCTGCTGCGATCGGGACTGACGTCCCTCGAGGATGTGTGCCGCCCCTACGGGGCTTGATCATTTTGCTATAGGTACCCAGGATTCCGTGCTGCGCACTCCATCCTGGGCTACGATCGGTCGTCCCTAGCGGGACTCGGCGCGATGTAGCTTCAAAAGCACGGCTTACCGGCTAAGAACCGACTCAGGATCATCCGATGAGATAAAGGCCCATCTGTGTGACGCACTACACTAGCGCCCATAGCCCTTCTACCCGGAAGGTAGCCGCGTCTTTCGATAAGATTTGGATTTTGGGGATTTACGAAACGACTGGCAGCTTGATGATGAACTCGGTTTTGCCGGGTACGGAGTCCAGATTGATTTCCCCGCCAAATTTGTCTACCACGATGTGGCGGACAATATCGAGACCCAGCCCTGTGCCCTGACCCGTGGGTTTGGTGGTAAAGAAGGGCTCAAAAATCAACTTCCTGTTTTCTTCAGGAACGCCCTCGCCCTGATCACCAATCGCGACGCTTACAGTATCGCCTTCCACCCAGGTGCGCACGGTGACTGTGCCCTTTTGTGGAGACGCGTCGATGGCATTGTCGAGAAGATTGGTCCATACCTGGCTGAGGCCGACGCCGCAGGTGGAGAGCGGGGGCAGCCCGGGTGCGAAGAGCTTCTCGACCGTTAGTTCCTTCTGGCGAAACTTGTGGCCCAGGATGACGAGAGTACTTTGAATGCTGTCGTGAACGTCGAGTTGGTGGCGTTGAGGCTTGTCTTCATAGGCGTACTTCTTCACCGCTCCGACCAGGTCGGTGACGCGGGAAACGCTTTCTTCGATGGTGCCCACCAACTGCACGCTGGAAATAAGCGCCGCCATCCAGTTCAGCGGATCGGATAGGGTGTTACCGGGAAACTCGTTCTGCGCGCATTCCAGCGTCTGCTCGTTAAAGCCGATGCCTGAAAGCGTTGGCGCCAGCTTCCAGGCATTCTCAATACCGTGTGCCTCGAGCCAGGAGGCTAATTCGTCTTCAGCGTCGGCCTGGTCGAGAGAGCTCATCGCACTTTGCTTGCGGGGTTGCAGGGCTTGTTCCTGCAGGAGTCGCAGGCACTCCGCCTGGCCTGTTAGTCATGACGTCCTGACTGCACATTCGCAAGCTGATTTGTTGCATATTGCTCAGGTTTTCTCGCATCTGCGAAGCCGCCCGGCGCGCGGCCGCTCCGGGATTGTTCAACTCGTGCATCAGGCCGGCCGCCATGGTACCCAGCGATATCAGCTTCTCCCGATGCAGCTCCTGCGACTGGTACACCTGAAGCCTGCGGGCCATGTTTCCCAGAACGCCCATGCGCACGTGCGGGCAAGCGAACATCAGCTTCCAAAAGAGCTCTTCCCGCAGGTAGACGACGGTGCACGCCTTAAGAACCGTAACGACAATTTCCGAGTCCTTACCTGCGAGCAACGGGACTTCACCGAAGGTTTCGCCAGCGCTGTGAGTACCGAATAAGGTGAGCTCTCCGTCTTTCTGCCGTTTGTGCAGGCGGAGCTCGCCTTCGAGCAGAATCCAGAAGCCGCGACGGGCTTGATTGAGGTCGTAAAGATCGGCGCCGGCCTCGGCGTGGATCAATTCCACCGGCCCGAGGCATCCAAGGTCTTCGGTGGAGACGCCGGAGAAGACCGGCACGTTTTGCAACTGAGCGGCAAGACTGGCCGCTTCGACTTGCTCTACTCGCGAACTTAGCTGAACATCCGTCATGGTTTTAGAACCGCGCCAGGTACTGATGGATAAATTGCACTGAAATCGACCCCTCACCTACCGCGGATGCTACCCGCTTAATCGAACCGTGTCGCACATCTCCCGCTACAAAGATTCCCGGTACGCTGGTCTCCAGCAAATACGGCTCCCTATCCTGAGTCCAGCTCTTTACCAGCTTTCCGTCCACCTTCAAATCAGGACCCGAGAGCAAAAATCCGTTGGCGTCGCGCACAATGCTGTCCGGGAGCCAGTCCGTGTTGGGAGCCGCCCCGATAAAGATGAACAGGCCGCTCGCCGGCACGGTTTCCTCGCCTCCAGACCCGTTACACAGCTTCAAGCAGGACAGGCGACTCTCACCGAGTGCTTCAACCACCTGGCATTTTGTCCTGACCTCTATATTCGATGTACCGGCAATCTGATCGATTAAATATTTCGACATGCTGTAATTCAGGGAGTCGGCCCTTACCAGCATGGTTACCTTTTTGGCGTACTTGGAGAAATACATGGCTGCCTGGCCGGCCGAGTTCGCCCCCCCGACGATGAAGATCTCCTCGTCTTTGCAGGCCCTTGCTTCGGTCATTGCCGCCCCGTAGTAGACCCCCGCCCCGGTCAGGCGCTCCACGCCCGGAGTATTGAGACGCCGGTAATACACACCCACAGCAATCAGGCAGGCGTGGCAGGAAACTTCCCGGCCATCGGCCAATTGGATGATGTTGTAGTTGTTCTCGGTGCGGATCCCTGTCGCCTTTTGGGTCAGCATTTCCGCTCCAAACCGCGTGGCCTGGATTAGGGCACGCTCGGCGAGCAGCTGGCCGCTCACTCCGTCCGGAAACCCCAGGTAATTCTCAATCCTGGAACTCGAGCCGGCTTGCCCTCCCGGCGCTTCATCCTCGATCACCAAGGTCCGCAAACCTTCTGATGCGCCGTACACTGCCGCGGCCAAGCCGGCCAGGCCCGCGCCGATGACCACCAGGTCATAGGATTCCCTCTCCGCCTGGGTGCGCAATCCGATTTTGGCGGCGAGTTCCATTTGGCCCGGCTGCACCAGGTAGGAGCCATCCCCAAAAAGAACCACCGGCAACTTGTGGTCATCCAGCTTGAAACGGGTGAGCAGGTCCACGCCTTCGGTGCTTTGTTCCGGATCGAGCCATACATAGGGGACGCGGTTGCGGGAAAGGAAGTCTCGTACCTGGTGGTCGCGCAGGGTGTAGCGGGGTCCGATCACCCGCAAGCCCTCGAAGGGCGCCTTGTAGCCCTCCTTCCAGGTTTCCAGCAGATCGTTCAGAACCGGGTAGAGGCGCTCCTCCGGGGGATCCCAGGGCTTGGTCAAGTAGTAATTGATCTTCGCCGTGTTGATGGCCTGGATGGCCGCTTCGGTGTCGGCGTATGCGGTTAAAAGTGCACGCTTGGCGTCCGGGTACAGTTCCATCGCCTTACCCAGAAATTCCACCCCGGACATGCCGGGCATGCGCTGGTCGGAGACAAACAGGGCGACCACGTCGCCGCGCTTTTTCAACTGGTCACAGGTATCGAGTGCGGCCTGGCCGGATGCCGCACGCTGGATGCGATAGTTCGCACCATATTGACGGCGCAGATCCTGAACGACCATCTCCAGGACACTCACATCGTCGTCTACCGCGAGGATAACTGGCTTGCCCATGCTTCCTTAGTGTATTGCGAACCCGTTGATTCGTCTCGGTAGCACCACTTTTGCTACACCCAAATCCAGTGGCGACAGCAACTTGAGAGCGCGCCCCTGCCACTTTCGTGGGGTTTCATTTCCTGCCCGAGCCGCTAGGCTTGAGATCACCAGCACCTCAGACGATCGCCACGAAATGGTGGAGAGAAACGTACCCGAGGTGACGCAAAACAGGACAGTTTAGAAGACTGACGGCTGGTGGCCGATAGCAGGATTATGCGGCCGTAAAGATTGCGAAATAAAAGCGATACGAGGCACAAGGCAGCACGATGAATAAAATTATTCTGGCTGACAACCAAGCAATCTTTCGCGCCGGCATTGCCAAGGTTCTGGCGAGTGAAGAGGACTTCCGCGTAGCAGCACAGTGTGCAGACCTGGAACGTCTGCTGCTCTCCGTTGATGCGTATCGTTCGTCGATTGTCTTGTTTGCCTCAGCTTTGCGGCCTGAGTATCAGGATCTGATGTCTCACGTAAAAGCCGCCGGCAGCCGCGCGGTCGTGATCGCAGAGAATGGCGAGCCGGCCCAGATTTTCACCGCTCACGATATCCGCGGGGTGGTTTATCGCAATACCACGGGTCAGGCGCTGGTGGAATGCGTGCATCGCGTGATTAAGGGTTTCTCGTCGATCCAGCGGCCGGTCGAGGCGATTGGGTCGGAGGAAGAGGATTCGGTCGGGGCGCGCGTACGCGACCGGCTTACCCCGAAAGAGATGAAGATCGTTGCCCTGATTGTGCAGGGTTGCAAGAACAAGGAGATCGCTCTGCGGCTGGGAACGACGGAGCAGGTGATCAAGAATTATCTCCGCAGCGTTTATGACAAGACGGGCGTTTCGGATCGCCTGGAACTTGCGCTGTTTACGATCCACCATCGGATTCTGGCGGCGGCGGCGGCGGAAGCCGGCAATTCGGTCCAGATGCGTACCGCGTAAGAGGTTGGTAGAGCGAACGAGGGGCACGGCGGAAGCCGTGCCTTTTTTGTTTTTGGGGCCTCTTGAAGGGTAGGCCTTTAAGCTGCCCTTAGGGGTAGGCCGGGGATTTATCCCCGGCACAAATATATTGTCATTGTGATGGCCTTTAGGCCCTGAGGTACGCCCGTCCCATTTGCGCGAGCGAAAGCTGTACCTCAGGGCCTAAAGGCCATCACATGACGGATTTTATGTACGGGCTAAAGCCCGTACCTACCGTCCGCGTTTTCGCAGGGTAAAGCCGGTCCGGATTCGGTCCGGGGCCGCTGTGTTACTGTTTCGATAGACCACCCTGGGGTGCTCCCGCGCTGGCCCTGGCCTAAGGAAAATGCCGCAACAGTCGAACCTCTTTTCGTCCAGTCCTCCAAGCGGCTCGACCGTGCAAGAACGGCAAGCTGGGCCCCAGCGCCCGTCCCGGATTCCTCTGTGGCTTCGCCGCGTGGAACTCTACCTCTATGTCATCATCCGCATCTATATCGGCGTCATCGTGCTCGTGTTGCCCTGGTACGCGCCGCTGTGGGCGGACAATCAACTGCTCAACCACTTTCCGCGCCTGGCCACGTTTCTGATGTATGGAGCGGTGCGCGGGATGGTGTCGGGCCTCGGGCTGCTGAATCTGTGGATCGCGATCGTCGAAGCGGTGCACTTCCGCGGATCCACTTCATGAAAGCATGACACAAAAAACCGGCAAACCACCCCACCTCCATCGCGCTCCCCTGTCGTACCAGAACCCTGCTTTTATCAATAGTCCTGACGGCCGGCTGGTGCGCATCATCTCTGAATATTCAGAGCCGCTGGCGCGCTTCCGGCGGGAACGCATCCAGGACACGATCGTGTTTTTTGGATCGGCGCGATTCCGGGAACACGTCGACGCCAGCCGTGAGCTCGAGCTACTGGATAAGCCCGGCTCCGCGACGCCGGCGCCGGAGGAAGAACAACCAGCCACCGACGAAGAGATCGCCCAGGGAACGGCCACCGACCTCCAACGCCGGCGTGCCGAAGCGGGCGTGGAGATGGCCCGCTATTACGAAGATGCCCGTCAACTGGCTTCCTTGGTCACCAAGTGGACGCAGACACTGAAGGGGCGGCGGCACCGTTTCGTCGTCACCTCAGGCGGTGGTCCCGGGATCATGGAAGCGGCCAACCGGGGCGCTTACGAGGCAGGCGGCAAGACCATAGGGCTCAACATCCGTTTGCCCTTCGAACAAGCGCCCAATCCTTACATAACGCCTTCTCTGAACTTTGAGTTCCATTACTTCTTCATGCGCAAGTATTGGTTTGCGTACCTGGCCAAGGCACTGGTTGTGTTCCCTGGCGGCTTCGGGACACTCGACGAGATGTTCGAAGTGCTCACCCTGGTGCAGACGGAGAAGCTGGCCAAGAAGATTTGCATCGTGGTGTACGGATCGGCGTATTGGAAGAGCATCCTGAACCTCGATGTGCTGGTCGACAAGGGCGCGATTTCACCACAGGATCGGGCGCTCTTTCAATGGGCCGATACTCCGGAGCAGGCCTTTGAAATCCTCAAGAACGACCTGACCCGGTACCACCTGGAACCGGAAGCCAAACGCCAGGCGCCGCCAAACGTGGAAGAGGAACCTCTCCTCAATCCCGACATTTCCGGCACGCGATAGTTGTAGCGAAGTAGTTACCTCTGTGGCTGGAAGCGTGTTATCCGCGCTGGTTCCAGCCAAATTTACATGTAGATTCGCGTGCCAGTAACTCACCGTTCATGAGTTGCACTACATACTGGGCACACGAGCGATCACACAGATACTGTGTGGCAGCAAGGGCCAGGTGCGGTTGCTCCAGGAGGAGGAAGAGATGACTGGTTCGCGTATCTCATATCTCTGGAACAATGAACGAGCCGCCAAGGGCTTCGCTTCCGGTGTTTCCTTACACAGCCATACCAACAAATCGAAAGAGACGCTCGACTTCATCGTCAAACTAGCGCACGAGTACCGCTGCTTTTCGGGCATCATGGCGCGGGAAGAACAGCGCTGCCGGAAGAAGCATAGTTTGCGGGTCGACTATGCGAAGAGCTACTGGACGCCACCGCTCACGCCCCGGTTGGCATTCGATCTGGAGAGCCGGCAGATCGCGGAATCGCTGCAGGTGCAGCCGCTGGTATCGATTACCGATCACGACGATATTCAAGCGCCCATGCTGTTGCGCACTGTCGCGAGCGCTCGCCACATCCCGGTTTCTGTGGAGTGGACGACGCCTTTCGGCAAGGATCAGGCCTTTCACCTTGGCATCCACAATCTTCCCAGCGCATTGGGCGCTGAATGGATGCGCGAGTTTGCCGCCTTTACTGCGAACCCCAGCGACGCGCGGTTGACGGAGATGCTCTCCGCGCTACACGACCTTCCCAACGTGCTCATCGTTTTCAATCATCCGCTTTGGGATCTTTACAAGATCGGTGAGAGCTTGCATCAGCAGCGGGTAGAAGAGTTCCTGACCCAAAACAGCCGCATGATTCACGCCGTGGAGTTGAATGGCCTGCGCAACTGGGAAGAAAACCGGCTGGTGAAGCGGCTTGCGGCTAAATGGAACAAGTTGCTGATCTCGGGTGGCGACCGGCACGGGCTGGAGCCAAATGCGAACGTGAACCTGACGGAAGCGACCAGCTTCAATGAGTTCGTGTACGAGATCCGTCGTGAGAATCGCAGCCATGTGCTGTTCATGCCGCAGTACGCGGAGCCGTGGAAACATCGCATCATGAAGTCCACACTCGACGCGATTCGCGACTATCCCGACTTTCCTGAAGGATCCCGGCGGTGGGATGAGCGCGTTTATCACCCCGATGTAAACGGCGTTGATCGCCCGCTCAGCCAGCTCTGGCCTGATGGCGAGGCGCCTGCCTACATGCGGATGATCATCCAGTTTGTAAGAATGCTGGGGAGCAACCCGATCAGCAATAGCCTGCGCTTTGCCTGGAACGAATCGCACGAGCTGCAATTCGCGCTGGGCGAGCGGGAAGCGTTCTAAAGTACATTGACACTTCTCGCTGCGACCGGGCGCGGATACACTTTGCCTATGCGCACGGCGACTCCGAGGGTGGCGTATTTTCCCGATACGTTTTACGAGATCAACGGGGTGGCCCACACCAGCCGCCACTTTGAGGCCTTTGCACGGCGACGGAATGTTCCGTTTTTCTGTCTTCATCCAGGTAAGAAAGACAGCGCGATCCAGGAGCAACAGCAGGGTGAGCTGACCACGCTGGAGATTCCCCGCGGCAGCGCCATCTCGTTTCGCATTGAAAAAGATCTCACCTTTGATGCCGCTTTTCTGCGGCATAAGAAATTCCTCGAAGAGCGCCTGCGCGCGTTTCGCCCCGATATTGTGCACGTGACAGGGCCCAGCGAGCCGGGCATTCTCGGGGCCTGGCTGGCGAAGAATCTCAAGGTTCCGCTGGTTGCGTCCTGGCATACGAATCTGCATGAATATGCGGCTCAGCGTTCGGGGTGGTTCCTGCGCATGCTGCCAACGAGCCAACGGGCCGGCGCGGAAAAGAAAATTGAAGACGCGACCCTGTTGGCCTGCGCTCGCTTTTACAAGCTCGCCGAGGTTTTGTTCGCGCCTAACGTTGATTTATGCCGCCTGCTGGAGAAGTCCACTGGCCGCCATTGCGCGCTCATGCCTCGCGGCGTCGATACCATCGCTTTCTCGCCGGAATACCGGGATCGCAGTGGAAGCGACGAGCCGTTCGTGCTTGGATTTTGTGGCCGGCTTTCCATTGAGAAGAATGTGTTTCTGTTGACGCGCATCCGGACGGAATTGATCGCTCGGGGCATCACGAATTTCCGTTTTCTGATTGTGGGGCATGGCAAGGAAGAGGGTCCGCTGCGGCAACAGCTGCCGAATGCGGAGTTCACCGGGGTGCTGCGTGGAAACGATCTCGCCCGCGCGTACGCGAATATGGATCTGTTTGTGTTTCCTTCGCACACGGATACATTTGGAAATGTGGTGCTGGAGGCTTTGGCTTCAGGTGTTCCCGCAGTGGTCACGCCCGATGGGGGCCCCCGGTACATTGTGAAAGATGGTGAGACGGGATCCATTGCCACCGATGACGAGTTCTCGGATGCTGTGGCGCGTCTCATTCTGGATCCGCGCCTGCATGCGCAGATGAGCAGCGCGGCGCGGCTGTATGCCCTCTCGGCATCATGGGATTCGGTGTTTGAAGGGGTTTACAGCACTTATGACGAGGTGCTCGCCAGCCACGGCCGGTAGTGGATGCATGTGCGTTGTTTTACGCAACCATGACAGAACGTTTTTGTCGTTCACGTTCAGCATCGTCAACGCGGCATCATGCAAGGCCGGGTTGAGTTCGCCCCTGCTCCCCAATCATCACCACAACCACCCATCACGGCATGTAACATCGCAGTGAGGAGGGAAGCTTGTGAGAATGGTTGGGATCATCGCCCTCTTGCTGCTCCAGTTCGCCTGCCGGCAGGTTTGGGCTCAGGCCGAGCCTGCGCCGAAGCCGACGATTGAGGAGTACATACACCATGGTTGGGATAGCCTCTCCCGCTCGATGTCAGAGTGCCAGTCCCTGATCGACCCCAAGGTCACTACCCCGCCGTTGCTCTATCTTCCTTTCGGTGCGCCCACACCGCCCGAGTTGCTGCGGCTGCGAACCCACTGCAAGATCCAGATCGCACACCTGCCCCACCGTATCCAGCACCTGGGGGATGTGAAGGAGTCGGAGATTGCAAAACCGGGGCTGCTCTACCTGCCCAACCGGTACGTGGTGCCGGGAGGCCGCTTTAACGAGATGTTCGGCTGGGACAGCTACTTCATCATCTTGGGCCTGCTGCGCGACGGCCGGGTGGACCTGGCCCGCGGCATGGTAGAAAATTTCTTTTACGAGATCGAGAATTATGGAGCCGTGCTCAACGCCAACCGCACGTATTTCCTCACTCGCTCCCAGCCGCCGTTCCTAAGCTCCATGATTCGCGCCGTTTATGACGCGGAAATCGCCCGCGATCCGTCGCCCGCCAATCGAGCCCGGCAACAAAAGTGGATCGCCCACGCCTACCCCTACGCCCGCCGCGATCACGATTTCTGGCTGAGCAGTATGCATCGCGCCGGACAAACCGGCCTGGCCCGGTATTTAGATATCGGGGAGGGCCCGGTGCCGGATATTGCCGACCACAGCAGCTACTACATCGATGTGATCGACTGGCTGGTCGCCCATCCCGATGTGCACACCAACTACCTGGTCCCGGCGCCGCAAGACCCTTCGCCGGCCGAGTGGGCGGTGCTGGCCAAAACGAGTTGCGATCCGAGCCACTCGGTGGTCTGCCGGCTCGCCTGGTCGCATGGCTATCGCCTGAGTCGCGACTTCTATAAAGGCGACCGCGCGGTGCGGGAGTCTGGCTTCGATATTTCGTTCCGCTTCGGCCCCTTCAGTGGATCGACCCATCACTATGCCGCCGTTGGTCTCAATAGCCTGCTCTACAAATACGAACGCGACCTGGCGGACTTTGCCACCATGCTTCATCAGACATCGCAGGTTGCCCCATGGAAGCAACAGGCCGAGGCGCGCCGGCGGGCCATCAACAAGTATCTGTGGAATGCGGACAAGGGGATGTTTTTCGATTACGACTTCACCACCCGCGAACAGTCTACGTACGTGTACGCGACCATCTTTTATCCTCTGTGGGCCGGCCTGGCAACGACAGAGCAGGCCAAGGCGGTCGACGAGCATCTTGGTCTGCTGGATAAACCCGGCGGGTTGGCCTGCAGCACGTACGCGAGCGGCCTGCAATGGGATTTGCCCTTCGGCTGGGCTCCTTTGAACTGGATGGCGGTGGATGGCCTCAAAAAGAATGGCTATCTCGACGATGCGCGAAAAGTTTCCGATCAATTCACGAATACGATCCGCACCAGCTTCGAGAAGGAGGGCACCATTCACGAGAAATACAACGTCGAAACAGGCTCGTCGAACGTGGAGATCATCGCCGGGTACCAGAACGTCGTGGGTTTCGGTTGGACAAACGCAGTTTACGTGGAGATGGAGCAGCTGTTGCACTCCACAGCGCAAGCACCAGGGGAACGACAACCATGACAATTAAGCACGTGCTGCCTCCGCCGGAGCGTCGCGCCTTTGGCCAATCGCGGCGCAAGCAGGTGCGCAGGCAGGAACAGAAGCGGTGGAGTGCCAGCGACCGGCAGACCGATCCCATGGATGCCCTGGCCGTTTCTGCTGTGGGCAGGGTCCCGGCGCTGCTGGCCATCAAGTGGCAGCGAATGGCGGCTTCTCCGTTTGGCTTTTTTCGCGGCGCGGTTTCGGTGATGGCTGCCGACCTGGCAGTGCTGCCGCACACCGGCATTTTTACCCAGCTCTGCGGGGATGCCCATGTTCGAAACCTGGGGGCGTACGCCGCGCCCGACGGGCGGTTGGTCTTCGATATCAATGATTTCGACGAAACCATCCGGGGACCGTTTGAGTGGGATGTGAAGCGTCTTGCCACCAGTATCATCCTGGCGGGGCGCGAGGCCGGAAGCAAAAACGCTGCGTGCGTAGCTGCGGCGGCGCTGTTTTTGCGGACCTATCGCCGGTCCATGCGGGCCTTCGCGCGCATGACGGTGATGGAGGTGGCCCACTTTCAAGTGCACCGTCTGCAGCGGATCGCGCCCGTTTCGCAGGCTTTGCGCAAGGCCGAGCAGGCGACCCCGGTATTTAACGCGGCACGCCTCCTCACGGAGCCGAAGGCACCGTCCCGTAGGGGAAAGGATGGCCTGCACCGAGTTTTCGTCGAACACAAGCCGTTGCAGTACCGATTGTCGACAGCTAAGGCAGAAATGATTCTCGATTCCCTGAGCATGTATCGCGAATCGCTTTTGCCCGAGCGCCAGCATTTTTTTGATTTGTACCGGCCGCTGGATGTTGCCTTTCGGGTGGTGGGCACGGGGAGTGTTGGGTTGCGCGACTATATCGTGTTTATGGAAGGAAACGGTAGCGACGATCCTCTGTTTTTGCAGATCAAGGAGGAGCCCGGATCGGCCTATGCCCCTTACCTGGGGGAGATAGGAGCGCCACAACACCAGGGCCGGCGAGTGGTGCAGGGCCAGCGGGCCATGCAGTTTCTCTCAGACATGCTGCTGGGGTGGACCACCATCCAAAATCGCCAGTACCTGGTTCGGCAGTTGAATGACCATAAGGCGTCCATTGCGATGGAGGATTTGAAGGGGGAAGGATTGATGCAGTACGCCGAGATATGCGGAGAGCTGTTGGCTCGCGGGCATGCGCGGTCGGGAGATCCGGTCGCGTTGGATGGGTACATCGGCACTTCGGATCGATTCGTCGAAGCCGTCTCGGAGTTTGCAGTGGATTATGCGGACCAGACTGAGGTTGACTATAAGACGTTTCTTCGTTCGCGATTTGCTCCGCCTGCGGCTCGGAGGGGGCGGGGGAAGGCTGCTCCGAGACGGTCGAGGGTTAAGCAGAAGAGTGTGATTAAGGAGGCTGCTCCCAAGGTATAGATTTCTCCCGATGGGTTCGTTGTTAGGTTGGGAGAAAGCGTTGGACGGGCTCCGCCCGATCGTTTTCGTCCCATGTACGCCCCACGGCAAGCCGGGGCAGGTGGTGCGAACATGGGGCACCCGTCCCTTAACCGGCGCAGAGTCTGAGCCCTTGGCCTTCGCTGGGCTGGAAATGCGACAATGAGAGCAGCGCCTTGGCGCTGCTTTTCTTATGCTTCAACTTTCTGGTGCCGGTAAACGGTTTGGCCCCCGCGTGCTGTTCGAGAACGCGGACTGGCTTATTACGCCCAATGAGAAGACCGCCCTGGTGGGCGCCAACGGCACCGGGAAATCTACCTTGCTGAAAGTGCTGGCCGGCGTCGAATCGCTGGACTATGGCAGCTCTCCAGCGCACTCGGGGCATGACGATCGGGTACCTGCCGCAGGAGGGCCTGGCTCTCTGCGGCCGTAGCGTTTTTGCCGAATGCCTGTCGGTCTTTGCCGAGTTGCGCAGCATGGAGGAGGAACTGGAGATCCTCTCCACACGCCTGGCCGAGTTTGATCCCTCAACCGCCCGAGTACGCTGCGGCCGCGGATCGCTTCTCCTTTCTCGACTCCCACTTTCGCGCCCACGACGGCTATGCACTCGATGCGCAGGTGGGCACAGTACTGGGCGGCCTGGGCTTCAGCAAGCATGACTGGTCCCGGCAGACGGAGGAGTTTTCCGGCGGCTGGCAGATGCGCATCGCGCTGGCCAAGCTGCTGCTGCAAAAGCCCAGCCTGCTGCTGCTCGACGAGCCCACCAACCACCTTGACCTCGAAACCCGCAATTGGCTGGAGGACTATCTCCACAACTACCCCAATGGCTACATCCTCATCTCCCATGACCGCTATTTTCTCGACGTCACCGTCGACAAGACCATCGAGATCTGGAACAAGGCCCTGCACGTCTACCACGGCAACTACGAGAAGTACCTGACGCAGAAAGAGGAACGGCGAGCTCAACTGGCCTCGGCCTATAAGAATCAGCGCGAGCATATCGAGCATCTCGAGGCCTTCATCAGCCGCTTCCGCTACCAGGCCACCAAGGCCAAGCAGGTGCAAAGCCGGATCAAGGAGCTGGAGAAGATCGAGCGCATCGAGATCCCGGTCGAGGAAGAAGCGATCCACTTCAGCTTTCCCCAGCCGCAGCCTTCCGGCCGTACCGTAGTCGAAGTCTCGGACCTGGCGAAGAACTATGGGCCTAAGCAGGTTCTGGAAGACGTGAGCTTCACCATCGACCGCGGCGATCGCATCGCCCTGGTCGGGGTGAACGGAGCGGGAAAATCGACCCTGATCCGCATGCTCTCGGGCATGGAACCGCCTTCGAGCGGCAATCTTCGTTTGGGCCACAATGTCACTGCGGAATATTTCGCACAGGACCAGTACAAGGTGCTGGATGGCAATGCCCGCATGCTGGACGACATCAGCAACACCGCTCCGCGCGTGTCCACGACCGATCTGCGCAGCCTTCTGGGGTGCTTCCTCTTCTCCGGCGACGACGTCTTCAAGCCGCTGGGCGTGCTCTCAGGTGGAGAGCGGAACCGCTACGCGCTGGCCCGCATCCTGGTGAGCCCGGCCAACTTCCTTTTGCTGGATGAGCCGACAAACCACCTCGACCTGCGCGCCAAGGATGTTCTGCTTGAGGCCATTGCCCGGTTCAACGGCACCGTGGTCATGGTTTCCCATGATCGCTACTTTATCGATCGGCTGGCTACGCGGATCTTTGAAGTCGAGGGCGGGCATGTTCACGTCTACCCCGGCAACTACGAAGACTATCTCTACCGGAAGCAGGCGGCGGAAACGCAGGGCAACCGGTCGAACGGCGTGGCAGCGGTGCCAGGAGCCGGAGAAGGCGTCCCCCGATGCCGCAGCCGCCAAAGGGCGCCGCGTCAACCCCATCAAGCTGCGGCAAATGCAGGAGCGATGCAGCTTTGTCGAGGAAGAGATTCCGCGGCTGGAGAGCTCGATTGCCGACGCGGAAGCGTCTCTGGGGGTGTATGAGAGCGCCGAGGAAACGCAGCGGCTGACCCAGATGCTCGAGAGCCTTCGCCAACAGCATGCCTCGCTCACCGCCGAGTGGGAAGAGCTGGTGTTGCAACTGGAGCAGCAGGCGTAACAAGCTGGCTGCGCGCAGTGGTGGAATTGGCGAGAATTCCCTGCCTCATGGATTAGAGTAACCTCAGGCCCCTTGACTACCTCAACCCAGCGTAAAGGCACTGCTTCACGCTCCCACGCATTTACTGTCAGTGCCGGCATTCTGCTCAGCCGCCTCATCGGGCTGATACGCGAGCGGGTGTTCGCCCATTACTTCGGCAACTCCGATGCTGCGGATGCCTTTCGTGCGGCATTTCAGATTCCCAACTTCCTGCAGAACTCTCTTCGGCGAGGGCGTTCTCTCCGCGTCGTTTATTCCCGTGTACGCCCGCCTGCGGGCCGAAGAGACGACACGACGAGGCCAACCAACTGGCGGAAGCGATCTTCGCCATCCTTTTTCTGATCTGCGTCGCTGCTGACTCTGGCAGGAGTCTTCGCCGCCCCCTGGCTGATCGACGCGATCGTCGCCCGGATTCCACGGCGAAAACCGGCTGCTCACGATCCGACTTGGTGCAGATTCTGTTTCCCGGTGCGGCGCTGCTCGTCATGTCGGCATGGTGCCTCGGCATCCTGAACAGCCACCGCAAATTCTTTCTCTCCTACTCCGCACCCGTGATCTGGAACGTGGCCATCATTACGGCGTTGCTATGGAAGGGTGGACGCGTCACCGAGAGTCAGACTGGCCGATCATTATTTCCATCGCCTCCGTGATCGGCAGCGGCCTGCAGTTCGCGGTGCAATTGCCGACGGTTCTGCGCTTTTTGCGTCCACTGCACCTGAAGCTCACGTTCGGCACCGAGCAAGTGCAAACGGTCGTGCGAAACTTCTTTCCCGTATTCATCAGCCGCGGCGTGGTGCAAATAAGTGCGTATGTCGATTCGTTTCTGGCCAGCTATTCTGCCTGTGGGCGCAGTTTCTGCGCTCGCCTACGCACAGACGCTTGAACTCGCTGCCGGTGAGCCTGTTCGGCATGGCGATTTCTGCTGCGGAGTTGCCCGCCATGTCGAGCGCACTGGGCACACAGGAGGAAATCGGCAGGGTCCTGCGCCAGCGGCTGGAAAATGGGCTTAAGAATATTTCCTTTTTCGTCGTGCCTTCGGCAGTGGCGTTTGTTGTTCTTGGCGACGTGGTCGTCGCCACCATATATCGCGGTGGACACTTCGGCGGGCAGGACGTGACGTTCGTGTGGAGTGTTCTGGCGGGTTCGGGCGTGGGCCTTCTGGCGTCGACCTCGGGCAGGCTCTACTCTTCTGCGTTCTATGCGCTGCGGGATACGCGTACGCCGCTGAACTTCGCGATCATTCGCGTGGTGTTGACGGTGGCGTTGGGGTATTTCTTTGCTTTGCCACTTCCGCGGCTGCTGGGTATCGATCAGCGTTGGGGGGTGGCCGGGCTTACGCTTTCTGCAGGACTGGCGGGGTGGGTGGAGTTTGCGTTGCTGCGCCGCGCGCTACAGGCACGTATTGGCGCTGTCGTTGCGTCCGTTTCCCGAGTCGCCCGGCTGTGGCTGGGCGCCTTGATTGCATCTGCGTGTGCGTACGGCGTCAAACGGGTGCTGCCCTTCCACCGGCCCGAGTTGGTTGGGTTGTGCGTGCTGTCGATCTTCGGGCTTGGGTATCTTGGGTGCACACGGCTGCTTGGCGTCGCTGCGCCGGGCAGCTTGACTCGTTTGCTTGGCAGACGAGCTTAGCTTCTGATCGTCCGAGCGAGCCGACCTCGGGTCAAACGTCCTCGTGGGGCTGCGCCCATCGATTTCGGCGCATGTACGCTCAGGCGAGACTGGGGCACCCGTCCGTGCCAAGGATGTAATCGCAACTAGCTGATCCCTAGTTTGTGCATGTAGTCGGCGTCGATTTTCAGGCCTTCCATGGGCGGTACGTTGTAGCCTTCCTGCTCGACAAAGCAGTGCTTCACCACTCCGGATTTGGCTGCCTGCTGGAAGATCGGGACGGTAGTCGATGGTACCCTGCCCTAACTCAACGATCGTGGGCACATTCTCGATCGATGAGTCAGGAGTGATGTTCTTGAAATCCTTTACGTGCAGCATCGAGATGCGAGTGGGATATTTTCTCAGATAGTCAACGGGTTCGCACCTCCGACCGTGACCCAGCCGCAATCCATTTCCATCGTGACGTGAGCGGGATCGGTCAGCCGCAGCAACTCATCGTAAGGCACCACTCCATCGGTTTTATGGAACTCCATGGTGTGGTTGTGATAGCCGAACTTCAGCCCGGCTGCGCTTACCTTTGTGCCGATGGTGTTGAACTGCTCCGCATTCCATCGCCAGTCTTGCAGATTGAAGGCAGAGGACCGCTGTTTAGGGGTGAGGTCTTTGACCCGCGACGGATCTTTAAACCCGGGGAAAGAACAGATAATGTAACTGACACCCAACTCTTTGTTGAACGCAATGATCTCGTCAAGCTTCTGATGCAAATCGTCTGAGCTATAGTGCGCACTCACCAGGTGCAAGCCTGCTGCGCTCATGGCTTGCTTTACCTGCGCGGCGGAGTGATTGTAGTAGCCGGCTGATTCGACCTCACGAAAGCCAATGGCTCCGAGCTGTTTCAGAGTGCCCTCGTAGTCCTTGGGTAAGAGCTCTCGCACTGAATACAGTTGCAGCCCTAATGGCACCTTCAACGTCTGCGCAGCCAACCTGCCGACGGTTGAGCTGTAGACGAGCGCCGCCGAGCCGGCTTTGACAAAATCTCTCCGTGATTGCTTCAACATGACACCCCTTTTTTCGTGCCTAAACGCGAAGGAGAAGGTTAAGTGCCTCTGGCCGGGAATTGCAACCTAGTCCGGCAGGCCGAAGGCGATGATGTTGGGCCCCATTGCCACGGCGACGTACTGCTGATGGTCGAACATATAGGTCATGGGCGAAGCATGCGGCGTCTCGTTGGTCTGAAAGCTCCAGAGCGGCTTGCCGGTCTTCGCGTCCGCAGCAGCGAACGCGCCGTCGTCTGCTCCGTAAAAGACCACACCGCCCGCGGTGCTGAGCACGCCACCGAAGGTATCTCCCGGCCCGGTCTGGGGCAGCTCCCACGCCGGCTTGCCGGTTTGTATGTCGAAGGCGCGCAGGACTCGCCGGCCCGGATCGGCCGGATCGGGACTGTTGGAGCCGCCCATGTAGCCGCGGCCCAACTGGAATGGCATGTCGGTGCGGGTGAAGATGCCGCATTTGTCATTGGTCTGCACGTAGTAAAGCGAGGTGAGCGGATTCCACGACGCGGAATACCAGTTGGTTGCGCCATTCAACCAAGGACAAACTTTTGTACCCTCAGGCGTCGGCTCCTGGCCAGGGGCAACGATGGGACGGCCTTCGGGTGTAAGGCCGGTAGCCCAGGTCAACTTTTTGCTGTATTGGCGGCCCAGCAGGAACTTGCCGTTGGTGCGGTCCAACACGTAAAAGAATCCGTTGCGGTTGGCCTGCACCATCAACTTGCGCGGCTTCCCTTCCCACTCCGCGTCGACGAGGGATGGAGGAGCCATCGCGTCGTAGTCATGAACGTCGTGGGGCGTGAACTGGAAATACCACTTCAGCTTGCCTGTGTTGGGGTCAAGCGCGACCACGGAGTCAGTGTAGAGATTGTCGCCCTTGCGATCGTCTCCGATGAGGTCATTGCCGGGATTACCGACCGGCCAGTAGAGAGTGTCAAGCTCCTTGTCGTAGGTTCCCGTCATCCAGGTGCCGCCGCCGGGGTGATCAATCCCGTTTCCCTGCCAGGTCTCAGAGCCAGGCTCGCCGCGCTTGGGCGAGGTCCAAAAGCGCCAGAGCTCTTTGCCGGACGCCTGGTCGAAAGCAGCGACAAAGCCGCGCGCGCCTTCGTCGCCGCCGGAGGTTCCGGAGATGACCATCGAACCAACGATCAGGGGCGCTCCGGTGGCGTTGTAGTTGTTGTGCCAGTCGGCCAAGGGCGTCTCCCATCAAAGCGCGCCGGTGATCCGGTTGAGAGCAATCAGGTGAGCATTGTCAGTCACCATGAACACCCTATCGCCGGCGACCGCGACGCCGCGGTTCGCGCCGGAGACGGCATTTCCCACCAAGCCCTGGGTGGGGGAGCGCTGATAGTGCCATATCAGACGTCCGCTGCCGGCATCCATCGCATAGCATTGGTTGACGTAGGTGATGTACATGACGCCCGCGACAACGACGGGGGTTGCCTGGATTCCCCAAACTCTGGGGACGGTATAGATCCACTTCAGCTGTAATTTCGAAACGTTGGCGTTGGTGATCTGCGTCAGCTCGCTATAGCGGCTGCCGACGGTCTGCCCGTTGTAACTCGGCCAGTCAGCCTGTGACGTGACCTCCCGATACTCGCCCGATTCGGTCTTGCGCAGAATGTACAGCTGATGGTCGTCTCCCAGCAGCTGCATATCCTTCGCTGACTGGTTCAGGGCTTTACCCTGAAGCTTCTTTCCGCTCTCAAGCGTTACCGTAGCGCGTTCAATGGCTGTACCCCAAAACGGCTTCAGGGTGCGCAGGTAGCTGATGAGGTTGGTGCGGTTTTGGTCGACGATATCGGGGAAGGGCGGCATACCTGAGGACGGAATCCCGTTATGCAACAGCTTCACCAACTCGTCGTCGGTGCGCAGAGGCACCCGCTCCAGGATGGACGGCGCAAACTCGCCGCCGGCCGCGTAGGTGCCATGGCAGGATGCACATCGGGTTGCGAAGATCTGACGGCCGGCGGCTTGCGGGGATCCCGGCGGCAGCGGAGGGAGAGGAGGTCCCCCCTGACCGTGAACGGCGATTGCCGATAAGAGCTGCATCAGGCCGATCCACATGGCCGCTTTCCACACCCCAGGTAAACTCCGCATTCTAGTCCGCTCCCCCGACTCTCTAGAGTAATTTGTCCCGCAGAGTCACATGACAAATGTCAGCGATTCTTTTTGACAAAAGACACTATTGTTGGCGGCCCAGCAGCCGGATGATGTCTCAGGCAGGCACAAGGAGGGGAAATGGCCGCAAGCGTCATGGTGGAGCCTTACCACAGCGCAACCAAGAAGGGTTCGATTGTCGCATCGCTGCACAGTGTCACCAAGAACTTTGGACGCCAGACCGCGCTCGATCGTTTCTCACTCGAGCTGCGCGCAGGAGAAGTGGTGGCGTTGCTGGGGCCGAACGGCGCGGGCAAGACCACCGCTGTGCGCTTGCTGCTGGGACTGAGCCAGGCAACATCGGGCAAGGTGGAGATCTTCGGCGGCAACCCCCGAGATCGGGCGAGCCGCATGCGGCTGGGCGCCATGCTGCAGGTAGGCCGCATGCCGGAGACGCTACGGGTGCGGGAGCATCTGCAACTCTTCCGCAGTTATTACCCACAGCCGCGTCCGCTGGACGAGTTGCTTTCGGTTGCCGGGCTGGCGGGCCTGGAAGAGCGGCCGTTCGGCACGCTCTCGGGCGGACAGAAACAGCGCATGCTGTTTGCTCTTGCGCTGTGCGGTGATCCTGACCTGATCTGCCTCGATGAGCCGACACTCGGCATGGATGTGGAGGCGCGGCGTGCGATGTGGGAGCAGGTGCGCAAGCTGGCCGCCCGGGGAAAGACGATCCTGCTCACCACCCACTACCTGGAAGAGGCGGACGCCCTGGCCAGCAGGATTGTGGTGATTCAAAAGGGCAAGGTAATTGCCGAGGGAACGCCCGAGCAGCTTAAGACGGCCGACGGCTCGCGGGCCATTCGCTGTACAACGTCGCTCACGTCTTCCTTTGTTTCGGCCATCCCTGGAGTTACGAGCGTGGAACAGGAAGGCGACTCCATGCTG
Source organism: uncultured Acidobacteriaceae bacterium (assembly GCA_963850235.1). Taxonomy (GTDB): domain Bacteria; phylum Acidobacteriota; class Terriglobia; order Terriglobales; family Acidobacteriaceae; genus PALSA-350. Next base: position 570,372 of record CAWKKM010000008.1, on the reverse strand, counting down.
GTGCGGACGCCCACTCCTGAAGCTGTGCTGCGCACCATGCTGGCAAATGACATCGCCTTAGGCGGGCTGGAAGTGCGTGCCACGGCGCTCGAAGATGCCTTCCTTGCTCTCACGAACCAAAACACACCTGTTGCGCCATAGGAGGCACCATGGCTACGATTGCGATTGCTCCATCACTGCCACGGATCTACTGGAACGAAGCGCGCTTTGAATTGCTCAAGCTGTCGCGCAATCGCAGTTACCTTTTCTCGATGATTGGTTTTCCGGTCATTTTCTATCTTCTGTTCGGAGTTACCAACAAAGGTTCCGTGTTTCACGGCCATACGATTGCGCGTTACCTGCTGGCAGGGTACTCATGTTTTGGCGCCATGGGCTCTTCCCTGTTCGGCATTGGCGCTGGACTGGCATTCGAGCGCGGGCCACGGATGGCTGGAGATGAAGCGCGCCAGCCCGATGCCGGCGGCTGCTTACCTGTTGGCAAAGCTATGCGTCGCCATTACCTTTGCGGTTGGCATCACCATTTTGTTGATGATTCTGGGGACGGCCATGGCCGGCGTGCAGATCACTCCGTGGAGAAGGCCTTCGGCTGCTCTCTGTGATCGCGGCCGGTGTCTTACCCTTTGCCAGCCTGGGATTGGTGATCGGCCTGCTGATGCCGGCGAACGCAGCACCGGGAGTGATCAACCTGGTATATCTGCCGCTGTCCTTTTGCGGCGGTTTATGGATGCCGATCGAGACGTTGCCGCATTGGTTGCAGGTGATCGCGCACGGTTTGCCGTCGTTCTGGTTTTCCCGTCTTGCGCTGCGGACTTTGGGCTACAGCGATAGTTCCGCTTTGTTGGCCTGGGCGCTCCTGGCCGGCTATACGGTAGTATTTTTGCTGACAGCCGCGTTTATCTTTCGCAGGCAGGAGGCTCAAGCCTAAATCATGCCACCATCAAATCTGCGTTGGAGTGTCAGCACCGGGCTGAAGGATTGGTTGAACAGGGATTGCCGGGAGGGTTGGCGAGACGCCTCGACCGAGCCTCCCCTAGGCGGATGGCGGCGTTGGTTTGATTATGACCACAGCATCTGGCTGATCTTCATAGGTTTCTGGTTTCTCCAGCCCTACATGGATCACCAGCCTCTGCGTTATTGGATTTTGTTGTTCCTGGCAGTCGGTCTCTTCATTCCGTTTTATCTGTTGGCCCATTTCGCACCACCCAGAACTCGTCGTTTTTGGGTGATCGCCATGTTTCTCCTGGCCATGGTGTACGTCCCGATCAACCAGAGTGCCTGGGGAATTTACATTTTCATCGCGGCCTCGCTCCCGGAGATCTCCGAGTCCACGAACACGGTGATCGGCCTTCTGCTGCTGCAATGCGGAGCGATCGTTGCGCAGAGCTGGTTTTTCCATCTGTCTGCCTGGACCTGGAGTATGGGCCTGGGCTTCACGCTACTGATCGGCATGAACCGGCTGCGCATGGAGCAGAAGCATCGGGCAGACGCCAAGCTGCGCATGGCTCATGAGGAGATTGAACAACTGGCCAAGACAGCCGAACGGGAGCGTATCGCGCGAGATATGCATGATGTGCTCGGTCACTCTCTGTCCTTGATTGTGCTCAAGAGTGAGTTAGCAGGTCGACTGCTCGACAGCCAACCTTCGCGAGCGGCGCTTGAGATCGCAGAGATTGAGACCGCTGCAAGGCAAGCGCTCGCCGAGGTGCGCAAGACGATCACCGGCTACCGTTCGGAAGGCTTTGCCTCCGAACTGACCCGGGCAGCTCAGGTATTGAAAACGGCGGGCGTCCGACTGAAGAAGCCGGCGAAGGCTCCCTACCTGACACCGCGGCACGAAGCGACGCTTTCGCTTGTGCTGCGGGAAGCGGTGACCAATATCGTGCGCCATGCGGACGCCAGCGAGTGCTCGATCGAAGTCTTTTCGGAACAAGACCGCACCCAACTCGTGATCGCTGACGACGGCCGTGGCGACATCCGCCAGGAAGGCAATGGATTACGCGGCATGCGGGAGCGGGTTCAGGAACTGGGCGGCAGTCTATCGCTGGAGTCGAGTCGCGGCACTCGCCTCCACATCGAGCTACCACAACGCGGCGAGAACGCAGAAGTGGTTGAGCCGTGAACAAACAAATCAGAGTCGTTTTAGCCGAAGACCAGGCGATGGTGCTGGGTGCGCTGGCTGCCTTGCTGGAGATCGAGAAGGATATTGCCGTGGTGGCGCGCGCGCGCAATGGACGCGAAGCGATGACCCTGGTGGCAGAGCACAGGCCCGATGTCCTGATAACGGATATTGAGATGCCGGAGATGAGCGGGCTTACCCTGGCGGCGGAGGTGCATAACCGTCATCCACGTGTTCATATTGTGATTCTCACTACCTTCGCCCGTGCCGGATATTTGCGCCGCGCGATGGATGCGGGTGCGCAGGGATACATGCTGAAGGATCGTCCCGCAGCGGAACTGTCGGATTGTGTGCGGCGGGTATGCCGCGGATTGAGGGTCGTCGATCCTGAACTTGCAGCGGAAGCGTGGACACAGGAGCCTGACCCGCTGAGCGAACGCGAGCGGCAGATTCTGTGGCGAGCGGGGGAAGGTCAGTCCGGCGCCGAGATTGCTGTTGATTTGCACTTGTCCGAGGGGACGGTGCGGAATTATTTGTCCGAGGCGATCAATAAGCTAGGCGCTGCCAATCGCATAGAGGCTGCGCGGTTGGCGCGTAGTAAAGGGTGGCTGTAGAAGCCGAACGGAAACCGCAGATTTCTCCACTGCCGTCGGAGCAGGGCTTCGTTCTTTGCTCCGACGGCAGTGGAGAGATCTGCGCGTTTCACTTTACGCCATGACACTTGTCATCCTATTCCTGTGACAACCTGCACTGTTTCCCTCTGGCTCTAACTGCGATTCTCAGCTTGTAAGTCGAGGCTGAGATATGAATCGATGGACTTGCTTGTTTCTTTGCGCAGCCCTAAGCAGCAGCGGAGGGCTACTCGCGCAGACCTGCACGATCAGCGGAACGGTACTGGATCCCTCAGGCGCCGCAGTCGTGGGAGCCGACGTTCAATTACAAACAACAAGAGAAGAGCACACCACCACCGGTCCACATGGTGCTTTCACGCTCCCTTGCTCCGGCAACCAACCCTACGAACTAACCGTACACGCCGAGGGCTTCGCGGAGAACAAGACCAACGGCAACGGCTCTGCCAACGTCACGGTTCATTTGCGCATCGCTGATGTTCATACCGACATCGAGGTAGGAGAAAACAGTGGAGTCTCGGTGGATGCCGACCACGGTGCGGGCACACACACGCTCACCGCCAAGGACCTTCAAGGTATGGCGGATGACCCGGACGACTTCAAACGAGAACTACAGGTGCTCGCCGCCACCAGCGGAGGAGCTCCCGGCCAAGCCATCATCACGGTCGACGGCTTCCAAAACAGCAGCGCGTTGCCGCCCAAGTCGTCGATTGCTTCCATCCGCGTAAACCCGGACATGTTCTCCGCGGAGTATGACAAGCCGCCGTACCAGGGCGGCCGAGTCGAGATCTTCACCAAGCCTGGCCGGGACTCGCTGCACGGCGCTCTCTTCTTCAACGACAGCGACTCCTCGGTCAACGCCACCGACCCTTTCGCATTGAGCAGCACGCCGGCAGGCAAGCGCCGCTATGGATTTGAGTTCGGCGGACCGATCCGCAAACAGAAGAGCGACTTCTTTCTCGCCCTGGAGAGACGCGACATTCATGAGTTCAACGTGGTGAACGCCGTGGTGCTCGACAGCCAGGGGAACGAGACCCCGGCGAACGAAAATGTTGCCGCCCCGCAGCGTTTGTGGATCGGCAGCGTGCGCACCGACTGGCAATTGAGTCCGAAAAACATGTTGGCGGCGACCTACTCCGCCAACGTAAACGATTCCGACAACGTAGGCAGCGGCGGGCTTGTCCTTGCTGAGGCGGGCTACAACAGCACGGTAAGCGAACAGAACCTGCGACTGACCGATGTTTTCACCCTCAGCCCGACCCTGCTGCACGAAACGCACATCGGGTTCACCTGGAAAAACACCACCAACGTACCGCTCGCCACCACGCCCAGCCTGCAGGTCGCAGGCGCCTTCACCGGAGGAGGCGCAACGTCGGGGCATCTGGAAAATCGGGAGCGCGATCTCGAAGTGGATGACGACGTGATGTGGAGCCACCACAAGCACCAGGTGAAGATTGGCGTTGCTTCCCTGGGCATTCTGGTTCACGACTACGATCCGGATACTTTCAACGGAGCTTTTGTCTTTGGCGGCGGACTGGCCCCAGCTCTCGACAATAGCGGGCAACAAACCGCGATCTCCGGATTGGAGCAATACCGGCGAACTCTCTTCGCCTTGCCGGGTGGAGTTCCCACCACCTACAACGTCACCCAGGGAACGCCGCTGGTGCCCTTCGCGCAATGGCGGGTGGCCTTGTTCGCGCAAGACCAGTGGAGCGTGAAACCAAACCTTTCGCTCGCATTGGGCTTGCGCTACGCCTTGCAAACATCGCCCACCAGCTTCGGCAACCTGACTCCGAGGATTGGCCTCGCCTGGTCGCCCGATCATAAGCAGCGCTGGGTGATCCATGTACGCGGCGGGCTGTTTTCGAGTGCCGTCACGCCCGATATCACGACCGAAGCGTATCGCTTAAACGGCCTGCGCCAGGCGCAAACGCTGCTCTACTCGCCCTCTTATACGGAACCGCTGGTGCCCACACCTTCGACCATCGAAGTAGCGACAACACGCCAATTCGCCCCCGGCCTTGGACAGAGCTGGTCGTTCCAGTCGCAGGTAGGTGTGGAGCACGAGCTGCCGCAACACTGGCATGTGCAGGCGAACCTCTTTGATGCGCAAGCCTGGGATACGCTTCGGTCGCGCAACGTCAACGCGCCCCTGGTCAGCGAAAGCACTACGAATCCCTTGCTGGCTCCGCGGCCCATTGCCCCAGGCAAAAACATCTTCCAATATCAACAGTCGGGCCACCTGCACGGCCAGGTTGTCTTTGTGGGCGCCGACCAGCACAGTTACAAACGCTTTGGCATCTTTGTCGGTTACTTATATTTCAACCTGAAGACGAATGCGGATTCGGCCACCCTGTTTCCCCAATCCAGCTATTCCGATAGTGGGGAAACGGCTCGCGCCTCGTGGGAATCCACCCACCGGGTGTTCGCCATCGGGCAGCTGAACCTCCCAGAGAAGCTCTCGCTCACCAGCCAGTTCGATGCTTCCTCGGGGAACCCCTATAACGTCGTTACCGGCATGGATAACAACGGAGACGGCATCTTTAACGATCGGCCTTCATTCACCGCACAGCAGGGCACGGGCACCTATCAAACGCCGTTCGGCCTGCTCAATACCACCGGCGTGAATGGATCGCTGGGACGCAATGCGGGAACCATGCCCACGCTCATCCACCTGGATACCAACCTGAGCCGCACCTTCGAGCTTCACTCTCACGGACTCGCCGCAGACCGGCACCAGAGCCTTACCCTGAACGCGCGTTCAGCCAATCTTTTCAACCACACCAATGTGACGACTGTGGGCAGCGTGGTCGGTTCGCCCACGTTCACCCAGTCACTCGCCGCGGAAGCTGCTCGCCGGGTTGAGTTCGGCATCCGCTACACCTTCTAACCGAGTCTTGAAGGAGACATCATGTCCAAAGCCGTAACCACTTTTCTTCTTCTGTGCAGTGCCGTCTCAATGTTCGCGCAGAGCGCAGAGTCGTCGCTTCCACCACCGGTCGCTCCCGAGCAAATCGTCTATCGTCACTGGCCGGAGCAATTCGTGCAGTGGATCGGTCCGGAGCTGCCTTATACGATGATCGAACTCTACGTCGACCCGGGCTCCGGGGCGACGCCCTTGTATGACGCGGTGCTCACTGAGCGCACCACCGGCAAGCGGATCCACTATTCCAACCAGCAGCCGATGGTGGACATCGACAAGCGCTCCGGGGCAGAAGCTTATCTGGCCACGATGCAGCTCGACCGTCCTGCGAATGCAGGTAAGGACGCTACTTATCTTTTGCGATTTGTCGATCACGCAGGCGAACCGGTGTCATGGCAATTCATTCAGGGCTCCGACATCAGTGAGCGTGGGGGAGGAAGTTCGCCTGCCGGTATTGACCCGCCCGTGCTGATGTATCGCGAACGTTCAGCGGTCGCAGGCGAGGGTGCGGCGGTCAAGATCGGCAACAAGGTCAGCGTCGCCGATGTGTGGACGGAGATCAGCCAGCCGCCTTACTTCGTCGCGTACCATGGCGCAGTCTCGCAGAACGTCGATATCGCTGTTTTTGCTGCCGCGGGGCAACAATGGACGACTGTGAGTGCACCGAAGAGCCTGGCTGTGGGCGCGGAATGGAAACTGAAAGCGCAGGACGGACTCGGACGCACCTTGCACGTACAGACGCTGTCCGGCGATCACGCAACGATCGTTGACACCGACGATCATCTTCCTGGCAGAACGGTCATCGTGGAAGCGGCCTGGAACAACGGTGCATGGTCCATCGAGAAATTGCGCTACGCTGCTGCCGGTGCGGACGCAAATCAGGGGTTAACCATCTCGTTTGTTCCTGGTGCAAACGCCAGCGGATCCGCGTCGAAATTCGAAGTGACAGCCGGGAAAAAGACGCGCATCGCCAGCGGTGTCGTGCACGGAGACGAGGCGCAGCCACGCGTGGGCTGGGAATTTAAAGATCCCCAATGGCTGAAGGGCAAGACTGCCTGGGTAAACAGTGCGGTCGTGAGCCAAAAGCCTGCAACCGCGGAAACTGCGTCCAAGTGATGCGCCTGCGCCTCAAGACGGGTGCGGCGTATCCCCGAGGTATTGCCGGAGCTCGTGAGGGTTGTAGCAGTGGGAGAAGGCCGTCTCGCGCGTAATGCGGCCGGCTCCCACCAGCTCAGCCAGGGATTGCTCCATGGTCATCATGCCCTCCGAACGCCCGGTAGAGATGTGCGAGCGGATTTGATGATCCTGGGCGGTACGAATGAGATTGCGGATGGCGCTGGTGGCCATCAAAATTTCTACGGCTGGATAGCGATTGGCGTTATCCGCTGCGGGCACGAGTTGCTGGGTGACGATGGCCAGTAAGGCCAGGGATAGTTGCTGGCGTATCTGAGACTGATGCCCCGCGGGAAAAATATCCAGGATGCGCGAGATGGTCTGCGACGTGTCGTTGGTATGAATGGAAGACAACACGAGGTGGCCGGTTTCGGCTGCCGTCAATGCCGCCGACATGGTTTCGCTATCGCGCATTTCGCCCACCAGGATGACGTCGGGGTCCTGACGTAGCACAGCGCGCACTGCCTGGGCGAACGACGGTGTGTCGTAGCCCTACTTCGATTTGCTCCACAATCGAGCTGCGGTTGGCATGTTGATATTCAACCGGGTCCTCGATGGTGATGATGTGATCACGCCGCCGGGCGTTGATCAGGTCGAGCAGCGCGGCGAGGGTCGAGGTCTTGCCGCATCCTGTAGGACCGGTAAGGAGTACAAGCCCCTGTCGCCGTTCGGTTAATTGCGAAAGCGCCGCGGGCAGGTGCAGCGATTCAAGCGAAGGAATCTGCGCCGGCAACAAACGAATACTGGCCGCCAGCGTTCCTCGCTGATGGTGGAAATTGGCGCGAAAGCGTCCGATCCCACCTCGCTCAAAACAGAAGTCCAGCGATTTGTCAGTCTCTAATTGCTCCGCCTGGCGGGCCGTCAACAGCGGCAGCAACAAGCTCCGAATATCCTCAGCGGATAACGGCTTGCCCGCGGCAGATGTTAACGATCCTCTCACGCGCAGCGCGATGGCCGATCCAGACACCAGAATCACATCGGAAGCGCCGCGATGCACGGCGACGGCCAACAATCGGTCGATCGACGCATTCTCGCCTGTTCTGGTCGCCGTCGTCGAGCGGTTTAGCTCGTCAACCAACCGCGATAGCTCGCTTCCGTATGCAGCCATGAGTCCTCTCAGCGGAAAAGCAATTGACTTGGTTGTAACGCAAAGCCAGGATATCCGAGTTTTTCCCCGGCACATATTGTGCTTACGGTTTGACTGACCCTCTTGGTCGAGGCTGGGTTCCCCTCTCACTTCTGACGAGACTCCGCTTCTGCCAGCCATCCACGGCGCAATAATTCCTCGGGGACGCTCGACAAATAGGGCTTGATGTCGAGGATGGGCGTTCCGTTGAGCATGTCGACGCCGCGGACATACAGCCGTTCCTTTTCCCGGCGAAGCAAGGCAACCACAGTAAGGCCAATCGGGTTCGGACGGCGGGGCGAGCGCGTGGCAAAGACCCCGTGCGGCCTGTCGTCGAACGGTGGTCTGCCGATCAAGTCGAAATCGTCTGACCGATCGAATTGCCAGATAACGAACAGGTGCGAGAAACCTTCAATGTCAGTGAGCCCGATCTCGAATTCGGGCAGCACGTTGAGTATCCCTTCTGCTTCATGCCTGGTGTGCAGACCTTTCGGGATTTCAGTTGTATCGTTGTACGGGCTGCTTACATATCCAATGGGACGGGGAACAAACATAAAGTGCACGCCTCTCGTACCCATGATAGCTGCGCAGGTTGCGCCAGGGAGCGTTGCCCGCGAAGGTTGTGCGATCCTCAAAGGATGCGATCGACGCTCTCGCAGTACTCTCGTCGTAGATTTCTGAGTGATCTTGCCGCGACGCTATGGTTTCTTGAGCATCCTTTACGTGCAATGACAAAGTCAGTACATCGCCGGCCGGCTGTCCAGTTGGTTGTCCTCGACGCGCCCTCCAACCTCGGGCTCAAACCCCCTTCTCCGGGGAACGAGCCGGGCGTGAGAGCAATGGCTGGAGCGCTCAGAGCGCATGGCGTGATTAAGCGGTTGCATGCCGAAGACGCAGGCGTCGTTGTGGCGCCTGCTTATAGCCCCGCGATCGATCCTGCGGTGAAGGTGCGGAATGCCACGGCGATTCGCGACTACAGTCTTCAACTCGCCGGCCGGATTGAGGAACTACTGGGCCAAGGCAAATTCCCCCTCGTGCTCGGAGGAGATTGCAGCATCCTTTTAGGAAGCGCATTGGCACTTCGTCAACGAGGACGATATGGATTGCTCTTTGTGGATGGCCACGCAGATTTGCTCACTCCCGAAAATTCTCAATCCAAAGGTGCTGCGGGAATGGATCTGGCCCTTGCCACGGGATTGGGCCCGGCCCTTCTCACCAACATCGAGGGCAAAAGGCCGTACATACAGCCGGAAGACACGATCGTCTTCGGCTATCGCCAGCCACCGCCCGGTGACACCTCTCCGTGTAGCTCCGCAACCACCGATGGGCGCCTTCCCGTTCCACTCGATCCAACAACAAGGAATTGCCGCGTCAGCCCGGAAGGCGATCACCCGTCTCGAATCTGCGCCTACGCTGGGATTCTGGATTCATGTGGATATGGATGTACTCAACACCGAATCAATGCCCGCCGTGGACTCGCCCGAAACTGGCGGGATGACTCCTCAGGAATTGTCGACGCTCTTGAAGGCCGCTGTGCGCTCAGATCGCTGCGTCGGGATGGAAATAACCATCTATGACCCGAGCCTTGATCCAACCGGCAGGGGCGCTACTCTCATCGTCGATATGCTGGCCGAGGTATTCTCACGAGATCGGAGAGAAGGATGAAAATTGCCAGCTGGAATGTGAACTCGATTCGTGCACGCATGGATCACGTGACGACGTGGCTCAAGCAACATCAGCCTGATGTGCTCCTGATGCAGGAGCTGAAGGCGGAGGAGTTTCCCGCCCTGGTCTTCAAAGGGCTGGGCTACGAGAGCGTGGCGGTGACCCAGAAGGCCTACAACGGAGTCGCAGTTTTGTCGCGCCATCCCGATGGAGACCATCGATACCACACTCGCCGGGGATGAGGCGGACAGCCATGCACGTTATCTGGAGATGACCATCGAGGGCATCCGGGTGGTGAACATCTATCTCCCCAACGGCAATCCTGTGGGCACCGACAAATTTCTCTACAAGCTTGCCTGGATGGACAGGCTGATCAATAAAATGAGCGTGTGGCGGAGGGAAGGCCTGCCCGTATTGATTGGCGGCGACTACAACGTCATCCCGGAAGATATCGATTGCCACAAGCCTTCGTCGTGGATACGGGACGCGCTTTTCCAGCCAGAGCCGCGGGCACGGTATCGAGCACTGCTCGACCTTGGCTACGTCGATGCGTTCCGGTCGTTACATCCGGAGGAAACCGGCCAGTTCACCTTCTGGGACTATTTCCGGCAAGCGTTCGAACACAATCGTGGAATTCGCATCGACCATTTTCTTTTGTCTCCGGCATTGGCCGATCGCCTGGTAAGCTGCGAAATTGATCGAGGACCGCGCGCTCTGCCAAAACCGTCCGACCACACGCCGATCATCGTGGAGCTGCGCTAGGGATGGACGTCCTGTCGCGGGCTGTACTGTCTGCGGATCATCGTATCCATTACGGCCCGGGCGCCTATCAGTTTGGCGATCTTTGGATCCCGCAGACGCGAACCCCGGTGCCGCTGGTGGTTTTCTTCCACGGAGGCTGGTGGAAGTCAGAGTACGACCTGGGCTACGCCGGTTATGTATGCTCGGCCTTGAAGAAGGATGGGATCGCAACCTGGTCGGTCGAATACCGCAGAGTCGGCGACACGGGCGGGGGCTGGCCGGGAACATTTCAGGATGCCGCGGCAGGCTTCGACTTTGTCGCGACCCTGGCGAAGACCTATCCGCTGGACCTCTCCCGGGTGATCACCATGGGCCATTCGGCGGGTGGCCACCTGGCGTTCTGGATAGCAGGAAGACACCACATCGATCGCAGCAGCGAGATCTATCAGCCCCAGCCGCAGGTTCCGCTGCACGGAGCAATCTCGCTCGCGGGCGCGGTCGATCTGCAGTTGACCATCGATCTCTCGGGTTATTTCACTTTTGCTCACGACAAGCAGGAAGTGTTTGCTTTGATGGGCGGCCGTCCGCAGGATCTGGCGGATCGTTATAAGGCGGCCAATCCAGGAGATCTCCTGCCCTTCCATGTGCCTCAGCTCCTGATTCAGGGCACAGAAGACGATCAGATTCCGTCAGAGCTGCCGGCGCGATGGGCTGAGAAGGCGAAACGCCTGGGCGACACGGTGACCCTGAGCATGATCCCTTCCGCCGACCATCTTGATGTCGTGGATCCAGAGAGCGCTGCCTGGGGAACGGTGCGCGAGGGCGTCAGGAAGATGGTTTTCTCCTAAACACGAAAGACCATTACCATCACGGTGTGCCAATCCTTAAAAACGTCGTTCTGGCTTCGTTCCTATTCACGCTTGGTGCCTCGGCGCAGCAGACGCTCTCGATCACCCACGTAACCGTCATCGACACGGTCACGGGCAAGACACAGCCCGACACCACCGTGATGATCCAGGGGAACCGGATTACGGCCATCGCTCCCTCCAGCACGATCACGCCAAAGGCAGGCCAGATCGTCGATGGCAGAGGCGAGTACCTGATCCCGGGACTGTGGGATATGCATACGCATGTCTACTTCGACAGCACGGCTGCGGATGGGACCGATCTGGTGTTGCCACTATTCCTGGCCAACGGAATCACGGGGATTCGCGACATGGGCAGCAAGCTTGACCAGGTTCTCGAGGCCCGGGATCAGATCAATGCGCACCGTCTCCTCGGTCCGCGCATGGTTGTTTCCGGGCCCATGCTCGATGGTCCGAAGTCCACCTACAAAGCAGTGATTCCCATTGCCACACCGGAAGACGGTCGCAAGGCGGTCGACATGCTCAAGAGCCGGGGAGTCGATTTCGTCAAGGTGCAGTCCAATGTTCCCCGGGACGCCTACTTCGCCATTGCAGAGGAAGCGAAGAAAGTGGGTATTCCTTTTGAAGGCCACGTCCCGGATGCAGTTCGTGCCTCAGAAGCCGTGGCCGCGGGCCAGATCACCTTTGAACACCTGATCGGCATCTTCGAAGCCAGTTCTCCCGACGAAGATAAGTACCTCACCGGCAAGAAGACGGTGGGCATGTTCCTCGAAACCTACGATCCCGCGCGAGAAGCGAGCATCATTCAGCTGCTCGCCAAGAACCACATCTGGCAATGCCCCACGCTTTATTGGGAACGCGGACAATGGCTGGTGGACGCGATTGACTATACCAAGGACCCTGACCTGGCCTACGCGGGACATTCGTGGGTCAGCAGGCAATGGCCGGAGTCGCAGGCTTCTATCCTGAAAACCCTCGACACCGACCCGCTGCCTGTGCGGGAAAAATTCGTCGATCACGAGCTCGACATCGTGCGCAAACTCCATGCCGCAAACGTGCCTTTTCTTGCCGGCACCGACACGCCTGCGGGGGTTGATGTGATTCCCGGCGTGAGTCTCCACCTTGAATTGCAGCGCTTTGTCGCGGCCGGCTTTACTCCGCTCGAGGCCCTACAGACGGCGACGCTGAACCCAGCCGACTTCTACAACCGGCGAAGCGACTATGGCACGGTGGAGATTGGCCGGATCGCCGATCTTGTTTTACTCCGGGCCAATCCTTTAGAGAACATCGCCAACACGCGCACAGTCGCCGGCGTGGTGACGGACGGACACTATCTTTCGAACGCAGATCTCGAGCAACTCCGCAACCGGCTAAAGCAGCTTGCCGCCGGTAAGTAGCAGATCGCAGCTGAATGATTTGGGTTTACTCGTGCCGCACTCTCGCTAGCCTGGCGGATGCTTTGCAGACAGTTTGCCGCAGAGACCCATCATCCGCGGTGTTTCCTCAGGTATCCCAAATCCAAGGTTATCGACGTAAAACTTCGCCGCACTCTTCAGATCCTGCGATTGAATCAGAATGTCGTGCCGAAACTATTGGCCATCATTCTTGGTCAAATTGGATTTTCGAATGGCCAAGTTGGACAGCACCTGAGATGCTGAGGAAAAGGCTGTCAAACGAAGGGCACGGGTTCAGCCGTGCCATAAGTGGCTGCGCGCTTGACGGCTTCAGCCGCTGAGGTACGCTTTTCGACTCGTGCTGGCGACGTCATCCCCTCCGCAGCTGGGTTCGGCACAACGAAATGAAAAAACGTCCCTCAGCGGCTTCTAAAGCCGTCTCCATCCGAATGATTTTACGGCACGGCTAAACCCGTGCCCTTCGTACATCCAGACCACCCGAAAACCAGGTGCCCTTCAGACAGTACCGCTCAACGCAACGGAAGCAACCTGATTTTGTTCGATCGAACTCTGCTCACAGCAATCAACAAGTTACGTTGCCAAAAATCAATTTCTCCGCCAGTCTGGGTTCCCTTTTCAAGGTTGGTCATTTTCGACAAAAGTTTTCAATCTCGCCAGCGCAACATCCCATTGCTTTGAGACCAGTTCCAGGTATTCCTTCATCTCGATCACCGGCTGCGGATCGAAGGTGAACAGGCTCTGGCGTCCATCTCGCGTCGCGTGCACAATCCGCACCCGCTCCAAAACGCGCAGGTGTTTGGTCACCGCCTGGCGAGTCAGTTTCGTTCCCGCGGTCAATGCAGCAATCGAATATCGCTGCCCGTCACAGAGCCTGGCGAGCAGCGATAGCCGGGTCTCGTCCCCCAATGCCGCAAAGACCGCCGCCTTTGCGCGTACGGTGCTAGGACGTCTTGCTGACATAGGCCTGAATGTTCTTCATCTGTTGCGCCCATCCGCCGTCATTTCTCCGGAACGCCTCTGCCCGCCGGTCGCTCGGAATCTTCTCGAAGCCGGACTCTGTCACCGTGAGCAGGGTTCCGCCCGGGATCGGCTGTAAACGAAATTCCACCAGCGTAGGCTCCTCCTTCGTAAAATCCACCTTCGGATCGACTGCGTACGGATGCCACGTATAGGAGAAGAGCGTCTCGGGTTCGATTGCCTTGATCACAATCTCCATCCGCACATGTTCATACCCTGGATGAGTGATCTGGCCCGCAGCCGGCTGCCCGGCAACAAACGGCCCATCCATCTTCACCAGGAACCATTCGCCGAACTGGCGGGAATCCGTCAACGCCTGCCAAACGCGCGAAACCGGCGCCGCAATTTCTATTCGTTTCTCAATCCGATTTTCCATTCACGCAACCTCCGAGTTGCATATTACCCCCGTATCCTAGCCCAGGCGCTGGCAGACATGCAACCTTACAGTTGCCATTAAAAATCGCGGCGGTGAATCGCTTTTTCGGCTTCTTCATCTAATCCGGCATGAGACTCGCTGTTTCGGTTCTGGATCTCGTGGGCATGCGGCCGGGTGAGGGTGCGGGCAGCGCAATCGCCCGATCGGTGGATCTGGCACGGCATGTAGAGCAGCTGGGTTACCAGCGCTATTGGCTGGCGGAACACCACTCCATTGCCGGACTTGCCTGCTCCGCCACAGCGGTGCTGATTGGACACGTAGCGGCGGCAACCCGCACCATCCGTGTGGGCAGCGGTGGAGTGATGCTGCCGAACCATGCTCCCCTGGTAGTTGCGGAACAGTTCGGCACGCTGGAGGCGCTGTATCCGGGGCGCATCGACCTGGGGCTGGGAAGGGCTCCGGGCGGCGATTTTGCCACCATGCGCGCGCTACGACGGGATTTGCACCAGAGCGGTGATGATTTTCCGGCATTGTTGGAGGAGCTGCGGACCTACCTTGGGCCAGAGAAGCCAGGACAGGCGGTCAAGGCAATTCCAGGACAGGGCAGCAACGTGCCCATCACCCTGCTGGGATCGAGCGGCTTCAGCGCGCAACTGGCAGCCATGCTGGGTTTGCCGTTTGCCTTTGCTGCGCACTTTGCTCCGGAGTATCTGTACGCGGCCGCTCACATGTACCGCGAACGATTTCAGCCAAGCGCGGTGCTGCGGCAACCGCACCTCATGGTAGGCGTGCAGATCATTGCCGCGGAAACCGACGCCGCCGCCCGGCGGCTCTTCACCACTCCGCAGCAGCGATTTTTACAATTGATCCGCAATCGGCCGGTAGAGTTGTTACCTCCCGTGGATTCCATGGAGCCGCTGTGGCAGGACTTTGAGCGGGCCGCGGTGGAGAGCAAACTGGGCGCGGCCATCGTGGGATCGGACGCAACCGTGAAGGCGGGAATAGAGAAACTGCTGGACGAGACCGGCGCCGACGAGCTGATAGTCGTTACGGACACCTATGAACATGCGGATAGAGTGCAGTCCTATGAACGTGTTGCGCGTATCGCCCAGACGATTGAGCTGAAATCACGCTCTCACATGATCGCCTGAGAGCGGAGCTCGAGAGATTCGCCACGTTTGCCTTTAGGCCCTGTTCAGTCAGATCAGCGATGACTACTTTCCCATTTTCACGTTTCGTTGGGGACGGCTCCACTGTAGGCGTTCGATGCCTCTGCCAGGGGAACGACCGCACCCACATAGGTCTTGAGATCGCCTGCGTCCAATAACTTTGCAACTTCAGCCAGTTGTTTTTGATTGGGCTCAACGATGAAGAATGCGTCCTTGCTCGGCTTCGATCGACGATGGTCACCATTCTTCCGCCGGGCTTGAGCATGCTCCAGGATCGTGCAAGCGTCTCGCCGCCAACCCCGTCAAACACCACGTCCACTTTTTGCGTCCGATCCTCGAAGCGCGATGCGCGGTAGTCGATCACTTCGTCCGCGCCAAGTTTCGCGACCAGTTCCAGGTTGGCGGATGAGGCGGTACCGATCACATGCGCGCCATGGAGATGCGCGAGTTGCACGGCGAAGATGCCGACCGCGCCCGAGGCGCCGTGGATCAGCACTCGCTCCCCGGGTTTGATCTTTGCTCGCTCGAGCAAACCCTGCCATGCGGTCAGGGCCCCGATGGGCACCGTGGCTGCGGCTTCGTGCGTGAGCGAAGCCGGCTTGTCCGCTATGCTTTGCGGTGTTGTGACGCAGAACTCGGCGGTTGCGCCGTCGGCAAACCAGTCGTTCAGGCCATAGATCTCCTGGCCCACCTCAAAGCCGTTCGCATTTTTCCCGAGTGCTGCAACGACCCCCGAAAACTCATGTCCGGGCACAGCGCCCTTGCGGGGTGTTCCCTCTTTCGTATGGGTGGTGGGGTACCAGCCCAGCTCAGTAGGCGTTACGCCTGCAGCACGGACTCTAATCAGCAATTCGCCTTCGCCCGGTTGCGGTGGAGGGAGCTCGCTCGCGATCAGCGCCGGGCCCGGAGTCGAGTTGTTTACCTGCATCGCTTTCATCTTGCAAATCAGATGATCGAAAACGAGAGGAGGATCGCAGATTTTTGCAGGTATTGTCAGGCCTTCGAGACCGGCGCCACAGCCCTGACTTCGCTTCCGGCATAATCAAAGACAATGACTTTGCTTTGGAAACCGGAGAATTGGTCTCTTCGCCTGGCTGAACTCGAAGCGCGCACCGGCGACATCAAAGAGGCTCCATTACGGCGCGACGTCCGCTCTCTGGGCATGCTGCTCGGTCAGGTTCTGCGCGAGCAGGCAGGCGAGTCGCTGTTTGCCGAGGTGGAAGAGCTGCGCCAGATCGCAATCCGACGACGCGAAGCCCAGGAGGCTGCGGATCCGCAAACTGAAGCAGCGCAGCCCTTCGCTTCGGCCCTGGGCAGCGTTCGCTCGCTGGACCTCACACAGGCCTACCGCCTGGCGCGGGCCTTTGCTTTCTACTTTGAGCTCATCAACCTGGCCGAAACCAACCACCGCAAGCGCCGGCGGCTCTCGCTGCAGCTTTCCGGTGAGGCGCAGCGCGGTTCCCTGCGGGGAACGCTGCGCGCGATGCGGGCTGCAGGCATCTCCGGCGAAGAAGCCCTGGACTGGCTCCGCCACATTTCGATTGTTCCTGTCTTTACGGCGCACCCCACCGAGGTGGCGCGGCGGGTCGTGATGTTCAAACGGCATCGCATCGCAGATCTGCTGGAGCAGCTCGATCGCATCCCGTTGTCGGACGAGCAGTTGGAACTGTTCGAAGAAAGCCTTATGGCGGAGATCACCGCGCTGTGGGAGACAGATGAGGTCCGAACCCGGCGCCCCACCGTCCGCGACGAGGTGAAGATGGGCCTCGACTACTACGATGCTTCCATCTATGGCACTCTCCCCGGCCTCTATGCCGAGGTTGCGGCGGCTTTCGAAGCTGAGTATGGGGTTTGCTTGAGCCTGGCCGAGATGCCGTTGCTGTTATCCTTCGGGTCCTGGATCGGCGGCGACCGTGACGGCAATCCCTACGTTACGCCCCAGGTCACACGGGAAGCATTGCAGATGGCTCGTGAGCATCTGCTGGAACATTATCAGCGGGAGCTGGGGCTTATCCTCGAGCTGCTCACCAGTTCGGCGCAGCAGGCGCCGGTCAGCGGCGCACTCGAACAGCGGCTGGAAGATTATCTCCGCGGACTCAACACCACCGGGACGCAGGCTTTCGGAGAGCGCTACGAGTATGAATCGTACCGGCGATTCCTGAGCTGCATCCGGGTGCGCCTTGCCGGCGCCGGCGGTTCCATGGGAGCCGCAACACTGGATGCGGCGTTGTCTGGTCTACCTGCCTACAAGTCAGCGCAGGAGTTTCTCGGGGATCTGGAGATTCTGCATGCCAGCCTGGTCGAGAACCGCGGACCACGGCTCGCCCATGCGCTCATCGATCCTTTGATGCTCGAGGTGCGAACCTACGGCCTCCATCTGCAGACGCTCGATATCCGCCAGCATGCGCGGTTGCTGGCAGCAGCCCTGGAAGAAGCGTCCGCCTGGAAGTGTGATCCGGCGCGCGGGTCGTCTGTGCCGGCGCCACTGAGCGCAGCCTCGGCTGACGTGATCGATACCTTTCGCGCCATTGCAGAGCTCAAAGCATCCTCCACTCCCGAAGCTATTCGTCACTACGTGATCAGCGGCGCATCGAGCACCGAAGATGTGCTGAATGTGATCTGGCTCGCGCGCCTCGGCGGCGTGCGCGTGGAGGGAAGAGAGGGCGACCCTGGCCTGATGCCGGTTCCGCTGTTCGAGTCCATTGAGGACTTGCGCAATGCACCGGCCATCTGCCGCGAGCTGTGGCAGTCACCTGGTTATCGCCAGCTACTCGAGTCCTGGGACAACACGCAGGAGATCATGCTGGGCTATTCCGACTCCAACAAAGACGGCGGCATGCTCACCAGCACCTGGGAGATTTTCCGCGCCCATCGGGCACTGCACCAGGTAGCCAGCGAGTGCGGGGTGCGCCTGCGGCTCTTTCACGGCCGTGGTGGTACTGTCGGCCGCGGCGGCGGACCGACGCATCGCGCGATTTATGCCCAGCCCGCCGGCGCCTTTACCGGGCAGATCCGCATCACCGAGCAGGGCGAAGTGCTCAACTGGAAGTATTCCGATGTCATTCTCGCCGAGCGCAATCTGGAGCTCATGATCGCGGCATCGCTCGATGCCCTGGCGCGGCCCAATGCGCGCAACCCCGACGGTCATTTCACGGGCGTGCTCGCGCCTGAATGGGAAGCCGCTTTTGCCGAGTTGTCGGATGTAGCCTTCGCTTTCTATCGCGAACACATTCTGGACGATCCGGAAATCCTGCAGTATTTCGAAGAAGCGACGCCGGTTGCAGAACTGGAGCATGCGAAGATCGGCTCTCGTCCATCGCGCCGTGGCGGGCGCCGCAGCCTGGCTGATCTGCGCGCCATTCCGTGGGTCTTCGGCTGGACGCAGAGCCGGCAACTGGTGCCGGCGTGGTTTGCCGTCGGACACGCCTTTGAATCCTATGGGCAGAAACCAGGCGGCGCGGCTGTGCTCGCGACGATGGCACGCGAGTTCCCTCTCTTCATCGATTTGATTCGCAATGTGGAGATGGCGCTCGCGAAATCCGACTTCGGTATCGCTCAGCTATACGCTTCCCTGGTTGCCGACAGCGGTCTTCGCGACCGGGTATTCAGCAAGCTCGAAGCTGAATTCCATCGCACCCGGCGGAGCATTCTGGCGATCACGGGACAATCTGAATTGCTGCAGAACAACCAGGTGCTCGCTCGTTCCATTCGCTTGCGCAATCCTTACGTCGATCCTATTAGCCTGATCCAGGTCGACTTGCTGCGGCGCAAGCGCGCAGGAGATGATTCAGACGCCATCAACCGCGCTCTCTCCGCAACCATCAACGGAATCTCCGCCGGCCTGCGCAACACCGGGTGACGCCCGGTGGGACCTTGACCGTCGCATAGGCCACGCAGGTCTCGGATTGATCGGGGAAAATGTATGCGGCGAAATCCTGCTCCGTCATGGTGATGTGCGTTTCCCAAATCTTCTTCAGTGAGGGAACTCGCTCGATGACCAGGTGCTCGTATTGTGGCTTCAAATAAACCAGGTACACCTCGCGAGGATTGCGCTGCAGAGATTCTTCGAGATTGATCATGACCTGTTCGAATACCGGCCCGACAAACGGATGCCACATGAAAATCACCAGGGGAACATCCGGGAAATCAAATTCGCGAACATCGCTGAGGATGCATTGCACGTCGTGGCATTGCCGCACAGCAGGTTGATAGAGAGCGATGTTTTTGGTCGCGATCGCATGCAGCTCAGGAACAAATTCAACCCCAAGCACGCGCTCGAAGGGAAAGTTCGAGGCGAGCAGGAGAATACGTCCCTTACCCGCCCCCAAGTCGACAAACGTGAACTTCTCAAAGTCGATGTCCAGGTGCGCAAAGGCCTGCTGGAACATTGAGGGCGCGGTCGCATAGAAGCCGGTATTGTGGATGTTTTTCCTGCGCCGGTTATCCAGGAGATCTTCCGCAGCAATGAGACCGCTGGTGTCCGTCCCATGCTCCAGATCAAAGGGATGCACTGCGTTGTACTGTTTCCGCGGCTTGGAGCCCCGTGCCAAATAGCCCATGATTTTCGCCGGCGTTGCGGTAAGGGTACCTACCACTCCGCGTTTCGCCACTGCACGCTGCAGCTTAAAGCCCACATGACTTAGCTTCATGCGAAGGTCCCGCTTTTCCCGGTCGCTGACCGCTGTTCTCGATTTGCTGCAGGGCCCGACTACTGATGACGCTCCCGAGCGATCGGGGAGATGCTCGGTTTATTGCTTAATGTAACTTTGTCGCTTGCGTATTACAAACGCAGAACTTCGCTGAGTCAGGTCTGACGCATGCACGATTCAGGAGGAACTCAACTCCATCAAGCTGGTAATTCAGCGCGCAGGGGGTTACGCCGTGGAGGATTAAGACTTGTTCAAAGTAGCACAGAGCGTGCCAAAAAAGACAAAGAAATGACTATTTCCCGTACAAATAAGCGCTTCTTGATGAAGCGTAAAGAGTGACTGTACGCGAGTGAAGCTAATGAATTTCTAATGATTTCCGAGCATCAGCTTGGCGATGGTCGCCAGCTGCATATTTGATGTGCCTTCGTAGATCTTGCCGATTTTGGCGTCGCGATAGTACTTCTCGACCGGGTAGTCCTTGACAAATCCGTAACCGCCAAAGATCTCAACCGCCTGGCTGGCGACGCGCTCGGCCACCTGGGAAGAAAAATACTTGCACATAGCCGCTTCTTTCAAGAAGCCGAGGCCGTTGTCTTTCAGGCGGGCACAGTTGTAAACCATGAGCCGGGTGGCTTCGATTTCGATAGCCATCTCGGCGAGGGAAAATTGAACCGCCTGAAACTCCCCGATCGCCTTACCGAACTGCTTGCGCTCGAAAGCGTAGCGGGCGGCGTGGGACCAGGCTCCCTGCGCCAGACCGAGCATCTGGGCGCCGATACCGATGCGACCCTCGTTCAGGGTCTCAATGGCGATCTTGTACCCTTTGCCCGGCTCGCCCAGCACGTTGGCCGCCGGCACTTTACAGTCTTCGAGGATGATTTCGCAGGTGGAAGAAGCGCGAATGCCGAGCTTATCTTCCTTCTTGCCGACGGAGAATCCGGGAGCGCGCTTGTCCACCAGAAACGCAGTGATCCCTTTGTAGCCGGCACTCGGATCCAGAGTCGCAAAGACGATGAAGAGGCCGGCCTCGCGGGCGTTGGTGATCCAGAGCTTTTGTCCGTTCAGGATGTAGTGGTCGCCTCGCTTTTCCGCTCGCATCTGCAGGGCGAAGGCATCTGACCCGGAACCGGCTTCGCTCAAGGCATACGCACCGACGGTATCGGTCGCCAGCCGGCTCAGAAACTGCTTCTTCTGCTCGGGCG
This sequence comes from uncultured Acidobacteriaceae bacterium, assembly GCA_963850235.1. Classification (GTDB taxonomy): domain Bacteria; phylum Acidobacteriota; class Terriglobia; order Terriglobales; family Acidobacteriaceae; genus PALSA-350. The sequence goes on along the minus strand of CAWKKM010000008.1, from coordinate 549,305 downwards.
TGCCCCAACGCAAGAGGGCGTTGATGCAAAGAGTATTCTGCACATCGATGAGCACACCGACCGACGGGTCCACCGCGGAGATCTCTTCCACGGCAAGAATGGCTTCGAAAAAAGTTCCGCCGGAACCACCGTATTCGATGGGGATCTCAATGCCCATGAGACCGAGATTGAAGAGTTGCGGAATCAACTCGGGGTGAAAGTGCTGCTGCTCGTCCATGGTGTGCACCAGGGGAGCGATGTTCTCCTGGGCAAACTGCCGGACGGTTGTCCGAAAAAGCTGTTCGTCTTCCGAAAGCAGTGTAAGCGGGGATGCGGATTGCGAAGCGAGAACGGAATCAGCCACGGGAATAACCTATCCGTTGAGATGCGTGGCTGTCCAGCGAGGCTACATGGGGAGCAATGGCTTGGGAACGGCGGCCAACCTGGGCACGTTGCGCGCACGCCGGGAGTGGTAATCGTGGCGGACGGAGCACCCGCGATGCACGATGGCCAGCTTTTCCCGTTCCAGAATCTTGCGTGCCTGAATACGAGCGTGATTGGACCAGGGACCAATGGGATCGAGTTTGATATACGTGGTCCAGTGGCGCAGAGCCGCCCGGCGGTCGCCGGTACGTTCATAGGCCAGGGCGACGTTGTAGTGCGCGTCACCGTAATGCGGGACCAGGCAAATGGCGGTGGTGTAGGCTGCGATGGCCTCGGGCAGACGCTGTAGCTCGTCGAGTACGTTGCCCAGGTCGAAGAAGGCCAGGGCGTACTTCGGATCGGCTATGGTAGCCCGGCGGTAAAGGCTCTCCGCCTCAATGAACTGGCGTTGGTTGTACTGAATCGTACCCAGGTTGATGCAGGCGGGTGCGTGATTACCATCGAGCGAAAGAATGGTCTGGTAGTGGGCGATGGCCTCCTGGGTTTTGCCCCGCTCCTCCATGCGCACTGCTTCAAAGAACAGGGATTGTACACGCGCTTCCCGGGCAGCCTGGTGGCTGGCGGCAGAGCTTACTTCGGCCAACTGGCTGTGCCGCTGAGAGTCGAAGTCGAACACGAACTGGCGTGCGATCGGCTCCATCATGGCGCCGCTCAATCGAAAGGCGAGCCCTTTTCCGTTGCGGACCGCACCTGCCTCAAGCAGCGGATTGGCCACGCCCGACACCTGGCGCATCGCGTGGATCGAAGCTCGGATATTGGCTACGGAAAGCCGGGTGGCGCGCAGATCGCGTAGTTTGCGCAGTTGAACCAGGTCCTGGAAGGAATAGGTGGCACTTTCAGGGACGAGCCCGGAGCGCTCCCAGGAACAAAGATGCTTGAGCCGGATGCGCAAAATGCGAAGTACATCTTCACGGCTGTATTGGGTAACAGTGATGTGCTCGTTGGAGGCCGTCACCCTCACACCTCAGCTTCTTAGGCGATTATGCGGAGGGGTCTACTGAGACCGCAAGAGATCGAGGCAAAAAACAGTGGATAAGCGGGTACTAAACTCGATGCGGGAACAAGGAAAGGAAACGGCGAAGGGGTCCTGAATGGAGCCGACGATCGGACTTGAACCGATGACCTGCTGATTACGAATCAGCTGCTCTACCAACTGAGCTACGTCGGCGCGTCGTTTTTGCGCGTGCCTTCCCGGATTGTATCTACGCTCTCGTCACGCGTAAAGACGGGTTCAGGAGGGCTGCCGAGGAAAACGAAAAGGCCACCCGGCAACAGGGCGGCCTCTTCTCTAGGGAGAATAGTTCCAACGGAGGCAAAGCCATCAGAACTTTCTGGCGAAATCTTATGGTCGGCTCCCGAGGGTGTCAAGGCAAAATCCAAATCTACGTAAATCGCCTATTATGAGCTATTTACCTGGAATGCGGTTTTGACCTCCTGAAGCCGACACCCCCAGTGGGGCACCTGGAATGCGAGCCCAAGCCAATGCAATCGGAGCACTTAGGAGCTCAGCTGCACCTCGGCTGGTTCAAATCTCTTCCACCGAATTTGACTGCTCGAAAGGGTTACCCCCTCAGTCAGCTCCTGCCCGGACGGGCGCTCAGTCCTTCAGGTTAAGGCGGATAAACTCAGTCTCCTCCTGGAAGGCGGAGGCGGGCTTGCCGCGAGCGATGCGATACAAGGCCCGTCCACCGCCCAGGAACAGGCCTAGAAGGAGCGCAGCGCCCCCCAGGATGCCCGTCAGCGCAAAGATGCCCAGCAGGAGACGCGCTACCCTGGATCCTTCGCTGATGTAGCCCTTGGGGTTGTTCCAGACGACGTCCGCCTGGTAGTTGATCTGGTTGAGGAGCTTGTGGGCGGCGGCCGACTGGAGTGACCCGCTCACGACGGCGACGATGGGGCCGGTACGCCGGGTGAGGAGAGAGTCAGGCCGGCTTTCCACCAACGGCTGCGGCCAGGTCGAGCGATTATTCGTTGCTTTCAGGAAAGCGTCGATATCGCGCAGCCGGGCCGCTGCCAGCTGGGGAGTGGGGTAGATCAGCAGTGTCACCTGCCCCTCGCCGTCGCGGCCCGAATAATTGGCGGTCAAGGCCTCGGCGCTGGAAGGGAAATCTACCAGAGATGCTGGAAGCACTCCCCCCGTGCGGGTGTAAGCCTCCGGCCCGAGCGAGTAGTGGGTGAGCCCGGTGTCGAGATCCTGGCGGGGCAGATAACCGGGTAGCGGGGGGGCAACATTCGCCGAGCCTGGGGGCTGAGGCAAATCTTTCGCCAACTCGCGCAGCTCCGACGCAGTCATGGGCGTTACGTGGGCGAGGGTAGCGTCGACCAGGGTCGCGCCGTTCCAGAACAAGACATGGCTGCCATCAAAGGCTCCGCTGCGACCGATTTGCTCCACGATACTGCCGGGACGCCGGAAGAAAGTGAACGCGCCGTACGCGCCGCTTGCATCCTGAAAGCGGATGGCGCGGACGGTGAGCTTGTTATCCCCGTTGGCGTAGTGCGCAGTTGAGAATTGCTGGAATCCGTATTCCTTCAGCACTGCCGCATTGGCGGGATCGGCAGCCTCGGGTGCGGTGCTCTCCTGAGCCGGAGCGCTCTGACTCCAACCGGCGAAGTCTGTGGGCAACAGGGCCGATGTTGCAGGAGGAGGTGGAGCAGTCTTGGCCAGCGCCGGTGACGGCAGCAGGGAAAGTAAGACAACCGAGGCCGGAATCAGGTTAAGAACGGCGAGGCAGAACGAACTGCGCAGGGCACCAAGCATACGCACTTATTGCGAGACTAGATCATTTCTCATGCGGGTGTCGAATGGGGGACTTCAATTGCCGTTGGGGTGGCCCGAACTCTGCGCCAGCCGAACGCCGCTCAAGCCGCTGATGTATCGCGACACTCCTCGGTAGAGCGACTCCGCAATGCGCTGGCGATAGGCAGGTTGCTTTAACTCCCGCGCGTCCTCTGAGTTGGTGAGGAACGATATCTCGGCGAGGATCGAGGGCATGTTGGCGCCGATCAAGACCACAAATGGCGCCTTCTTGATCCCGCGATCACGCAATCCCGGATTGCCCTCTTCGAGGTTGTCGTAGAGCGACTTCTGCACATCGGCGGCAAACTCGCGCGACTCATCGATCTTGTCCTTCAGCGTGATTTTCTTCACCAGGTCAGAGAGCTCGTGGATGGACTCGTCGGAGACAGCATTTTCACGGGCGGCTACTTCCAGGGCATCGGGCGAAGTGGTGAAGTTGAGATAGTAGGTCTCCACTCCGCGGGCAGAGGAATCGGGACTGGAATTGGCGTGAATGGAAAGGAAGAGATCTGCCTGCGCCTTGTTGGCGATCGCGGTCCGGGTCTCCAGCGGGATAAACGTGTCGTTGTCACGGGTAAAGATCACGTCTGCGCCCAGTCGCTGCTTCAGCATTTTTCCCAACCGCAGGGCTACGTCGAGCACCACCTGTTTTTCTTCGATTCCGCCCGGCCCCGTGGTGCCGGAGTCATGCCCGCCATGGCCTGGATCGATGACGATGCGGCCAATCTTGAGTCCGAGGGTGCGGACCAGGGAGCGTTCGCCGGCTGCGGTGACATCCGCCTCGTGGGCGGGCGGCGAGAGATTATCGTCAGCGTCCGCAGTATCCTCCTGCGCGGGGTGAAGAGGGCTGGGCTTCTTGTGCTTTCGACCAGTGACCTTCGGCGCGGTTGTGCTGGGCGCAGTAGTTGGAGGAGGCGTGGTCGAGGCCAACGAGCCGTCATCAGGTTGCGGCGCCGGAACGGTGCCGGCGACCGAGGCTGCGATGGGGCGAGTGGTGGGATGGTCGGTCGCCTGGACACGATTCGGTTGTTGGCCAAGCGCTGCGATTTCCTGGGTGCCGGAGTGGCGTCCCGCAGCCGCGCTTGCAACCGCGGCAGGCTGGGGTGAGTTGGCAACCGGCGCTGCGGGCGGCATGTAGGGTGCGGGGGTCCGCGCCGGTGGTTGCGTGGACGGCGGTGTGCTGGCCAGGTTGGTGGTCTGGGACGTGCCCGGCTTGAGGCCGTGAATGTCGATAATGAGGCGCCAGGGGTTAGGGAGCAGGAAGGCAGAGTAGTCGGATACGGAACTAACGTCGAGCACAATCCGGGTGACATTGTTGGAAAACTGGGCGGCGCGGATTTGTTTAAGGAACCCGTCATCGATCACTTCGGTTGACTTGCCGTTCAATCCTGGATCCAGACGCGCACCGTAAAGGTCGAAGTAGATGCGATCGGGACCGGGAACGCGGGCCGCCTGGTAGGCCACCTGGTCCTGGAGATCGATGGCGATGCGCGTGTACACAGGGGTGGACCAGTGACGGATTCCACTTACCAGCGCGACCTGCCCGGGATGGAGCGCGGTGAGCACGCTGGACGGGCCTTCGGGCGAAACGGACGCTATTTGCGTGGGTGGACTCGGTTGCGGCTGGATCACAGCCGGCGGAGCGCGGGAGGGCGCCACGGATGAGCTGGGCTGGGCGGCCGGAGGGGGCGTGGCGCGGCCGATGGTGGCTTGCTGCGACTCGACGGTAGTTGCCGGGACCGCGTCGTGTGGTGGGCGCACCGAAGAAGGCGGCCGGAGTGCGGCGCGGCGGCGGAGTTCGTTTAACTCGAGGCGCGCCTGCTTCTCTCCTTCGACGATCTGGCCCGCATAGCGATATCGGCCGCTCGGATGCTCCAGGTGCAGAGATTCATAACGGCCAATGGCATCCTGGAGCAGTTTCTCGTCGGAAAAGAGGCGGCCTTCTTCGGTCAGCAGCTCAGCAATCGCGAGCACGCTGGCGTCGGCTCTCGTGGATCCGGGGTCGTAGTAAGAGACAGCGCGGTAGGCTTCGAGGACCCGCTCGTAGGCCGCTCGCGAACGCTGCATCTCGGGACGGGCCTCCAAGGCCGCACGGAGTTGTTGGGCGCGCTCGTAGGAAGATGGATGGGACTGTTGAGCGTGAGGAGTGATTGAACTGAGAAGAAGGAGGCTCGCGGCAGCACGGAACCGCCAAGCCGGCGTCATGCGGCTTCGAGAGCAGAACGCACGGAGCAAACGCGCGGCTAGGAGCATAATTGCGAAGCGGAACCCGACACCCGCACGCCAAAGCTAACCCGATTATAGGTTGGCAAGTTGCGAGGGGCAACGAAAGGTCGGGATTTGGGGTGAGGATTGCTTAGGCCGAAGGAAACTGCAATCCCTCTGCTTCGTCGAAAAACATTTCCATGAAGGGTCCGTAGAACCGCAGGTCCCTCCGCTACGCTTCGCTCCGGTCGGGATGACAAGGGGAGGGTAACGGTTGAATGGAGGAGAGGCGGTTGCTAAAGGGTCAAGGAGAGGGCGGTCGTTGAAGGAGGAGGGCAGTTGCTAGCGCATCGACAAAACCGTTCTTCCTTTGGCGACCTGACCTTGCCCTCCAGCCCTGGGCGATCATGCTTTGTATCAGGGCACGACTTCAGTCGGGCCGTTAAGACGCAGCAAAGAAGAGGGCTTTAGCCCCTGCGTCTCGAACTTTGCTCACCTGATGAATACCCCAGGGGCTAAAGCCCTCATTGGCGACATTCCCGAACGGCCCGACTAAAGTCGTGCCCTGATACAAAGCATAAGAGTCGTGACTCGCGAAGACGCAGGTTATCACGCAGACTCGCTAGCCCTGCTTCCATCTCGCGGCGCATTTGTTCATTAGGAGAGCCTGTGACTTTTTCGGCACCTCTCACCAGATGTGGTTCAACCCCTCAGCAAAACCCTCATCCTGAAGCGAAGCAGAGGGATCTGCAGTTTTCGACCTTGGAATGGTCGTCTAGGCTTTAAAGCCATTCTTTCCCAGGAGTTCGCGCACTACTTCGGGAGCGCTGGCCAGGGTGGCGTTGAGGGCGGCGACGTCTTTGCCTCCGGCTTCGGCCATGTCGGGGCGGCCGCCGCCCGAGCCTCCGACCTTCTGGGCCAGCGGGCCGATGATTTTGCCGGCGGAGAGGCGGCTGGTTAGATCTTGTGTCACCCCCGCGATGAGCGCTACCTTGCCATCCTGCTGCGCCGAGCCCAAAACCACGACACCCGAGCCGAGCTTGTTGCGCAGATTGTCGACCAGGGTGCGCAGCTGTCCGCGGTCGAGCGAGTCTACGCGTTGTGCCAGCACCTGAATCCCATCAACCGAGACTGCCTGGCTGGCAGCTGACGCGACCGAGGTGGCCGCGGACTTCATCCGTACCTGGTCGAGCTCGCGGCGGAGCTTCTTGATTTCCTCGTCCTGCGCGGATAGCTTGGCGCGCAATGCTTCCGCTGGGGTCAGATTTTCTACTGCAAACTGCCCCGCGAGCTGCGCCACCTGCTGCCCGCGACGGAATTCGCCCAAAGCGCCCAGGCCGGTGACGGCCTCCACACGGCGAACGCCCGATGATACTCCGCCTTCGCTGAGCAGCTTGACCACACCGATCTCGCCGCTGGCGCCGGTGTGAGTGCCGCCACAGAGTTCGGTGGAGAAGTCGCCGATTTTTACCACGCGGACTTTCTCACCGTACTTTTCGCCGAATAAGGCCATGGCGTGGTATTCATTCACCGCCACGTCGATGGGGACGTCTTCCAGCGTCTCCACTTTGGTGTCGGCCAGCACCTGGCGGTTGATCATCTCCTCCACGTCGGCCAGCTCTTCCTCAGCGACGCCGGTGAAGTGGGAGAAATCGAAACGCAGATGGTCGGGATCCACACGCGAGCCCGCCTGCTTGACGTGCTTGCCAAGAACCTCGCGCAGGCCGGCATGCAACAGGTGCGTGGCGGTGTGATTGCGACGAATGGCAGAACGAGTTTCTGTATCCACCACGGTGTCAACAAAGCTACCCAGCTCGATTGGCTGGCGGAGGTAGGCTTTGTGGGCACGAACGCCCTGTACCGGCTGCACGCAACCCAGGACGTCGGCCACCACGACATTGTGATCGTCGGAATAGAGCCAGCCGGTGTCGCCGACCTGTCCGCCGGAGTCGGCGTAGAACGAGGTGTGATCCAGCACGATCTCGACGCTGTCGCCGGCGTTTGCCTGGGGCACGCCGACGCCATCCTTAACAATGGCGAGCACTTCGCAATGTTGCGAATTGAGCTGGCGATAGCCTTCGAAAATGGTTTTTGGCAGTGCGCGGAAGGCTGGGCTGGCCGAAGCCTTCGCGCCGCCTTTCCAGGAAGCGCGGGCACGCACCTGCTCTTCACTGCGCGCCAGTTCGAAGCCGGTCAGGTCGAAGTCGATGCCCTGGTCACGGGCCGCATCCAGCATGAAGTCAAGCGGCAGGCCGTAGGTCTCGTAGAGATGGAAGGCAGTGGCGCCGGGCAACACGGGAGATTTTTCTCCCGCCTCCTTGCGAACACGATCGATGGCGGCATCCAGCTGCTTCGATCCCAGGGCCAGCGTCCTACCAAAACGCTCTTCTTCGGCGCGCACTACTTTGGCGACACGGCCAGCGCTCTCGACCAGTTCCGGGTAGGCGCCCTGCATTTCGTCTCGAACGGCTTCGACCATGCGGAACATGAACGCATCTTCCTGGCCCAAGTTGCGGCCATGGCGGATACCGCGGCGCAGGATCTTACGCAAGACATACCCACGGCCTTCGTTGGCTGGGAGCACGCCATCGGAAATTAGAAAGGTCGCAGCGCGCGCGTGATCGGCGATGATGCGTAGCGAAGCGTCGGACGGGACTGTCCCGTCCTGGTAGCGCGTGTGCGTAAGTTCTCCGGCTCGCGCGATCAGAGGGGTAAAAAGATCCGTTTCGAAGTTCGAGATCTTGCCTTGCAGGACCGCGGCCATGCGCTCGAGACCAGCCCCGGTATCGATCGAGGGTTTGGGCAGCAGGTGGAGTTCACCTTGCTGATCGCGATCGAACTGCATGAAGACCAGGTTCCAGATTTCTACGTAGCGGGCTTCGTCCTCGACGAAGGGCTTGTCTTCTCCGGTTTCCGACGCCTCCAGGCCCATGTCATAGAAGATTTCCGAGCACGGCCCGCAAGGACCGGTATCGCCCATGGCCCAGAAGTTGTCCTTCATCCCCAGTTCGTAAATTCGCTCGGCGGGAACGTGCTCACGCCACAGTTCATAAGCTTCTTCGTCGCGTGGAACGCCTTGCTCGCCTTTGAAAATGGTGACGTAGAGCTTGTCTTTGGGAATGGCAAGCCACTCCGGTGAGGTGATCAGCTCCCAGGCAAAGGCGATGGCATCGCGCTTGAAGTAGTCGCCGAAGCTGAAGTTGCCCAGCATCTCGAAGAAGGTATGGTGACGGCGGGTGAAGCCGACGTTCTCGAGGTCGTTGTGTTTGCCGCCGGCGCGCACGCATTTTTGTGAAGTGACGGCGCGGTTGTAGTCGCGGCGCTCGACCCCAAGAAATACGTCCTTGAACTGGTTCATGCCAGCGTTGGTGAAAAGCAAGGTGGGGTCGTTCGCTGGAACAAGCGAAGAGGAGTGCACGCGACGGTGCCCCTTGGAGGCAAAAAAGCGCAGGAATGTTTCCCTAATTTCCGAACCAGAGCGGTACTGCATGCTTTGAGTTTAGAGCATCATCGGGTTCGGTAAACGATCTGGCCGTGGTAAATGGTCATCTCGCACTTGAGGTTGCGCAGCTCGCTGGAGGGAATGGTGTACATGTCCTTATCCCAGACGGCGATATCCGCCTCCTTGCCGGGTTCGATGGTGCCCACTTTGTCTTCGAGAAATAGTTGCCGCGCGGCCCAGGCGGTGTAGGAGCGGAGTGCCGTGTGTACATCGACCGACTCCGCGGTGCCGAAAGGATGCTTGCCGTAGACACCCTTGAGCGGTTCGCGTTCCACCGAAGCCCAGAGGCCGTAGCGCGCGGGCAATGGGGTGACGGAGTAGTCGGAACCGCCTCCCCAGATGATTCCTTTCGACAGGTAGGTGTGGAAGGGGTTCAAGCGAGGGGAACGCTGGGGTCCAAAATTGCCTGCGTAGGTGTCGCCGATCCACCAGGTGAAGCCGGGCTGCGACTCCGGATACCCTGCATCGTAGGTTTTTTGGAGTGTGGCCATAGTGTTGATGGCGTGATCGCTTGGAATGTTGGCGTGGATGATGCTGTCGCGGAGCCCGTTTACCGGCTTCTCCTTCAATACCTGGGCATAGGTATCCGCCACCCAGTCGATGGCGTGATCCCCGATGGCGTGGGTGCCAACAGAAACACCAGCCTGGTGGAAGAGCCGCACCATCTGGCGATATGTTTCGGGGTTCGATGGAGGGATAACCGTGGTTGCCGCGATCGATGCCGGTCGCATTCTTATTCCACTCGTCGTAGACCCACGCGGTGCGGGCGCCTCCGCTGCCATCCATGTAGAGCTTGACCCCGCAGGAGAGAAGATTGCCGTCGCCCAGGGAGTTCGGCGGACGGGGTAGCGATTGAATCCGGGCAAGCGCAGCGCTTGCCGATTTGAGCGTAGTACCGCCGTGCCACAGCACGCAGACATGCACGGAGAGCTTGTTTTCTTTGAGCAGTTGGAGGTACGCGTCCCAGATGGGTTGTTCGATGTCAGGGTCTTTCACCGCGGTCATGCCTTCGCGATGGAGGGTATCGACCATCCTGAGAACTCCGTTTCGCCACTGCTCCGGAGTTGGAGGCGGAATGAGATTGCGGACCGCGTCCATCGCGGCCTCCTTCAGGACGCCGGTTGGTGCTCCCTGCGCATCGCGATCGATGGTGCCGGCGGTCGGATCTTTCGTTTCGGCGGTGATGTGGGCCAGTCGCAGTGCTTCATGGTTGGCTACGCCGTAATGTCCCGTGGTGTGGGTCAACCAGACCGGATTGTGGGGCGAGACTTTATCCAGGTCGGAGGCCAGGATGTAGCGGCGCTCCGCTAGCTTGCCTTCGTCCCATCCAGCGCCGGTGAGCCACTCGCCTGGTTTCAGTTTGGCTGCCGCCAGCTTGACCCGGTTCACAGCTTCGCTTACGGTTGCCGCGTCGCTCAGGCTCACGGAGTAAAGCTCATCGACTCCGCCGGTGGCGATATGCGCATGAGTATCAATTAAGCCTGGGGTCGCGGTTTTTCCATGCAGATCGATCACGTTGGTTTTGGGGCCGGCTAGTGGTTGGATTTGCTGGTCTGAACCGACGGCGATGATTTTTCCCTGACGGATGGCGACCGCTTGAGCGATCGAGTCCTTGCTATCGACGGTCAGGATCTTGCCGTGGATCAGGATCAGATCAGCAGGTAATTGTGCGGAAGCAGACAAGACAGACAGCAGGCAGGCGATCGCTAGGACGGTTTTGCGCATGAGGGTGAGAACACTCTAACGGATCTTGAGCCGGATTGCCTCGTCGGGTTTAGTCCCGAAGGGACGGCTGAACTTAGCCCAGGACGCTAGTCCTGGGTACACCAGAGCCACATGAGCGAGTCCCGAAGGGACGACTGAAAATTTCCAGGATGGGTCGCGGCATATTTCCAGCCGTCCCTACGGGACTCGTCATGCTTGCATTCAACCCAGGACTACGTCCTGGGCGAAGTTCAGCCGTCCCTCGGGACTGAGCTCGCGAATTCTGGTTCTCACAGACACTCTTTAGGCTTCATCTGAGCCGGTTCACTCACTCGGCATCGTCGTCTTCCGGGAGGACCAGGCCTGATTCGCTGCAGTCGATTTCCCAGGTCTTCAGCAGCTTGGAGATGATGGCGAAGGAAAAGCCTGCGCCTATCAGGCGGCGAATGAGGCGTGCGGTTTGTTTTTCGTCTTCCGGTTTCGGGATGCGCTTGCGCGCGAGGTAGCGCCGGGCCAGATCTTCTTCACTCACCTGGGCGTAGGCGCTTTCCAGAGTGCTGGCGACCAGTTCGCCTTGAACGCCTTTGCGAGTTAGCTCCTGTTGGACGCGGCGCTTGCCGAAGCTCTGGTTTTCCTGGCGCAGCCGCGTGTAGGTGGAGGCGAATGCCGGATCGTCGAGATAACTCTGGTCCAGCAAGCGCGTCACCACCGCTGCTATCTTGGCTTCTCCTGGTTCTCCCGCCTCGACCCGGCGGCTCATCAGCCGTTTGAGCTCAGCCACTGTGCGCATTTGCCTTGCCAGCGCCCCTACGGCGTACTGGTAGAGCGCCGCCTCGTCGAGCGGTTCCGGCTTCTTGCGCGATCTGAACGGCATACGAGTCTTAAAGGCCGAGGAGCCGCCGATTGGTTTCACGGTCTGCCTGCCCGCCGGCGAAATCATCAAAGGCGTGCTCGGTGACCCTAATAATATGGTCGCGAATGAAGGGTGCACCCTCACGCGCGCCATCCTCAGGATGCTTCAGAGCGCATTCCCACTCCATGACTGCCCAACCGGGAAAGTCATACTGCGCGAGCTTGCTGAAGATGCCCTTGAAATCAACCTGTCCATCGCCCAAGGAACGAAAGCGCCCGGGACGGTCGATCCAATTCTGGTATCCGCCATAGACACCGGATCGGCCCGTTGGATTGAACTCAGCGTCCTTTACGTGGAACGCGCGGATGCGCTGGTGGTAGATGTCGATGAAGGCAAGGTAGTCGAGCTGTTGCAACACGAAGTGGCTGGGATCATACAAAATATTTGCGCGCGGATGATCGCCGACTGCAGCGAGGAAGCGTTCGAAGGTGACTCCATCATGCAGGTCTTCGCCGGGATGGATTTCAAAACAGAGATCGATACCTGATTCTTCGAAAGCATCGAGGATGGGTTTCCACCGCCGCCCCAGTTCTCCGAAGGCTTCGTCGACCAGTCCTGCCGGCCGCTGCGGCCAGGGATACATATAGGGCCAGGCCAAGGCTCCGGAGAAGGTCGCGTGTGCGGCGAGCTTTAGATTCCGGCTGGCTTTGGCTGCCATGAGCAGTTGTTTCGTAGCCCACTCCTGCCGGGCTTTCGGATTGCCGGCCACTTCCGGTGGGGCAAAGGCGTCGAACTGGAGATCGTAAGCAGGATGCACGGCGACCAACTGTCCCTGCAGATGGGTCGAGAGCTCGGTCAACTGCAGGCCAAGGCCGCTCAGCATGCCCAGGATCTGGTCACAATAGGCCTGACTCTCGGCAGCTTGCTTGAGGTCAAAGAGCCGTCCGTCCCAGGAAGGGATCTGTATGCCCTTGAAGCCGAGCCCGGCGGCCCACCTGGCGATGTCTTCCAATTTGTTGAAGGGTTTATGGTCGCCGGCAAATTGGGCCAGGAAGATGGCTGGCCCTTTTACAGTTTTCATAGGAGACACTCACTCATTTCGGAAAAGTTTACTGAGGAAATCCAACCCATCCCGCGCGGCTGTTGGTGACGGCTCGCTCGACAAAGGCCATGCTGCGTACGCCCTCGCGAATCCCGGGGACCAGCTCGCTCAGTTTGGCAGATGGATCACTAAAACGAGCACGCACGGCGTTCGCAAAGTCACGATAGATATTGGCAAATGCTTCGAGCAACCCCTCAGGATGGCCCATGGGTAAACGAAAATCCGCGCGGGTTGAGGGCGACAGATAATCGCCCGCAGCGTGCAGGGTCTGACTCGGCTTTCCTACCCAGTTCAGATGGAGGTAGTTGGGATTCTCCTGCCACCAGTGCAGGCCGCCCTTTTCCCCGTATAGATGCAGCTGCAGATCATTGCGGTCGCCGGCAGCGATCTGGGAGACAAAGAGTACGCCCGGCGCTCCGTTGTCGAGCTTCAGCAGCACGTTGCAATCATCGTCCAGCGCACGGCCGGCGACAACCGAGGAAAGGTCGGAGCAGATCTCGACGATTTCGCGGCCGCTCACATACTCGAGCAGATTGAAGGCGTGGGTGCCGATATCGCCGATGGCCCCACCCAGGCCCGACTGCGATGGGTCAGATCGCCATGCCGCTTGCTTGTGGCCCGTGGTCTCGAGCGAAGTGCTCAGCCAGCCTTGCTGGTACTGCACGACGGCCTTGCGGATCTTCCCCAGCTCGCCGCTACGAGCCATCAGGCGCGCTTCGCGCACCAATGGGTAGCCGGTGTAGGTGAAGGTCAATCCATAAAGCAACCCGGTGCGCTGGACGACCGCTTCCAACGCCTGAGCTTCTTTCAGGTTTGCGGTGGCCGGCTTATCGCTCATCACATGAAACCCATGTTCGAGCGCCGCAACCGCAATGGGCAGGTGGAGATGATTGGGTGTGACGATACAGACAAAGTCGATGGGATCTTTTCGCTTGCTCTCCTTGTCCATCATCTCCTGGTAGTTTGTGTAGGCGCGATCCGGATCGATGCGGTAGGTCACGCCCGCCTGGCGGGATCGTTCCGGATCCTGACTGAAGGCTCCGGCTACCAATTCGATGGCTCCATCTAATTCGGCCGCCATGCAATGCACGGGACCAATAAAAGAGCCCGCGCCACCACCCACCATCCCCATGCGAAGACGTCTGTTTTGCTCCATCCTTATTTTTTCCCTCTGGATTAGCCTCGGACTACCGTCCTCGGATCGTTTCAGCAGGCCCTTGCGGGACTAACATCGGCAGCCGATCAGGACGCCGTGGTCCATGCTAATGCATTTTTGGGTTTGCGAGGTGAGAGTCAGGTTTGAATGAAGCCGCGTTGGGCGACGGCGATGTTACCTCGCGACAGATTTTTAACCAGGTACATCATTTCGTCCGCGGCTCCGATGATCTCCTGAATCGAATCGCCGTCCTCGGGATAGCTGGCAATGCCGAAGCTGGCCATCATCTGCAGCTGGAGCCCTTCCGAAACGAGGTATCGTGTATCGCGCAATGAATGAAGGAGGCGCTGGGTCACTTCGAGGGCCGCGTCCTTCCCTGTTTGGGGCAAGAGCACGATGAATTCGTCACCCCCATAGCGGAAAGCCGAATCGATGCCGCGCACATTATGCTTGATGGTCCTGGCAATCTCCGCCAACAGACGGCTGCCGGTCAAGTGCCCGTACAGGTCATTGACCCGCTTGAAGTGGTCCAGGTCGATGAAGATCATGCTGAACGGAAGATTGAAGCGGCGGGAACGTTCGAGCTCGCTTTCGGTCACGGAAAACAGGTGGCGCGAATTGAACAGTCCGGTGCAATCGTCGGTGATGGTCAATTCCTGAATGCGCTCCACGGCACGCACATTTTGAATGGCAATCGCGGCGTAGTCGCACAACACGCGGAGAAAGGCCATGGTTTCATCGGTCAGGGTGTCCGCGCGATAATTCAGCAACTCGATGACGCCCAGGGTGCGTTCTCTCGAGCGCAGGGGTATACAGATGGCGGATCGCATCGGGGACACGGCGCCCGCGGGGGTAGCGAAACGGGGATCGTTGCCGGGTTCGGAGACGATGACCGGCTCGCCGTGCTGCGCGACCCAACCGGCAATGCCCTCTCCCATGTCGACGCGAAGATTGCGGTCGCCGGACGACTTGCCGGCTGCGACGGCGTAATAGAGGTTTTGCTGTTGTTCGTCGACGATGAGCAAGGACCAGGATTCCGGCTCGAAGAATTGCTCCATCTGTTGCATGATGGCGCCCAGGATCGAGTCGAGATCCAGGGAGGAGGTCAGCGCACGCGCTACATCATGAAAGACCCGCAGGTCTTTCGGCAACGGCGGACGCTCTGGGAAGGATCCATCGACCATTTCGAGATAGCGCCGCGCTTCGCTCACCCCAGAAGCGATTGCTTAGCCTCCGATATGCACCATGCTGCGTGAAGGTTTGAGAAAGCCGGGCTCGCCGATATGGTGGCGGGCCTCCTTGGCTTCTACCGTCTTCTGAATGAAGGCGACGAGATCGTCGTCGGAACCGCCGCGGGCCAGCACACCGTAGAGATCATGATCGAAGTGGGAAAAGAGGCAGGTGCGGATCTTGCCATCGGACGTGAGGCGGATGCGGCTGCATGCGCCGCAAAAGGCCTGCGAGACCGGCGCGATGATGCCGATTTCGCCCAAGCCCGTCATCGAAGGTATAGCGGCGAGCGGTTTCCCCAGGGTTGTTCGCGGGCAACGCCACGAGCGGGCGATAGTGGTTGAGTTTTTCGACGACTTCCTGTAACGGAACCACCACATCCGGTGTCCACAAGCGATCTTCTTCGAGAGGCATGAACTCGATAAAGCGAACGATCACGCCTTCCTCCCGCGAGAATTGCGCGAAGGGGATGATCTGATCGTCGTTGAAGCCCCGCAACAGTACGCAGTTGACTTTGACCGGCCCCAGCCCGGCACGCCGGGCGGCTCGCACCCCCGCCAATACTTTTTCAAAGCTGCCCGGAACCCGGGTGATGCGGGCGAAGATTTCCGGGTCAACCGCATCCATACTGACCGTGATCCGGCTGAGGCCGGCACGGGCAAGCGGAGCAGCCATTTCAGCCAGGAGATGTCCGTTGGTGGTGATAGCGATGTCCAGCGGATCCCCGGCAGGATTGGTTCGAAGCTCCGCAAGTTGAGCCACCAACGAAATGATGTCCTTGCGCAGCAGCGGCTCGCCGCCGGTCAACCGTACTTTCTGGATCCCGAGTCTGACGAAGATCCGGATCATGCGCAGGTAATCCTGCATGGCGAGTTCAGCGAATTGGGCGCCTTCGGTGCCGGTGCGGCAATAGACACACTTGTAGTTGCAGCGGTCGGTGATGGAGACACGCAGATCGGTGATGGTGCGTCCGAACTTGTCTTTCATGAGCATGGCAGGCAGAGTACCGGGGATGCCCATCACCGGGTTGAGAAGGGCGGCCGAGGTTTGCGAGTCCAGCGACGACATGGGAAAGCAGCTCCGGGGTACGACTGCAACCTTTGATGCACGAGCGTTTCAATCCGGCCTTAGCCGCGAGGTTGGGCCGTGGCAGGTTCGTATCCTTATGACAATTAGAGCATTTTTGTGCCTCTGCCGTGCAGGGTGGGCAAGCGCCCAACCGGCCGGGGAGTGATCCGGCGGGGGAAGAAATGCTCTAAACCGTGCCGGGACAGCAACTCCGGGCTTCCCAATGCCCCAATCCTGCACTATAGTCAGTTAAATCAATGGATACTCCGACCGAGACGAAATCACAAGTCCAACACGGAACAGCCGGATTCCCTTCTTCCTCCGGCAAGTCCTTTAACGGTTTCTTCAGCGGAGATAAGCGCTGGAACTTCCGGAAGAACGACCTCATCGACGCGCGGGCTCGGCGGCTCTTCGAAACCACGGCGTACGCCTGCGAGAACGATGCTTATCCTTTCCAGATCCCCCTGGAAGGACGAACCGGCCCGCATGTGAAGGCCGATGGGCATTCCATGCTGATGCTGTCGTCCTATGACTACCTGGGACTGATCGGCGATCCTCGAATCGACGCAGCAGCCATTGAAGCCATCAGGAAGTACGGCACGGGGACGGGCGGAGCTCGCCTGCTGACCGGAACGACCGATCAGCACGTCCTCATGGAGCAGGACCTGGCCGCCTATAAAGGAACGGACGCTGCGATCACTTTCAGCTCCGGCTATATGGCGAATGTGGCGGTCCTGGGTGCGCTGCTGGGCCCGGCGGATCGCGTGATCATGGATTCGCTTTGCCATCGTAGCCTCACGGATGCGTGCCGGTTCGCCGGAGTGCAGTTGCAGCGGTTTCGTCATAATGACGCCTCGTCTTTGCGGCAGGAATTGCAAAATGGCTGTCAGGCCAACCGGACCCTAGTTATCTCGGACGGCGTTTTTTCCATGGATGGGGATGTCTGCCATCTGCCCGAGATTCTGGAAGTGAAAAAGGAATTCGGCTTCTTCCTGCTGGTGGATGAGTCGCATGCATCCGGGGTGATTGGAGCCCGCGGCCGGGGAACCGATGAACATTTTGGCATAGCGACGGAGGAAGTCGACATCTGGACTGGTTCGCTGGCGAAGTCCATTCCCTCCACTGGTGGCTTTGCTGCGGTGTCGCATGAGTTGGCGATCTATCTTCAGCATGGGGCATCGCCGTTTATTTTTTCCGCGGCTTTGAGCCCGGCGGCGGTGGCCGCTATCCGTGAGGGCCTGGCGATTTTGCAGCAGGAGCCGGAGCGGGTGGCAAAGATCAAGCACAATGCGGACTTTCTGCGGAGTGGTTTGTGCTCGCTTGGCTATGACACCGGGTTGTCGGAGACGGCGGTCATTCCGGTCATCCTGAACGATGAAACCACCACCGGGTTGTTTGCCCGGCGTCTTCGTGACCATGGGATTCTGGCCACTCCGGTGCTGTTCCCGGCGGTTCCCCAGGATTCGGCTCGGCTGCGGTTGTGTGTGACGGCCGCGCATACGCAGAGCGATCTCGAATTCGCGTTGGATGTGTTCGAGAAGATGGCTCGAAACTAGATTCGGCCGGGTAACCCCCCAAAAAAGCGCAAAAAGCGCAAAAAGCCCCCGACGGGTGGTTTTGGCCGCGAAAAAGTGTGCGCCATAAGGGTCCCAATCGGGCTTGGTAGGGCGATCTACTCCGGCAAAAGCCGACCAATTTGTTTCAACCTGGGGTTATAACAGGGGACTTGATGAGCTTCTGCGAGGAGGATCCCAGGTCTCAGAAGCGAGCCCAGGCAGCCGAGGCGGCTGGGGCACCCGTCCCGTTCCTTCGATTTGTTTGGAAGGTTAGGGGAAGGCGCGGAAGGCCAGGACCGCGTTTAAACCGCCGAAGGCGAAGGATTGGGAGAGGGCTGCTTCTGCCTGTTTTGTCCGGGCCTGGTTGGGAATCACGTCCAGCGCACATTCCGGATCCGGCTGGGTGTAGTTCATGGTGGGGGGCAGCACCCCATTGCACAGGGCCAGCACGGTGGCTGCGGCTTCGATCGCTCCAGCAGCTCCCAGGGTGTGACCGTGCATCGACTTGGTCGAACTGACGGGAAGCGTATCGGCGTGGCCGCCGAAAACGGCATGGATGGCAGCCGCCTCCATGCGGTCGTTGGCCTCGGTGGCTGTTCCATGAGCATTGATGTAGCCAACCTGCTCCGGAGCCAGACCGCCATCGCGCATCGCCGCACGAATGGCCCGAGCAGCGCCTTCGGCCGAGGGCTGCGTGACGTGGCAGGCATCGGCCGACATACCGAATCCGACGATTTCCGCTAAAGGCTTCACTCCGCGAGCGACCGCGTTCTCCAATGGTTCCAGGATCAGCATGGCGGCCCCTTCCCCGAGGACCATTCCCGAGCGGTTGGCGGAAAAGGGACGGCAGGTATCGGGGCTGACTACGCGCATGGCCTCCCATGCCTTTAGCCCGCCCAGAAAAAAGGGAGTTTCACTGCCGCCGGCGATGGCGAGAGGAACGGCTCCGGAACGCACCATCCAATATGCATTGCCGATGGCGTGAGCGGAAGAGGAACACGCGGTGGAGAAGGTATACGCGGGGCCGTGCAGGCCGTACTCCATGGAGATGTGGCTGGCCCCGGCGTTGCTCATCCCGAGAGGGATGGTGAGCGGGTGGACGCGATGCCTGCCATGGTGGAAGAGCTCCCAATAACCGATCTCGTCGGTAAACCTGCCGCCCATGCAGGAACCAGTGATGATCGCAGTGTTATCGCGGAGTTCCTCGGTCCATTCGATACCGGCATTGGTCACGGCTTCGCGAGCAGCGATAACAGAAAACTGGGCAAAGCGATCCATGAAGCTAGCGGCTTTGCGGGGAAAGTAGGCTTCGGCGTTATAGCCGATGACGGCGGCGCCGTTCTTGAAACGGACCTGATTCATGCCCATCTCGGCAACGGGCCCGACATCCTGTGGTATCGGTCCGATTCCGGATTGACCGCTCACCAGTGATTGCCAGAACCCTTGCTGGTCAAGGCCCAGAGCGCTGATTACGCCCATTCCTGATATGACAACTCGCATCTACACCATTTTCATAGAGGACTGTGCTGGACTGAGGGTAACAAACCTCAGCGTCCTTCCGATAGGTACGGCTTATTCGGTTGCGGTTTGGGCAGATGGGTTATGTTTGGAATCCACCAGGTAGGTGACGCCGTCGATCATTTCGCGGATGGTCTGGATCTTCTTCGCGTCTTCGTCTTTGATTTCGATATCGAACTCACTCTCCAGGTCGAAGAGGATATTGATGCTGTCCATCGAATCAATGCCCAGTTCTTCGAAGGTGCTGTCGGGCTTGACCTTCTCGAGGGGAATTCTCTGGGTGGTAGCAATCACTCGAAGAACTCGTGCTTGAATCGTCTCAGACATTAGGGGGCCTTCGTAGAAACCACAGTTCTGCCCGGCAATCGCTTCACGATCGGGCCAGGAACTGTTTCAGTAAAGTTAAACCGCGAGCCAAGTGCTGGCAATAGTTTGTCATTGAAAGCGATTTTTTCAAACCTCTGCGGCATTGGATAGGTCAGTGAGCTTCGGCAACGGCCAGGCGACGGGCGGTGCGCCAGGCGTAATGGAGCGCCGAGACCATGGTCAGGAGTGCGGTAGCGTAGAGCGCCAGGGTGCGGAGCATGACGAGGGGCATAGGGGAGTAGATCTGACAGATCAATACGGTCAGCAGCGCGAGGATCTGGGCACAGGTGCTGGTTTTACCGTAGATGCTGGGACGGAAGTCTCGCATGCCGAGACTGATGTAGAGAAGAGCGGCAACGATCAGAATGCCGAGATCGCGGCTAAAGACCAGGACTGTGACGCGCCGCGGCACGAGCCCCTGGTGCATGAGCACCAGGAACAGGGTGCTGAGCAGAAGCTTGTCGGTGACCGGATCGAGGTATTGACCGATCTGGGTATGCTGCTTGAGCACTCTTGCCGCCAAGCCGTCGAGGCCGTCGCTGAGCCCGGCGATGACGAAAAGGCTAAGAGCTGTGCGGTAGTGAGACTCAAGAACCGCGATGACCAGAAAGGGTATAAGGCACAGACGCAGGAAAGTGAGCAGGTTCGGGGCTGCGCGTAGTTCTTTGAGCAAAGTGTCGAGATCCTCAGGGCTTGCAGCCAAGAATCTTGATGGTACATGAGCTTTTGATATGATAGCGAGATGCACGGCGCAGGCGCGTAGCGCGGTTGGTTTGAGTGCACGATACAGGCGCGTAGCTCAGTTGGTTAGAGCGTCCCGGCTACGCCGGGAAGGTCAGATGTTGGATGTCGCGAGGCAATATAGGCGCGTAGCTCAGTTGGTTAGAGCGCTACCTTGACACGGTAGAGGTCAGGAGTTCGAGTCTCCTCGTGCCTACCAAAGTTTCTCTGCGCACTTCGTTTGAGCGTCCCGGCTTCGCCGGGAAGGTCAGGAGTTCGAGTCTCCTCGTGCCTACCATCACTTCAAGAGGCGAGGCAATCGATGCCAGCCGTCTATGTTTTGCAAAGCGAATCCAGCGGAAAATTCTACATCGGATCCGCACAAGACTTGCCCAGTCGGTTAGCCGAACACAACCGAAGCCACAGCCCATACACTCGCAATCGCGGGCCTTGGGTCCTGAGGTATTCAGAGGACCACCCGATCTTGGCGGAAGCTCGGCGCCGGGAGCGTCAGATTAAATCCTGGAAATCCCATCGATCTGTTCAGGAACTGATCGACCGAACTAACAAATAGCGCGCCCGGACAACTCAAGTCAGACGAATACTCAAGCCAGGCATGAGGCGTTGGAGGTTCCATAGAGAACGGGAGTGCCACGGGACCGCTTCAGAATCCAACACCTGCAGGTCGATCCCGGGGCTGTCGCGGGCTTGTATGAGAAGTTCAGGATCGGCTGAAGGCATCGGAAAGTCAGCGACTTCGCTCAGTACTTGACTGCCGGGAGCTGTGTTCTGTCGAGGAGCACGGCCAGCGCCAAGCCCTCGGCCCTCGACTTCAGTTTATTAGTCCGGATTTCCATGGATAGTTGCCTTTTTTCAGGAGGGTGTGTCCATCAGAACTTGAACTGCAGGTCGAGTTGCATACGGCGGGGCGGCTGGGCCGCAACGGAGTGCCCGAAAAACGGGGAGGTTACGACGCCTACATAGGTGATGTCGTTCTCGTGGTTGAGCACATTGAACGAGTTGATGGACAACGTCGCAATCGGCCCCTTCTTTCCGTCTTTGGTCAGCAAGAAGTCGTGAGCGAGATTCAGGTCGAGGTCCATGTATCCCGGACCGTGTAGAGAGTTCCTCGGCACGCCGATCGGCCGGTCAAGGGGCAGGCTGTCATGGTTGTCGTCGTTTCCCGTCGTAACGTCGACGGGCTTTCCCGAGTAAAGTGAGAGCGCTGTCCCGAAGTCGAACCATTTACCCGCACTGATCGTTCCCAATAGATCGAACTTGTTTCGCCGATCATTGTCAGAACGGGACCAGTCGGCATTCGGGAAGTAGCTGTTCGCTGGAAAGTAGGTGATACCGCTCGTGTTGTTATAAGTCTTACCGAGCGTGTACTGAGCCTGCCCGGTGAAGAATCTCGCCGGCCTGCCACGAAAGGTCAGTTCCAGAGAGTTGCTCTTCAAGTAGCCCTCCGACTGGAGTTGCCGTAGTTGGCCGACGCTTGAGTTGGGACGGGCCGCGTAGTTCGGCGGTGGCGGTGCATTCGCGTCGATTGACCGGAAGAAGTCAATGCCGCGAGCTCCTACATAGTTCGCTGCGAAAGAGCTGTTGGTTGTTAGTTGACGCTCCACTCCGATGCCGTACTGGATTGTGTAGGGGATGAGAAGGCGAGGGTCGAGCGCGACAACACTTGTCGGGACGGAGGCGATCTGTGCCGCGGTGACGGGATAGCTCGGGTTCAGAACGATGAAGCGTTTCAACCGAACACCGTCAAAGTGCAGGAGATCGGAGATCGGTGATGGGCCGGTGCGATCAAAGAATATGCCCGCTCCACCTCGAACAACAGTCTTGCCTCGCTGGCTGGGCGCATACGCGAAGCTGAGGCGTGGCCCAAAGTTGTGCGTTATATCGTGGAAGTAATTCTGCCAGTAGTATCGGACTCCGAGGGAGACAGAGAGGTTCGGTTTGACTCGAATGTTGTCCTCGAAGAGGCCTGCGACAGTTTTCTCCAGAAAAGTGACGTGGCCCTGGCCGCGCTGGACAAGGTAGCTAAAAGGCTGACTTGCAGAATAACTACTTAGGTCGGAAAAGGAATAGGTGCCTGCCTGATTCGTGAAGTCATCGAACCCGCGACGGCTGACGTCGGGTATGTCGATCCCGAGCTTGATCTCCTGCTTCCCCGCCGTATACGTCACAATGTCCGTTGCGTCCAGATGGTATTCCGTCCGTCTTGCATCAGCTTGGGCACCCCCTCCGGTGAATGCTCCAGAGACAATGATCTGCGGGTTTTGGTTCAAACTGTGGGTCTGGTTGTCGTAGTGTCCAACCAGGAAGTGCAGTTGGTTGAGTAGTTTTGGCGAAAAAACGCAGGTGTACCCGACATTGATTTCGTGCTCAAAAAAGAGCGTGTTCGTTCCAGCTTCCGGCAGGACGGTCCCGCCGACTCCAAAATTGGCTACGGTCTTGTGTTCGTAGGAATACCCCATCCAGAACTGGTTTGCCTGACCGTAGTCGTGAAAGACACGGGCTGAAAGAAAGTAATGCTTTGTCGGGTTGGGAATGTTGGCGTTCACTGGACCATCCGGTCCGGCTGCAACCACAGCTGCCTGCTGATTATCACTGTCCTTGTCCAATGCCAACAGAAACGTAGTCTTCTTGCTGTGGCTGAGTGGGCCGGTGAGCGAACCTTCGTAGTAGGTGCGCTGTTCCCCTGGTTTCACGACGGCGAAGGGGTTGCGTGCGTCGAAGAGCGAGTCACGATAGAGGAAGTTGGCTGTTCCGTGGAACGCCGGTGTCCCACTCGCCGTTGTAATTTCAATGCGCGCGCGGCCCGGTCGGGAAAAGAGCGATGAATAGGGGTTCTGGTTGACCTTGACGCTCGACACCGCTGAGGGCGTTACCCCTGGGCCGTTCGCCTCGACCCCGTTTACGACAAGGGTGATCCCATTAGTGCCGGTCGCATCCGGATCAAGAAACCGCGATAACGTTGTGATGTAGTCCTGATCGAAGACAGGCAAACGATCGAGGGCATTGCGGTCCAGCGTATTGCCGTTCTGGTTCTGCCCGATATCGGTGCTGACCTGCGCAGAACTGTCTGAACCCGCAACTGTGACCTTTTCGTCAACACCGGCGACCGGCATCACGATACGGGTGGAGGGATGGGTCCCATTGCCTGAGACGACGGTAGCCTTTGTCTCTCGAAAACCAGACTGTCTCACGTCAATCTGGTAGGAGCCATAGGGCACGCTCCTGAATTGGAAACTACCAACTCCATCGGTGACGGTGTGTGAGAGGTGACTCCCATCGGTTCTATCGAGCGCGACTTCGGCCCCAACGATCGCTGCGCCGCTTGGGTCCAGGACGACGCCCGCAATGGTCTGGCTCCGTGCCGCCGTTTGAGGCCGCAAAACTCCCGGCAGGAGCAAAGCGGCGAGCAGCAGCGCTGGAAAACGGTTCTTCATGAGGCTGAGTCATTCCTTTACGGCGTTCCTCTACAAGTGTCCACAATTAACCTTTTGCGAACCTTAAGGTTTCTGTCGTAACATTCATATGTTATGAACGTAACATCTCAATGGGAGGATTCGCCATGGCTGCTCCTGGTCTTCACCCTCCCATCGAGCAAAGCGAGCGAGCGGGTCGGGATATGGAGAAAACTGCAGAAATTCGGCTCCATCCCGCTGCGGAACGCGGGCTATGTGCTGCCTAATAATCCGGTGAACCAGGAACGGTTTGAATGGCTGGCGACTGCCATCCGCAGCTTCAAAGGAGAAGCATCCATTCTCCAGATCCAGGCCATCGACGATCTTCCGCCCCGAGTGCTGCAGGAACAGTTCAGGCAAGCCCGAGCAACGGACTATGAAGCCCTGATCGAGGAAGCGAACCTGAAACCTGCCGCGGGCACCTCCGGCCCAACTCAATCCCGCGGCTTAGAAGACGCAGAGATCCATGCCAATAAAACCCGACTGCTTGGACGACGACCCTGCGACGAGCGCACTTGCCAATTGACTGCATCTTAGCGAGTCGCAGGCGTTCTGCGAACGGCCGACGAGGTTCTCGATAGCGCGCCCGAACAGCCTATAATTCCTTATAGGAAGCGGAAAATGTGCGCAGCCTGATACCTTGCGAAACGATCCTGGGAATAAGAACCAGGCGGTCAACGCGAAATAAGTACAGAGAACAGTGGTCACGCATAAAATCTCCAGCTATCACAATCGACTTCTTTGCAAGTCCCATGCGCAGGAAGGCCGAGGAGGTTCTAAGCGCGCCGAACAGCCGCGAGTGAAGGTGGAGAAAGTGAGGACGGAACCGGCTTCAAAAGCCGACTATCAGAATCGGGTCTGGATGACACGCCCTCGACCGGGAATCGACCGGGTCTCCTCGGCCTGGCTCATCGCCCGGTTTATCGACCCAAAGGCAACGTTTATCTTCGGCAGTGATCCAGCGACGCACAACGGCTCTGTTCCCTTCGATATGTTTCAGGCCGGCGGTTTCGGCCACGACGGAGGCAACTGCACCTTTGAGACGCTCTGCCGCGCTTTTCGCGTGACAGACAAGAAGGTTCAGCTCATAGCCCAGGCGGTCCATGACGCTGATCTAGAGGATGACAAGTTCGGCCGTTCCGAGGGGAGCCTCATCAACCAGATACTCCAGGGCTGGGCCAAACAAGGCATCACGGACGAGGAACTGCTCCGCAGAGGCATGGATCTCACCGAGGGGCTTTACCACTCGATTCAGTAACCCGCAGCACGAGGTCGCAGATGAAAACGCCAAAAAGTATTGTCTTGATTGCGTTGGTCGCATTGATTCTGTTCCTGGCCGTTTGTGCCGGTTTGCTCAAATGGCGAGGGTTTCGCGCCTCGTCCCAGCCATCGACTCTTGAAGGCGCTGTGGCCCGTTCCGTCCGCGACTTTGCAATCCCCAGCTCGGAGCGGCATAAGAGCAATCCCGTCGCGGGCGATCCGGTCGCCCTCGAACAAGGACGAGATGCTTTCCTGTCGCGCTGCGCATTCTGCCACGGCGTGGATGGCCGGGGGACGACACCCATCGGAGCCAACGAGTATCCCCGCGTCCCGGATCTGCATTCCGATCAAACGCAGCGTCTGAGCGATGGCGAAATCCACTACATCATCGAAAATGGGGTCCAGCTTACAGGTATGCCGGCCATGCACTCGGAGCCTTCCTCGGAGAGCTGGAAGCTGGTCTCTTACATTAGAAATCTCCGTTCGGTGACGGCTCCGGAGTCCGCGATTCAGGAGCGAGTTTCGGGCACAGCGCATTATGCAGGTTCGCAGTCCTGCCAGAAGTGTCACTCCGAGATTTACGAGCGCTGGAAGAAGACGCCGATGGCGAACGTCGTTCGAGACCCGCGAGAGCATCCCGACGCGATCATTCCCGACCTCAGCACGAATAACGTCGCGAAGTTCACGAAGGAGCAGGTGGCCTTCGTCTACGGTAGCAAGTGGAAGCAACGCTATTTCACCAGGATCGGCGATGACTACTACCCGCTGCCTGCGCAGTGGGATATCGGGAACAAAAAATGGCTCAAGTATCACGTTCCAGATACGGGCTCCGATTGGTGGACCGCGTTCTACCCATCGGACAATATGCAGCGTCCGACAGGCCCTACTTGCGATGGATGCCACTCAGTCAGCTATGACATACATACCAAGCAGGTCGCGGAGTGGAACGTCGGCTGCGAACGCTGCCACGGTCCGGGAAGCGAACACGTCGCCCACCCGACACGAACCAACATCCTGAATCCTTCTGAGATGGACGATGTCGCCTCGAGCGATACCTGCATCGCTTGCCACTCCCAGGGCCAGCCGCTTACCCAGCAGATCGAGGGTAAAGCCTACGACTGGCCTGTTGGCTATCGAGCCGGCCTCCACCTTGCGGACTATTGGAAGCTGGAGGATTACACCCTGGGACAGACAACCTTTACTCATTTCGCGGACGGAACCGCGCACAAGAACCGGATGCAGGGCAATGACTTTATTCAGAGCGTGATGTACAGGCACGGTGTGACGTGCGCCTCATGCCATGATGCTCACGGCACCGGGAATTACGCCCAGCTTCGCAAACCAGCGGACAAACTTTGTCTCGACTGTCATGGCCCGATGTCCCCGAACGGCCCTCACACTGCAAGCCTCGAAGCCCATACCCACCATAAGGAGGGTAGTCCCGGCAGCCAGTGTGTGGCCTGCCACATGCCGAAGATCGCGACGGAAGGCGTGCCCGGCTCCTTCGTCAGTTCTCATACTTTCAACTTCATTACACCGGCCATGACGGACAAGTACAAGATGCCGAATCCGTGTACGTCCTGCCACAGCGAAAAGTCCACTGATTGGGCCACGAAGGAACTGCTGACGTGGAAGACGGCCTCTCCGTGGAGGGTCCAAGACTGAGGCAGCCGCCCAGGACAGACGAATACTCCCGCAACACTTCGACAAGCGCTGGTGTGTAAGGCGGCCGGTACCGTGCGTAGTTAAGTCGCTGCACCCTCGTATTTCCGCTCAGCCTTCCGGTCAGCCTTCCGTTCATGGGCTCCAAAGAAAATCTGAATCGATGGGATGATCATCATAATCCTAAGCTAAGAGGCAGATATGCACGACCTGCGATCATGCTGCCGGGATGCGGCCATTGGCCACAACAACAGCGTGCAACCGGAGATCGACGCTGCGATATCAAGAGCAACAAGTACCCAACGCGGATGAAAAAGGAGATTCAGTCATGGCATCCATTTCTTCGGGCGTGCCAGCGCCCAAAACGACGGAAGTGATGGTGATTCTCACTGGCAAGCAGGGAGTAAGCCGTGAGCAGATCATGAAGGTCATACCGGCCGAGATCCGGGCCACGGTAAAGCTTTATCTCGACGGCAAGATTCGACAGTGGTATTCGAGAGCCGATGGCCGAGGAGTCGTTCTCTTTCTTGATGTGAAGACCGTTGAAGAAGCTCACGGCATCATGGACACAATGCCGTTGTCGAAAGAAGACCTGATCGACCACGAGTACATTCCCGTTGGTCCGCTCCTCCCGCTGGGCAGTCTGATTGGCGGTGGGCCGCAGCGGCAATAACAATCCCAAATTGATCGAATGGGAACCAGCGTTGAGCAGCAGGAGGCAGACAAATGATCCTTTCCAATACGGTGCAAATTGCCACGGTATCCGCTGGAGCCGCCGGGAAACCCGGCGGGACGCCGTCCGCCGAGGCTTGGTTCGCGGGCGGTGTGCGCATCGGTTACGACCCAAAAGTGCGCACGATCGTTCGTGGCCAGGCTGCCCCACTCAGCGTGTTCGTGCGGCGGGAGGGAGAACCCACTCACACTGTTTCCTTTCTACCGGGGTTTCCCGACGGCTCATTCGGGTGGGCGAAGGTGCAGCCGCAGTTGCCGAATGCTGCCGTGATGCCGAAGCTCTTCTTCGACTACATCGGCATGGGCGATAGCGACAAACCCAAGGACTACACCTATTCCACGGCCGAGCGTGCCGATCTCGTCGAAGCGATCTGGCGGGATCTGTCTGTCCGGTCGACAACGCTGGTCGCCTTCGACTTTTCCTCGTTGGTCGTTCTGGAAATATTGCGGCGCCGGCTTGAACGCGCGGAGCGAGGAGAAGTGCCAAGCGGGCCGAATATACGGGGGGTCTTCATCTTCAATGGTGGCCTCTTCACAGACGGTCATTCGCACCCGTGGTACACCACGCCAGTTTTGCGGCGTCTGCCGCATCGCGCACGCATGCGCCTGGGCCGCAACTTTACCCTGTTCAAGATGATGATGGGAGTGATGTGGTCCAAACGCTATCGCGTGACGGATGCTGAGGTCCGCGAACTCCACAGCGCACTCGACCGCCACGATGGCTCGTTCTTCACAGGAGCAGGGGCGGGCTTCGTGGCTGACCACAAAGCTCAAGGTGATCGCCTCGACTTTGGCCGCGTTTTCATGGCTTATCGCGATCATTTCCCATTTCTCGTCGGCGGCAGCGCCGAAGATCCATTTGAACACCGGCAGGTGGACCTTGCTCAAGAACGGCTCGGTACGAAGGGACTCCAAATCGAGCGGTTGCCCGGCGGTCACCTCACCACAAATGAACAGCCAGGCGCGCTAGCGGCATTGATCACCAGGTTTGAGCGAGGTCTCGCAAAAAGCGGGAGCTAGCGGGAAGCGCGCCGGCAGCCTCAAAGACAGAACACTGAGGACAGTATGGCCGGTGCCAGATCAAGGTATGTCGAGGATCACGGCGCCAAAGGCATTGAGTCCTTGGGCGCCGCGCTCCCCTGATGTGCCGTAGCAATTTAACCGGCTTGCGCATCCTCTGCGAGAAAGCGGTCATACACATCGGTGTGCTTCACGAACATCTCCTTATGTTCTTTCATGCAGAAATAGAAGGTTTTGCCCTTGTAGTTGGTGCTGATGGAGGGGCCAGCCTCGCCGAGGCAGATCGGACACAAACGATGCGCACCTGTGAGATCCGGCATCCTGGCGTAGAGTTCATTCGAGTTGGGATCGAGCCATCCCTTGCCCTGGTATTCCATGCCATCTGCAACCTGGACAGCAAGGTCATGTCCTCCATAACGCTCGACGACGCGCAATGCCAGATCGATACCGGAGGAGATACCGCCTGCCGAAGCCAGATTCCCATTCTCGACAAATCGCGCGCCACGCTTCAAATACACATTCGGATAGGTAGCGGCGAATTGGAAGAAGCCTCCGTGATGACAGGTGGCGCTCTTGCCATCCAGCAGGCCGGTTTTAGCCAGCACAAAGGCTCCGTTGCAGACGGACATCGTCACATCCGTGGCTTTCGATGACACTCGGATCCAGTCAAACATCTCGGCGTCTTTTTCAGAGAAGTTCATTGCTGGAATCACGATGACCTTCGGCTGCGGCGCCGACTTGAAGTCGTGATCGGGGACTACTCTCATTCCACCGCCGACAGTTATAGGGTCTTTCTTTGCCGCCACCATGTAAGGTGCAAAGAGCGACTTTCCGTCCATGGTGGCGGCTCCGACGAAGACTTCGAGTGGCCCAGCGAAGTCAAGCACTTCGGCATCTTTGCCGAGCACGAGCGCCACCGGTAAATTCCCTGCGGCAGGCGCATGGAGCGGTGAAGGCACGCTGATGGGCGAATTGGTCACAGAAGCCGCCGCGACAGCCTTTCTGATGCCGGTGATGGATCCAACTCCCGCGGCCGCTCCAAGGAGTGCCGTTCTCTGTATAAGTTCTCGTCTGTTCATGAGGATTTTCCTTTCGTGTTAGAGGTGCGTTTGAATGAATCGCCCGAGCGCTGACATAAGCCGGAAGCGCCTGAGCACGCTAATGCGATGGTGTGGCAACGACACGAGTGCGACGGGACAGGCTGCGTACCGCTCGTTTGCGCCACCAGATGAGCACGCCGATGGAAGCGAGCACGGTGAGCAGCACACCCAAGAGGCAGATGAGAATGCGAAAGGGCGGTGCCGGCCCCTCGTTTGCGCCACCAGATAATCACGCCGGTGGAAGCGAGCACGGTTAGCAGCACACCGAAGAGGCAGATGAGAATACGAAAGGGCGTCCAGTCGCGCAGGTCGGCATAGTGGATACCCCACAGCAGCGTGGAGATCGTGTTGCCGAGGTGCTGTCCCCGTGGCATATCGAAGGAACGAAGCTGCCCTGTATTTCCATCGATGGAAACGGACGTGTCCCAGCCGTGAGCGCGAAGATCCACACTCGAGCGCACTCCATAGATATAGGAGCCATAGGCGGGAACGTAGCCCATGCCATAGGGCCGCTCGACAGTGAAGTGGTGCGATGCAGCCTGCTCTGACATCAGCCTAGCGCCGATGCCCTCGGCCTCGAGCCAGCTGAGCTTGGGGTGCTCTACCGGTTGAGGAGCCATCCGGGCTGTGATCTCCTCTTTAGTTGTGATGTAAGGGAAGATGTGTTTCATCACGGGATCGTAAACATCTCGCAGCCCGAGCATGACGCTCGACCACGCGAAGATGAATAGCAAAGGCCAGAGCCAAAGTCCGCTTGCGCGATGAAGATCGAAGTTCACGCGAGTGAAGCTAGCCCGCCATTTGACCCTCCAGGCCTGCTTCCAGCGAATCCAGAATGGGCCGGAACCTCTGGGAAAAGTGAGAACGAATGCAACGAAACAATCAATGGTCCAGATGAGGGCGACAGCTCCAACGAAGTTCCAGCCGAAGGTCGTTCCTGTGGTCAGGGAGGTATGAAGCGAGTAGACAAAGTCGGTTACATTCCAGCATGCACGGCCTGGATTGGATTCAGGTCCGCAGTGAAGACCTTCTCCGGTGTATGGATTGAGAGCGAGATGAAACTCTTCGCCTTTGTACGGCTGGCCGGTGGCCGGATTCGTGCGCGGAGTGAGATGAAAGATGGCCTGGTCCTTCTCCACAGTGAAGAATCCGAGCCTCCCATGCGGCTGTTCAGCCTCAGCGCGTTGAGCAAGTGTGGCGAGTGAAAGAACCTGCTGTCCGGGAGCCGGTTTAACATGCAGCCCGGGATTGAACAGCGCATCTACTTGACTGCGAAATGTGAGGATCGACCCGGTGAGGCCGACGATAACGAGGAATAGCGCGATGGCGAGGCCGGTCCAGCGATGAACGAAGTTCATCGCTTCGCGGAGGTTGAATTTCTTACGCATGCTTGAACTCCTGTATCTGCCGCTAGAACGTGATTTCCAGCGCGGGTATGACGTTGAAGGGAGCGCCGGGCTGGGCCTGACCGACATTGACGTTCGAGAAATAATGCCGGTTGGCGAGGTTCCCAATGTTCACCTGAGCCGAGATGCGAGCCCGGCTCCAGACATGGCCGTAGCCAGCCATGAGATTGACGATGGCGATCGAGCCAATCCTGTCCGCCTCAAGGCCCAACGGGTTGAAGTTGGCATCGCGGTAGGTCTGATATGCCTGTTCGCTTGCATGTCCATTCAAGCCTCCGCCGAGGCGCAGCCCTTTAAGCTCGCCTTGCCGAGGCTCCCATGTCACCCACAAACTGCCCGTCACGTGTGGAATGCTCGGGAAGGCAAGCCCTTGCTGGGAAGGAATTCCGGTGGAGGTGATCGAGTTGGTGTCGTTGGTTGTAATGGCCTGGAGGTTCGAGTAGCTCGCGATGACGCGCAAATCGTTTGTCACTTGTCCTGCAACATCAAACTCGATGCCCTGCGTTCGCGCGGTTCCGATAGCGATGGTGACTTCAGGGTTCGACGGGTCCGGTGCAGGCACGTTGTGCTTGATGATCCGGTAAATGGCGGTGGAAGCGATGAGACGTCTATCAAGCCATTCTGTCTTCGCGCCAAACTCCACTTGATCCGCTGACTCGGGCGGAAGAAATCTCTGGCCTGGCGCATTCGAGCCCAGAGCAGAGTTACCGTAGTTCGACGAATACGATTCGTAAAGGCTGAGGTGATCGTTCGCCTGCCACAGCAGTCCCGCGCGGGGATTCGCTGGCCGTTCGTGCACATCGGTTGCACCCTCGAAAACGCCCGCGAAGTTCTCGAACGACTCGGCCCAGTTCATGCGCACGCCGCCCAGCACGAAGAGGCGCCATGGCAACTCAGCAAGATCTTGAATGTAGCCGCCGTATGCGAGGTAGCCGAGCGCGTTATAACCCTGGCCGGAACCTGGGCAATCTGCTCCTGTCAGTATGGGCTGGTTATAGTCCGGCGCGTGGATGTTGATGGTAGCAGGGCAAACGGTGTTGTAGTCGTAAGCGCCAAAGTCCTTCGAGAAGTCGAACCCGACCAGGAATGTGTTCTGAATCTTCCCGAGCGAAAACTTGCCGGGCAGGTCTACCACAACCTGGTCCGTCTTGTGATGGAAGTAATCCGTCAGGAATCCAAAACGGCGAAGGTCTCCGTTGGCCTCAGCGTCTCCCGCATATACCTCATCGAGTGGCTGCGGCGACGTGACGTAGAAGTATTTGTACCGGAGCCGAAGCTGCCGGTTCTCCGTAAGGTGAATGGTGAGAGTTGGCTGAATATCGAATTGGCGTATACGTCCCCAGTTCGAGTGTGAGTCCACGAAGTTGCTGCTGAGAGGCACATTCGCCGCGCTGCCGATGGCTACGATATCGGTTCCGTCGGCTGGCGTCGCTACAAAAGGAATTCCATTATCGGAATAGCCGGAGCCGAATTCGTAGGAGCCTCGGATCGTGAGGTCAACTGTGTGGTTCGGAAGCCAGGTCACCGAGGGAAAGAACCTCGCCTCATTGGTGTGAATGAAATTGCGGAAGGATCCGGCATTGCGTCCGTCGAAGACAAGCCGCGTCATCACATGCGTGCTGTCGAACGGCAGGTTGAGGTCGGCGATGGTGCGGAAAAAACTGTGTCCTCCGAACTGCTGCTCGATTTGGCCGAAGCGATCAGGTTGAGGCTTCTTGGTGGTTACATTGACAAGACCGCCCGGTTCGCCCTGGCCGTAGAGCACAGAGGCTGGGCCCTTGACGATCTCCACCTGCTCTACGTTCGCCATGTCCTGGCTGAACCCGCCGTCAGCGTATTCGTCCAGGCGAATGCCATCTTGATAGAGCAGGGATTTCGCGTCGTATCCGCGAATGGAAAAACTGTCGGAGCTGTTGTAGCCATCGTTCGTCGGCGCTACGCCGCTCACGTTCACAAGCGCGTCGATCAGATTCACAGTCTGCTGATCTTTGAGCACTTGATGAGGAATCACTTGAACTGTTACGGGCGTTCCCATCAGTGGAAAGTCCAGCTTTGTTCCTGCGCCGGCGTCCACAGCAGCGTAACCGGAAGACTCATTTACGGTGACGCTCTGTTGGATACCGGCAAGGGTGAGTGTCAGTTCAGCGTCAATGGGAGCAAGCGCCAGAAAGAAACTGCGTTGCAGTGTGGAGAAACCGCTGGCTCGCGCAACCAGCGTTGCCTGTCCTTGATATGCGGTAATGATCGCAAAGCGTCCCTGATTGTTGGTTAGGGTTTCGGCAAGCACCTTGTCAGGTGTGCGGAGACTTATTTTCGCTCTTGGGATAGCTCCGCCGGCCGGGTCAAGCACGGTTCCGGTGAGGTTGGGTGGCTGGGCAGAGGCGTTCGCGCCAGCTTGCGCACCCCCGTGGTTGTCATGGGTTTGCTGCGCACGCAGCGCGGCGGAGACAAACAATAAAAGGAAGACCCCACAAATAGCAGGTCGAACGAGTCTGGACATCATCTTCTCCAGCGTTGAGGCAGCTCATGCGGCTGCGTGCCAAAGATCGGTGCCTTAGGCGATTTCGCTGGAAGGAGGTGGACCTCGTTTCGGATTGGCGCGACCTGCCGGGCAGACTCGCTGAACCTTCCCGGCCCCGATGCCGACGCGCTGGTGAGGGAGATGGAATCGCGTCGATTCGGACGGCGAATGATTCCATAGCAGATTGCTATACGCTGATGGCACAACGCAGGGCGCATAAGGGCACTTTTCGCTAACCTGAACGACCTGAGATGATCGAGATGCCGGAGAAAAACGGTCTGCGTCCGCCAGCATCCGCATCGCGCATTTGTGCTTTCCATGAACCCGGCAGCAGACTGGCAGAGCTTCGTCTGTGTAACCAGAAGAATCGAAGGAATTGAAGGCAATCTGCGCAAAGGGCAGCAGGAGGCTAAGGATCAGGAGCAATGCGCTCAACCGGCCACGCAAACGGCACTCTTTTTGTGGAACTTTGCGCACGTTCTCGCCTTGAGTCACTCGCAAACTGCTTTGCCGGTGGATGGAGCGCGGCTATCGTGCAGCGAAGAGGCTTGCTGACTGATGCGCAGGAATGCGACGAAACGCATAACGCGGACAAGCCTCGACACTGCATGAACAAGAAGATTTACAGAGAAAACGACGTAGGAGGGCCGCGCTTCTGGCGGGAGCGATTCAAGGAGATACGGAGCTTCGATTCCGTTTGCGCAGCGGTCGCCGGATGGGCAACAACAGCCGCGAAGATCGCCTGAAGCAGCAGTGGGGCAAAGGAATTACCGTGGGTTGCGACCACCGCCGCGGGACTGTATGGGCACGTCTCTATAGGCGCTGTGAACTGCGGATCTCTGCTAGCATGCTGACTTCGCTCCGCCATGCTCATCATGCAGTGGTGCTTCCCATTGTGCCGGCAGCACACAGGCAGGTTTGTCTCACTCTTAACAGTCAGAGCCACGAGCGGAGTGACAAACGGCAGGCCCAGCAGGGCCAGCGACAAGATGGCGATCAGCCTGCGCGAGGCCTTTGTTAAAGCATTACTCGTGCGCTGATGACAAAGCGTTGTTCGTTTGCCGCACATCAGTGCATCCTCCAGAAGCCGGAGAAGGGGTACTTAGAGTGTTTAACTGACCGCTCCGTGTTTTATTCCCTTACCACTGAGATTTTTTTTTGCGAACAGGTGCAGGTCTGGTTCTTTTTGAATTACGCCAGTGGGAGTCAAAGGGCTCAGGACAGACGAATACTCAAACCAGGCATGAGTCGCTGGAGGTTCTTTAGAGAACGTGCGTGCCACGGGACCGATTCAGAAGCCAGCACCTGGACGTCAATTCCGGGGCGGTCGCGCGCTTCCATGACAAAGCGCGAGAGCATAGTGATGCCGGAGCTGTTGAGGAAATCCAGCTCTCTCAGATCGAGCACAATCGGCATCGCGGGATCGGTCAGGGTTTCCTTGAGCATATCGAGAATGGGCGCGTAGTCCTCCGTGCCACACAAACGTAGTGCGCCCTTGAAAAGAATGGTGGAGCTCTCCTCCTCCAGCCGGATGTCAAAGGACTCTCCATGAATGTTTTTCAAGCAGACGCTCCCGGAACACCCTTGAGAAGCAAAACCGCGGTCGTGGTAACGGTCATGCATTCGGGTTGGGTGGGATGGATGTCAAACTGCCAGTCAAGCTGGGCCTCATAGTCGCTGATCATCGTCAGCAGACCCAGGCTGGAGATGGCCGAGTCGCTGGACCGGGCGCTTTCTTCCTGTTGCTGCAAGAGAAGATCGTCCACGTCTCCCTCCCGGAGGTGTTCAACGAACACCTGGTAACGCTCCGCCTGGGCGAGGCTGGCACCATTGCTGACGCTCACCGCAATGTGGTCGATGGCGAGCTCCAGATGGATTCTGATGGGGATGTCGACATCGGGTTGGTGATACTTCATGGCATTCTCAAGGAGCTCGTTTGCGATGTAGGTGACGGCGTGTTTGACCTCATTTTGCCGTCTCCCCGAAGCGGGCACGGCGCCGTTAGCCGGCAAAAATGTAGTCACGTAGTCGCCCAGAAAATCGGCGGACAATCCGTTGTTCCGCCAACGGGAACGCAACGGGGCGCTAATGGGCGAGAATGCCAGCGTGAGATATTCACACCCGCCGGCGCGTTCTCCGCGGGTATTGTGGGTCTCGCTCATCATGATTGTGTGGTGTTCTCCTCGTCCTCATAGCTAACCCGGTTTCGGCCCAGTTTTTTAGCCAAATAAAGATGCCGGTCCGCCTGTTGGATGAGTGCACGGGCATCCGAGGCTCCGTGTGGCGGAGGCGTAATGGAGGCCACGCCGACGCTCACAGTAACCCGGTCGCAGATTGGAGACGCCGGGTGGGGAAGAGCGGCGGCCGCGACTGCGGCCCGTACTCGTTCCGCAACCTGCACGGCTCCCGGGCGGTTGGTTTGCGGCAGGACCATGGCAAACTCTTCGCCTCCATACCGCGCAACCAGGTCGCCGCCGCGATAGCACTGGTTGATCGCTTTCGCCACACTTTTTAGACATTCGTCGCCGGCTTGATGACCTTGGCTGTCGTTATAAAGCTTGAAATGGTCCACGTCACAGATGAGGAGCGAAAGGGGCTGCTGCATGCGAATGTGACGGCTCCATTCCTGGAACAGGTACTCGTCGAAACGGCGCCGGTTGGCGATCTGGGTAAGGCCGTCAATGCGTGCTTTTTCGCCTTCCTGCGCCGAATCGTCACCCTGGTCAATGAGAATCTGCACCAGAATTTCCAGATCCCCCTTCTCCCGAGTGATGGTCTGAATGAGCGTTTGTAGTTTTTCCTCGGCGGTATGCCGCTCCCGAAGCTCGATCGTCAAGCTGTCGCCGAGCCGGTCAACTTGTTCCTGCAGCAAGACGCCACGCTCATTCGAGGCCAGGAGGGCGGTGTGCAGATGATGATTCTCGTTTTGTAACCGATCGACTTCAGACTGAAGGCGCCTGCGTTCGTCCTGCTCCATCGAGTAGCTTGCCGCAGGCGGACCTTGGGGCGGATCAGAAAGCAAGGCGAGGCTTCGTTGTGGGTGAGTCAGAGACCTTCCTTCAAGCCGGTCGATATCGCTCATGGAGATGCCGAGTCGCCTGGCTTGGCGATCGGCGTCCTTTCTTCGCCAAGGTTCGTAAACCTATTCATCGGCTCCACGAACCATTTCCTGTAGTCATGCCGGCCGTGGACTAGGCAGGCTTGATCACGAGCAGGGTGACGTCGTCGAGCAACTGCCGGCCGTCGACATACTTGCGAAGGCTACTGAGGACAGCCTCGCGGATCGCGCCTGAGGGTTGAGTGTGACTGGTCCTTACGACTTCGGAGAGCCGCTCGACGCCAAAAGCAACGCCGGCATCATTCATTGCCTCGGTGATGCCGTCGGTATAAGCGACCATAACGTCGCCGGAAAGCAAAGGAACCGTTGCCTCCCCAATGAAGCTGGAAATGTCCTCTTCCAAGCCGAGTGGAAAACCGAGATTGAGCGTGTCGTGTCTTTCCAGGATGCCATCGCCGCGGACGACAAGAACCTCTTCATGCTGCCCGCTGATAGTAACGATTTTGTCCTGATAATGAAGCAGGCTCAAAGTAAGGTTGCGATCGCAATGCATGCGGCGGACGTTATCGTAGATCACGCGGTTGAGCACCTCAAAAAGTTTTCTGTTCTCGAAGTGGCCGCTGGCTAATAGAGTTCGTACCGCCGTCTGGACCATAATGGCGATGACTCCGCTTTCCAGACCATGGCCGGTAACATCCCCGATGCTAATGACGACACCACCGTCTTTGCAGACGACGTCATAATAGTCGCCGCCGATTTCTGTGGCCGGTTCCATCGAACCGGAGATGTCGAGGCCCGCGATATTGCCCATCTCCTCGTCACGGGGCAGCATCATCTGCTGCAGGCGTTGCGTGATCTCCAGTTCACTGCTCATGCGGGCGTTTTCGACCTTAACGACTTTGTTGGTCTTGGCGATCCAGTCAGTAAACACCTTCAGTTGGTCGTAGAGGCCGCTGATTTCCGCCAGCAATCCGCTTTTGGTGCGATTGGCCTCCTCGGCAATCTTTTCCGCCAGTTTCCGGTCGGTGATATCGACCATCACTCCCGCGAGCTCTGTGGCCTTTCTAAGGCCGGAGACGAGATGCACCGAGGTCCTTAACCATAAGACTCTCCCATCGGCTGCGATCATCCTGTGCTCGAACTGCTGGGGACCCCCGTTTTCCGCGACCGCGCGACAAGCCGACTCAGCCAACTCGCGATCTTCCGGGTGTAGACGATCGGTCCAAAAGGCTGGGGTGCCGGTCCACTCTTGTATTGGGTAGCCGAGGAGATCTTCTGCTTCCTGATTGATATAGCTGAAGCTGACGCCGTCTAAACCTGCGCGCCAGAGGATCACCTTCGCCGAGTCCACCAGTTCGCGGTAGCGTTGCTCACTCTGATGCAGTTCGAGAGACTGGGCCGAAAAGCGGCGGTCGACGAGTGATGTCAATATCGCCAGGAAAAGGGTCATGAAGGCCACGGTACCGATGCCAACGATGCCAATGGAGGAGATCCTGACGGAGTGGGTAAGGTCGGGAGGGACAGCCGTAAACCTGAAACCAGCCGCGGCCATGCCCGTGTAATGCATGACCGGGATGGCGGCTCCCATCAGCACTGCGCTAGCCAGCTTCTGCCAACTCATGGAGTTGATTTGGGAGCGCAAATGGAAGGTCAGCCACAGGGCGACCAGCGAAATCACGACAGCGAGAACGACTGACAGCAGCACCAGGCCGGTGGAATACCGGCACATTGCCGGCAGACGCATGGCGTCCATGCCGACATAGTGCATGGCTGCGATACCGCTCCCCATCAGTAGGCCGCCCAGGCCAATGCGCAGGGGCCCCATTTCGTTCCGGCTCACCACGAACAAGGCGACGGCCGATGCGAGGATAGCCGCGAGGAGAGACAACAAGACTGTGGGCCAATGGTAGAAGATGGGCACCGGAAGGCTATAAGCGAGCATGCCGATGTAGTGCATGGACCAGATGCCGATTCCCATGGCTGCGGCGCCGCCCATCAACCAGCATGATCGAACGGAGCCGCGCGAGGCGGTTACCCGGCCGCCGAGGTCCAATGCAGCGTAGGAGGCGAGCACCGCAATCAAAACGGATAGTGCGACAAGGCGGTAATCGTAAATGCCGGCCAGGGGATCAGAGGGGACTGTGGGCATCGGATGCTGCTCCTGGTTGTTTCCCCTTTGGGACCGGATACACGATGAAGCCTGATCGCTTGTCCACCGTTAGGATGGGCCGGGCCAAACCTAGCGGTTTGCAAGGTGAGTCAATTTTCACCGGGTGTTTCAACGAAACGGATTGTCGGGGGCCTCAAATGTGACCATTCCCCTCCCATTGGCATTCATCGGCACGGGTGTGACTCACGTTAGCCCATGGACACATGGCTTGACTCGGCGGCTCGGCCAGCCGGCCTACCTGCGGTGGAGAAAAGGGCTGAGCCTATCCCTGGCAGCAGGACGGCTGCCGATACAGACATTATGCGCAGCCTTTCACGGAGATTCGCCGTGCTGCAAGTGGTGTTTGCGCCGCTGGCCGTGGTGGTCCTCTACCTGGCCGTGGACCGGCCGGTAACGGCGCGCATGGTTCTCGTGGTGCTCGCGGCCACTCTTGTTTTTGGGGTGGTGATGCGGCGCATGATCGCGCCTGTCATTGCGCTCACGCAGGCAGCGGAAGTATTTCTGGGCAGCGGAGACCAAGCCACCGGTTCGTCGCCTGTGCGGTCAGGGGGCGATGCAGCCCGTTGGACGCAAGCCTTCCTTGCCAAGACACGGGAGGCTATCGAGCAACGCGAAAACCTCGAAGCGCGAGTTCACGAACGCACTGAGATGCTCTCGCGGACGAATGCAGAGCTGTCCGCAGAAGTGGCGGAATGCGTGCGGGTGGAGGCCGCACTGCGCGACAGCACAGAGCTGGTCATGCTTTTGCTCGAATCTGCCCCCGAAGCGATCTACGGCATCGATCTCAACGGCGCCTGCACCTTCTGCAACCCCGCTTGCCTGGACTTGACCGGCTATGACGAACCCTCGGAGCTGCTGGGCCGGAACATGCACCAGGTGATCCACTACGCAAAAGCAGACGGAACACCGTACCCGGTCGATGAATGCATGATCTACCGGGCGTTCGTCGCAGGGATGGGCACGCACGGCGATGACGAAGTGCTTTGGCGCAAGGATGGCAGCAGCTTTGCCGCCGAGTACTGGTCCCGCCCGCTTCACCGCAATCATCAGGTGATCGGGGCGGTGGTGACCTTCGTCGACATCACCACACGCAAGCAGGCTGAAGAAATCTTACGGGCCGCCAAGGCGGCAGCCGAAGCCGCAAGCCGTAGCAAAAGCGAATTTCTCGCCAACATGAGCCATGAGATTCGTACCCCGCTGAACGGCGTGATTGGCATGACCAACCTGGCGCTGGCCACGGATCTGACCGGCGAGCAGCGGGAGTTTCTCGAGACGGCCAAGTTGTCCGGCGACGCGCTGCTCACCGTTATCAACGATGTGCTTGACTTTTCCAAAATCGAGGCGGGAAAAACCTACCTCGAAGCGCAGGACTTCAACCTGAGCGACAGTCTGCAAAACATAATGAAGGCCTTCGCTCTCCGAGCGTCGGAAAAGCAGTTGACGCTTTCCTGTGACATCGATGGAAAAGTACCCGTGATGGTATGTGGTGATGCCTACAGGCTTCGCCAGATTCTGACAAACCTGGTGGGGAACGCGATCAAGTTCACACTTGCAGGCGGCGTAGCTTTGCGTGTTCGCGTGAACCATGTGGATGGCGAAAACGCTGCACTACATTTCACGGTTTCAGATACCGGGCCCGGAATTGCGCCGAATGCACACAAGATGATCTTTGATCCCTTCACCCAGGCAGATAGCTCGACGACGCGCACCTTCGGCGGCACGGGGCTGGGGCTTGCCATTTCGGCGCGGCTGGTGAAGATGATGGGCGGAGAAATTTGGGTCGAAAGCGAACTCGGGCGCGGCTCGAAATTTCACTTTACGGCCCACCTCGGGGTCGGCAATGTGGCCGGAGATGGGGCGATCGAAACTATAGCAACTGCGGCGCCCGTCAACCGCTCGTCTTTGCGCGTACTGTTGGCTGAAGACAACGCGGTGAATCGCCTGGTGGTTACCAGATTGCTCGAAAAACAAAGCCACCATGTGGCCGCCGCGACGACGGGCAGAGAGGCTCTTGCCGCACTCAGCAGGGCCCACTTCGACGTCGTTCTGATGGATGTGCAAATGCCGGACATGGACGGATTTGAGGCCACGCGCACGATTCGGACGATGGAAAAAAATACAGGACGACACCAGCAGATTATCGCCTTGACCGCCCATGCCATGATTGGAGACCGGGAGCGATGTCTGGAGGCGGGCATGGATGCGTATCTCAGCAAACCCATCCGTCCTGAGGATCTGTATCGAATGCTGGAAAGTTGCTCACAGGCCATCGGCAGTCAGAGCGTGCACTAGCCTTCTTTCGAGCGTGCCCGGCTGAATGCTGCATGTAATCTCCTACCGGTAGGTTGAGCTGTTGAACGCTGGCCGGAGCGAAAAGCAAAAAGGAAAGTATCCTGCAGTGGCTTAAGAGTCTGCGTGAGAACTCGCTTTGAAGGGTACGGCCTTTAGGCCGTACATCAACTCCGCAACATAGGACGGGCTTTAGCCCCTGAGGTCCCCTGAGGTACGTCTTTTAGCCTGTTTCCCAGCACCTGAGCTGGAGGAATGATAGAAGAGCGTACCTCAGGGACTAACTCAAGAATTTGCGTGAAAACGCGAAGATAGATTTTAGATGCGAACCAGGCCCGTGGGGCCGGGACCAAACGTCAGCCCAGCCCGGAAGGGCTGGGACATCGATTCCCCAACACGATCCGAGCGCCGGAGGCGCGTCACTCGACGCGGAATGTTGTGCCGCGCCTCCGGCGCTCCACCATCGTGGGCACCTGTCTCCCAGCCCTTCCGGGCTGGGCTGACGTTTGGTCCCGGCCCTACGGGCCTGGTTCCCATCTGAAATCTGTTTTCGCGTTCTCACGCAGACTCTAGATCGCCTCGTTTTACTTCGTTTTCGGCACGACTGAAGTCGTGCCCTGATACAAAGCGCTTACAGGCTCTGAAGCCGCTAGCTACCAGCATTCGGGCCTTCGATTCCCGAGGTGGGTTACTCAGCGAGCTTGAAGATTCGAATTTGAACCAGTTTGCCGATGGTCAGGTTTTCAAAGCCCCTGGCCTGCATGTAGTGGATGAAGCCGGGTGTGATGTTGAAGATGCCCATCTGGATCAACTCGTCCAACGTCGGCTGATAGCCCAGGGCGCGGACTTGTTTTACTTCGTCGGGATCGACACGGTGTACACGCAGAGCTACCAGCTTTTCTGCATCGGAAGCGGGGTAACCCAGCGCATTCAAAGTGTGAACGTAGTCCGGATCGGCGTGGAAGATACGGAGCGCAATGAGATTTCCCGAATTCATGCCTCTCACGCCGGCGGATTGCATAGAACGAATCCAGTCAATGCCAATGCGAAACAGAGTGTAGGACTGCAATTTTCCATAAGACGCGGAGGAGCTCGAGTTCCCCTTCCGTCGGCTTGGGCAAATTGACCTTACTCATCTTCATGGAATGACATATACGAAATGCTTCGTATATGTCAACGAAGATCTTCGTAGAAGCGGTAAAAGCCGCAATTTTTTGCATTTGTCAATCCCTCCGGGGGCTAATATTTGCCTCCATATTCCTTGCCGCTAAACGGAACAGATGTCCTTCTACACAGGCGGCTAGACAGTGAAAACACTTGCGGGGATAGGAGTGACCATCGCACTGGGGGCTATCGACCTTGCGCGCCAGGGTCCGCTTTCTTCGCTGTTCCGTTCGGATTATCTGCCGCACCGTTACTGTTATCTTGCCCAGCCAGTCCTGGTGTGGACGAACGCCATGGCAGACGGGCTTATTGCCATTTCTTATGCGACGCTGTTCGCCTGTCTCTTCTGGCTAGCCGGCAAAGTGCGCCACGCCGCGGTACTTCAACCTTATCTGTGGATCCTGATCGGATTCGGCTTGTTCATCCTCCTGTGTGGCGTGACCCATGGGATGGAGATCGTTACGATATGGTGGCCGGTTTATCCGCTGTCTGCTGCCTTCAAGATCCTGTGCGCGGCGGTATCTGTTTCAACAGCTGTGCTATTTGCCAAAGCGACACCCTCCCTTGTGGGGGGCATCATGCTGGTCATCGATTCCCTCGCCCGGGAACGGCAAGAGACCGAGAATG
This sequence comes from uncultured Acidobacteriaceae bacterium, assembly GCA_963850235.1. Classification (GTDB taxonomy): domain Bacteria; phylum Acidobacteriota; class Terriglobia; order Terriglobales; family Acidobacteriaceae; genus PALSA-350. Next base: position 506,623 of record CAWKKM010000008.1, on the reverse strand, counting down.
AAGCAGCCAATTACCAGGCGCAGATCGAAGCCATCAACCGGTCACAGCTGATCGTCGAGTTTGATATGGATGGAACCATCGTCCGGGCCAACGACAACTACCTGCGTACGTTCGGCTACCAGGCTGTGGATGTAATCGGCAAATATCACAGCAGTTTTGTCAGCGAGGAATACAGGCGAAGCGCGGAATATGCGGAGTTCTGGAAGGAACTTCGAGCGGGGCATTACCAGACTGGTCTATATCGCCGTGTCGATAAGCAGGGCAATCCGGTCTGGATAGAAGCCAGTTACAACCCCATCCTCGGGCGAGACGGGGTTCCGACCAAGGTGGTCAGATTTTCGACAAACGTGACCGAAAGGGTGCTGATTCAGAACGATCTCAAGGATGCCGAGGCCAGGCTCCAGGCAATCCTGGACAACGTTCTGGATGGGATCATCACGATCGATGATCGCGGCACAGTCGCTTCGATCAATACGGCGGCGGTAACGATGTTTGGGTATGAGGTGGCTGATGTGGTCGGCCGCAATGTGAAGATGCTGATGCCCGAACCGGACCGGAGTGCACACGACGGCCACCTTGCGGCCTATCGACCGGGAGCGCCGACCCGGGCGATCGGCGTGGGCCGCGAGTTGGAGGGCCTCCACAGCAGCGGCCGCGTGTTTCCCATGGAATTGACGGTGACCGACTTTTCGTTTCGTAACCATCGTATGTTTGTCGGCCTGGTTCGGGACATCACCGCACGCAAACAAGAGGAGGAGGCTCACCGTAGAACGCGCGAAGTGCTGGACCGGACGGGAAGGATCGCACAGGTAGGTGGTTGGGAAATTGACCTGATCACCGGTGAATTGATGTGGTCAGAAGAGGCTCTCCGTCTTGTGGGCTTGCCGTCCGACTGCCGGCCAACGCTTGAAGAAGGTATCAACCGACTCTTCGCGCCCGAGACCCAGCGGATCATCAAAGGCGCAATTGAAAAAGCGATCGCCGAGCGAGGCGGCTTCGCCGTGGATCTGCCCATGATCAGAGGCGATGGGCAGCCGATCTGGGTGCGCGTGACGGGGTCGGTGGAGTGTGAAGAAGGCAATCTCGTACGCATGGTGGGCGCTACACAAGATATAACGATCCGAGTTGCAGAGCAGGCAGCGCTAAAGGAGGCGAACGAACGTGCCGCACTTGCCGCCGAATTCAGCGGCGTTGGGATATGGAGTTGGGATCTCTCCACCAACCTTAGAACCTGGAACTCATGGATGTACCGGCACTACGGCATGAACGAAGGGGATAACCGGTTCACCGGTCACGAAAGCCCTGTAAGCCGTATTCATCCAGACGACCGTAGATCCGTCGAACAAGCCTTGCACGACTGCATCAACGGCATCAAGCCGTTTGACATGATGTTTCGGGTCGTATGGGACGACAAGAGCGTACACCACATACGCAGTGCCGGCCAGGTTAAGCGCGACGAGAACGGCAGACCGCTGCGTATGGCGGGCACTGACTGGGATGTGACCGAACTGGTGAAGGCGAACGAGACAGCGTTGCGGGCATTGCAGATCGCCCAGGATTCCAACCGCACCAAGTCTGACTTTCTCGCCAACATGAGCCACGAGATCCGTACGCCGATGAACGCCATCCTGGGCATTACCTATCTTGCCCGGCGAGCCGATCCAAGCCCGAAGCAGCTTGACTATCTCACCAAGATCGGTAACGCGGCGGAGTCTCTGCTGGGCATCATGAATGACATTCTGGATTTCTCCAAGATCGAAGCGGGCAAGCTGGAGTTGGAGGTGATCTCTTTTTCGCTGAATGACGTTCTACGCAATCTTCTGGACGTCGTAGGACAGAAGGCGCAGGACAAGGGCGTGGCCCTGGTGACCTCAGTATCAGCAGAGGTTCCTTCCCAGCTGGTTGGGGATCCATTGCGGCTGGGACAAATTCTTATCAACCTGGTTAACAATGCGATCAAGTTCACCGATGCCGGCGAGATTACGGTACGGGTGGGAGCGGACCAAATCACCGGCAACGATTTGCGTTTGAATATCTCTGTTGCCGATACCGGAATCGGTATGAGTCCGGAGCAGGTATCTAACCTTTTCCAATCGTTTCACCAGGGAGATACCTCATTTACGCGCAAATACGGAGGTACTGGTCTGGGGCTCGCGATCTGCAAGCAGCTCTGCGAACTGATGAACGGACAAATCAAGGTTCAAAGCGAACTGGGCAGAGGAAGCGACTTTCAGTTTACTGCGCGATTCGGAATCGCGACGGATATGGCATCATCGCCCGCCAGCGGAGACGATCAGCAGCAAAAATATATTCTCATTGTGGACGACAGCGAAAATACCCGGCATTCCCTGGTCTCGATGCTGGACAGAAGCGGTTACCAAGCCAGGGCAGTTTCTTCCGGCGAAGAGGCCCTGTCTGCTTTGGCGCGTGCGTCGCAAAGTGGGCGGCCGATCGATCTGGTCCTGATGGACTGGCGACTGCCCGGCATCAATGGTGTTGAGACCTCTCGCCGCATCAAGCAAAACCCCACTTTTTCGCGGATACCGGAAATTCTCATGGTTTCTGCGTTCGATCGTGAAGAGGTGCTGGCCGGACACCCGGATGTAATTTTTGACGGTTTTTTAAGTAAGCCGGTGAGCAGGAAGAACCTGATCGACGCGATCGCTGCCGCGCTGGGTTCGAATGCCGCGCCGGCTGAGCCCGTGCCTGCGGCTAGTCCAGCGGCGAAAGCCGCTCCCGAACTCGCCGGACGACGCGTCTTGCTGGTTGAGGACAACGAGGTAAACCGCTTTCTTGCTATCGAATTGCTCACTGACTTAGGGATCCATGTCTCGATTGCAGTCAATGGGCAGGAATGCGTGGATCGGGTTCATGCTGAACCTTTCGACCTGGTGCTCATGGATATTCAGATGCCGGTGATGGATGGGCTGGCGGCAACGACGCTTCTGCGCGCGGAAAGCCGCTTTCAGAGCTTGCCTATCATAGCCATGACCGCGCACGCGATGAGCGGCGATCGCGAACGAAGCCTCGAAGGGGGGATGAACGACCATATCACCAAGCCGATCAATCCCCAGACACTGATGGAGACGCTGGTTCGCTGGATGCCGGCGCAACCGGTGGCAGAGCCAGGCGTCGAAAAGGACCAGGAGCCGGCTGCTTCCTCCGAGCGACGAAATACCTGAGCATCTTCCTCCGTTCGATATTCCGGCTGCGCTGGCGCGGGCGAATGGCAAGCCAGAGCTTTTGCGCAAGATGTTGCTGAGCTTCCGTGACCAAAACAAGGATGCGGCTGACGAACTGCGTGAACAGATCGCGGCGGGTAAAACAGAAGAGGCCAGCCGGCTGGCTCACACCTTGAAAGGAGTCGCAGCGACCCTGGAGGCAAAGGAATTGGCATCGGCTGCGGCCGACATCGAACATGCTCTCCGTGAAGGTTTGATGGACGGCATGGATGGGCTGATCAAAACCCTGGAGCGTGCTCTTGCGCCCGCGATTGCCGCCGCCGGTACTCTCGACAGGAGGTTTGCGGCGCCTTCGCCGGCAGCTGCCGCGGAGAAGACTGACATGTGTATCCTGCTGGTCGATGATCAGTCGAGCTACGTGGATCTGCTAAGAGATGCATTTGGCAGCCACACAGAACTGTTGTATGCAAGGGATGGCCTGGCCGCATTGAAGATTGCCGCAGAAAGAATACCTGACCTGATTCTGTTGGATGTGATCATGGCCGGCATCGACGGGTATGAAGTGTTCAACCGTCTGAAGGCGGACCCCGCCACCAGCAACATACCGGTCATCTTTCTTACTGGCCTGGGGAGTGTTGCAGAGGAGACCAAGGGCCTGACGATGGGCGCTTGCGATTATGTGACCAAGCCTATCAATCCGGTGGCGGTTCGTACACGGGTGACCCACCAGGTTGAGCTCAAGCGCGCCCATGACGAACTGACGCGGCTGACGGAAGAAGAACATGCTGCGCAGTTGGCGAAAGAAGCAGAGCGGGCGGCGGAGGTTGAGCGAAGCAGCCAGCAGGCTTTGCAATTGAGGGATGAGTTTCTATCCAACGTTTCGCATGAGCTCCGCTCACCGCTGACATCCATTTACTCATTCAGCTCGATCATCGCGGATGGGTTGGCGGGCGCGACCAACGAGCAGCAGGACGAATATCTGAGGATCATCCAGCGAAACGTACGGCAACTGCAATCCATGATTGAGGACCTGCTGGCGGTTACGGCGGGCCGCTCGGGCAAACTCAACATTCAACCTCAGGAAGCTTCAGTCTCTGAGGCCATTCTGGACGCGGTTCATACGGCTGAGGCCAATGCAACGGCCAAAGGGATCAAGCTCTCCAGCGCCGTTCCGCCGAAGCTGCCCTCAGCTTATGCGGACCCGGTAAGGCTGGTTCAAGTGCTGACCATCCTGTGCGATAACGCTATCAAATTCACGCCGACGGGTGGCCTCGTCAAGGTCGAGGCGAAGGTGTTCGAAAAGGCGCCCGGGTACCTGCTGGTGGAGGTTTCGGACACCGGTTGTGGGATAAAGCGTGAGCAGGCGGAGCGTATTTTCGATTATCTCTACCAAGTCACGGAGTCCAGCGAGGCCGGCCGCAAGGGCCTGGGACTTGGGCTGCACATTGCCAAGGAGTTGGTGACGCGGCAAGGCGGCTCCATCTGGGTGACGAGCGAGGTGGGATCGGGCAGCGTATTTTCCTTTACCACGCCGATTTACACCGGGCAAAAGGCGAGTGAGCCCGTTCCGGCCGCTAGTGCGGCCACTTCCTCGCCGGGGGAAAAGCCGTGATAGAGGGTGTGAAGGAAGGCTCAGCTTGCAGGGCACTTAGTCGTCCCCGCGAGGAGTCGAAAAGCGTACCTCAGCGGCTGAAGCCGTCAATTGCGCAACCACTAACGGCACGGCTGAACCCGTGCCCTTCGTTCGATAGTCTCTCTCCGGCCTCTCAGGCGCTTCCCAAATTTGCCAACCGAAAAATTTGATTTTCCGCCCCTCGGGCTGAGTTTGGCGCAGTGGTACGGGCCGGCTTTGGGTGGCGCCCAACCTTCCACACTTCTGCGAACCGTTCGGCGGTGCTCCGGCATCAAAAAGCCGTTCACTTTCGATGGGCAGAAGGCAGTCAGATGACCAAGGGAAAGGTGAGGCTCCTGTGGGTTTGTGTGTTCGGGCTCTCGTTCTGCATGGCAGAAGCCCAGAGCGCACAACAGATCATTCAGCGGGCCGTCGACAACGAGCGCGCCGCAGACCAGAACGACCACTCGAACTGGATGTACCTGGAAGAGAGCGATAAACCGAAAGAGCACATTCTGCAGTGGGTTGCGGGCACCCAGCACGGCAACGTGGAACGAGTCTTAGAGAAGGACGATCAGCAGCTTCCCGAGACCCGGCAGCGAGAGCTGATTGATAAATACCTGCACGATACCCATGCGCAGAACAAACAGCTTGCCGAAGCGAACCACGACAACAAGCAAATCGATGATCTTATGAAGCTTCTGCCCATCGCGTTTGTGTGGACACAAACAGGAGCAACCGCGACGACGACCTCGCTGCACTTCGATCCGGCGCCAAATTTTCATCCGCCGACACGCGAGGCGCGAGTGTTCAGCGCTATGACGGGGGACCTGGTGGTCGATAACCAGCAACAACGAATATGCAAGATCAAGGGTCACCTGATCCACGACGTGACCTTCGGCGGCGGGTTGCTGGGCAGGTTGAAAGAGCGCAGCTCATTTTCGCTCGAGCAACAGCAGGTCGGCCCTTCGGTTTGGGAATTGACACAGATTCATGTCCACCTGGAAGGCAACGCGCTTCTTTTCAAAAGCGTGTCATTGGAGCAGGATGACAAGCGGTCAAGGTTTCAGGCCGAGCCGGGTGACATGACTCTGGAGCACGCGGCGGGTGCGGTGATGAGCCAACCGCAGTTATTCGCGTGCAGCCAGTCGGCTAGGGGTGAGCCGGAGGCTACTTGCGCTGAAAAAGCGAATGGGCCTTCGGGTAAGTAGGGTACCGCTGGGATTGGGTTTGGAGTTGCGAGGAGAAGGCCGAGGGTGCCCATGCTCAATTGGGCCCCCTCGGCCTTCTTAGCTACTTGGGTGCGGGTGCGGGTGGGGGCGCGGCTACAGCAGCCGGCTCAAGCTCCGCGGAATTGTTGGCCGCGGCGTGGGCCTGCTGCAGGCGATAGCCGGCGCGGGTACGGACGTGATACTTCTGCATGTCCTTTCCTACCAGCTTGACGGTGATGGTGCGCCAGCCGCCGCTGGGGTTGGGTTGGGGGTAGTAGCTGAGCGAATAGAGGTGGGCCAGATCTTCCTGGATGAAGGCGAAAGCCTTCTTTTCGTCACCCCAGCTGCGGGCGAAGTAGGCCTTGCCCCCAGTTGCTTTGCTCATGCGCTCAAAGACGGCAGTGGAGATCGGCTCCAACTGGGCTTCGCGGGTACTGATCATGTAGATAATCGTGCCCGTGGACTGAGCCAGTTCGGCTACATCTTCCGGCGGCACCAGGCTGGCATTGTCAGGACCATTGGAGAACACCACCACCACTTTTCTTCCGGTGTACCGGGCGGCGTCTTCCACGGTGAGCAGCAGGCAGTTGTAAAGCGCGGCGTCATCTCCGGCAACGGTGCTACGCACGCCGCGCAGGACCTGGGATCGATCGGAAGTAAGGGCAGAGTTGCGAGAGAGATCACGACTGTACGAGTAAAAGGCGACCTTGTTGGCGCCCTCGAGGGAACGGACAAAGTCGGTGATGGCGTCCTGCGCGAACACGAAGCCGCGGTACATATAGTTACTGGTATCGAAGAGGACAAAAACATTGGCGCCGGTGACGTGCGCAGGGAGGCCTGCTACATCCTCGCCCAGGGCCGGGGGGGTGCTTTTCTGCACAACTTTTGCTGCCACCACTGGCGAGTTCGATTTTGCACCGGGAGCAGCGGCGACTGGTTTACCAAGAGTCGCATTCGGTCCCGGTTGCAGTACCTGGCGAGTCCCCTCGTTGCCTTCTTCAAAGGTTGCAAGCCGCTCCGGGATCTTGTCTTCGGTAATGGCGAAATTCTCCGGGCCGAGACCGGATACGTAGTTTCCTTTGCTATCAGTTACGGCGACGTTTAGCTGCACCAGATCGACGTTCACGCGGATGTTCGTCGAATCATCCTGAGCGCCGGTGAAGCGATCGCCCACGAAAAAGAGAGTGACTAAAGTTGGAAGGATCAGAAGGTGTCGCTTTGCCATCATCATGTGTCCTATATCCATTTATTTGTGGCTGGCCGAGGTTGAGCTTATTTGAGTCTGCTCCACCTGCACCCCATTTTCCTGGGTTGCGGAGGAAGCTTCGGTTACCTGGGCCACGGCGATCTTGCCCTGCTTGAATTCTTCGCCTGTTTCCCGCATGGCTCGGGTCAGCGCCGGCCAATCTTCAATATCGGTCGCGAAGATATTGGCCACCATGTGCCGGGTCAGCTCGGGAACCAGGCGATTGAGCATAACCGGCGAGTAGCCCTTTTCATCCGCCAACCGGGCCCAATACAGATTGGTTGAATCCCATGACTCACCCAGCAGCCTGCTGGAATTGCCTCCGAAGGCAGGGAAGGGCTGCACGTTCAAGAGCTCGCAGCGGTAGTTCTGCGCGAGGACCGGATGGGGGGTGCCAAAGTCCCGGGAGAGGCGCTGCAGGTTGACCTCGGCTGCGTTTTGCTGGATGAGGGTATCCAATTCCCCGCCTGCTGTCCCCCAGGATGCTGTCTCCCGGGGAAATTTATGGCGAAATTCCGCCGCCAGATAGAAGGTATCCGCCGGAGTTAAGGGATGAAGCCCGGCGGCAGCGTCACCAGCATGCAAGGCTTGCTCCACTTCTCCCAGCCGTTGGGGCGGCAGACGGCCGGCGAGAATATCCATCACCTTGTCGCGTACTTCCTGATTGGTCGCCGCCGCGGTGACGAGGTCCTCTCCACTGCGCTGATAGAGCGCCGCGGCGTGGAGTTCGGTTTTTGTCACGTTCCACCAGCGGGGCAGGGTTGCGCTGACCAGCAGATCTGCCGTTACTTCTTTCCAGATCAGGGCTTGTACGTTTTTGGGAGCAATGAAGTCTTCTTCGGTGCTGGCCAGTACATAGGGCAGCTCGGCCAGCGAGCCAACCAGGTAGGCGCCGCCGCCCGCCGGGGACCCCTGGTTGAACAACTCAGGAGCCTGCCAGAGCTGGGTGACGCCCATGATGGTTTCTCCGGAAAAATCATGGGAGCGGACGAAGAGCGGATTGTTGTGCAGGAGCTGGGCGCCCGGCGGTTCGTAATATGCGTAATTGAGACCAACGAGCGCGTCGCGAAGGAAGGGCGTGAGCTGCCCGCGCGCAGCCTCGAGTTGAGGCTTGGAGCCGGGTGTCTTGATCACTTTCGTGATGTCAACATGAACCTGGAGTTCCGCATGACGATTGGCATAGACCCCGGGCGCCCATTCGGTTTTCTCGCTCTCGGTGAAGATGGGCCGGGGTAACTCAAACTCCCGCAGTTCGCTGGCCAGGGGGAGCAAATTACCGGGTGCGGGCGCTCCACCCGCCATCTTGTTGAGTCCGTCGCCAAGGGCGAAGAGGGTATCGAGCGAAACCAGGCGTTGATCCTCGAGTACCGAGCGTATTTTCGCGGCCATTTCCTGACGCATACGCTGGCCTTCGAGGGAATTCTGAGGGGGCCCGGCCAGGAGCTCAATCAATTCGCCCTGCGAAGGATCACGTTTGCCGGACGCGGCCACGAAAACCGTTTTCAAGGAAGCCTGGCCGGCATCGAACAGGCGGGGAAGGGAGTCTACGGAGGCAAAGGGAGCGATCGCCTGCTGCCAGGATTGATTGAGATCGGCGGTTTGGATTTCTCCCTGACGAGCAAGAATCTGCCAGATGCCCAGATTGGCCTGCAACATGCCCATGGCGTTCCCGCGCAGGCTGTGATTGGAGATACCGTCGACAGCGTCGGCCGCCTTCACAAAACTCTTGATCGAAGTGTCGTCGAGATCAGGAAATTCTGAAAATACCAGGTACCAGTTACTCAGCTGGGAGAACTTGGTAGCCAGCAACAGTACCGTGTCAGGGGCCATGCGCTTGTCCCAGGGGCGCCGGCTATCCACCTCATTGAGTATGAGATAGAGCTGCAGCGGCCCGAGGTCAGTATCGATGCGAGACATGGCGGCCATGGCTTCCAATAGCTGTTCCGGCCGTTTCCATCCGCGGGCACGGCGGCCCCAATCCTTCACGATCTTGGGTTCCCATTTTTCGGTCAGGACCTGCTTCCAAATTTCGAGGTTGCCGGGGATGCGGGGTTGGCCATCGGCGTCCCATTGCAACCTGGTAAACAGCATCAGCAACGCAGGCGCTTTACGAAATACGGCGCGGGCGGGATACGCCTTCGGGTCGGGCTCGCGGAAGGCGTCGTAAAGACGGTGCAGCCGGGGGCTGGTTGTCAGGTACGCCTGCTGGGTCGCGTTCACCCGCGAGAGAGTATCGAAATATACGGCCAACCATCCGTTGTCGGTATCAGCAAGGCGAAGGACAAAGTCGCCGGGCGACCTTGGGCTCACCCCGACCAGGTCTCTCCAACCTGCTTCGGCAGCGTTTCCGCCCGGCACGACGACGCGGCCGCCACGAATGTAAATCTGCGTTCCGTAGAAGTCCAGAATGGAACCGTAGGGAAGAAGTCTTCCCAGGCCGGGGGAGCGTTCCAGGGCGATTCGGGTTTCGGAGTCGGTGTTGGAAAGGGCCCAGTAGAGGCGGTCGACGGCCGGTTCATGCAGGAGGATGTCGACCAACGTCTGCGAGCCTCTGTTCTTGGCTAAGCTGAGGGATTTCCAGGCGTTTTCGTTGAACAGGACGGGCACGCGAGATTCAGGAAAAGCGTAGGTGAAGGTCTCGCCCTTCTCGAGGGCCTCTTCCAGGGCGGTCAGAGGGAAGCCCGAATCCGTGGTCAGGAAGGCGCGCTCCGGATCCGCCGTCACCAGGGTTGAGCCTTTTTGTCCGCAGGACGGCCGGGCGTGATAACCGAGAATGCTGAGCAAGGGTTCCGCATCCGCGCAGTTAGTTATGCGAAGTTCGCCGGTCGATCCGGCCATCATCTGAAGTTCTCTCGCCTGGTGGAGATAGCGGTCGAGCAGACGCAAATATTCCGTGGGCACGCCGTTCAAGTAGCCGGTTGAGTAGGCGTTGCGAGCCACCAGCGGCAAGACATCGTTGGGTGCTATCTGCTGGCTGATGCCGGCCATGCGCAGGAAGGAGCGCAAGGGGCCGGGAATGATCACCGTGTTGTCGGGAGGAGAGACGTAGGTGACGGGGTGGGAAGGCTTTTTAGATGAGGGCTGAGATTTGGAAGCAGCCGGACCAGCGGCGTTGCCAGTCTGCGCCCAGGTAACTGGGCACTGGCTTAGGACGCCGGTGGCAAGAAGGAGAGCGGACAAGCAAATAACTGGCTTCACAGCGGACGCCTCTTCGAGAAACTTCGAGACCTGCGGCAACTACGATTTTGGGTTCAACTTTACATCTGAATCCTGGCCCATGCGCACTTAGAACCCCGAGATTGTCACAACCCGCCGGTTAGGTCACACCCTGTTCTGCGACGTCCCTCTGGTCCACAGCTTTCGTGTGAGAAAAGATACACCACCTTTTCACGCAATAGGTGAATATCTCTTCGGGGTCATCAAAACGGTGCAGTTACGCTGTAGCCAAATGAGAAATGCAATCCTTAAGGTGCAGCCGGGCGGGAATGTTTTGTTTGATAGAAGGTAAACCCGGCGTGCAATATGAGCGAGCTTTACGTTGCAGCGGCGGAAAACGCAGTAGTGTCGGAAATTCAATGGAATTAAGCGTGTGGACAACTCCCTAGCCTGATTTGGCGCTGCTTCGCATGGTTAACCATTTTGTTAATGTGCAAGGGCGAGCCCTGTGCGACTTTTCATTTGTCTTTTGTTTGTCATTTTTTAGTTGAGCCCCGTCTGTTTGCGGGACAGCGAGCAGCCAATCGAACGCAAAGATATTCTGGTCGGCGACGTGTGGCTGGCTTCAGGACAGTCGAACAACCAAGTTCGTCGGTTCTGGACGGGTGCCCCATGTTCGCCTGAGCGTACACCCGGATTTCCTGTTGAATTCCCTGGGGTTGATGAACTTCATGTGGCTTTCCTTAATGAAAGCCGCACACGCATCTATTGGTGGCGCCCCGCGCAGGAAATCCGGGACCATGGGCCGAAGACGGATTCTTCCAATGCTTTCACTCCATGTTCAAGACCTCTTGTTCTAGCCCACAGCATCTCGCCACATTGCAAAAAAGCGTTGGGAGGGCTTCGCCCGTCTTTTTCAGCCCATGTACGCTTAGGCGAACATGGGGCACCCGTCCAGGGATGGAGGCTCCGTTCTTTGCTCCCACAACGGTGACGACGATAACGCCCACCGTGCTCTACCCCAACCTGATTTCCGACCGGCAGGCCGCAGCTTCAGTTTCCCTAAGAAATCGATAGCGAAGCGTCTCCCACCTCGCTAATTTGGACAAGTCTGAAGCTCAGCCGTCCCTTCCGAACTCAGTTTGGAATTGAAGTTCTCACACACCCTCGAAAGAACCGGGTGATTCCCCCAAGTCATGTCAATCTTTGGTTAATCGAGCGGCTGGTTCGTTGACGCGGGTGGGACGGTCCCATACATTCACTGCAATATGCAAGATATTGATTTTGACAAACTTCTGAGTGGTTACAGGCAAGCCATCGACAGCTGGGTAGCAGCGATTGAAGCGGAAGAGGCTTTGGCAAACGATGATCACTCCATGGTCGAGATGGAGAAGTGGGATACGGCCGGCTTTACCGTCCAGGATGCGGAAGCTAAGGCAAAAAAGGCCCGCGATCAATATAAGAGTGCGCTGCGGAAGAAAAATTACGGGTTTTAGTTCGTCCTTTATAAATCCCTAACAAGTCCCCGTCGCAATCCTTACGGAAAAAGTCCTTCAATCAACATATTGGCAATGGCGCCAATGGAGGACTCATGAGTACATTCCGTACACTTCGACCGCTGGTCGTGGATGCCACGCAGTGCGAACAATCCAAAACGATTGCTACTGACATTGGTTTCTGCAATGTGTCGAAAGGCGACTGGATTGTGAAGGGCGAGAACGGCGAAACCTACGTGGTCGACGATACGTTTTTTCAACGAACCTTCACCCCTCTACAGACTTACCCCTGGGAGTCGCAACCGGAAGAAGGCCGTCATTACGGCTGCTGAATTCCACTTTCAACGACTGAGTCGTTTCGTTTCCAAAAATATCAACTGCGCGTACGCGAATGGAGCGACCGCCTGCATTTTCGTACGCGTGGGCGCCAGAGACGAGCGGGAGATTCCTGTCTTTGCGGGTGCGGTATCCCACCCAACCCGGCGTAAAGGTTTCGTTGTGCGCATTCCAATCGACGTCCCAGTAGTCGATGTAGTCTGACCAGGCTTCGGCTGGCCTGCGCTCTGCTTCGGGAATCGACTCAGGGTTCGATATCACAAAGGCTTTGAGTACAACTTGCGCAGTCAAAGAATCCGGGTGTTCGATCTCCGCTTCCAGATAGGTGAGTGGACGAAAGTGTATGTCACCTTTGGCGACAGCCTGCGGTTCCATAACTTCCTGCGGAATCCGCAAGAGCAGCAGCTTGATTCCCTTCTGCCTGGCGGCATCGATGATGAGGTCGCAGCGCCCGATGTTCCAATCCCAACCGAGCAGGTGCAGTTCCCGCTGGTTTAACTCCGCACATTCGTCGAGCACAGCGTGGATGTCCGCGATCGTGATCGCCGCATCGGCTGCTCCCACATGTACCCGGGCTTTGTTCTTCTTATCGCATCCGGCATAGAGTTTGCGCACGAACTCCACATATTCGCAGGGAGGGTCGAAGTTGGCTCGCTGCCAATACTCCCGTTCATGCTTGCCCAGACTCAGAAGTGCGAAGGGGCGGTAATGGTCGATGCTTAACAAACGCTTGCGGGTAGTATGGATACCCCAGCGACCGAGATCACAGCCAATCCACCGGCGATTGAGCTTTTCGGCTACGGACAGCATGGTGCCGGAGCCGCAGAAAAAATCAGCGATTAAATCACCCTCGGAGGAAGCGGCTTGCACGATCCTGTGCAGGAGAGCCTCAGGCTTTTGTGTGGGAAAGCCACAGTTCTCGGTAAGGTCCGCGGGCTGCAGCATGGAGATGCGCCACACGTCATCGACGGTGCGCTCGCCCGTCTCGCGGTACATGACTTTTCCATCCGCACCCTTGGCGTTGACGATGGCCGCCTTCTTCTTGTCCCACGAGCGGACCAGCTGCTTTACCTTCCCTTCGCTTCGCTTCTCCACTTGTTGATGGAACTGGTAGGACACACCCTTGCGGTACCACAACACGACATCATGATTGGAGGCGAAGCGTTTCACGTTGCCTTGAAATTTGTTGTAGTAGTACCAGACGATTTCGTTCAGGAAATTTTCCGTGCCGAATACTTCATCGCCGATTGCCCGAAGCAGGTGACTCACATGCCAATCACAGTGCAGGAACAAGGTTCCCCTGGGCGAAAGGAGATCTCTGATCAGCCGCAGACGATCGGCCATCATGGCCAGGTAGCTGGCTGCCCCGGTTTTCCATGAGTCGCGATAGGCGACCTGCGGGCGGCCGATGGCAGCGGCGAAGGAAAAATCTGACCCTGTAGCGAAGGGCGGGTCGATGTAAATCAGGTCTATTTTTCCTGCGAACTCTTTGAGCAATGACTCCATCACGAGCAGGTTGTCACCCCAGATGAGCTGGTTTCGCCAATCCGCCGGTGGTCCGTGGAGTTCCACTGTTTGCAGAGGCAGCTTGGCACGCGGGGTTTCTGCAAGTACGCCTTCTTCGGTGTACTTGCCGGGCCAGATGAGTTCTGTTTTAGTGATTGGGGGTTTTGCCATCGCCTGTTAGAGGATAGCAACGAAAGTTCACAGGCGGTGCGGTTAGGATTCGTCCAGGTTTTCGGCCCGGTGTTCGGCAAACCAGGTCTCGTGAGCATGCAGGAGTGAGAGTGCCTGTTCTACGTTTTGCTCCGCGGACCGGTAGGCAGTGCTCTCGCTATCGTATGTTACCAAGTCCTCGAGTTTTAGACGGCCCTGAATGTCCATAGGTAAAGGCTACCTCAATGTCATCGGCGCGGGGCCAGGAAAGTGTAGATGCGGTATCGCCTTGACAAATGGCCCGAAGCGTAATCACATCAATCGAAACGACTTAGGAGAATCGTAATCGTGGTGGAGACGTAAGCGTGTACTTGATGACAGTGCTTCCTGAGAGGGCGCAGCTCATTCACTTGTCCCCGGTTGATGTGGGGATCATTGCGATTTATTTCGCCATGGTGCTGTTTATCGGCTTCTACGTAAGGGGCGCGGCGAAGACCAGCAAAGAGTTCTTCATGGCGGGGAGGGAGATGACCGCGTGGATCGCGGGGCTTAGCTTTATCTCCGCGAATCTTGGATCACTCGAGATGATGGGCTGGGCAGGTTCCACCTATCAGTACGGCATCCTCGCATTGCACGCTTATTGGATTGGCGCCATACCGGCGATCTTGTTTCTGGGCCTGGTCATGATGCCGTTCTACTACATTTCGAAGACATACTCAGTTCCCGGATATCTCCATCTTCGCTTCGGTAACGGGACGCGGGCATTTTCTGCCGTGAGCTTTGCGTTCATGACCATCCTGATGAGCGGCATCAACATGTACTCGATGGCGCTGGTGATGAAGGTGGTTCTGGGGTGGGACCTCAACTTCAGCATCTGGCTGTCGTCGCTGGTGGTCGCTATCTACGTTGCCGTGGGCGGACTGCGGTCGGCTATCTTCAACGAGATTCTGCAGTTTGTGTTGATCTGGGCGGGGGCGCTGCTGATCCCCATCCTCGGCATGATTGAAGTGGGCGGTTGGAGAAATCTGACCCGGCAGATCGAGCACAATCTTGGACGATCGGACTACACCCACCTTTGGAGCACGCTGGGCCACTTCAAAGAGAACCCGATGGGCGTTCACTGGACGGGCATTGTGTTGGGTTGGGGCATGGTGCTTTCGTTCGGGTACTGGACTACCGATTTCCTGGTGGTACAACGGGTGCTTGCCGCGAATAGTCTCCGCTCCGCGCGACTCGCGCCGATCATTGGGGCGGCCTTCAAGATGCTGGTGCCGCTGATCGTCATATTGCCTGGACTTCTGGCATTGGCGGTTTTGCCGTATCGCCTGCTTCCGGAGAGTGTGGCTGTCGCCAGCAACGGCCACAGCTACAACGAGGTGTTGCCGCTGATGCTGGTGCGCTATTGCGGGCCCGGATTGATTGGGCTGGGCGTGACTGCATTGATTGCCGGCTTCATGTCTGGGATGGCCGGCAACGTGAGCGCATTTTCAACGGTGTGGACTTACGACATTTATGGCGCTTTTTTGCACAAGAAAGCCTCGGACCGGCACTACGTAGCGATGGGCCGGTGGTGCACGCTGATCGGTGTTCTGATATCGGTGGGCACGGCTTACCTGGTGCAGCATTCTGCCAGCATCATGGACTATGCGCTGCAGCTGTTCAGCTTCTTTGTCGCGCCGCTTTTCGGCACGGTGATTGTCGGCATGTTGTGGCAGCGGGCAACCGACAAGGGCGGTTTCTGGGGCCTGGTGGCAGGCACGTTGACTTCGATCGGATTGTGGATGTGGGTGGTCAAGGACCCCTCGGCACTGCGTTATGTTGCGCTCTCCCCCGATGCCAAAGATATGGCGGAGAACATGTATCGCGCCCTATGGGCCTGGATGGTTTGTGTCGGGGTCACCATCGTGGTGAGCCTGGTAACCAAACCGCGGAGCAGGGCTGAGCTCGAAGGACTGGTGATGGGAGCATCTGCAATACCAACATCGGAGCCGGGCCGTTGGTACCAGGAACCCATATTCTGGGGTGGCGTGATTGCTGTGGTCTTTGTGGCTCTGAACATCGCGCTTTGGTAGCTGAAGGAGGAATGATGGTTAAGACCTGGCTGAAAAGCTGGATTTGGATTTTGTTGCTCTTGCCCGCAAGCATGGTGAGCGCGGCGCCGAACCCGGAATGGACGACACCGATCGCGCCGTTCCGTATTGCGGACAATCTCTATTACGTGGGAAGCAAGGATCTGTCTTCCTTTCTGGTGGTGACTCCGAAGGGTGACATCCTCATCAACTCCAGCCTGGAGAGCTCGCCTGCGCTCATTCAAAAAAGCGTGGAGCAGCTTGGGTTTCACTTCAGCGACATCAAGATTCTGCTCATCAGCCATTCGCATAGCGACCATGATGCGGGGAGCGCTGAGGTGAAGCGGTTGACAGGCGCAAAGTACATGGTGATGGATAGCGATGTGGCGGTGGTGGAGAGTGGAGGGGCAAAGGATTTCGCCTATCCCAAAGATCTCTATCCGGCGACCAAGGTGGATCGTGTATTGCACGACGGCGATGAGGTGCGGCTGGGCGGCGCAGTGCTGGTCGCGCATAAGACTCCCGGGCATACCCGCGGTTGTACCACCTGGACGATGCGGGCGTTGATCGGCGGGAAGCCGCAGGATGTGGTGATTGTCGGAAGTTGGAATGTGAACCCGGGGTTCCGCCTGGTGGATCGGCCGGGGAAGCCTGCGTCTTATCCCGGGATTGCTGCAGATTATGAGCGAACTTTTGTGGTGCTGAAAAAGCTGCCCTGTGATGTGTTTCTGGGGGCGCATGGAGCTTATTTTGGAATGCTGGAGAAGCTGGACCGCGTGAAGGCGGGAGCGGGAGAGAGTGTCTGGATTGATCCTGATGGGTATAAGGCTGCGGTGACGGAGCGGCAACAGGCGTTTGAGGCGGAACTGAAACGGCAGCGGGACGGGAGCTAACCACCACCCTGGTGGAGTGCGTCATACAGATGGGCCTTTATCTCATCGGAAGATCCTGTGTCGGCTCTTAGCTGGTAAGCCGTGCTATTCAAGCTACATCGCGCCTCGCCAGTCGCCAGCTAGTCGTAGTGCGTCACACAGATGGGCCTTTATCTCATCAGATGATCCTGTTTCGGCTCTTAGCCGGTAAGCCGTGCTTTTCAAGCCACATCGCGCCGAGTCCCGCTAGGGACGACCGATCATAGCCCAGGATGGAGTGCGCAGCACGGAATCCTGGGTACCTATCGCAAAATGATCAAGCCCCGTAGGGGCGGCACACATTCTTGGGGGACGTCAGTCCCGATCGCAGCAGATACGGCAGCTGACATAATCGCCTTTATCACTGACGCACTACACTAGCCTGGATTGCTTATGAAGAGGGCAAGCGATTGAGGGTGTTTTTGTCGGGGTGTCCGTTGAAGTATTTTGTTAGGGCTTGATTGAATACTCTGTTTTCAGGATCCGCGCAGGCGAAGAGAGTGACTGAAGAGTGAAACTTGAGGTTGTCAGGATATCCGAAGATGTCTTCCACGCTGCGGCCGGATACAGCGTTCACCAGGGATGTGCAGTCGCGCAGACGGTCGCCGAGCACGGGATGAGCAAGATAAGCTCGGGCTTCTTCGATGCCGGAAATGGCAAAGCGCTGAGCCATTGGGCTTGAGCCGAGACCTTCCAATTGCGGAAATATGAACCACATCCAGTGGGTCCTTTTCTTTCCGGTGGCGAGTTCGGACATCACCTGTGCGAAGCAGGAAGCCTGGGCTTCGACGAAGCGCTCCAGGTGATAAGGATCAGGCATTGCATTCTCCAGCACTAGGATGACGGACAGGAATGAAAGGTTTGCACTCAATGGAGCCCTCCGTGAGTCTCATAGAAATGTCGATGATTGGAAAGGCGCGCCGGAACGGCAAGCAGTTTTTGAACCCGGTGCCTACATCCGTGGGAAGCGGGTCGACCATGGTCAAGGCCTTGTGGCGTTACCTGACCGCCCGTGAAGAGCGCTTCCCCAAGCGACCGCTGGGGCCTTTCCGCACCGGCGCACAAATCTATGAGGAGCCACCGGGCAGCGGGCTTCGCGTGACCTGGATGGGCCATTCATCCACACTGTTGGAGATTGACGGCGTTCGGGTACTGGTGGATCCCGTATGGGAGCAGCGGGCGGCGCCGGTCGAATGGTTCGGGCCCAAACGATTCTTCGCTCCTCCTCTGCCCTTACACGAATTGCCCGCCATCGATGTGGTGCTTGTTTCCCATGACCACTATGACCACCTTGGTGCGCGTACCGTGCGACGGCTTACGCAGTTGGAAGCGACAGCTTCAGCGCAGTGGGTCACCGCGCTGGGCGTGGGAAAGATCCTCAAGCAGTGGGGCGTGAAGCAGGTGCACGAATTGGACTGGACAGAGAGCCTGCGGGTGGGGCAGTTGGACATAACGGCGCTGCCGGCCCGCCACTTCTCCGGCCGGACCCTCACGAGCCGCTTCGAAACGCTGTGGAACGCATTCGTTCTCGCCGGCCCGAACCATCGTGTCTTCTATGGGGCAGATTCAGGGGAGTGGGACGGCTTCCGGGAGATTGGCGAGGCATATGGACCGTTCGACCTGACCATGCTGGAGATTGGCGCGTTCGATCCTTTGTGGGCGGATATCCATATGGGCCCCGATGGAGCGGTGAGAAGCTTTCGGGCCATGGGCGGCGCCGGCCTTTTGATGCCGATCCACTGGGGGCTGTTCAGCCTTGCCCTGCACGCCTGGCGGCAGCCCATCGAACGCGTGTTTGCCGTGGATGGCTTGAAGATCTGGAGTCCCGAGCCCGGAACCCCCACCGAGGTGATCAAGGGAATTGAGTTACGGTCGGAATGGTGGCGGCTATAAACTAGCAAACCATGCGCGATCTTTGGCTTTGGATGGTTCTGTCGGCGATTCTCTTCAGTGTTCCCACTCAGGCCCAGCAGGCTCCGGACGCGAGGCGTACCTGGAGCGTGTTTGGCGGGGGCCCGGATAACATTCACTACTCCAGCCTGGACCAGATCAATCGCGATAACGTGCATTCGCTCGAAGTCGCATGGACCTTCGATAGCGGCGACCAGCATGCGAAATCGGAGATGGAGTGCAATCCGATTGTGGTGGATGGCGTGTTGTATGCGACCACACCCAATGGGGATGTGGTCGCTCTGGATGCAGCGACCGGCGGCCTGCGCTGGCGTTACGATGCGACTGGCGGTCTCAAGAATATTGGCAAGGTGCGGAACCGGGGCGTGGCCTATTGGTCAGACGGAACGGATCGGCGCATCTTTGTGGGCGTGCGCCAATACCTGGTCGCGCTGGATGCCGCTACCGGAAAACCGATTTCCAGCTTCGGCAAAGCAGGGCGCATCGACCTGCGCGAGGGGCTGGGCCGCGAGCCGCTGAATTGGGTGACGATGACCAGCCCTGCCGTGGTCTACAAGGATCTGGTGATTGCCGGCGGTGCGATGAGCGAGACGCTACCCGCTTCACCGGGCGATATTCGCGCCTTCGATGCGCATAGCGGAAAGTTGCGGTGGTCGTTTCATACCATTCCTCACCCGGGAGAATTGGGGTACGAAACATGGCCCAAGACGGCGTGGACTTATAGCGGCTCCGCCAACAACTGGGCCGGCATGTCGGTTGATTTGAAGCGGGGAATCGTATTTGTTCCCACTGGGTCGGCGGCCTCCGACTTTTATGGAGCGAATCGGGTAGGAGACGATCTGTTCTCGGTTAGCCTGATCGCGCTCAATGCCGAGACCGGCAAGCGCATCTGGCATTATCAGTTTGTGCATCACGACATCTGGGACCGGGACCCTCCATCGGCACCTGCGTTAGTTACGGTCAAGCGCAAGGGGCAAGATGTGGATGCCGTGGTACAGACCACCAAGCAGGGATACGTTTTCGTGTTTGACCGGGAGACCGGGAAGCCTCTCTTCCCGATGAAAACCCGGAAATATCCGCCTTCGGACCTTGAGGGTGAAGTCACAGCCAAAGAGCAAACGTTGCCCGTGCTGCCCGCTCCGTTCGCCCGGCAAAAGCTGACCGCGGATATGATTACCACGCGCACCCCGGAGGCGCACCAGGAAGCGCTCGAACGCTTTAACAAGCTGCGCAGCGATGGACAGTTCATCCCCGGGAGCACGCAGGGGACGATTATTTTTCCCGGTTACGATGGCGGGGCGGAGTGGGGCGGCGGTGCGTTTGATCCGACAACCGGCCTGCTTTACGTAAACGCCAATGAGATGGCCTGGGTGCTGCGCCTGGTTCCGCAGAAGCCGCGAACCGGCGAAGCCAATGGGCGCGACATTTTTCTGCGCAACTGTTCCGCCTGCCACCGCGCCGACCGGACCGGAGCGCCTCCCGAATTCCCTTCCCTGATCGGCTTGGGCGATCGCTATGAGGAAGGGAGTGTGAAGCAACTGATTGCGGAGGGGCAAGGGCGCATGCCCGGCTTTGCCAACCTGGGGCACGATCAACTGGAGGCGGTGTTCGAATACGTCTATTACGGCAAGGAGAAGACGGTGAAAGATAACGGGCCGTCGCCGCTCGATGCGAAGTACATCAGTGATGGATACAATAAGTTTCTCGATAAGGATGGCTATCCTGCTATCCAGCCACCGTGGGGCACGTTAACCGCGATAGATCTGAATAGCGGGAAGACAGCCTGGAAAATTCCGCTGGGTGAATATCCTGAGCTTGCAGCCCAGGGGCTGACCGGGCACGGGCAGCGAGAACTATGGCGGCCCGGTGGTGACGGCAGGTGGCCTGCTGTTTATTGGGGCTACCAACTACGACAAGGTGTTTCGTGCTTTGGACAAGACAACGGGCAAGGTGCTGTGGCAAACCACGCTCCCGGCTGCCGGCAATGCGACCCCGTCTACGTATGAGGTGAATGGGCGGCAGTATATTGTGATTGCTGCGGGCGGCGGAAAGTCCCCGGCACCCACCGGCGGCAGCCTGGTGGCGTTCGCTCTGCCGAAGTAGGCAGTACATCTGCTACCATGCAGCGCATGTTCACTCGCAGAAGCTTCGTCAGCATGACCGCGGCCTCGCTTGCCGCGCGCGCCCTCCCGGCCCAGGAAACCGCCGCACCATCCCCGGCTGCTCAAAATCAAATGACCCCGCAATTCTCTGTCATGATCTGGACTTTGAAAAAGCTGGGGACATTTGAAGAGAACCTGGACCGGATCGCCCTGGCTGGTTATCACCATGTGGAGTTGGTGGGTGAGTTCAAACAGTGGTCCGAGGAGGATTATCGCCGGATCATGGGGCGCATGGAGACGTTGAAGATTTCGGTGGACGCGACGGCTGGGATGAGCGCGGGGTTTGCGGATCCGTCGGGCGGAGATGCGTTTCTCTCTAATTTGAAGGATTTGATTCCCGTGGCAAAACGATTGCAGTGCAAGCAGATTATTATGCTCTCGGGCAAAAAGGTTGAGGGCGCTGCTCCGGGGAGCCAGCATGCAGCTTCGATTGAGGCTCTGAAGCGTGCCGCGGATGTGCTGAGCGCTGCCGGGCTGGTAGCGGTGATTGAACCGATCGACCGGATTGAGAATCCCACGATCTATCTCGATGGTGTGACTGAGGCGTTTGAAATCGCCGCCGCGGTCAACAGCCCCAATGTCAGGGTGCTCTACGACATCTACCATGAGCAACGCGAGTTCGGAAATTTGATCGAGAAGTTTGAGAAGAATATTGGGCTGGTTGGACTGGTTCATATTGCGGATGTTCCCGGGCGGCATGAACCGGGCACGGGTGAGATTGACTACCTCAATATTTATCGCAAGCTGGCAGACCTGAACTACCGCGGGACGATCTGCATGGAGTTCTATCCTACTGGCGATATCGTAGAAACTCTGCGCCGCGCTCGGGACCAGGCGCGGAATTTGCTCGTTTGAAAATGTCCTGCTGGGTGAGGGTATTCTTGTAGTTCGATGGTTGGAGGCATGACAAGGGCAGTCACAAGCCCTTTACTAGTGGCCTGTAACAGCTGATTCAGGAGTGCAACCCGATCTGTGAAAATGCGGCCCTTCTTGGGGTCGCGGGTCTCCTGCTTTGTATCAGGGCCCGACTTCAGTCGGGCCGCAAAGGGTTGGGAGGGAAGTGGGCTTTAGCCCCTGCGGCTTTACTGATTCAGCTGTTACCGTCCACTAGAATCATCATCCATCCGAAGGTGTTCGCCAGATCTTTGAACTCGGGATTGACGGTGCGAATGAGGTTGAGCTTCTTTTCGCGCCGCCAGCCCTTGAGTTGCTTTTCCCGGGCGATCGCTACTCGAATATCCGCGAAACCCATGGACGGAGGCTGGTCCATGTGCGGGCTTGGTGGTTGAAAAACTCCGAACAGCATCGACAGATCAGCATCGCCGGGGTCCTTCGACTCCGCGCCAATCAAGCGCTTTGTGACGCGACAAATCTGTGAGGCGCTCCGCTCCCACGGCACGCCGGGGCAGGCAGGATGACGATTTTGTCATAAATTTTGAAGCAAAATCCCTAAACAATCCCTCATCCTTCAAACATGTTTTCAACCCCTCCACAAAACCGTCGTCCTGAGAGGCTGTGACTTTCTATCGATGGAAAGGCCTCCCGCCCCACAACCGCCCTGTCCCTCGGCAACTGATCTCTCCCTGCAACCACCCTCTCCTATTTGTCATCCCGACCGTACCCGGATTTCCTACTTCACAGCTCTTGCCAGCGACGCTTATGTGGTTCTCCTTAAAGAGAACCACATGCAGTTGATCGAAGCCGCAACTCTTGACAGGAAATCTGGGGGCAGGGGAGGGACCTGCAGTTCACTTCAACAGCAACCAATCAGAGCTGGAAGCGCCGCCCTCCCCATTGTCATCCTCTGAGCGGAGTCGAAGGACCTCGGCGATGCTGATCTGTCGATGCTGTTCGGAGCTTTTCAACCACCAAGCCCGAAAACAGAATTCTCCCTGCGGACCGCACGTGATGGTCATGGGAACATCTTTTCATGACCGGTAAGGCCCCCCAGGTTTCAAAAGCGAGGCCGCGGACACCCGTCGTGTATTTCCGCCGGCTGTTTGCCTTATCGCGAAAACAGACCACGCCTATCGAGCACATCAAGCACAGTTACAGAAGAACTCTCGGAGCATGCATCACATTTGTTTAGTGAGGAAGAACAAGATGCCTGCCAAAAGCAAAGCCTATGCCAAGTCTTCGCGTTGCTGGCCCGGATACGAGCCGGTACCGAGCAAGAGTGAACATGAAGAGGGAAGCTGCCGCAAGAAGCCGGCCAGCCGCAATGGCGGCAAGGAGGTTTCTCGCGAGAAGGCGCGTAAGCGACAAATCTCACTTGGTGGTAAGCGCGCACAGCAAGCGAAAGCAAAATCTCCTAACGCGGCGGAGCGCCGCAGTGTGAGCAAACGAAAAACAGCGGCATAGAGACCATCGTGTAGCAGAGCGTTGGAACGGGCTTCGCCCGCTCTTTTTCGGCCCATGTACGCTAGGGCGAACATGGGGCACCCGTCCAGAGAAGGGGCTTCTATGTTCTCTTCTTGGCCTTTGGGATCGAGGCCGGCTTGCTCTTGCCGGCCTTGCCGTTCTTCTCCACCCGCAATTTCCAGGCAGTACGCAGCGCTCCGGCGAGGGCGTCTTCAGTTGCGGATGCCAGCCGGATGTGCGTTGCCCCCATTCGACCCCAGCCGCCGGCGACCGGGAGGAACAAGTCTGGCTGTTCATCGACAAAAGCTGCCTGCTGCTCGGGCGTAGAGCATCAGGTTGCCATATCCCTGCTTCACAGAGGCGAGCGTGGCGAAGATTCTGCCCCCGACGCGAAAATCGGCTGCCCCCATGTGGGAACCCTCTTCCGCACCTTCCAGTAACAGTGCCAACCGCCGGAAATCTTGAGCATTCATAGGGAGCTCAGCGAACGAGGGTGAGATAGAGGGCCATGGCGATCCCGAGCGATGCGAGCACCAGCCCCAAAATCACAGCGTCGGTGGACACGCGGCCTGGCCTCCAGGTTCCGGAACGCAGTTCACGTACCAGCTGGAAGTGACGCGCAACCGCCGACAGCGTGACCACGACGCCCATGGCAACTAACATCACCCCCGACCAGAGAGACAATCCGGTGGTTTGGGGGCGCAGATGAGACTGGCTTGCAGTCAACTCGCGAAGAAAGAGCCCGAAACGGCTTACGGCAAAGCCAACGCCCATCAAACCGAGGCCGGTGCGAATCCAGGCGAGAAAGGTTCTCTCAGCCGCAAAATACACTCTCGGATCCTGCTCCGCCGCCTTCTCCATGCAGGGATTGTAAGGAGCGGCGCAAGGTTTGGCTAGCTCTGAGGATTCCCCTCGATCGTCGCGTTCAGGGGGTCGGCCGCGGCGAGAAGTCCGCTGACGCGATTGCGAAGCTGCTCTGCATCGAAGGGCGCGCGGACTTTCATGTCGTTGTCGAAGTAGACAAACACATCCCGGCGCTTTCGCTTCGGTGCGTCGCGAGCGCTGGCTCGTCTGCCGTCCGTGACCTCCTCTCCCCGCGCCCAGGCAACCACGCGCCGAGCCCACACATCGAGCGCGTCGGCTTCGTAACCGCTGGCGTACAACTGTTCGCTGCCGTGAAGACGGCAATACACAAAGTCGGAAGTTACATCCATGAGCAGTGGCCATTCGACAGTGTCTGCCACAACCGAGGCGACGCCATAGCGTCTCAGCAGGCTGACGAATTTTCCAGTAACGAAGCTTTCGTGCCGAATCTCAAGCGCATGACGCAGGGGCGCATCCTTTCGCACCTGAAACCAGGAACGGTCTTTTAGACGGTCATCGTGGTTCCGGGCAAGCTCAGCGGCTTGCTTCAACGTTCGCGGCAGCAGGGCGAAGAATTGTTCAAGGCGCTCAGGTTCGAAGGAAAAGTTGGGCGGAAGCTGCCACAGGATGGGTCCGAGCTTCGCTCCGAAGTGCAGCAGCCCCTGGGCGAAGAAGTTAGCTAACGGCCCTTCGACATTGCGCAGTCGAAGCATGTGGGTAATATAGCGGGAGCCCTTGATGGCAAAGGTGAAGTCCGGCGGCGTCTCGGCGTGCCATTGAAGGAAGCTTTGCGGTCTCTGCAGGGAGTAGAACGATCCATTCAGCTCGATGGTGTCGAACTTTCTTGAAGCGAACTCGAGTTCCCGCCGCTGAGGAAGTTTCTCAGGGTAAAAGACGCCTCGCCAGCCTTTATATCTCCAGCCGGAGATTCCTATGTGGATCTTGCCTGATGTGGGCGGATTGGCCGTCATCCGTTTCTAACCGGGCGAAGTGTCATGGCGTGCCCGGTGGCGTTGCTCAGCGTTGGTGCGGATCTTTTCATAAGTCCTGGCCAGCTCGTCGAGCTCGAGATCAGACAGATTTTCCACGTCGATCATTCTGTTTTTGGCTTTGTCGACCGCGTGGATGAGCTCATTCAGTTTCAAATGAATGGCCTTGGCATCGCGGTTCTGTGTGTTCTGAATGAGAAACACCATCAAGAAACGTCACAATCGTTGTGCCGGTATTAATGACCAGCTGCCAGGTGTCGGAAAAGCGGAAGACGGGGCCGGTGACACCCCAGGCCACGATGACGCCGATCGCCGCGACAAATGCCCAGCGGGAACCGAGGTAATGGGAGCATCGGGCGGCAAAGCGGCCGAAGCGGTCGGAACGAGTGACGGTCGCTGTCGTCGTAGGAACGGTCTCAACCGGATCTGGCGTGATCTTCACCGTCACCTTGGCTCCCTTCATCGAGGACTCCGCGCGGTAGCGTATTCCGCAGCGACTTTCAAATCCTTTACCAAACTCGCTATCTCGGCGTCTTTCGCGGCAGGTTCCGGCATGCGAAGGATGGCGGAGGGGTGTATGGTCGCGGTCACCGGACCGTAATTCGTTGGAAACACCTCTCCGCGGTGTTTTGTCAGCCGAAACTGTGCTCCGAGCAGGCTCTGCGCCGCAGTCGCACCCAGACAGACAATAAGCTGCGGTCGAACGGCGTCAATCTCCGCTTCCAGCCATGGCCGGCAAGCTGCTATCTCCAGAGAATTAGGTTTCTTATGCAACCGAATCTTACCGCGAGGTTCCCACTTGAAATGCTTAACCGCGTTGGTAACGTACACTTCACTCCGATCAATGCCCGCGGATTCGAGGCACTTATCAAGAAGTTGGCCGGCAGGTCCGACAAACGGCTTCCCTTGTTGGTCTTCGCGATCGCCGGGCTGTTCGCCCACCAGGAGAAGAGCGGCATGGACGCGGCCTTCCCCAAAGACGACTTGCGTGGCTTCACGATAAAGGTCGCATCCGCGACATTGCGGGGCCGCTGCCCTTAGGCTGGCTGAGATCATGGCGGGCAGGGAGAAATTCGACGGCTGACCGCGGCGTTGGGTCAAACAAGTTCATTCGCTAACTACTCTTCTTTTTAGGGACCTTGGCCCCTTTCTTACGGGCCTCAGATAGTCCGATGGCGATTGCCTGCTTTTTGCTTTTCACCGTCCCACCCTTTCCGCCCTTGCCGGATTTGAGGGTACCGGCTTTCTTCCGACGCACTGCGCTTTTGACGCTTTTACCTGCTGCTTTTCCATACCGTGCCATTTTTTGTCCTCGCGAATGAAAGGCGGCTCACGTGTTCTGAACGCAAGCCGCCCTGTGAATTAAGCAGCAGCCTGATAGTTGACCCGCTCGGCGATCTCGCTGAGTAGTTCGTCGGCGTGGGCTTCTTCTGCTTCGATCGCTTCCAGGACAACTGCGTCTTCGGCCAGGCCAAGGATCTCGGCCCACCGGCGCAGGGTTCCGTACACCGCGATCTCATGGTGCTCAACCTGTTGAGCCGCGCCGATCAAAGCGATGTCGCGAATGGATGGGTCAGTCACGTCCGTGATGGTGTCCGACGCCTCGGTCGTGAGCCCGTTGATCACCTTGCAAGTCTCAGTTTTGCTTTCGCCGATATTGCGCCGTAGCAAATTCTCCACCCTCTCGACGTGGCCGCTGGTTTCGTTCAGGTGAGTCTCAAAAGCTTTTACCAACTCGGGGTCAGAGGCTCTTTCGATAAGGTCGGGCAGGGCCTTGGTGATCTTCTGCTCCATATCGAGCGCCTTCTTTAGATTGGTAACGTAGAGCGTCCGTAGATCCTGAATGTTCGCGGAAAATACTTTCATCTCACTGCTCCTTCTACTTTGTGTTGAATGTTGGTGTTGAATGTTGGTGTGTACGACTTAAGCTCGTGCTCGTTCCGCCTATCTGAATAGGTGGGATGCAGTCCGCGACTCTGGGTTGCTGAACGCAATTCGGGACCGGCCCGCATCGAATTTCATTCGTGGGGCAACACATTTTAGAGAGCCCACATCCAAACAAGGTTGGGTTCGAATCTGTTAACGCCAGGGGCGAACACATGTTGAGCGAATGCTTCAATCCTGCATGCCGCAAGAAGCTGGATTACCTGCGTTATGGCAGGGTCGTCCGGACCGTTCGAACCTCTTCTACGGCCAAGTCTGTCGAACACTACTGGTTGTGCGGCGTCTGCTATGGCAAATTTGACTTCGAGTTCAAAGCCGACGGCAGCGTGGCTCTCTGTGACCGAAACCGAAAAGTTGCCGGCCGAATAAGCCCTCTTATCGACTCCCTGGCCGGATGATGCCGGTGCCGGAGCGGCCTCCGGAATTCCCATTGCCGACTGATTCGCCAACCTCAGGTGGCGCCTCAACCGATCGAGGTGAATAGTCTTCAGGATCATCGGTCCGTTCGACATTCACCCGAAGCAGGAAGTCGCGCAAAATTCGCGAATTGGCCTCGGTATCGGAAGCCCGGTCTTCGAATTGCTGCGCCGGCAGAAAGTGACCGGACTTTGTGGCCCGCCCTGCCATTCGACGATACAAGGAGGCGCTTTCCTCGAGCGCGCGTAAAGCCTCCCAGAGTGCCGTTTCAACGGCATGTCGTTGTTCGGCGGCAAGATATTTGGCGGTAAGAGCGTGCCCAACCCGGCAACGAAAGCGAAGAAACCCGTTCTCCTCAATTTCCCATAGCACGCCCCCGCAATCCGGACAGCCAAAAGGAGAAGGCTTGCCTAACCGGTCCTCA
Source organism: uncultured Acidobacteriaceae bacterium (assembly GCA_963850235.1). GTDB lineage: Bacteria > Acidobacteriota > Terriglobia > Terriglobales > Acidobacteriaceae > PALSA-350. The sequence goes on along the minus strand of CAWKKM010000008.1, from coordinate 478,676 downwards.
CTCGAAATCTGACTCATATCGAGCTCCGCAATCCGTGTTTCTTTCGCCGACGCAACGTCAGCTTTCGGAGGATGGATCGATTCAGGCGGTACGGGGCTGCGGACCAACTGGAGGAGAAGGGCCGGTATGTCGTCCAGCGCGGCGGACAGCGCTTCCGGGACGTGGGCTAGTGCGCTTTTTGGCATCCCAGGATAGAGTGCAGTTTCGGGGTCTTGCACGATAGCCTTGCCGCCACTCGCGCGGACTACCATCAGGCCGGCTGTTCCATCGTCTAACATGCCGGTCAAAATGATCCCGATCACCCGGGGACCATACGCCGCCGCGGCAGAACGGAAAAGCAGGTCGATAGCAGGACGCTGCAGGTTCTCGCGCGGGCCCTGCAGCACCCTCAAGAAACCGTCTTCCACAATCATGTGGAAACCGGGGGGAGCGATGTAGACTCGCCCTCGTTCCAACATTTCGCCGTCGCGGGGATGGGAGACTGGCAACTGACACGCTCGTTTGAAGATCTCAGGCAGCAGGCTCCCCGCGCGGCTCGTGGTGTGCAGCACGATGAGAAGCGTCGCATCCAAATCCCGTGGCATGGCCCCCAGGATATGTCGTATCGCCTCCAGACCGCCGGCCGAAGCTCCGATCACAACGATGTCATGATGTGCCACAGGTTCGATTCCCTCGCGTGTCAGATGTGGCTTTCCCCCGAACGGTTGCTCCGGCCAAAGATGCCTGTTTTTAACGATGACAATGAAACGATCTTGTTGTTTTCCGCGGGTTTTGACGGGGATTCGAGAAAGGAGGAAGCGGGTCTATAATGAGCGCAACTGGGGGACGAGATGAACATCTCAGAAGATTCCACTGTACTGTCGTCCTGGAAGGATATTGCGCGGTATCTGGGAAAGGGAGTTCGCACCGTCCAGCGCTGGGAACGTCACCTTGGACTTCCCGTTCGCCGTCCGACCGGAGCGTCGCAGAAAAGTGCAGTGGTACTTTACCGCGGTGATGTGGACACGTGGCTAGCAACGCGTTTCTCGGCTCGCACGCTCCAGAAAGAGGGAAAAGAGGGAAATCAATCCTCCCGTTCTGCGCGTTCCACCCTCAAGGAGGGCATCCGAACAGCACGAGAACTGAGGACCGCCAATCAAAAGCTGACGGAGCAGATATTCGCGTCTATCCAACTGCTTAACGAACGATTCGACCTCCTCAGCATCCAGGGTCTGCAAGACCCATGGATGGCAGCAGAGCCGGCCGAGTGGTGGCGCGAGTACGGTCCCGGACCTGCTGCCTGAGCCCCAGTCCACCTCGATCAAGGTGGGGTCCGAACGGATCGTCTAGCACTTCTGAACATTCTTTCCCTGTAGGGCAACTGGTCTCCAAAACAAACTAAGCGAGGGATCGACCGCCACAGTGCCGGTCTGAAGGGAGGAGTATCCTCTCAAACAAGAGGTGCGGCCGCGTGACTTGCGTGCCGAAGCAGTTGCGTCCTTTAAGTTCTCACCAGGCGAAGGAGCAAGATGCCCGCCAGAAATAGGTCCTTGAAAAGCAAGGATGCTTTGGAGCCAGGGACTGGTGCCCCGAATGCGACTCCTCGCTTCCCAATCGTGGGCATTGGTGCGTCCGCCGGGGGCCTGGAAGCCGTGACCAGTTTATTGAAAGAACTGGCGTCGCACCTGGGGATGGCTTACGTCCTGGTGCTCCATCTTGATCCCGCCCGGGAGAGCAAAGTAAGCGAAATACTGGCCCGTACGACGACAATCCCGGTGGTACAAGCCCGGGACTCCATGCGCGTAGAGCCCGACCACATTTACGTGATTCCGCCAAATTGCGATATGACCATCGACCGCTGGGTGCTGCACCTTAGGGACCGGGAACCGCACAGATCGTCGAATACGACCATCGACACTTTTCTGAGATCGTTGGCGGTGGCCCACGGCAGTGACGCCATCGGCGTGATCCTTTCGGGAACAGCTTCTGACGGTACCCTCGGAGTGGCTGCGATCAAAGGCGAAGCGGGCATTACGTTTGCGCAGGAACCGTCATCCGCGAAATACGGTGGCATGCCGGCAAGCGCGATTTCCTCGGGCTGTATTGATTTCATTCTGACTCCTGCCGGCATCGCAAAAGAGATTGCTCGCATTCGTCATCATCCGTATATCGCAGACCGCTTCAACCCGGAGGTCGAGGAGGCCAACGATGGTGGCGATATGGAGCAGATTTTCCGGTTGCTGCGACGAACAACGACGGTTGATTTCTCAGGGTACAAATCACCCACCATTGCCCGCCGCGTTCAGCGCCGCATGGCTCTGCGGAAGATCGACAACCTGAAGGAGTATGGCAACCTCCTACATCGCGATCCGCGCGAGGTGGAGGCCCTCTACCAGGACCTGCTGATCAATGTAACCAGCTTTTTTCGAAATCCGGACGCATTCGCAGCGCTCAGAGAGGTTGTCTATCCGGCAATTTTGCAGGCGCGAACCTCGGCAACCGGGGCTGTGCGCATCTGGGTTCCAGGGTGCTCGACCGGCGAAGAGACCTACTCGCATGCGATTTCGCTGGTGGAGTTTTTGGGCGAAGAGCGGGCAGATATACCCATCCAGGTCTTCGGTACGGATCTTAGCGAAAGCGCTGTTCAACGGGCCAGAGCGGGAGTATACAAGGAGAATATCGAGGCAGACGTGACGCCTGCCCGATTGCGGCGTTTTTTTTTCAAAGCGGATAGCGGTTACCAGATCAAGAAGAGCATTCGCGATCTCTGCATTTTCTCCACGCAAAATGTCTTAAGCGATCCGCCCTTCTCCCGGATGGATCTGGTCAGTTGCCGCAATGTGATGATTTACTTAAGTCAAACATTGCAGAAGAGGGTAGTACCGATCTTTCACTATGCGTTGAATCCGACCGGGTTCCTGATGCTGGGGAGCACGGAAGGGCTGCTGGGTGCGGATTCGGAGCTTTTCGAAATGACCGACAAGAAACAGAAAATCTTCCGTAAACGGTTGGTGTCGGCGCCTGTTGCGCTCGGCTTTTCTGTAGGCAAGGCAGATCATGGATCCACCGGAACACCAACGACAACCACACACTCAAAGTCGACGGAAACGCCCAAAATCCCTATGGAGTTGCAGCGAGAGGCAGACCGCCTGCTACTGGCGAGGTACGTGCCTCCTGCCGTGCTCATCAACGAACACCTGGAGATTCTCCAGACCAGGGGCCGGACCGCTTCGTTTCTCGAGCTTCCTTCCGGAAAGGCCAGCCTCAATCTGCTCAAGATGGCTCGCCCGGGCTTGCTATTCGAGCTGCAGGGCGCAATCGACGAAGCACGCACGCAGGGCTTTGAAGCGATAAGACCGCACGTGCGCGTGGAGGACGAAAAGATAAAAACAGTCACCATTCGCGTTGTTCCGTTCAAGATCCCCACTCAGACGCAACATAGCTTCCTGATTGTTTTTGAGAGCGATTTGCCGGGTGAGGATGGAGCGTCGCCGAGCGGCCTGGTGCAAGCACCGGAGGCCCAGATCGTTGACCCGTCGACTTCCGGGGAACACTCTATTCTGGGGAAACAGATCATCCAACTGCGGCAGGAGCTGGCGGCCACCAGGGAGTATCTGCAGTCCATCATCGAGTCACAGGAAGGCACGAACGAGGAGCTGCAGTCCGCCAATGAAGAGATCCAATCGGGTAACGAAGAGCTGCAAAGTACAAATGAAGAGCTGCAGACCTCGAAAGAAGAACTGGAATCGGCCAACGAGGAACTGCATACGGTCAACGAGGAGATGCAACATCGCAATGAACTCCTCACGCAGCTGAATAACGACCTCACCAACCTGCTATACAGCGTCAGTCTGCCGATCGTGATGGTGGGAGCCGACCTGAGCGTTCGCCGGTTTACGCCGCAGGCAGCCGCAGTGCTCGGTCTGAGCTCGAGCGACGTCGGCCGCCCCTTGCCGAGGCTCAGGCTGAAGCTGGACATGGGAAGCCTCGAGCAGAATATGCTGGATGTGATCCATCAGGTGCAATCGCAACAGTTACATGTCCAGGACAGCGAGGGAAAGTGGTGCATTCTGCGAATCGTGCCCTATCGAACCATGGACAACCGGATCGATGGCGTGGTTCTTAGCGTGATGAACGAGCTAGGGAGTTTCTCAGGCAGTCCCGCGGGAGCTGATGGGACGGGAAAGGCAAAAGCATTGGCTGGGAAGAGCAAACGGCCAAAGAAACCTGTGGGGGGACCCCGGCGCAAGTAGGACCCCAGCTTTAGTAATGTTCTTATCATCATCTTCAGGAAGGCTAATTTTTCACCCGACGGCAACCCGTAAGTCACTAGCTACCTCCCACTAAGTGTGCTGCAAAAAAGGCAACCCAGAATGGCGGAACTCGGTCCCCCCTCTCCGTTAGATGGTCAACGAGCAGAAGACCATACACTTCGCCTGGAAACGGCACTGCGGCGGTCCGAAAAGCTGGCGATGGCGGGACGGCTTGCGGCATCGGTCATGCACGAGATCAATAATCCGTCGCAGGCCATAGCCGACCTGGTGTATCTCATCGGGAAAGATGCCGACCATCCTGAGCGCGTGCGCGCGCATGCGGTGCAAATTGAGGAACAGTTGGTGCGCATTCAGTACATCGCCCGGCAGACCCTCTCCTTTTTTCGCGATGCGCCGCGCAGCCAGACGAAAGATCTGGTTCCCCTGGTGGAAACGGCTTTGCGCTACCAGAGTGCTTTGCTGGAAGGGAAACCCATTCAGGTGCGGAAGCAGTTACCGGATATCCTGCTCGCCTCAATCAACCCTGGCGATTTCCTGCAGTTGGTATCGAATCTTGTGCGCAACGCGGCGGAGGCGCTGCCGGCGGGCGGAGTCCTGTGTGTTCGGCTGCGTGCGTTGGACAGCACGCTCGTTTGACTGTAGCGGACAATGGGCGAGGGATCCCGGCCCCTATCCAGGCTCGTCTTTTCGAGGCTTTTCAAAGTGATAAAGCTGAGGCAGGGAACGGACTAGGCTTGTGGATCTGCAAGACGATTGTGGACAAACATCACGGTGAGATTCACTGGCGCAGCTCGACGGAGGGTCCGCTGCGGGGCACGACCTTTTCGGTGTTGCTACCACTGCGCGGGCAGACCGACGAGGGCGGCACTACAGAACGGTCCTATATCGCCGGGTGAGCGCTCATACCGTTTTCCTGATTGTCGGTCGCTGAGCGAGCGCAGCCACCACGCGTAGAAGCTCATCCACCCCCATAATGGGTTCCAGCAGTTCATCAAAGAGCCCTGGCGCCTGCCTGATATCGTTCAAACCCGTCAGGCGCAGGAGCTTATCCGCAGGGTGGGCTCGCCGAACGGCGGCCGCTAACAGTGCAAGCTCATAAAAAGTGAGGGTGTGGCAAAATACCCAGACGCGCGGCCCGCGGGTCCTCCGGATCTCCGCCGGGACCTGGTCCGGGGTCATTGACTGGACTATGAATCCGGCGCAAGTAATGATTTTTGCTCGCAGGTGCAAGAGCTCCTGATCCCGCCCAACTTGAAGGATTATCTGGGGCCGTTCTGGATACTTACGGTTTGGGCTGCTGCGGGATATGAACGGAATTACTTTTCGTGGCGGCATCCCAGTCCTTTCTTGCGCACCGAAAAAGAAATTTCGGTCGAGATAGCCGGTCGCAACTTGGGCTCGTCTTGCGAAGGAACTACTACTTACAAGGACGAGCTTAATGGCGGGCTCCGCTCACAAGAAGCGACAAATGACGCCATCAGGAAGCCTGGATGCATTCGTGAGCAATCTCGAGTCCTTCCTCGGTGAGGACGACGAGGGCCTGAAGGGCCGAACCGGCGGTCGAAATCTTGCCCTCTTGTTCGATGAGGGTCCGATTCTTTTCGGCGTCCATTTCCAATCCACACCAGCGCAGTGAGGCGCATACGCGCTCCCGTACCAGCGGGGTATTTTCGCCGATTCCGCCCCCGAATACGATGGCGTCTGCGCCCCCCAGGGCCGCGAGGCAGGCTCCCACAGCCTTCACCAGCCGATAGGGTGTGCGACGGATTCTTGCCTTCCAAAACCGACAAGTGTGGCGTTTTTCCGATGCCTTCCAGAATCAGGCTGACGATCTTCTTACCTTCGAAGGCAAACTGTTGATTTGGGGAACAAGAGACGATCTCTACCTTGAGGGAGTTGCCGCCCGGGTTCATCACAAGAATATTCATTTGAGCTACCATCCACCTGCTCTTTGTGATGTGACGGCAACAGCAATAGTGGGCTCGCCCGGCAGCAGGACGGTATTGAGCAGGGACGATTTAACGCCGAGAGCTTTACCGCATCAACGCAAGATTTGCGGACACCGCTGTGGCAGGCGGCGGAACTTATTTTTGCGCGCATCTACTCCCAAGTGGACACAATGATTCCCCTTCGCAACTTTGGCAAAACTGAGATAAGGATTTCGGCGCTAGGCCTGGGCGGCCACCACCTCGGCGCAGCAAAGGACGAGGCTACCGCGGTTGAGATCGTCCAGCGCGCGCTCGATGGCGGCATCAACTTTTACGATAACTGCTGGGAATACCACCGTGGAAAGTCAGAGGACTGGCTGGGAAAGGGTCTTCGCGGCAGGCGCGATCGCGCCTTTCTCATGACCAAGGTATGCACCCACGGCCGGGATGCTTCGCTAGCCATGCAGATGCTCGAGCAGTCGCTGCGACGGTTACAAACGGACCATTTGGACCTGTGGCAGGTCCATGGGGTGACCTTCCAGAACGATCCCCGAACTATTCATTCGATCCAATGGCGCTGCCGAAGCGATGCACAAGGCCAGGCAGCAGGGGAAGGTCCGCTTTGTGGGGTTTACCGGTCACAAAGATCCGGACATTCATCTTGCGATGTTGAACACGGGGTTTCCCTTCGACGCCGTGCAAATGCCCTTGAACCCCTTCGACGCCAACTTTTTTTCCTTTGAGCAGAAAGTGCTGCCGGTGCTAAACAGCCGGGGAATTGCACCGCTGGGCATGAAACCCATTGGGGGCCACGGAGAGCCGGTGCAGAAAGGCGTCTTCACAGCGGAAGAGTTGCTTCGGTATGCGATGAGTTTGCCGGTGACGACCACCATCTCCGGGGTCTCTGAGCTGCCGATGCTGGAACAAAACTTGCGCATCGCGCAAAACTTCAGCCCGTTCTCCGCAGCGGAGATGAAGGCGTTGCGCGACCGTGCAAAGCCATACGCCGGCGATGGCCGTTTTGAGCTCTATAAGACATCGATCAAATTCGACAACCCTGAAGCGCGGCTGGCCCACGAGTTTCCCATCGACTTGCAACAGACCGAAGTGAAACAGATGGTGTACGCCACGCAAAATTCGGGCAGGCCTTTTCCGCAGGTTTCTGAATAAATTCTGCTAAGGGATACGAGGGACTCTGGTGAAAACAACGGTAAACGGCGGCGAAAGCCGTCGAGCTTTTCTGAAGGGTGTTGCTATGAGCGGTGCTGTCTCGATGATTTCCGCAGCTTCGGCCAAAGGTCAAAACAACGCAACCGGTGGACAATCCACCCCCATCGTCCCGAACGGTCCCAGAAGAGGAGTTGCCGAGTTTCAGGCGCCACAGCGGGCCATGGGCAAGACCGGTCTTCAGGTTTCCATTCTTGGAGTGGGTGGGTACCACCTTGGCGCCGTTGCCGGCCAGACTGAAGTCAACGACATGATCGCGAAAGCGCTGGACCATGGCATCAACTTTTTCGACAACGCGTGGGAGTACTACAAGGGTGCGAGCGAAGAGCGGCTTGGGACAGCACTCAAGGGTAAGCGGGATAAGGCCATCGTGATGACGAAGGTCTGCACCCACGGACGCAAGAAAGACGTCGCCATGCAGATGCTGGAGCAGTCGCTCACCCGTCTGCAGACTGACCATCTCGACGTTTGGCAGGTGCACGAAGTGGTCTACTACAACGATCCTGAAAAATGCTACGCACCCGACGGAGTGCTGGAGGCGCTGGCCGCAGCCAAACAACAGGGCAAGGTTCGCTTCGTTGGATTTACCGGGCACAAGAACCCTTCCATTCATCTTGAGATGATCAACGGCGGTTTTCCCTTCGACACGGTACAAATGCCCCTCAACCCCTTTGATTACAGCTATCGGAGCTTTCAACGGGATGTTCTGCCGGTGGCTGCGCAACGGGGTATGGCCGTTTTTGGTATGAAGAGCATGGGAGGATCCGGTGAAATGATCACGCAGGGTGCTCTGACTCCCACCGAAGCGCTTACCTTTGCCATGAGTCTTCCCGGAGTTTCGACGACAATCAGCGGCATGGACTCGATGCGGGTTCTTGACCAGAACCTCGAGATTCTGGGTAACTTCAAGCCGCTGTCCGAGGACGAGATCTCCGCCTTGCGCAGCTACGCCAAGCAATTTGACGATGGACGCTATGAGCTATTCAAGAGCACCGTCAAATATGATGGCGACCTGGGTCGGGCACAGCACGAGTTCCCCAGCGCTGCGGAATTGCCCGCCTGAGATTTTCACCCTGCACGATGAAAATGTTTCGAAGGACTTGACGGGGGCTTCCAGGCCTGGCACTTCAGCATATTCGCGTGAAGGAAAAGGCCGGCTGGTAGCCGGCCTCTGTTTTTTCCTCACCCCTCCGTAATTCGAGGGGTCAACGTCGTAGCTTAGTGAACTAAAGCGGAAAGTCCGCCGGTTGCTGCGATTCTCCTTGGCCGGCGGCAAGCGGAGGAAATCGCGAAAACCCGCTCCCTTCCGCTCAGTTCTATTAATTACCTCGCGAACCAATTCGCAAGGACACTGTTTAAAGAGATGCGATTTGAGGGAGGGTGGTGGCCTCGATTTCCGGCCAGTTTCGGTCTGCCGCATAATAAAAGAATGAATCGAAACGCAACAAGATGACTCTTCCCGAGGGGACCAGTTCCGAAGCAACCAATTCAGCGGTATACGAATGGGAGAGTTTTCTCCGCCGCGAGCCCATGTCACTTGATCATGCGCAGACGGCAGCGGCGCTCGAGGGAAAGCGAATACTTATTACGGGAGCCGGGGGCTGGATCGGTTCGGCCTTGACGCGCTCGATCGCCGGGTTTGCACCCGGGCAACTGGTGCTGTTGGAAGCCGCGGAGCGGAATCTGTATGAAGTAGACGCGGCTCTACGACAGCTGCCGTGCCCGATCGAATACGTGCCTATATTGGGCAGCGTCTCGCACCCGGCACTGCTGCATGAGATATTCCACCGCTACCATCCGCAGCTTGTGTACCACGCGGCTGCTTACAAGCATGTTCCGTTGATGGAACAAAATCCCTTTGCAGCCATCGAGAACAATGCCATCGGCACCAGCCGGCTGGTTGGGGCCGCCGCAAATGATGGAACCGAACAGTTGATCCTGCTCTCGACCGACAAGGCTGCAGATCCAGTCAGCATCATGGGCGCCTCGAAGAGAATCGCCGAGCTGGTTGTGCTGACGCAGCGTTCTCAAGGGATGAAGGCGGTGCGCCTGGGTAATGTGCTCGGCTCCGAAGGAAGCATCGTTCCGCTCTTCCGCAAACAGATGTCGTCCGGGCTTCCAGTCACGGTTACCCATCCTGACGTTCGCCGCTACTTCCTCACCACTGCAGATGCCGTAACGCTTCTGCTGCAGGCGGCTCACGCGGAGACGCCTGCGGGCATCCTGGTGCCCGATTTGGCAGAGCCGCTGAGAGTGGAGGCCCTGGCGCGCCATCTCATGGCCAAGGCAAACGCCACTTCCACGGTTGTCTTTACCGGGCTTAGACCCGGCGACAAAATGTGTGAAACCCTGCTGTCTGCACGGGAATCGTTCGCCATGAATCCGGGGGGAGCGGGGCCCTTGCGGCTGGTTGAGAGCCCTTGTCTGGCACCCGCAATGATGGACGCCGTTCTTGCAGAACTTACGCAGGCGTGCCAGGAACGGTCTCTGGACCGCTTGTTGAAGGCGGTGCTGCGCGCCGTGCCCGAGTATCAGCCGAGCGCGCTGGTGCAAACGGCGGTCGAGCAAACGGCATGAAGCGAACCATTGCTGTGGTGACCAGTTCCCGTGCCGACTACAGCCATCTTTACTGGCCTTTACATGACCTGGCGAAGCACCCTGATGTGGAGCTGAAGTTGATCGTGCTGGGTGCGCATCTCGCGCCCCAGTTCGGGGAGACAGTGAAAGAGATCGAGAAGGATGGCTTCCCGATTGCAGCGCGGCTCGAGTGTCTGCTCAGTTCGGATACGGATGTCGGCATGGCCAAGACGCTGGGAGTAGCGGTGCTTGCCCTGGCCGACCTGCTGGGGCAGATGCGGCCCGATCTGCTGCTGCTGATCGCCGACCGGTACGAGATGCTCGCGCCAGCCTCGGTCGCGCTCACGCTGCGTATCCCTATCGCACATATAGAGGGTGGCGAGATCAGCGAGGGGGCTATCGACGATGCGGTGAGAAATGCGCTCACGAAAATGAGCCACATTCATTTCACTTCGACAGAAGGCGCGCGCGCCCGCGTGGTGGCCATGGGCGAGGAGCCGTGGAGGGTCCATCGCGCCGGTGCTCCGTCCCTGGACCATCTTCGCCGCAGCCGGTTGCTCGATGTCCGCGAACTCGAGGAGAGGCTGCAGGTGAGTCTGCAACGCCCCACAGTTGTGGTGGCGTATCATCCCGTGACCATCGTCCGGAATACGACGCAGGAGGCGGAATCGCTCTTCGCGGCTCTCGAGAATGTGGACGCGCAAATACTCTTTTGCTATCCCAACTCCGATGCCGGCAGCCATGCCCTGATGCAGCGAACGCAGGCCTTCCTTGCGAGACACAGTCGCGCCCGGGTCTACGTGAACCTGGACGCAGTCACCTACTGGAGCCTGCTGCGTCATGTGTCCCTGCTCATTGGTAACTCCAGCAGTGGCATTATGGAGGCTGCTTCCTTCGCACTGCCGGTGGTGAATGTCGGTTTCCGGCAAAAGGGACGCGAGAGGGCACGGAACGTGCTCGATGCGGAGCCGGAAACAAATGCCATTGTTACCAGAATTATCGAGGCCATGAGCAGCGAGTTTCGTAGGTCGCTCGCCGGCATGACAAATCCATATGGAGATGGGCACGCAGCGGAAACCATCGTGCGGGTACTCACCAGCACTCCGTTGGCTGAGGAACTGCTGGTCAAACATGCCCCGGTCATCGGCGCATGAAGATACCGTTGTCAGCTCCGGACATAACCGAGGCGGAGATCGAAGCGGTGGTTGGCGTGTTGCGTACTTCGCGGCTCAGCCTTGGCCCTGTGGCGGAACAATTTGAGGCGGCGGTCGCGGAGTATGTTTCCCTGCCCCACGCGGTAGCCGTCAGTTCCGGAACCGCCGGACTGCATCTTTGCATCCGCGCGCTGGACATCGGCGAAGGCGATGAGGTCATCGTTCCCTCGTTCACCTTTATTGCCGCCGCCAACGCTATTCGCTACGAACGCGCCACCCCGGTCTTTGTTGATATCGATCCAGGCACGCTGAACATCGACCCGCAGAAGATCGAAGAAGCCATTACACCCAGGACGCGGGCTATTCTCGCGGTCCATACCTTCGGAGTTCCCGCGGAGATGACGGCCATTCTCGACATCGCCCAAAGGTACGGGCTGCTGGTGATTGAGGATGCCTGCGAGGCCATCGGGGCAGAGTACCGCGGCTGTCGCGTTGGTTCCATGGGAACCGCCGGCGTCTTCGCTTTTTACCCCAACAAGCAAATCACCACCGGCGAAGGCGGTGTCGTGGTCACACGCGATGAGGGGCTGGCGCGGCGTATCCGCGCTCTTCGCAACCAGGGCCGCTATGAAAGCGACGACTGGTTCCAGCATACCGAGCTGGGCTACAACTACCGTATCTCCGATATCAACTGCGCATTAGGACTGGCGCAGATGGGCAGGCTGGAAGCGATTCTGCAAAAGCGGGCGGAGGTCGCCTCTACCTACCATCGGCGGCTCAGCCACTGTCCCGAGCTTTCTCTGCCGCCGATCAGCCTTGCATCAGGCCGCATCAGCTGGTTTGTCTACGTCGTGCGCCTCAACGCCGGCAGCCACCCGGAGCGGGATGCAATCATGCGCGGGTTGGCTGCAGCCGGCATCGCTTCCGGCCGTTACTTTGCCCCGATACACTTACAGCCCAGTTACGCTGCCTGGCGGCTCTCCGCCAACCTGGCCGTGACCGAGGCCATGGCTCAGCGCACCCTGGCGCTCCCTTTCTTCAACAACCTCGAAGCAGAGGCGATCGATCATGTTTGCGATACGCTGGGCCGCCTGCTGTGATCGCGTCAAGCTCCCGCAACTGGTTTGCGACTCTGTTAAATCGAACTGACTCTGCCATTTGCAAGCCCTACGCCATGTTCTATAGTCGAGGGTGGATTTCCTTTGAGCGACAAGTGATCGCAATCGGAGCAGAATGCGTGTCAAAGTTCTATCGTGCCGCCTAGCCCTTACCGGCTTTCTTTTCTTCCCCCTGCTGCTTATTCCCGCAACTGCCGGACGAGCGGATGTTACCCCAGCCAAAAAAGCGGAAGCGGCCAAGCTGAACAACCTTGGCACCGCGCTGATGAACCAGCAGTTGCTGGATAAGGCGCAGGCGAAATTCGGCGAGGCCTACGCACTCGATCCGTCGCTGGTCCAGGCGGAGGTGAACCGGGGCATCGCCCTGATCTACCTGCAGAAAATGCCCGAAGCCAAACAAGCGCTGGAACAAGCTGCGACCCAGGATCCCAAAGATCCACATATCTGGTACGCGCTGGGCATCCTGCACCGCATCGACGCGGAGTACCCGCAAGCCCTGGAAAGTTTTCAGAAAGCGGCGGCCCTGGTTCCAGACGATGCCGACACTCACTATTTTCTGGGTTCGGTCTACCTCGAATTACATCAGCCGGACCAGGCGCTCACCGAGTTTCAGACGGCTTTGCGGCTGAGCCCGGTTCACGCATCGGCGCAGTTCGGCCTGGCGAAAGTGCTGCAACGTCTGGGGCGCAGAGACGAGGCGGCCACGGCTTTCAAGCGTTTCGAAACCCTGAACCAGCAGAAGATCGGGTCTCCACTGGCGCACACCTATGGGGATGAGGGGCAATACTCGCGGGTCCAGGATGCACTGACCCTGAATCCGCAAGTAGCGCCAATGATCCCGGTTAGCTTTACTGCCCAGAGCCTTCAACAAATGGCCGCCGCCGCCACAAAGACAAGCGATCGCCCTCAGGGAGGAGCGTGCCTGATCGCGCCCGCGGGCGAACAGTCGTATCTCCTGATCATGGCTTCCGGCCCGGATGCTATCCGCACGTTTGCGAAATCGGGGAGCGGAAGCTTTGCCCTGGCGCCGAGCGCACAAACAGGCCTGGTGGCTAGCGGCACCGGAGTGGCCTGCACGGTGGGCGACTTCGATAATGACGGGCTGCCCGATGTTGCCGTAGCCATGAGCGATCGCGTGTTGCTGTTCAAGAACCATGGCGGTGGCAAATTTGCCGATGTGACCGCGGCCGCCGGTGTGCAGCCGGCAAATCAACCGAACGGTATCACCTTTGTCGATTACGACCATGATGGTGATCTTGACCTCTTCGTGACCGGCCAGCCCTCCGCGGCAGGGGCAAAGCCGAGTGTGCTGTGGCGCAACAACGGCAACGGCACATTTACCAACTGGACCGAGCAGACGGGCCTCGGCGGCGACGGCACTACGCTGGCGGCGACCTTGTCCGATCTCAATAACGATCGCGCGGTCGATCTGCTGGTAACGGGTTCCGGCGCAGCGCCTACTTTCTTTGCCAATCCTCGCGAGGGGCAGTTCAAGTCGTCTCCGCTTTACGCCGAGACCGGCTTGTCGCCGACCGTGGGAGCGGTGGTGCTCGATTTCAACAAAGATGGATGGATGGATGTAGCCCTCACCCACTCCGGCAGCCCAGGCATTTCTCTGTGGCGCAATGTGCAGGGCAAGCGCTTTGAACGCGTTCCCTTACCGGTACAGAATGTGACCGCCGGTTGGGGACTCACGGCCATCGATCTCGACAACGACGGGTGGCTTGACCTGGTGGCCGCGGTGGAAACGGCTCAGGGACCAGCCTTGCGGGCAATGCGGAATTTGGGCCCGGCGGGCTTTGAGGATGTGACAACGAAGGTGAAGCTTGACCAGGTAAAGCTGGTGCAACCGCGCGCGTTGATCGCCGGCGACGTCGATGGCGACGGCGCTGCCGATCTGATCGTCACGCAGCCGAACGGCGATCCCCTGCTTCTACACAATGAAGGCGGGAACCGCAATCACTCCTTGCTGATTTCGATGAAGGGTGTGGCCGATAACAAATCGGCGATCGGCGCCAAGGTAGAAGTATTTGCCGATGGTGTGTGGCAGAAGTTCGAGATGGTAGGGGCTTCCGGCTATCTCAGCCAGGGAGCGCAGCAGATTCTTGCCGGCATCGGGACAGCGGAACACGCCGACATGGTGCGCATCCTGTGGCCGACCGGTGTTCCTCAGGATGAAACCGAGGTGGGCACAAAGAATACGCTCGCCGTCCTGGAACTGGACCGCCGGGGCAGTTCCTGTCCCACACTGTTTGCGTGGAATGGTACGAAATACGAGTTCGTTTCTGACGTGATCGGCGCCGCAGTCATTGGCCACTGGGTTTCGCCCACGGCGAGAAACAACGCCGATCCGGATGAATGGATCAAGGTGGAAGGTTCGCAGCTTCGCCCGCGCGGAGGATATCTCAGCCTGCGCTTCGGCGAACCGATGGAAGAGGTCAACTATCTTGACCAGGTTCGCCTGGTTGCCGTGGATCATCCCGCCGCCACCGAGGTGTACCCCAACGAGCGCTTTCTCAACGAGCGTCCTTTCGCTTCCGGCCGTACGGTGTTGAGCGCGGATGCGCACCCCGTTGCCGGAGCATGGGATGACAAAGGCCGCGACGTAAGCGAATTGTTGCGCACGCGCGATCACGCGTACGTGCGCGACTTTACCAACTTGTCGTTTGCCGGCTTCGCCAACCAGCACACGCTCACGCTCGATCTGGGCCCGTGGACGCCAGCGCATCCTCTGCGGCTGCTGCTGCACGGGTTTATTGAATATTTCTCAGCCAGTTCCATGTATGCCGCCTGGCAATCGAACCTTGAGCCCATGCCGCCTTACGTGGAAGCACAGTTGCCGGACGGCAGCTGGAAGCGGGTGATCGACGATATGGGTTTTCCCGCGGGCCTGCCGCGCACCATCGTCGTCGACCTCACAGGCAAGCTTCCCCCGGGCACGCGTCGCATTCGACTTACCACGAATCTGCAGATCTATTGGGATCAGGCCTTGATCGACAACGGGCCCGAGTCGCCACAACTCGTACACCAGACTGATCTGCCCCTGGCATCGGCGCAGCTCGCCTTTCGCGGATATCCGGAACAGGTCGATGGCAAGACGCCGGGCGATCTGACGTACAACTATCAGCACATCAGCCAGACGGGGCCGTTTACGCGCTCTCGCGGCAGCTATACGCGCTATGGAGAAGTCGCGCCGTTGCTTAAATCCGTTGACGAGTCGTTCGTGATTTTCGGCAGCGGGGAAGATATCGATGTGGAATTCGCCACCGCTTCCCTGCCCGCGTTACCGCGCGGATGGAAGCGTGACTATTTCTTTTATGCCAATGGCTTTGTCAAGGATATGGACTTCTACGAGGCGAGCCCTTTCACGGTTGCCGATATGCCGTTCCACGGCATGAGCACGTATCCATACCCGGCGAGCGAGCATTATCCGCAAGACCAGCAGCGGATGCGCTATGAGCTGGAATGGAATGATCGCTTCGACTCCGGCCGCGGCGTGCAGCAATATGGATTTCACTACGAGCCGCGCGAGATGGTTCCACCTGCGCTCAAAAAGGGGCAATGAACGGTCTCACGGTTCTGCCCGCAGTGGAACTTCTGGCCATGCTGAGGCGGAAACAAATTTCTCCGCTCGAACTGGCGGATGAATACATCCAGCAGATCGAGCGCTTGAATCCGCAACTGCACGCGCTGGTCGACTTCGATGCCGAGCGCGTGCGCGCACAGGCGCGAGCAATGCAGGATGCCGGAGCCGGTCCTCTTTTCGGGCTGCCCATGACCATCAAGGGATCGATTTCCACTGCCGGCCACCGCTGCGAGATCGGCAGCCTGCTGCACCGCGGAAACGTTCCTCATGAAAACGCCGTGGTGGTGGAGCGCGCAAAAAAGGCCGGAGCGCTGATCTTGGGAACGACCAATTGTCCGGAATTTCTCATGGCTTATGAGAGCGACAACCGCGTCTTTGGCCGCACAGCGAATCCGTGGGATACGGAGCGAACGGCGGGGGGCTCCAGCGGAGGCGAATCCGCAGCCATCGCTGCGGGGCTCTCGGCTGCTGGCTTGGGAAGCGACAGCGGCGGCTCGGTGCGCGAGCCGGCTCACTTTACCGGCATCTGCTCACTCAAACCAACACCGGGCCGCATTCCCAGCCGCGGTCATCTGCCGGCGTGCGACGGGCCCTTCTCGATCCTGGGGGCAATCGGTCCTATGGCCCGCACCGTCCGCGATGTCACACTGCTGTTCATCACCCTTTCCGGACAGGATGCAGGCGATCCTGTGAGCCCACCGATTGGGCTCAGGAATGAATCCCTGGATGATCTCAAGCGAGTTCCCATCGGTTTCTTCGAAGAGGATGGGCCAGTGACCGCGGAGACTCGCCAGGCGGTGCGCGATGCGGCGCGGGCGCTCGAAGGCCAGGGTTTCAAGGTACGTCCCTTCAAGCCTCAGGCGCTCGAAGAAGCACGCCAATTGTGGTGGAAGTTTTTTGTTCGCGGCGGAGCCATGCTTCTCGATCCGTTGGTGAAGGCACGGCATGCGGAGCTGAGCCCGACATTCCTTGATTTTCTTTCCATCGCGCATCGCGAGCCGCCTCTCTCGGCCGAGGAGTTGCTCTCAGCGTGGATGGATCTTGATCATGTGCGCCGCAAACTGCTGGCAGAGATGGAGAGCTTTCCCATTCTTCTTTGTCCCGTCTGCGCGATTCCCGCCTTTCGCCACGGGGAACGCAGCTGGGATGTGGATGGGCGTAGGCTCGAATACCTGGATGCTATGCGCTATACGCAGTGGTTTAACCTGCTGGGGGCGCCGGCGGCGGTTGTGCCGGTGGGACGGTCTCCTGAGGGCTTGCCGATCGGAGTCCAGATCGCGGGGCGTCCATTCGAAGATGAACGGGTTCTGGGAATTGCCGCTGCAGTAGAAGCGGCGTTTGGCTATGAGCCTCCTCTTTTGTCTTGACTGAGGGAAGAACCGCACATAAGTACCGCTGGTGAGATCTTTGAAGTAGGAAATCCGGATACGCCTTGACCGAAAACAGCGCCGAGCGCACACACGGGCCTCGTCGCTAGCGGCACCGGTGTTTCACCCCTCGACAAAACCGTCATCCTGAGAGCCTGTGACTTTTTCGATCTTTCGTGCTCCCGCATATCCAACCAGCGATCTTGCAAGTTCCCAAACAAAACCGTCATCCTGAGCGAAGCGCCTCGCAGATGGATCGCGTGCCACAGTGCTTGGTTTGCGCGAAGTCGAAGGACCTCGGCGATGCTTGTTGGCAGATGCTGTCCGGAGCTTTCCGGCCGCAAACACAAAAGCCAAAACCTCTGAGAGCGTGTGACTTTTGATTTTCATACTAGTCTGTGGCCGGAAAGCTCGAAATAGCATCTGCCAACAAACATCGCCGGGGTCCTTCGACTTCGCGCTGTAAGCCCTTCGTTATGAGACAGATCTGCGAGGCGCTTCGCTCAGGATGACGGTTTTGTGGAGGAGTTTAAAAAACTCTCGTTGGGTGTTCGAAACACCGAAAGATCAAAAAAGTCACAGGCTCTCAGGATGACGGTTTCGTGGAGGATTGAAAACATCCGGTTGGGTGCGCAAAAGCACCGGAAGATCGAAAAAGTCACAGCCTCTGAGCGAAGCGGCTCGCAGATCTGTCGCATAACGAAGGGTTTACAGGCGCGAAGTCGAAGGACCCGGCGACGACCATTGGCAGATACTATTGGGAGCTTTCCGGCCACAGACTACGAGGAAAAATCACAACCTTCGAGCGAAGCCGAGCGGTGCGTCCTTCGGACGTCCCTCATCTCCAGCGCTACACCCACTATCCCCTTTGTGGTCCCTCCGCTTCGCGGAGGGACCACAAACCCTTAAGTCGTAATATGGTGCCGAACATCCGCGCCGCGCACCCAGAAAATCACATCCTCCGCGATATTCGTGGCGTGGTCGCCAACCCGCTCCAGGTTGCGGGCGATCATCAGCGCGTGCAGCGCTTGCGGTGTATGGTGGGGCTGTTCTTTGATCAGATTGGAAAGAGCGAAAAAAGCAGCGTCGTTGAGCTTGTCCACGCTATCGTCCATGGTGAGAACAGACGTAGCCATCTCAGCATCGGCCTCGATAAAACCCTGCAACGCTTTACGCACCATCGCTGAGGCGAGCGACGCCATGCGGGGAATATCCACCGGCAAATCAACAACAGGAAACGCCTGTAGATCGCGCACACGGTCGGCGATGCTCACAGCCTGATCGCCCACACGTTCCAGGTCGGCATTGATCTTGATAACCGCCAGAATAAAACGCAAATCAATCGCCATCGGCTGCTCCATGGCCAGCAAATCAAGCGCCATCTGGTCGATCTCACGCTCGAAGCTGTTAATGGAGACCTCGCTGCGGACCACCAGATCGCAGAGGGAGATGTCGCGGACACGGTAGGCCTCCACCGCTCGCTGGATCGCCTGTTCCGCCATGCCGGCCATGACCAGGAGACGCTCCTTCAGATCGTCGAGCTTGCGATGGAAACGAATCCGTGTCATCCAAACCTGCCTGTGATGTAGTCCTCAGTCCGTTTATCGGTAGGGTTGGTGAAGATCTTATGCGTGGCGTCGAATTCCACCAGTTTCCCATTGAGAAAGAAGCCTGTATTCTCCGCGACGCGTGCCGCTTGCTGCATATTATGCGTCACGATCACAATCGTATATTGCGTTTTGAGCTGAAAGATCAAATCTTCAATCTTGGCAGTGGAAACCGGATCGAGCGCCGAGGCCGGCTCATCCATCAGCATCACTTCCGGATCCACAGCCAGCGCGCGCGCAATGCAAAGCCGCTGCTGCTGGCCACCGGAGAGGCTGGCGCCGGACTTCTTCTTGAGATCGTCCTTCACTTCCTCCCAAAGAGCAGCGTGCTGCAACGAACGCTCAACCACTTCGTCGAGCACTTTTCGATTGCGAAATCCGTTGAGGCGGAGACCCGACGCTACGTTGTCGTAGATCGACATGGTGGGGAACGGATTCGGCCGTTGGAAGACCATACCAATGCGGCGGCGAACCTCGACCGCCGAGGTCTGAGCGTAGATATCCGTCGGACCCACGCGCACCATGCCGGTGACCCGGCCAATCGGATTGGTCTCGTGCATGCGATTCAAGCAACGTACAAACGTGGACTTCCCGCAACCCGAGGGACCGATAAGAGCGGTGGCATGGTTCGCCGGAATTTTAAGGTTGATGCTCTGAAGGGTGTGATTGGTGCCATACCACGCGTTCAGATCAGATACTTCAATAGCTACACCCACTAGCTTGCCCCTTTCAGAATTCCGCGACCCGCCACGTACCTGACGAGCGCGACGGAGACGACAATCAGCACGATCAGCACCAGCGCGCCCGCCCAAGCCAGACGATGCCATTCGTCGTAAGGAGAAAGCGCATACACGAAAATCTGCAGCGGAAGAGCCGCGATCGGTTGATTTACGCTGGTACTCCAGAACTGGTTTCCGAACGCGGTAAAGAGCAGAGGCGCGGTTTCTCCCGCCACCCGGGCAAAGGCCAGCATGCAACCGGTAATCACGCCCGGCGACGCGGTGCGCAAGGTGATGGAAAGCACCGAACGCCAGTTCGGCACACCCAGTCCAAGAGCGGCCTCGCGCACGTTGAGAGGCACCATCAGCAGCATCTCTTCGGTGGTACGGGTGATGGTGGGAATCATCATGATGCCCAGCGCGACTCCACCGGCAAGCGCCGAGAAGTGCTTTTGCGGCACCACAATCAGGGTGTAGATGGCGATACCCATGACGATCGACGGCACACCGTTGAGCACATCGGCGGTGAAACGAACCATGTTGGCCAAACGCTTGTTGCGGCCATACTCCGCGATGTAGATACCGCCGGCAATGCCGATGGGCACGCCCATGAGACTGGCAATCGCGAGCAGGATGCCCGACCCCAGGATGGAATTCGCCATTCCCCCACCAACCTCGCCCACCGGTTTTGGTACCTGGGTAAAGAAGGCGACATTGAGCGAACTGGCGCCCTTGAAGAGGAGATAGGCGAAGATAGCGATCAGCGGCGCCATGACCAGGATGGTGCTGCCCACGGCAGCGACCGTCGCCAGGTGGTTCATGAAGACGCGCAAATATCGATTCGACGCACTCGCCCGCAAGGGCGGCGGCATGGCGGTCGTGGAAGCCATTCGCTAAGTCCCTCTGACCGGCGCGCCGCGGGTAACCGCCCAAACCAGTACCCGGGCCAACGCGTTCACAATGATGGTGACAATAAAGAGCGCCAGCCCGATTTCGATCAAGGCGCTGAGATAAAGCTCGTCAGAGGCCTCGCTGAACTCGTTGGCGATGACGCTGGCCATGCTATAAGCCGGCGCCAGCAAGGAACGCACAATCTCCGGCCGGTTGCCAATCACCATGGTGACCGCCATAGTTTCGCCCAGGGCGCGACCCAGACCAAGAATCACAGCTCCCACGATGCCGATGCGCGCGTTGCGCAGCACCCCCATGCGAATCATCTCCCATCGCGTGGCTCCCAGAGCCAGCACTGCTTCCCGCTGGGCATGCGGAACCGCCGACATGACTTCGCGGGTGAGCGACGAGATGATCGGCAGAATCATGATGGAGAGAATCACGCCGGCGGCAAACATCCCAATACCGTAGTTGGGAGGGGCAAAAATCCCCGACCAACCCAGAGTCTTGATCAGGAATGGATTGACGTGTTGGCGCAGCAGGGGAATCAGAACAAAAATCGCCCACAGGCCATAGACCACGCTGGGAATGGCAGCCAGCAATTCGGTGAAGAAGGCCAAAAATCCACGCAGCCAGGCGGGGCACATCTCAGTCAGGAAAATAGCGACGCCTACAGCCAGAGGCACGGCGATAATCAGCGCCAGGATCGACGAGACCACGGTGCCATAGATAAACGGCAGCGCGCCGAAGTTGCCGTTCACCGGATCCCAGGCGGATCCGAAAAAGAACGACATGCCGAATTTCTGGATGGTGAGCTTCGAGCCTGAAATGAGCTCAACCAGGATCAATAAAACGATGGCGAAAATGCTGAGCGCACAAACCAGGACAAGCGCGCCGAAAGCACGATCGGCAAGCGATGAGCTGCCGCAGTTGAGAAGGTACGTGCGAACGGGAGAGAGCGACGGCTCGGCCCCTGGAGACGCACTGCTATCTGTCCGCTGGGTCACGTCGGCCTGGCCAGTCACTCGCGTCACCTGAGTATCTGATTTCACTACTCATACCGTAGCGAGCTTCAGTGAATTTGAGGTTAAACGGGATTCGGCCCAAACTCTTTTAAAATGAAAAAGATTTGGCGCACACGAAATCGGCTTCAAGAGAATCTCTGCCGGTAAGAATAGCATCCGGACCCGGATTTCCTACCCGCTGCGCTGAACGGAGCCGCGTATGCGCCTTTCTTTAAGGAAAGGCGCATGGTGTTCGCCAACGCCAACAACTTCTACAGGAAATCCGGCGGCACACGGCGGGCGCGTGTGCCGGACCGGCGTCACAGCTACTTGAGGGTATTGATCGTGGCGCTGACTTTCTGTGCAACCGCAGCAGGCAGCGGCGCGTAGTAGAGCGAGCTGGCTTCGTTCTGATGCTCCAGCATCCACTTGAGAAAATCGATGATGACTTTCCCGTTGGTGGGATCCTTTGCGGGGTTGGGGATGAGAAGCCAGGTGAAGCTGGAGATGGGATAGGCATTTCCAGGCGCATTGGTGACGGAGACACGATAATCAGCAGGCATATTTTTCACGCTGGCTGCCGCTTCCGACACACCTTCAATCGACGCCTTGACCCAGCTTCCGCCGGCGGTTTTCACGTAGGCGAACGGGATCTTGTTTTGCATGGCGTAGATCAGTTCGACGTATCCGATAGCTCCGGGTGACTGACGAACAAAACCGGCAACGCCTTCGTTCCCTTTCGCGCCGATTCCCCTGGGCCAGCTTGGCGCCGCACCCTTCCCTGGACCGCTTGCCCAATCCTTGCTGACCTTGGAGAGGTAATCGGTAAAGATGTAGGTAGTGCCACTGCCGTCAGAACGGTGTACGACAAAGATATCCACGTTGGGCAATTTGACCCCCGGATTATCTTTGGCGATGCGGGCGTCGTCCCATTTGGATATCTTGCCCAGGTAGATGTCAGCCAGAACGTCTGGCCCGATGCGCAAATCGCTCACGCCTTCCAGATTGAAAATCGGCACGACCGCGCCCAGGACGGTCGGGATGTGCTGGATCTTCACCTTGGAGGCAGCCAGCTGCTCGTCGGTCATCGGCCCGTCACTGGCGCCAAAGTCAACCGTACCAGCTGTAACCTGGCGAATGCCTCCACCGCTGCCGATCGATTGATAGTTGATCTGGACCCCCGGATGGGAGGCGCTGTATTCACTAAACCACTTGGAATAAATCGGGTAGGGGAAGGTAGCGCCCGCTCCATTGAGCTTCTGCGCGTGCGCCGCGCACACCGTTGCGCCCATGGCAACGGCTAACAAACAGATTGTCTTTCTCACGTTTCCACCTCGGGAAAATTACCCTGATTTTCGGGGCCCTCCGTGAACGAGTCTTTACAGGACGATGAATAAGACGAGAAAAGCTTTTGTCGGGTGTGCCACAAGCCTTTTACTTTTCAATAGCTTGCGGTGAGGCCAGTGGAACAGCCCCAGGCGCCGGAGTGGCCGGCGCGACGATCACCTTGGGCAGCCGAAAGAGAAAGGTCGCGCCAAACCCGAGTTCACTCTCGCAGCGAATGCTCCCACCATGGGCATGGACGATGTGTTTGGCGATTGCCAGCCCCAGACCGGTCCCGCCCGATTCTCGTGAACGCGCCTTGTCCACCCGGTAGAAGCGTTCGAAGATGCGTGGCAGATGCTCGTAGGCGATTCCGGGACCAAAGTCTTGTACGTAAAATTCGATCATCGCTTCCTGCTCACGAACCCCTACCCGCACGCGCCCCCCCGCTTTGCCGTATTTCATGGCGTTCTCCACCAGGTTTCCAAACACCTGGCTAAGCGCATCCAGGTCAGCCATCACCGCTTCGCCGGTGGTATCGCCTACTTCGAGGGTCACCCCCGAATCCATCACCAGACCCGCCAACGACGAGACGGATTCCTCGACCAGCGTGGAGGCCTGAATCTTTTGCAGGCGCAGCTTGTAGTCGCCCGATTCCACACTCGCCAGAGCCAGCAGGTCTTCGGTCAACCGGTTCATGCGCGACGCGTTCTTGAGAATGATCATCAGGAACTCGCGCGCCTGGCTGCTGAGGCTGCGGTCATCCAACAGAGTCTCGACATATCCCGTAATACAGGTGAGCGGGGTGCGTAGTTCGTGGGAAACATTGGCGACGAAGTCCCGCCGGGTGGTCTCGGAGCGCTCCTTTTCAGAAATGTCATGCAGCACGGCCACGGCGCCGCCGCCAGGCATAGGAGCCGCGTTCACCTCAAAGATTTTTCCCGGCGAAACGGAAATGGCGCGCCCCCGGTTGGCCTGGCGCTGGGTCAGAGCCGTGGCCACCGAAGAGAGCACCTCGGGATCACGAACGGAATGCACCAACGCCCGTCCCTCCTGCACCGGGCTAATGGCGATCCGCTGCATGACGGCATTGCACCAGCTCACCTGTCCCTGGGGATTGATGGCAATGACCGCTTCCTGCATGCTGTCGAGCAACGCGGTCAATTCGCTCCGGCTGCTTTCGAGCGCGTGGAAGCTCTGCTCCAGGCGGCTCGCTGTCACGTCGAGAGCATGGGCGACGGCAGAAATTTCATCCAGGTGGCCCTCTTCGACACGGGCCGTCAAATCACCCGAGGCGATGCGATTGGCGAACACCACGATGCGGCCTAGCCGTTTCGCGACCCGTTGCGCCAGCAGAGCCGCCAGCAGGGTCGCGATGATGAGCGAGAACAGGGACGCCATCACGATACCGCGGCGCAGTACATGCACCGGCGCAGAAATCTCAGCGGGGGAATAGGACGCCAGGCGGACCACCAGCGGGCCGGCAGGAACAGCAACGTAATCGGTGCCGGCGCGGCGGTCATGTCCCAGCGCCTGGTGCTGGTTCAGAACAGCGGCTACTTCGGGCGGCACCGAATTTGTACCTGCCGCATTCCCCGAGTTGGCCACCATCCGCCCCTGGGCGTCGAAAATGGCCACTTCCACGCGGGCTGCGGCCGCATCGGCACGGGCTATCTGCTCCAGATCAGCGGGGGTGGCGGCAGCACTGATATGCGTTGCCAGAAGCCGGGCTTCGTTGCCCAGGGATTCCTCTACCTGGGTGCGCAGGGACTGCTCCATCACCTGGCGCAAGGAAAAGTCGAGTACCGTCATCCCCAGGAAGAGGACGACTACGAAGGAGAAGAATAGCTTGGTGAAGACTCTGCCCGTCACAAGACTATTCTCTGTCATAAGAGGCTAGGAAGCCGTTTTGCGCGGTTCCTCCACCACCCGGGGAACTTCGAAACGATAGCCTGCTCCACGGACGGTCTTAAGATACCGGGGGCTCTCGGGATCGGTCTCGATCTTCTCTCGGATGCGGCGCACATAGACATCGACCGAGCGCGGGGTAACGAAACGGGCATCTCCCCATACGGCGTCGAGCAGGTGGTCGCGGCTGAAGACGCGGCCGGGATGCCGGGCAAGATAGTCCAGCAGGCGAAACTCGGTTGCGGTGGTGGTGGTCAGTTCTCCGCGCACCTTCAATTGCATGGCGCTGGCATCAATGACCACTTCTTCGAAGGCAATGATCGAAGGTGCGGTAGGCCGCTCGAAGCGGCGCAGCACTGCCTTAACTCGGGCCACCAGCTCGCGCGTAGCAAAGGGCTTCGTGATGTAGTCGTCCGCACCCAGCTCCAGGCCGAGAACACGGTCATTTTCGCCCGCCCGGGCAGTGAGAAAGATAATCGGGATGGTGCTCAGCGCGGGGTTGCTGCGCAGGCGGCGGCATACGTCCAGGCCGTCTCCGCCCGGTACCATGATATCCAGCAGAAAAAGCACCGGAGCCTGGCGCTCAGCGTCCGGAACCAGGTTGGCCGGGGTGCCGTAAACGCGGACGCCGAAACCGGCGGCTTCCAGATGATGTTGTACCAGGCGGGATATATCCGGATCATCTTCCAGGACGCAAATGGTCTGACTCAACTAGGTTCTCCCTCACGTTCAAGCCGCTCGAGATACGGCCACGCTCAGTGAGAGGCCGGTCGGCACTGCGCGGATGCGTTAAGCGTAACCCATGTGGGCAGACAGAATGCAAAACTACGGTAAATCCTTAGCCGTTTCCGGGAATCCCGGCATCCCCCGTAAGAGCAAGTTCCGAAGATGCCACTCACCAGCTAGGTTATGGCAGTTGTAGAGTAGAGCTTTGCCCCGTAGTTGCCTGCGGCCGCGATCAAGGACGGTACCCGTGTCACGTCCAGTCATATTGTGCATCGACGATGAAGATCTCGGCCTTGAGATCCGGAAGATGGTTCTGGAACGCGAGGGATTCACCGTGTTGACCGCGCGCGACGGTATGACCGGTATTTCGGTCTTCGATTCCGAGCAGGTAGACGCGGTGGTTCTCGACTATGCCATGCCGGGCATGGATGGAGGCCAGGTGGCGGCGATTCTACGCCAGCGCAAACCGGATATCCCCATCTTGATGCTTTCCGCTTATGTCGCCCTCCCCGACGAGGTCATGCGGGTGGTCAGCGTTTCGGCCACGAAAGGGGACGGGGCATTCACCCTGGTCGACAAATTGAAGGGGCTGCTGCAAGCAAATGCCCCGGAAGGACGAGGCGGTAGTCGTTGAATCTACACCAGTTCCGGCAAATTCTGGTCATCACTGTGCTGCTTCCCCTGATTCTGCTGCTGCTGCTGGCCCTGGTGCTGGCCTGGCAGATTCAGCGCACCCTGCGGGAACAGCGGCGCATTGATCACACCGACCGCATCACCGCGCAACTGAACGAGTTGGAACGGCTGGTGGTCGATCAGGAGACCGGTCTCCGCGGTTACCAGCTCACCCATGATGCGAGTGCGCTTGAGCCCTACCAGAATGCGGAAGGGGCCCTGCACGGGACGTTAGACCACCTCCTGCTGCTGGTCAGGAATGATCCCGACCAATTACGGCGGCTGCGCCAGATACGTGACAGCCATCAGCTCTGGATGGGATTCGCTGGCAGGGCGCTGGACAATCTGCGGGCGGGGAAGATATTCGGGGACACAGGCCTCGATCTGAACGGGGCTCAACTGATGGCAGCCTTGCGGACTCAGATTGCCACCATGACCCAGATCGAGGTGAAACGGCGAGACCAGGAGGTGCAGTCGACGAATTCTCAGGTTCGGACCCTGATGACCTTTCTGCTCGTATCGTCGTTTGGAGTCGGGATCGTCCTGGGCATTTTCACGCAAAGAAATATGAAGAAGGTCTCGGCCGCTTTTCGAAGCTCGCTCGAGGAAGCACATCAGCGTGCGGACGAGCTGATTGAAAGCCGGCAATGGCTGCAGACCACACTTGATTCGGTCGGTGACGCTCTGATTGCGTGCAACCAGGAGCGCCGGGTGGAGCTGATGAATCCGGTAGCTCGCCGGCTGACTGGGTGGTCGCTTGAGGACGCAAAAGGACGGCGCCTGGAAACTGTGTTCCAAACGGTGGATGAGGAGACGCGGGAGCCAGTCGACGAGCAAGATGGCATCGCCGCGAAAGGTCACTCCCTGTTATTGGCAAAAGACGGCGCGGAGTACTTGATCGATCAAAGCGTTGCTCCGATTCGCGACGCCAAGGGTGCGGCCGCCGGCGTGGTTCTGGTTTTCCGCGACGTCACCGATTTACGCAAGAGAGAATCGGCCCTGATGGCGACCGAGAAGCTCGCGGTCGCTGGCCGCCTTTCGGCAAGTATTGCCCATGAAATTCATAACCCGCTGGATTCCGTTGCCAATTTGCATTACCTGATGGAGAAAGAGTCCGATCCTGATCTGCAGCAGCGATACCTTGCCATGGCTCAGCAGGAGCTGAACCGCACCCTGCAGATCAGCCGCGCCATGCTGGGACTCTATCGCGAGCCAAAGGCCCCGGTAGAAGTGAATCTTCGCGATTTATTGCAAAGCGTGCTGCTCCTGCTTGACCGGCAACTCAAGGATCACTCGGTCACCGTGGAACGGAAGCTGGACGAAGACGCTTCCATTCAGGGTTTCCCCGGAGAATTGCGACAGGTATTCACCAACCTGATTACGAATGGAGCGGAAGCGGCGGGACCAGGTGGCCGGGTGCAGGTTCTACTCGAGGACTCGCATGCCGACAGCAGACCGGGCGCCACGGTGACGAT
Source organism: uncultured Acidobacteriaceae bacterium (assembly GCA_963850235.1). Taxonomy (GTDB): domain Bacteria; phylum Acidobacteriota; class Terriglobia; order Terriglobales; family Acidobacteriaceae; genus PALSA-350. The sequence continues at coordinate 451,141 of CAWKKM010000008.1, read as the reverse complement.
TACCGACAGCGGTCACGGTATTCTCGAGAGCCATCTGAACAAGATCTTCAAGCCCTTCTTTACCACCAAGGGAGAACTGGGCACTGGCCTTGGCCTCTGGGTCAGCAGGGGCATCGTGGAAAAGCATGGGGGAACGATCGAGCTGACCAACAGCATCGATCCTGCATTTCCCGGCGCTGCGGTGCAGGTCTGTCTTCCAGCGCTTGGGCCGGCTTCGGTCATGGCGCCGCGGCCAACCATCCTGGGCAATCACCACGCTACGGACGCCTTGCCAGAAAACGGAGACGCACGTAGTCAGCGGTCCAATGACCCTCGCGGTCACAAAGAACTGGTTTGAGCAGGGTGACGATCTGCTCTACGGCGCTCTCCCGTTTTTCCTGAGGCAACAGATCAAGGACAGTACCCCGGAAGGTTTCGAGCCAGGCGGCCATGCCGGAAGCCAGCGGGGTCGGACGCGGCTTCAGCGTGATGTCCTCAACCAGGAAGCCATTCCTCTCCAGCCGGGCACGGTATTCCGCCGCGCCGAAAAAATAATTGTGCTCGATCCGCTCCGCAGGGATGCCATGGGCCGTGAGGACCGCCAGCAAGGCCACGCGAATGGCGGCAATATTGCCTTGGCCACCGCATTCGGCTACGACCCGGCCACCTGGTTTGAGGGCCCGATGCACGCCCCGGAGAACGGAATCATGATCGCTCATCCAGTGCAACGCAGCGTTGGAGAAGACGGCATCGAACTCCTGGTCGAAGGGGAGTGATTCCGCGCTGACGCAGCGAGCATCTGTGCCCTGATCTTTGGCGGCGGCCACCATCTCTGGTGAGCTGTCGACCCCGACCACCGTCGCTCCTGATTTGGCGATACGCCGGGTCAGGAAGCCGTCGCCACATCCCAGGTCAAGGATGCGTTCACCGGGCTGGGGATCGAGGGCCTCCACCAAAGATTCGGCAAGCAACGCCACGAACCGCCCATGGCCGGCATAAAGAGAAGCATCCCAGGTCTGCTGCATGATTTTTATATTAGAAGGGCCGGGGAGGGGTCTGCAGTTTCCTTCGGAACTCCTCATACATCTTCGGTAAGAATCGAAGGGTGCCCCGGGTCTCGCTTTTGAGACCTGGGATCCTCCTGGTAGAGGCTGATCTTGTCCCTTGTTGTAACCCCAGGTGAGCAACACCCCGCCAGATTTCATAAAATTCGATAAAATTCGATCGTTTTGAGGCTTTTTGCACGTTGGCAGTGGGCGCAGGGGGAGACAAAGCCATCCGTCCCGTGCGGGCTGATTTTGCATGCCTGATTGGAGACAGGATCGCGTCTCCTCCAGTTTTTGTAAAATTCGATAAAATTCGATGGTTTTGGGCTGTTTTGCTCGTTTGGCAGTGAGTGCACGCGCCGGGGAGCGCGTTGATTTTGGACAGAGACCGGGCGTCACACCGGACAATGACTGCAATGTCCTTCGCTCGCGTGTAGGCCGAAACTGCCGGCAGCTGCCAACCAGGAGCGGAGACGCGAGAATCCGCTGCCTGCTGAAATCGTCTGGTTTTAGGATACCCTGCTTCGGGATCCGGGGTAATGGCCCGGTCTAAAAAACATTTCCACGAAGCGTCCGTAGAACCGCAGGTCCCTCCACGGCGCTTCGCTCCCAATGACAAGGGAGGGGTGTTGCTTACCTGGGGTTACAACAAGGGACAAGATTAGCCTCTACCAGGAGGATCCCAGGTCTCAAATGCGAGACCCCACGGCACGCCGGGGCAGGCTGGGGCACCCTTCGATTCTTACCGAAGATGTGCGGATGGCGCGGCTTCGCTTCCGATGACAAGATGCCGCCCTAAATCGACGCCACCGGCACCAGCGTCAGATCATCCACCAACCCGACTTCCTTCTGCACGAACGGCTCGGCATAACGAACGCCGCCCAGCAGGCCGTAGTGCCGGGCCAGAGAGAAGGTCCGCTCGCGAATTTCGTCGTGCGGCACAAAAAGGGCTCCACCCGATGGCTGATCGGCATACTGCGAGCGATAAGCGAGCAAAGCGCGAAAGCGCTCCTCGATAAACGGCGTGATGTCGACGACAAAACTGGGCCGAGCGTCCGCGTAAAGGCTGGCGTAGAGAATCTTGAAGGGCCGAAAAGGCGGGTCGCCGGTATCAATCTTGGCCAGGCCAGACAAAAAACAGGCCTCGTAGCCAAGCCCTGACGTGTTGTAGTGGTCCGGATGGCGCCCTTGCCAGTACGGCAGAATCACCACCCTGGGCCGCAACAGGCGTAGCTTGCGAACGATCTTGATGCGGTTGTCCCAGGTGTTCTCCACCCGGCCGTCGGGAATGTCGAGGGCTTCGCGCCAGGAAACACCCAGAATACGGGCGGCCTCTTCCGCTTCCTGGGCCCGCTCTCCGGCCGAGCCGCGCGTGCCTGCTTCCCCCTGGGTCAGGTCAAGAATCGCCGTGCGCAGCTGCAGGGAGCGCATGCGCAAAAGGGTGCCACCACAGGTTTGCTCCACGTCGTCCCGATGGGCGGCAATGGCGAGAACGTCAATAGGTGGTGTTGTTGGCATCGCTGGGCGAGTCCATGTAGGCCACATCGTAAGCCGTACCCACCACCGTCACCTGGGAGTTGTCGAGCGCCGCGCCGTCAACAGTACTGTAGATGTACACTTGCCCGCCCTCGGCGGTGTAGACCTTGTGCAAGGTCAGCACCGAGGCGACGCCCGTGGCGTCCCCTTTGTAGGAGTCAATCATGGTCACCGAGTTCTTGGCGGTGTTGAACATGGTGAGGCACCCAAGGTTGGTAGTGGCGCCCAGGTGATAGCGTTCGCCCTGGGTGCAAAGCTGGGATCCGATCCAGAGCGTGTTGTCGTCACCGAAATTCATCCGGGTGTGCGTCCCATCGCTGATGGAGTAATTGCCGGTGATCTTCTGAGCGCCAAGATCAAGAATGGAGAGGAAGCCGGCAAAGAAACCGTCGGATTGCAGTTGCTGGCCGGCAAGGTAGAGGAGATTTCCGTTTTGCAGGGCATTGGTGACCCCGCCGGGAACAGGGATGGTGGCCGTCACCGCGGAGGGCGCGCCCGGCGGTACCGGTGCACCGCTCTGGATGATGATCCCGGCCACGGGCAGAAAGCTGACGCTGGCCTGGGTTCCGCCGCACTCCGGACCGCAGTTCAGCACAAACGCGGTGGTGCCGTCCGCGGAGAAGACCGCCTTGATCGGCCGGTCAAAGGTGCCGGGCACGGGGAGAACGCAATACACAGGGATATTCTGCGGTTCACAATCGACCGCGTTCGAAGGCACTTTCTGGTTCGTCTGCAGCTTGTAAACGCTATAAACCAGGTTGCTGTCCTGCACGAAGGCTAACGCCGCCGATCCGCTGGGATTGGTGGAGACGCGGTAGATGTTGGGTACGTTCAACCCGTAGCTGGTGCCCAGCTGACGATCCTGCACAGTGAGCGTGTGGGCCGTCTGGTTGGCAGCAAAAACGTATCTTTCGTCGCGCGAGACGAACACGCCCGAGGACTGGCCCGGCAAGGTAACGGTGGTGTTTTGCTTCTCGCTGGCGTAGTTCAAGAGGGCAAAGCTGCCGTCGCCCGCGCCATAGACCGCGCCCGCCTGCTCTTCCGGCATGTTCTGGATGGTGACCGGGTCAGCTCCCGAGTATCCGGCCAGGCTGAAGGAGGGAACACTGCCGCCAAAGCTATGGCGGATATCGTAAAAGGCGTCAACGATCTCGAGGGTACCCTTGGTCAACGCGCCCGGATTCTGGACGGCAATCAGAACGCGGTTGAGGATCCCACTCGGGGGCAAGGCCCGGCCGCCAAAATAATAGCTCTTGCCGCATCCGGCCAGAAAAATGAAAGCGAAACAGGCTAGAGCAGAAAGGGCACAAAAAGACCGGAGACTTCTTTTCTTCAACTAAGACCTCACCAGAATTTCACCACGCGGCGGACATGCGGGAAAGGCCAAGTATAACAAAGCGGCGGCTGGCAATCGCGCCCCGGGTGGCTTAGCATAATTAGACTTACTCTATGACAAATCGGCTCACAGAGATCTTCGGGACGCGGAACGTGCTGTGCGACGGAGCAATGGGCACCAGCTTGTACGCTCGCGGCATTTTCATCAATCGCTGCTACGACGAGCTGAACGTCTCCCAACCGGAACTGGTGCGGAACGTCCACGAGGAATACCTGCAGGCGGGCGCGGAGATCATCGAGACCAATACCTTTGGCGCCAATGCCCTGCGTTTGCAGCGCTATGGCTTTGCCGACCGGGTGGTCGAGATCAACCGGGCCGGAGCCCAGATAGCGCGCAAGGCAGTCAACCAGCGCGCCGACAAGCAAAGCGGAAAAGCATGGGTTGCGGGCGCTATCGGCCCCCTGGGCGTGCGTCTGGAACCCTTAGGCAAAACCAGCTTGAGCGAGGCGCGGGAAGCGTTTGCCGAACAGATTCGCGGCCTGGTCGAGGGCGGGGTCGACATGCTGCTGATCGAAACCGTCTCAGCATTGAACGAGGCGGAGCAAGCCATTCTCGCGGCAAGATCCGTGGCCCCTGGGCTGCCTGTGCTGGTGATGGTGACGGTGGATGAGGATGCCAACTGCCTGGACGGGTCCAGTGCAGAAACAGCCGCGGCACGGTTGACCGAGTGGGGCGCCGATGCCATCGGCTGCAACTGCAGCGTGGGCCCTGCCACTGTACTGACCGCCATCGAATGCATGGCGCAGGCTACCGACTTGCCCTTAATTGCCATGCCCAATGCGGGCATGCCGCGGGCTGTGGAAGGGCGAAACATCTATCTCTGCTCGCCTGAGTATATGGCCAGCTTTGCACGCAAGTTGGTGAAGGCCGGGGTGCAATTTGTCGGCGGCTGCTGTGGCACCACACCCAGCCATATCCGATCCATGAAGTCGTCTCTGCGCGCGATGGGTGCGCAGGAGGTGGCTCACACTCAGGTGAAGCAAAGTCCGGCGGTTTCCGAGATCGCGCCGGCTCCGCTGGGCGAGCGTTCGCGCCTCGGTTCGCTGATCGCCGGCGGCACGTTTGTCACCATGGTGGAGATGGTTCCACCCAAGGGCATCACGTGTGAGAAGGAGCTGGAGGGTGCGCGGATGCTGGTGCAACATGGCGTCCACATCATCAATGTTCCGGACTTGTCTCGTGCCGCGCCGCGCATGAGCGCGCAAAGCCTGTGTATCCAGATTCAGCAGACGGGCATGGAAACGCTGTTGCACTACACGTGCCGGGACCGCAATTTGCTGAGCATCCAGTCCGATTTGTTGGGGGCGTCTTCGATCGGCCTGAAGAATATTCTTTGCTTGACCGGGGATCCGCCCAAGTTGGGCAATTATCCCGATGCCACGGCAGTTTTTGATGTGGATGCCATTGGCCTGGTGAATATTGTCCGGCGCTTGAATCACGGGTTGGATTTGGGGAGCAATCCTGTCGGAGTTTCGAGCGGATTGACGATCGGGGTGGCTGCGAATCCTGGGTTGCCGGACATGGACACGGAGATTCGCCGTTTCGCGTACAAGGTGGAAGCGGGCGCCGAATATGCGATTACCCAGCCGGTGTTCGATCTGAAGCTGTTGGAGGCTTTCCTCAAGCGCATCGAGGAATTTCGCATTCCCGTCATTGCCGGTATCTGGCCGCTGACCAGCTTGCGCAATGCCGAGTTCATGAAGAACGACCTGCGGGTCTCCATGCCGGACGAGATCATGGTGAGGATGCAAAAGGCGGACACTCCTGACAAGGCGCGGGCGGAAGGTATACAAATTGCGCGAGAGATGCTGGCTGCGGCCAGCCCCATGATCCAGGGAGTGCAGGTCAGCGCGCCGTTTGGGCGGTATTCCTGCGCGGTCGAGATTCTTGAGGTAGTGCTCACGAAGCCTGAGGGGGCCGGCGTTGGCAACGTTTGAGGAATCGCTGAAACAGCTGGAAGGGATTGTCGCCCAGCTCGAGCGCGGAGATCTCCCGCTGGAAGACTCGATCAAAATGTTCGAGGACGGCATGCGCCTCTCGGCGCAATGCAAGCAGGAGCTGGACAGCGCTGAAAGCAAAGTACAGATACTCCTCAAGCAACGCGACGGGTCGTTGAAGGCTGAGCCTTTTCCGCTGAAATAGTAGGTGGCCGCGAGTATCTGTATCGCGCACAAAGGCAGGCGGGAATCGGACGGGTGCCCCATGTTCGCCCAATCGTACATGGGCCGAAAACGATGGGCGCAGCCCTTCCAACGCTTTTTGCTACGTGGGCAGTGCGCCTTTAGGGTCCCGATGATCGATGGGTGAAAGCCGTTGTTGGGCTGCGCCCGTCGTTTTCGGCCCACGTACGCTTGGGCGAACGTAGGGCACCCGTCCATCACCTGTGAAGCAGTTTGGGGGGAAGTGTTGCGCTTTTAAAAGGCTGCGGAAAAACTCAATTTTGACGACGGGGAAAGGTAGGTACGGGCTTTAGCCCGTACAGAAACCGAGCAAAATCATTCGGCCTTTAGGCCCTGAGGTACGAATCATCTCTTTTTCCGCGGCCTGTTTAAGCACCCTATGCGCCATATGAATCCGGTTGATCGATGGATAGGTTAGCGTTTTGGAGACCTACTCCTGGATAGCCTCTCCTCCACGAACGCAACCAGGTCATCGCCGATCTGGTCCGGGGGCGTCACTACGAACCGTGGCTTACCCGCAATCAACCGCAGGGAGACTTCTTTCCATTGCGGCGTAAGTTCCTCCCCCGATGCACGCAGGAGCACCGCGTCGGCGCGGTCCAAAAATAGCCGTGCGGAGTCTTTGAAGTCAGCGGTGGCGTGGTCCAGAACAGAAAGATAGAGATCCGGACGCACAAACTGCATCAGGCTGTTGGACTCGAAGATGATGTTCTCAGCGGCATCGATTTCCTTACGAATCCGCGGCATCGCATCCGCCAGCCGCCCGATGCGGGTGCGGACCCAGAGTGACCGGATCGCTCCCGCGGCCAGAAAACGGGCACTGTCCGTCCCGGTGTTGGGATCGCGCTCGGCGGTGATGGCTATGGTGTGCTCATCCGTCTGGCAGTCGCACGGCTCGCCGTTAGCACTACAGAAACCGTGGCCAAACTGAGTGATCTTGCAGGCGGTCCAATGGCGCTCGGGAAGGCGGGCGATCAGATTCGCGACCACCGAGGTCTTGCCCACGCTGCGCGAATGCCCGCCTACCACCACGATGGCCATTACTCGTCCCCGGTAGGCCGCTTTAGGCGAGCAAGCATTGCCAGCTCCTTAAGGTATTGACGCACGGGCTTGGCCGGCGTGCCCCAAAAAACAATTCCCGGCCCCAGGAGCTTTTTCTTCGGCAGAATGCCCGCCTGGCCGCCAAGGATGACCCCGGGACCGACCATGGCATGATCGCCCATACCAACCTGCCCTCCCAGGATGGCGCCGTCCCCCACCGCACTCGAGCCTGAGATACCAGTCTGCGCGGCGATGACGACGTTGCGCCCGATGTTGCAGTTATGACCGATATGAATCAGATTGTCGAGCTTGGTCCCGCGTGCGATGCGGGTCTCCTCAAGAGCCCCGCGGTCAATCGTGGTGTTGGCTCCAACCTCAACGTCGTCCTCGATGACCAGGGTTCCCTGCTGCGGGAACTGCGTGTATTCCCCGTTGGTTCGATCGCGGACGTAGCCAAAGCCGTCTGCTCCCAGCACCGCCCCGGCGTGGACCACCACCCGGTCACCGAGCGTGGCCCCAGGGTAAATGACCACGCGCGGATAAATGCGGCAGTTGTTCCCGACGCGGACCCCGGCGCCGATCACAGCGCCGCTGCCGATGATGGTTCCCTCACCGATGCTGGCGCCCTCCTCGACCGAGGCGTGGGCACCGACCGAGACCTTGCCGCCCATCTGCACTCCATGCGCGATCACGGCGGTAGGGTGAATGGACGGTTCAGGCTGGGGAGCACGCAGCAGCACAGCGGCACGGGCAAAGGCCAGCCGCGGCTGAGCTGCACGTAGAACTGGCTTATGTGCATCGGCGGTCAACACCTGATGCCCAACCAGAATCGCACCGGCGCTCGAGGCCATGGCCGCAGCAAACGAGGCCTCTTCTTCCGCAAACACCAGGCACCCCGGACCCGCGGAAGCGATGCTCGACACCCCCGTGATCACGTGGTCGGCCGCGGCGCCATCGAATTCAGCCCCGAGCCGTTCCGCCAATTCACTGAGAGGGATGGGCATGACTCAAGTGTAGATGGGCGCTTCGCCCTGCGGGCGAGTCTTCCAGCGGCGATGCACCCAAAGCCACTGGTCGGGATATTGGCGAACGTAGTCTTCGATCACCCGAGTGAACAAGGCAGTGTTGGCAATCACATCCGCCTCCACATCTCCGCTGGCGGCAAGGCAGAGTGGGGCGCCGAAGCGCAGGACATATTGCTGCGTTGCCTCTTCCCAGAGAAGAAAGCCAGGGAGCACACGGGCGCCGGTTTTCATGGCAATGCGCGCCAGCCCGGTTCCGGTACACGCGGATTGACCAAAGAAATCTACGAACGATCCCTGGGGTGGGGTCATGTTTGTATCCATCAGGATGCCCACGGTCTCGCCCCGGCGCATGGAAGCCAGCAGGCCGCGCGCGAAATCGTCCTTGTGCAGAACTTGATTTCCGTGGAGGCAGCGAATGTGGTTCACCAGGCTGTCGACCAGCGGATTGTCGAGACGCCGGATCACGATACTCATGGGGTAGCCCATCAGCGAGTGATAAAAACTCGAAAGCTCCCACGCACCCAGATGTCCGGTGAGGATGAGAACTCCTTTGCCCTCATCGCGAGCCGCCAGGTAGTGCTCCAGCCCGTCATACCGGATAAAGCTGCGCGTAGTCTCCGGGGTGTAGCGCGGCATCTGGCAGAACTCGGCCAACAACCAACCAAGGTTGCGATACAGCTTGCGCAAAATTTGTTGCCGTTCGGCGGTACTTTTCTCGGGAAACGCCAGGCGAAGATTAAGGTCGCCGACACCCGCCAGGCGTGGAGTCAGCAGCAGAGCCAGCCGGGCAATGAACGCACCGATATTGCGGGCAACGCTCCTTGGCGGCAAGCTCAGAAGCTTCACCGCGGCCCACACCAGCACAAATTCCAGTCGTCGCCGCATCCACAGCTTTGCCCCGCATTCAGCTTTCCCAGTCTAAACGGGGTACGTCAAAAAAAACTGCCCGGCAAAGCATCGCCGGGCAATGGTCGTGTCGAGCATTGGGAGTGGGCAAACCTACTTCGCGCTTTGCACTTCGGAGAAATACTTTGCCACCGTGCGTACGAACGGGCGCGCGTCCGGCGGAGTGGCGACTTCCCCCTTCAGGATCTGTGCACTCGGGTGAGCCACACCGTAAAACGCGCGCGTAGCGTCGACGTTCTCGTCCACCACGGCTCCGGTGAGGTCGATGCCGGCAAACAGTCCCTTGGCGCGCGAATAGGTAAGCAGCTCCGCGTTCAGCTTCCAATCGGTCGCCGCTTGGGAATCACGTCCGACCGGGCCCGCCGCAGCCGAGGCATCGCCGCCAATCTTGAACTTGCTCTTGAGGAGGTCCTGAAAACCCTTGTCGTTGACCGCCACCAGAACCAGGTCGGTCGCCTGACCGCCGATCTGAAAGCCGAAGCTGCCACCCGCAATCCTGATGAAGGCCGGAGCGCTCCAGCCATGCCCGGTACGGCAGGTTACGACGCCCTGGCCATATTCCGCACCGACCAGGAAGGCCCCTTTCTTCACGCTGGGCACGACGCCCACGCAGGTCGCCTGGGACATGATCTGATTGGGAATCGCCTTGTCGGGAGTCGCCATGATTGCGTCCAGAACATCTTTCGCGCTCTCGATGCGAGCGTCCAGGGTCGCCTTATCGTCTGCTGCATAGGCAGACATTGTTGTAAGGGAAATTCCGACCACGCAAAGTATCGCCAAAATGTGTTTCATGTTCTTTCAAGTCTCCAGGTGGGAACAATTGTCCGCACGGTACCGGGTTCGCTGACGTTGGCGCAGCTTCTGAGGGCAAAACCGCTCGAGAGCCACTTCCTAAAGTGGGAATAGGCGCAGATTTTAGGATGCAGGAATTTTTGCGGCCGTTGGGAAAAATCGAAAGGGATGGATCAGGATGCGATATGGGGGCGAGCCAAAAAAATGGGGGCTGGTGATGGCAGACTGCACCGATCAGAAGCCCCGTCCCCAGATCTGCGTTGTTTCTAAAGTAACTTTCGACCAAGATAAGTAACCGGGCAATGTCACTAAGGTACCATGCACTTAAGTACCCAATCTAAACTGCCAAGCGACGGGATACAAATTGCCGGGCGTTATTCGGGAGTTGGGGTGACGATAGAGTTGTTCACCGCGTAGATGGAGAGGGCGATGCGGTTCTCCACCCCCACCTTGCGCATCAGTTTTGCCACGTGCGCCTTTACGGTTCTCTCTTCGATGCCGAGCGTGCGGGCGATCTCACGATTGGACCGGGCGGCCACCAGGAGCTTGAGCACCTCGGTTTCACGGGCCGTGAATTGAGCCGCGGCTGGGGCGGTGGACCGGGACGATTTGGTCGCGCGATCCACGAAAATGGACAATACCCGTCGCGGCGCCCAGATGGACCCCTGGCTCACGGTCATGATCGCCTGTTCCACCTGCTGCGCCGTGGCGCTGGCTTCGAGATATGCCTTGGCTCCCGCGGTGACCGCCTGGAGGATAACTTCATCGTCTCCGGTCGGACCCATGACGACCAGCCGCACATCGGGCCGCAATCCATGGATGGTGCCGACCAACGGGAGTGGGAGCTTTTCACCGTGCAGGCCGATCAAGGCCAGCTTGATCTCCTGGTCGGCCAGGAACTCCGCCAGCTCAAAGACCACAAACTCGATTCGAGGATGATCCTGGAATAAAGTGACAAACCCCTGCACGCGGATGGGCTCTGGCTCGAGCAGCGCCACCCGCAAGCGGGAAAGTGATTTCGTTGGCTCCGCCATCACAGCTTTGGAAGCACGATACCTTGTTGCTTTTGGTATTTACCGTTGCGATCCGCATAGCTGACTTCGCACGGCTCATTGCCATGGAAGAAAAGGATCTGGCAAAGGCCCTCGTTGGCATAGATCCGAGCCGGCAAGGGGGTGGTGTTGGAGATCTCGAGCGTCACAAAACCTTCCCATTCCGGCTCGAAAGGAGTGACGTTCACGATAATGCCGCAGCGGGCGTAGGTTGATTTGCCTACGCAGATGGTCAGGACGTCGCGGGGAATCTTGAAATATTCGACCGACCGGGCAAGGGCGAACGAATTGGGCGGAATCAGGACCGAATCGGCAGTGACGGTGACAAAAGACCGCTCGTCAAAGGCTTTGGGATCAATGACTGCGCTGTTCACGTTGGTAAAAATTTTGAATTCATCGGAAACGCGAAGATCGTAGCCGTAGGAGGAGAGGCCGTAGGATATGACCCCTTCTCTTACCTGCTTTTCGCTGAAAGGGACAATCATCCCTTTTTGCGAGTGCTCGCGAATCCACCGGTCGGACTGAATAGACATGCAACTCCTTTTAGGAAAACCGTCCTGGCAGAGCCAGGTGCGGTACTGAGGGATAAAAAATCCTTCTTCTGGAAACTGCATCTTACGGTAGGCCGGGTTAGTTGACAATCTTGATCCCCAAGGAAGCCGCTGGACCATACCGGAGACACGCTATACGATGAGGACGTAGCTCCGGCCATTGCTGTTACCTAATATCCCTCGGGGTAAAGGCATTGATTAAACAGGACATCATCCATCAAGTCATCGCCAAGACCGGACTACCGCGCAACAAAGCGGAAGCCGCCGTCGACACGGTCTTCGAGAGCCTGAAGAAGGCGCTTGCTTCGGGCGACCGAATCGAGTTGCGGGGCTTCGGCGTTTTCAATGTGCGCCCGCGTAAGACGGGGATCGGCCGCAACCCGCGGACCGGTGCGGAAGTCACCATCACTCCAGGCAAGGCTGTTCGCTTCAAGCCGGGCAAGGAACTTCACCTGCTGGATTCTTAGCCGCCCTTGGCCGAAGTAGAAATGCCGACCACGGAGCATCCGCTCCTCTCCAGCGCTGCTGATCACTCGGATCTTGCTGCAAGGGCGCCGCGCTCGATCGCGTGGCTACCGCTATGCCTGCTGGTGGTGAGCATCTTTACCACCGCCAGCACGGGTGCGCTGCTCATGCAGAACTTTCGCCTGGGCCAACCGCCGCTGGTCCACGAAAGCGATCTTTTTCCGCTGCGCTGGATCTGGACGCACTCCTCAGCCTTGGCCAGCGGCTGGTCCTTTTCGTTGGCGCTGCTGGCGATCCTGCTGGCCCATGAAGCCGGCCACTATTTTTATTGCCGGCGCCACGGCATCAACGCTTCCTGGCCCTACGTGTTGCCCGCTCCTACATTGAGCGGCACCGCTGGGGCCGTGATCCGGATCCGTTCTCGCATTCCCTCCCGCCGGGCGTTGATGGAGGTGGGTATCGCCGGACCGATTGCCGGATACCTGGTTGCCCTTCCCACCACGGTGTTGGGCATCCTGCTCTCTCGCCCTGCGGGTCCGGACTCGGCGCAGGCGCTGGTTCAGTTTCGCTGGCCCTTGACGGTTACCCTGCTGGACCGTGCCCTGGCTGCCTGGTTTCCCTGGGTGCCCCGCATGGACAACCTGATTCCCCACCCCATCCTGATCGCGAGTTGGGTCGGTTTGTTTGTGACTTCGCTCAACCTCATCCCCGCCGGGCAGTTGGATGGTGGTCATATTCTTTACGCGATTACGTCCCGAGGGCATCGCCGGCTGACGTATGTGGTGCCGGTGATCCTGCTGGTGATGGGCGTGACCTTGTGGACCGGCTGGGTGCTGTGGGGAGTGATCCTGCTGCTCCCCGCCATGCGTCATCCGCACGTTCCGTTTTTTCCGCTCATGCCCTACAACCACCGCCGGCTGGGCTGGGTGGCGCTTGCCATCCTGGTGCTAACGTTTTTGCCGGCTCCGTTTGTCGGCACCAGCGTGATTGACCTGTTTCGCTAGAGCATTTTCGCAAAAGTGTAGACCGAAGCCACAGAGGTTTGCGTAGCTTCCGCCAAAGAAAGCTCTGCTGCGATCAAGCCGGATTGAATCCCACATCTGCCAAAACCGGGCAGATTGGGCATCAGTCATTCGACGGTACCAAAATGCGGTCTAGAGGACTCTGCGTCAGAATTACGCCGCACAGCGCAGCGGCCAGGGCCACCGGCATGGCGAGGACGCCGACCTTGAAGAAGTCCCGACCGCTCACGTTGAGCTTTTCCTTGCGCAGCGCGATCAGCCACAAGATGGTGGCCAGGGAGCCGGTCACGGAGAGGTTCGGCCCCAGGTCCACGCCGATCAACACCGCATTGGCTATCAGTCCCCTGGCATGCTCAGCCTGCAACGTCGCCCCGGCGATGAGACCGAGCGGGAGATTGTTGACCAGGTTGTTGGCGATGCCTACGACAAAGCCGGTGGCCAGCGCGGCGTAAGCGGGAGCCAATCGCTGTACGTCGTGAAAGGCCGCCTGGGTGAGCTTGAGGGCGCCCACACTCTGAACCGCCTCGACCATGATGAACAACCCGGCGACCAGGGCAATCGTAGCCCAACTGATTTCTTTCATCAGGGTCCAGGGATTGCTACGGGCCTTGATGCATACGACCGCGGTGATCGCGAGCGCCGCAAGGCAGGTGGGCAAGCCAAGATCCCTGTCGAGAGCGGAGGCCGTCAACAGCACGGCCACCATGGAGGCGATGCCTCCTAATACAATCGCGCCATTCGCAGAGAGCGGTTTTGCGCCCTCGTCCGCGCCACGGCGCGCCGGGGCAGATTGTGCGTCGTCCGCGAGTTCTTTGCGAAAGACAAACCGCAGGACCAGATAGGTCGCGGCAATGGAAAGAATCGATGGCAAGCCGAAGGACGCGAGCCATCGCCCCAATGGCGGCATGCTCGAATGAAAGACCACCAGATTTGCGGGATTCGAAATCGGCAAGACGAACGAGGCAGCATTCGCGATCATCGCGCAGGCAAACAGATAGGGTAGCGGCGTGACCCTCGCTTTGCGTATCGCGGCAAGAATCGCCGGCGTGAGAACAACGGCGGTTGCATCATTGGACATGAAGATCGTGACCAGCGTGCCCACGCCGTAGACCAGGGTGAAAAGGCGGACGGAGGAGCCGTGGGATCCTCTGAGAGCCGCGGAAGAAAGCCAGTCGAAGACGCCGTGTTCGCGGGCTAATTCCGAGAGCAGCATCATGCCGATGAGAAAGAGGTAGACGTCGGAGCCCTCGGCCGCGGCCTTGCCGGCGAGTTTGAACGGAATGAGCCGAAGAACAATCAGCAGGATCGCCCCGCCGCCGACCCAGTAGACCTCCGGAATATTGCGGGGACGAATCAACATCAGCAGAATGCTGATGGCGACGATCAGAGCCAAGAGGATATGCGAGAGAGACGGCAGAGATCATCTGCCGGTGAGAGCTTCGCATCACATCAGGTTCACGGCATCCACATCGACGATTATATTGCGCCGTGGAATTCCCAGAGTCTCTGCCTGGGCTAGACCCGCGCGCAAGGTCCGTGCCAGGGCCTGCCGCTTCTCGGACTTCAGCAAAAGATGAAAGCGATAAATCCGCTTGATGCGGACGATGGGTGCGCTCGCGGGCCCCAATACCCGCACGTGTTCCAGGGGCATGGCGGCGAAACGATCTGCCCAGGCTGGTGGCCCAACCAGCGGCTTCCTCCAGCCGCTGGCTCTGAATGATGATGTTGGCCAGCGTCGCGTGCGGCGGGTAGTGCATCCACTTGCGGTACTGCATCTCCTTTTTCACGAAGGCTCTGAAGTCGTGCGCCGCGGCACATTGGATAGCGTAATGTTCCGGGTAGTAGCTCTGGACCAGGACGTTACCGGGCAGATCTCCGCGTCCGGCGCGGCCGGAGACCTGAGTGAGCAACTGGAAGACGCGTTCGGCGGCGCGGAAATCGGGCAAGCCCAGAGCATGGTCAGCGCCCACAACCCCGACGAACGTAACGCCGTGGATATCATGGCCCTTGGCGATCATCTGCGTGCCCACCAGCAGATTGATTTCCCCGCTGTGCAGGCGGGTAAGGAGATGCTCCATGTCGAAGCGGTTACGAATGGTATCGCGATCCATGCGTCCGATGCGGGCGTGCGGAAACAGTTCCTGCAGACGCTCTTCGCCCTGCTGCGAACCGGCTCCCAGGTAAAACAAGTGCTCGCTCTGGCACTTAGGGCAGTGCTTGGGCACCGTTTTCACGTATCCGCAATAGTGGCATTTGAGCCGCTGCCCGGCTGGATTCGCAATGGTCTCTCCAGGAATGATGGGCTTGTGATGGGTGAGAGCGATGGCGCAATTCTCGCATTGCAGCTTTTCGCCGCATGCCCGGCATAGCACCGCAAAGGAATAGCCGCGCCGGTTGAGCAGGATAATGGCCTGTTCTCCGCGATCGATGGCTGCTTTCGCGCGCTCCAGCAGCACCCGGGAAAAGATGCTTTCCTTTCCCGTTTCCTGGAATTCGAGGCGCATATCCACCAGGTCCACGACGGGCAGCGGCCGCTGGTTGACCCGCTCCTTCATCTCGATCAACGCATACTTGCCCGTCTCCGCATTACGCCAGGACTCGAGCGACGGAGTGGCTGAACCCAGAACGACGGTAGCCCCACTGATTTTGGCGCGCATCACGGCGACATCGCGAGCGTGGTAGCGCGGAATCTCCTCCTGCTTGTAAGACTGGTCATGCTCTTCGTCGACAATGATGAGGCCCAGGTTCATGGCGGGCGCGAAGATGGCGGAACGGGTGCCCACGACAATCCGCGCTTCTCCACGCCGGATGCGATACCACTGTTCGGCGCGCTCATCGGGCGTAAGCGCGGAGTGAAGGAGCGCCACGCTGCCGCCAAACGCGGAGTGAAGCTGCGCCGCCATGGCGGGAGTGAGGCCGATTTCGGGGACCAGCAGAATGGCCGAACGGCCGGCGCGCCTTGCATGTTCCATTGCGGCCAGATACACCGCCGTCTTGCCCGAACCGGTCACTCCATGGAGCAGGCAAGCACCAAACCCCTCTCCGTCGAGGGTGGTCTCAATATGCGCCAGCGCCGTTTGCTGGGCCTGGTTGAGGACATACTGTGCGACGGGTCTAGTGGCGCCGGTGAGGTGAAAGGCCGCGGGCCGTTCGTCGATCGTCACCAGACCCCGCTTGACCAGGGTTTGCAGCGTAGTCGCAGGAATTTCCAATCTGCGCAGAACGGGAACCGGCAGGGACCCGCCTGCGCCCGCAAGCTCGGCGAGAATCGCCAGCTGATTGTCATTCAGTTTCGGCGGCCGCGCATCGGCCACCAGCACTGCATACCGCACCAAACGGCGCGCATCGCGCGGTGCGGCTTCGGTTTCACGCAGCAACCACTTCTTGCGCAACATGCTGGTCAATAACTCTGCCGTGGCTCCTGTCGCGTGGCGGAGTGTCCCGCTCCTCGCCGGCTGGCCATCGGAGAGATAGTTGAGCACGGTGTACTCGATATCCTGTTCGTCCGCGCTGCGGCGGGAGCGGCGCGAGGAGCCTTGCTCCGCGCCTTCAACGAGAATGGTCAAACCGGTTTCGCTGATGCGATAGCTGACGGAACGCCGCACTTCAGCCATCAGCGGCAGCATGCTGCGTAACACTTCGCCGAGGGGGGCGAGGTAGTACTGAGCAATCCAGGCAGCCAATTCCATCAGTTCGGCGCTAAGAATGGGCTCCTGGTCGAGCACGGTTTCAATCAGCCGCGCCTCGACGGGCGGAGCCTCATCGTGCAAACGGGTGACCACTCCGATCAACTTTTCATTGCGGAAAGGCACCACGACGCGGCCGCCAACGGGCGGTCCGTTATCGTCCTTGAGCTTGTAGGTAAAGGCCCGATCGAGCGGCACCGGCAACACCACGTCACAGAAAGTTGCCATCAGCGGGAGGGAACGGACAATCCCAACTCGGCCATGGCGAGTTTCAAATCCTGCCATGCTTCTTTTTTCTGTGATGGATCTCGCAGCAGGTAGGCCGGGTGATAGGTAACGACCAGCTTGGTGCCTCGGCAGTTGTGAACGCGCTTGCGAAGGCCGCTGAGGGATGATTTGACTCCCAGCAGGTAGGTCGCTGCGGTGGAACCAAGGGCCACGATGACCTCCGGCCGCACGACGTCAATCTGCTGGAAGAGAAACGGGGAGCAGGTGTTGGCTTCTTCTGGCTCAGGCACCCGGTTCTGCGGGGGCCTGCACTTCACGATGTTGGCGATGTAGACCTGCTCGCGCTTGAGTCCCGTGGCCGCGATCATGTTGTTGAGCAGTTGGCCGGCGCGGCCGACAAATGGAATGCCCTGCGCGTCCTCGTCCGCTCCTGGGCCCTCGCCCACAAACATGAGGCGCGCGTTGGGATCGCCGTCGCCAAACACAATCTTGTTTCGGCCGCGGCTGAGGGCGCAACGGGTGCAATCACCGATTTCGAATTGAATCGCGCGCAACGCTTCTGTACGGCTGGGCGGAGCAACAAACGAGCCGACGGGCGGCTGCGGTGAGACGGGTTGACGTGGGGGAATGACGGGCTCCTCAGGGGCGGTGTCGATGACGATGCCAGTGTCGCGGCGATAGAAGTCGTAGATACCGAGGTCGCGCAAATATTGCATGTGCGCGGCAATAGCTTGTTGCAACTGGGGATCGAACGACATGAGCTGAACCGGATTCTTTATAGCTTACATGGCGGGGTTGTAGAAAAACATTTCCACGAACGGTCCGTAGAACCGCAGGTCCCTCCGCTACGCTTCGCTCCGGTCGGGATGACAAGGAAGGGGTGGCGTCTCCATGCCAGATTGGCTGCTGGTGGAGTGAACCGCAGATCTCTCGGCTTCGCTCGGGATGACAGAAAGGAGGGGCTGTTGTCGGGAAAGGGCGGTTGCCGGAGGAAGGTGTGCTTGCTGGGCCGGAGACACGCATTGGACCCCGCGCCGTCCTCAGGCAACTGGCCGTCCCTTTAGCGACTGCGCTCCTTTTGCGACCCGTCGTGTCCTTTGGCCACCCCACTTTCCGAACAGCAACCCTCTCCTTTCTGTAATCCCGAGCGAAGCCGAGAGATCTGCGGTTCACTCCACCAGCAGCCAATGTGGCATGGAGACGCCACCCCTTCCTTGTCATCCCGACCGGAGCGAAGCGTAGCGGAGGGACCTGCGGTTCTACGGACCCTTCGTGAAAATGTTTTTGAGCTAATCCTGCAACTTGGAGTTGCTGGAGACCAGGCCGGTTTCGGCCACGACAGAAGCAGGGCGGCGCAAGGCGATCACTTCATCCAGGATGCGACCTGCCAACTCATGCTTGGTCATCTCGGGCAATTCAATCGCCGTCTTCGGAGTGAGAAAAGTAGCAGCGTTGCGATCGGAATCGAACCCGATTCCCGGACGAGACACGTCGTTCAAGACAATCGCATCCGCTCCCTTGCGCAGGAGCTTGTCACGACCGTGCTCGATGAGGTTTTCGGTTTCCGCGGCAAACCCGATGACCAGCGTACCCGGCCGTTTGGAAACGACCACCTCACGCAGAATGTCTTCCGTGGGCTCAAACTCGATGGTGATCGGACCACTCCGCTTCATCTTCTGTTCCGCCAACACACGGGGACGATAATCAGCCACCGCAGCAGCCTTGATCACGATGGTCACCTGATCGAGGCGGCCAAGGACGGCGCGCCGCATATCCTCAGCGCTGACCACAGAAACCAGCTCGCAATTGGCAGGCGGCTTGAGCGCCGTTGGGCCGCTCACCAACACCACCCGCGCCCCGCGGCGCTGCGCCTCTTCGGCCACGGCGTAGCCCATTTTCCCGCTGGAGCGATTGCCCAAAAAACGAACCGGGTCGATGGCTTCCCGGGTCCCGGCGGCGGTGACCAGAATCGTCTCTCCGGCCAGATCGTTGCGGCCATGGAGCTGAGCCAGCACTGCCTCGACGATGACCTCGGGCTCGGCCAGCCGGCCGCTCCCGACCATACCGCAGGCCAGGGGACCTTTGTCCGGAGGAACAATCCTTACCCCGCGCCCTTGCAAAATCTCCATGTTCGCCCGGGTCGCCGGGTGCTCCCACATATTCACGTTCATCGCCGGAGCAACAATGACCGGTGCGTGGGTAGCCAGAAACAGGGTGGTCAGAAAGTCGTCGGCCAGACCATGGGCGAACTTTGCCAACACGTTGGCGGTTGCCGGCGCCACCACCAGGGCATCCGTGGTCTGGGCTTCGCCTATGTGCTCAATGGAGGAATCGAGATCGCCTTCTCCTGGAGAGGAGGGCCACAGTCCGGTGATCACCTTATGACCGGTAAGGGACGCAAATGTCAGCGGAGTGATGAACTTCTGGGCCGCTTCCGTCATCACGACGTGTACGTCCAGCGCCTGGCGCTGTAAGGCTCGCACGACCTCTGCTGCCTTGTACGCAGCGATGCCTCCGGAGACGCCGACCGTTACCTTCATAGCAATGATTGTACGTTGTTACGAATCTCTGTCTTGCTCAGTATCCGGGTCCAGAAGTGCCTCGTCCACGATCTCCACCCTGGGCTGCGCAGCCGCCTTGACCTTACCTGCGGCGATCTCTTCCTGGGCTACACGGCAGGCCTTGTTGGAGCGGGAATCAATTAACGGCTGAGAACCGTTCTGGAGTTGCCGGGCGCGGCGGGCAGCCATGACCACGTAGCGAAAATTGCTGTCAAGTCCATGTTCTGGCGTCATATTGCCTCCTAAGTTTGTCGCCGGACTTTCAGGCGCGAGTGGCATGCATGTCGAGCAGACCGAACGAGGAAAGTACCTTGTATACACGATCCGTGGCGTTCGTCTGGCGGCACCTATCGGCGAGCTGCATCATGCGGGCAGTCTCAGGGTCTGGTGGCGCTCCAAGGCGCCTGGCCCTTTCCGTGATCACAATGGCGGTCAATGCTTCTACCGCGTCATCAAGAATATCGTTAACCAGGATGTAGCGATACTGACTGTAGTTCTCGATCTCACTTCTGGCCTTGGCTAGCCGTCTGGCGATTTCCTCCTCCAGCAGGCTGCCTTCCTTGCGGCTGCGTTCGCGCAGACGCTGGGCCAGGATGTCCGGCGCGGGGGCGAGGAGAAAAATGCTCACCGCATCCGGCATCTTCTCGCGCACCTGGGCTGCGCCCTGCACGTCGATGTCGAGCAGCAGGTCCTTGCCTGCGGTCAGAGCATCGGTGAGTGAGCGGCAGGCAGTGCCATAGTAGTTGCCAAAGACCTCAGCCCACTCCAGAAATTCCCCCCGGTCCACCATCTCCCGAAACTCGGCCCGCGAGATGTAGTGGTATTCGCGATCCTGCCGTTCTGAAGGACGCGGGGCGCGCGTGGTGTAGGAGACAGAGAAGTCGAGACCGGTCACCCGCGCACGCAGGCGGTTCACCAGAGTGGATTTGCCAGAGCCCGAAGGTGCCGAGATGATGAACAGAATTCCCGCCAAGGTGTTGTCCTGATGATACAGTGGTCCGCTAAGCGCGCAGTCCCGCACAAGTGTTACTCAAGATTCTGCACCTGTTCGCGCGCTTTTTCGATCTCCGATTTCATTCCCAGGCCCAAATCAGTAATTCGCTGCCCATTTCCGCTTACTCCGCCGGTCTTTGACAGCAGGGTATTCGCCTCGCGATTCATCTCCTGCAACAGGAAATCGAGCTTTTTGCCCAGTTCGCCGCCTGCCTGCAGGAGCGAATGAAAATGCTGGATATGGGTACGCAGCCGGGTAACCTCTTCTTCGACGTCGCTTCGTTCCGCGAGCATCGCCGCCTCCTGCAGGACCCGGTCCCGGTCGATGGCTCCATTGCCGTTCAGCAGGGCCGCGATCCGCTGGCTAATCCGTTCAAAGTAGGCCTTTTGTACGTCCTGGCGCAGGTGCGCGACCTGGGAGACGATCGCCGTCCAGACGCTCCATGGTGGCGCCGAGATCTCGGGCCAGCGCGGCGCCCTCCTGGGCTCGCATCCGGTTCAACGCTTCGACCAGGGGGCCGATCTCAGCCGCCACATCTTCCTCAAGGGCTTTCACTTCCTCTTCGCTGAAGCGCATTTCCCCGGTCAAGACTCCGGGCAGGCGGAAGATGACATTCAGATCCGGCTGCTGCTGGAGCCCGTTCTCCTGGGCGGCAGCGCGAAAGGCGGCGATATAGCCCTGCAGCAGATCAGGGTCAAACTGAGCGCTGGGGCGAAGACCGCGATCAACCGTCAAGGTAACTTCCAGGTGGCCGCGCAGCACCTTTTCCTTAAGCAGCCTGCGCAAGCGCATCTCCAGCGGCTCGGCGCCGGCCGGCATGCGCATGTGCAGGTCGAGAAAACGGTGGTTGACGCTTTTAAGAGAGAGATTCCAGGAGAGTAGATCGTTGAGGCGGCCGCTGGTTCGGGCAAAGCCGGTCATCGAATGAACCGCCGCGGAATGAACAGGCGCGGACGAGACGGTGGCGGTCAAGGCTGAACCTCTGCGCTCAACGCAGGTTCCAGCACTTCTTTGGGAAGCACGTTGCCGGGAAACTCCGCCGGGTCCATAAACTGCAATTGGTAGAGACGCTGGTAGGTCGAGGAGACACGGAGCAACTCTTCGTGCGAGCCGATGGCGGTGATGCGGCCGTCTTCAATCACGGCAATACGCGAAGCGCGGCGCACGGTCGATAAACGATGGGCGATGACGAACACCGTCCTCCCGGCAATCAGATTAGAAAGAGCAGCTTGCACCAGCGACTCGCTTTCCGAATCGAGGGCTGAGGTAGCTTCGTCAAGAATGAGGATAGGCGCGTCCTTGAGGAGTGCCCGGGCGATGGCAATGCGTTGCCGCTCTCCGCCCGAGAGGCGAAAACCCTTTTCCCCGATCACTGTATCGTATTTTTCCGGAAGCCGCTCGATGAACTCGTGCGCCAGGGCCGCCTGGGCGGAAGCGACGACCCGGCTCATGGGGATGCCGGCTTCGCCATAGGCGATATTATTGCGCACCGTGTCGTTGAACAGAATCGTCTCCTGGGTTACGTTGCCAATCTGGGCGCGGAGAGAAGCGAGGCTCACCTCCCGCAGGTCATGTCCGTCGATGCGGATGCTGCCTGCGGTGACGTCGAAGAAACGTGGGATCAGGTTCACCAGGGTGGATTTGCCGGCGCCGCTGGGGCCCACCAACGCCACGACCTCACCCCGCGGGACGAGCAGATTGATCTCGCGCAACACCTGCCGTTCGCCTTCTTCATTGCGATAGTCGAAGCAGACATTCTCGAATTGAATCTGGTCGCGGAATTCCTTGATGACGTGGGCGCCAACCTTCTCCCGCACCTCGTCCTGGGTATCCATGAAGCGGAATATCTCCGAGGAGGCGCCCAGCGCCTGCTGGAAGTTGTTATAGAACAGGGCGAACTTGCGCACCGGCTCATACAGCTTGAAGACCGCGATGATGAAAGCGAAGAAGGTGCCGGCGGTCAGGGTATGACTGCGGATGCTGTTGCGGCCGACCCAGAGCAATAAAGCGATTGCCACCGCGCCAATGGTATCCATGAGCGGCGAACTGATGGCCTGTGCGCGCACGGAACGAAGATTTGCGTCGAACAGACGGCGAGCCGCCTGTTTGAACCGCATCATCTCCCAGAACTCCATGTTGAAGGCTTTGACGATGCGGTTTCCGGTGATGGTCTCGTGCAATATGTTCTGGATCTCGGCCAGTTTGTCCTGCCCTTTACGGGTGGTCTGGCGCACCTGGCGTCCGATGCGGCGGGCCGAGCCCAGAACTACGGGAACAAACAACAGCAGTACCCAAGCCAGCTTGCCGCCCAGGGCCACTACGACAAATGCAGTAAAGATCAGGGTAAAGAATTGCTGCAGGAATTCCGCCAGGACGGCAGACATGGCAAACTGCACTCGCTCGATATCGTTGATCAGAGTCGAGACAATGGTGCCGGTCGAATGCTGTTGGAAGAAAGAGACGGAGCGCCGCAGAATGGCGTCGTAGAGATCATCGCGCAGGTCGGTGATCATGCCGAAGCCGGCATAGTTCACCAGGTAGGTTCCGCAGTAATCGAAGATCCCCTTCAGCAAAGTGGAAACCACCAGCGCGAAGGCGACGATGTCCCATGCATTGTGGAAGTGGGAGGGGACAATTTGTTGCAGGCTTATGCCGAAACGGGGTCCCAGGAGGGGGATGGTGCGGTCGGGCGCGTTGGGGTTGAGCACGCGGTCGAAGATCGGACCGACCAGTAGGAGACGGAAGGAATCCAGAAGGCCCACGCCGGCCATCAGGATGACCGACGAAAACGCCTGCAGCCAATACGGCCGCACGTAACCCAACAGGCGCAGCACCTTCTTCAAGAGGAAACACCCAAGACGAGGCGCTGCATGGAACGCATCCAGCTATTGTAATCGCCGGGCCTCTGTCCCCGCCACGGAGCCTGGGGGCCTCAAGACCGAACGGGTGGAAAGAGGATTGGGCCTAATGTGTGCGCGAGAACAATCGCATGCAAAGTGAGTCCCGCAGGGACGGCTGAACTAGCTCAGGACGCAGTCCAAGGTATAGATTCGAGAGCGGAGAGTCCCGCAGGGACGACTGGAAGTTACCCGAATGTCTCGGGCTACTTCATGATTTGAAAGTTCCTGTCCCGCTGCCCGAGCTCACGGCGATGCATCGGCTAACTTCCAGTCGTCCCTGCGGGACTTCTCGATGATAGATGCATACCCAGGACTGCGTCCTGGGCTAATTCAGCCGTTCCTGCAGACTCCTTGGGCTGAAGCCCGTACCTACCTCTCTCAGTGCGGCATATCCCGATGGACGGCCTTGACCCGGTAGCCTTCCTTGGCCAGACGCTTGTGGACTTCCTCGGCGATCATCACGGATCGATGCTGGCCCCCGGTGCAGCCGAAAGCCACGGTGAGATAGCTCTTGCCCTCCTCGATGTAATGGGGCAACAGGAAGAGCAACAACTGCGTAACCCGGTCCAGAAACTCACACGTCTGGGGAAACTCGCGGATGTATTTTGCCACCTTGGGATGCCGCCCGGTCAGGTCACGAAACTCGGGCACGAAATGCGGATTGGGCAGGAACCTGACGTCGAAAACCAGGTCGGCCTCGAGCGGGACACCGTTCTTGTAACCGAAACTGATCGAGGAGACCAACAGGTTCTTGTCCGTGTCTCCGCGCTCAAACTTCTGCAGGATGTAGGCGCGCAATTCATGCACGTTGTATCGGGTAGTGTCGACAGCAATGTCGGCCAGATTGCGGATGGGATCGAGAAGCTTTCTCTCCGCATGGATCGCCCGAACCACCGTCTCCGTCCGGCCCAGCGGGTGGGGACGCCGGGTTTCAGAGAATCGACGCACCAGGGAAGGGTCGGAAGCGTCGAGAAAAACCACCGTGGTCGAAAGGACTTTTCTGACCTGCCGAAGGATGGCGGGAAAGCGATCGAGATGCTGCCCCTCGCGCACATCGACGACCAGTGCCGCACGGTTAATCTCAGCCGATTGCCGCACCAGGTCGGCAAACGCCGGGATCAACTCCAGGGGCATGTTGTCGACCGCATAAAAGCCCAGGTCTTCGAACGCTTTCAGCGCGGAGGCCTTGCCGGATCCGGAAAGGCCGGTCAGAATTACCAACTCAGAAGCAACCGCAGGCACCGCTGCAGTTTTCTTTTTGGCGGCCTTGGGGGAGATAGGTTTTGGCTCGCGTTGGCGTGGCATGGGGCCATCGTAGCATTCAACGCTAATTTAAATGCGCCAAGTGCCGTTCTCGAGTAACGCCTGTGTCTTTTCCTGCGCAACCGGCGGCGACAAGAAATGCCCCTGACCCAAATCGCAACCGAACTTGAGCAGCGCATCCAACTGTTCCTTGCGCTCGATGCCTTCAGCCAGCATCCGCACTTCCAGCATGCGTCCAAGATCGAAGATAGTTTGCAGGATCGCAGCCTGCTTACCCGGAATCGGCAGGTAGGCAATCAGCCGGCGATCGACTTTTACCAGGTCAATCGGCAAGCGGAGGAAGTGGTTCATGGAGGCCAGGCCGGCGCCGAAATTATCCAGGGCGGCGCTGACTTTCAGATCAGCCAGGCCCTGGCAGATCACCAAGGCGGCTTCGGGATCCTGGTTCACCACAGCCTCAGAGATTTCGAGGCGCAGCTGGCCCGGGGAGACCTTCCATTTGGCCAGCAATGCGGCGAGGTTCGCCAGGAAATTTGGATCCCGGAACTGACGAGGGGACAAATTCACATCAATGCTCGGCTTCTTGTCCGGCAGTATCTCGGCCCAGCGGTTCAGTTGCCGGCAAGCGTCCTCCAAAACAAGCATTCCAATGGGAACGATGAGTCCTGTCTCTTCGGCGGTGGGCAAAAAATCCTGCGGCGCCAGCCAGTCTGCGCCGTCGCGGCGCCAGCGGAGCAACGCCTCAAAACCTTCGATCTCCCCCGTCGCCAGCCGATAGATGGGCTGGTACCAGACGGCGAACTCTTTGTTTTCCAGGGCCGTTTTCAGGTCCTGCTCCTTCTTCATCTGTGCCGCCACGTGCACGTGCATGGAGCCGTCAAAAACCTCGTGGCGCGCGTGACCATTGGACTTGGCCTGATACATGGCAAAGTCCGCATCACGCAGGATCTGTTCCGGGCTGGTGTGGTCCAGCGTGCCGAAGGCGATCCCGATGCTGGCAGAAACGAAGATCTCGTGGCCATTCAGCTCGACCGGCAAGCGAATATCGTGCTGCGCGCGCTCGGCGATTCTGGTTACATCGGAAATATTGGTGACGTCCTCAAGCAGGATGGCGAATTCGTCTCCATCGAAGCGCGCCACCGTATCTTCCGGCCGAACGCAAGATCGCAGGCGAGCCGCGACGCGCATCAACAGATCGTCGCCGGCGGCGTGGCCCAGGTTGTCGTTCACTGCCTTGAAGCGATCGAGATCGAGATACATCACCGCGAAGTTCAAATGCGAGTGACGTTGCTGCCGGGCCATGATCAGCTGCAGGCGATCAAGAAACAAGGCCCGGTTGGCCAACCCCGTCAACGGGTCACGTAAGGCATCGAGCTGCAGGCGGGCGTTGGATTGCTTCTTATCCCGAATGTCCCGGTAGCTGACAAAATTGCCAATCTCAATACCCGCCATGTTGATCGGAGCGACCAGGATCGAGACATCGATGAGCTCGCCTGACTTGTGAAGGCGAACTGTCTCCATCGAAGCCCGGCCATGGAGTTGCATGGTGTGCTCGAGGATATCGAACTCATGGCGGCGGGTTTCGGGAATGAGAATGTCGTAGGTGTTCTGTCCCAGCGCTTCGTCGGCGTTGAAGCCAAACAGGGATTCGAATTCGCGATTAATATGCAGAATTTTCGACCCGCGCGTGATCATGATGGCTTCAGGAGCGGCGTTCAGCAACTGCTCCAGGAAGTTCGACGGCGGACCCTGGTCTGCTCCGTTCTGCAAATCCTGCCGGGAGTCTCCTTCCCCCTCGTGATTTACTCGCAGGGCAATGATCAACAGTTCGGGCTCGGGTTCTACGCGGAGCATGCGGAAGCTGCCGCGAACTGGCACCGCAGAATCCAGCGGCGTACGCATCTGGCAGTGAAAATCGGAGGAATAAGGGTGACGGCCGGAGCCATAGACATTGGCGGCCCCCCGGGACTGCATCCCCGGGTTCGCGTAGACAAAACCAGGAAATTTCCCGCTGAACAGATCGTCGACGGGCAGTACGGCGCCTTCCTCGAGGTGCAGAATCTCGCGCGCCCCCCGATTGGCGTAAATAACGTTCTTGCCTCGCTGCAAAAAGACGTAGCACGGCAAGGCTTCTAAAAGAGACCGTTGTTGGGCCGTGAGTACGGAAACTTCAGCTTCTGAATTCATAGTAGATCGACGCAGCGGACAGAGCCCCCACAGGGTTGAGTATCAAGGTCGCTTTCCAAGCAGGAATATCCCCTGAAAGAAGTACCGGCAAACTCCGAGGTCGCAGTTACTTAGGTCTTTAAAATCTGCAGGCATCTGCGACCGGACGAGCATGAAAAGCTGCTGAGTCATCGATCACTGCGTTTGCGACAAATAGCAAACCGGTGGAAAAACGCGTCTCAGGGGCTTTGCAGGCTACACAAAGATTCCGCTTGAGAGTCCCGAAGGGACGGCTGAACTTAGCCCAGGACGTCAGTCCTGGGTGAAATATGCGCGATCCGATTAGTCCCGTCAGGGACGGCTGACCAAACTCATGCACAGGATTCCAGCCGTCCCTAACGGGACTGATCCCCTCGCTTTCGATTCACCCAGGACTGACGTCCTGGGCTAAGTTCAGCCGTCCCTTCGGGACTGAAGCGAAGTTTTTTCAGCAGCCTGATTAGCTCTTGTGGTTTCAATCGGATACGTCACGACTCATGTCGTGCCCTATACCAGCCGAGTTCTTGAGCAACCACAAAGCTGTGGTCAAGGGGCTTCGATCAATTCCATCTTGCCATCACGCTTGCGGTGCAAGACTTTCACGTTACCTTCGTTATCCCGGAAGACGAACACGTCCCGGTCACGGAACTCTGCCTCCTTGACCGCCTCTTCGAGCGTCATGGGCCGCAACGCTACTGAGTCGAGCGAGCGAACCACGTGAGGCTCCGCAATCGGCACTCGCGCCGGGAAGGAATGTACAGTGACGGGGATACCCGGTTGCGCGTGGCTCTTGCCGTTGCTTGCTCCATTGCCGTTGGCGGCTTTGTCAGACTTGCTCTCGGGTACACTGCCCCGCCCGCTACGCGCGACGCCCGTCTCCTCCAGCTGTTTTTCCAGTTTCGGTTGACGCTTCCGGGTACGCTGCCTGTCTTTATACCGGGTCGCTTGGGTCTCGGCTTTCCCTAGAGCCTCGCGCAAAGCGGACTCCATATTGGCGCTGGATTCGCACAGAGCGACCAGGGTGCAATTGCGGGTCTTCACCGTAACTTCGGCGATTTGCCGGTATTTCTCCGCAGTCAGAACTACGTGAGCACTGGTGATCTTGCCTAAAATTCTGGCGATTCGATCGATTCCCTCTTCCGCTAAAGCACGCAGTGGCTGGGTAATGGCCACTTGCCTGCCCGTGCATTCAACCGGCATGTTGAAGCTCCTGAGATGCCCGATTCTATAGCATTTTGACGCTTGCTGTGGATTAGAGGTTTTGGCGAGTTGGAGTCACTTCCGGACGGCGCAAACTTCTCTCTGTAGCTTAGACCGCAGAAGGTCTGCTCACGCGTTTTTTTCGTCAACAGGAAGCTGCCCATAGTCACTCTCGCTACAAATTGGATGCAGAAGAAAGGCACCGGAACCGTTGCACATTTCTCCATTGCAGCCGTAGACGAAATGACAGACTTAATCGCGCACCCGGCGTTGGTGAGTGCTGGGAATGCGCAGATCTTCACGGTATTTGGCTACCGTGCGGCGAGTTACGTCAATGCCCTGTGCCTCCAACATACTGGCAATCAAATCATCGGTCAGCGGTTTTCGCGGATCTTCTTCATCGATCAGCTTTTTGACCTTGCGCTTGAGCAGCATCAGTGGAGTACTGCCGCCCTCCGGCCCGTGGACACCTTCGGAGAAGAAGAAGCGAAGCTCAAAAACGCCCTGCGATGTGTGCACATATTTGCTCGAGACGGCCCGGCTGACCGTCGAGGGGTGGACCCCTATCTCTTCGGCAACTTCCTTGATCATCATCGGCTTCAGGGCGTCGACGCCACGCTCCAGGAAGTCGCCCTGGCGGCGCACAATGGCCTCGCAGGTTCGCAGAATCGTGTTCTTGCGCTGCTCGATGTTGCGCATCAGCTGCAGTGCAGAGCGATAACGCTCTTTGACGTATTCCTTAACGTCTCTTTCCGTGCCTTCCTGCGACAGCAGTTTGCGATAGCCGTGGTTCAGGCGCAAGGTGGGCAGATCTTCCTCATTCATGACCACCACGAACTCCCCGCCCCGCTTGACGAAGGCCACGTCGGGCTCGATCAGGCGGGCGTCGGAGCGGTTAAATCGCTGGCCGGGACGGGGATCGAGGCTGCGAATAAAGTCGATGGCGTGCTGGATGTCTTCCGGCGGCGCGCCCAGTACCTTGGACATCTCGCGCAAGTCCCGCTTCTGCAACAGCAACAAGTGCTGATCGATGATGCGGGCCGCAAGCGAAAACACCTGCAACCGCACCTCGTTTGACACCGGCGGGTGAGCAGCTTCGCCTTCCACCGGGTCTGCCTGCACAGCCGCCCGCTGACGTCCCAGCTGGAGATGAAACTCACGACGTTGCGCCTCAACCTGTACCAGCAGGCATTCGCGTAAACTCCGCGTGGCCACGCCGACCGGATCGAGGTTCTGCACCAGATGCACAGCCTCGGCGAGAAGCTCTGACGCAGCGCCGGCAGGAGCGGCAGAAGCAGGATCGAACTCACGGACAAATCCCGCCAGCAAGTTCCTCGTCGCCGGCCATCAGATAGCCGTCCTCATCCAGGTTACCCACCACGTATTCGGCCGCATCGCGCAAGTCACTGGTCAGGTTCAGCGAACCCAGCTGCCAGAAGAGGTGATCGGTAAGTGTGCTCGGCTGAGAAAGAAAATTCTCGAACGATGGCTTGTCGGTTTGTTCAAAACCGTTGGGCGTGCGGAAACCGGGATCGAGATAATCCTGAAAGTAGGAACCAAAGTCGATTTCATCGAAAGGATCACGCTTATCGCGTTCCGCCTGGGCCGCGATCTCTTCGACGCTTCGCTCGCGTTCTGCCTCTTTCAAAGCGACATCGTCGATCAGCGGAACACTCTCTTCCAACTCTTCCAGCACCGGATTTTCGACGATCTCGGTGTTGATCAGCTCTTTCAACTCCAGCTTGTTGAGCGCCAGCACGCTGACCATCTGCATCAGGCCAGGCGTCAGAATCTGACGCTGCGCGACCTTCAAGCTTA
Source organism: uncultured Acidobacteriaceae bacterium (assembly GCA_963850235.1). GTDB lineage: Bacteria > Acidobacteriota > Terriglobia > Terriglobales > Acidobacteriaceae > PALSA-350. The sequence goes on along the minus strand of CAWKKM010000008.1, from coordinate 421,295 downwards.
GTTTCGGTTGCAGAAGAGCCATAGCATTTCACCGCGTCAACAGCTAGCGGCCTTAGTTTACCTTCTCTGAGCCTCGTTCGTAGAGAGCTTTTTCCTTATCGCCCAACATCCTTAAAGGGTAACCAAGGTCACTCTTTGGTGCCGGGACGAAAAGCCGGATTAGTTCAACGAAAAACCCTCGCCGAGGTAGACCCGCCGCACTTCAGGATCTTTACCCAGCTGCTCCGGAGTTCCGGTACGGAAGATACGCCCTTCATTGATGATGTAGGCGCGATCGGTAACCGAGAGCGTTTCGCGTACATTGTGATCGGTAATCAGAACTCCGATGCCGCTCGCCTTCAAGTCGAAGATGATCTCCTGCAAGTCGAGCACAGCGATCGGATCAATACCCGAAAACGGCTCGTCGAGAAGGATGAACGAAGGCTGGATGCAGAGACAGCGGGCTATTTCTACCCGGCGCCGCTCGCCACCGGAGAGCGCGTAGCCGCGGGTTTTTCTGATATGCCCCAGGTTCAACTGATCCAGCAGCTTTTCCGTTCGCGCGCGCCTGACTTCGAGCGATAGGGATTGCACTTCGAGCACGGCGAGAATGTTCTCTTCCACCGTCAGCTTGCGAAAAACGCTGGGCTCCTGAGGAAGATAGCTAATGCCATACTGCCTCGCCCGGAGATACATGGGAACCCGCGTGATATCTGCTTCATCGACAAAAACCTGTCCCGAATCAGGAGTAATCAAGCCGACGATGATGTAAAAGCTGGTGGTCTTGCCGGCGCCATTGGGACCCAGAAGCCCAACCACCTCGCCCTGACAAACCTCGAGGTTTACGCCCCGAACCACCTGACGACCCTTGTAGGACTTGCCGATTTCGTCTGTACTAAGCTTTTGCATTTACTTCGCTACTTGGGTCTGGGTCACTACCTTGGAAGCGCCTCCACTCACCACGACGCTATCATCGCGATCATTGAAAATCAACGCGTTGCCGGTTACTGTTCCGCGCACCTGATCGGTCAGGCGAGGAGGCGCGGCGTTGGTCCCAGTCAACAGAAACTTGCCATCCGCCGAGGTGTAGGTAAGCTCTTCGCCTGTTCCCTTACGGCCCTGCTGCTCGAGGACCACGGCGCCCCTGGCTACGATTTTGGACACCTGGCTGCCCGGTGGCGGCTTGCCGGGCGGCTGCGCACCGGCTGCCGGCGCGAAATAGACATCCATAAAATTCGCATGTAGTAGCCCGCTTGACGTCTGCGCCACGACGGCGCCGGCGAAAACAGCTTTGTGATCGTTCTCCGCGTAGAAGAGGGTGCGGCTTTGCAACCGGACCACGGAGGGCGCTCGGGGCGGTTGATTGGCGCGGACCGGATTGTTGGCCGCCGGGGTGGCCTGCGAAGTACCCGGCGAACCGGTAAAGACGGCATTCACGGTCGCCGCGTCGCCCGCCGGACCATGCGCAGAAAGGGTCGCGTGGGGCCGGGAAAGTTCCAGCACGGGCGCCGCGACAGAGTTGCTTCCCTGCCACAGGCGAGCCGGCTCGCCGGCTTTTCCGTAAAAAATGGTCAGATCGGTGGCGTGCTCAAGATGGGCGTGATCGGCAACCACGTGCACTGGCCCGGACGCGGTAAACGCCATATTCTGCTGCCCATTCGTTTGGTGATAGGTGGCTTTCACTCCGCCCGTCGCATCGGCATTTCCGCTGCTCCGCGATACTTCAATCAAGTTCGCGCTCAGCTCTCCATTGGTTTCCCGCAGGCGCGGGCTCCCCGACAGTTGCACCACCTGCGTCGCCGCGTCATAAGCGGCTCGCTGGGCGGTGGCGGTGGTTGCCGGTGGAGTTGGGCCTCCAGGGGTCGCCGCGCCCTGTTGGACCAGAGTCACGTTTCCCAACTGCACGGCAGACTGAAGCTGCGCGGCCGGTTGCGGCGCCGAGGCATCGGGCTTCGATTTACTCCCTTTCTCCCCGGGCTTTGCCGTGGGATGAGGTGAGGCGAAGGTGAGCAGAAGGTTGTCGCCTTTGCTGCTCTGCGTTATCCCGTTGGGGTTTACTGTGACCAGGCTGGTGTGGCCGGTCCCGCGCAGGCTGGAGAAAGTCTCCCCGTCCACCAGGGTCGCGAGGAGTTGATCGCCTTGTACGGTGGTGTCCTCGGGTGGCGTTTTGGTGTAGATGGTGTGCACGTTGAGCCGCGCCGCGCCGGCGGCGAGAATGTTTTCGGCTTGCGGGGCGCGGTCAGGCCCGGTTTTGAAGTCGATGTCGACCTTCGCGGCCTGCATCTGCCGTGTGGTGGATTGTTGAGGATTTTGCCTGGTCTTGCCCGCATTGACCGGGGGTAACTTCTCCTCGTCGACGACCGAAACAGCATCGCGGAGCTGGGCGTGCCGAACGGTGGATTGGGGACCGAATAACACCGTTCCCGATGACGCCGAACCATGCAGCAGGCGTGCGGCATTGTTGGCCACGTAGAGCAGGCCGCCATCCATCACCGCCTGCTCCGGCACGCTTTTCGAGCCGAGATCGATACGCGCGGTTCGGCTGTTGATCTGCTGTCCATCGCTACCGGTGAGGATCACATGCCCTTCCGCCAGAACCCGGTAAGCCGATCCATCGGCACGGAAGGAGACTGTAGCCTGATCCGAGGAGCTGTGGTTATCGCTATAGTCGGCGACTTCCCGAAGAAGAAAGAGCATCCGGCTGTTGCGATCGAATTGCGCATGATGGGCACGGACAGCCAGCGGATTTCCGTTGACGCTGGAATTGAAAGCCACGTCGGCGGCAAGGATAACGACTCCCGGATTGAGAGTCAAAGCTGGCGCCGGTCGCACTGCCGGCTGCCTCGGCGAGCCTGAATTCAATCTTCTCCGTGGTGCTGGCCAGGCCGGTTTCCTTGTTGAACACCAGGCCTGAGGTCTTGACATGGACGGTGCTCCTGCTTTCGCCATCGTCCGTGGGACTTTTCTGTGTTTGCGAACCGGAGGTCGCTGCTCCCTGAAAATCGATCTGGACCTCGCCCATGGCGCGGGCAATGCCGTGGACCGGATCCCAATCGAAGTCCTTGCCATAGATGCGGTTGGCAGGCGCTCCCTGGGTGCCGTACAAGGTAATGCTCACATCGTGCAGCTCAGCGTGGCCGTCCCCCTTGAATTGCACCGCTTTGGAGGCGTGGAGGGTGTAGATGGTGTGGCCGCCCCGGGACTCCGAGTGCGTAAAGCCTTCGGTGGATTGCTTGATGGCGCTCCCCAGGCCGTGGGGCAGGTCATGTCCGAGCCGCCGTACCTGCCACCGGCCATAGACGAAGAACACCGCGATCGCAGCGATCAGGGCGCCGCCAAGGACCAGGATCCAGAGGCGCAAGCGAGCCGGCGTCACTCGGAAAGCCTGTCGCCCAACGGCGGATAAGACAGGGTGTTCGCCTTTCTGGAGGGAAAGGCGCGTGGAGTCTGCGAGGCAGCCAGGTTCCTCAGAAAATCCGGTACGCCCATATTCCTCATCTTCTCACTCCCAAGGGACCATGAAGAAAGCTTTAAGATGGCAGGATGGCTGACCGGTTGTATCTGAGTCTGTGGTTCCCCAACTTTCGCCTCCCCGCGCTGGCACCGGCGATCGTCTCGGTGTTGAAGCAGTTTGGCGGAGCAGGACACTCGCCGCGCGTGCATGCTGCGGCCGCTTACCCCATTTCCTGGAACGAAGCGCCTGTCTACCAGAGGATTTATGAAGAGGACGAGGTGCAGGAGTCGGCTCCGGAGCGCGCCGTGGCCGAGGCCACCGAGCTCCTGCATGATGACTTTGCCTATGAATTTGAGCTCAAGTGGGATCTGTGGGTAGCTGAAACCGTGGGCGGGCTCGACCCAACCTGGAAGCAGGAGCCGGTCGTGGTGCGGGTGGTCGGTTTTGGACCGCAGTTTGATGAGGGAGCCTACGAGCAAAATGGCCAGGTCCGGGTGGATTTTGGCCTGGACACGCCCTTTTTGCTGGAAGAACTCGACCTGGACCAGGTAGACGCGGAGTACATAAAGCGCAACGTCCAGAAGCTGGTGGAAGTGACCAACCTGATCCAGGAAAACTGCGGCATCAGCAGCCGGTTGCTATGGTCCGATTCCGGAGAAAACCTGGCGCAAAAGCTGATTGCCCGGCTCCAGCGGGTGAATTAGACCTACTGGGTTTGGATCATGTTGCCGTGGCGAACGTCGGCGCCGCACACCCAGAAGATGACGTCTTCGGCCATGTTGGTGGCATGATCGGCGATCCGTTCCAGGCTGCGCGCAATAAAAAGCAGGTTGACGGCCGACTGGGCGGCACTGGAATCCTTTGCCAGGCATTCGAGCAGCACCGCTTTCGCTCTACGGTTCATCTCATCGACCGCATCATCCATGGCCAGCACGCTGGTAGCTAGTTGGGCGTCGTGCTCGGCGAGCGCCTGCAGCGCCTTGCGGACCATGGTCATGGAGAGCTCCGCCATGTGCGGAATGTCGACTGGAAACTCACAGGGCTGGCTGCCTGCAAGCTCTTCAGCCAACAAAGCAATCGTCATGGATTGGTCGCCCACCCGTTCCAGGTCGGAGTTGATTTTGATGGCCGCAAGAACAAAGCGCAGATCCACAGCCATGGGCTGCTCCATGGCCAGAATATCGAGCGCCATCTGATCAATCTCGCGCTCCGAGCGGTTGATGATGGCCTCGTTCAAACGCACGTTGGCGCAGGCCGAAAGCTCTCCGCGGCAGTGTGCGTCAAGCGCGAGGTGCAGCGTCTGTTCTGCCACGCCGGCCATTTGCAAAAGCCGTTCACGAAGATTCTCGAGTTTCTGGTGAAACGATATACGGGTCATGGGCCTTGCCTCCTGAACGAATTCTCCCTTTATGTCAGATCTTCGTTCTCGCTCACACGAGGTAACTGCAGGGGGGACGGACTGCAGATGCACCGTTGCCAGGTGCGTAAAACATGCGATCCGTTGAAACAATATACAGTCTTTAACATTCTATTAACATAGATGTTTTAGAGAGAGGGCCGAATTACACATAGGTGTTAGGCGGCGCCAGGTTACAAAGAACCAAAACGGGAATGTAGGCGCTTCGGTTGCGACTTCCAGATGTCCAGCCTTGATGGTCGGCGAGAGAGCCACCCTGACAAAATCGAGTGTGACGGCTGAACTTGAGAGATTTGGGAAGAATTCTTAGCCCGCAACGATCTCGGAGAAGTCCGCGATGCGGGAAAAATCGTTGAGCACGGAGGCGATCAGGGCCAGGCGATTCTTACGCAGATGGGCCTCGGGCGCCATGACCATCACCTGATCGAAGAAACTGTCGATCGACGGCCGAAGCGTGGCTACGCGCTCCAGAGCCTCTCCATACTGCTGCCCGGCACGCAGCGCCTCCACTTCTGGCGCAACTCTCGCCGCCTCGGCGTACAGGCCTTGCTCGGCCGGCTCGATGAGGAATTCGCTCGCAATGGAATCGCCATCCGGTTTTGCTTCTGCCTGGCGAAGGATGTTCTTAATCCGCTTGAACGCCGTGGAAATGGCCAGCAAATCATCGGATCCGCGGACCTGGGTCAGCGCCTGCGCCCGGGCGATCGCGTCTGTCACCGTGGTGAGCCCGGTCGAGAGCACCGCGTTCACCACGTCATACGCATAGCCACGTACTTCGCGCAGGTAGAAGTCGAGGCGTTCCTTGAGAAACGCCCCCACCGCTCCGGCCCGCGGCAGGGATTTCTGGGCCATGGTTTCCAGTGCGGCGAGCGTAAGGGGCAGGCCTGATTCGGCGAGGATCTTTATGATGCCGTTGGCCGCGCGCCGCAGCGCGAATGGATCCTTGGATCCGCTTGGCTCCAGGCCAATGGCAAACATTTCCGCGACGGTGGCGAGGCGGTCCGCCAGCCCCAGGATCTGTCCTTCCACGGTGACAGGAATTGGATCTTCCACTCCCGCCGGCATGTATTGCGAATAAATGGCCTGCGCAACTGGTTCGCCCAGCCCTTGTGCGCGCGCGTAAAGACCGCCGACGATCCCTTGCAGTTCAGTAAATTCCTTCACCAGCTCGGTGGTGAGGTCGGTCTTGGCCAGCAGCACCGCCTGTTCGAGCGCTGCACGGTCAAGCGGAATTCCCTGGTCGGCGACTGCGGACGCCAGAGCTTTGGCCATGAGCAGATTGCTTTCCGTCTTGCTGAAGTAGCTGCCAAGGTCCCTCTGAAAGGTAACTGTCTTGAGTTTTTCCAGCCTTTGCTCCAGGGGGAGCTTCTGGTCGTAGTTCCAAAAGAAGCGGGCATCGTTGAAGCGCGCGCGCAACACGCGTTCGTTGCCATGGCGAATGATCGCCGAGCCTTGCGGATCCACTTCGGTGTTCAGCACGGCCAGGAAATGAGGAGCCAAGGCGTGCTGCTTATCTTCAACCGCGAAATACTTCTGGTGATCCCGCATTACGGTGACCAGAACTTCTTCAGGCAACGCCAGAAATTCGGGCTGAAAATTGCCGCTTAATACCGTCGGCCACTCCGTAAGGTGGGTGACCTGCTCTACCAGGGCCTCATCCTCACGCCAGCGAGCTTCGGGAAGAGCACGGGTCACCGCGTCGAGCGCCTTACGAATGCGCTGACGGCGCACACCCACGTCGGCCACCACAAACGCGGTCTCGAGGGTTGCGAGGTAATCCGCCGGGCACGTAATGGCAACCGGTAGGTCTCCGTGGAGCACGCGATGACCATAACTGACGTTGCCGGCGCGAATGCCCGCGAACTCCAACGGCACAACGTTTTCGTTCAGCAAGCAAAGGAGCCAGCGAAGAGGGCGTACAAAGCGCTCCGGCTTGTTGGGCCGCCAATACATAGTCTTAGGCCAGGAGAGGGCGCCTATTTCCTTGCCCAGCTCCTCGCTCAGCACCTTTTCCGCACGCTGGCCCGGCCTCTGCACGGTGGCGGAGGCATATTCACCTTTTGGCGTGGTGACTTTCTTAAGCGCGGTGACGGAAATTCCGGCCTTTTTGGCGAAGGCTTGCGCCGCCGGTCCAGGCTGTCCATCAGGGAAGGCGGCCTTCCAGGAGGGACCGGTCAGTTCTTCCTCGAGGTCCAGCTGTTGGGCGAGCACACCCACGACGCGCACGGCCAACCGCCGAGGCGTGGAGTAGCTGGTAATCGTGTGGACCGCCTCCAGCAAGCGCTGCCGCCCCAGCAAGGCTTCAATCCGGCGTGCCAGCTCGTTCTGTGCATCCGCGATCATGCGCGCGGGAATCTCTTCCAGTCCTACCTCGAGTAACAGCTCAGCCATGCGACTCCTGCGCGATCATCCGTGAGTAAGCCTTGGCAACTCCGACGGCAAGGACGCGAATACGGGCGATGATGCCGACACGCTCAGTGACGGAGATGGCGCCCCGGGCGTCCAGCAGATTGAAAAGATGCGAGCACTTGAGGCAGAGGTCGTAGGCAGGCAGAACAGGAAAACGGCGCCGTTCCGACGGGCTAAGATCCTCCGGTAATTTCGCGGCCTGGCTGAGCAGTTGCTGGCACTCCGCTTCGTAGAGGCGCAGGTGTTCCCACAGCTTCTGCACATCGGCCTCCTCGAAGTTGTAGACCGAGAATTGCACCTCCTCGAGATGCCGGACCTCTCCGTAGGTAACCGGGTTCGGGGTACGCGCCCAAACCACGTCGTAGAGTGAGTCGACGTCTTGCAGAAAGGAAGCGATGCGTTCCAGCCCGTAAGTGATTTCGGCGGAAATGGGATCGAGATCCTGGCCGCCGCACTGCTGGAAGTAGGTGAACTGGGTGATTTCCTGGCCGTCCAGCATGATCTGCCAACCGATACCCCAGGCCCCCAGGGTGGGCGCTTCCCAGTTATCTTCCTCAAACTTAAGGTCGTGCTGGCGCAGGTCGATACCGATGGCAGCCAGGGATTCGAGGTAGATCTCCTGCACATTGACGGGCGGCGGTTTCAGTACCACCTGGAATTGGGTGTGTTTAAAGAGCCGGTTTGGGTTTTCACCGTAGCGTCCGTCGGCAGGACGGCGGGACGGCTGCGCATAGGCGACGGAGAACGGTTTTGGGTCCAAAACGCGCAGAAAAGTCTCTGGAGACATGGTCCCGGCGCCCACCTCAACGTCATACGGCTGCTGCAACACGCACCCGCGCTCGGCCCAGAAGGTTTGCAGACGGAAGAGGAGTTCCTGAAAGGTTAGAGGGCTGGTTACTTGCGATGCCACGGTTGGATTCTAAATCAAACGTTCAGAGCAGCGATTTCGCTATAAACTGGTTGCCCGTCGATTCAAGGAGGAGTCTGCCATGCAAAGCCGTGTCGTCGGCACTACCCTGCCGGTTCTCGAGTTCGTCCTGGAGCCCAACGAGTCAGTGGTCTCCGAAGCTGGTGAGCTTTCCTGGATGAGCAGTTCTATCCAGATGGAAACCCACACCCAGTTTGGCGGAGGAGGTGGGTTCCTCGGTGCGTTGAAGAGAGTGGCCGGGGGAGGAAGCCTGTTCATGACGGAATACCGTGCAATGGGCGCCCGAGGGGAGATCGCTTTTGCCACCCGGGTCCCGGGGCACATCCAGCCGGTGCAGGTCGGCCCGGGTATGGAATACCTGATTCATCGTCACGGTTTTCTTTGCGCGACTTCGCAGGTTCAGCTCAGTGTTGGTTTTCAGCAGTCGCTGGGTGCGGGAGTCTTCGGTGGAGACGGCTTTTTGTTGCAGAAAGTGACAGGGGTGGGCGCCTGCTGGATTGAGTTGTCGGGAGAGTTGATCGTGAAGGATCTGGCGCCGGGAGAGACGTTGCGCGTCCATCCGGGGCACGTCGGGGCGTTTCAATCCAGCGTTTCCTTTCAGATCACCCGCGTTCCCGGGATCAAGAACATGATCTTCGGTGGAGACGGAATTTTTCTCGCAGCGCTGACTGGCCCGGGTCGAATATGGCTGCAAACCCTCCCGATTGCGAAACTCGCCCACCAACTGATGCACTACATGCCTTCCGCGACGAGAGAGCGGACCGAAGGTGGAGTGGTCGGTGGAATCGTGGGCTCGCTGTTGAATAACGGCTGACGGACCAAGCAGAAGCGTTCATCAGGAAGAGGAGAGCCGAAAGGTCTCTCGACTCCCCTACCTTCGTCGAAAAACATTTCCACGACAGGTCCGTAGAACCGCAGGTCCCTCCGTGGAAATGTTTTTCGACCGGAGCGAAGCACGGGCGGAGGACCTGCGGTTTTCCTATCTCACGAGCCGCCCAACCGCGACAAGGCAGCGGCGGTGATGAGTTTGCGCTCCAGGTGCCGCTCCAGGCTTTGAATGGCGAATCGGCGAAGATCGGCGCCGCGAGTGCGAGGCCAGGCCTCCGCGGCAAACGCAGACGCGGGTGAGCGAAAAATGCGAACCGCCAAAATCTGCGAATCCGGGGTCAGAGTAACCCCGTGAGAACCGTTTTGCCCTGCTTGTCTGTGCTCAGCGCAGACCAGACCATCCGAAAAAAAATGAAAATAAGCTGGCTGGCCGGCAAGCGAAGTACCGCACAACAGACAGCGGCTCAAATCCGGGAGCCAGCCCATCAGGCGTGTCGTCCACAGGGCAAAGTAGGTGATCGGCATCCAGATGTGATCGACACGGGTTTGCTCCAACACCGAGAGCAACAGGCGGAAAACCACGTCGTGCGGATCGTGATCCGGGAGGGTCTGCTCCAGAACCTCGGCGAAAAAGGCGAGGGCAGTGGCCCGCGCATAATCGACCGGCTCTGCTAACGGTGAATGGAGAATTTCGAAAGAATCAAGTCGGACCAGCTCCTGGCTCGGCCTCTCGGCGTAGTGAGCGCGCACGTACGTCATCGGCTCCAGCGCGCCACCGAAACGGCGGCGGGATTTGGCCGCCGACTTAGCTACCCCTTTGATCTTTCCGAAATCGCGGGTGAAGAGCGAGACGATCTGGTCGGCTTCATGCACCGGCCAGGTGCGCAGCACAACCGCTTCCACCTGGCGAACGATCATCGGCGCCCGGACACAAGCGCGCCCTGTGACCTAGCGGCCGAAGTGGCCGGCGTTCTTTTCAGCAAAGCTCGACCACTTTTCGGGCAGGTCGTCCCCGGCGAAAATGGCCGACACCGGGCATACCGGAACACAGGCGCCACAGTCGATGCACTCTACCGGGTCGATGAAGAGCTGCTCTGTCGCAGCGTACCCCGATTCATCCTTTTTGGGATGAATACAGTCTACCGGGCAGGCGTCAACGCAAGCTGTGTCCTTGGTTCCGATGCAGGGTTCTGCGATCACGTATGTCATAAAGTACCGATCTCCCGTAGACGAATAATTGAAACCAAATTGTACAGCAGGAAGAGGGACTGCGAAGTCAGCGGGCCAGGCGCCGCGCAGCAAACTCGGCGGGCGTGGGCACGGGCTCGATTCCCCGGCCCGCAAACATGTCCTCAAAGAAGCTCAGGATTTCATGGGTGAGCAGCCCATTGGTAGCCATCACCTCCTGGCTATCGAGACGAAATGAACCGCGATCGAAGCGCATCATCGCCCCGCCTGCTTCGAGCACCAGCAGCGCACCCGCGGCCGTGTCCCAGGGGTTCAGATTAAATTCCCAGAACGCATCCACCCGGCCGGCGGCCACATACGCTAAATCCAGCGCCGCCGCACCAGCCCGGCGCACGCCATGAGAGCGCAGCGTCAATTGCTGGTAAAAGTGAATGTTCGGATTCATATGGCGCTTGTGGCTGGGGAATCCGGTGGAGAGCAAACTTTCCTGCAGATATTTCACCCGCGAGACATGCAGCCGCCGCGCAGGACTTGAAGCGCTCAGCAGCCAGGCGCCCCGTCCCTTTTCTGCGGCGAAGAGTTCATCATGGACGGGGTCGTACACCACTCCCGCCACGATTTCTCCATCCTGATCCTGTGCCAGGCCCGGCGGACGATGCTCGAGACCCAGCGAAACATTGAAGAACGGAAAGCCATGGGAAAAATTAGTCGTGCCATCCAGCGGGTCGACATACCACCGGTAGGAGCGCTCTAAGCCGGAGCGGGTTCCCTCTTCGCCGAAGATGCCATGATCGGGAAATTGCCTGCTAATCCGGCTGACGATCAGTTTCTCCGAGGCTCGATCGGCTTCGGTCACCAAGTCCACATCGCCTTTGTATTCGGTGGTGACGCCGCGTTCGAAGTATCCCCGGAGAAGCTCTCCGGCTTCCAGGGCAATGTCTGTTGCCCCGGCTGCGAAACCCAGATCAAGTTGCGGGGGAAAGTCTTTCAAGGGGTATTTCTCTCCACACCGTTGGCTGCCCGGCGGCCGCGTTCGCTGATGGTCCGAATCTGATGCTTATAAATGAACAGATTTGGCTGCCCTTCGCGCGTGAGCCGAATCATGGTGTCGTCGAAGTACTCGATCCACCCGGAAAGATTCTCACCGTCCCGCAGTTTGACATTCACTCTTACCTGCTTCTCGCTCAAAAATCGCAAATAGAGGGTCTCCTGGCCCGTTTCGCCAAGAGGCGGTTCTTTCTTACCCCGGCGGGATGGGTTCTGGCTTGCCATGCTGTAAAAGGTAGTTAAACACAGAGATGCGGGGAGCGGCAGGGTTGGATGCATCTCAAAAATCCACGTGTGCCCGCACTCCAGGAACAACGACCGGTCCCCGATCCCGATTGTAGCCCGGATTATTCACAAAAGAGAGTTGCACCGCCATATAAAGGCCGCTCACGATGTGCGCGTTGTAATAGGTTTCGCTGATCACTTCGCGGCCATAGTTGAGACGCCCATCACCCAGGATGAATCCCAGGCCGCCGAGAGCCAGGTACTGCTGATGCTTACTGCTGATACCCCCGGTCTCGAAGGCGTTGCCTATCTGATCTTGTTTTCGTCCCCAGCCATCGCCCGTCAGTTCACCTCCAATCGCGAAAGTGTCGTTCATCTCCGTATAGGCAAACGACTCGTGGAGTCCTTCATTCCATCCGGCACGAAGGAAGACGCGCAAGTTCGCCGCGAGCGATTGTTCGACGTTCAGACCGAAGCCCTGTTTCAACGTTCCCTGGTGGCGGTGGAGGGTGATGTCAGGAACCCGATCGGTATGGTTTTCAAACGCCGCGATGGCTTGCCCGTAATCGCCCATGTTGGCGTGGTTCAAATAGGCAAGAGGACGAATGAAAGTATCCCGGCCCTGGAACCAGTGGGGCTTCCATTCCAGCTCGAGGTTCTCGGCGCGGGCGCGGCGCAGATCGGCGTCGAGATCGGTGCCGTTGGCCACGGTCGGCATCATTGCTTCGCCAAAGCGCACTTCGAATTCCGGACCCGCATAACTGAGAATGGCCGCTACCGTATAGCCACGCGTGTTGGCGGCATAATCGTAAGCACCATTGTTATCGATCGCCCAGTTCGTAAACTGCAGATGGCTGTCACTGCCTACGGAGTTGTTGTCGAAGAAATCGACCATCCCCATTTTGCCCAGGGTAAATTCAATCCGGCGCCGGGGAATCGATTCCTGCAAATAGAAGGGATTGGGCTGTTCCTGGATTCGATCGGCAGTCAGGGGTATGGTCTGGTGGATAAAGTAGCGAGCGGCATAAACGCCCTGTCCCAGCGTTGGGTTGCGCACCACGTCAAGATTGACGAACCCGGCCATACCTAGCGCCTGGCTCAGACCCTTTCCCCCTGCCTCCTCTGCATCGAAGATGAACTCTGTCCAGCGAGCAAGCTTGACGCCGGTATACAAGGTAAGCACACGCGACAGCGCGGTCATTTCGACGCGGCTTTGGAAGCTGTTGGGCCCCGCATACGGCGAGTGGAAAGGTGTATGCGCCTGGAAGATGAAATTAGCCTGCCCCGAAATCCAGATACGATCGGCGATGAGATGGTGCGAAAAGACGGCAGGATTCAGTTGATCGTCGGACTGGTCAGCCTCTCGCTGGTTGATATGCGGCAGCGATTCGTAGTTCACCGGACTCACCGGCTTCGTCGGTACGGTGATTTGCGGGCCGGGGACCTGAGTCTGGGGTGCATCGGGAAGCATGGCCTTTGCCGGCAGCGTCAGCAGGCAGGAAATCAACACAGAAATCGACAGCCAAAGGCGCATCAAGACTCCACGAAGGAATGAGAACCTCGGTCGAGGCTAATTGACGAAACCTTAACAAATGTCACGGGCCGTTGAATTCTTTGTTTTAGGGAAAAAATGCCGCAGATCTCTCCAACTAAGGCAACGGCGAAGGGTAATAACCAGGCCGGTTGCGGATGACGTAGCCCATGCTCGGACTGCGCAGCTTGACCGAGATGCTGCGATAGCCGCTTCCGGAATGGTTCGAAGGATAGTACCCAAGCAGGTATTGCGTCCGCAGGTCTTCCGACAATTGGGCAAACGTTCGGTCCAACGAAGTGGCATCGGCGTAGTAGTACTTGCCACCTGTCTCCTGCGCCAGGGTGATGAGGGCGTGTTCCCCGGCGAGGTCTCGGCCGGCACTGGCGGAGATAGGAACATCGATGATGGGATAGACCATCACCTCGCCACGTAACGCCTGCTCCAGCGCCTGGTCGTAGGTGGTGCCTTTCACCGTATTGCCACCGTCAGAGATAATCACCAGCACCTTACGGCCGGAACGCATCGCCAGGCTTTGCGATGCCAGATAGACGCCGCTATAGAGCGCGGTGGCCGCCCCTCGCTGCATGTCGTTCAGCCCGCGATCAATGCGGCCGGGATTATTGGTGAAGAAAATCATCTCGCGTACATTGTCGGCAAACTCCATGAGATCCAGGTGATCCACCGGCCGCAGCAGCGAATGCACAAAGTGTTTGGCCGCCTCCTGTTCCACAAACAGGTCCTTGTGCACACTGCCACTGGTGTCAATGGCAAGAACAATTTCCAGCGGCAGCTCCGACTGGCGTTCAAAAACAGCGATCTTCTGGGGATGATCATCTTCGGAAAGCAGGAACTGATCCCTTGTGAGGCCAGCGACCGGAGCTCCTTTATCATCGGTCACGTTGACAAACACATTCACCAGCCGCACATTGACGCTGATGGTCGGTGGTTGTGTTCCTGTCTGGGCGTAGACAGCGAAGCTGAAGGCGCAGCAAACCGCTGCGCAAAGTGCCCTCACTTCCGCACCTTCATTTCGACACCAGGCCGGGAGGGAACGGTTCGCCGTCGGCCCAGACCGCCCCATCCTCAAAATGTTCCTTCTTCCAGATGGGCACAGTCTTTTTGAGGGTATCGATCAGCCAACGGCAAGCTTCGAAAGCCTGGGCCCTGTGCGCGGAAGACACGGCAATCAGAACACTGGTCTCACCCACTTCCAGCCTTCCCAGGCGATGCACCAGGGCAACCTGGCGAACGCCATGCAGCCCGACCGCCTCTTCGGCCAGGGCTTTCATCTGGCGCAAGGCCATCTCCTGGTATGCCTCGTAGACCAGAAAAAGGGTGCGTCTTGCCCGGGTATTGTTGCGGACGATGCCATCGAAAACCACCACGGCGCCGTCTTCCCCTTGCTTAACGGCCGCCACCAGCGCCGCGGCATCGATGGGGTCGCTCACCAGGGCAATCAGCGGCTCAGAACCGCCACTGACCGGGGGCAGGAGCGCCACTTCATCCCCGTCGCGCAGCAGGCAGCCGCTGGGCGCGTAGCTCCGGTTCACGGCAATGGCCAGCGTGGACCATAACCTTGGCTGTTGCGGCAATAATCCGCGATAGTGACCGAGAACCGCATCCACGGTCGCGCCCGGCGGAAGCTCGAGCGTCTGGCTCTCGCTCGAGAGCATCTCCTTCAGCACTCCAAAGAACAAAACCGTGACCCGCATGCAAAGAGAATATCCGAAGGCCATCCCGCGGATTACCTGTTGGTATTGCTGGCGTTGGCGAACCAACCTAACAGAAAATCCAGGGGTGACGGAGATTAGACGCTTGCCCTCGCAAAATGGCGGCGGTTCAAGCGGGCGTTCAGACGAGGACGGGAATGTTCGCGACGCCGGCCGTGCCAAAGACTCTGCGGTAGCGGGCAATTTCCGATCGCAGCCCGGTTGCCTTGGCATAGTTGTCGGAGAGCTTGACCGCCGGACGGCCGTCCGACTCGGTCATTTTGCAGATCAGGCTGGCGGGCAGGAGCCCATTCTTCCCGTTAGGGTGGCAGCCGCGAAAATCATTGGTCAGCAGCGTGCCCCAACCGGCACTGAAACGGATGCGGCGGCCTGGCGTCCACTTGGTCTTATCCGCAAAGTCCGCCGCGCTATGAAAGTCAGCCGGCCCCAGTCCGGACGCGATCGTGCCCATAAAGTAGGCATGCAGCCCGAGGATATCTTCCACATCCATGGCGTCTGAGGCGATGATCAGTTTTTGTTTTGGATCCCTTCCCCGCTTTTTCAGCCACTCGATATATTCGTCCCCACCAACGTAGGGGTCCTTGCTGTCGATGCGCTGCCCAGTCCAGTCCGCGGTCCAGTCGGGAGCGTCCGCCAGGAACTGCGTGGTGCCGTAGGTGTCCGGCAGCATGATCCGGATGTCCTGCCCATAGGTGCTTTGCCAAAGCTCCAGAATGCGATACTGCGAGCTTTTCAACTCCGCGTCGCTGGTAGCCATGGCGGCCAGCGCCATCGGCAGCTCGTGGGCATTGGTGCCCACCGCTTCCAGGTTGTGCTTGTAAGCCAGGTAGGTATTGGAGGTGCCGCTGAAATGCTCCCCCAGCGCGGTGTTCATGGCCATCACCACATATTCCTGCCATAGGAAGCTGTGCCGGCGCCGGGTGCCGAAGTCGGCCACTCTCAATTCGGGCACGCCCGTCAGCCGCTCGATCTTGCCCCACAGCTTGGCCTTGGCCTGGGCGTACAGAATGTCGAGCTCAAATTCACTCATGCCCTTGAAAGCAGCCCGCGACTTCAGCTCGTTGATGATGGAAAGGGCATAGATCTCCCACATCGTCGCTTCGGTCCAGAGCCCGTCGAACTGAAGATGGAATTCCCCGTCGCGCACGGTAAGCCGATAGCTCGAGAGGCGAAAGCCATGACCCAACCACTCCAGGAAGTCCGGCTCGAAGATGCCGCGGCGGCCAAAAAACGTGTTGCCCGCGAGCCAGATCAGCTCCGATTTCAAAAAGCGCAGGCTGCGCACATGCTCCAGCTGTTGCAACACCTCTTCACGCGCGATGACATCCGCGAGGCGCAGGGACTTGGAGCGGTTGGACATCGAGAACGACACCTGTGTCGTGGGGAAATGCTTCCAGATGAACTGGAGCATGAGGAGCTTGTAGAAATCGGTATCCAAAAGGGACCGCACCACCGGGTCCAAATCCCAGTTATGGTTATGCGCCCGCTCCGCGAAATCAATGATCATCGATGTCCTTGAATGAGCTCTCTATAAAGCGATACGCATCTCGAACTTCTGCGCGGCAGGCTCGACAATCTGCACCACCCCATGTCCGGGATTGACCTCTTCACGGAGGCGCAACAGACCAAGCTTCTTAAGTTTATTCACGTCCCTGGTCACCGAGCCCCGATTACGGCCAAGTTCCTCCGCGAGTGCTGAGATGCTGAGTCGCTTCTTTCGAACCACCTGGCATAGGCGAATGCGTTGCGCCGTTAGGCACTCGAGCATTTGAAGCGGGTCTTCAAAGGTGATGATCCTCTGCGCTTCTACCGGCTCGCCCTGAGACCTCTTCCCGGCGCGCTCCAGGGAGCGCCGCACATGACCTTCGAATCCGTTGAAGAAAACCTTAGTCTTCATAAGCTCTCCTGGGCGCTCAAATCTCCCTGTAAAAGCCCTATGCTATTGCCAGGTAGTTTGTGGAGGAAACCCACAAGAGAATTCTATTCCAGGTGATGCATTTAAGACAACAGCTGCTGTAAGTCCGGCTGCAGACTGTAAAGGTTACGTTTCGTCCGTCTCCAGGCCTGTCCTACAACCACCCTTCCGCTAGCCTTACCGGCATTCCGGCGCGCCACTCCGATAAAGCGTATTGCGCGGATAGTCCACCGCTAATTGATGCAGCAAATCGCAGCCATGAGTATTGTTCTTGTCGCGCAGGGCAGCGACTGCCAGCAGGAGCTTGGCGAAGGGCTTTAAGAGATTTCCGTGGGCGGCTGTTTGCTCTAGCTCGCGCAGGCCCTGCTCCTTGTTGGGGTCGATGCCTCCCAGGCTCAGCATCCAGCGTACCGGGGCCGGCTTGATGCCGGTGAGGTAATTTTCCACGCCGACTGCCAGCATGGCATCGTATTCGTCCGGTTTTTGTTTCAGTAACTGTTGCGCAAGGATGCGGCCTTGCTTCATATAACGCAGGGCTGCGAAATCCTGCTTATCAATCAAAGCGACGTAATCCGAGCGCAAGCCTAATGCCAGAATCTTGGCAAAGAGTGCGTTGGTATCGTCCGGATTTTGTTTAAGCGCCGCATCTGCCAGCTGATTACCACGGCTTACGGCGCTGTTGAACTCATCCCGAACCTTCGGGTCCGGAGTCAGTTTGGCGCGGCCTTCAAAGGTCTTGTCGTTGGTAAACAGCTCGCTCTCGAGGATGCCGAGACGGGCGAACTCGCCGAACAGATACCCGGCAGCTTGCGAGACCGGGCCGAGCGGATCTGCAGGATGCAGCCGTTCCCAGGCAGAGAAGTCCTGATGAGCCTGATCAAATTCCAGGTTGTACATGCTTTGAAAGCCGCGCTCAATCTCTGTGCGAGCCGGGACGCTAGCCATGCACGGGGCGCAGACCAGAAGTAAACACGTGGCTGCGAACCAACTAGGAATTGCCTTCATACTGCTTTGTTCGACGGACTGAGGGCTCGATAGTTACATGCGGCATTCATCGCTCGCACCAGCGTCCGCTGCTCCCGGCCGTCGCCGGTGCGGATAAACTACGCAGCCAGCCGGCGAGATCCCGGTAGTCGGCGGCAACCTCCGAACCCGGCGCGTAGTCGATCACCGTCATTCCCTCGGCCAATGCCTCGCTCACCAGAGAACTCCGGTGCAACACGAAGGGCAGCAGTCGATCGCCCAGTTGCTGCTGAAGGATGGCACGCACGTCCCGGTGCAGTGGCAACGATGCGTCGAATTGATTTAACAGGTAAACCGCTTTTTCCCCGTCGAACGCTTCGAGCGATCCGAGGCATGCCACCGAACTCATATCAGGAAGGATGGGTATCAGGAGCGTGGGCCGCAGTGAAAGCAGATGGCTCATCCACTTGCGGTTAGCTGTGGCCACGTCGACCACGATGCGACTGGCCCCGCGGCCATCGCGCAGCAGCTCCCCAAGAAACGGGTCATGGGGAAACGGGTCATGGGGCAACGCGTTAGGCTGACTGCCTTCTCCCGGCGAGCCGTCCCCTTGAAGGTTAAGCATCTGCACTGGCGCGTCGCAGTCCTCTCCAAAAGCCCCGGGAGGGAAAAACGTGCGAACTACCCCCGGCCTCAATTCGCGCGAGCCGAAGTAGAAGGGCAAAAGTCCGCAGGCAGCCGTTTCGGCGAGCAGCACGTGCTCCCCGATGGCGGAGAGAACACGCCCCAGGGTGGCGGCCAGGCAGGTCTTTCCCACGCCCCCGGCGAGCGAGAACATGACGACGATGGGTGGCCGTTGTTCGAACGCTGGGAATGAAGACGGATCCACCGAGGCCTGCGCCGGGGCAAAGATGGACCGCAAAGCATGCCAACGTGTGGCGGCTCCCGGGGTGGCTTGCGGCATCGGCTCGGCTTGCGGTCCCTGAGGTTCCAATTCAGTCGCCTGGACTTCAGTCGTCTGGACCCGAAGCGCCTCCTGACCTTGGGAATCCTGAAGCTCGAGCTCATCGATTTTGACTTCCTGAAGCGGTACCTGCGGGAGCTCCTCTTCGGACCGGCTCGCAGACTCCGCCACGGGCAGAGGAGTACTCGGCCATTCCAGGGGCGCCCGCATGATTCCAAGCTGCTGCCGCACTTGCTTTCGAGACGCAGAGAAGTCCCAGTACCTGGTGCCTTCAATGCGCGCACGAGAGTAGAGGGTGGCGATATCCTCCGGCGTCTCTGTCATTCTTGCCCCAGCTCCAGTTCCCTACCATACCTCGAAATTTCATTGTGGTACTTTGGAATTAAGTAGAAGTTGAGCTCGTAGCTCAGTCGGTAGAGCAACGCACTTTTAATGCGTGGGTCGTGGGTTCGATTCCCACCGAGCTCACCACCTCTCGGAGCTACCGGGCACATGGTGGGCGAGTAGGCCCAGGTGCCTCATTCGACGCTCCTTACCGGTGCCATACCATGCTCGCCAGTCTGCCTGACACCTTTTCTCTCAGCGCCATGAAGGTCACTTTGCTGCACGATCAGTGCACAATCGCCTGGCATCATGAGACTCCCTCCGTGCTGCCGTCCTTGGCCGGGTTGGAGCGGGCCGTGGCGGAGCAGCACCTGGCCAATTTCGAGCTTTGGCACGCGGAGGATACGGCGCGCACACCCCAAGCCAGCGACCACGACATAGCCCGGACCAAGCGATTCATCGACGACGCCAACCAGCGGCGCAATGATCTCACCGAACAGTGCGATGTGCTGCTGCTCGGGTTCCTCAGCAGGCAAAATCTGCCCGCTCGCGGAGCGGAACAACATTCGGAGTCTCCCGGCTTGATCCTGGACAGGCTTTCGATTCTTTCGCTTAAGCTTTTTCATACGCGCGAAGAGATTGAGCGCCCGGGAGCACCGCCGGGCCATGCCGCGCGCAATCAGGAACGCCTGCGGATTCTGGCGGAACAGCGCGACGACCTGGCTGCAGCGCTCGACCGCCTGTGGCAGCAAGTCTTGAACGGCGAGCGAAGCTTCAAACTCTACCGCCAGCTCAAGATGTATAACGACCCAGCCCTGAATCCGGCTGTGTACCGGCCTGGGTCTGGTTCCTGAACTGGCTTTTCGACGGGGCCGGCGATTCCCGATCATGACGCCGTTACCGGCGCCCGTGCTACAGTCTTGACCAAGGATTCAGCACCTTGCCGGGTTGACGTACGAGCCCGGGCTGGGTATAAAGACGAATCTGATAGGCGATTGCATTTCGAAATTTCGCGTTACGTAGACACTTTGAAAGAAGAGTGGGTCATGCAAAACACAGGTCAGGGTATCCCCGCTCGGCGCAATCCTCGCACCATCGAGGGAAAGGCGCGCCCAATGCCCAACGCTTCACACCAGAAGTCTCTGAACGAGTACCAGAGCGCGCTGCAATGGATGCACGAAGGCAAGTACGACAAAGCGCGGCAGGTCTTTGAAAAGCTCAGTCAGGACGGGCCGGTGGAAATTCTGGAGCGGGTGCGGGTGTATCTCGTCGCTTGCCAACGCCGTGCGCAGCAAAGCGGCCTTTCATTTAACAGCCCAGAGGAACAGTACGACTACGCCATTTCCCTGTTGAATACCGGGTTCTATGAAGAGGCTCGGGATCAGTTCCAGGGAATTCTCAAAACCAACCCGGATGCCGACTACGCATATTACGGTTTGGCCATCCTGGAAAGCATGACCGGGTTAGCTGAACCCTGCCTCGAACACCTGGCCAGGGCGATTGAATTAAGCCCTCGCAACCGAATCCAGGCGCGCAGCGATTCAGATTTCCAGGATATGGCCGATGATCCCCGTTTCACCGAATTACTCTACCCCGAAGTCCCCTGAAGCATTTTCGCAAGGGTGTAGACCGAAGCCACAGAAGTTTGCGCAGCTTTCCGCCAAAGAAAGCTGCTCGTAACCGCCGTTAAAAAGTTCATGGTATTGCGAAAATGCTCTATAAACGTCCGGAATCTTCGCTTGCCGGGGTTCCGCTTTCAGGGAATCGCCGCAGGCTTGCTTTCTGGCGTAGGTTAGCTGTGTGATGGCTTTATGGTGAAAACTCTTTCCCCTGCCTTGGCCAAGCCAAGGTCCGCAAAGGCCATCCTCACCCGCAGGATTCCGAAACCTAAGAGCATTCGCGCGGTAGCTATCGGCGGCGGTACAGGGCTGTCCACCTTGCTGCGCGGGCTACGCCGCTATGTCGCGTCACCCCATCAATCTTCCGCCGACTGCCAGGACGCGCCTTGTGTCATATCCGATCTTGCCGCCGTGGTCACGGTGACCGATGATGGCGGGTCCAGCGGCAGACTGCGCCGGGGCTTCAACATGCTGCCGCCGGGCGATCTGCGCAATTGCATGGTGGCTCTTTCTGAAGATGAACACCTGATTTCCCGCCTCTTTCGCCATCGGTTTACTACAGGCGAGGGATTGGAAGGGCACAGCTTTGGCAACCTGTTCGTGGCGGCGTTGGTCGAAATTACTGGAGACTTTGCCCAGGCGATCAAGTTGTCGTCCCAGGTGCTGGCCACGCGCGGCCATATTTACCCGGCAACCAACGCCAACGTGTCTCTCGCCGCCCGCATGGATGACGGTTCCCTGGTGCGCGGGGAGACGGAAATCACGGCGAGCCGGCAGCGCATTGTGGAACTGATGCTCGATCCGGCGGACGCCGAGCCGCTGCCCGAGACCCTGGAGGCGATCGAGTCCGCGGACCTGATCACCGTTGGTCCGGGCTCGCTTTTTACCAGCCTTATTACCAACCTGCTCGTGAAAGGCGTTTCGGAGGCGCTGGCTTCTTCAAAGGCGGTGCGGGTGTTTGTCTGTAACCTGATGACCCAGGCCAATGAGAGTTTGAATTTGACGGCCTCGCAGCATATTGAGCGGATTTACGAACATGCGCACCGGCCGATTTTTGACTATGCGCTGGTGAATACCGCGCCGGTCTCGCGGGTCTTGCTGGATCGGTATGCGGGCGAGGGGGCTTCGCCGATTGTTGCGGATATTGAGGCGATCGAGGCGCTCGGGGTGCGCTGTATCCCCGGCGATTTTGCGGCTGAGGGAGATGTTCTTCGTCACGCCGCAGATCGAGTCGCGGATGCGCGTCCTGCGGCTGGGCGCCGGCGGACGGCGCTAGTACGCGGCCGCTTGTTTTGAGTCCCGGAGGGACTTCTGAACTTCAGACTTGTCCAGATCAGATCAGTAGCTTCTGGCGGGTGTCGGACTCCAAACTACGGTCGTTGGTGCTGGACGGGTGCCCCATGTTCGCCCCAGCGTACATGGGCCGAAAACGGGTTCTTCGAATGCTTTCACTCCATGTGCACGGACTCTTGCTGTTCACCGCAGTCCCCGCTATGAGTAAAAGCGTTGGGAGGGGCTGCGCCCCGTCATCTTCGGCCCATGTACGCTTAGGCGAACATGGGGCACCCGTCCAGGGAAGAGGGCTTCGTTCTTTGCTCTACCTCGGCGACGCCGAGCAACTCTACAAAGCTCGAGCAGGCCCTAGGAAACCGCCGGTTGAATCTCCGACACTGTTCTCTTCAATTGACCACACGCGGCGTAGATGTCCCGGCCCCTCGGGCGGCGTATAAAGGCGGGGACGCCTCGGGCAATGAGCCTTTGCTGAAAGGCGGCTACCTGCTCCGGTGCGGGCATTGCGTACGCGATGCCTGGACCCGGATTCCAAACAATCAGATTTACCTTAACCGGCATGGGCGCAGAGCGCGCCAGCGCAGCCAGCTGCTCAGCATGCTGCAATCCGTCATTCAGGCCGCCCAGCAACACGTACTCGAAGGTGACCCGCTCCCGCGGCCTTAGCGGCAGCTGGCC
Organism: uncultured Acidobacteriaceae bacterium; assembly: GCA_963850235.1. Taxonomy (GTDB): domain Bacteria; phylum Acidobacteriota; class Terriglobia; order Terriglobales; family Acidobacteriaceae; genus PALSA-350. Next base: position 398,803 of record CAWKKM010000008.1, on the reverse strand, counting down.
AGCTGCCTGAATCACGTCCTCAATCTTCCACTTGCGCGTAATGGGCATGATCGCCTCGCGGATCGTATCATCCGGCGCGTTCAGGCTGATGGCCAGCCGGGGCCGTATGGGTTCCGCTGCAAAACGCTCAATGCCAGGCACAATCCCAGAAGTGGAAACGGTCATTCTGGATTCCGCAAGCGATGCCTCGTTCACCAGCAGGCGCACAGCGGCCATGAACTCGTCGTAGTTCAGAAAGGGCTCGCCCATGCCCATGAAGACCAGGTTGATCCGGTCGCGGCCCACCTTGACCGCCTGCCGCTCGAACACCTCGATCACCTGGCCGGCGATTTCTCCCGCGGAAAGATTTCGCTGCAGCCCCAATTTCGCCGTGAGACAGAACTGGCAGTTCACGGCACACCCTATCTGGCTGGAGACGCAAATGGTGGCTCGCAGATTGCCTGTTTCCCGGACATCTCCCTGCTCGGCTCCGTCACCTCCGGGCATCCAGACCGTCTCCACGGTCTGCCCGTCCTGGCCTGCAATCAGGTAGCGCTCGGTACCATCAATGGAGCGAAAAGTCTCGACAATTCGTGGCCGGGCGATGGTCCAGCCAGCCTCTGCCAGCTCCTGGCGCAGGGTGCGAGGGAGGGTTTGGACCCCCTCCAGGGAGCTGATCCGGCTCTGAAACATGGCTTGAAGGAGCTGGCCGGCACGGTAAGGCGGCTGTCCGAATTCGGACAGTATCTCCGTAAGCTGTTGACGGGAAAGGCCAAAAAGATTTTTGACGGGAGGCGCGACTGGGGCGTCTAACAGACGGACGAGATTTTCCCCACCAGGCATCGACTCGCCACCCAGGCTCTTTCGCAGCATAGCATCCGGTGGGTTGCAGGAAATCCGCTGAACCCCGGGGAAAGCCGATACACTGAAATGGTGACAGAACGCAGCATTCGACGCACGGTCCTTCCCTCCGGCTTAACGATTTTGACAGAGCGCATGGAACACATCCGCTCGGTCGCCATGGGTGTTTGGATCAGAGCCGGCTCCCGGCACGAGTTGCCGGAAGTGAACGGCATCTCTCACTTCGTCGAGCACATGGTGTTCAAGGGCACACAGTCCCGGTCGGCGAAACGGATTGCACGCGAGGTGGATGCCATCGGCGGCAACCTGGACGCGTTCACCGGCAAAGAGACCATCTGCTTCAACCTGAAGGTACTCGATGAGCATGTTCCTACGGCACTCGACGTGCTGTCGGACCTGGTATTGAATCCCGTCTTCAACAACGAAGACATCACGCGCGAGCGGGGCGTCATCCTGGAAGAAATCAAAATGGATGAGGACAACCCCGACTACCTGGTGCACGAGATCTTTACCCAGAACTTCTGGAAGGACCATCCGCTGGGCAAACCCATTCTCGGTACGAAAGAGACGGTGCGCCGGTTTGAACAGAAGACGTTGTTCGATTATTACGGCAAGCGCTTCTCCGGCAACAACATGGTTTTCTCCGCCGCCGGGAACCTGGAGCATGATGCCTTCGTGGACCTGGTGGCGCGCCGCTTCGACCATATGGCGCCCAGCACCCCCGATCTTGCGGAGACCGAGCCGCGCACAGCTTCGAAGATTGTGCTGCGCAACAAGAAGGCCCTGGAGCAGGTACAGCTCTGCCTGGGCGTGCCTTCGCCGCCGATCGCCCATGAGCTGCGTTACGTGACCCTGCTGCTCAACACGGTTCTGGGTGGAGGCATGAGCTCGCGGTTGTTCCAGACGGTCCGTGAGGAACGTGGCCTGGCTTATTCCATCTTCAGCGACCTCAACCCCTATCGCGACACGGGTTCACTGTGCGTGTATGCGGGCACTTCTTCGGCTCATTGTTTAGAGGTGATCGAACTGATCATGTGTGAGTTCCGCCGCCTCAAGACGGAAGTCCTGCCCGAAGACGAGCTTCGCCGGTCGAAAGATCAATTGAAGGGCAACATCATTCTTGGCCTGGAGAGTTCCATGTCGCGGATGTCGAACCTGGCTCGACAGGAAATGTATTTTGAGCACTTTTTCGGCGTCGAGGAAATCATGGACAAGGTCGAAAACGTTACCAGCGAGCAGGTAATGGATATGGCGAACACGCTCTTCGATCCGGACAAGGTCGCCGTCACCCTGTTGGGGCGGCTCGATGGGCTCAAAGTGAGCCGCGCTCAGCTGGCCTGCTGAGCGTTTCTGGTACTGGATGCGTCTTCACTTATTCTTGGTAGACTTATAGCGGTCAGACGGGGCGGGGACCGCCCTCTTGCTATAGGAATCGAGAATACCCATGACTCAGACCAGCCTTATCCGCTCGACCCAACGCAACCGCCAACGTGGCTTCACCCTGATGGAATTGCTGATCGTGATGTCGATCATGATCATCCTCATGTTGATTGCTATCCCGAATTTCATCAGCATGAAGGCCTCGGCGGACGAGACCTCGGCCGTGCAGTCGCTGCGCGCCATCTACCAGGCGCAGATTCAGTACCAGACGAATTTTCCGGCGAACGGCTTCGCTTGTTCGCTCTCCCAACTCGGCGGAAACGCGAGCGCCGGTCCGCCCAGCCCCCAGGCGGCACAAGTGCTGCAGGGAGATCTCGCCGCCGGGCAAAAATCCGGTTACACATTCAACATAGTTAACTGCACCAAGGTCACGGTGAACAATCAGGACCAATACACCTCGTATGAGGCGACTGCGGTTCCACAGGCGGTGGGCAAGACAGGACATCGCGGCTTCTGCATCGACCAGGCCGGCGAGATCAAGGCCGACCTGACCGGCGGCACGAATTGTTCTCAGGCAATTCAGTAGGGCTACTGCTGCTGGGGCTTTTGCTATTTCCGCGATCGGCGCTGTGCGCCGATACCGCCCAGCAGCTGGCCCAACGCGTGGACAAGTACTACAACGGCCTTCATTCTCTCCGGACTGCCTTTACCGAGACTTTTCACGGTATGGGCATCGACCGGGAGGAAGCCGGCACTCTGCTGCTACGCAAACCGGGAAAGATGCGTTGGAGCTACAGCCATCCGGCGGGCAAATTGTTTGTGTTGGACGGCAAGTATGCGTGGTTCTATTCCCCTGGGGATGCGCAGGTGGAACGGGTGTCCGCGGGGCAATTGGACGATTTGCGTTCACCGCTGCGGTTTTTGCTCGGACATACGCAACTACAGAAGGAGCTTGTAGGACTGACGCTTTCCTCCGGCCCCGAAGGTCTACAACTCTCCGGAGTGCCCAAGGGGATGGAAAAGCGGGTGGAGAAGATTGTGCTTGGGGTAACTCCCGAAGGGGTCATCCACTCCATGAGCATCACCGAAACGGACGGCGCGCAGACTGCATTCACCTTTAAGGACAGCGTAGCGGATGCGCCGGCGCCGGATGCGGAATTTGTGTTTCATCCGCCTGCCGGCATTCCGGTAGTCGATGGGTTGCCTCCAGTCTAGTACTGCAGTTCCCCATTCTCATCCTGAGCCAAATCCGAGTAGCGGGTCATTTCCAGTCGTCCTTGCGGCGGCTTTTCGTCTCTCGAATGCTCTACCCCAGAGCTGCGTAACCGGGGGCTCAGTTCCGTCAGAGTCGGATCCATATTAAGTCAGCCGGGCGCGGCAGGAGTTGGGACTCGAACCACCGTTGCCGAGTGCCGGAGGCGCGCCACCGGCTGCCGCGTGGAGTGCCGCGCCCCTGGCGCTCCCTCAATGCTTAGGTATCTTGCTCCCAACCCTTCCGGGCTGGGCTGACGTTTGGTTCCGGCCCTACGGGCCTGTTTCAGCTCTGCGATTTGCTTTCGCGTTCTCACACGGCTTAGACAGGCTGCGGCAAAACTCAATTTCCAGGACGGGGAACGGTAGGTACGAGCTTCAGCCCGTACATAATCAGAGCAAAATCATTCGGCCTTTGGAAGGTCCTGAAGTTCAGTAACTTCACGCCCTTTACCTCGGGCTCTTTTCCGGCCCCAAAACTCACTTCTGACCCAACAAAACTAAAATTGCACAAACCTAAAACCCGGGGTACCATCCACCCATAGCCTCTTCCCTCCGATGAACACTATCGAGCGGAAAAATAAATAAATAAAAATTTTGAGCACCTTGATAAAACAAAGGACTTAGCTCCAAACCTTGATCACCTTGCCTCCCATCTCAGGGAAGAATTGAGCAAGACGCAGCAACGTCGACGCTCCAGTAACATGAAATTTCTTCTGTCGACCCTTTGCCTATTCGCGACCTTGGTAGCCGGAGCGCAGACCACTGGTCCGTGGGAACTGGAGGACAGCGGATCCAAAGCCGGCCTCAGGGGAATCCATGCGGTGGGCGGTGGTGTGGTTTGGGCAAGTGGCACTGCTGGGACGATCCTGCGTAGCGAGGACACAGGCTACCTATGGCAGCAATGCGCCACCCCGCCCGGAGCAGCCAAGCTGGATTTTCGTAGCATTTGGGCCTGGGACGCGCTCCATGTTTTGGTTCTGTCGAGTGGCCCCGGCGACTCTTCGCGCCTCTATCAAACGACCGACGGGTGCAGCAGTTGGAAGCTGCTCCTGACCAATCCCGACGCTGCAGGTTTCTGGGATGGGCTTCTATTCCTCGATCGACAGCACGGCTTGATCTATGGTGATCCAGCACAGGCCCCAGGGCGTACTGATCATGCGAGGTTTGGTTTACTCGAGACCCGCGACGGAGGAAAAACCTGGAGCCCGGCCGCTGAGCTGCAACCGCTTCCCGGAGAATCTGTTTTTGCCGCCAGCAATAGCGCCATGACCGCCGGCGGAGGGTGGATCTGGCTGGGAACCAGCAAGGCCCGGGTATTGCGGACCACGGACCTGATCACCTGGCAAAGCGCGCAAACTCCGCTGGCAAGCGGAAATGACTCCTCAGGCGTCTTTTCCCTAGCGTTTCGGGACCAGAAGCACGGGATCGCAGTGGGTGGAGACTATCGCAAACCAGAGGAGGCATCGGGTACGGCGGCATACACCTCGGATGGAGGAGAGCACTGGAGCATTCCGCGAAAATTGCCTCATGGGTACCGTTCTGCCGTGGCCTGGGACGCAAGCGACCAAGCCTGGATCACGGTGGGCAGCAACGGATCCGATATCTCCTACGACGATGGTGTCACGTGGCAATGGCTCGATAGTGGCAATTGGAATGCTCTCAGCCTTCCGTGGGCCGTCGGTCCCAATGGCCAGATTGGTAAGCTGGGAACGCTTCCGGCGCACCCGGATGGAGTATCCCGGTAAACTGGTAAGGGGCCCATGGCAGAGTACGTAGTCAAGCTGGCGGATGAGCGGGGACGCATTCAGGAGCAGGTACAGATCGCCGGCTCCGCGGAAGAACTGCGCAGCCGTTTCTCGCAGGCCGGCTATTACGTTTACTCGGTGCGGCCGCGCGGCATGCGCGGCGTGGGCGGCAGCCGCAAAAAGGCCAACCTGGAAGCCTTCATTATCTTCAACCAGCAGTTTCTTACCCTGGTCCGCGCGGGTCTGCCGATTCTGGGCTCGCTCGACATGCTGGTGAAAGGGCAGAAGAACCCGACGTTCCGGGCGCAGCTGGAAAATGTAGCCGCGCGGGTGCGCACGGGAGAATCGCTTTCGGCGGCCTTTGAAGCGCAGGGTGGCTTTCCGCTGATCTACACCACGACACTGCTGGCCGGAGAGCGAAGCGGCCAACTGGAAGACGTGTTGTCACGCTACCTTGCCTTCCAGCGTATTTCTCTCTCCTTCCGCAAGAAATTGATGGCTTCCCTGTTATACCCGTGCTTGCTGATCACTATGGTAGTGGCATTGTTCATTTTTCTGATCAGCTTTGTGGTGCCGCGGTTTGCCATGCTTTACGACCAGTTGGGTACCAATCTTCCTGCGGCGACGCGCATGCTGCTGTCCGTGGGAAACAACTTCCAGCACTATATTCTTTGGGTGTTGGCGGGCATTGCACTCCTCGTCTATGGCCTGTTCCGTTACAGCCAGACGACGGGCGGCATGGCGCGGATTGACCGTATGCGCATCGGCATGCCGGTGTTTGGGAATATCTGGCGTAAGTACCAGGTTGCGTTGTTTGTGCGCACGCTCTCGAGCCTGCTGACCGGCGGATTGCCGCCAGTGCCTTCGCTCGAGACCGCGGCGCGCTCGATCTCGAGTAACACCATTGCCCAGGCTGTGATGGCTTCCGTAGGCACGGTGCGGGAGGGAAAAAGCCTGGCCCAGAGCCTGGAGAAAACCGGCGTTTTCCCAGACCTGGCAGTGGAAATGATCGATGTAGGCGAATCGACGGGCGCCTTGCCGCAGATGCTGAATTCCGTCGCGGAATTTTTCGAAGAAGACGTACAGACGGCGTTGACCGCTTCCCTCGCCCTGATCGAGCCCGCCATCCTGATCGTGATGGGCTCGGTGGTGGTGGTGATCCTGATCGCGCTTTATCTGCCCATCTTCTCGCTGGGACAGGCGAGCTCCATGGGAGGCCACTGAGGCCTCTTTGTTCTTATTGCCCTTAGGAGTTGTTTATGGCTGACAGCACTGTACTTGTCACCACGGCTGTATCGGAATCGGACGAGACCACACGCGCCCAGATGCTGGCGCATCGCTATCGCTGCGATTTTGTCGACCTCAAAAACTTTCGCATCCAGCATGAGTTGTTCCGCAGCGTGCCGGTCGACATGATGTTTCGTTACAACTTCGTGCCCCTGGAGCAGCTGGAAGATCGACTGGTGATCGCCGTCAGCGATCCCAGCCGGCTCATGGTGCTGGACGAGATCAGCGGCCTTTTGGGGCAACGGGTCATCACCCGCGTGGCCACCCTGTCGCAGATCACCGATCTGCTCAAGAAGACGGAGCAGTCGCAACGGGTTCTCGACGAGGCGTCCGAGGGCCTCACGTTCGACGTCATTTCCGCCGAAGACAATCCCGACGAGAATATCTCGATTGAGAAGCTCACGTCGGAAGAGGACATCAGCCCGATCATCCGGCTGGTGGATACCACCATCTTTACCGCCCTGGAGCGCCGCGCTTCGGATATCCACCTGGAAACCTATGACGATTCGCTGGTGGTCAAGTACCGCATCGACGGTGTGCTGCAGGCAGCGATGGCGCCGATCGCGCGCGAGCATCATTCGACCATCCTTTCCCGTATCAAGGTCATGAGCGAACTGGACATCGCCGAGCGCCGGGTACCGCAGGACGGGCGTTTCCGCGTCCGCTACAAAGGACGTCTGATCGACTTCCGCGTTTCCATCATGCCTACCGTCCACGGCGAGAACGCAGTGCTGCGTGTGCTGGATAAGGAATCGATGAGCGAGAAGTTCCGCAAGCTCACGCTCGACGTGGTGGGTTTCGGTGAGGACGACCTGCGGCGCTTCCGCCGCTATATTCGCGAGCCTTACGGCATGGTGCTGGTGACGGGCCCTACGGGATCCGGCAAGACCACCACTCTTTATGCTGCGCTGAACGAGATCAAGAGCGACGAGGACAAGATCATCACCATTGAGGATCCGGTGGAATACCAGATCCGCGGGATCACGCAGATTCCGGTGAATGAGAAGAAGGGACTTACCTTCGCCCGAGGATTGCGTTCCATCCTGCGCCACGATCCCGACAAGATCCTGGTGGGTGAGATCCGCGACCAGGAGACGGCGCAGATCGCCATTAACTCCGCGCTCACCGGGCACCTGGTGTTTACCACCGTCCACGCCAACAACGTGGTCGACGTGCTGGGCCGCTTTCTCAACATGGGCGTGGAAGCGTACAACTTTGTTTCCGCGTTGAATTGCATCCTGGCGCAGCGGCTGGTGCGTACCATCTGCGAACACTGCACGCGCCCGGTGCGCTACGACGATGAATTCCTGCGCAATAGCGGACTCGATCCTGAGTTGTGGCGGGATTTCGACTTCCGTGAAGGCGCGGGCTGCATTGAATGCGGCGGGACCGGCTATCGCGGGCGAACGGCGATCCACGAATTGCTGGAGCTGACCGATCCCATCAGGGAAATTATTTTGGAGAAGAAGCCGGCTTCCGAGGTGCGTAAATTGGCCCAGCAGGGCGGCATGCAGTTCCTGCGCGAGTCCGCCGTCGACCGCGCCAGCCGCGGCTTGACTACACTGAAGGAAATCAACAAGGTCACCTTTATCGAGGCCTTCCGCTAGAGATGCTTTCAAACATCGCCAATCGTATTTTCCCGTCCGAAGCTACCGCGCTGCGTCCTCGCCTGGCGTGCGAGATCACCAGCGCGGGCGTGGTTGCGGGCCGCCCCGGCGAGGCGGAACAGGAAATTGTTTCTGCCTTTGCTCCCTTGCGTCCGGGGGTGCTCGCGGCCGGGCTGCAGACACCCAACTTCAGCGACCGTGCGGCGGTTTCGAGCGCCTTGCGCCAGGCCCTGGATGAAGTCAGCATCAAAGAGGGCGAGATCACGGTCGTGATCCCCGATGCCGCGGTTCGCGTTTTGCTGCTGGATTTCGACCAGCTCCCCGCGAAGGTTGCCGAAGCGCTGCCGATTATTCGCTTTCGCTTGCGCAAGCTGGTCCCTTTTGAAGTGGAAGATGCAGCCGTGAGCTACCAGGTGATGCCCAGCAAGCCGGGCCAGGTGCGGGTGATTGTCGCGGTTTCTCCGGCGGCCGTGCTGGCGGAGTATGAAAGCGCAGTCCGCGAAGCCGGCTACGAGCCCGGCGTGGTGCTGCCCAGCACGTTAGCGGCGCTGGCGGCGGTCAGCTCCGAAGAACCGTCGCTGGTGATCAATCGCAACGGCAGCTCGGTGACGACCGCGATTACCCGGCAGAATGAACTGCTGCTTCACCGGACGCTCGAGCTCACGGAAAAGGAATGGACGCCGCAGGAGAACGCGTACCATTCCGCCGAAGAGCTGCAGCAGTCGGTCACTGTTGCGGTTGCATATTTTGAAGACACGCTGGACTCGCCACCGCGCCAGTTGCTGTGCTGCGGCCTGGGAGGCCCGGAAGAGCTTATCCATCTGCTGGGCGAGGAGAGAATCCCAATACGAGACCTGGTGCCCACGCCCTACAAGGGCAAGGCGATGCCTGGCGGCATCCTTGCCGGGGTAGTGGGAGCGCTGGCCAACTAATGCGCATCCAGCTCAATCTCGCGTCGCGCCCATTTGTCGAGCTAGGCCCGCTCTACCTTCGATTAAGAATCTTGATCGTGCTGCTGGCCGTGGTGGCGGTGCCGCTGTGGCTTCTGCTGGCCACGGAAAAGCGCCAGGCGGCCGAGGCCCAGGCGCGGCTGGACGCGGTGCAGCAGAAGATCCATGCGATCGAGGCGCAACGGCAGGCGTTTCAGTCTTCGATGCGGGAACCGCAAAATGCTTCGGTATTGTCGCAGTCGCAGTTCCTCAACCAGCTCTTTGCCCGTAAGGCGTTCTCCTGGACCGCGGTCATGATGGACCTGGAAAACGTGCTGCCCAGCGGAGTGCAGGTGCTGAACATCGATCCGGTCATCGCCAAAGATGGCAAAGTGACGATTCGTCTGCGAGTGAGCGGCGCTCATGATCGCGGTGTTGACCTGGTGCGCAACCTGGAACATTCGCACCGGTTTCTCGCGCCTCGCCTGGCTCGGGAGACGGCGGAAAGCAATCAGAATGGGCGGCAGATCGAACAGGTAAGCGCAGCCACGAACGTGAACTTTGATTTGCTCGCGGAATACAACCCTTTGCCTGAGACAGCCGAGAAGCCGGCCGCGGCCAGGCAGACGGCAAAGAAGACGGCTAAACTACCCGCCAAAACTGCACGCGCTCCACGGCCTGCCAGCAAGGCGGCCAGACCATGAAGCCGGTACGCAGCAAGCTGATCAGCCTACTGAACCTGCATTTCGCCGGGGTTGCGCTGCTGTTGATTCTGAACCTGGTGCTCGCCGTGCGCCTGTTTCTCGCCTGGAGCACCTTGCGCAATGCCAGCGCAGACCAGCTCCAGCAGCAGCAAACTGCCTATCGCGCGCTGCAGCTCGAAATGAACCCGTTGCGGGGGTTGCCGCAAAAGGTTTCGCTGTCGCGCACCAAAGCGGATGAGTTCTATAAGGATCGCTTCCCTGGTGCGTACTCCACGATTTCCGCCACGATCAATGACCTGGCAACGAAAAACAGCGTCCGTCTGACGAATCTCGGTTACACGCCGACGCCCGCGATTGCCGGCCTGGCCGAGGTGCGCATGGATGCCAGCCTAAGCGGCGAGTACGCAGCGCTGATGCACTTTATCAATGGGCTGGAACGGAGCAAGACTTTCTTTCTCATCAACGGGCTCACGCTCACCGGGCAGCAAGGCGGCTTGGTAAACCTGCGATTGAAGCTCAACACTTATCTCCACGCTAACGACTTGAACCAGCTGGTTCCGCTCACACAGGGCGATGAAGTGCCGTCAGGGGAGGAAGAGCGCTGATGGCCATCAAGGTTGGTACCGAGGATAAGAAGAAGGTGTATCTGGCAGCGGGACTGGGCGGGGTGATGCTCATTCTGTTGCTTCGTTTTCTGTGGCAGACATTCGGACCTTCGCCCGCGGCGCCGCCTGCTCCCGCTCCTGCTCCAGTGGTCTCCGTGGCACGGCCGGCCACGACCTCCGGGGAAACATCGCAGGAGACTGTGGCTGGTCCGGCATACGGGGGCCACTCAGCCGCGAAGGTCAGCGGCTTAGCTGCACTGGATCCTACGCTGCATCCGGAGATCATGCGGCAGGCTGAGTCGCTCGAGTATACGGGCCACGGGCGCAACATCTTCTCCCAGTTCTCTGCGCCTCCAGTCATTCCGAAACCGATCGCACCGATCCGCCAGGCAGCGGTGGATACCGGGCCGCCACCGCCTCCTCCTCCGCCGCCCATCAACCTGGGTTTCTATGGTTACGCGGCGGAGAAGACCGGCCAGAAACAGGTCTTCCTGCTGAAGGGAGATGACATTTTCATCGCTTCGGAAGGCGACGTGGTCGACCGGCGCTATCGCGTAGTCAAAATCAACCCGGTATCCGTCCAGGTAGAAGATATCCCGTATCACAACACGCAGACGTTGCCGCTTCGCCAATGATGAGAACTGTCTCCAAATCGCAACGGGTACGAGCGCGGGCAAGAAGAGGGATTTCTGTTGCTCGGCGTGCTCTTCATGATCCTGCTGGTCATGATCGCGCTGGCGATCGCGGCGCCGAAGATTGCTGAATCGATTCGGCGGGATAAGGAACAAGAGACGATACACCGCGGAAAGCAATATGCGCGCGCGATCCAGATGTACTACAACAAGTTCGGCCGCTATCCCAACACCATTGACCAGCTGGTGAAGACCAACAATCAGCGTTTTCTGCGCAAGCGATACCTCGATCCGATGACGGGCAAGGACGATTGGCGCATCATTCACAACGGTGAGCAAAAGGTGCCGTCCATGGGTTTGTTTGGCCAGTCGGTGCAGCAGAATGGCATCACGCAAACCGGGGCCAGCACAGGCATCGGCGCCGGCACTCCGGGTTCGATCGGGACTTCGTCACCCTTTGGGTCTTCTGCGGGATCACCGGGCGCTTCGGCGAATAACGGCAGCTCGTCACTGGGTTCGTCGGGATCCGGGTTTGGCAGCAGCGGGTCTTCTTTTTCGTCCGGGTCGTCCAGTTCGCCATTTGGGAACAGCGGCTCCTCTACGTCGCCGATTGGGGGCACTAACTCCAGCTCCAGCGGTGGATTCGGTTCGTCGAGCGGGATTGGCGGGACCACGACGAATGGAGCGGCCGGGACCGGCACCAACAACATTGGCGGCGTGCAAACGACCGGCGGCAGCAGCGGCGCCTTTGGGTCGCCGGGTGTGTCGGTTGGGGGCGCGCCGATTGTGGGTGTGGGGCTAACGGACAAGAGAACGTCGATCAAGGTCTATCGGAAGCAGACCCATTACAACCAATGGGAGTTCGTATTCGACCCCAATCAGATGGCTATGGATGCCGCGGCAGGGGGCGTGGGGGGTGGCAACATCAATGGGGCCAATAACGGCACTACCAACGGAACCGGATTCAATTCCGGCAGTGGGAATGGGTTCGGGTCTAGCTCGGGCTCTGGGTTCGGATCCAATTCTGGATCTGGCTTTGGTTCGAGTTCTGGATCGGGGTTTGGATCCAATAATGGGTCCAATAACGGCTCTGGTTTCGGATCGCCGAGCGCCCCGACAAGCCCTGCCCCGCCTGCGAACAATACGCCTCAATAGGTTCAGCCCTCGACTCCGCTCAGAGTCTTTCGCTGTTTCGCACACCCAACGAGAGTTTTCAAACTCTTCCACAAAACTCCACAAAACCGTAATCCTGAGAGCTTGTGACCTCTCCTAATGAACAACTGCGCCGCGAGATGGAAGCAGGGCTAACGAGTCTGCGTGATCAACCTGCGTCTTCGCGAGCCACGACTCTTATGCTTTGTATCAGGGCACGACTTTAGTCGGGCCGTTCGATCTCGCCAATGAGGGCTTTAGCCCCTGGGGTATGTTCATCAGGTGAGCAAAGTTCGAGAGCCAGGGGCTAAAGCCCTCTTCTTTGCTACCTCTTAACGGCCCGACTAAAGTCGTGCCCTGATACAAAGCATGATCGCCCAGGGCTGGAGAAAGCGATGTTTTCCCGTTCATTCCTCTCTTAACTCGCCGCAGGCGAGGTCACGGGCTCAGGATGACAACGCACTGGTTGGTTTCCGATCAAGGTCAGTCACCAACGCTGCCCTTCAGCGTTTCTGGAAATCAGGAGAGCCGAGTAGCAGGCCGGCCACCAGGGCTGCTTGTTTGTCGGCTGGGGCTGGTATCGGCGTTGCCAGATCCATCACCTGTACAAAGGCTGCGCGAACAGGCATGGTTCCGGCTTGCTTGCGGCCGGGCTTGAAGGGCTCTGCTCCCGGTAGGCCTCTGCGCGGCGAGTGCGTCGGCTTGCTGCAACACTGTTTGACGCGCCTGGGCGTTCAATTCCCCGTTGAGAAAGATCGCTTCCAGTTTGCCCTCCTTCTGCGCGGCAGAGGCGGCATCCGGTCCCTTGATTTTCATCAAGGCATCGAGATCTGTGGCTGTGCCCAATTTATGGCTGGCCAGAGCAAGGGCGATGTTGATGCGAGTCAAGAGGTCACCGGAATTGACCCAGGCTCCCGCCGTCCAGGAGTAGCCGTTGGGCGTCTGACAGCCGTAGAAGGGCATCCCGAGTTGGCCCATCGCGTTCAGCACGATGGCCGGCCGATCGACTTGACCTCCAGTTGCGCGCACCGCCGATAAAACAAACTCCTCCGGAGTTTTTACCTTGGCGCGATAGGCGTCGCGAGACCAGAACTCCGGCGAGGTGAACATGGTGCGCAATACCTGGCGGATGTCGCCATCAGAATGCAAATAGGTCTTCGCCATGCGGTCCACTAAAGCGGGAGGAGGCGTGTCGCTCACAAACCGCTCCGCCAGCTGCCGGGAAAGATGGTGCGCGGTCGCAGGGCTCGTCGCCAGGCGATGCAGGACTTCCAGGCCTTCCTGCTCACCATTCTCCTGAACGGTCTTGCCCATCACTACCTTCGGCCCGGGCTCATGGCGCCGCTCGTTGAAGGTGAATCCTCCTCCTTTGCGGGGCTCATCGATCGTCCAACCAGTAAAGACCTTGGCTACTTCGGTGACGTCTTTCTGCGTATAACCTGCGTCTACCCCGAGGGTATGGAGTTCCATCAGTTCGCGCGCATAGTTCTCGTTCAAGCCGGGGTTTTTATTCTTGGCTAGCGGGTTGAGCTGGGCTCGCATGGCGGCCATGGAGCGCGGGCCGATACTGGTGTGGTTATCAAGATAGAAGAGCATCGCCGGGCTCTTCGCTGTCGCAATCAGCAGGTCTTCAAACTTACCCATCGCGTGCGGGGCAACCACGTTCTGCTCGTAGTCCACCAGGTACCAAGGGGCAAGCTGCCCCTTCTTGAGATACACGTTGAAGTGGTTTAGCCAGAAATCGGTCATGACCGCCTGCAGCTGGCGCTGGCTGTAGAGGTCAGTGAGCAAGCGAGTTTGCAACAACTCGCCGGCCACCAGAAGGGTGGGATTTAAAAGCGCAACCACTGTTTCTTTCTGCTGCGGCGTCATCCCGTTGGTCAGCTGGAACCGTTCTTCGGGAGTGAGCTCCTTCATGAAGCCGCGCAGCTGGCCCGGCTTCATGCCCACCAGGCTTTGCAAACGCTGGTCGGGGGGCAGATTGACGATCTGGGTCGAGGCCAGGTCCGCATAGAGCTTCTGCTCGTGGACGGCGATCGAGGGGGAGTTGGCCACATCCTCGAGCGCCATCGCGTCGGCCATCAGGCTTTCGTTGGCTGCCATCTGGTTGGGTGCGGCGGCGGCGACGGGCTCACCCGCCGGCGGCTTAGCCGCTTCCTGTGCCTGCTTCTGGCGTCTTTCTTCGTAGGCAAAGACCTGGTTCTGGTAGATGGCGTGTTCCACGCGATCTTTGGGCAGGGGGATTCTTCCGTCGGCCACGGCGCGAATCACACCTGCGGACGGAAAGGTCTGAATCAAATCCTGCTGACTGAGGTGCATGGCGGGAAAACTCTGGAGGCGCGCTTCCAGGAGGCTATCGTCGATCTGCTCGGGGTGGAGCTGCATCTCGACCCACTTCTTAACGCCAATGGCCTGCACCCGTTCCAGATCGCCAGGTTTGGGCCCGAAGGTGAGGCGATTCAAGGCGTGGGTCGCCCGTTCTTCGCCGGTAAGGGACTTGGCGGCAGTCGTCTTCTTCGCATGCCAACCAGGCACAGGAGCCGCCAAAAGGGTCAACGGCTCCTGCACCAGGGAGAGCACAAGGCAGCCCGCAATCAGGCGGGTAAGGCGACAGAACATCCAACCGCAAGCAAAGGGCATGGTCGAGCAACTCCACCATCTCATCGATCTTTGGTTTCAGACCCCCGGTTGGGGTTGAAGTCGCGGTGATTTGATGGATTTCCTGGAAAACGCTGCCAGGTCCGTGATCCCCGTACAATGGTCGGCAGAAAGCCGAGGCGCGCGTTGACGTTTTTTCACCATAACACCCTGGCGCTCATCTGGACTGTGTTCTGGGTGCTCTGGATACTCCCGGCAGTTTTCGGGAAAAGGACGGTCCAGCGACAGAGCACCGGCTCCCGCATCCTGCAACTGGTTCTGCTGCTGTTTGCGTATGTTCTGGTGGTGAACAGCGGCCGCGATTGGGGTTTGTTGAATCTACGGGTGGTGCCGGCGGGGAGTACCGCGACCGCGGCGGGATACGGTCTGCTGTTGGCCGGTATGCTGTTCGCCGGTTGGGCGCGGCTGTTTCTTGGGCGGAACTGGAGTTCGGATGTGACTCTAAAGGAGGACCACACCCTGGTCCAGTCCGGGCCTTATCGGATTGTGCGCCACCCTATCTACACCGGACTTCTGGTTGCCCTGCTAGGGACAGCGATTGCCTTGGGCGAACTGCGCTGCTTCCTCGGCGTCCTGTTGGCGGCGATCGCGTGGAAGATCAAATCCGTGGGTGAGGAAACTTTGATGGTGCAACAATTCGGCGACCAGTACGCCCGCTACCGGGAACAGGTGAAGGGCTTAGTTCCCTACGTCTGGTAGGGCCGCCGCAACCCCGGCCAGCCGCCTGCAGACAAATAGTTCAGGACACGTCTCAAGCGATCGAAAAATCGGTAAAGAACGAGGGTTTCCGGCTGGGGAGGCGGATCCCCGGCCGGTTTCCTGGAGTTAAACTGTAAGGACCACCATGTTTGAAAACCTATCCGACAAGCTGCAGCGGGCGTTCAAGAATCTCCGTGGCCAGGGTACCGTCACCGAAGAAAACATCGGAGACGCGTTGCGCGAGATCCGCGTGGCCCTGCTCGAAGCCGACGTTAACCTGAACGTCGTCAAGGAGCTTATCGAGCACATCCGGGAAAAGGCCGTGGGCCAGCAGGTGATGACCGCCCTTTCGCCAACCGAGCAGGTGATCAAGATCGTCCGCGACGAGTTGGTGGCGCTGCTGGGCAAGGATACAGCTCGCTTCAACTTTGCTTCCCGGCCGCCGACGGTCATCCTGATGGCCGGTCTGCAGGGCTCGGGCAAAACCACGACCTCGGGAAAGCTGGCAGCGTGGCTGCGTAAGGGCGGCCATAGGCCATTGCTGGTTTCGGTGGACGTCTATCGGCCGGCGGCGCGAGAACAGCTGAGGATCGTGGCCAACGCCATCAAGGTCAACCTGTATGAGGGCGATACCAAGGGCGAGGCGCCGGGGTATGCGCTGGTGGAGCGGCTGGCCAAAGAGGCGCGCCGTGAGGCCATCAATTCCGGCTGCGACACGCTGATCGTCGACACCGCGGGCCGTTTGGCGCTGGACGAGGAACTGATGCAGGAGATGCGGGGCCTGAAGGCGCTGCTCAGCCCGCAGGAGATCCTGTTCGTCGCCGACGCCATGACGGGGCAGGATGCGGTCCATTCCGCGGGGGAATTTCATAAGCAGCTGGCATTGACGGGCACGGTGCTGACCAAAATGGACGGGGATGCGCGCGGCGGTGCGGCGCTCTCCATTCGCCACGTGACCGGCCAGCCGGTGAAGTTTATCGGCACGGGGGAGAAGCCGGACGCCTTTGAGCCCTTCCATCCTGATCGGATTGTCAGCCGGATTCTCGGCATGGGCGACATGATGACGCTCATCGAACGGGCGGAAGAGACCCTGGATAAGAAGAAGCAGGAGGATTTCGCCCGCAAGGCCCTTTCCGGCGACGGATTTTCGCTGGAGGATTTCCGCGATCAGCTGCGCCAGATCCGCAAGCTCGGTTCCATGCAAAGCATCCTCAAGATGCTGCCCTCGGTCGGCCCTTTTCAGGGTATCCAGCAGATGGCCGGGCAGGTGGATGAAGGGCAGTTCAATCGCATTGAGGCGATCATCAACTCGATGACCAAGCAGGAGCGGGACAAGCACGAAATCATCTCGGGAAGCCGCCGCAAGCGGATTGCGCGAGGCTCGGGAACGAGCGTGCAGGAAGTGAACCAGCTGCTTCGGCAATACGCGCAGATGCGCAAGATGTTCAAGAGCGCAGGCAAAGGCGGCGGTATGCAACGGCGGATGATGGGCGCGCTGGGTGGCATGCGCGGCATGGGACGGTAGGGCGGTTTCCTTGAAACGAAAGGGGATTTGGCCACGTCCAAGAAGAGCCAAGGCATCTTGAAAGTGGTTTAGAAAGCCGAATTTTGAAATTGCAAGACCAACTCGACCAGATTACGGCCAACACGCGGAACCTGGTGCAGCCGGAGCGTCTGGAGATTAGCGAACGCGCGGTGGCGGAGCTTTACGCGGCCGGGGTGGAGGATAGAATCCTGCCGGTGGGCTCACTGGCTCCGGAATTTGCGCTGCCGGACGCTGGGGGCCGGATCATCCGGAGCGCCGACCTGCTGGCGCTTGGGCCGTTGGTGGTTAACTTTTTTCGGGGCCGCTGGTGCCCTTACTGCATAACCGAGCTTGAGACCTGGCGCGACCTGTATGGCGCGGTGCGCAAGCGGGGGGCGCTGCTGGTGGGGATTTCCCCACAGACAGTCCGCCAAAACGACTTTACGGCGGTGCAGCATGGGCTGGGATTTCCCGTTCTCACGGACGCAGGATGCAAAGTTGCCGGACAGTTCGGGCTCGCTTACGCAGTGGCTCCGTCCCAGCAGCAGTATTACCGCAGCATCCTGGTAAACATTCCGCTGGTCAATGGGGATGCGAGTTGGCAACTGCCTCTGCCCGCTACCTACATCCTCGGGCGTGACGGCACGGTATTGTTTGCCGACGCACATGCTGATTTTCGGGTCCGTCCTGAACCGCGCGAAGTGCTGGATGTGCTTTTACCGTAGAAAACCCTTGGAAAAATTCGCGTTGCTGGATAGAGGTTACAGTCCAGCAGTCGTAGATTACCGCTTGAGTACCAGATTGACGGGTCAACGTTACTCATGATGCGGGATGCAAATCGTGAATTGTCGCGTATCCTCCTTTGCAAACCAGGATTTCCTGAAACGCTTGCTTCGCTGTTGTCACTATGCCAACGATGTGAGAGACGGCGCGGAACCCAACGAACAGGGAAGGGTCTGCAGAGCCTTGTTTGATGGTTCAATTCCATCCCGCGCCGCCACCTCGCAGATCAGATAACTCAGGTTCATCGCCCGGTAAGTCCTGCACCAAGCTTGACCGGCATTGGCAGGTGATCTGCTCTGTTGAATTTCGGCAGGGTACATGCCTTTGCTCATCCAGTCTGATTTAACTGCTGTTCGGTTCTCCTTAATGCTTACTTACTTTGATAAGAAAAACCCTATCTCATCATGGCAAAAGTTAGTTTGCTCACCGCTTTGGGTTAAGTTGTGTTCTAATCTTGTCTACTTCCCCCAAGCTATTTATTAGTCGAAGGGCATGCGATGTCACGAGCACCTCACCTGTATTGTCCGCACCACCTATACGACAGACACACAGTGTTTCTTCCCCGCATGGCGGACGAGTCTCAGGCTTTTCCGCGACCCGTAATGTTCCGATGATAAGGAAAGCAAGAGGAAGATGGCAGCCGAGTTGGAGAGGCTTATGAACGTGGACGCGCTACGATTCGATGAACTCTCTCCACGAGAGGCACCCTCGGCGTCAAAGCGTGTGGGCGGCGGAGTACAGGCAGAGAGCCGCATCCAGACACTGAGCCTGGTGCTTGAGAGCTTATGGCTGTTCTACGATGCCATGCGTTCGGGAAAGCCGCTCGCGTGCGGAGATGAAAGACTGGCTCAAATGAGAGCGGCGTTGAGAAGCTCCCCCAAGAAGTAGTGATTTGCGCGCGAAGCGAGTCTCGTGCCGGTAGCATATCGAGAGGCTTAGCAGAGCGCCCTTGAAGGGATGCGATGACTCACCTTAGCCCGATGGACATACTGGTCATTCAGAACGCGATTGAGGAGTACTCGCGAAAATATCCGGGCCGCCCGGCTCCTTCAGCAGAAGAGGCCCTGGCATGGAAATTCGGCGGCCGAGGTCGACGCAAAAAGCAGCGGCAAGCGAGCGCAACCGGGGAGCGGGAGCCAGTGCGACTGTTCGAGATCCTCCGCGGCTGGTGGGTGCCTCATCGACGTACTTAGCTGTCATTTCAGCTTCGATCGCTCAGCCCGTTAGAGAACGTGAGGCGCCCTGCCGGCTTCGAGCGACTGCAGCAGAAGGTCTGTGGCGGCACGCGCGAAGCTGTCGTCGTTGATGTGCGCGTCCAATTCAACCAGTTCGATGGCGGAGCTGAGTGTCGCCTTCAGGGCGCCGCGGTAGGAGTTGAGCGCCTCAGGGGAATAGAAAGGGCCGCCGAGCTTGTCGATGGCGGAAACACCTTGCAAAGGAATGAGCACGGTGACCGGACCGGTTGCGCGATTGAGCCTGGTGGCGGTGATGCGCCCGATGGCCGCACACTCGTCGGGTGTTGTCCGCATCAGCGTGACTGTCGGATTGTGCACGTAGAGTTTTCGGCTTCGGAACTTGATGGGCACGGTTTCCGCAGGGCCGAAATTGACCATGTCGATCGCGCCCGGGCAGACCAGTTGGGGAATGCCCTTGCGGCCGGCCGCTTCCAGCCGGTGAGGCCCGGCGCTCATGACTCCGCCCGCCAGCTCGTCTGCCAGTTCCGTGGTCGTCAGGTCGAGCACAGCCTGGATTGCGCCGTCATCGATCAATTGCTCCATGGCCTGACCGCCGATACCAGTGGCATGAAAAACGAGAACGTCATAGCCTCTGTGCTCGAGGATGCGCCGTGCAGCAGTAACGCAGGGCGTGGTGACGCCAAACATGGTTGCCGCGACCGCGGGCCGATCGTCAGGGTTGGTGGCGGCTTCCGCGTCAACCATGCCGCAGATCGCCGCCGCTGCATTGCTCAGTATGCGGCGGGAAACATAATTTAACCCTGAAATGTCGAGGACAGACGGCATCATGCAAATGTCTTTGATTCCGACATAGGGTTTGGTATCACCGGCAGCCAGGGTTGAAACCATCAATTTTGGGAAGCCGAAGGGAAGCGCACGCATGGCTGCGGTGGCGATCGTTGTACCGGCGGATCCGCCGAGAGCAGCCACACCGTGGATAGCTCCCTGGGCATGAAGCCGCAACAGAATAGCGGTTGCTCCAAGCGCCATGACGGTTACACTTCGACCCCGGTCTCTTTCGCGTTGTAGAGCGGCGAGATCTTCTTTTGCCGCCGCCACGACCTCGGCGGGCGAGATGTCTGCGACAAACGGTGAACTGCCCAGCACACCGACATCGATCATGATGGTTCGCAAGCCAGCGCTCTCGATGCGAGCACGCAGAAAGGAAAACTCCTCCCCTTTGGTATCGAAGGTGCCGATGAGCGCGATGGTCTTCGAGATGTTCTGGGGGATGTTCTGGGAAGTCATCGATATCATCGCTGTCAGGTTTGAGGTAGTTCGCCCGGTGCAAGGACCCGGCACTCCGCCATCGCGCGCAGAAGCGCTTCGGGGCCGGGCGGCGAGTAGACGGCGATCAACTTCAAGGGTTCCCAACCGTTGTTGATCGTGGCGTGGAAGATGTCGGCCGGGATATGAATCATGTCTCCGGCGCTGATAGGCTCCCACTGCTCACCGTCGACATCGATCATCTGCTTGCCCTGGCCGGAGACGACGTACAGGATTTCCTCTGTGCCGGGGTGATTATGCCGCACGTGGCCCCTACCAGGCTGCAAGAGGACGACCCCCATGGTAAAGCGCTCGGTGCCTGTGACGCGCGGTTCGCTGAGCCACTTGATCGTTCCCCAGTCAAAGACCTGGGTTTCGACATCGGCCGGGGTAACGAATCGGCGACCAGCGAGCTTAGACATGTTTGCTCCTTTCGCTGCTTTTCGTTTGGAGTTTCAGATTTTTTAGATTGTGCACCTGCTCGGTGATGGCACGCTCGGTAGGCAGACGCTCGATGCTCGAAGCACCGAAGAATCCGCAAACGCCCTGGGTACGGTCGAGGACATATTGAACGTCCTCAGGCTCGGCTATCGGGCCGCCATGGCAGAGGACCAGCATCTCCGGATGGATAGAAACGGCTGCCTGCTGGATGGCCTGAATACGGTCGACTGCTTGATCGAGTGTGATCGCGGTTCTGGCACCGATGGTCCCTTTGGTGGTTAATCCCATGTGAGCGATCAGCAGGTCCGCACCTGCTTTTGCCATTGCCCTGGCCTCATCTTCATTGAAGACATACGGACAGGTGATCAGGTCCAGTTCGTGGGCGCGGGCAATCATCTCCACTTCGTGGATGAATCCCATGCCGGTTTCCTCAAGGTTCTCGCGGAAGAGACCGTCGATCAAACCCACCGTGGGGAAGTTCTGTACTCCGGAAAAGCCGAGTTGCTTGAGGTCGCGGAGAAAGAGATCCATGATGCGAAAGGGATCGGTTCCACAAACGCCGGCCAGCACGGGCGTATTGCGCACGATGGGCAGAACTTCGCGCGCCATCTCGACGACGATGGCATTCGCGTCCCCGTACGGCATAAGACCCGCTAACGAGCCTCGCCCGGCCATGCGGTAGCGGCCGGAATTGTAGATGATGATGAGGTCGGCGCCCGCAGCTTCAGCACACTTGGCGGAAATTCCAGTTCCCGCGCCTGCGCCGAGGATGGGGGTTCCCTGCGCGCTCATTGCTCTCCATCGCTCCAGGCAGGTTGATCGGTCTGTCATGCTTTTTCCGAAATGCAGGCTCGGGTCACAAGGCTACGACCCGAAATATATAGTAATTCCGCGGTTGGTGCGTTTTGCCGGCCAGAGGCCATGCCACGAGGCCGAAGGTCACGGCGAGCGGGTTTGCTCTCGCCCCTGAGCAGAGGCTGGAATCAAGTTGCACACTTGAACGGGCCCCTGGTCCGGTGTTTCGCTCGAAGCATCATGATCAGTCGAAGAACTTTTGTTGCGGGCGGGTTTGCCATGGTTGGCGCCGTGGCAGCTCCTCCGCTGTTATCCGCGGCTGGCGGACGCTTTGGCAGTCTCGACGCGTCGTTTGCGCGATTGGAGAAGGATTGCAACGGACGCCTGGGTGT
This sequence comes from uncultured Acidobacteriaceae bacterium, assembly GCA_963850235.1. GTDB lineage: Bacteria > Acidobacteriota > Terriglobia > Terriglobales > Acidobacteriaceae > PALSA-350. The sequence continues at coordinate 376,874 of CAWKKM010000008.1, read as the reverse complement.
CGCAGTGCTGGATACCGGCTCGGGCGATTCGATTGGCTACCGTAAGGACGAGCGCTTCGCGATGTGCAGCACTTTCAAAATGTTGCTGGCGGCGGCAGTGCTGAAGCGAGTCGATGCCGGGAAGGAGAAGCTCGATCGAACGATCGCGATTGGTGCGACGGGGTTTTTGCCCAACTCGCCGGTTTCGCTGGAACACGCCGGCGGTAGCATGACGATGCGGGAGCTATCAGCAGCCATCGTGACCCGCAGTGATAACACGGCCGCTAACCTGTTGCTTGCCTCGATCGGCGGCCCGCCGGAAATCACGGGTTTTGCGCGCTCGCTCGGAGACACCGTCACCCGATTGGACCGCGTCGAGTTGGCGTTGAACGAAGCGCTGCCCGGCGATCCTCGTGACACCACGTCGCCGTCGGCGATGGTCGCGAACATGCGCGTGTTGCTGGTTGGAAACGCACTGTCGCCGGCTTCGCGGGAGCAGCTCATCGACTGGCTGGAGGCAAATAAAACGGGCGACGAACGAATACGCGCTGGCCTGAAACGGGATTGGCGAGTCGGAGATAAGACGGGATCAAACGGCGAGAACACCACGAATGATATCGCTATTATTTGGCCGGGCCATCAGGCTCCCGTATTGGTGGCTGCGTATTTGACGGTTTGTGCCGGGCCAGAGTCGAAGCGCAATGCGGTTTTAGCACAGGTCGGACGAGAGGTTGCGGAGCGTATCGGATCTTCGTGAGCTGGTTTCCAGCGTTCTTTTGCCGAGTACTCAGCCCGAGACAACAACCGCCTCGGTCTTGAGCGAGGAGGCGAACGGGTTTAGCCCGGCTCGGGCCAGCACGACGGAAAAGGCGACCAGTGTGTAGAGCTGGGCCACCACTATCGACCACGCGATCCCCACAGCCTGGAAAGTGGGAGCGAGCAACAAGGCGCAACCAAAGCCAATCAGGCCGGCGGTCAGTACTACCAGGTTGAATTGATAGTCCAGCTGGTTGGGCAGTAGCAACTGGAACGTCATCACCGTGGACAAGGCAACAAGAGGGATCCATAAACAGAATACGCGCAGCGCGGGTATCGAGCCTTGAAAGGCATTCCCCAAAACCACGTGGACCAGCAGCGGAGCCGCAAAGAATAGAATCAGGCCGAAAAGCAGACCGAGGCAGCCCAGAAACAAAATGCTTAGCCTTACCATCTTCATCGCGTCGTGGCGATTGTCATGCATCTTCTTGGTCAAATTTGGATAGAGCGCCTGGTTTACCGGCCATAGCCCTTGTTGAAATACCCGTGAGATTCGTTCAGCCCCCGCATATTGGCCGACGGCCGCCATGGGAGCTACCCACCCCAGGACAAGCCCGTTGAGGGAACCAGTAACTCCCTGGGCGGCGCGAAACAGGAACATCGACCAGCCCAGACGAAGGGCCTGCAGGACGGAGGATAATGTGGGCCACACGAAGCCCACTTCACGATAGGCAAGCACGACGGTGACCCCGTGGGCCACAACACAGCCCACACATTGCGCCGCCATTACCTTCCATCCGTCATCGGGGTTATGCACCAGGACGAAGATGCTTAAGGTGGCGACAACTTTGCCCCCGATCTCCAGAGCGCTCGCTAAACGCATGCGCTCCAGCCCCTGGAAATACCAAAGCATGTTGATCCCCTGGCAGACACCCCAGATGGTGCTTGACCAAAACAACGCCAGCGAGGGAGCGATGTGGTGGGTAAATCGACGTGAAAATACTGCACCACAAATGCAAAGTGCCGCGAGAAGAACTTTGGCCCCCAACACTCCGGAGATTAGTTCAGAGAGGAGCCCGGGCTCGTTTCGGTGGCGCGAGGTTTCACGGGATGCCGAGATGTCAAATCCGTACTCGACGAAGACAGCAATCACTGCACCAATTGCCTGGGCAAAGACAACACTTCCCCAGCCCGACGGTCCCAAGACGCGCGCCAGATAGGGAAAGGTGACCAGCGGAAGGGCGTAGGTACAGATCTGGACCCCATAAAGGGCGATCACATTCTGAACCAGGCCCCTGCGAAGGAGTTTTCGGGGATTCCAAACCACGCGTCACGACTCCAGACCGTTGTGGAATCTGTACAGTTACCAGGAAGTAACCGCATCCCTTCACTGTACAGTTGTACTTGCCAATAATTCAAGTAGTACTTGACGCATCTTGGGCTAGGACGGACTATGGAGCCGGCCCACTGGGGTGATGTTCCTGGTTATTTCAAGGACCTCTGGTTGTCGGGTCTATCTAGCAGACAAGGGACGGTTTAGGTCGTGCCTGCCAGTCAAAAACGCTTCAGCCGGTCAGCGGGTTTGACAGGCTTTCAAGTAGCTTCGGGGAAGCTTTATTCCCCGGATACTTGACTGTGATGCATAAAGGCTTCCGGGGGATTGTCCGCATTGTTAATTGTTTGTTGCGGGAGTCAGGTTACTACATAGCAACGGCGGCAGGCTGGAGGGGCGCTCGAAGATCTTGCCGTGAACAAGAGGGAGATCGAGGGTAAGCAGTGGGGTAAGCAGTGGTCCTTCGGCGTTGTAGAGCGGCGCGAGAGAAATTCCATGGTGCGCTGCGATGGTCTCTATTTCACCAACGCGCTCAGGGGTAATGAATCCCCTTCCCTGGGAGAACGGCTCAAAGCGATGCTCCAGAGCGAGAGCCATGCCTTCCAGCAAACAGCCGTGGACCACGTCGGGAAATGGGTGACGATTGAGGATTCCATGAAAATCGGGGATGAGGGTCAGTCCGCCGACGATCTGTCCGAGACCTCCGAGGAAAACCCTGGCTCGAGGCAACTCCGCAGCGGGCGACAGGTTCTTCGGGTAGCCTGCATCGCAAATGATGGCTTCCGGGGAGATGGCGCTCAAGAGCAGCGAAGAGGATGCCAAACTGGCTGCACAGATCACGACATCTGCCGGCGCGGAGAACTGCCGGAGATCGGTCGCTATCTCGACGCTGACGCCATCTGCTTCCAACTCTGCAGCCAGCTTGCGCAGCCGCTCCACGTTGCGCGCATGAAGCTGCACACGCTTCACGCCATCGGCCAAACAGCGGGCGCAGCCGGAGCCAACGTCTCCGGTTGCTCCGACGATGAGCAGTGTGGATCTGCCCAGGTTCCGGCCTTCGAGCGCACACATCTTCCTGACGCCCTGGACGATGAAGCCGACGGTCAAGGTATTGCCGGTGGTGAAGACCGTACTCTTCCTCTCCGGGAGTTGGTTGAAATTACCTTCGATGAGGATGGAACTGAAACCACCGAGACTTACGATCTTTGCTCCCGCTTTGATGGCGCAGGCCGCCGCCCCGCGTACGCGCGCGGTGTTATCGCGCAGATTGGTGTCCGCGAGACGGTCGGGAGGGATGAAGGAGTCGATATAAAGACCATGCGCTTTCGTGCCGGTGACGGATGCAATTTCGACGTGACAGACTGCCCGGGGCGGGATCCAGGGAAGGATGTCCCGGATCTCATCATCCGGCAGCGGCGAACGCCCGGGCCCACGAAGGACCGCTAATACATCGGCAGCCGCACGCCAACTTTCCTGATGCCCGATCAAGGCAAAATCGACTTGGGTTAGATTGGCAATTGAGCTACCCATGCGAGTGTCACCTCTCCCGGCAACCCCAGTTTGTCCAGCGTTTTCAGGTACTGATGCAAGGAGGCTCCGCGCAGCTCAGCCGCACTCAAGCTGACGTCAGGGAGCGCCGGCTTGACACAACTGCCGTGACATACTTCGCAATGTCCGGTTCTGCAATCCCTGGCCAGCATCTCCGCCAGGGTGGTCATCACCTCAAGGTGAAGTTGATAGAGTTTGCCGTCGAAGCGCTGCGGATCCACTGCGCGGTCAGCCTGGAGAATTTCCATTGCGTGCTCGATGTGCTCCTCTTCCTCGGCAGCGATCGCAGCAAAGGTCTTACCCAGACTCCCCGTCGCTACCCTACCCACGCGTGCGTAGCTGGCGACAGCGAAGGATTCAAGCATGATCTCCTGAACAATCAGGCAACCGATGAAATCCCGCCCCGCGATGCGGCGCAGGAAGGCTTCGCGGAGGCGCTTCCAGTGCTTCGCGTTTACGTTGTTGGAGACCACCACACCGATTCTGCGGCCCTCGGCGGCGAAGGCAGCAGCGTGGCCCTTCTCTCCCGCGGCATGCTCCAATGCATCCGCTACTTCCGCGGGGTCGTCACAGATCTCCGCCAAGGATGTGTAGTTCATAGCAGCCATGAGCTCGCCAGTCATCGCCTGTGCCAGCACGTCTTGCCAGATCAGCGCGGTGGGAGAGAGGGTGGCGAATTCGGTGGGGAGTGAGCAATTCAGATCAATCACAGGTTCCATGGATCCTCCTTCATTTCGGATAAGTGCCTGGTACGGTGACTACTTACAAATAAGAGGCCCCGGGCGCGTTGAGACATCAATGGGCGTTGAGCTTCTGGAGCATTCTTCCATCTGTGACAGCAGCGCCCCATAGAGCAGTTTGCGATTGAGTGCTCATCGTTGGTTCTTCCTTCCAATGCCTATCGAATGAAGCGGCCCGTTAGATCGGTTCCCTGTAGCGGCGCAGGCGCACTGCCAGAGCGAGAAAAACGGCGGCAACCAGCAGACCGGACCACAGCCCTGGGCTGACCAGAAACTGACCCACACCTAGTTGGCTGAGTGGCATCATGGACATATGTCCTGGTTCAAAACCTGCGCTCTGCCCACCACCGCTGAAACGACGCCCCAGCAGGGATGCGAAATGAGAAGTGTTGAAGGCGATCTTCTCAAGTACGCCGATCGCGAGCGGGGGTAGCACCGCCCAAAGAAAGGGTGCACGGCGAGCCCAGGCTGAGACAAGAAATAGCCAGGCGTAGATGGGAGCGAACCAAAGAGAATGATAGGCCAGCAAGTGGTAAAGCAGCATGACCGACATCTGGAACAAGGGCAGATGGTTCCATAACGCTGCTACGCTCAGGCCGCCGGCCAACAAGATGACGCTGCTTAGGAGCAGGCTGACCCATTGGGTAACTACGATGATGGCAAAAGTGAGCAGAGGAATAAACACGAAGGGAATGCTGGCCTTGGAAAGCACAGTGGCGAGGTCGGAAACCGGCAGGGACTTCCAGAACAGGATGCTACGATCACGACGTTCTCCGTGCAACGCCTCGAGACAATAGAAGACGGAGACAATAAATGTCGTCAGCATGATAAGAAGCGCAGCGATGGTGTAGGGGCGCTGCAGGGCCTCTTGCTGTTGCAAGGGATCCAGCACCAGGCCGGCGTGGATCTTGCTTACCAGACTAAGGGTGCTGATCAGGTATCCGACGATGAATAGGGTGGCGACGGCAAGGGGTGCGAGATAGAGCGAGCGGTTCTCCCAAAATTCGCGGCGCACGGACCAAAGCATGCGGCGGGCCGGTGAGATGACCGCAACGGTATGCGATTCGAGAGAAGACTCGTGTAATGCATCGGATTGCGTATTCATCGAGCCGCTCCTTTATTCTGGCCGGGCTGGTTGCCGATGACGGCAACGAACAAGTCCGCGATGCGGGCCGTGCGCACCTCACCCAGCACGGCCAGTTGCTGACGATCGACATGATCGAAGAGCAGGATGCTGCGACCGAGGACCTCGCGCTCGTGGATAGGCTTGAGCGCACGTGCTGCGGCGGTCTGTTCAGGACGCGCGGTGAGTTCCAGGTAGCGCGACTCCAGATCTTCGATGCTGGAATTGAAAACGATGCGACCGCGGTGGATGAACATGACATCGGTGAGCACGTGCTCGATCTCTTCCACCTGATGGGTGGTCAGGATGATGGTGCGGCTGCGGTCGAAGTAGTCGTTGAGCAGCGAATCGTAAAATTGCTTACGGTAGAGGATGTCGAGGCCGAGTGTCGGCTCATCCAGCACCAGCAGTTTGGCATCAATGGCCATGACCAGCGCCAGGTGGAGTTGGGCCACCATGCCCTTGGACAATTCCCTCACTTTGCTGGCGGGGCTGATGGTGGTTCTGGCAAGAAACGTCTCCGCCTTCGCACGGTCGAATCGCGGATGAACGCCGGCGACATAATCGAGTGCCTGCGAAACCTTTATCCAACGGGGCAGCACGGCAACATCGGCAATGAAGCTAACCTCGCTCATGAGTTGATCGCGTTCGGTCCAGGGGTCGCGTCCCAGCACTTTTAGCTGGCCTTGATATGGGGCGAGGCCCAGAATCGCGTTCAACGCGGTGGTCTTGCCGGCGCCGTTGGGGCCGATGACGCCGAGGATGCGGCCTTCTTCGACGCGAAGATCTATGCCGTCAAGCGCGATTTTGGCGCCGAAAGACTTACGCAGTCCGTGGGCTTCTATGCATGGCATGGTTCAGCGCTCCTCTTTGCCGGCGTCGGCTCCGGCCTGCAAAAGTTCTTCCGGTTTGAGCCCCAGGCGCTGAATAGTGGCGTAGATTCGAGGCCACTCTTCGCCCAGGAATTTCTGCCGTTCGCCCTGCAGCAACAAACTGCGTGCTCCGTCGTTGATGAACATGCCCCGCCCTCGTTTGGTCTCGACCAGCCCCTCGTCTACCAGTTGCTGATAGCCCTTGAGCACGGTGAGGGGATTGACGCGATATTCCGCGGCGACATTGCGCACCGACGGAAGCGGATCGCCTTCTTTGAGAACTCCGTCGAGTATCATCGCGACCACACGGTCGTGCAGCTGGCGATAAATCGGCTGACCGTCATTCCACTCAGGATCCATTGTGTTTCCCAAAAGTTCCTTGCCACAAAGAGGCTCCAGTCATTTCGTTCGCTGCAGGTCGAGGTGTGCGTTGATCAGCTTTCCCTGCGCCACGAACGTCCAGTCCTCGGTGTGGTGGTTGGCATCGAGGGTAGTGAATACTGCGTGTTGCATGTATCCGCCCTGCTTGCTATTGAAGTTGGCGACGTCGAGAAAATGGAAGTCCACGGTCTTTCCATCCGGCGTGATGGTGGCCGCCATACGAGGCCGGTTACCGGCGTCGCAGTAATGGGTCAAGAGCAGGCGATCGCCGTCCATGTAGAGCATGGTGATGGGGTCGTCTGGCCTTCCAGCCATCTTCATCTCATGCATGAGCGCATTGCCCATGGAGGTGACGCGCAGCGAGATTTGCATGGGTTTTCCGTCCATGGCGCCTTCCCAGGAACCAGCCAGAGATTTGAGTTGATCGAAGGACTTTTGCGCGTTGGATTGCGCGAATGCCAGTGGGGAGAAGGCCAGGAGAGCGGCAGAGAGCAGGAATCGAATAGGCTTCATTTTGTCCATCCTTGGCTATCGGATCTGATTTACTGTTATACTTAACTACAACACTAGCAAGTTGTCAAATTGTTTTTTGGGGGATTTGGAGAACCCGGCGTGGATGGATCAAGAAGGCTGAGCCTATCTGCCAATGGTCATCGCCGAGGTCCTTCGACTTCGCGCCTGTAAACCCTTCGTTGTGCGACAGATCCGCGAGGCCGCTTCGCTCCCACGGCTCGCCGGGGCAGGCAGGATGACGATGGGGAGGGCGGCGCTTCCAGCTGGGATTGCTTGCTGGTGAAGTGAACTGCAGGTCCCTCCCCTGCGGTCGGGATGACAAATAGGAGAGGGTGGTTACAGGGAGAGAATAGTTGCCGAGGCGGGATGCCTTTCTGCATCGACAGCCATCATTTTTGCGCGAGTAAAAAGTCACAGCCTCTCAGAAGGACACATAGTCAATTAGGTTACCGCTTATAGGCCGCAGGCCCTTGACGGGATGACAAAGGAGAGGTTGGTTCGGGATGACAGCAAACAGGCAGCGCGCGACAAAGGAGAGGGGAATGCTCAACTCATTTTCCGATCTGTACCGGGCCGAGCTTTTTGTATTGCGTCGCGGGAGTGCCTGTGATCGCAGCGAAGGTCTGCGTTGCCACTCCGGATCGTTTTAGTAAGTAAGATTCGCCGTTGCGTACGGGTAGTTGGAGTGTGGAGTCGGCGCTGCCGAGAACAACTTTGCCATGCGCATCGACGACGTCCACCCGCTGTCCGGGCCAGGGATTGCGAATGCGCAAGGTTTCCGTGGCTCCGGCCTCAATGATGACGGTCGTGGGCACGCCTGCTCGTACCTGGACGTCGACACGGGTGCGATGGCGAACCCACACCCTGCCCTCGAAATTCCATTCTTGCGGCACTGCTGGTGCGATGCGGATCAGTCCGTCGTAGTCCTGGACCAAGGCTTCTGCGAGGGCCAGGGCTACGATGCCTTCCTGCTCGACGTAGAACTCGCCGGCGGGGCCGCCCCAATTGGCAAAGCCATTCACGAATTTCTGGTACCGCTCAGTCAAGGCGATCAAGGTGGAACGAACCTCCCCGCTCAGGCCAAGACGTGCCGCCTGCACCGGATCAAAACTCCAGTCCTGATGAACGGGGTAGGGGCGCGTGGCATAGGTCTGTTTGGCCAGCGCCAGCATCGGAGAGTCGACGCCGATCAAGCTGTAGGGCCAGACCGGCTCGAGGCCAATGTTCTCTTCGTTGTGTTCGGGAGCACCCGGAGTGTATGACTCCGCAACCACCGGCCGTTTTGTACCGGTAGCGATTGCTTTTTCAGTCTGGGGCAGTGCCGCGATCTGACCGAGTTCCGTCTTGAGCCGCTGAACAAGCATCGCGTCGGCGTGCAGCACCTCAGCCGCCTCGATGACTGCGGGAAAGAGTGCTGACCTCGCGGATAGGTCGGTGGTGGGGTCGGTGACGTCCCATTGCTGCTCGTGCGCATTGGAGGGATGGGTGTGCATTTTTCCGTCAGCACCACGCGTTTCATACGCAAGCAGGAATTCGGCACTCGCAGCCATGATCGGGTAATTGGCTGCGAGGAACTGGCGATCGCCGGTCGCAAGATACTGGCGCCAGATCCATAGCGAAATTTCAGCACCCGTGGAGAGGGTGCGAGCGTTGTAGTAAGGGTGAAAGCTCGCGTCGCAGTTCAGACCGATGATGGGAGGGTTGGATGGATTCCAATCGGGTTCGTACTCCACCCCTGGTCCGTTGAAGCGCATGGTCTCGGGCACACAGATTCCGGGACGGCCGGCCATGTGTTTCAAAGTCCAGTCCTTAATATTGGCGAGGTTTTCGCGGTAGAGGCGGAAGTACGGCGTGTTTAGTTCAGGCACGCCAGCGTCAAGATTGGCCGCCACCTGCATGCGAAGATTCCAATGCCAGAAGGCGGCGGGATCCCAGCGGTGAACATCCTGCACGGAGGAAAAGAGATCAGCGATGCCGGCCTGCGACCCAGGGAAGAGTCCCCCGTTCTCTGCGGCCGCGGTATAGAGGTAGAGATTACGGAGATTCTCCATGTACTCACCGGAACCATCCCCGGAGGTGAGCTTGATGAGCCCGGCGCGTTGCCAAAAAGCGTGCCACCAGGCAACGTGTTGCGCAGGATTGGAGTTGGTGAGCGCGTCCCCGACGCTGGCCAATTTCGTAGCGGCCCCGTTGTAGTGTGGGCAGGCAATGATGACGCGGAAGTGGCCATCCAGGGCGGGTTTGAAGGTTACGGTGACTGCGCGGGGATTGGTTACAGCGGCAGACACTTCGCGGCCAACTGCAGTGATGGCGGCCAGGGCGCCAAAGGTATCTCCAGAGGATCCCGGCCCGTAATGATCGACCCAGGTTTGTGCGAGCATGCCGCTTTTCCCAATGGCCGTAGCTTGTGGTGTGCGGGGCGGCCAGAGCCTTAGTTCAGCGGTCTGCTTGACGTTGGGGTCGGCGCCGGTTACGTCGACCACGAAGGTATCGGTAAATACCTGGACATAGGCGGTGAGGCTCATGCCGCCGCCGTGCTCGACCAGAGTTCCGTTGTAGAGATCGAGACGGCCGTTGAAATCTTTCGCGGAGGTGAGGGCGCGGAGGCCGGGAATCATCACCTGACCAGGCGAATCGCGATGAGGAAGTGTGTCGGACCGGTTTAGCTGCGCGGTGAATCCATCAGCTGCCCAGACGGCAATGCCAAGGCGCCCGTTGCCGATAGGCATGGCTTCGGCGGGCGCAGTGTTGGGCTGGCTTAAGACAATGTCGGAGCGGCTTACGAGGCGGGAGGTATCTATGACAAATCGGCCGGCTTTCCACGCGGTCGTGGGATGACTGTCCTGCGCCATGACGTTGAGAGAGCTGAGGAGACTGAGGACGATCGCAAGACGGGACCAAGGCATCCATCTGGTGTACCACTGTGCTTCGTGGAGGGCCAGCGTGTATTTTCTTGATCAGCAGTCTACGGGGTGCGACCTTTATGATCCCTCATCCTGGAGACTGGTTCTTTTTCTCTCCTGCTCCAGAATCTGAAAAACGAAAGACTTAATTGCCGGCAGATCCCTTTCCACGGTCGTCCATATCGTTTCGCGGTCGACTCGATCCATACTGATGCCGCAGCCAGTTGCCGATGCCACGAACATCTCTCCACGGAATAGCCGGGCATAACCTTGGGCCGGCCTCACCGATACGGACCGCAGCTTCGCTAATTACCGAGAGTTTGCGCTCAACAGCGGCCACCGTCTTCTCGTCCGCGCAGAATTCTTTGAAGGTCATGCCCCCGACAAAACCCTCAACCGCGACAATGCTCTCGTAGATTTCGGCCAAGTGATCGTAGGGATCGCTAAAAGGCAAGGACAGCCTCTCGCTCGGCTGATCGGCGAATAGGTTCTTTCATGGATTTAGACAACGCGAGATCGACTTTTACCTCGAGAATATCCGATAGGCGGTTTTCGAGGCTTGACATATCGAGGAGAGAAAATTTTTTGCTGCCGTCGAGGTCGACCATCAGATCCACATCTGAATAAGGGGAAGCTTCACCGCGCGCTACGGAGCCGAACAAACGAAGATGGACGATCCCTGCAGCCTTTAGCTCCAGTTCGTGGGCGCGCAATATCTGCACAACTCCGTCCCTATCCACGCCCCTATTGTGACTTAATTTGCCGCTACCCTCAACCATCGTTCTTGTCCTAGCGAAGGCAGCTGACAAGGTCGACGCCAAAGGTGGGGCTGGCCGGATCAGGCTTCCAGGCCCAGCTAGAACCGATATCCGGGCTTTAGCTCACAGCGGTAGACCGTGGTTTTTTCTTGTTCGGGGCCGGTTCGGACGTTGCAGGTGGCCCAGCTCAACGAGGGGTTCGGGCCCAAGGGGAAGACCATGGGAGCGCCGTCGACTTCGGCCTCGAGGCTCACGCCTTCCTGGGTTGGCGGCAGAGTAAAGTTGAGCGTCTGGCCAAATTCCACGGGGTGTAGTTCGCGTACCTCGGAGTTGATGGCCGTGTGATAAACCTCGGCTTCCATGAGGAAGGTAGCCGTGTCTGACCAGTTCAGGGCAGTCACGCTGATGTTACGGCCGCCGCGAATAAAGCCGCTTGAATCGATGCGCGTAAAGGGGCAGGGACCCGCAATACAGGAGGCGGTAATGTTGCTAAACGTATTATCCGGCCCCGCATCGAGCTTCACAGTCTCAGAGGCTGCCTTCCACTTTCCATCCGGCGAACAAGGGGAGCGCTGATCACAGGGCACATTTCCCTGGTTGACCACCTGAAAGGTCCTGACGGCGAAGCCGACGTTTGTCTGGGTGCGGTTGTTGAGCGTGTATCTCACCCGGATGTTTGAGACCTGGATGGGAGGCCGGGCTGGCCGGGCTGGAGACCTGGGCCCAGGGGGCACAACGACCTTGGGAACAATGGGCACCATCGCGGCAACATAAAGCTGTTCCGGAGTCTGCAGTCTTCCGGTTTGCACGGTTAAGTCCAGAGGTTCGTAACGCGGATGACGGAAAGTGACCCTGATGGGAAGGTCGGACAATACCCTTTTGTGCAGGACAAGTTTGAAATAGCCCGCCGCATCGGACCTGGTGGCGGCGCTCCTGACACCGTCAGAGGCGGTGACGACCACGTCGGCGATCGGCAATTGTTTGTTGGAATCAGTATCGCGTTGGATGACGGCGCCTTCGATGGGCACCGTTAGCTGCTCGGAAATCAGGCGGGACCGGTGGGCATGCAGAAACCACAGAAGCCCAATGACCACGGCGGCTGCGACTGCGATAATCGTCCAGACCAGTTTTTTTTTCGTCATCCCTTACCAGTTGGACGCGCCGATTGAGAACTCACGCTGCCCACGAACTGCTACTGCCAGATCCTCACTGCATCTATTATTCAATTAATCCATTCCATTGTCGCCAGGAAAACCGTGCGGTGAAGGGCAGAGGAAATTGACGAAAGGCGCGCAACACATCTTCGTGCAATGATCCACTCTTGCGAGCGTCTCAGGTCCCGGCGCCGGCTGCTGCGGCAAATGGCCGGCATCTCCATGGGGCTTCCGCTCGCCCCATGGATGGATATGGCCGCACTGGCGCAGAAGGCCCGGCCGGCAGATAAGCAGCATAAGGAGCCGGCGGCTCCGCAAACGCCGTTTTCGCCCGAGGAAGAGCAGTTTCTGGACGACCTCGAACGCAGCAATTTCCTCTTCTTCTGGGAACAGGCGAGTCCGCAGACGGGCTTGATTAAAGACCGCTGCAACGCACGCACAACGGACACCGGGATCGTGGCGAGCATCGCCTCAACGGGCTTTGGCCTGACAGCGATCTGCATCGCCGAGAAGCGCGGCTTTATTTCACACCAGGAGGCGCGTCTGCGGGTGATCGCGACGCTCACCTTTCTTTGGCGAACACTGCCAACGCATCGCGGGTTCTACTATCACTTTGCCAACATCAATACCGGGGAAAGAATCTGGGACTCTGAAGTGTCTTCGGTGGATACGGCAATTCTGCTTTGCGGAATACTCACCTGCCGCCGCCATTTTGACGATCGCGACATTATTCAATTGGCGCATGCCATTTTTGACCGGGTGGACTGGACCTGGCTCTCAGAAGACACCGCCTTGTTGCCGCAGGGCTGGACCCCGGAGTTTGGGTTTCTGCCGTACAAGTGGGACTTCTACAGCGAGCTGATGATGATCTACCTGCTGGGGATGGGTTCTTCAACCCACCCCCTGCACCCTTCGGCGTGGTCGGCGTGGAAACGGATCATCTTTGAATACGATGGGGAGCGCTACATTGGCTCGTTCGCGCCGCTGTTTGTACACCAGTTTTCGCAGGCCTGGTTCGACTTCCGAGGAAAGCGGGACAAGTATGCCGATTACTTCCAGAACTCGGCCATCGCCACAGACGTGCATCGCCGATTTTGCCTGGAATTGGGTAAGCAGTTTCCCGATTACACAGACGATCTTTGGGGGATTACAGCGTCCGACTCCGACAAAGGCTACGTGATCTGGGGCGGGCCACCGGCCATGGGCCCGATTGATGGCACGGTGGTTCCAGCTGCTGCCGGAGGCTCAATTCCCTTTCAGCCCGCCGCTACGATGCGGGTGCTGAAGAACATTCGGGCTCGGTATCCGCAGGCCTGGAGCCGCTACGGCTTCGTCGATGCTTTCAATCCGCTGAAAAACTGGTACGACCACGACATTGTCGGCATCGACACTGGAATCACCATGCTCATGGCAGAGAATGCACGAACGTCGTTTGTGTGGGAGACATTCATGAAGAATCCCGAGGCACAAAAGGGGATGGCAGTGGCGGGCTTTCAAAGCTATAACCCGGCCGCGCCGGGAACGTAGACGGTACGCCGGTTGCCGGGGTTTGGCCAGAGCAACGCAGTTAGGTGTATTTTCTTTTCATGATTCGCTTACCATTTTCGAGCCTTCTCGCCTCCGCGGCTCTGCTTGCCGTGACCGCTCCCCTTTTCGCGCAAACGCCGGCTAAACCGAAACCTGAGGAAACGGAAATCTGGGAGCCTGTTCCCAAAGTTGTGACTCCAGGCCCCACATGTGGGGCGGCGCCTTCGGACGCGATCGTGCTCTTCGACGGCAAGAACCTGGATGAGTGGCTCACGAACCGTGACAAATCCCCGGCTAAATGGGATGTGGCCGATGGCGTGATGACCGTGAACAAGGCGGGGGGCAGCATCGAAACCAAACGGAGCTTCACCAACTATCAGCTGCACCTGGAATGGAAGGTACCCACCAACATCACCGGCAGCAGCCAGGCGCGCGGGAACAGCGGGGTGTTCCTGGCTTCCACCGGTCCCGGGGATGACGGATATGAGCTGCAGGTACTGGACTCTTACGAAAACAAGACTTATGTAAACGGCATGGCCGGCAGCCTCTACAAGCAGGCCATTCCGCTCGCGAACCCAACGCGCAAGCCCGGAGAGTGGCAGACCTACGACGTTGTATGGACGGCGCCTACCTTCAACGCAGATGGCTCGTTGAAGACGCCGGCTTACGCCACAGTTTTCTTCAACGGTGTTCTGGTTGAGAACCACTTCGAGTTGAAAGGCCAGACGCTGTATATCGGCAAGCCCTTCTACAAGGCGTACACCAGCGCTCCGATCAAGCTGCAGGCGCACGGCGATAAAAGCGAGCCCATTAGTTTTAGGAATATCTGGATAAGGGAACTGAACTAGGGTTCCCTACCTGCCTTTTGCGCTCCGCTTGGCTGGTTTGCGCTTGCCGGTGTTGCTGGACTGCAATTTGTCTCGAGACTGAATATTGTGGGCGTTGACGATGGCTGCGATCAGACCTGGGAAGCGCTGGTCGATTTCTGTGCAACGGGAAGTGTTTTGCATTTCGACACCGCGGCGTTCCCCACGAATCAAGCCCGCCTCTCGCAGTGCTTTAAAGTGCTGCGAGAGCGTTGATTTGGGTATAGGGCGTTCGCTGACATTCACAAAATTGGTACAGCTTTGGGAACAGTTCGAGCTCGCGATATCAGTGAAGATTGCGACACGCACGGGGTCGGAAAGCGCATGAAGAATTCCTTCCACGGTAACGTCTTCGACCGAAGGATGGAATAAGGGGCGCACGGCTTTCATCTTACATTCACATGAAGGCTTGTTCAATAGTACATAAATCCGGAACTATTGAATCCTCAAGGGAGCGACTCCCATCTTAACCGTCAGCAAGTGGTTGAGAGTTTCCAACGAGGAATCGCACATGAGCAAGCTCAAGGGTAAGGTAGCAGTGGTTACGGGGGCGTCCAAGGGTATTGGAGCTGCCATCGCAAAGTCATTAGCGGCGGAAGGCGCGTCGGTGGTTGTGAATTATGCGTCCAGCAAGTCGGGCGCGAAAACAGTTGTCGACTCCATCACCGCGGCCGGGGGTAAGGCTGTTGCAGTCGGTGGCGATGTTTCCAAGGCATCCGAAGCCCAAGGCATTATCGATGCCGCAATCACAAACTATGGCCGGCTCGATGTCCTGGTCAACAATTCCGGAGTTTACGAGTTTTCCCCAATTGAGGCCGTCACGGAAGATCAGTTCCATCGCATGTTCAACATCAACGTGCTTGGCTTGCTGCTCACTACGCAAGCAGCCGTCAAACACATCGGCGCCGGGGGCAGCATTATCAACGTCGGATCGGTGGTGAGCCGTGTCACGCCTCCTGCTTCCTCCGTATACACCGGCACCAAGGGCGCCGTTGACGCCATTACCGGCGTGCTCGCGCGCGAACTGGGACCGAAGAAGATTCGCGTGAACGCCATCAATCCGGGTATGGTCGAGACGGAAGGGGTGCACACCGCGGGCTTCCTCGGCACCGATTTCGAGAAAAACCTCGTCGCTCAGACTCCGCTTGGCCGTGTGGGGCAACCTGGCGATATCGCCTCGATTGCCGTATTCCTCGCTTCGGACGACTCCGGGTGGCTTACGGGCGAGCAGATCCTGGCCGGCGGCGGCCTCCGCTAAACCAGCTCCCGCCCCATGCAGCGTGATGTTGCCCTGGGGCGGGCCCGAGACTTTTCTCAACCGGAGTCATCCAAATGAGGTGCGGCATTTCGCGCGCGAGTGTTTGGTAGCGCAGCTTCAAGCAATAAACCCACCAACCCTTGAGGAGAATGCAATGGGCAAGCTGGATGGAAAAGTAGCAGTCATTACAGCGGCAACCTCGGGCATGGCCCTGGCGACCGCCAAGCTATTTGTGCAAGAGGGCGCGTATGTGTTCATTACTGGCCGGCGCAAGGACAAGCTGGATGAGGCGGTAAAGGCGATTGGCCGGAATGTGACCGGCATCCAGGGGGATGCTTCCGACCTTGCCGATCTGGATCGGCTGTATGACACGGTTAAGAAGACGCAAGGAAGGATCGATGTATTGTTTGCCAGCGCGGGCATGGGTGAATTGTCGAACCTGGGGCAGATAACTCCGGAGCAATTTGATAGTGTCTTCAATCTGAATGTGCGAGGCACTTTGTTTACAGTGCAGAAGGCGCTACCGCTTTTCAGCGACGGTGGTTCGATTTTTATGAACGGATCCATCGCGAGTGTAAAGGGGTTTCCGGGATTCAGCGTCTATAGCGCGAGCAAAGCTGCGGTGCGATCGTTTGCACGGACGTGGCTGTTGGAGTTGAAAGACCGGAAGATACGGGTGAATGTGTTGAGTCCGGGAACGATCGATACGCCGATACTTGACCCGTTGGGGCCGGATGCTAAGAAGTACTTCGCTTCGCTGATCCCCCGAGGCGAGATTGGACGGCCGGAGGAGATTGCCACGGCTGCGCTTTTCCTGGCTTCCAGCGATTCGAGTTTTGTGAATGGGATCGAGTTGTTCGTTGATGGCGGCGTTGCGTCGATCTGACGGAGGCGGTAGAGCAAGACTCTTCAAATGACCTTTGCCAGGAGGATCCCAGGTCTCAAACGCGAGACCCCACGGCACGCCGGGGCAGGCTGGGGCACCCATCGCGTTTCCAGTTGCCTTCGGTGTTGGGGACGGTACAGGCCGCGGAAAAGATGTCGAGGGGTCGAAAGGTAGGTACGGGCTTCAGCCCGTACATAAACAGAAAAAAACTTAGGCCTTTAGGCCCTCAGGTACGTTTTCATTTCAATTGAGTTATTCCGGGAATCACTGGTTTTTAGTGCGGCGAGTGATGTTCGAGAGATATTGCAGGTAGCCTTCGAATTTTTCGGGGATGGCTCGGTAATAGACGGTCACGATTGGTAAGGATATGGGTAAGGAAGTGGAAATTTTGAATGGACTGCACGGGTCGGAGCCTTTGGTCTCGAGCCCGAGCGATCTGTTAAATGAGGGCGATCATGTCGAAGTGCGCTGATTCCCCATCCACGAACCATTGGAATGCGCCGACAGTGGCGACGAGGGTTGTCGAAACGGTAGTGGCCGGGTTGTTGATCCTGATGATGGCGGCGTGCAATGTCGGTCCAAATTATAAGCGGCCGGCAGCGTCCACTCCGCAGAGTTTTCGGGGGGCGCTCGCACCGGAGATGGCCGCTCCTGCACAGGCTGAGACCTCCATCGGCGACCAGAGATGGTCGACGATTTTTCAGGATCCGATCCTGCAGCGGTGGTTACGGAAGCGCTCGAGAACAATCTCGACCTTCGCGTGGCAGCCCAACGGGTTGTTGAGGCACAGGCCCAGGTTGGCATCACTCGAGCGCAACAGCTGCCCTCCGTAAACGCAGGCGGCAGCTACTCCGCGTTGCAAATACCTTCTGCCTTGGCGGGCAACAAATCCGATGGCACGCCTGCCAACTCGTTTTTCAATGGGGGCGGGTTGAGTGCTTCGGCCGCGTGGAACCTTGATTTCTGGGGTTTGTATCGCCGGCAGACAGAAGCGGCAAGGGCTGAACTCCTGGCCAGCGAGTGGGGGCAAAGGGCGACCCGCGTGACCCTGGTACAGGATGTGGCTGAGGCGTACTTCGCACTGCGCAGCCTTGACGCTCAATTGGAGATTACCAGGAGCACGATCAAGGCCCGCGAGGAGTCTCTGCAATTGACACAGTCGCTGGAGAAATATGGCGCGGGTTCTCTTGCAGACACGAGACAGGCCGAGGAATTGTTACACGCGGCGCAGGCAAATCTGCCTGAGTTGCGGAGGCAGATCGCCGTTCAGGAAGACGCGATCAGCATTCTGCTTGGCCACAATCCTGAAAACATCGATCGCGGTCTGAAAGTTGCTGACCAGCCTCACCCTCAACAAGTGCCGACGGGCGTTCCTTCTGCGCTGCTGGAGAGACGCCCGGACATCCAGCGTGCGGAAGCCACATTGGTCGCGGCCAACGCACGCATTGGCGTCGCCAAGGCACAGTTCTTTCCGCAGATCTCGCTGACCAGCCTTGGCGGAGCTGCGAGCAGCCAGCTGCAGAGTATTTTCAGCGGGAAGAATGCTTACTGGTATGCGGCGGGGTCGTTATCAGAGCCTATCTTTGATGGCGGCCGAATTCGCAGTAACTATCATCTTTCGCAGGCCCAGGAGCAGGAGATGCTTCTGGAATATCGGAAGGCAATCCTGAATGCGCTGAAGGATGTATCGGACTCCCTGGCGGCGTACAAGGAAACCCGTGAACGGCGGGAAGAGCGGGCAGCGCTGGTTGTCTCCGCGGCCGATGCTGTACGGCTTGCCAGGCTACGGTACTCGGGCGGCAACACCAGCTATCTTGAGGTGCTTACCACGGATACGAATCTCTACGATGCGCAACTGCAATTGGCGCAAAGCCAACAGCAGGAGGCAGCTTCGCTGGTGCAGCTCTATGCCGCGCTGGGCGGGGGCTGGCAGTAGTCTCAGGCGTGGGGATCGAGCACAGCGAGGGTGCGATCGATCACTCCGATCGCAGTTCTGAAGGTCTTTGGTAGTTCTTCGGGGTTGAGTAGGAAAGCGCATTGGGCGAGCAGGTCGGCGAATAGAGCTTGCTCTCTCCAGGCTTGATCCAGATGTCCGCCGGCCGCTCGATACGCATCCGCAAACCAGCTACTTTCGACGGCGGGCGATTCATGCTCAAACCTTAAAAGGTTGCCGATGTCGATCACGCTCGATCCGGAAAAAGCGAATTCCCAATCGAGCACCGCGGCCAGCTCATGGCGCCCGTTGGCGTTGCGGCGGATCAGGAAGTTCTTCTGATTAAAGTCACTGTGACAGAGTTGGTGAGTCACGGATGGCTCATGCAGGTCGGACCGGTGAGTAAGACAGTGATGCAGGCGGCGGCATCGTTCCGCGCCTGCCCGGCGTTGAAGATTTTCGTTGTCAAGAGAAGATTCCATGAAGCCTACGGTCCCGGCGGCATAGCTTGCAAAGGGGTCGGTTACTTTTGGTCCCGGTCCCAACAGGCCGCATTGGGCGAACCGGAGGTCATGGATGCGCGCTGCGACAAAGGCCAGTTGCTCGCAGATATCCCGGCACGAAGCGGTCGGATAGATCGTCTTCAAGGCTCGCGAGGAGATGGCCGTCTACATAAGTCATGGCGAATGCTCCAAGTCCAGGCCGGAAATGCTCGGGCGCGCGCCATAGGATTTTTGGGACTGGCACCTCAGGCGCTTCGCGCGCCAGGTAGTCCAGTAGATCGGCCTCCGTTTCCAGTTGTTCCTGCCGGGAGGAAATTCGAAGAACGCAACGGTCGCCATCTGCAAATTCCAGGAGCATGTTCGTGGTGCTAAAGCCCCCGCTAAGCACAGACGAGTTGCGCAGGGGAGAGGGGCTGAGTTGAGAGGCAGCCTCCAGGGCGATTTCAGGCGCTGGATTGGATTGAGAGGATGGCCGCTGATCGAATTTCGTTTTAAAGTCCATTCGGGCCTCAACGGTTCCAGATTAAATGGACCCGGCCTTGGTCGAATAGAAGATCAGTGGCCGCCTGAGGCTTCGCCTCCGGGGCGGAAGCTTTTTGTGGCCAGGGCCAGAGGGATGCCGATCAGGGCTACGATGGCCATCATGCGGAAGCAATCCATGAACCCTATCAGGCTCGCTTGTTGGTTCAGTTGGTTGTAAAGCATACCTTGAGCGTGTTGGGCTGCGTCGAAGTGCGAATAGCCCAGGTGCTCGAAGGTTTTGGTCAGTGAGTCGATTCGTGAGTGAAACAGCGGGGAGGTTACATCGGCACTCTGCGCCAGCCGGTCCGTATGGAGGTCGGTGCGGCGCTCATGCACGGTGGTGATGAATGCAACGCCGAAACTGCCACCCCAGTTGCGGGCGAGATTGGTCAGGCTGGAACCCTTGTTGTTCTTGCCTGGCGGCAAGTAAGAATAGGCAAGGACGCTGACCGGCACAAACAGGAAAGCATAGCCGAAACCCTGTAGAGCCCGCGCCAATGCATAGTGCGTGTAGTTTGTCTGCAACGTAAATCCGCTGTAATACAGCATGGAAAGTGCAACTACGGCAAAGCTGAAGGCAATCAGCCATCGCGGACTGACTTTTCCCTTTTGCGTCAATATGGCAACGAACGGCGCCAGCACCGTGATGACAAAAGCCCCCGGCCCCAGAACCAGCCCCGCGTCGGTAGCGGTGTAGCCATACAGGCTTTGCAGGATCTCGGGGATCATGGTCGTGCTACCGAAGAGAACGAAGCCGAACAGGAAGTAAAAGATATTGGCAAACGCGAAATTTCGCTCGCGGAGCAATCCGAGTTCAACCACGGGATCGGGTGCCCGTAATTCCCACCACACGGCAAGCACCAGGCAAACAATGGCTGCGACAAACATGGCAGTAATCAAGGGGCTGCTAAACCAGTCGTCGATCTGGCCGCGGTCGAGCACGAATTCCAGAAATGCAAAACCCAGCGCGATCAACAAAATGCCTACGTAGTCCACGCGCAATTTGCCCAGTCGCTTGGCCTCTGCCACTTCTGCTTTGAACGCGGGAGGGTCGCTCACCAGGCGGCTGCTGAGAAACAGAGAAATGAGCCCGATGGGCACATTGATAAAAAAGACCCATCGCCAGGAGAAGCTGTCGGTGATCCAGCCGCCCAGAGGCGGCCCGATGGCTGGGGCGGTCACAATGGCGACGCTGTACAGGGCGAAGGCGGCGGCTCGTTTGTTCGCCGGAAAGGTGTCGACGAGGATTGCCTGCTCCACCGGAGCCAGTCCACCGCCGCCAATCCCCTGCAGCACGCGGAAGATGACGAGAAAGTTCAGGCCAGGCGCAATGCCGCACAGGAATGAGGTCGCGGTGAAGAGGCCCACGCTGATCATGTAGTAACGCTTTCGCCCGAGAACGCGACTTAGCCATGCGCTCATCGGCAGCACTACGGCATTGGCCACCAGGTAGGAGGTGAGGACCCACGTGGTCTCATCGAAGCTGCGTCCCAGGCCGCCCGCGATGTGGGGTAGCGATACGTTGGCGATCGACGTGTCCAGCAGTTCCATAAACGTGGCCAGGGTGACGGTCAAGGCCACTGCCCACGGGTTGACTTGCCTGGCGCTCGGTGAGGCGGGTACGGCGCTTAGTTCCGCTGTTGTGGTGGCCACCGTGCGTCAAGCCTCTTTTTGAAACGAGATACGACTGAGATGTATACTGAGACCGATCGGTCGCAACAAAATGGCAGCAGAGACAACAAAATCCGTCAGGGGCGAAGCTACCCGCCGCCGCATTGTGGAGCAATCGGCCGCTGTGTTCAACCGGCACGGTTACACCGGAACCTCGATGTCTGAATTGATGGCAGCCACCGGGCTGGAAAAGGGCGGCCTTTACCGGCACTTTGCGAGCAAAGAGGATCTGGCCGCGGCCGCGTTCGACTATGCGTGGGCAGACGGCCAGCGAGCCACGGTGGCGCGGACTTGAAGATTGCAGCAGCTCTTTGGATAAGCTTTTGCTGCTGGTAAAGAACTTTGTGGAGCAGCCACCACGCACGCTTCCGGGGGGCTGTCCGCTGCTTAACACCGCGGTCGACAGCGACGATGGCAATCCTCTGCTCCGCGACAAGGCCCGTGCGGCCCTCGATCGCTGGCGGGCCAGGATCGCCGATATTGTCCACCAGGGACAGCGGAACGGGGAGTTGCGCAGAGGGGTTGACCCGGCTGCCGTGGCAGCGATTGTGATCGCCAGCCTGGAGGGAGCCGTCATGATGTCGCGGTTAGAAAAAACTCGTGAATCTTTGCACGCGGTCGGCTCGCACCTTGCGGGATACCTGCAGAGCCTGAAGGCCGCGGATCGATAGATTCCCCTTCGTCACTTGCTCGCTTTCCTTCTTCCCTGCCATCCTAGGGCATGGCCATCCGCACGCTCTCTTCCCGTGAAGTCTATCGAAACCCCTGGTTTAGTTTGCGCGAGGATGCCATTGAACGCAGCAATGGGGCGCACGGTATTTATGGCGTGGTGGATAAGCCGGACGGCGCGGTGATTTTGCCTATTGACGGCGATCACATCTGGCTGGTGGAGCAGTTCCGCTACACGGTGGGCGAGCGAGCGCTCGAACTACCGCAGGGCTCCTGGAAATCGGACAACGTGGATCCGGAGGCCCTGGCACGCGGTGAGCTTCGCGAGGAGACCGGACTAACTGCCGGCCGCATGACGGAGTTGCCGTGGATGTGGATGGCCTATGGCTTCGTTCGCCAGCGCCAACACATCTTCGTCGCCGAAGACCTCGTCGCAGGTCCGCATCAGCGCGACCCTGAAGAAGACGATATGGAGGTCTTCCGCGTGCCCATCGCCACCTTTGAGCAGAAGCTCAGGGATGGTGAGATTCGCGATGTTTGCACCTTCGCAGCCTGGGCCAGCTATCAACTGTGGCGGCAAACGCCCGTATCTCCGTTAGACAGCGGCATGCAGCACCTAAACGACTAACGCACTTCAGGTGCTAAGCGGCTTCCCGGACTCAGCGGCCGACAAAGCCGATGATCAGCTGGTCCAGTGGCATGGCCTGCTTGACAGCCTTCGGCGGGACAATGGGCGTGACCGGAACCGGGGTTCCGTTCGATTCCGCCTCATCGAAGGCCTTGGTGCCGGCGGTCGTGCCAGTTACCTGAAATTCGCTGATCTCATAAGGGAGCCCGTTGGAGGAAAGAGACGACGGGCCATCTGTGACCTGGAAATGCAGGTGGGGCACAATCGAGTTGCCGCTGTCTCCCACCAGGCCGATTACCTGGCCGAGGTGAACCTTCTCACCGCTGCGCACTTTAATACTTCCCGGCTGCATGTGGGCATAGAGGGCATAGCGGTGAGCGCCGAGATCAAGGATGACGGCGTTGCCGTCGGCTTTATCCAGAGGGATGTTGGCGGGGAAGTTGCCCGGTGTTTGCTCCGGCTCTCCGTCGATGACCAGAACGACGAGAGCATCAGCGACTGCCAGGACAGGCTGGCCAAAGATGACGTAACTTTCGAGCTTTTCGCGCGGGCCGGTATAGATTCGTCCGCTAGCGTCGGTTTGCTCCCAGTCCACCGCGTAACGCTGGGCGACCCAGACGCGGCCGTTGACGGGGAGGGCCGCGCGGGTGTGGCGTGTGGCGTCGCAACACGAGTCCGCTGAAATGTAGTGTGTTCCCCGCAGTGGAGGTCCGATCACTGCGACTGGTTGGCGGTCCACCGTGGTGGCACCGCCTGTCTCGCTGAATTCCTGGTGTCCCGGAGGGGCGGCGTTTACCCGCACGGAGACCCGGTGCGTGAGATCCGAGGGAACCTTTGCCCCGGGGGCGAGCGAGACATTGAGGAACAGCAGCGCCTGGGTGCCCCTGGTAAGCGTTCCCGCGGAATCGCGCTGACCGGCGGGCTGTAGGCGTCCAGTAACAGCGGCAGTGTCGAGTGTCTGCAGTGTGGCGCCATCGCTGATCACTTCGACTTTTTCTACCGCGATTTCCGCGCTCGAGAAGTTGGTCATTTGCAACTCATAGACCAGATGTGTCTGCCCGTCCGAGCCCATGAAAGGTATAGGGGCGTCGTGCACTGCGAGCAGGAGAGGGGTCATATTCTCAGTAGCTGGCGCGTCCAGCCTGGCTCGGAATTAAGAGCGCGAGGAGCACTAACGGTAAAGGCGAAGCGGAGAAGATTCCAGCGATGTTCATAGACTTCCTCGATCACAACGAAACGGGGCGATGGTTGTGCGTTGGGGAAATGCCAGCATTGTATATGTTTGCACAGTAGAATCGAAGACTATGCAACTTGGTTTTATGAGCGCCATCGTCCCCGACCTTACGCTGGAAGAAGTATTTGCGCTGGGCAAATCCACCGGCTATTCGTGTGTGGAGCTGATGTGTTGGCCTCCGGGCAAGGCTGATCGCCGGTATGCGGGGGTTACGCACATTGACGTTACCAAGTTCGACGAGGCGGACGCCGCGCGGGTGTTGAGTCTCGCCGGCGCGCAAGGGATGAAAATCAGCGGTCTGGGCTACTACCCGAACCTCCTCACTCCGAATATGGAGGAAGCCCAGGCCACGGGCGCGCATCTTAAGCGGGTGATCAGCGCCGCGAGGATGCTTGGCCTGACGGTCGTGAGCACGTTTGTGGGGCGCGACTGGACGAGGTCCGTCGCTGAGAATTGGCCTCGCTTCTTAACGGTATGGCGTGATCTGATTTCGTATGCTGAGGAGCAGGGGGTTCGGGTTGCGGTTGAGAACTGCCCTATGCTGTTTACCGCCGACGAATGGCCTGGCGGGAAGAATCTGGCCTCCAGCCCTGCGATCTGGCGGCGTATGTTCGCGGAGATTCCGAGTGCCAACTTTGGGCTCAATTACGATCCATCGCATATGGTTTGGCAGCAGATGGACTATATCCGCCCGATCGAAGAATTTTCTTCCCGGATCTTCCGTGTTCATTTAAAGGACGTGACCGTCGATCGACGGCGGCTCGACGAGGTGGGCATCCTGGCTTATCCGCTCGAGTTTCATACCCCCAAGCTGCCGGGCAGGGGTGATGTCGACTGGGCGACTTTTCTGCGCGCGCTCGCGAAGGCGGGATATGACGGACCAGTTTGCGTAGAAGTGGAAGAGCGCGAGTTTGAAGGGAGTCTAGCGCTGCGGAAACAGGCGCTTGCTCTCAGCTCTGAGCATTTGCGTCCGTTGTTTGCATTTGATGCTGGTTGAGGCGCCCCTGGAACAAATCAGTACATGATCCAGCCGCCGTCGACATTAAGGGTCTGACCGGTCATCGAATCGCTCAATTCTGTCGAGAGGAACAAGCAGACTCGGGCGAGGTCGAGCGGAGTGATGCGGCGTTTGAGACTTTGCAGCGCCATCACCTTATCGGCTTCCTCCTTAGACATGAGCTTTCTCTCTCCTTCGGTTTCGATGGCGCCCGGGGTAATGCAGTTTACCCGCACGTTGTGCTCCCCAATTTCTCTGGCCAGAGCGCGGGTGAATCCGACGATCGCTCCCTTCGAAGCGATGTAGTGGGTCAGGTTCTGCAATCCAGTAAAAAACGTCACGGACGAAATATTCACGATGGCTCCGGATTTTTGCCGAACCATGTGAGGCAGGACCAGCTTTGTGCAGTGGAAGACGCTCTTCATGTTGATGTCCTGCATTCCATCCCACTGCTCCTCTGTCATTTCCAGAAAGGGCTGCCGAGGATAAACGCCGGCGTTGTTGATCAAAACGTCGATGCGCCCAAAGCGGCTCATCGCATCCTCGACCACCTTTGCCATGGCCTCGCGGCTGCCGGCATTGGCCTCAAAGCCAAATGCCGAGCGGCCTTCCGACTGTAGAGCGCCCGCGACCTTCTGAACACCCGGCCCGTCAAGGTCGGCGAGAAATACATGGGCTCCGCCCTCGGCAAATAACTTTGCGACCCCGGCGCCGATACCTGCCGCGGCCCCGGTCACAATGACGACTTTGTCGTTGATCAGTTCCATCCCACCGCTCCTGCGTACAAGGGCTGATGGTATCAAAGGGGAGTTCCGGTATTCTGTAGAACAGCAGTTGCCACAGCTCAGCTGATTCTGAATCTGTTTTTTTTCGCGGGGTTTTGGATGGCCATCAGGGTTACTCGCAGCGATCCACGGTATGCGCTGTTGCATCGCAGCCGTAACTTTCGCTGGGACGGCGACGCCGCTGAGGCGGTTGCCGAGATTGCACTGTGCGAGACGCGCGGAGCAGGCCGCCGAGGCCCTGCAGCGGGCCGTCAACGCGGGCATGCGGCCGACCGTGCGCAGCGGCGGCCACTGCTATGAGGATTTTGTGGTGAACAATCCCGGGGGCATGCTCCTGGATTTGAGCCTGCTCAAAAGCGATGCCCTGCCTGGCGATGGAGACCGTTACCGCATCAGCCCCGGACAGCAGCTGGGCGAAGCCTACATTGACCTGTACAAGCGACGGGGGGTGACCATCCCCGGCGGCAGCTGCTACAACGTCGGCGCGGGAGGGCACATCACCGGGGGCGGCTACGGCGTACTCTCGCGGCTGCATGGTTTGACCGTCGACTGGGTTTCGGCCATGGAGATCCTCACCGTCGATAAGAAGGGCCACGTAGAGCTGAAGAAGATTGACCGTCATCATGATGAGGATCTCTTTCGAGCCTGCCTGGGCGGGGGCGGAGGAAACTTCGGGATCGTGACCGGCTTTCTTTTTGACCGCCTGCCGGCGGCTCCGTTTGAAGTGGCGAATGCCCACCTCTCGTTCGACTGGCCGAGCATGACGGAGGACAGATTTGTCGCGCTGCTGCTGGCGTATGGCGGCTACATGGCACAGCGGGGCTGCGAACGGGACACCTGGGGCCTGTTTACGGGGCTCGGCCTGACGCACATTTCTTCGGGCCGGATTGGGCTTGGGCTGCAATTTTGTAATCCGGATGGCCGTTGCGATGACCTGAAGCCGTTGGATGAGTTCCTGGACCGGTTTGAGGAATTTGATCCGGTGGAGAGACGCGCGGGCGTACCGGGCGACCAGCGGTTTGCGCCGCGCACCCCGGCGGATCGCCAGCACACGGGCCGATACAGCATCGACCGGCTGCTGTGGCTGGAGGCCACGATCGGCGATAGCGGAGGAGGCCACAGCGGACGCGCAGCTTACAAGTCGTCCTACATGAAGCGGAACTTTACGCCTAAGGAAGCGAAGTGTATCTACAAGCACCTGACGCGGATGGTGCCCGGCGTAGATCTGCGGGGTTCGGTCATGGCAGTGGATTCGTATGGAGGTGCGGTCAATGCCAGGGATTTGGCCGCGACCACTTCTGTTTGGCAGCGATCGTCGATCATGAAGGTGCAATTCCAGCAATATTGGGATCAGGCGGAGGAAGACGCAGGCCGTCTGCAATGGATGCGAGAGTTCTATACCGACGTTTACTCACAGGAAGTGGAGCCCCAGTATGCGGGTACTCCTTACCCCAACGAATACTACGAGGGTTGCTACATCAATTATCCAGATAGCGATATGCTCTCGTATCCGTTCTGGCCGCATCTGTACTACGGCACCGGAGATCTTTATCCATTTCTGCAGCAAGTGAAGCGGCGGTATGACTCGAACAACATCTTTCATCACAAGATGTCGATCCGCGCTTAAAGGGGGGTTTGATGCAGCCTGATGGCCGATCACGAGACGGATGGACACGCCGGGAATTCATGCGTGGGGCCGCGGGTTTGGCTACGCTGCCGTATCTGCCATCGCCCTCTCAGAGCTTTGCCTATGTGGCTTCGGGCGAGGGTGCCGTTCATGTCTTCCTGGTGCAAGGCGAGCGCTGGACGAAGATCCAGCGTGTTTCGAGTCCCGCACCTGGCTGTGTTTTGCTCTCCCCGTCGCAACAAACCCTCTACGTGGCCAACGAAGTCGACGCGCATGAGGGTCTGCCGCGCGGCGCGGTGGAAGCGTTCCGCATCGATCCGCTGGATGGCCGGCTGACGCTGTTGAGCCGAAGGCCGCTTTCCCTTTCCGCAACCCGTCCGCGACACATGGCTCTCTCCCCTGACGGAAAGCTTCTCGCGGTGGCTGCTTACGGGGGCGGGATTTACAACGTCTTTTCTGTTGCGGAGGATGGCGGCCTGGTCCGGTCGCCCACTATTTTCAAGGACGCCGGTTGTGGAGACAATCCGCAACTGCAGGGCGCGGCGCATCCTCACAGTTTGCTTTTCGACGCCAGCGGCAGGCGCCTGCTGGCTTCTGATTTTGGCAGCGACCGGCTGAGCGTATTGGCGGTGGAAGACGGCAGACTCCAGAGGCTCGCTCAGCGGCCGACCGGGCGAGGCAGTGGCCCCGGCGCAACTGTGCTTCATCCTGGGGGCGCGCTCTTCTACGCATGGCATGAGCTGGAGACCACGCTGGCCTGCTACCGGTACGACGCGAGCTCAGGGACCGTCGGTGAAACGATCCAGAGGCTGAGGTTTCCATCGTCGTCTGCCGGTGCGCTGGCGATGCATCCTTCCGGCCACATGCTGTATACCTCTCAGGGAGTGTGGCAAATTGATGGCGGAAGCGGCAGACTGACGCGGACTGAGCATTTGTTGCCAAACGCGACCCAGATCAGCGCTGCGCCTGACGGCGGAAGCATTTATATTCTGGATGGCAGCTCAGGGTCGATCTACCGGCTGCCAGCCGACCGCGTCACGGGTAAGCTACACTCGAAAACGAGAGTAGCTAGGGTGAGCGAACCGAAAAGCATCGCCATAACAACACACTCCGGTTGATCGGTTCCACTTGCTTTGGACGCCGGTCTCATCACGCTCTCTCTTACCCCAATGCCTGAACGCTACGAATCCAAATCAAAAAGGAGTACATCGATGGGAACGCAATCCAGAAGAGGTCTTCTGAAGAACGCGGCTAAAGCGGCCGCGGTCGCAACCGGTGGCACCATGCTTGGCGCCGCTGCCGAGGCAAAGAAAACGAGCACGCTCGAAAAGAAGGCCTACTCATGCAAGCCAAATGCGGATAACGCTCCCGCGGCTCCTCCACTGTTTTCGAGTGCCGTCTCCTACGGCAACCTGCTTTTCCTTGCCGGAGTGGGCGCACACTTCGAAGGCACAATTGAAGAACACACCAAGCATGTTCTCGACGAACTGGAGAAGAACCTCGTCTGTGCCGGATCTTCGATGGACAAGGTGCTCAAAGTGAATGTCTACCTGAACGACATCAAGGATTGGCCAAGAATGAACACAGCCTATGCGGGCCGTTGGGGAAAGGTGCCTCCGGTGCGCACTACGGTTGCCCCCGCGGGCGGCATTCCCGGAAACTCCCTGGTCGAAATCGACCTGATTGCGTATATCTAATTATCGAGATCCGGGACCTATGACCAGGAACATACTGATACAGACGATGATCGCGCTCGCGCTGGCCGCGGGCGCGAACGCTTTCGCCCAGCAGGCCGAGCCTGCGTATGATCTGCTGCTACGCGGCGGACACGTGCTTGACGATAAAAACCATATCGACGGCGTGATGGACGTAGCCATCAAAGACGGCAAGATTGCCAAGGTCGCTGCACACATTCCACCGGCGTCGGCGCTCAAGACAGTCGAGGTGAAGGGCCTCTATGTGACTCCGGGTTTGATCGACATCCACGTTCATGTGTATGCGGGAACGGGCGAGCGGAACTCCTACGCCGGGGATTTAAGCGTGCCGCCCGATGGCTTCACCTTCCGGGTTGGTGTGACGACCGTGGTGGACGCGGGCTGCTCCGGATGGCGGAACTTCGAGGACTTCAAAGACCGCATCATCGATCGCTCGAAGACGCGGGTATTCGCCATGCTCAATATTGTCGGCGCAGGCATGCGCGGCGGCCATTACGAGCAGAACATGGATGACATGGATGGGGAAGCCACGGCTGCCATGGCTCTCAAGTACCCCAACACTATTGTCGGCATCAAGACCGCGCATTTCGCAGGCCCGGAGTGGAAGCCTGTGGAACAGGCCGTCATTGCCGGAACCAAGGCAAACATTCCGGTTATGGTGGACTTCGGCGTCGATCATCCGGAGCGGCCGCTCTATGACCTGCTGACGAAGAAGCTGCGGCCGGGCGACATCTACACCCACATGTACTCGGGACTTCGTCACGAACAGGACCCGGTTACGCTTGGGCCGAGCAAAGCATTTATTGAGGGCCGCCAGCGGGGTATCTACTTCGACGTGGGCCAGGGCGGGGGCAGCTTTAAGTGGTCGCTCGCAGTGCCGATGATCAAGGCTGGCTTCATTCCTGACTCCATCTCGACGGATCTTCACATCAGCAGCATGAATGGCGCCATGAAGGATGAGCTGAATGTTGCCGACAAGATCCTGGCGATTGGGGTTCCGTTGAAGCAGGTTGTGGCCGAGATGACTTCTCATCCGGCGCATGAGATCAAGCATGAGGAACTCGGCAATCTGTCCGAGGGCTCGATTGCAGATGTCGCCGTGCTTCGCGTGGAAAACGGCTCTTTTGGTTTTACTGACATGGTCAACAGGCGGTTTGATGGGAAGCAGAAGTTACTCTGCGAACTCACGATCAAAGATGGAAAGGTCGTGTACGACCTGAATGGCATAAGCGCCGATTTGTGGACAGCGCCACCAGGCCCTCATGATGAGGATGCCCATAAGTGGACGACCTTCGCTCCTGCGAGACCGCACTGAGGGTCGGTGGGGTAGGGGTGGAAGTCCCGGAGGGACGACTGCCCCTTTACACGATCGGCGGAATCGATCTGTAGATCTAAAGTAAGTTCATTTCGGGGCTGAGGTAATCACCGTCCGCCGGGCAAACTGGCGCGGGGCCGCTCCCTGTGTTAGCCTCTTGATGTGACCTTCGCTCCGTACACCTTTGTAGGTTGTCGCCGCGCTTCCTCAGCGCTGGCTAGCTGTTGTTGTCCGCGATAGTTTTCGCAACAATCTCATCAGCAGCATTTTCAAATACTTAATCAACTTCTTCAGGAATCCTCATTTGAGCTTGGCTCTCGAGTTACGTCGTCTTGTAACAAGCGCTTTCCTCTCGCAGCGCTCCTTCCGCTTTTGTTGTTGCCGCTAGTTGTTTTCTCCCTTTCCGGAAAAAATCTCCAGGAGTTTCTTTATGCGTGACTTGCGGCTTGCACTTCCAATCTATCTTCTATCCATCCTGACTTTGATTGCACCCGGCGCCCAGGCACAGATGGTGGGTGGCACGATCTCCGGGGATGTTGTCGATCCCGCAGGGTCCGCTATCGGCCGGGCTGAAGTCGTAATCCGTAACGACGAGACGGGCAGCGAACGCAAATTTGTCACCGCGGATAGCGGAACCTTTTCCGCACCCTCAGTGGCTGTGGGCGTGTATAGCGTCACCGTTTCCCGGGATGGGTTCGCCCCACTCAGCCGCACGGGGATCGGGCTGACGGTGGGCCAGAATGTTCAACTGCACCTCGTCCTCACGATTGGTAGTGTGGAACAGACACTGTCCGTGGTGGACACTCCAGCTGTCGTGGATACGTCTACGCTGCAAACACAAGGACTGGTGGACGAGCGGCAGGTTAAGGAACTGCCGCTGAATGGGCGCAGTTTCGACCAGCTTATCGAGCTGAACCCGTCGTCGGTCAGCTACACCACCCAGCGTTCGGGGGGTGTGGGCACATCCAACTCTTCAGTGGGCAACATGTACTCTGTCTCCGGCCGGCGGCCGCAGGATAATCTCTTTTTGCTGAACGGAATCGAGTACACGGGGGCATCGCTCATCAACGTAACCCCGGGCGGCACCAGTGGGCAGCTGCTGGGCGTGGATGCAGTCCGCGAATTTAACGTGGTCAGCGATACGTATGGCGCGAACTATGGCAAGCGCACGGGTGCGCAGATATCGATCATTACTGCTTCCGGAGGAAATAAGGTCCACGGCTCGGTGTATGAATTCCTGCGCAACAGCGCCCTGGACGCACGCAATTATTTCGACCAAGCCAACATTCCGGAGTTTCAACGCAATGACTTCGGCGCCGCGCTGGGCGGTCCATTGCGCCATGACAAACTGTTCGGATTTGGTAACTATGAAGGTTACCGGCAGCACCTGGGCCTCAGCGCGGTCAGCTTTGTTCCCGACAACGCCTCGCGCGCGGCTGCTTCCCCCATCGTGCAGCCGCTGCTCGCACTCTGGCCGGTGGCCAACGGCCCTGAGTTGCTCAACCCGAACGGCACACCGAGCGGGATCGCCGAAGCTTTCGCCAATCCACCGCAACATGTTCGAGAGGATTTTGGGACCACGCGAGTCGATGCCAACCTGACCGCCAACGATCTGCTCTTTGGGGTTTACACGGCGGATGACAGTGACGCCAATACTCCCTCGCAAAATCCTTATTCCACGATTTACGAGCGCCTGCGCGAACAAGTGGTGAGCGTGCAGGAGCAGCACGTTTTTTCGCCCAATCTGCTCAATACGCTCCGCATTGGCTTCTCACGGGGAGCTTATTACTTTACCGGGCAGGCGCCTGGGTCCGTGCCCGGCTGGGTTGCCGGCAAGCCTGTCGGGGCAGTCGTGATCTCGGGAAGCACGGCGTCGAACGGGGCATCGCAGGTCACGCTCGGGGGCGCGAACACGGGCAGCAACAACCAGGCTGTCCGTAACCTGTTTACCGTGGATGAGCACGTTTTCTGGACCCACGGGCGGCACCAGGTGGAGTTCGGCGTCTGGCTGCAACGGCTGCAATCCAACGACAACCTGGCGCAGAACCAGTATGGACAGGCGTCTTTCTCGACCCTCAACGCATTTCTAAAAGGCACCGTCGCGACCTTTACGGTTGTGCCTGCGCCAACAGAGCTGGGTTGGAGAGCTCTTTTTGGAGCGGGGTTTATTGAAGACGCCTGGAAGGTAACTCCACGGCTCGAGCTTCGCGCCGGCTTCCGCTCCGAGTCGAGCAATGGCTGGAACGAGGTTCACGGCCGCGCCTCGAATTACGGGTTCACCAATGGAGTAATCAATACGAATCCCACGATCGGCAGCTCTGCATTGTCAAAGAACCGGGCAAAGTTTATGCCCGAGCCGCGCATCGGTGTCGCTTACGATGTGTTTGGGAATGGCAAGACGGCGGTGCGGGCGAACTTTGGAGTCCATCGCGCGCTGCTGGACACCCTGGATTACCGGCTAGACCAAACGGCGCCGTTCAACACGACCCTGTCGTTCAGCAACACTACGGTGGATAAGCTGGCGAGCCTCGCCAGCGGATCGTCCACGGGCAGCGGCCTGATCTCGCCCAGCAATGTGCAGCCGGATATCGCTACCCCGACGGTGCTGTCGTGGACATTCAAGATTGAGCAGCAGGTAGCCCCGGCTACTTCGCTCACCATCGGCTATGTGGGCTCGCACGGTTACCACCAGATACTTTCCGAAGACCAGAACACGCCCGCCACTGTGACCTGCCCGGCCCCTGGATGCCCTGCTGCGCTCGCGCCGGGGACCGTGTTTTATCCGTCCACGACCAAGGCGAACCCCAACGTAGCGAATACCACCTCGTGGGTTGGGCAGGGAGTGAGTAACTATAACGGTCTGGAGGTCGATGTCCGGCGCCAGTTGTCGCATGGTTTGCAGCTTCGCGGGGTTTACACCTTTGCCAGCAACCTGGACAACGGTTCGGCCTGGAATACCAGCGTGTCGGCAAATACTCCGGCCTACGTCATGTATCCAGGAAATCCCGCGCTTGACTACGGTCCGGCGGCCACCAACATTCGCCATGCCGCCGCTATCAATGGCACCTGGGAACTGCCCTTCAGCCAGGCGTTGCTGGCAAAGCCCGTAGCGAAGCAGTTGCTTGGAGGCTGGTCGCTCAGCGGCATCGCGACTCTGCAGAGCGGTTTCCCCTTCTCGCCGCAGCTGGGCTACAACCCCACCGGTAACGGGGACACGCGCAATCCCGTGCGTCCCAATCGGGCTGCCGGCTTCAGTGGGCCGCTCTATGCCAAGACGGTGAAACAATGGTTCAATCCTGTTGCATTCAGTGCGCCCACTTCGGGGACATTCGGCAACGTCGGCCGGGACACACTGACCGGTCCGGGGCTTACGGAGCTGGATTTCTCCCTGGCTAAGAGCACCACGATCCACGAGCGGCTTCGCGCGCAGTTTCGTGCGGAGTTTTTCAATGTGCTGAACCATTCCAACTTCACGACGCCGAACGCGGTTGTTTACAGCTCGGGCCCGACCCCAAAGACGCCTACGGCAGCAGCCGTTGGGTCACCAACGGCTGGCGTTATCAGCGCTACGGCGACGACATCGCGGCAGGTCCAGTTTGGGTTGAAGCTGCTTTTCTAACGGTGCGGGACTCGATCGCTCCTGGGTGGGTCCGGGTTTTTGGCCCGGACAGCCTCATTCGCACCGTCAATGCCCAGTTCAAAGATCTGGCAACACGTGAGGATGGATGATGATTACCGGTCATGAAAAGATGTACCCATTACCATTAAGGTCCGTCCCGCAGGGAGAATGCTGATCTCGGGCTTGGTGGTTGAAAAGCTCCGAACAGCATCGACAGATCACCATCGCCGAGGTCCTTCGACTCCGCGCCTAAAACCCAACTGTATGCGATAGATCTGCGAAGCGCTTCGCTCAGGATGACGGTTTTGTGGAGGGGTTGAAAACGTGTTCGAAGGATGAGGGATTGTTTAGAGGTTTTTCTGTCAAAATTTACAACAAAATCGTCATCCTGAGAGCCTGTGGCCTTTTTGATCTTTCGCTGTTTCGCACGCCCAACCAGATGTTTTCATCCCCTCCCAACGCCTCCACAAAACCGTCATCCTGAGCGAAGCGCCTCACATATCTGTCGCATAAAGAAGTGTTTATAGCGCGAAGTCGAAGGACCCCGGCGATACTTGTTGGCAGATGCTATTCGGAGCTTTCCGGTCGCGAACGTAAAAAAGTCACAATCTCCGAGCGCAGCCGAGCGGATCTGCAGTGCGCCATTCGGTGCCCGCCCCTGCCGGTCCACAACCTCCGCTTGTCATCAATCTCCCGTTTACCCGGGGCCCGAATCCGAGTCTGTGAAATTTGTTCGTAGTTTTTCCGCTTTCTTGTACCCTAGCGCATAGTCTCCTTGAGGGGTTAACCCGAATGAAAATCCTAGCGCGAATCTTGATTTGGACCCTTTTGTCTGCCGCGGTTCCTTCCTTTGCCGACATCGTTGTTCTGCATGACGGCACCAGCTATTCCGGACACTACACTCCCGCTGGAAACGGAACCCTCTCGTTCACCGACAACCAGGGCATCCACTACGACATACCAGTTGGCGACGTGCAGTCCCTGGTATTTTCCAACGCGGCCGACCACCTGACGTTGCGCAATGGAAAAACCTATTCCGGCCAATTGAATGGAGCGGAAATGATTCCGTTCGAGGGCAGCGGAGGCATCGACTACCAGTTCCCCCTACGCGATGTCAGCTCACTTGTGCTCACCAGTTCGCAGGCTCCCCCTGCCCCGCACCATATTCCGACGGTCGTCATTCCTCAAGGTACTGACATCGTGATCCGCACGGACGACGGCGTCCGATCAGGACAGGACTCTTCCGGCCAGCTGTATCCCGCAACCATTGAGCGGGATGTTTACGGCAGCTCCGGCAGCGTAGCGATTCCGGCAGGCACACGGGCCAAGTTGGTGGTGAGCAACGTTACCAGCGGAGGAGCGGTTCACAGCCCGGAGTTAGTACTGGATCTGTACTCGGTGGACGTCCACGGCGAACAATACCGGGTGGATAGTTCCTCGGTGACGGAGAGCAACAAGAGCGGCCTCGGTGCGAATCGTCGCACGGCCGAATTTGCCGGTGGAGGCGCGGGGATTGGCGCTTTGATGGGTGCTGTGTTTGGCGGAGGAAAAGGAGCCGGCATCGGCGCCCTGGCGGGAGCCGGCGGCGGTGCGCTTACCCAACTCTTTACCCGCGGCAAAGAAATCAGCGTGCCGGCGGAAACCGTAATGACCTTCCGCCTGGAACGAACCCTGGTATTGCACCCGTAACGTCAGCGGGCGCCCACCACCCCGGCGTCTTTCAAGGCGCGTTTCTCCGCGTCCAGTGATGAAGTGTGCAGTTGCACCACG
This sequence comes from uncultured Acidobacteriaceae bacterium, assembly GCA_963850235.1. GTDB lineage: Bacteria > Acidobacteriota > Terriglobia > Terriglobales > Acidobacteriaceae > PALSA-350. The sequence goes on along the minus strand of CAWKKM010000008.1, from coordinate 341,289 downwards.
CGCTGCATGGCTGCATCCGCTTCCTGCGTATGCCCCTCAGATCTCAAGGCCCTGGCAAGCAGGTAGTACGATCCAGGGTCTTCGGGGTTGATGTCTACCGCTTGCTTGAGGAGACGCACGGCTGCCGCGGTCTCGTGCTGCTGAAACTCCGCTTTTCCCATGTAGAAATAGGTGGCCCAGGAATCGGGCGTCATGGTTTGTGCCTTTTCAAGATAGGACAAACCCTCCGCATAGCGCTGCGACTGAACCAGGAGCGCGCCCAGGAAATAGAAGGCGCTCGCATCCTGCGGATCGCCTTGGATCGCCAGCTTCAACTGTTTTTCCGCATCGTCATTTTTTTGCATGCTGATGTATACCTTGCCTAGCTCACGATGGGTCCCGGGCAACGAAGGGTCGGCTTGCAGCACAGCCTGGTAGGCTTGCTCCGCTTCGTGGAATTGAGCCGCATCGTAATACGCTTGCCCCAGCAGGAAATTGGCCTGGGCCGGCGTCGCGCTGCCCGCAAAGAGCTTGGTGAATACACCCTGGGCTTCTTGCGCCTGCCCCGCGCGTGCATAGGCTACGCCAAGCAGGTAAAGTGCCGCCGGGTCGGCATCGGCATTGCCCGTGAGCGGCTTCAGCAAACTAAGTCCTTGGCCGGGCTGTCCGCTGAAGGTGAGACATGTGGCCAGAAGCATCGTGGCCTGGTGATCCGATGGAGATCTGGTGTGCAACTCCCGGAAATAGGGCAGCGCGTGGACGTAATCTTCCTGCTTAAGATAGGCGAGGCCGAGATCGAGTTGAATTTCACGCAGCTGAGGACTGATGTGGAGAGCCCGCTGGTATACCTGGATGGCTTTTCCGTAGCGATGGGTCTTGGCATAGAGCACACCCAGGTTCGCAAGTGCGCTTACATTGCGCGGATCGGTTGCGAGAATCTTGGTGAAACCCGCCTCTGCTGCAGAGTAGTCGCCGGCGTTCAGCGCCCGCATCGCGGACTCGAATGTCTGCCTGGTGGTATCGGAGACGAGGAGCAGGGTGATTGCGAGAACCGAAGCGATGAGTTTCATGAAGCAGTCTTCTCAACCAGTCTAGAGCACGCCCCAAAAAAATAGGCCGGACCCGCGATCATGTGGGTCCGGCCATTTGTGAGGGGACGACCTTAAAAGTAGAACTTGCCCCCGAGTTGCAGCTGCCGGGGATCGCGCGCGCTGGTGATCTGGCCAGAGCTGCCGGCGTTTGCTCCAGAGAAGGTTTGTCCCGGCTGCGGCGCAGATAAGGAAACGTTGATATCTGCCCACTGCGTATGATTGAAGACGTTATAGGCTTCGAACCGAAGCTGCAGCCGGGTGTTCTCCGTGAAGTTGAAATTCTTGAACAGCGACATATTGAAATTCGCAACTCCAGGACCGTAAATCGAGTTGCGGTGGAAGTTACCGAAGCTGCCGTTGGCAGGAGCTGCAAAAACCGCCGGGTTGAACCACTGAGGATTCTGTCCTGCGGGTTGGTTGTGATTGTGGGGGGTCAAAATCTGGCCACCAACGTAGTCAGGACGAATGTGGCCGAAGCTGGAGCTTCCATTCCCGAGGTTTCCGCTTGACTTTAGGTCGCAGCCATCCCCCGACGTACCGTTGAGGCAAGGGCTGCCGCTCCAAAATTGCGTAACCCCGGAATACTCCCACCCGCCCGCCGTAAGCTGTACCAGCTTGCTGTGACCGCGGAATTCGGGGAGGTTGTAGACATATTGGAAGTTGAAGACATTCCGGCGATCGAAACCCGCGGGTGCATAAAACCTGCGGAGCTGGGTGTAATCCGGAATTGTGTTCGCCTCGTTATCGGTGTCTTCGAGGTCGATCGCCTTCGACCAGGTGTAGTCCGCGTTAACCGTAAACCTGTCGCTGAAACGGCGTATGAGTTTTACCTGGAGGCCGTTATATCCGGCCTGGGCTCCGAACCTGGTGAAGTTGATCGAGCTGTAGCCTTTATAAGGCAGAATTGCCGCCGAAACGTTATTGACCGTAGAGAGAATATTCGTGCTCGTGGTTGTTCCGAGTGGAAGCTGCTCCAACTCCTCCACATAGGCCAGGTGACGGCTCGTGTTTCCGACATAAGAAATGTCGAAGCCGAACTTGTAAGGAAGTTCCCTTGCAATACCAAGGTTGTAACCCAGAGTGGTAGGAATTGGGGAGTAGCGATCGGCCGAAAGAATCCCGCTGGCCGGGGTCAGAGGTGCTCCATTCACCAGCGACGGCGAGAGAGTCCCGATATTGCCTCCGTAGATGGTGGGCGTGTAAACCACCGGAGGATTGCTTATGCCGCCAAAGTTAAAAATATTCTGCTGTGTGCGTTCGTAGAAGATGCCTGCGCCGCCACGGAGAGCAGTCTTGCCGTCGCCGAAAACATCATAGGCAAATCCGACTCTTGGTCCGAAGTTGTTCCAGCGGAAGCCCTGCCCTCCCTTAGGCAGTCCGTTCGTGCCCTCCCGAACCATCCCATTGTAGGGATCGCCGGAGCCGGGGATGATAGAGCCCTGGGTTGGCGCCTGACCGGGAACGTTCGCTGCGGTATTGATCGCCACGGCGTTAGCTGGGTTATAGGCGTTGGGGACAAAGTAATACTGATGGTATTGTCCGGTGGTATAAGTCGGGCCAAGAAATTGATAGCGCAGGCCGACGTCCAGAGTGAGTCTCGGTGTAGCCTTCCACGTGTCCTGGACATAACCTTCATATTGGAAGAAATGGAAGTGACCGAATGCAAAAACATTCGACTGACTGACCGTGGTGTAGTTCCCTAGAAGCGTATTGGCGATGCCAACGTTGCTATTATTTCCGTTTTGATTGCTGGCGCCAAAGTTCAGGTTCGGATTTTCGGTCCAGGTTCCTTCCTGACCATTCTCATTGAGATCGGCAAAGAGGCCGAACTTGATCACGTGGTTGCCGAGGACTTTCGTTACGTCGTCCGTCGCAACCACGGTATTGCCAGTGGAGGTCCAACCGGAGGGAAAGGGGCTGATTTTGATGTAATTGTCCCCGCTATCAATGTTCGGGGCAAGATCATGAGTATTGGTCGCCGGGAAGAGATCGCTGTAGTTGAATCCAAGCGTGCCCTTGTCATAGAGCGACTTGGATGTACCGGGAACGATATCCACCACCTGGGTCAGGTGCAGCCAACCGACGGTCGCCTCATTGGTGAGAGTCGGGGAAATCACATTTACCAGACTCCAGGCATAGCTCTTGCCTGGCTTTTTACGGTACTGCGGGAGGACGGGAAAGCTGTTTCCCGAGAAGATGCCGAAACCCTGGCTCTCCTGCTGCCGATCGTCCACGTAGCGGAAGAAGGCATTCGCTTTCGATGAGAAGTTGTAATCAACTCGCGCAACGTACTGATTTTTCCGGAACGTGTACGTGTCCTGGAAGTTGATCTGCTGTTCGTCACCAAAACCGTTGTTGTAAGTGGGATGGTTGAAGCTTCCCCGATATCCAGGGGTGAAGTACTTGATCATCGCCGCGTATTGGCTGCTGAATTGTGAAGCCGGGATGATATTTCCCGGGTAAACCGTGCCTGTGAGGACCTCACCAAACGAGTTGTATTTGATTGTGCCGGGAACGAAAACAGATCCGTTTCTTACGAGATTCCCGCTGGTGTCTGTGATGTTCGCTTGACAGGTACCCGTGCCGTTGGTGACGCACTCGTTGCCCGCTCGATATACCGGGGAAAGATCCGCCTCCCCATTAGGAGTGCCAATGCCAAGCATTGAGGGTTGCGGCATGGTGTAAAACGTACCGCCGGCAGCGCCGGGGTTGCCGTTAGGCCTGTTCGCTCGGGTTCCTTCATAGTTGAAGAAGAAGAAAGCCTTCTTGTTGCTTCTGGGCGAGACCTTCGGAATGGGAATGTAGCCGCCAATGTTGCCGCCAAACTGGTTGAATTTCAGAACAGCTCTTGGGGAACCTTGATGGTTGCTAAACCAGTCATTCGCATCGAAGGCGGTATTGCGGTCGAATTCGTAGGCGGTTCCGTGGAAGCGCTCACCGCCGCTCTTCGTATTGACCAGAATCATGACGCCCGGACTACGGCCGTACTCCGCGTTGAAGTTTCCGGTGAGTGTCTTGAATTCACCCACGGCGTCGATGCTCAGGTTAGTGTACTCACCATCGTTGGCGCCCACGTCCGTGTTGATCACGCCATCGAGGAAGAAGTTGTTGGAGGTACCGCGCATTCCATTCACGAAGAAATCATCTGTCTGGTTGAAGACCAGGCGGAATTGCGACATGTTATTGGTGACAACTCCGGGCAGCGTGGTCAACAGCGATTCAAAATCACGCCCGTTCAGAGGCTGCTCGGTAACCTGCCGCTGGGAAATGACTGCCGCATTGCTGGAGGTGGCGGTGTCAATGAGCGGGGTCTGTGTAGTCACAGTGACTGTTTGCGAAGCCTGGCCAATCGTCAATGCAAGATTACCCAAACTCAAGCTCTGGTCCTGATCAAGGACAATTTCATTCCGGTCAAGTTCCTGCATCCCAGAAGCGGTCACTTTGACTTTGTAGGTGGCGGTGGGCAAGTTCAAGGCACGAAATGTGCCGCTCGCATCCGACACCGCCTCGCGAGTCAGATCACCCGTCGCCTGGTTGATGATCTGTATCTTGGCGCCAGGTATGGCGGCACCCGACTGGTCGACAACTGTGCCGGTGATGGTGCTCGTCTGAGCATGCAGTTTAGCACCAGGGAAAAACGCGGCAAGTAGTGCCAGCAATGCGAGTTGCAGGAAGAGACCCGGCTTGGGGGAACGGCGGTTGCGGTCGAGACCTGCTTGAACGGGTTCGAAGGGAGTGAGTTCCGGCGGGAAGAAGGCAGCACGCTGCCTCAACTGATGATGGCGTCGCATAGATCCTCCAAAGTGCAAAACGACTATTTAATGTCTTGGCTGCCTCAACCGTAGCGTTCCTGGTTTGGCAGGTCTTTCGGTCTGTGAACTCGACCGCAAACGAGATTATCGGAGCGCCAACCGCGCTGTCAAACTGGCAGAATCGTTTCTTTAAAGGGAAGAAACGATTCTGTAAGCCGATGCGGTAAAGTAGATGCCAGCTTGGCCAGACTTGTCAAACGCAGCTTTCATCTCGTAAAAAGCGCTTACGATGCGGGACACGCGCTTCTGCGCCGCAAGGGTAAATTCCGGAAATGTCCAGTTTTTGACAGGGCCAAATTAAGATGCGACACTCCCTCAGCGATTGCTTAAAGCACCCTGGAAGTTGCCTTTGACTAGTAAGAGAACGACGGACAAAAACGGGAACGTAACCCTGCGGACCCTGGCTACCCACCTTGGCCTCTCACTGACCACGGTCTCAGTCGTGGTGAGCGACTCGCCGGCCGCGCAGGCGATTCCCCTTGCCACCAGAAAGCGCATACTCGCTGCAGCCAGCGAGCTCCACTATCGGCCCAACTACTTCGCGCGCTCGTTGCGGAAGAAACGAAGCATGTCGGTCGGTGTGTTGGTGTCTGAGATGAGCGAGGGTTACTTCACGCTGGTGATGAACGGCGTGGAAGAGTATCTCGTGTCGGCCAAATATTTTTACCTGTTGGCCGCGCACTACTGGCAGCCGGAGCTGCTCGAAGAATATCCGAAGATGTTGCTGGAGCGGTCGGTGGACGGTTTGTTGCTGGTGAATACTCCGACGCCTTCCAAGGTGCAGGTGCCGATCGTTTCCATTTCCGGGCACCAGGCCGTACCCGGTGTGACGAATATCCAGCTGAACCATAAGCTGGCTGCTCGTCTCGCGATCAAACATCTCGCGGACCTGGGACACCGTAGGGTAGCGTTCATGAAAGGCCAGGAACAGACGGTCGATACCGACTACCGCTGGAAGGAAATACTCGAAACAGCCCGCGCCTGCGGCATGGAACTTCACCAGGAACTGCTTATTAAATTGACTGAGAACAGCTGGTCCCCCGCCCTCGGGTATGGCCCGGTAAAGGCGTTGCTCTCGCGCACGAAAGACTTCACCGCGCTCTTCGCGTTTAACGATATCGCTGCTTTTGGCGCGATCAGGGCTCTCCATGAAGCTGGACTGCGGGTGCCCGACGACGTCTCCGTGATCGGCTTTGACGATGTGCTCAGCGCTCCCTTCCATATTCCGAGCCTGACGACCATCCGCCAACCGCTGCGGGAAATGGGCAAGGCAGGCGCTGAATGCCTGATCAACCGGATCAACCATCCCAAAGCGCCGTATGCCCAGCAAGTGATCGTGCAGCCGGAACTGATGGTGCGCGAATCTACTGCCATAGCGTCATCCCAATGCGCCTCCATGATGCCGAAGCGAAAAAGAGCTTCGCGCAACTTGGACTGAATGATCTCAATTCGCCTTGGCAAACTACTTTGGCCTTGCAGCCGCGTTGCTGTTTCTGATGTTGGTCGTCATCTCGATAAATCACCTGATCGGGTTTGATGCCTGAGCCGGTCAGCGGATGAAAAACAGGCTCAGGATCGGAAGGACGCTTCTACCGCGATGGCCGCTTCCATACACTCTTGGACCTCGTGAACTGCTATAACGACCGTTTCAATCTCGGTCTTACTGAACAGGACAAAAGAGATTTGGTTGAATACCTAAAATCGCTTAGCAACGTGTCTGTTTCCTCCACGCCAGCAACATCATTCTTGAGACGCTCGTGTCTTTGGGAATCGCTTTCGGAAGAAAGCGTATTTAGAGCCAAACATTCCCAGATGCTTGATGACCGAGAAGCACTATGCCGGAGATCACCGCAGCGGATATAGTCAGATGCCTCAAGAAATGGTGCCCTGTTCCATGCGCGTCGTGACGTTACGAGCGGCCAGACCCTTTTGACGCTTTTTGCTCTTTTTGCGCTTTTTTGATGGGGTTCCGCAGCCTCTGAACCTGGCGCAGTTCCACAAATCCAACAAAAAAACATCTGACCGCGACAAAAACCACCCAAATCTGCATCTATGTAGCGGGGGAATAATCGCACTTCACTCCCTTGAAGCGATCCTTACGCAGTGACTTATCGCGCATGTGCGCACCTTCCCCTGGCCACATTGACAGCAAAGGGGACGGGAAAAAATGAAATTTGATCATCTTGATAAAACAAACGACCCAGCCCCCGAGGGCAACGGAAATCGGTCGACAAACGAACGTCGGCTTGGGTACCAGAGTTCCCCCTGTGATTACTGAAAATTGATGGCGCACCCAGCCACGCACTGACTACTGTGGAAGGCCCCGATCTGCTCTGCGGAACTCCTCTCCCCCACAAGGCTCGTTCGCACGACATTCTGATGTGCTGCGCCGCTGCGCAAAGAGTGAGGTGAGCGCAATTGACAACCCAACTAAGCCGAGCGTCAATGTTCAGGAGTCTATCGAGAACGCGAAGTTTTATTGCAAGCGATACCCTGAAAGCTTTGTCAGTCTGCGGGATTATAGTGGTGACGTTTACAACCAGACCTGCGCAGCCTTTGCAGCTGAGCAGCAAGCCACAGATTCCTCATACAAAATCGGCTCAGATTGAGCCGCGCAGGATAGGCTCCGTAATCCTGGCGGAAAATGGGCCCACGGAGCAATCTTCATAAGAAGAGTTTCGGCGGCTCCCGAAGCTGCCGAAACTCTCTTCATCGCATTCGTCCCGCTCGTTGACACTCCAGGGCCGCCGGAGGCAACATTAGGCGCGCGAAAAACTCGACCGCAAGGAGCCTCCCCAAATGTCCATCACCGCAACAGAGACGGCGTCTGCCATTCGCAGGCCGGCACTCAGTGCAGCCGCGGCCGCGTTCCTGGCCAAAAAACATCAAATGCTGATCGACGGCAAATGGGTGGATGCCAGAAGCGGGCAGACGTTTACGGTCGAAGACCCTGCGACCGAAGAAATCATTGCTCAGGTCCCCGCGGGAGATAAGGCGGATATCGATCTTGCAGTAGCCGCCGCCCGCCGCGCCTTCGAGACTGGACCGTGGTCCCGCATCTCGCCTGCCGCACGGCAGCGCCTGGTCTGGTCATTGGGCGACTTGCTGGAACGTCATGCCGACGAATTTGCCGAACTCGAAGCGCTGGACAACGGAAAGCCGGTCACCAACGCTCGCCGTGACGATGTCGGCGGGTCCATCGAAATGTTCCGCTATATGGCGGGATGGGCGACGCGGTTGAACGGCGAGCAAATCCAGGTTTCGACGCCGGGCAACTGGCACGTCTATACCGTACGTGAACCAGTTGGCGTCGTAGGCCAGATCATTCCCTGGAACTTTCCCTTGATGATGGCGGCCTGGAAACTGGCGCCCGCCCTGGCGGCGGGATGCACCATCGTCCTAAAACCCGCCGAGCAGACGCCGCTCTCGGCGATTCGCTTGGGCGAACTCATCACCGAGGCCGGTTTCCCAGACGGCGTGGTGAACATCGTCACCGGATATGGCGAGACCGCCGGAGCAGCCCTGGCAGAACATCCGGATGTCGACAAAGTTGCTTTCACCGGCTCGACCGAGGTCGGCAAGCTGATCGTCAAGGCGGCAGCCGGTAACCTGAAGCGAGTCTCACTGGAACTGGGCGGTAAATCACCAGCCATCGTTTTCCCCGATGCCGATCTGGAACTCGCCATCGCCGGAACAGCCAGCGCTATTTTCTACAACCAGGGCCAATGCTGCACCGCAGGCTCCCGGCTTTTCGCCCATAAATCCATCTACGACAAGATCGTTGACGGCGTTACCAGGGAGGCGGCCAAGTTGAAGGTCGGCCATGGCCTCGATCCGTCCGTCAACCTGGGACCACTCGTCTCGAAGGAACAACACAACCGCGTAACCGGCTTTCTCGATGCCGGGCGGCAGGAAGGCGCGGAGGTAGTCACCGGTGGCAAGGCAATGGGCAACCATGGCTATTTTGTCGAGCCAACCGTCCTCGCCCAAACCAATCGCTCGATGAAGGTCGTACGGGAAGAAATCTTCGGCCCCGTGGTGTGCGTCCAATCCTTCGACGATGCTGACCTGGACGCGGTCGCGAAATTCGCCAACGACACGGAATATGGTCTCTCCTCCAGCGTCTGGACGACAAATCTGAAGGCCGCCCACATGATGGCGCGCAAGATCAGGGCGGGCACCGTCTGCATCAACGCCCACAATTACGGAGATCCCGCCTGGCCCTTCGGCGGCTACAAACAATCCGGTTGGGGCAGGGAAATGGGCAAGGAAGTCATGGAGCATTACACCGAAACCAAGGCGGTTGCCGCCCGGCTATAACCATCGGCCTAACTTCCGCCGCTGAACGTATTGCAGGCGCTCACCTGGCCGGTCGTGTATCCGCGGTTGAACCAGGACATTCTCTGTTCCGAGGAACCATGGGTAAATGAGTCCGGGGTCACGTAGCCCCGCGACATCTTCTGCAAGCGGTCGTCGCCCACGGCGGCCGCAGCTTGCAGGCCACCCTTGATATCCGCCTGGTCGGTCACCTGACGGTCCGTGGTCGAGTGGGCCCAGACCCCGGCGAAGCAGTCTGCCTGTAACTCCACGGCGACGGATAGCTGGTTCCGTGCCTGGGGATTCTGCTCCTGCATGCCTCGGACCTTGCGCTCAATACCCAGCACATTCTGCACGTGATGCCCGATTTCATGGGCAATGACGTATGCCTGGGCAAACTCTCCTGACGCCCCGAACTGCCTCAACTGGTCCCAGAATCCGAGGTCCAGGTAAACCTTTTGGTCTGCGGGGCAATAAAACGGCCCAGTCGAGGATTGCGCCGCACCGCAGCCTGACCGCGTATAGTCGCGGAACAGCACCAGGTGCGCCCGGGGATAGCGGATGCCTTCTTTAGCAAGAATCTGCGTCCAGGTGTCCTGGGCATCGCCCAACACAAAAGAGGCCAACTGCGCCGAGCGGTCTTCCTGGGGTGACACGGTCCGTGGCCCGCTCTGCTGCTGCTGAGCCTCCGCCGGCGCTGGAAAAGTAGGCGCCGATGTAGTTGCGCCCGGTTACCAGGCTGATCACCAGCAGGATAATAAACCCGACGATTCCCAGCCCACCGCCGCCGAAGCCGCCACCGCCTGACTGGCCTCGCCTGTCCTCAACGTCGCTGCTAAGACCACCCGGAGTCCAACGCATAAAGTGTTACGAGTGTAGTACGAGCCGGTTGGATCGGAAGTGAAAAATCGGCTTTACCGAGCCCAAAGACCTAAAATGTCGTTTGGCCTATGCAAACTCTGGAGTTAACATGGTCGTCACTTACTTGCATCACTTTGTCTTCCTTTAAGTCTGCGCCTAGACGCAAACAGGGAGCTGCACATGAAAGCCTTGATTCTGATCATTGGGGACGACCCGATTCTCTTGAGGACGCGCGCCGAGCTTCTAAGGGATTGGGAGATCATCACAGTGAACTCACGGGACGCGGGAGAAGCCCTGCGGTCGCGGCGTTATGACCTGGTGATTTTGAGTCAAACCGTGCAGGAAACCAAGGCCAGGAGCCTAATCGCCCAGGCACTGGAACTGGATCCGAATCCCAGAATATTGGCGATTCGCTCAGGAGAGGACCGGCAGCTTGGATTCCCTACCTACCAGGTAGACCTGAACAACCCGGGTGGGTTGCGGTCTGCAGTGGCCAGAATCCTGGATTACGAGACAACACCCTCTGGACGCTGAGGGGTGGAGTGAGCCCTTCCTTGACTACATAAAGGCCAGAGCAATTCCTAGTAGCACAACCAGCAAATGAAAACCGAAGGCATCGAGGAAACGGCGGGTGGCGTTCGTGGGGTTAGATGAGCCCACAGTCATTTCGTGGGCAGATTCGGGAGCCTGTGTCTGACCAGGTGGAGCCTGGCCAGAGGAATTGACAGGAGCGGGGGAGACCATGCAAACCTCTTTCCGTTCATGAGATTATCGACTCATTCCGCGGAAAAAATTTGCCTTCCATCTACACCTTTCGTGCAGGGTCAATTGCCAGGGGCCGGAGAGAAGACCACGTAGTGGCGATTGATGTAAAGCCGATACTGGTTAGGGGCCTTATCGGCCAAAACCTGCAAGGGGGTAGGCCGCTTCAAGTCGGCGTCGTGCACGCCGGCGGTCGTAAACAAGTCGTGCGCGCCGAGATCCATCACCAGAAACTTGTTTCCCTCCACAAAGCCCACGCCGTAAGCTCCCGCCTTCAGCACCTGCCCATTGATGTCCAGCGCTACTTCGGTGATGAAATAGGCCTGGTATTTCTGCTGCACCGCCGTCGAGTAGCCTGAAGTATCGACCAGGGCACAAAGCACCAGCATACCGTCCGCCAGCTTCACTCCACCTGAATTGCGCGCCTGCACGCTAGCCACTTGGCCGCGGAAGAAAACCGTCGCAGGCATCAGGTTGGCCATGTCGGGAGCCTTCAGTATCCCCGGGCTGGTGTCGGTAGCCGCGCTCACGTTGCCGGGAAGAGAAATAAATAGGGCGGCCAATAGCAATGTGGCCAGGCGGGATTTTGCGAGTAACAAGAGACGCTCCTCATCAGGTCGCTCGAGCGACATCTGGACAGAAATGACTGTACCATCCAGTCCGCGAAACTTTCATTCCGCTAAAAAGGCGGCACGATCTCAGTTTTTTGCCGCGCCGGGGGCCCCGGGCCGCATCCCAGAGGAGACGGCTAGCACATTGTCCAACATAAGGAAGTGAGCATTCTTGCCCCTGCGTAAGCTAAAAAGGAAGACTGAACCGCAAACCGTCGGATCATCTCAGGTTCAGACCGAGCTTGATCGGCCAACTGCAGACGAGATCTACGAGCAGGTTTCCCGGAACGCCCGCCACGAACTGGATCGCACGGCTTTGGGACTTTTTATCTCGGGGATTGCCGGTGGTATCACCATGGGTCTCACGGCCCTAAGCACATCAATCGTGATCGCCAAACTGGGGCAAAGCCAGGTTTCCAAATTTATCGCCGACTTGTTGTATCCCATCGGTTTCATCGCGGTCATCCTTGGCCGGGCTCAGCTGTTTACTGAGAACACGCTTTATCCTGTCGCGCTTATGCTGGCCGAACGCCGGCATGGATGGAGAACGCTCCGCCTGTGGGCCATCGTTCTTCCCAGCAATGTTCTCGGGGCTTTCCTATTTGCGCTACTTGCGGTACGCACCGGTGGGCTGCGGCCTGAGTTCGTGACCGCGATGACGCATATGGGCGTGGAGGCGGCCGGCATGACCACCAGCCACGTATTTTGGAGCGGTGTTATAGGCGGCTGGATCATCGCGCTGGTCGCCTGGCTGGTCAGTGGCAGCCATTCCATTACCGGTTCCGTCATGCTGATTTGGCTGTTGACGTTTGTCGTGGGACTGGGAGGCTTTGCCCATTGTGTCGCTACCAGTGGAGAGATCCTATCGGCGATTCTGGACCATCAACTCGCCCTGTCGCGGTATTTTGCCTGGCTTGGTCCAGCGACTCTCGGCAATATCTGCGGTGGCGTGCTGCTGGTCACCCTGCTGGAGTATGGCCAGGTGAAGGGCGGAGAAGAGGGAGGCTACTATCGCTAGGCTTATCCGGTTTGCCGTGAGCGTTCTACCCCTGGGCATCCCAAACGTAAAATGAATTCTGAGGATGCCGGGACACATGACGGGTACAGCAAACAATACGCACGCCCCCATTGAAAGCTACGCGCTCATTGGTGACTGCGAGACAGCCGCACTGGTGTGCATGGATGGATCGATCGATTGGCTTTGCTGGCCGGACTTTTCGTCGGATGCGTGTTTTGCTCGCTTGCTGGGGACCGAGGAAAACGGCCGCTGGCTGCTGGCGCCGGCCGTCGAGGTGGAGAAAACGACGCGCAAGTATCGCGACCACACGCTCATTCTGGAAACCACTTACGAGACGGCTGACTTCGCGGTCATGCTGATCGACTTTATGCCCATTCGAGGCACCAACTCCGACATTGTCCGCATAGTGAAAGGAATTCGTGGAAGCGCACCGATGAAGATGGAGATGTCGTTGCGCTTCAATTACGGCGCCACTGTGCCCTGGGTCACCCGGCGGCACGGCGGCATTCGCGCCATTGCCGGGCCCGACCTCGTGGTGCTTCACACGAAAGCGCCGCTCACCGGCAAGGGGCTTACGACGGTCAGCGAGTTCACCGTGAACGCCGGAGAAACTGTTGATTTCGTGATGACCTACGGGCCTTCACACCTGCATGCGCCGCGTACCATCGATGTGAACGATGCGCTTAAGGACACCCAGGACTTCTGGGAGAAATGGGCGGCGGAGAACTGCTACCAGGGACCCTACCGGGCGGCCGTGGAGCGCTCCTTCATCACCCTGAAAGCCCTCACCTATCAGCCGACGGGGGGAATCGTCGCTGCGGTGACCACCTCTTTGCCGGAACAGCTGGGCGGGTCCAGGAATTGGGACTATCGCTTCTGTTGGCTGCGCGACGCGACCTTCACTTTGCTCTCATTCATGTTTGGAGGGTATTACCAGGAAGCAAAAGCCTGGCAGCAATGGTTGTTGCGGGCCATTGCCGGCAACCCCGACCAGGTCCAGATCATGTACGGCCTCGCTGGTCAGCGCTTTCTTCCCGAACGCGAAATAACATGGCTTACCGGCTATGAAAACTCCAAGCCGGTGCGCATCGGAAACGCCGCTTCTGAACAACTTCAACTGGATATCTACGGCGAGGTGATGGCCGCCTTTCATCACGCGCTGAGCAGGATGGGAAAGGATGGTGAGCAGTCATTTTCGATGCTTCGGGCCATGGTGGAGCATCTCGAAACCATCTGGCAGGAGCCCGATGAAGGTATCTGGGAAACACGCGGGGGGCGTCAGCATTTTACCTATTCCAAGGTGATGGCTTGGGTTGCGTTCGACCGTGCGATCAAGGCGGCCGGCATGTTGCACGCCAACGCTCCCGTGGAACGGTGGCAGAAGGTGCGGACGAAGATTCACGACGAGATCTGCAGCCGTGGCTATAACGAAAAGCTGGGCAGCTTTGTGCAGAGTTACGGCTCAGAGCATCTCGATGCATCGCTGTTGCTTATGCCGCTGACCGGGTTTCTGCCCCCGGAGGATCCGCGCGTCCAGGGCACCCTCAAAGCCATTGAGCGCAACCTGATGGCGGGCGGACTGGTCTTGCGCTACAACACGGAAAAGGTGTCGGATGGCCTCCCGCCCGGTGAAGGCGTATTCCTCGCCTGCAGTTTCTGGATGGTAAGTGCGCTCAAGCTCCAAGGGCGCGACGACGATGCCAAAAAGCTTTTCGAGCGGGTACTGTCCTTGGCCAATGACGTTGGGTTGCTTGCCGAGGAATACGACACCAGTGCCAAGCGTCTGGTAGGGAATTTTCCCCAGGCCCTCTCGCACATTTCGCTGGTGAACGCTGCCATCAGCCTGGCAGGCTTCCAGGCCCCGCCAACCAAATAGCGACGTAAATTGCATCCCACTGGAAGCAAGCAGTTCCACAACGGAGGATTGGAATGTACGTTTTTGAGGTCTGGGCTCCGCGCGCCGGCACCCTGGAAGTGAAAGTAGGAAACAAGAAGTTTCCCATGGAAAAAAAGACCAGGGGTTATTGGTCGGCGGCCGTCGAAGAGGCCGGGCCAGGCACGGACTACGCGTTCGTGATCGACGGTTTGGAACCCGGACTTCCCGACCCGCGAACCCAATGGCAGCCCTATAGCGTCCATGGTGAGTCCCGGGTGGTCGACCATGCCGCGTTCGCCTGGTCCGACCCCGGTTGGCAGGCGCCCCCTCTTTCCAGCGGCCTCATTTACGAGCTGCACCTGGGCACGTTTACGCCCGAGGGAACGCTGAAAGCGGCAGAGTCCCGTCTGGACTATTTGAAAGCCCTGGGTGTGACCCATGTGGAGCTGATGCCGATCGCCAATTTCCCAGGGGAGCGTGGTTGGGGTTATGACGGTGTGGATCTCTATGCGATTTTCAATGCCTACGGAGAGCCAGACGATCTGAAGCGTTTTGTGGATGCGTGCCACGCCAAGGGTCTCGCGGTGCTGCTGGATGTGGTCTACAACCACCTCGGCCCGGTAGGCAACTACCTGGGAAAATTTGGACCGTATTTCACCCACAGCCACACCACGCCTTGGGGTGACGCGGTCAATTTCGAAGAAGCCGGCGCCACCGAAGTGCGCCGCTTCCTGATCGACAACGCACTGATGTGGCTGCGTGATTACCATATCGACGGATTGCGGCTGGACGCTGTGCACGCCTACATGGATCGCTCTGCCATCCACTTTCTGGAAGAGGTCGCCAGTGAAGTCAGAAGGCTCGAGGCAGCCATGGGAAAGCACTTCGTGCTGATTGCCGAGAGCGATCTTAACGATCCCAGGATCGTAAAGGCCGAAGAGTCGGGCGGCTATGGTCTCGACGCCCAATGGAGCGACGATTTTCACCACGCCTTGTTTTCCGTGATCTCGGGAGAGCGAGCGGGGTACTACGCGGACTTCGGATCCCTCGCCCAATTGGCCAAGTCGCTTCGCTGCGTATTTGTCTACGATGGCAACTACTCGGAATATCGCGGCCGGAATCACGGCCGCCAGGTTGTGGGCTTATCGGGGCATCGCTTTATAGGATTTGTGCAGAACCATGATCAGGTCGGCAATCGTGCCCAGGGCGAGCGCGTCAGCCACGAAGCCGGCGTTGGCCGGGCAAAAATAGCCGCTGCGCTGGTGCTCACTGCGCCCTTTGTGCCCATGCTTTTCCAGGGAGAGGAGTTTGGCGCCTCTGCTCCCTTCCTGTACTTCACCGACTACGATGATCCCGAGCTCGGCCGGATGATTTCCGAGGGTCGCAAGAAAGAATTTGTGGCCTTTGGCTGGGCTCCGGATCAGATTCCCGATCCCCAGGATGAGCAGACCTTCCTCCAATCCAAGTTGAATTGGGCTGAATTGACTGAGGAGCCGCATCGCTCGCTGCTGCAGTGGCACAAGGACCTGATCAGTCTGCGGCGCAATCAGAGCAAACTGAGCGATGGAAACCTCAACGCCGTGAACGTACGATTCGACGAGGACGCGCAGTGGCTGGTGCTGGAACGAGGAAACCTGCGCGTCGCCTGCAACCTGGGGAAGGCTCCTGTGGATGTAGAGGTGGGCGACGGCTCGCAGATACTGCTGGCCTCAGACGACTCGATAGCCCTGAGCGGAGCGAAGCTAAAGTTAGGGCCTGATAGCGTTGCTGTGACGTCAGTGGTTGCGCCTGCCTGACGTTCACAACGTCTTTGGCTCCTCGGCGCGAGTTTTCTGCGTCACGACTCGGGAAAGGTAGGTACGGGCTTTAGCCCGTACCTAAACCACCAAAATCATTTGGCCTTTAGGCCCTGAGGTACGTTTTTCCTGCTTTTCACGTTCGGCTAAACTGAGCTGACTTGACTCCGAACAGCCGGGCTGCCCTTCTGACGTTTTATGCCGACATCAATGCAATAATCGTAGCGGAGTTGAGGAAGTTGCCTGTGAGCCGATGCATTTTGCTCGTATTACCTGGCTGCGAGCGTATCGCTCACAGTGCTGGGTCAGAGCGCCGCTTGGCAACCGAACTTAACCCGTCAGCAGCCGTACACGTTGCATCGTTCATCCAGTGCAGATACTACCGGAGCCAATGCCGACCGCCGCAAGGTTGACCCCGGCGAAACACTGACTGTCTTGGATACGGACGGCCCCGGCTTGATCTCGCACCTGTGGTTCACCATTGCCAGCTCGGAACCCTACCACCTGAAACGCATCGTACTGCGCATCTACTGGGACGGTGAAGAGACTCCAAGTGTGGAGGCCCCCATCGGCGATTTCTTTGGGCTTGGCCTCGGCTACTACCACCCCTGGCAATCGGAAATGCTTTCGGTCGGTAGCGTGAAGGATTTGAACTGCTTTTTTCCCATGCCCTTTGAGCGGCATGCCCGCATCACTGTGACCAATGAAGGCCAGCGAGCTGTCAAGGCGCTCTACTACAACATCGAATACCGCATGGAACCCACGACCCTTGCGCCCGGGACGTTGTACTTCCACGCGCAATTCCGTCAGGCGCAACCCAACCGCGGCTGGACCAACACCTGGACGCGTAACGGCCAACCGCTGGTGAACAAGAAAGCCAACCTTACCGGGCAGGACAACTACGTGTGGCTCGATGCCAGGGGCACAGGCCAATACGCGGGTGTAACCATGTCCATCTTGCAGAACCAGGACGATTGGTGGGGCGAGGGCGACGACATGTTTTTCGTGGACGGCGCAAAGAAGCCAACCATCGCCGGAACCGGGGCAGAGGACTACTTCCTTGGCGCCTGGGGCTTCAAGGACCATCCTTTCTCCTACCAGTTGTACGGTGCGCCCATCGTTGAAAAAGGCAGGGCAGGATCCCGATCGAGCGTCTACCGCTTTCACCTTGATTCGCCAATGGTTTTCAGGACATCGTTCAAGGCGACCATTGAACATGGAAATGCAAACCATCGCTCAGATAACTACTACTCGGTGGCCTACTGGTATCAGACCGAACCGCACGCTCCCTTTCCTCCCTTGCCGCCGGTGGAGCAGAGGCTGCCAACACTGGAGCGCGTCGGTGGTCCCGGAAACAGCCTCCCGGTCCCGGCTCCTAAAGCGAGCCGCAACAACCCGCAAAAACCTTAAGCTACCCGCGTAGTTACAGATACCCAAGCACTTCCATCAAAGAGCTGCTGCAAGGGCGAACGTCAACAGTAGGGCGATGATGGAGATCAAGGTTTCGCTGATAGACCAGGTCTTCATGGTGTCGGCTACGCTCATGTTGAAATACTCCTTCACCAGCCAGAAGCCACCGTCGTTGACATGGGAGAAGATGGCCGATCCTGCGCCCGTAGCAATGGTCAGCAACTCCGGCCGCACCCCTGGGCTATGCGCGAGGATGGGAGCGAGGATGCCCGCGGCCGTGGTCAAGGCGACGGTAGCAGACCCGGTAGCCAGGCGGATAACCGCGGCAACCAGCCATCCCATGAGCAACAGCGACACGTGGGCGTGCAGTGCCACCGAGACAATCGCCTGCGAGACGCCGCTATCCTGCAGAATGCGCCCAAACCCCCCGCCCGCTCCGATCACCAGCGTGATGTGAGCCGTGGGCGCCAGGCATTCGTTGGAAAACTTAAGAATCGTCTCCCGGTTGAAGCCGCGCATTTTGCCCAGGGTGAGAAAGCTGATCAGCACCGCTACCAGTAAGGCGATGTCAGCAGTCCCCAGCAAGTGCAGCACCCGGTTGGCAGCTGTGCCGGGCGCTGCCAGTAGCTCCTGCCCAGCTGCCAAGCAGCATCAGCACCACCGGCAGGAAGATAGTGGCCATCGAGATACCAAAGCCGGGCAGCGAGCGATGCGCGTCATGCTCGGCAAACTGTTCCGCCATGGGGTTGTGCGCATCGAGCACAATCCGGGGGGCGATGAATCGGGCATAAATCGGCCCGGCAATCACCGCGCTGGGAATACCAACCAGCAGCCCGTACAAAATGGTCCGTCCTACATCGGCATGAAAAATCGTAACCGCCAGCATGGCAGCGGGGTGTGGTGGCACCAGCGCGTGCACCACCGAAAGCCCGGCCACCAGGGGCAGCCCGACCAGGATGAGAGAAGTGCGCGTGCGCCGGGCGACCGTGAACACAATGGGTATGAGCAGAACAAAACCGACCTCAAAAAACACCGGCAAGCCGACGATCAACCCGGCGCACATCATGGACCAGGTCACCCGCCGCGGTCCGAAAAGTTGAATCAACGTCTCCGCGATGCGGTCCGATGCCCCGGATTCCGCCATCATCTTGCCCAGCATGGTGCCCAGCCCAACCACAATCGCGATGTGTCCGAGGGTATTCCCTACGCCCGTCTCAAAGGAGGAGACGATGCTTCCCAGAGGCATTCCAGTCACGGTCGCCAGTGCCAGCGAAACCACCATGAGAGAGAGAAAGGCGTTCAGCTTGACCACCGCAATGAGCAGAACCAGCCCAATCACCGCACTGGCAGCGGCGAGCAGCAGGAAAATGCCGTGGCTATCGAGCAAAGGCGCCGGGTTCAAGCGATACCCAGGGAGGGACGAGGAAGAAATCGTCCGGCTCGCTGGCCGGTGGCATCCCCACCCTTGTAGGAAAGAACCCCGTTTACCCATACAGCGGCGATTCCTTCAGCGGCGGAGATCGGGTTGCTGAAAGTGGCCGTATCCCGGATGGTCTCCGGGTCGAAGAGCACCAGGTCGGCATGGCATCCTTCGCGGATTTGTCCTCGCCCGGCCAAACCGAATCGCTGCGCAGGCATGCCTGTCATCTTGTGCACGGCTTGTGCCAGGGAGAAGATACCTACGTCCCGGCAATAGTGACCCAACACGCGAGGAAAGGTTCCCCATAAGCGGGGGTGGGGCCGCGGGTCGTTGGGCAGGCCGTCGGACCCGATCATACTTGCAGGATGCTGCAGGATGCGGCGCACATCTTCTTCAGACATGTTGTGGTAAATCGCTCCAGCAGGCTGCAGGCGGGCGCCTGCTTCTCTCTGCTTCATGCCCCAGGCGAAAGCGATCTGCTCCAGTGTCTGGCCGGCCATTTCGGGATGGGGCGCAGACCAGGTGATCACGATGCGGATGCGCTCGTCGACCTGTCCCAGATCAAGGGTGCTGGACGATGCCGCGTAGGGATAGCAGTCGCACTGGACCGGTTGTTCGGCCCGAGCTGTCTCCAATGCGTGAAGGATCTCCGAACTCCTGCCCCAGTTCGCGATGCCCGAGCACTTCAGATGGGAGATCACGACCGGCACTTGGCAGCTACGTCCGGTGGCAAAGGCTTCGCTCATGGCTGAGAGTATCTCCTCCGCTTCGGTCCGCATGTGCGTGGCGTAAATTGCGCCTGCGGCCGCAAGGGGTTCGGCAAGCGACAGAATTTCCTCCGGCGGGGCGGAGCGGGCCGACCCGTAGGCCAGGCCGGAACTCAACCCAAGTGCGCCGTGGTCCAGGGCTTCGATCAGCTGCGCGCGCATGGCTTCGATTTCGGCCGGTGTGGCTGCGCGGTCGAGCCGATCCATATGGTTGTTGCGCAAAGCCGTGTGGCCGGCCAGCGCCGCCACGTTAACCGCCGGTTGCGCCGCGTCTACCGCTGCGACGTATGCCGCGAAGTTGGGGTAGCGGAACGCAACGGCATCGCCCAACAGGTTCATCGGATCCGGTGGCGGGCCGGCCAATTGCACGGGGGCTGCGCTGATGCCGCAGTTGCCTACAATGACCGTCGTGACCCCTTGCGACAGTTTCGCCATCATCTGCGGGTCGCGTATGACATTCGTATCGTCGTGGGTGTGGGTATCGATAAAGCCGGGAGAGAGAACCCGTCCATCTCCGTCCATAATCTGGCGGCCCACGTACTGGGAGAGTTGCCCGACTGCGCAAACGACGCCGGCATCGAGAGCGACATCTGCTGTCTCTGCTTCAGCGCCGCTACCGTCGAGCACGCGAACGTTCCGGATAAGCGTGTCACAAAGTGGCATATGGCATGGTAAATCCCTTGCGCCGGGAAACGATCAACCTTGAAACTGAAAATGCTCTAGACTGTTCTGGCGTATTTAAGATTCAGGAAGGTGCTCCATGTCAGACGACGATCTAAAAGCAGAGCTTGAAAGACTGCGTGCGGAAAACGATCAGCTGAAAAATAAAAGTGTGCGTGGCCTGAGCCTAAAGGTCAGTGAAAAGGGTGCGTTATCGCTGTACGGAGTCGGCCGTTTCCCCGTCACCCTCTATAAAGAACAGTGGGCCAAGGTCCTGGGTATGAAGGATGAGATAGAAAAATTCCTTCATGACAACGCCCATTTGCTCAAGACGAAGGAATAACCAATGACATCCTGGGGAGTCCCGGTCGTCGCAGGCCGGTAGAAGAAGGCCGCCGCGGCCAGAGAAAACGTCTGACACTGGCTTAAAGGGGAGCAAAACTCGATCTGCGTGTGGTCCGACGCGATTGCAGGAGCGAAAAACCAGGCCTTACTCCCTGGACGGGAGCCCCATGTTCGCCCCATCGTACATGGGAAAGAACAAGACGGGGCTTCGCCCCATAACCGCTAACCTATCGGGTACGTATTTCTTCAGAACGCCCACAAAGCCGTGATTTTGACAGCCTGTGATTTTTTCGAACACACCAGATGTTTTAACCCTCCCCACAAAGCCGTCATCCTGAGCGGAGCGCCTCGCAGATCTGTCCCATAAAGAAGCGTTTATAGCGCGAAGTCGAAGGACCCCGGCGATGCTTGTTCGCAGATACTGTTTGGAGCTTTCCGGCCACATGGTGATAGAAGATGATGATCGCGCGCGAGAAGACGATCCCGTAACCATCAAGCGCGAACCGCGGGGGGGATCGCGTTCTCGGCCTGGGTAGTCGAAAACCCGGACAGCTTCCGCTCAGAGCGTTGTGACTTTATTTTTGTGGCCGAAAAGCTCCGAATAGCATCTGCGAACAAGCATCGCCGGGGTCCTTCGACTTCGCGCTATAAACGCTTCTTTATGGGACAGATCTGCGAGTCGCTTCGCTCAGGATGACGATTTTGTGGGGGTTTCGAAAAAACACATCCCAACCTAGGTTAGCGCTTATGGGGCGCAGCCACTTGCAACGCTCTTACTACGTGCGTTAAGAAACGAGGCCAGGATCAGGAATCCTTGCACTTTGCTCTGTCCGCAACGCTGCCGATGGGCTGCATCTGGGTAGCTCATAAGATCAGTAACAATGATGTTTACCTCCGATTGTAAAACCGGCATCTTCTCCCATCTGCCCCGAGGCTGTACCCTTGAGCCCAGCGGGCTTTTTGAGGAGCGAGATGCGCACGAGCATATTGGTAACCGGTTCGGTCGCTGCACTGCTGATGCTGACAGCGTGCCGGAAACAGGCCGATCCGAATGAAGCCGCCGCGCGGGGCAAACCCCAGGACCCCAATCTAAATGTGCAAGCGAGCGGATATCACGGAAACCACTTCAGTGGCCCCGTTTATCTTCCCCGATTTTCTCCCATGGAAGGTGTCACGACGGTGTACAACGTGACCTATCAGGAGGGGGTCACGGTGATCAGCAGAAGCGACACCATGCACCACCTGGTCGCCATCCGAAGGGATGGAAGCTACGTGTTTGACTCGTCAGCGACCCAGATCGCAAACCTCCAGCCCGGAGATGTGGCCCTGCTTTCCGGTCTGGCGTTGTGCACTGTCGTGGACGTAAAAGACACCGGAGACGGTTACCTGCTGAAAACAGGACCAGCTAAAATCACCGACGCTATCAGGAATGGCCGGCTGGAGGGCACGTACAGGGTCGATTTCAGCAGAATGCAAACGGGCAAACCTTTATCCAATCGGGAAGGCGTGGCCGACTTTGATGTGGACTTTGGCGGTTACAATTACCACGTCAAATTCACGCCGGGCAACGACCGCATCGACGTGCAGGCCACCATTAAATTTGGAGGCAGCCAGGGAACGCTGGCATATGAAGGAGTGGGTTACCTCAGCAACTTTGTTTCCCACGTAAAGATGCAGATTACGGATGGTGAAGTCACCAACCTGAGCTTGACCAACTCCGACCTCCGCGGCCAGGTCGAGTTGAAGTGGTTTGCCGTCGCCACCGCTGCGTTGAAACCGGGATCCACGGCCAAAATAACCTCCTGGCCGGCCGAGCTATTGAAAAGTACTCCGCTGACCAAAGCGGCCTATCACGTTCCCATCCTGGTGGGAGCAGTGCCATTCGATTTGAGAATATCGCTGGGTTTCAGCTTTATTCCGGCGTTTACTTCCAAGAACAGCGTGTCTGAGGGAAGCAAGCTCATCAAGTACAGCGGCACCGGTGGCTTCGTGTTTTCGTATGGCCAAACCAAGCCCTATGGAACGATCAATGTCCAGGGAGAAGTTGCCGGGCAGGATAACCGGGTGGTCGCCGCCGGCCCTGTAGGCTTTACCGCGGCCATCGAAGCGCCCCGTTTGGAATTGGTGATGGGTTGGCCCCCCTCGGCCATGCTTGCCGCGGGGTATCTCAATGCCATCGCTTCCTACGGCATTGTGACCAACGGGATGGCCAGTCCCATTCCATGCCAGACCAACATCATGGCTTTCAGCGTGAACGCAGGATCCGCCTACTCGTCACCAAACACCTTCGCTGACTGGTTTGGGACGGCCACAGGCGTAACGTCCTCTGTCACGCTCTGGCAGAAGACCACCAAGGCTGCGGGTGCTGTGGGTGTTATGTGTCCCAGCTGAGCTAACACCGTGGCGATTACAGATCAGTCTGGTTAGCTGTCCTCGCCAATGTCTTCGTGCCAGGTCTCCGGAAAGTCGCGGATGAAAGTTTCCATCATGCGCACGCATTCTTCGGAGTCGAGATCAAAAATCCTCACCCCGGCCCCGCGTAGCCATTCGAGGCCGCCGGCAAAGGTCCTGCTCTCCCCTACGACCAGCGTGCGGATGCCGAACTGGCGTACCAACCCGCTGCAATACCAGCAAGGCGCTAGCGTTGTCACCATGACCACATCGCGGTACGAACGCAGCCGGCCCGCCCGGCGAAAAGCATCGGTCTCTGCGTGCATCGACGGATCGCCCTGCTGTACCCGTCGATTGTGCCCGGAGCTGAGCAACTGCCCCTGCGTATTGAACATGGCTGCGCCAATCGGCAGCCCACCCTCAGCCAGGCCAGTACGGGCTTCGCGGATCGCGACCGCCAACATCGAAGCCCAATCCTGTTCCACGTTCATTTACTCACCTCACCAGTGAGCATACGTACGCTGCCTTCAGCTTGTCGAGATGGGCGATTGGCGCAGGGAGGCGCCTAGCAACAGCAGAGCCGAGGAAAGCATCCTATCGCCTGCTCCGCTGAGAACCCGCACATGAGCATAGAAAGGATTTTTAATGACTAGATACAACCAATATAGGGCAGTGCTTATTTGCGCGGCCACGCTCCTCTTCGCAGGTTGTGATAAGAAGGACGATTCCAAAATGAATTACCAGACTGCGATCAACGATTACTACAAGGCTCACCCCGCCTGCATCTGGCAGGACGCCAAGAAATTTCCAGTACAGGCCGCGACCTCTGATGATGCCAAGACCGAGGGTTTCGACGCACTAACGGATACGGGCCTGCTCACCCGCACGACCGCGGAGAAAAAGGTATTCATTATCGCCTCAAAGCAGGTCAACAACTATGATCTGTCAGACCAGGGACGTTCCGCCTGGACGCCCGATACGACCCAACCGGGATACGGTAACTTCTGTTTTGGCCACCGGGTTGTCGATGCCATCGATAGCTTCACCAACGGCGTCAACGGTTCCGGTTTAAAGACGGCGGAAGTGAACTACCATTACAGCATTGCGGACGTTCCAGCCTGGGCCAAGTCCCATGAGGTGCAGACTGCCTTTTCATCGGTAGGCGCCGCACTCGCACATAGCCAGCCGGGACAGGATTCGTTGGTGATGAACGGCAATAACTGGCAGGTGACAAAGTAAAAAGAAGCCCATCCTTGATCCGCGTGGGGCTCAAGGATGGGAACGCCATCCGTTATTGCGCGGCCGCTTCCAGGGCAAACACGAGCAGAGAACGCGCAGTCACGCCGTAAGAATCGGCGACCTTAAAGCACCCCTTCTCGCTGTTGTCCGCGATATTGGTGTCGATCAACAGCGACCAGGTATCGCCGCCAGGACATTCCGGCAAGGTGAATTCAACCAAATCGTGATAGTCATTGATCACGATCAGAAGTGTCGCTTGTTTTCCTCTCTGCCGGACACCGGTTACCTGCGCGCGCCCATCCAGCAGCATGCCGAAGCAGCGCATGTTTGTGTCACCCCAGTGCCCCTGCTCCATCTCTGATCCGTTGGCATTAATCCAGGTCAGGTCCTTGACTCCCAACTCCTCGTTATATTGCCCGGTGAGAAAGAGGTTACGACGCAGGATGGGATACTTGTGCCGCATCTTCAGGAGCCGCCGGGTAAACGTGGCCAGGTGCTGATTCTTCTCCAGCAATTCCCAGTTGACCCAACTGATCTCGTTATCCTGGCAATAGGCGTTGTTATTGCCGTTTTGCGTGCGCGCGAACTCGTCACCGGCCAACATCATCGGTGTTCCCTGGGCCAGTAGCAACGTAGCCAGAACATTCCGTATCTGCCGTTGGCGCAACGCATTGATCTCGGGGTCGTCCGTAGGGCCTTCGACACCGCAGTTCCAGGAGTTGTTATTTGAGCTGCCGTCCCTGTTGTCTTCTCCGTTGGCTTCGTTGTGCTTCTCGTTGTAGGTGAAGAGATCGTTCAGGGTGAAGCCGTCGTGTGCGGTGACGAAGTTGATCGATGCCCACGGTCTGCGCCCCTGACGATTGAAAATGGATGGCCAGGCACACAGACTTTCCGTCAAGGCGCCGGGCGGGGCATTTCCGATCCAGAACTTGCGCGTTGTGTCGCGAAATTTGTCATTCCACTCTGCCCAGCCAGGAGGAAAAGCGCCCACCTGGTAGCCACCAGGCCCCAAATCCCACGGCTCAGCAATCAACTTGATCCTGGAGAGGCATGGATCCTGACTGCACGCCTTGAGAAATCCGCTTTGATTGTCGAATCCGTTAGGTTCGCGCGCCAGAATGGTTCCGAGATCAAACCGGAAGCCGTCAACACGGGTCTGCTCCGCCCAGAATCGCAGGCTATCTGTAACCATCTGGATCACTCGAGCGTGACTGAGGTTCAGAGTGTTGCCGGTACCGGTATCGTTGATGTAATAGCGCGGATTATCGGGCAGCAAACGATAGTACGTTGCGTTATCGATTCCCTTGAACGATAGCGTGGGGCCGCGTTCGTTGCCTTCCGCGGTGTGGTTGTACACCACATCCATAATGACTTCGATACCCGCATCGTGAAAGCGCGCGACCATTTCCTTGAACTCGCGCAGCGGGTGCCTGGGGTCGGCCGCGTAGCGCGTATCCGGGGCAAAGAATCCGATCGTGTTGTAGCCCCAGTAGTTCGTCAGGCCCTTCTCCAGCAGGTGGCTGTCATTGATGAAGAAGTGAACGGGCAGCAACTCAACCGAGCTGACGCCCAGCTGCTTGATGTACTTGACCACCGCCTCCGCTCCCAACCCCGCGTAGGTGCCGCGCAGGTTCTCCGGCATTCCGGGGAAGAGCTTGGTAAAGCCTTTAACGTGCAGCTCGTAGATAATCGTGTCGTCGAAGGGGACTCGGACCTCACTGAGCACACGTTGACCGTGCCAATCGAAGTTAGGATCGACCACCACGCACTTGGGCATAAACGGGGCGCTATCCCGCTCGTCGAACGTCGTGTCATCTTCAGACTCCAGCTTGTAGCCAAAGACCGCGGGATCCCACTTCAGCTCGCCTCTGTGGGCAACCGCGTAAGGATCGAGCAATAGCTTGTTGGGGTTGAAGCGGTGACCGGCCTCGGGTTCGTAAGGTCCGTGGACGCGATAGCCGTAAACCGTCCCTGGGCGTACATCGGGAAGATAACCATGCCAGATCTGATTGGTGTACTCCGGCAGTTCGATCCGCTCCAGCTCCTGCTCTCCGTTTTCGTCGAAAATGCAGACCTCGACCTTGGTGGCATGGGCAGAGAATAGTGCGAAATTGGTACCCTTGCCGTCCCAGGTTGCGCCTCGCGGGTGAGGCAAGCCTTCTCTTATCGGGGTCGTGCGTGGTTCGGTCATCGTCATTACGGCCATGAATTTGCGGGTCCTGTCTCTGCTGAATTGACCTGTTTCTGCTGAATTGAATGGTTGCAACAAAACGGCAGTATCAGATAGATGCGGATTTGGAGCTTTTAGCTGGTTGACGTTTCAAGCTGGCCGGCAACAGCCTGGTTTCACAAGCAATTCAATGAGCAGCAAGGAACGCGCAACCGCCTGCTCATGGTTTGGGAATAGGCGTGAGCAGACCCTGATCCCGGAGCCATTGTTCGACCAGAACAGGCCACAAATCCAGCGCTGCGAAACCCGCTCCCAGTCCGCTGCCGTGATCGCCGTGACGGAAAATATGCATCTCTGCCGGGACCCCGGCAGCGATCAGAGCATTGTAGAAATTGACGCTGGCGCTGACGGGAACCGTTTCATCGTCGGTGGTGTGATAGATAAACGTGGTGGGCGTCTGCGGAGTCACATGCAAGGCGGGGGTGTATTTTTGCTCGTTCTCCTTGCAGGTTTCCGCTGGGACGGTTTTAATCCGTGAGCAGTAGGTGATGTAGTGTCCGCTGGGCTGCATGGCGTTGAGCCAGGGGTAGCCGAGCACCAGGAAATCAGGCCGGCTGCTTAGCCGCTCCACCGGATCGGCAGAGTCGGGCTTCCCCGCATCGAAGAGCGTACCGGTGGTTGCTGCCAGGTGTCCTCCGGCGGAAAAACCAACAAATCCGATACGTTCGGGGGCAAACCCGTACACAGAGGCCAAGGACCGCACCAGCCGCACCGCCCGTTGCGCATCCTCAAGCGGAATGGGATACAGGTACTTCGCCCCCAGCCGATACTTGAGCACAAAAGCGGTGACACCCCGCGAGGTGAACCAGTCAGCGACCTGGCGGCCTTCGAGATTGCTGGCAAGACCGAGGTAAGATCCCCCGGGGGCCACGATCACGGCCGATCCCGTGCCTTTGTTTTTCTGCGGAAGGAAAAGGGTGAGCGTGGGCAGATCGGCTGCGTCGGTGCCCGCTACCTGCGGTGCTTCCCTTGGCCATAGCTGCATGGTTGAGATGCCGAGAGCCGGGTCGATTGCCTGCTCAACCTGCCCACCCGCCGGCAATGGCTTTACGGCTAGCAGGCACAGAATAGCTACAAATATTTTCTTCAACCTTTTTCTCCTCCACGTCGAAACCACTCCGAAAAGGGTGCCCTACCCCCCTCGAAAGGATTATTATCCATCTCTTGAATCTGGTGTTCCCTGTGACGTCTGCATGCCGGGGTGGCCGGCCGTTGCCCAGTATCCATGCGGTTTTGGGAGTCGAACGCGCTTTTTTCCATCAACGACCAACCGCGTTGTTCATCTTACGTTGATTCGTCCAAATAGTTGCTTCAGGTCCGCCCGAATGAGGGTTTCGTGCGAGCGGATAGATCGTTAATTTGAATTCATCGCTGCACGCTCCCCCGCGATGGGTACGAAAGGTGGTCCGCAATGCAAGCTGCTAACTTTGCCGTCGATAGCGTCGGCCCGGTTCCTGGGGTCGTTTCGCCCATGGCACTGCCCGTCGCGAAGAAGAATGCGCGCGTGGGGCACGCGCTCAGCCTTGTGGAAGCCGGAACCTACGGAAATCGCATGGCCAGGCACCTGCACCTGGCGAACGCGCCCATGATTAGTGTCAGCACCCGCCACCGTGCGCATCTCGCCGTTACCCGGCTGCGCTCGGAGACTGCGCTCGCAGACAGGACGACACCATTCCCCTGCGAAAGAGCTTTCGCCGTTCAGCTGCACATGCGGGCCGTTTCGCCAGTGAAACTCTGGCTTCGCGGACGGCCGGTGCCGGTTGAGACCGCACAAGACGACGGCAGCGTCAGCATCCTCCCCCTGGAGCAGGACCCCTCCATATACCTTGGAAGTGCCTTCGATATGGTGCAATTCTATGTGTCTCGTGCTGCCCTGGATGAGTTTGCCGATGAGAACGATGGGTGCCGCTGCGAGACCCTGTCCTGGCCCTTTGGCAAGGTCGATCTCAGGTTGAAGAATTTGGCATTGTGTCTTTTGCCTGTACTCGAGAGGCCGGAAGTTGTCAGCGATCTGTACGTCGACCACTTGGTATTGGCCGCACACGCATACATCGCCCGCACGTATGGCGGGATCCAGCCTGCACCATCGCTTGTGCGTGGAGGCTTAGCCCCATGGCAACTGAACCGCGCCACGGAAATGCTGAAAGCAAACCTGGATGGGCAGATTGCGCTTTCACGGGTGGCACGCGAATGCAAACTATCAGTCAGTCATTTCGTACGCGCCTTCAAGCAAACCGTGGGAGAGCCGCCCTACCGTTGGCTTCTGCAGCAACGCATGGACGCAGCCAAGGAACTCCTGTTGCACTCCGGCCTTTCCATGGTGGAGATTGCGCTGAAGTGCGGGTTTGCCGACCAGGCATGTTTCATCCGGGCCTTTCGCAAGTTGCTGGGAACTACGCCCGGGGAGTGGCGGCGGATGCGCATGCAGTAAACTCCTGCGCCGGCCGCCTGCCACTCCGTTTTGTGGAGATTAATCAAGACTGTCGACGATTTCTCCCAGGAACCACGACCTGCGTTCCGTCTCGTCGATCCATACCTCGATCAGGCTGGTAGTGGCCACATCCTCGTGGCGCTCGCAAACCTCGTGGGCGGAACGTAAGAATGCTGTCAGCTGACGATTGTCCGCAAACAGCTCGCTGAGCATCGCCTTCGGAGAAACGTGTTGGGCGTTGTTGTCCTTGAGCCGCTGATGAGTGGCGATCTCTCCGATGGAATGGATGGTGGTGCCTCCTAGCTTGCGGGCCCGCTCTGCGATCGGGTCGGTCATGGCATAGATCTGGTCGCCGTGCTCGTCGAGCAGCAGATGATAGTCACGAAAGTTTTTTCCCGTCATATGCCAGTGAAAGTTCTTGGTCTTGAGGTATAGGGCGAAACTATCGGCCAACAAGGAACGCAGTTCGTTCGATATTTCCTCCACTGCGCCTTGATCCAACTGCCCAATGTTCTTTACCGAAGCCTTCTCGTTCTTCGATTCAACTTTTTCTGCTGTTGCCATGCTTGTCTCCTTCTGTCCGGGCCGGAGAGTTTTCTCCGGAACGCTACCTTTATGGATGCAAGTATTGACGCCGGGGCCTGTGAAGCGGGCTTTAATTTGTTAGCTTGCGGGTGCCGTCTCGTTTTCTCACTTTTTTGCAGCAATAAAAGCAAACCAGGCGCAAGCCATAACAAGATTGCAGGCCGTTGCTTCCCTTAGGGTGGTCGGAATGCAGTTTTCCGAGCAGTTCGATGCAGTTGTCCTAGGCAGCGGAGAGGCCGGGAAATACATGGCCTGGCACCTTGGCCTGAACGGCAAAAAAGTCGCGGTGATTGAACGTAAATACATCGGAGGGGCCTGCCCCAACACAGCCTGTCTTCCAAGCAAGAATTTCGTCCACGGAGCCAAGGTCGCCTCCCTTTTTCAAAGAGGTGAAGAGTTCGGCTTGATGGCCGACAAGTGGACCGTTTCCATGCCGGGCGTGCGAGCACGTAAACGCCAGATGGTTGAAGGTCTGCTGCAAATGCACCTCGACAACTTCCGCCGCAGCAAGGCGGAGATTGTCATGGGGGAAGGCCGTTTCATTGCCGACAGAACTCTCAAAGTCTCATTGCCAGGGGGAGGGGAACGCGTTGTCCGTGGCGAGCAGGTCTTCATCAACACCGGGACCCGCGCGCACATCGGGAACGCACCCGGTCTGATTGAATCCTCTCCCCTCACGCATGTGGAAGCCTTGGAACTCGATATAGTCCCGGAACATTTGCTGATTCTTGGTGGCGGCTATGTCGGTTTGGAATTTGCCCAGGCCATGCGGCGCCTGGGCAGCCTTGTCACCATCATGGAGCGCAATGACCGCCTGGTGCACCGCGAAGATCAGGATGTTTCCCAGGCGGTGACACAACTCTTCCAGGATGAAGGCATTGTCACTGCGGCAAATACCACCCTGGGGCGGGTGGAGGGAAAGTCGGGACAAGGGGTCCGCCTGCATGGTTCCCGGCGGGGGTCCGAAATCATTGTTGAAGGGTCGCATCTTCTGGTTGCGACCGGACGCTTGCCCAATACAGAAGGCATTGGCCTTGAACTGGCTGGAATCAAAACGACCCCAAAAGGATTTATAGAGGTAAATGAAGCGCTGGAGACGAGCGCTCCCGGCGTTTGGGCGCTCGGCGACTGCGCCGGCAGTCCATTCTTCACTCATATCTCTTTCGACGACTTCCGCATCGTTCGGGACAACCTTGCGGGTGCTCACCGGACAACCACGGGACGACAGGTGCCATCGTGCCTGTTTACCGATCCTGAACTTGCGCGCGTCGGCCTGGATGAATCGCGGGCGAAGCGGCAGGGTATTCCTTACCGGTTGGGGAAGATACCGATGTCGTCGGTACTCCGGACCCGCACCATGGCGGAGACCAGGGGATTTCTTAAAGTGCTGGTAAGCACCACGGACGACACAATCCTTGGATTTACAGGCTTTGGCGTAGGTGCAGGCGAAACCATGGCGACGGTTCAACTGGCCATGAAGGCAGGACTCCCATACACCGTAGTGCGCGACATGACGATCACACACCCAACGTTGGCAGAAGGGCTGGTTCCGCTCTTCTCCTCGGTGCCCCCACGTATCTGAAACATCGAAGCCGGCCGCTCCTGACACGAGCGCCGCATCACATGGCGAATCCGCCAACCACAAACGCCACCAGCAGCCCACCGATAACGAGGTCGGCAAATCGCCTCCTCGCACCAATGGACTGCGCGGTGCTCAACATCATGACCAACTCGGATGTCGTTTTGTCTGGCCTGTCCATTTCGATCCCTCCTGCATGAATCAGCTTGCGGCGACCGCGCGTTCCGATGCGTGCAGCATGGACTTACGCAGTGCCACCTTGGCGCGCGCCAGCCGGGACTTGGTGGCCGGAATCGAGATGCCCATATTGCGAGCGATCTGTTTCATCGAATGTCCTTCCATCTGCCCGCGCTCAACGACCAGTCGAAGTGCATTTGGCAGGCGGCCGATGGCCTTCTTCAGGTGCGCGGACCTTTCGTGCCCGACATAGTGCCTCTCGGGGTCCGCGGAGTGGTCGGCGATTTGCCACGTCTGCCACGTCTCTCCTTCGGCGGTCGCATCGATTGAGGTTTCCAAACGGATGCGCCTCTTGCGCAGGATCATAAGTGCCGAGTTGATACCGATTCGGGTGAACCAGGTGGCGAAGCTGGATCGGCCGTCAAACTGTTTCAAATGCAGGAAGGCCCGCATCATCGAGTCCTGGAGTGCGTCTTCCGCGTCCTCGCGATTCTTGGTTACACCGTAGATAGTATTGAAGACACGCTTTGAGTTACGTGTGCAAAGTTCGACAAAGGCCCACTCGTGTCCGGCTTGTGCCGACTGGACCAGCAAGTCATCGTCCATTTCGCTGGGATCCAGGTGCTGGGAGAAGCTGTTATTGATCACGCTGCAGGAACTCATGGAAACACCTCAAGAAAGATTTGGTAGTGCTGCCCGGGGGAAATACATGCCTGAAAATGAACCTGTGCGTACCGTGAGGATGACAGAAGCCGGAGAAACCACGCGGTGAGCAACTGTTAGCTAACGGTTATCTGCGATACGAAGCGGCATTCATGCGCGCTCATGCAGTGACCAGACAAAAGTAGCGTAAGTGAATCGGCGAGAGCTTGATTTAAATTGCTTTTAATTTGCTGATCTTGCGGGAAGTGTTTCGATACAAATGCTGCAGTGTTGGTGGCAAATCGAACCTCTGCGGTTTTCCCTGCACACCGAGAACGAGGTAACGCGACCCGACCCTGCGGTCATCTCCTCAAGAGCGAAGAAAAAGCGTAGAAGGGAAATATCGAGCAACCGAACGATCCGAACTGCTGCAATCTGTGGTTGAACCTGAATTTCCCGACGCTATCCACAATCACATCAGCCAATGCCAGGAGCCTGAGGCGCATCCAGAGCGAAATTGAAATGTGCTTCATGTAACATCCACCCTTGGGGCCGAAGCCGCCAACGAGGAGAAGGACACATTGGAGCAGAAGGATTGGGCTGGAATTTTCCCCGCCATCACCACACCATTCCAGACAGATTTGGCAGTCGACTACGAAACCTTCGGGGCCCAGGCTCGATGGATGGTAGATTGCGGCTGCAAGGGAATTGTCGCTCTCGGATCTCTGGGCGAAGCTCCCACGCTGACCAGAGAAGAAAAAGTTGAGATTCTTAAACAGGCCCGGCGGTCCCTGGGAAATCAGGCGCCGGTGATCGCCGGCATCGCTGCTCTTGGCACTGCGGAAGCGGTCTGGCTGGCGAAGGAAGCACACCGAGCCGGCGTCGACGGCCTGATGGTGTTGCCGCCCCAGGTTTACCGGAGCGACTGGCGTGAAACCCAGGCGCACCTGGACGCCATCTTCCAGGCGACACCGCTCTCTTGCATGCTCTACAACAACCCCATTGCGTATGGAACGGATATCACTCCGGAACAAATGGTCGAATTGCGGGCGCGTCATAACAATTTCCATGCCGTAAAGGAGTCGAGCGGCGACATCCGGCGTATCACTTCGCTCAAGCATCTGGGCTCCCTGGCCATATTCGTGGGCATGGACGATGTGGTGGTCGAGAGTGTAGCGGCTGGTGCGATCGGCTGGATCGCCGGACTGGTGAATGCGTTTCCAGAAGAATCGGTCCGCCTTTTCAAGCTGGCGCAAAGCGGTCCATCGGCTGAGCTGGATACCCTCTATGGCTGGTTCCTGCCCTTGTTGCGCCTGGACACCGTGCCCAAGTTTGTGCAACTTATCAAGCAGGTGCAGGAGGAGTGCGGAGGCCCATCCGCACGGGTACGGCCGCCAAGGCTTGAACTCGCGGGAACGGAGCGTGATGACGTTGTTGCACTCACCCGCACGAGCCTTGCCAACTGCCCCCGTTAGCCGTGGTCAGATCTTTCCTGTGGCGGTTGGCTCGAGGACGGCTTGCTGCTTCGCGCTGCCGCTCGTTCGACGCCGGCTGATCATCGCCAACATCAACAATGCTGCCGCCCCAGGCACCGTCAGGCCGATGCGCAGAGACCCGGTGCCGCTCGAAATCGTTCCCGTCAACCAGGACAGCACGGCTCCGCCGAGTCCGGCGACCGCAAACACCCAACCCGCGTTGCGCGAGCCTCCTATTTCTTCCAGGAACAGAGCCAGAATGAGCGGGAATATTGGCGCCAGCGCCAGGCCGCTGAGAGCCGATCCGGCCAGGATCGTAAGCGGGCGGTGCGCTGCCAGCAGCAACAACACGCCTGCGATGGTGGCAAACACAGACGCCCGATAGAGAACGCGTTCCGGCACCGAGTTCAAGATTGCTGGTGTGATGGCTCGGCCCAGCAACAGGGCCGCCCAAAAGATCGCGACCGCCAGGGTGCTCCCTGCGAAGGTCCAGGCAGCGGCGCGGGTTGCGTAGGAGCTCATCCAGTTGCCAATGGAGGCCTCCATCCCCACATAGAGAAAAGCGAGAGTCGCAAAATAAAGGATGGTTGTTGCCTCTCGCCTGCCGGGCGGCGCCGATCCAGCCCTGGTCGAGGCATCCAGGTCACTTCGATTGCCGAGCAGTGGTAATAGGCTGAACGGGAGCGCCAGCACCCCGACCACGGCAAAAGCGGCGTCGCTGGTGGCGTGGTGCAGAAATTGGGCAACCAGCAGAGGGCAAGCCACCGCCCCGGCGCTCCATGAAAAATTCAGCAAGGCGAGCGCAGCTCCCATGCGCTGTGGATAGCGCCGCCCGGTAAGCATGTTGGTCGCTGTCATCGCCAAGCCAAGGCCGAGTCCATAGACGCCAAAGGCGGGCAGAGAGCTCTGTTGCAGCAGAAAAATACCGATTGCTCCTGCACCCATCAGCCCGTAGCCGCAGGCCAGGGCTTTCCAGAGGTTGCGCCGGACCAGGAGCGCTCCCGACGCGGACGTGGCAAACTGCACCAGCAACAGCAGACCTGCGTCTCTATCGCGCAGGTGCCACTCCGCCGAAAGCCGGGGCAGAATGCTGCCCAGTAGCACTGTGCCGATGCCCGTGAGAGCGAACCCAATGTGGAGCAGTGGCTCTAACAGACGAAGGCGAAGACCCCTGGCCGCACTGTGGTTTGTGTGAGACATCTGGGAAGGCGTTCTTATGCTGACCTTGACCGCAGCCGCCCTCTTTACTCTACGCGCTGAAGTCGCAGAACCACGAGTCAACGATGAATCGCGACTCATTCGGAGGAGACGCCCGCCTGGAAAAGCCAGGGCGATCTTTGCCCCAGCAACGGGTGTGCCGCGTGGTTTGACCCTGTGCTCCACGGTTGTTACTATCAAGATGCGGGGTGGAGCAGTCCGGTAGCTCGTTGGGCTCATAACCCAAAGGTCGCTGGTTCAAATCCAGCCCCCGCAACCAAAAAGTCGTTCCTTTGATCAATTTCCCCGAACTGACATTTTTTTGAGTCTCAACCGTGCGCGCAGACGGTGAACGATTAAAAAGGGAAGATAGTTTCCAGCCTGCCCGCGATCGACAGCAAGCGGCACTGAGGCTCCAATTATCGCCGATGCCCTCGTTCAGAGGGACACGGTCCCCTCCACGATTTGCACAGCATGGCCACCGACCCGCACGTTCTTTACTGTGTCACCCTCCTTGCTGGTACGCACGAAAATATGGCTCGGTCAGTGGATCTCCGAGACTCCGGAAAAGTATCAGGCTGCTACCCGGCAGAGGATCATTCAGAATGCCGCGGACATTAAGACAACAGAATATGTGGAAGCCCGCCTTCAACTCGATCTACTTCGCAGACGGATCAAGAACGTATTTACAACTGTAGACCTTCTGGTAATGCCTACGCTGCCGACCCCACCCGTTTTAATAGCGGACGCAAACAACCCCACTGCCGTGAGCATACGCAATACGTCACCCTTTGATGTACTCGGGCTACCGGCGATCTCTGTTCCTTGCGGTTTCACAACTTCGGGCTTGCCAATAGGTTTGCAGATCGTCGGTGCTCCGTTTGCGGAGTCAACCGTGTTCACACTGGCGCACGCCTATGAAAAGGAAACTCAATGGCATAAAAGACATCCGATAGTGAACCCAGCTTAAGGATTCTCTGAATGACCCGATCGCGTCCAATCCCAAAAACGCGAGAAGTGGCCAGAGCCTTGAAAATGCGGTGGGAAAAGGAAATGAATCAGCTTTCCTTGAGCGACACTAAGGTACTGCCTTCGGTTTAATGTCTGACACGGTCCCAGAGGTCGACTCTCGCTGGATTCCGCAAGCCTATGGTCTCCCCTAAGCATACCGCCTCTTGAAGCCACGCTTTAGAGGCTGCTGGCGCGTTCCTTGGTAACCAACTTGTTCCTTTTCCGGGAGATTCCAGGAATAAACGCATCCGACGTCAAGGAAGTATTTGCCTCGCTCTCGGTGTGGTCTTCTGCACGGGAGCGGTTTCCAGCTTCTCGAGGAAACTTACGCGGGAACGGTAGCCTTCATTGTCCCGCTCCGCTGTCCCCCCACTCCTCTCGGAGTTGCAGCTAGCGAAGTTCCTGGGCGTTCATGGCGCATAAGCAGCATGGAAAGAACGGTCTGGAACGTCGTTGCTCTGTTTAGGCAAATGTGATCGGAGAGGGTAATCGAAACCCTCACGACTCATTAGCCACAGAGAAGGGTTTTATGATGCCGTCACGTCTTATCGCTGCTTTGTTTCTCTCATCGTCCCTACTCGCTGCGCAGAGCACCGACGCGAGCAAGGTTGGCACCGTACACGTACGCCGCACAGGGAGGTTTGAAGTGTCATTGTCCCTTGATGGAAACGACGTCGGTTCCCTGAGCCGAGACAGGGAAGCAACCTTCTATGTGTTGCCTGGATATCATCAGTTGGTCCTGCGATCGGGAGAGATTAGACCCAGCGCTTCCTTTACGGCCGCTCCGGGTGGAGAGTACTTCTTCGAAGTGAGCTACCAACACGTCGTCTCTGCAAGGTCCCCGAGAGACTTGCGAGTAAGTCTCAATATGGAGCCCAATGCCGGACCAACGGGCGAGCTACGGCCAGATAAGATGGATCAAAAATAGACTGACGCGTGTTAGTTAACACAGACAACGCGGGGTAGCCCGCCGATTCGGCAACTGGCGTCCTGACACACGGCCGCGAAACCAATCAGCGGTTGATAGGGGTGATTCGCTACTCCTGCGTCCAGTGATGATGGTCATTGAGTCATCCGTATAGCGATTAGGCTATCGCGAAGGCAGCGGCAATAGGTCCCTCGAGGGATCGCCGTCTAATTAACTCGCGCAGCCGCCATGTTGTGCGTGATTAGCTGGCTAAGCTTTCCTCGGCTTACGTGGCCCCGTCCGAGCGGGGAGCGCGTGCTATAACCCTGGAAGATACTCCGTTCAGTGCCTGACGCCGGAAGTTATCGCGCGGGTATAGCGCGGCTACTTGCTCCACTGCGCAGGGCCGACCAACAGGCCGCAGTTGTACTGCTGCGCGCTTACTCCACTGCTTCGACAAACGTCGCTTATCGCTCGCATCTCACCTATTACAGTTAGGCGGTGAGTTAGCCTGCACCGTCTCGTCACGAGGGCCTGGACGAGGCTTATATCTTGGCAAACCTAGCTCTTAATGGATTGACAGCAATGCGGTTTTCTTCAGCGTAACAGGGGGAAATGGTGCGACTTTGAGGCTATGCATCAAGCCTTGTCTGAAGCCGTAAAGGTCTTAGCGTCAATGACTCAATAACTGCACGGGCACAGTCAACGACTGCTATCTCCGATCAGATTCGACAAGGTGGAAACTAGCATGACCCGCAACTATAAGTTGTCTGCACTGCTTACTACTAACGCTAACGACTCCGCAGCGGCACCTCAGTATCTCGGCGTCGTTACGCAATCTGCAACCAAAGCAGCCGATTATGCGCCGTCTACCTCGCTCCCGACTTACGACCCCCTCTATCAAAGAGGAGTCGTAGACCTGGCTGATGGAGGTGCTCAGATACCACCGGCACCTATCCGCTCTTTGGCGGAAAAGGGGTGCGGACTCAGCCTTTGTGCCCTCGCCCTTTCGATGATCGCGGGCTGCGCCGGCGCTCTGCCCTCCTCGACATCAGTGACCCCGCCGCCGCCTTCGACCGCTCCGCAGGCCAAATTCGTAGTATTTGATGGCACGTTGTACAAGGCAAAGCCAAGTACGGAGCAGACTGGCATGAAGCCGATCACAGTTCTTTATCAAGCGTCTATGTGGCCGCGCAACTCAGGCGATCCGCAGAGCGTTCCGAATGCCGACGTGGTGAAGGCTCTGGCCTTACAGGCAAGCCAATCGACAGGTATTGCTGTCGTGGACATCGAGCAGTGGCAGGTGACGGGAGATTCCGCTACGGTGGGCCAAAGCGTCGATAAGTATCAAGAGACGTTGCAGATGTTTCAGCAAGCTGCCCCATCGCTTCAGCTTGGTTACTACTCTGTCGCTCCCATACGAGACTACTGGAGCCCAATCGACGGGTCGACCTCCTCTAAATACTTCGGCCTGGCAGCAGGAGAACAATGCTGTGGCCCCCATTGCCCAGCAGGCGAGCGCGCTCTTCCCTTCCGCCTACACGTTCTATACAGACCAGGCTGGATGGCAGAAATATGCGATTGCGCAGGTAGCGGAGGCGCGCAGGATAGCTCCGGGTAAACCCGTGTACCTGTTTCTATGGCCCCAGTACGACGATGGCAAGGGCGCCCAGGGTGGCGACTATCTGCCGGATGCCTATTGGCAAATGGAGCTCGAGACGGCCAGGAAATACGCTGACGGTGTGGTCATTTGGGGTGGCTGGAGCCAGACTTGGGATAGCAATGCATCCTGGTGGCTCGAAACTCAGCGGTTTATGACGGAGACCGGAGCGAATCAGGCAAGTGGGACCGGTCAGTAAGCAATTGTCGTCATCGGCCTTATTGTTTGAGGTCCGAGCAGGCATGCGGGGCGAGATTGGAAGCTGGTTTGGCAGGGCAACTTGCCTGTCCGGATTCCTCCGCCCCCGGTCTGCTTGCAGTCAGATCGGAAGCCTGCGACGCGCCCGATAGCGGATAAGCGGATACCTTTAAAAAAGTCCTACCTACCGATGCAGATATCATTGAGACTAACTCGACTAACCGAAGTGCCGAACATGTCATCCACAAACCGTGACGTGAGATGTCCCATGCATGATCGGCGGTAACTCTTCTTAGTGTTCCGTAACAGCGATGGTGGTCCTGATTGCGTAAATCTGCTTTCTTCGTGCACCGGCGCAACTCCCTGAGGTGGTGCAGCATCGTTCTCCGATAAGCCTGATAAGCAGTTTCCAAGTAGCCCTCTCATCCAGAACTCCTGCACCCGGCAATGAAAATCACCAGATGGCCTCCCACGCGAATCCAAGTTACTGCACCAGAATGCAACCTCGGCGTATTGGGGCAGGACGCTTCTTCTTCTGCGGGGCGATAAGGGATTCTTGAGCGAGGCAACGCAACGGGAGATCGGATCCCAAGAGATGATCGGTTGCCATCATGGAGCAGAATAGGTCATAGTCGTTACTGGCTTGGCTTGATGCGTTTCTGCGTGAAGCATTGTTAGCGACGATCACCCTACAAGCATGATGAAATCCATTCGCTCGCCGATGAGATGTACGAAGGCGAGCGGCAAGATTGCTACAAGCAAGGTACTTGGCCGACCGTGCAATCCGACAGTTTTAGAAGGGGAAACATCACTTGCTAAGTGACAATGGCGAAGCTGCACCTGAACATGGCTACCCCGGAAACGTCGTAGCGGATTTCGAACGGGAGTGGTTCGCAGCATACACGATGTCCCGGCATGAAAAGCGGATCGCTTCCCATTGCGAACGCATCGGTATCGAGCAATTCCTTCCACTCTATAGCTGCCAGCGATCGTGGAAGAACCGTACGACCGTCGACCTCCAAATTCCGCTCTTTCCGAACTACCTTTTTGTGCGATTGGCGCCACAAGATCATGGCCCGCTCATGAGGTTGCCCGGCTTGTTAAGCACTATCGGGAACGCCGCGGGGCCGGTGGCGATTCCCGACGCCGATATGGAATTGCTGCGGCACATGATCGCTTGCAAAAGCATCGAGCCCCATCCATTTATGGCCACAGGAGACAGGGTTCGCGTGACCACTGGGCCTTTGGCCGGCGTGATCGGCGTGGTTCAAAAGCGAGGGAATGGCCTCCGCTTTATCGTGAACCTGGATGTGATCGGTAAGAGCGTTTCCCTGCACATCGAAGGAAGTGCTCTTGAACTCATCGCTCCCCAGCCGAATCTGCCGTCGGAACATCGAAATGCTGTCGCCTGATCCGTCAGGCGGGTAGACACCGCGTCGGCAAGCTGAAGCGCGCTCTGCTTCACTGCCACAGTTGCAGAACCGGGAGCCAGAAGTTTGCGGCAAGATTAGCCTTCCGGGGAGACTTTTACATGCCTTGGTTTTCTCTGCCCGGCGGTACGCCGGTGCAAGTCCCGCGCCGGCTTCTCACCTCCGTTATGGATATGGCCGGATTTACCCTCTGCGGACTTCTTGCATTCCAACTGCGGTTCGATGGTTCGGTCCCCGCCATCTACGCACAGGGAATGCGTGAGGCCATCGTTATATGGGCAGTTGCCAAGTCGGCTGCGTTCTTTTTTGGCGCCGTCAATGCAGGCTACTGGCGGTATACCTCTCTGGATGAGGCCGTACGGATCGGATCAGCCAATTCCGTGGGGTCGATACTGGGCGGCGCAATCATCGTTCTTGCCGTGCATCCCGGAATTCCGCGCTCCGTCTATATTCTGGAATGGCTGACCTCCTGCACGTTGACCCTGGGCACTCGATTTGCGGTCCGGCTCGCCTCGACCGCCAGAAGAGGCAGCGAGAAAGGGGATGGTGGCTGGACCAGGACCCTTATCTACGGCGCCGGTACGGCGGGATTGGCACTGGCCCGCGAGCTGCGGGAGAATCCTTCGCTGAAAAGTGAGTTGGTCGGCCTGATTGATGATGATGCACGCAAGGTCGGCTTGACCTTCCACGGAACGAGAGTATTGGGTACCGGCGAGGCACTCGGAGCCCTGGCGCGAAAGTACGAGATTGATCAAGTGTTGATCGCGATCCCATCCGCTACCGGCCCGCAGCTGGTCCGCATGTTGCAGTCCGCGATTGATGCAGAAGTCGATTACAAAATGGTTCCTGGATTGGCGGATATTATCCACGGCACGGAACTGGGAAAGCAAATCCGCGATGTCGCGGTCGAAGACTTGTTGGGAAGAAGACCGGTGCTGCTGGATGAGGCGAGAATCCGCGACCGCATTGAAGGCAAGACCATTATGGTGACCGGCGCTGCGGGCTCGATCGGCTCGGAGATCTGTCGTCAGATTGCCAGGTTTAACCCATTGGCTCTGGTCGGGTTTGATGAGGCCGAAACTCCGTTGTTTCAACTGGACAGAGAGTTGAACAACAAGTTTCCCGGCCTGGCGTTTTTCCCCGAGCTGGGCAATATTACTCGCTCCGGGAATGTCCAGCAGGCGATGGAACGCTTTAGGCCGTCGATCGTCTACCACGCTGCCGCCTACAAACACGTACCCATGATGGAAAGACACGTATTTGCGGCAGTTGAGAACAACATATTCGGAACCTGGAATGTAGCCAGTGCCGCGATCGACCATGGCGTGGAAGATTTTGTCATGATCTCTTCCGACAAGGCGGTTCGCCCTACGAGCATGATGGGCGCTACCAAACGTATCTCGGAACTGGTGATCAGCGCGCTGCAAAAGCAAAGCAAAACACGGTTTATCGCGGTGCGCTTCGGGAATGTCCTGGGAAGCAACGGCAGTGTCGTTCCGATCTTTAAAGAGCAGATTGCCGCGGGCGGGCCGGTAACGATTACTCACCCGGAAATGCGTCGCTACTTCATGACCATTCCCGAAGCGACGCAACTGGTCTTGCAGGCATTCTCCATAGGTAAGGGCGGAGAGGTCTTTGTCCTCGACATGGGCGAACCTGTCAGAATCGTCGATCTCGCCCGAAATCTCGTCTTGCTGTCAGGATTGCGGCCCGATCGGGATATCAAATTCGAATTCACCGGCTTGCGTCCGGGTGAGAAGCTCTTCGAGGAACTCAATCTCCAGAACGAACATTTCATGCCGACGACGCATGGTAAGATTCTCAGCTATCTCTCCCCTTTCTCGGCTGACCTCAAGGTGATGCATGTCGCCTTGGAAGAACTTCGCCAGATCTCCGAACGGAAAGATGTCGCCCGCCTGGTCTTGTATTTGAAGGAACTGATACCCGACTATAATCCCGGATCACCACTGCTGAAGCTCGCCATGTCGGCCGCTCCCGCTCCGGGATCGCTGGTCAAACCCAATCACCCAGCCGCGGTTACCAATGAGTGGCCGCAACCGCACGGAACGCCGGCTAACCTGCTGAACTGAAAACCACCCTCCTGCTACAGAGCCGGAGTGTGTTCCTGATGAAACAATCACACGTGCAAAACTCATTGGGCAAACCATTCAGGAAGCGTCTCGCCTGCTGTATGAGACTGCTTATCCTTGGTCTGACCGGGATAGCTGCCACTCTCGGCTGGGCGCAGATACCTGTAAACGTGGAAGCGCCGGCAACTGTGCGCGATCAGAGCGCGATCGCTATCGGTCCCGGCGATCTGCTCGATCTCAGCGTCTTCGATGTGCCCGAGCTGGTGTTGAAGGTTCGGGTGGATGTAAATGGATGCGTGAGTCTGGCTTTTCTTGGAGACGTGAAGCTTGCCGGGATGACGGTTGGGAACGCACAACGCTTGATCGCCCGCGAACTGGTCGCGCGTCAACTGGTGAAGGATCCGCAAGTGTCGATATTCATCGAGGAGTTCGCTACCCAGGGCATCACGGTCTATGGAGAGGTGAACGCGCCGGGAATCTATCCACTGATGGGTCCACATCACCTATATGATGTGATCTCTGCTGCCGGCGGTCTCACTCTGAAATCAGGCCGCACCGTCACTGTTTTGCGTGTCGGGACAAAGTGAGCATCCTGAAGTGGTCGCACTGGCAAGCATAAATGCCACAGAAAATCCCCTTGAGCATGCCAATGTACCGATTTATCCGGGCGACACCATCGTCGTCTCCAAGGCGGGGATGGTCTATGTGCTGGGAGAGGTCAATAAGCCGGGCGCCTTTCTCATGGAGGACAACACCTCGATCTCGGTTCTCAAGGCCACGGCATTGGCTGGGGGCACCACCAAGCTCGCGTCCCTGAAGGGTTCGATGATTCTCCGGAAGTCGCTTGCAGGCACAACGCAAACCAAAATTCCGTTGGACAAGATCTACCATGGCAAAGACCAGGACCTGCAGTTGCATGCGGAAGATATCCTGTTCGTTCCCCTGAGCAACATCAGGAACTACGGAGCCATGGGGCTGCAAGGAGCGATTCAGGCAGCCGTTTATTCCATCTACGCATTTCAACTGCACTAACCCAACACGCAAGAGGCAACCCCGGTGAAGAGCTCGACTCGCGGCGAACCTGCGCATCGCAATCTGGGAATGATTCGAAGCGGCGGAGAGGCTGATGATCCCAGCAGGTCTGACGAGATCACCCTCTCGGATCTGATCCGTGTTTTTCGGCGCCGCAAGCAGATCATCCTCACTTCAGTGATCGTGGTGTTTCTTCTTGGCAGTTTGTATTGTGCGCTCAAGACCCGCCGATACGAAGCGATCGCGGACCTCGCAATTAATCCGGAGGGTTCCGATGCTCTGGATATGGGCGACATCACAGCCAGCCTCGGCGGCGGTGGTCTCGGTTTCGATCAAAAGCTCGAGACCCAGGTTCGTATTCTGAAGAGCGACAGTCTGGCGTGGACGGTCATTGGCGCATTGCGGCTCGATAAGCAGCCTACCTTCGCCGGCCAAAGAAAGTTTGGTTTCTTCGGCCGGTACAGTGTGGGGAACGCGCCGGACGATGTGGAACAGACGGAGCCGCGGCGCCGGAACGAGTTACTGGCAAGGTTCCGTAGGGCGCTGACGGTGCAGACCATCACGCGTACCCAAGCGGTAGAAATCACTTTTCGCAACGCGGATGCAAAGCTGGCGCGGGAAATCGTCAATCATCTGGTGTCTGCTTATACCCAGCGCACTTTCATGACCCGTTACAACGACACCATGAAAGCGTCAGACTGGTTATCGGGTCAGCTGGTTCAGCTTAAGTCTACGATCCAGGAATCGCAGGCCCGGCTATCACAATTGCAAAAGAAAACCGGCATCTTCGGCACCGATGAGAACGACAACCTTGTGCTTTCCAGGTTGAACGATCTCAGCAAGGAGTTGACCGACGCCGAAGCCGATCGGATTGTGAAGGAGGCAAAGTACCGCGTGGCCCAGTCGGGCAACCCCGAACTGCTGGGGACGATCGTTCCGGACAGCGTTCTTCCCGTCCTGCATGGTCAGCAGGCCGACTTAAAATCCCAACTCGCGCAGGCAAACTCGGAATACGGTCCTCAGTATCCCAAAGTCATCCAGCTCCAGAATCAGCTGGCCCAGGTGGAGAGGTCGCTGCAAACCGAGA
Organism: uncultured Acidobacteriaceae bacterium; assembly: GCA_963850235.1. Taxonomy (GTDB): domain Bacteria; phylum Acidobacteriota; class Terriglobia; order Terriglobales; family Acidobacteriaceae; genus PALSA-350. The sequence goes on along the minus strand of CAWKKM010000008.1, from coordinate 297,203 downwards.
TCCAAGATATTCAGGAACGCTTTCGTACAGACTATGAGGTTTCAGCCGGCGCCGAGAAACAGTTGCAATCTGCCTTTGACGGGCAGAAGCAGCAAGCCTACAAAATGAGCGAGGGTCTTGACCAGTACGGCATCCTCAAGCGTGAAGTGGAGTCTGGCAACGATCTCTACGAAGACCTATTGAAAAAACTTAAAGAGGCAGGCGTGGTGGCGAGTCTGAAGGCAGCCACCGTCGATGTCATCGATCCGGCTACTCTTCCCACCAGGCCGGTGGAACCCAATACCTCGCTGGTGCTGGCGCTAAGCATTTTGCTCGGCCTGGCTGCCGGCATCGCGTGCACGTTCGCCGCGGAAAGCCTGGATAACTTGATTCGCAGCCCGGAAGAAGTCGAGATTTTGACAGGAGCTCCTCTCTTTGGAATGATCCCGCACATTAAGGGAATGCTCCCGCATAGTGAGCCCGGGCGTACCAAGACGAGCGGGCAAGAAGGAACATCCCATTGGGATGGATCAAAACAGGGCTCTCTGGTTACCGTGTTGCGACCTAACTCGCAGGCATCGGAAGGGTTTCGCTCGCTGCGCACTGCCCTCCTGCTTGCCTCGGCCGGTACCCCGCCGAGGACGGTCCTGATCGCAAGTGCTCTGCCCGGTGAGGGCAAGACGACGGTCAGCATGAATATCGCCGCTGCGCTCACCCAGCGGAGTGCGCGCGTACTGCTGGTCGACGCGGACCTGAGGCGTGGCGTGCTCGCGGAACGATTGGAGATGGCTAAGAACCCCGGGTTGAGCGGCTCGCTCACCGGAGCCGCCAATTGGCGCGACGTTGTCGAACCTCTACCGAACGCTCCCAACCTGTTCGTTCTCCAGGCTGGCCCGCGTCCGCCGAATTCAGCCGAACTGCTCGGATCTGTCCAGATGCACGAACTTCTGGAGGAGTGGAAATCGGCGTACGATCACGTGATCATCGATAGTGCTCCGTGCCTGGTTGTTACCGACGCTGTGCTGGTGGCGCAAAAGACGGACGTCGTTCTTCTCGTATCCAGATTGGCCGTCACACCGCGCCGCGCCCTGCAGCGCGCCAGTGAGTTGCTGCAGTCTGGCGATGGCCATCTGACCGGTATCGTGGTCAACGATGTGCGTGTTGCCGAGCACTATTACGGATATGGCTACGGTTACGGATATGGCAAATATCACGGCTATTACTCTGAGAAGGCCTTGGAGGAACACTAGAAACCAGGCTCTACGGGCTGGTTCCGATCTGAGATCTGTTTTCGCGTCTCACGTCCACTCGATTTTCCTTTCCGCTGCGCTGGCATGTTTATGAAGCAAGTATGTTCGAGACTCTGTAACCGATGGCTGCCTACCGGCCAATTCGCCAGAAGCATCTCGATTCTGGTGGGCGGAACGGCCATGGCGCAAGCGATTGCGGTTGCCGCATCGCCAGTGCTGACGCGTATCTACCGCCCGAGCGATTTTGGCGTACTTCAAGTATTTATCTCCCTAACGGGATTTGTCATGGTCATGGCTGCGGGGCGCTATGAGTTTGCGCTGCTCTTGCCCGAGGATGAACAGAGTGGGTTCGATCTGCTTGGAGTAGCGATTGTTTGCGTGTGTCTTACTACGATGGTGACCGCCCTGATCGTTGCCATGTTTCACCAGTATCCCTCGATGCTTCCCGCCGGCGTGCTGGTTCTCAAGGGCTACCTGTGGCTCCTCCCGGTCAGCGTATTCGGCGGCGGACTTTATCAGGCGCTCAGTTACCGGGCCATGCGGCAGAATGCCTACGGGCAAATTGCCGCCACCAAGCTCACGCAAGTTGCAGCGATGGTCGCTATCCAACTTGCTGCGGGCCTCGTGATCCGCGGTCCCCTGGGATTGTTGACGGGCGATGCGATGGGTCGCATCACGGGAAGCGGTAAGTTCGTGCGCGCGTTATGGCGGAACCATATCGTTCAAATTCGTGGCATACGCGTGCCTCGCATGATCCGGTTAGCCGTGCGCTATCGCGACTATCCGCTCGTTTCCACTTGGGGAGGACTGCTCAACGCGTCGGGGCTGGCGTTACCCGCCCTCTTCCTGGCGGCGTGTTATGGAGCGCAATACACGGGATGGTTCGCCCTGGTCAATCGCGTGTTAGGCGTTCCGGCAGCATTGATTGGGGCAAGCATTGCCCAGGTCTACACTTCTCAGGCAGCAACGCTCTCAAGAGTGGACCCCCAGAGGCTTATGTATATCTTTCTTGAGACCACCCGGCGGATGCTCTACCTGGGGCTCGGCCCCTGTGCCCTGTTTACCCTTTTCGCGCCGTGGGTCTTTCAAACTATTTTTGGCCGCGTATGGCGTGAGGCGGGCGAATACGCCCGCTATCTGGCGTTCATGTGCTATGCCGGCTTTATCAACTCACCGGTCACCTTGACCTTGAGCGTTCTTCAACGGCAGCGGACACAGTTCGTCTGGGATGCCGGCAAACTGGCGCTGACAGCCCTTTCCTTCATCTTGCCCTACCGTTTCGGCTTTGGTCCGCGCATCGCCATCCTTGCCTACGGAGTGACGATGACTCTCATGTACGGCATCCATTGGGCGCTATCGCATGGCGCGATCAAGCATTGTGCAGATACGGCGGCGGCCTTAGCGAACATGGCAGAGGCGTGAAGCTTCCCGTGGAGCTTCCTTGGACATGAGATATCCAAACAACCATTACGCACCGTTGGCGAGCAAGTTGACCAGCCCCGAAAACTCGAGACTGGCCGGGATGGTGACTCTGCTCATGACGGGAACCTTAGCCGGCTTTCTCATGGTGTCCTACGTTCCCGGCGCTCTCGGCGTAGACAGCCGTGTCGCGACCGTTCCCTTTCGCGGCCTCATGCTGCTTTTGCAACTCTATGCTCTCTTCAGATTCCTGGGTGCTGGTCACCTCCGCATCGGTATGTCGATTATTTCTGCCGCGGCGATATTTTTCTGGACCGCCTATAGCTTAAGGTTCATCGTCGATGCGGCGTTTCTGCAGATTCCCCTGGGGACCACTCCATCGGATATGGCCTTGTCGCTCTTTGCTATCTGTCTGCCTACCTTCCTTGTCTTGTACCAAATCAGGGACATCGGGCTTTATCGAAAAGCGCTCCCATGGAGCATGCTGGCGCTCGGCGTGTGCTGCCTGGCATCGATGCTGCGCACCAGAACTTCGCAAGATGTGACCCTGCACGGTCGTTATCAGGGAAACGATATTCTTAACTCAGTTTCCTACGGTCACATGGGCGTCACGGCCATCATCCTGGGACTCTTCGTTCTCCTGCAAATAGGCCGCGTCCGGAGAGCGTGGTACCTTCGGGCCGGGGCAGCGGGCACAGTCTGTCTCGGTGCGTTCAGCATCCTGGCCGCCTCTTCCCGCGGTGCCCTGGTCGCCGGCATCCTGGTGATTCCGCTCATCGCATACCTGGGGATACGGTGCGGCTCCCGGTTTGTCACCGTTGCCATGTGCATTGTCCTGGTATTTGTGCTCTCAGTCACGGCTACTTATTTTTCCCGGAACGGCTTGAAGCTCGATCGGCTGCTTGCATCTGCTGCGGCGTACGATACCACGAGTGACTCAATCAATACCCGCCACAACATGATCCGGGATGCATGGCGTGAATATATGGACCATCCCTGGCTCGGTAGCTCGATCGTGGAGAGAAATGCTCTGATCTATCCACACAACGCAATGGTCGAGGCATTCATGGCTACCGGCACGTTCGGCGGTTCCGCGTTCGTCCTACTGATCCTCATGGCTATCTATCGTGCGACGAGATTCATACGGCGGCAGCCCGCCATGGCCTGGATCCCGGTTTGCTTCTTCCAGCAACTGATCGGGGCCATGTTCTCGGGCGGACTCTATGGCAACGTGCCGCTGTGGGGCATGATGGCGATCGTGCTTGGCGCCGACCTCCCCCGAACGAGGCCGCTGTTAGCGGTTAGACAACCGCCATCTTCATGATTTTCCAAATAAAGGAATTCCTGGACCGTGTTTTCTATCCCTTCTACATCCTGAGAGGGCGCAGGCCGTGGACGCCGGGATACTATACGGCGAAGCGCCGACGCATCGAAAGTGCCATTGAGAACGGATTGCTCAAGCCTTCGGCCCCTCTCCCGAGGGGCTACGGTTTCCGGATGGATGAACGAGTCATTGAGTATCCGTGGGTATATGCACGCTTGCCCCGAAATCCGGGCCTGATGCTCGACGCGGGTGCAGCTCTCAATCACGGCTTTCTGGTAAACAAGCCACCTGTGAGCGAAGCGAAACTGTCGATTTGCACGTTAGCGCCGGAAAAGCAGTGTTACTGGCAGAGAGCCATCTCCTACGTGTTTGGCGACCTCCGATCCTGTGCATTCCGCTCAGGGATATTCGACACCATCGTGAGTATCTCAACCATTGAACACATTGGCCTGGATAACACCATGCTGTACACCACGGACGGAACGAAACGGGAAGATGACGCACAGGGCTTTCGCGCAGCGGTGCGAGAATTCCGGCGGGTCCTTCGACCAGGCGGCGTCTGTTTTATTACCGTACCGTATGGAAAGGCGTGCAATCGCGGCTGGTTCCAGGTGTTTGACGCGAAGATGGTCCGTGCGGTGCTGGATGATTTTGAACCAGCACATACAGAAGTTGAGTATTTCGCCTATTCGCCCGAGGGATGGCGTGCCTCAGATCCCGCCGCACTGGCAGACGCAACCTTCTTCGACATCCATCAGGAAAAACGCTTTGGTGCTGACTATGCGGCCGCGGCGCGCGGTCTGATTTGCATGCGGTTGGTTGCATGAATCATGCCTACGTAGTTCCACCATGCGGCGAACACCTCGTATGAGGCTATTGCAAAACTCAGGGGTTCCTCCTAGTTTCTTATCTCGTCACCGGGCAGAGCTACAGAGTGCCGTCACCTTCGAAGAGCGTATCGCGCGCTTCCTCAACCAACGATACGGAGCGTTGCACTTCCTGGCGCCGGTGTTGGAGGGGGAGGAAACCGCCTTCTTTACCAATGGCGACGACGAGATCCTGCAACGTATGTGGGCGCGGCAGATGGGCATGTCGAGGCGGGCAAGTCTCCCGGAAATCCTGCTGGCGCAGTTGGAATTCCATCGGGCGGAAGTGTTCTACAACCTGGACCCTATCCGCTATAACAGTGAATTTGCCCGCAAACTGCCAGGATGTGTGCGCAAGACGATTGCCTGGCGTAACATTCCTTTGCCTGTGGCAGACTTGGGCGGGTACGACCTGGTGGTATGCAACTCCGCCAGCCTTCTTAAAACATATCGCGCGTCCGGGTGGAACGCAGCGTATTTTTCGCCCGCACATGATCCTGTGATGGACGAGTATGCCGGCAACCAGGACCGTCCCATCGATGTTGTTTTCGTGGGAGGGTATTCCCGGCATCACATGCGGCGCGCGGCGGTATTGGAAGAGGTTGCCGGCCTCAGAGACCGCTACAGGATTGAGTTCTGCCTCGCCCGTTCACGCCTTACCCGGCTGGCAGAGACCCCCGCAGGCTACCTGGGACCACTCGGGAAGTATCGCAGGCCCAGGGACATTCGCGCGGTTTCGCGTGACCCGGTGTATGGCCGTGATCTGTATGCGCTCATGGCAAGGTCAAAAATTGTTTTGAATGGCGCCATCGACGTGTCAGGAGAAGACCGCGGAAATATGCGTTGCTTTGAGGCGATGGGGTGTTCTGCTCTGCTTTTGGGTGACGCAGGTACGTATCCCGATGGCATGCGCGACGACGAGACACTGCTCACTTACTCCTCGCCGGCGCAAGCAAAAGCTTTGGCGGAGCAGGTGATCAACGATTGGAGCCGTTATGCAAGAGCGGCGGAGCAGGCGAATCACATGGTCCGCACTCTCTATAGCAAGCGAAACCAGTGGAGCGAATTTTGCCGGCTGGTGAGCTGTCTCTAGCAGCGCTGCGTTCCGAGAGGCTGGTTACGTTGAATCTGGACTATGTGGCACGACGCTTACTAGGGCGTTCGACATGCATTCTTGATCGTGGCGCTAAGTTGTACCGATCCGCCAGAATCCGCAATGCTTCGGGAAAAGACAGTGAGATACGGGTAGGAAGCCACTCCATGATCCTGGGTGAGCTCTTGACCTTTGCTCACGGTGGAGAGATACAGATTGGTTCATGGTGCTATGTCGGGGAGGGTACAAGGATTTGGTCAGCGTCGCGCATCCTCATCGGAGACCGAGTGCTGATTGCGCATAATGTGAACATTTTCGATAGCCTTACCCATCCCATCGGCGCCGGCGCGCGGCATAGACAGTTTCAAGCGATCGTGACTTCGGGTCACCCAAAAGAAATCGATCTTGGCGAACGGGCGATCACCATCGGCAATGACGCGTGGATCGGCGCCCACGCGATTATTGTGCGCGGGGTCATGATCGGAACTGGCGGGATTGTCGGCGCCGGAGCGGTGGTGACCAAAAACGTTCCCGACTACACCATCGTAGCCGGTAACCCTGCGCACCCCATTCGCGAACTTACCCCTTCGGAACGAGATGCCATGTGAGCGAGCCGTCGTCCACATGGGAAGAGGCGGTACAGTGGCTGCGCTCTCAACCGGAGAAACAGGATCTGGTTCTGAATGCATACTACGACGACCCTCTGATCGGCGCAGCAGAACGCTATTGGAAAAGCTGCGAGTGGGAAGAGGTCCGAAAGCTCCTCGGTTCTGCCAGGGGAGAGGCGCTCGATGTGGGGGCCGGCCGAGGGATTGCGAGTTATGCGCTGGCACGGGAAGGATTCGCCGTGACCGCTCTGGAACCCGACAGCAGCCGTCTTGTGGGCGCCGGTGCCATTCGTTCGCTCGCGGAAGAGAGCGCGTTGCCGATTACCGTAGCTCAGGAGTTCTCTGAACATTTGCCATTCGACGACGGCCAGTTCGACATTGCGTTCGCGCGCGCCGTTCTTCACCATACCCGGAACTTACACTCCGCTTGCAGCGAATTCTTTCGTGTCCTCAAGCCCGGCGGCCGGCTCATCGCTATTCGTGAACATGTGATTTCGCGGAAGAAAGACTTACCCGTATTCCTTTCCCGACACCCCCTGCACGGTTTGTACGGCGGCGAGAACGCCTTTTTACTTTCAACCTACACGGATGCCCTGTTACAGGCGGGCTTCACGATTGACTTGGTGCTCTCCCCATTCAGCAGTGTGATCAACTACGCTCCCTATACCGAGCAATCGCTGAAGGACGTGATTGCTGATCGTCTGGGCGGCAAGCTTGCGATGCGCGGGGTGTTGCGCCGTGCGCTCGGGCTGCCAGGTCTGTGGTCCTTGGCTCGCAGGACACTCACCCGGGTTGACCGCCGTCCCGGCAGGCTCTACTCGTTTGTGTGCGCTCGGCCATAACCATGGCGCAGATCTGGATCACGGGAACCCGAGGCTTCATCGGCCGCCATCTTGCCTCCTGGCTTTCCCGCCAGGGCCACACCGTGATTGGTATCGGTCATGGTCCCTGGCCGCCGGCGGAGGCGCAGGCATGGGGCGTGCAACGCTGGCTCAATGGAGGGATTCATGCCGGCAATCTGCAACAACTGTTGCGCGATAACGGTGCTCCGGATTGCATCTTTCACTTGGCCGGAGGCTCTTCGGTGGGCGCGTCGATCGCCAACCCCTATGAAGACTTTACCCGCACCGTCGCGACCACCGCGGAATTGCTGGAGTGGATGCGTCTTGGGGCACGCAGCGCAAAACTGGTCTCCGTATCGAGCGCCGCGGTTTATGGGGCAGGTCATACCGGCCCTATCCGGGAAGAACAAGCGCTCCTGCCATTTTCGCCCTATGGCTACCACAAGCTGATGATGGAGAACCTATGCCTATCGTACGCAGCGAACTATGGCCTGGCTGTTATGGTCGTACGGCTGTTTTCGGTGTATGGCAGTTGGCTGAAGAAGCAGGTGTTGTGGGATATGTGCTCCAGCCTGGCTTCGGGCACGCGGCAATTGGTGCTGGGTGGCACCGGCGAGGAGTTGCGCGATTGGACGGACATCCGGGATGTGGTGCGTGCGTTAGAGTTCGCCATGGGGCTCGGCATCGGATCCCGATGCGATGACGGTCTTCAATGTGGGCTCGGGAGAAGCGACGAGCGTGGGCAGAATCGCCGCGATGGTGTTGGAGTCCTGGCCGGCGCCGGCCAAGGTTGTCTTCAATGGCAAGGCACGGCCCGGGAACCCCTGCAGTTTGGTTGCCGATGGCTGGTTCCTGCAGAAAAAAGGCTTTGCCTGGAACGTTCCGGTCAATGACGGTGTGCGCGACTATGTGCAGTGGTATCTGCAATCTTCAAGGAGTGATTTTTGACGCGAGTGGCGTTCACCCTGATCAGTGGCGCCAACTGGATGGGCACGGGCGGATATAACTACCTGGTAAATCTGGCGCAAGTGCTGTCTGTGCATGCGCCTGATCGGGTGCAGATGGTGTTGTTTGTGGGCACGGATGCCGCGCCGGCAAATGTTGAGCCTTTTGCCGCGATGGCGAGGGTGCAGGTAGTTCGGGTTTCCACCTTTGACGACGCGCGCAGGAGTCAGCGCCTGCGCCAGGCGCTCCTGACCGGCTGTGACTCGGCCGCCGCCGCCACATTTCGCGAGCACCGCATCGACGTGCTCTTCGAGTGCGCGCAATTTTATGGCTGGCGCTTTCCGTTTCCCCGCTTAGCCTGGATCACGGATTTTCAACACCGGCATCTTCCTGAATTGTTCGGCTTTGCCGCGTATTGGAAACGCGATCTCGGATTTCGCGCACAAATTCTTAGCCGCCGGCACATCATGCTCAGCAGCGAAGATAGCCGATCGGATTGTGAGGCCTTCTTTCCCCAATCCAGGGGCAGAACCTCCGTCGTTCGCTCCGCGATGTTCCCGCCGAACTTGTCCGATGGTGACGGCGATCCGGCAATTGCGTCCGTGTATCTCTTACCTGAGCGCTACTTCTACCTGCCCAATCAGTTCTGGAAGCACAAAAATCATCGCACGGTGATCGAGGCGCTACGGATATTAGGGCAAGAGGGTTACCACACGGTTGTGGCCGCCTCGGGTCGAGCGGAGGATTATCGTCATCCCGGCCACTTTGCTGCGCTTCAGTCGCTGGTTCATCAATATGGGTTAACCGAAAACTTTCGCTTTCTCGGAATCGTGCCGCGCGAGCATGTGTTTGCCTTGATGCGCGCTTGTACGGCGCTGATCAATCCGTCTTTGTCCGAAGGGTGGAGCACGACCGTGGAAGAGGCCAAATCGCTCGGAGTACCCCTGCTGCTTTCGGATCTGCGCGTTCATCGCGAGCAGGCCGGGGATTGCGCTGATTATTTTGACCCGGAGCAGCCCAGGCAGCTGGCGTCGCTCATGGCTCGACACGAAGATTCGCCAGACCCATCCCGCGCGGAACGAGAGAAGGAGGCCATCGTGGCTTCTCACAAGCGGGTAAAACAATTTGCAGTTGATTTTTCCGACACGGTGGAGCGCGCTACGGCTCTATTTCTCCACCAACCAGCTCCTTTCGCCGTGAGAGCTTTCGGGGAACCGAATGACCGAACGTAGAACACGAATGCTCGTCGGCGGCCTGTTGATGTTGCTTGCAGCCGTTCCGGAGGCGATCCCTCAAACAGCGCAGAATCGTGCGCCAACGAAGCAAGTGGACCACCGCAAGACGGGGAAATCGGAAAACAACGGAAGCTCGTCCGTGATCGGCACAGCTTTAGGGGCGAAGACAGAGCTCTGCTTCCAACCTGGAGTTGGCTGGCAAAGGATTCTTCCAGAACCCGCTACGCAGGGCGCACATGGGTCCATAGGTCCGGAAGTCACCCGATCAACCAGTGCACAGCAGCCGGCCAAGTGTACCGGCAATTCGATCAACAGAACGGCGCCTGGAGCTGGCGTAGAAGAACCCACCACCCTCAATCGCCATCAGACCATGCGATCTGGCCGGTCGACGAACCCCGGCACGGTCGCTTCCAACCACGTCAATTCGCAGTACCGCGCGCATGGTAGCGGCGGCTTTGCGCCGAGGGGGATCGCACCTGCCCCTACCTATTTGGCGTCAGAAGCTGAGTCGGATGCGCACCCGGACGTGGTAGGTGTAGGTGCCTTTCATGCTTACACCAGCTCGATCAAGCTACGCAGACTGATACGAAATGCGCCGGATTTTCGAACGCGCGCCCAACTGCAACAGTTACAGAACGGTCCGGCAGCTCAGCCTCACAAAGCAAGGGCCGCCACAAAGACGGTCGCTGCGGCCAGGGAGCCACTGCCGGGTGAACGCACCAACCGAACCTCTTTACGGCGATCCGATACTCACGGCCGGCCGCACGACAATCAGCGAAAACGTTTTTAGGGTGTTTATCGATAGCCGGCGTATTCGTGGTGACTGGATCCGTAGCAAAAACAGCCGATTCCAGAGCCTGGGAGTAAGACCATGAACGTTGTGATCGTCAGCGCCGTGTTCCCGCCTGAACCCGTGGTGACGGCGCAGACCAGTTTCCAGATAGCCGATGAATTATTCCACGATGGCCATCAGGTCACGGTCTTGGCGCCGTTTCCCAATCGCCCCGACGGAAGGCTTTTCAAAGGCTACCGGAGGTCTCTCTATCGCCGGGAGAGCATGGGCTTCTCGGTGATCCGCTGCTTCTCCTTTCTCTCCCGGAAGTCCACCATGGGCAGCCGGTTGCTGGAGAATGTGGGCTTTGCCCTTACCTGTTCCGCCCGCGTTCTGTGTTTGCCACGGCCGGATGTCATTTATATGAACTCATGGGTCATTTTCTGTTCCGGCATGGTATCGGCAGTGGCCTGGCTTCGCAGCATTCCTGTCGCGATGAGTATCCAGGACGTTTACCCGGAGTCGCTTTCCCAGCAAAAGAGGATCAGCGCCCATTCGATCCTGTTTCGAGTTCTGCGCGCGCTCGATCGCAGGATAGCGCACTCCGCAAAAGCCCTCATCGTGATCTCAGATCAGTTTCGTGAGACCTATCGCGTGGATCGCGGAGTGCCTGCCGAGCGTATCCATGTGCTGCAGAATTGGGGAGAGACCAGCTCAGTCAACGTGGATGCCCGCGGCGCTTACGGCCTGCGTCAGAAATACGGCATCCTCGATCACACGATGCTGGCCGTCTATGCGGGCAACATTGGTGCTGCGGCCGGCGTAGAAACAGCGATCAGGGCTTTTGAATACCTATGGAACGACGAGAATATCTGTTTGCTGATTGCTGGAGTGGGCTCGTCTTTGGGAGCTTGTCAGCAGATGGTCGAGGAGAAGGGTCTTCAGGATCGCATTTTCTTTTACACGCCCTGGCCGAAAAAGGACACAGGAATCGTGTTAGGCGCGGCGGACGTTCTCTTGTTGCCAACGCAGGGCGAGCAGTCGCTGGTTTCGGTTCCGTCCAAACTCATCTCGTACATGTTGTCCGGCCGGCCGGTGCTCGCGATGGTGCTCGGCAACTCTGACACTGCCAAACTGATCATCAAAGCGAAAGCGGGCTGGGTGATTTCGCCCGATGATCCGGCCGGCACCGCCGCGGCCTTGAAAGTCATCGCCGCGAGTCCTCCGGAAGATGTTCGCGCCGCCGGAGCTCGCGGTCTGGACTATGCCCTATGCCACCTGACCCGCGAGGCGAATCTTCCCAGGATGATCCAGCTGCTGCTCGAGACTGCAGAAAGCAGAACTGTGCCTTCTGTGCCCCACTACTAATGATAAAGAGAGTGACCCACTGGTTAGGCCGTGCCTGGAAACGCTTCTTTGATCTCACGGTGGCCATCGCAGCGCTGGTTGTCTTTGCGCCCCTGCTTGGGCTGATTGCCGTGGCCATCAAGGCCAGTTCCAGAGGGCCGGTATTGTTTATGCAGGAGCGTATTGGTTGGCAGGGCCGAACATTTCGCATCATTAAATTCCGATCGATGGTGCGCAATGCACCGTATATTCGCAATCCTGACGGCAGTGCTTATAGCTCGGACACAGATCTGCGCGTGACCCGCTTGGGCAGGATTCTCCGGCGAACCAGTCTTGACGAAATACCGCAGCTGTGGAACGTGGTGCGTGGCGAGATGAGCCTCATCGGGCCGCGTCCAGAGCTGCCCGAAGGCACTCAGAGCTATCGGCCAGCGGACTTTAGACGACTGAATGTCCGCCCCGGTATGACCGGTTGGGCGGTGGTGCATGGACGCAATGACGTGCCCATCAACATGCGTCGGGATTTGGATGTCTGGTATGCGGACCACGCGGGCTTCCTGCTGGATTTGAAGATCCTCTGCAAGACACTCGCAACCGTGATGGTCCGCGAAGGAATCAATCGGACCGGCGAGCGACCGCTCCCGGATGCGGAACACGGAATGGAGGCCCAAGGATGTTCCACGGAAAACTAGGGGCGCTCCTTCCTTTCGATGAAGCCGCGTTGCCATTGGTAAGAGCCTGGATCAACGATGAGGAAGTGAGGCGGGGTACGGGAACGGAAGGCCCGGTCGCCGACTGGGAACACCGTCGATGGTACGAATCCGTTATGGACGACCCTGCGCAGCGTATTTTCCTGATCGCTCAAGGAAAGGGACACGACGCCAACGCGGTGGGACTGCTCGGGCTCCGCGGCATTAACTGGCGATCGCGTCATGCGGAGTATTGGATTTACCTCGGAGATCGTTTGGCACGCGGCAAAGGCCTCGCTGAGGAGGCATCCAGGTTGTTGCTGGGCTTTGCCTTTGGCACATTGGGATTGCATCGAGTCTTTCTCCAGGTCAATGTCACCAATCAGTCTGCAATTAGTCTTTACCGGCGGCTTGGCTTCGTTGAGGAAGGCACACTGCGTGCGGCGGTATTTGCAGACGGCCGCTTTGTCGACCGTCTTCTGCTTTCCATGCTGTCGCACGAGTTTGGACAGCCCAAGGAGTAGTGAGAGCACAGTCATCTCGAAATGAGTCCCGTAGGGACGGCTGAACTTAGCCCAGGACGCAGTCCTGGGTGGAGAATCGAGAGACGATAAGTCCCGTAGGGACGACTGGAAGTTACCCGGAGGCAAACCCAGGGGACTCCCCTCTCGCTCCCCGAATCCAGGACCATGTATCAATAACTTTTTCAGTCGTCCCTGCGGGACTTCTCCATGGCGACTGCCAACCCAGGACTGCGTCCTGGGCTAAGTTCAGCCGTCCCTGCGGGACTCGATTTCACACACTCCACCCTAAGCCCTCGTCCGTCCGCGGCCATGTGTTGACCAACGGAAACAGACGGCTTTTTTGGGTCACCCTCTCTTCGAAGCGATCAACAAGTTACATCGCTGACCAGGAACGTTGATTCGCTGATACGGGCAAACACAACCAGTCCTGCGAAAGAGCGAGTCGTGATTCCCAGCATATTAGTGGTCGGCGCCGGTCCACTGCAGTTACCCGCGATCCACGAGGCTCGTGCCCTGGGGATTCGCAGCATTGCGGTGGATGGCAATCCTTCTGCTGTCGGCCTGGCTTTGTGTGATGCGCCCTACGTCGTCGATATTCTCGACGCGGACGCCGTCTGCGCCATCGCCCGGAGCGAGAATATCGACGGCATTCTGACCCTATGTACAGACGCGCCGGTGTCCACCGTGGCTGAGGTCGGCCAGCGCCTGGGCCTCACGGTGTTGTCGCCCCAAGCGGCTGCGCGCGCGACCGACAAGCGCCTGATGCGCGAAGCTTTTCGATCAGCGGGGGCGCCCTCTCCGCGCACACACCAGGTTCATTCCTTGGCAGACGCGCGGGTTGCGGCTCAGTCCTTGGGATTCCCTGTGGTGCTCAAGATCGGGCGCGGTTCCGGCAGCCGTGGGGTCTACCGTATCGACGATGCCGAAGCGATGCAGGCAGCCTATGTGCGCTGTCGTGATTGGCAGAAGGAAGGAGCATTGCTCTTGGAAGAATGGGTGGACGGCGAAGAAGTGAGTGTGGAAGGTTACTGCACGGATCGCGGCCGCTCCATTGTTGCTATTACGGATAAGTTCCTGTTTCCTGGAGTTTCCCCGGTCGAGATTGGCCATTGTCAGCCATCCATCCATGCACCCTTACGCGAGCAGCAAATCCACAGCGCGGTTCAGGCAGGACTGGGCGCACTCGATCTGACCTGGTGCGCTTTTCATGCGGAGATCAAGGTCTCCAAAAAAGGAGCGCAGTTGATCGAGATCGGTGCCCGGCTTGGGGGAGATCGCATCTCCACCCACTTGACCCCTCTATCGACGGGAGTCAATTTGGTGAGAGTCGCGATCCTGTTGGCTTTGGGAGAGCGTCCTCAGTGCCCGCGCATTTGGGAGCGCGCCGCGTGTGTCCGCTACTTTGATGTACAGCGCGCCGGCACGCTGAGAAGTGTTCTGGGACTCCGCAGACTCTATGAGATTCCAGGCGTCGAAGTCATCTACCCTGCCTCCGAAAGGGATGGGATGTTGCGTATGGGTTTTGCCATAAGCGAAGTTCATTCCAGTCTCGACCGTTACGGCCATGTCCTCTATTCCGCCGCAACCCGAAGTGATGCGATTGCCCGCTGCGAACTGGCGACGAGTATGGTCTGTTTTCAATTTGACGATGGAGATATCCGTAGCGGTGTAGGTGCACGATGGTAAATCAATGAAACTTACAGAGCAGACCATTCCATTCCACGCCGCAAGCGTCGGAGAAGACGAAGCCAGGGCGGCCGCGGACGTTATCCGTTCCGGCTGGCTCACGATGGGGCCGAAGACCATTGAATTCGAGCAGAACTTTGCCTCCTATGTCGGCGCCCGGCATGCCATTGGCGTCAGTTCGTGCACCGCGGCGCTTCACCTCGCACTCGAAGCGGTCGGATTGCAGCAGGGCGATGAAGTGCTTGTGCCTACCACCACGTTCACAGCGACTGCCGAGGTGGTCGTTTATTTCAAAGCCGTTCCTGTATTGGTGGATGTGGACCCGATCACGCTCTGTATCGATCCCGAGGACGCTCGAAAAAAAGTTACCTGCAGGACCCGCGCCATTCTGCCCGTCCATTTTGCCGGACAACCTTGCGATATGGACAGAATTCAACATCTCGCAGCCACCCACAGTCTTCACGTAATCGAAGACGCGGCACATTCGCTTCCAGCTTCCTTTCGCGGCACGCCCGTAGGGGCCATCAGCAAACTAACAGCGTTCAGCTTCTATGCGACCAAGACCCTCACCACCGGGGAAGGAGGTATGGTCACGACCGAGGATGATGAGCTCGCTGCTCGCATGAAGACGATGAGGCTACACGGGATCGGCCGGGATGCATGGAAGCGCTATAGCAGTGAAGGTTCCTGGTATTACGAAGTGCTGAACGCGGGGTTCAAGTACAACCTTACCGACATTCAGTCGGCGATCGGTATCGTCCAATTGAACAAGTGCACAGAAATGCGCAGTCTTCGCGCACGGATTGCCAAACAATATACGGAGGCTTTCTTGCTGTGCGAGGAAGTCCAAACTCCCACGGTGCTCATGGATCGCGAATCCGCCTGGCATCTTTATGTTTTGCGCCTCCACCTGGACCGGCTGAAGATCGGGCGCTCGGAGTTCATAGAACAGCTAAAGCAGAGGGGCGTGGGAACCAGCGTCCATTTCATTCCTCTCCATATGCATCCGTATTATCAGCACGCCTACCATTACTGCCACGAAAGCTTTCCTGTTGCTCTGAGGGAGTACTACCGGTCTTTTTCGTTGCCGATTTATCCGGGCATGTCACCGGATCAGGTCGCCTACGTGATCGAGCAAGTGAGCGAAGTCGTTAAGGAAGCGCGCCGCTAGCCGCTGCTGTGGTTGCGCGCCCTTGGTCACGCGATGAGGCTGCTTCCTTGTGCCAGGCTGGCGGGAGCGCTAGTTAATGCGATAGACAAGGCCTGCACTGGCGTTCAGCGCCTTTAGAGTGCGGTTTGGTAAGTAGATGTTCGAGTAGGCGATCTCGCCCACGCGGACGCGGAAATGATGGGCGAGGCGCACGTCAAGACCGCCCAGGATCGACCATTGGAGACCAACGTCCTCAATGATGAACGGTGGTTTGCCAGGCAGGTTGCGAGACCATGCATTGCCCGCGCCCACGAGACCGCACCCATAAGGAGTCAAGCGGCCAAAGTGTTTCGCGACTCGTGGACCCGCAAGGGCAGACTCTTCATGCTGGTCGCTACCCCACTTGAGGATGGAACCGCGCACCTCGACTCCGAGGAGGTGTCGTGTCTGCCAGAAGCCGCCCGCAGAAAATCCGTAGACAGCGCGGTCGTAAAGATAGTGGAAATTGGGTTTGGCACCCGTAGCAGTCGCAAATACGGAGATATCCGGCGCCCGCCGGACCGCTGGACCCACCTGGGCCGACGCGATATGCGGCAGGCCAAGGAGAATCAGGACCGTAACGAATTGCAGGACAAACTGTGTACTAAAGAGAGAGTTCCTGTTCATGATTCCCTTGGCCCGGTGCCGCAGTTGAGGGTTTCGCGCAAGCTCCCGGCCCTTTTCCTCTTCACCGCCTGTAGAAGCAACGGCATGCGGTGCGTAGCCCTTATTCGACGAGTCGCTCCAGGAGACAAGCAGATCATGCATAGATCGCTGAGCACACGGTGAGGCCTCATGAGAAACAATCGGCAACTATCGTGTAGTTCGTGATGTGAAAACGAATCCGGGGTAACGATGATGATCTGATTAACCCTGCAATTGACTTGCCGGCAGGCAAGCGACCTCCAATGACCGAAGAAACGACCCGTCTGCGCACTCGGCTACATCCATCCACCTAAGCTGTATGAAATTGCGACCAACCAACAACTACCGTATTTCCGGAACTACCACTTAGCCCTTGAGGTAGCAGTGCTGGGGGTAGTGCTCGCCTTAATTTCATTATCGGCACTTGAGCTGATCGCATTATTGAGACCGCGGCTGGCGGAGGAATCAGTTCAAAGACACTCGATAGCATTGATCTTGCTTGAGACCTCAAAAGTAAGCACGTCCACATCGGTGCAGAACGTTTTTCGTTCCCTCTCTGGAAGTTCATCCAGCAGATCCGCATATGGCGTAAGCTCGCAACCTTGAAATACAGCGAAACCTACGCTGTCGGCCATTCTGCAACTCACATTGATCAAGTCGGGCATATGCCAGGGATCGCCCTTCTGCCTGGTGGAATGATGATCCGAGACGATGCTCGCGAAATTTGTGGGCAATTTCCAATCTTTGATGAGATGTCGGCCTACCTCACAATGATCGAATCCGAACAAATCGCGCTCCGCCTCAAGGATGCTGCCGGCAGAGCCGCTGTGTGTCTCCAACAGAGTGGCGTATTCTTTTGCGGAGATAACTGCCAGCACCAATCGTCCGATATCATGCAGAATCCCAGCGGTATACGCTTCGTTTGAGGACATCGAACCGGCGCGGGCCAATTGTTGCGCTATCAGCGCACAGGCCAGACTGTGGCGCCACATAGCCCGCAACGACTGATTGTTCAGCGAATCGCCAAGGTAAGCTCTCACTCCGACAGTAAGACATAGGCCTCTGAGGCTTTTGGTGCCAAGCACGGCAACCGCCTGCAGCACGCTGGTGACAGGAAAACGGGCGCCATAGAGAGCAGAATTCGCGATCGTGAGAACTTCGCTCGAGAATGCCGGCTCCGAAGAGATCAAAGCACTCACCTGCCCCATCGATACGTCTTCGTTATTCGTCAGCTGAAGTACCCGGATGGCGACCTGAGGGAATGGCGGAATCCGGAGGTGGGCCCAAGGCATCCCGACTGCCTGCCCGCTCTGTCCCTTGATCGGCATGGTCCAAGCATCTCCTCCTTAACAACATCGGCAGCCAAACAAGTCTGGAGATAGTCATTGGTCTATCAGGAGGCCGCCACTAGTTTCATTCGGCAACCGGATTGGCCGATGAACGAGACATGGAAACCCTGACATCGTGGACCTTGATGCCGGACAGCCTCAGCTGCCTGCGACGCGAGCAGCCTGGCGAAGAAGTTCAAGGTGGGGTAGGGCGATGACGGCGTGGGTAGCCTTAGGCAATGGACTCGCTGGTTTTGCGGTGGGCCTTTTCCTGCACGCGATACCCGGATCATGGTGGCCCCGATGGTTGCGGGAACTCGTTGGGAAGAACGAGTAAGTGCAGTCCGGCACTCTGGCGAATACCGAAGAACTTTCACGTTCAAGCCCGCAACATCACTTTCCCTCCTTAGCCTCCATCCATCCATGTTGGCTTGGCCCGCGAGCCCGCGACGGCGGCCAATTCCTGCGATAGGTATACTGTCAGCCGACCGGTAGTTCGGCAGGGTCTTCGAGTGGAAGCGGACACCATGCCAGGAAATGCCACTGAAAGATTGTGGAGAAGACCATGTCGACACTATGCAGGAAATTGGGCCCGCGCCGCTCTCGTAAGTGTTGCCTGCCTCTTCGTTCTGCAGTCGGGGGCGCAGCAGCTGACCGCGGCGCCTGCCGGAATGACGATGACCTCCAATGGCGTGACGCTGGAGGTGACTGCATTACGCGATGATGTGCTCCGCGTACGCCTTTGGAAGGGGTCTGCGGCGCCAGAAGATGCCTCGTGGGCGGTTCTCGCCTCGGCGCGCACAAGCCGTGTTGCCGCAGCGGCAGAGTCCCATGGGTTTGCAACCGGCAAACTCAGGGTGACGGCGGACGATCAGCTTCAGCTCACGGTGACCGATCTTGCCGGCAACGTCATCCAAAGCGACGCCGCGCCGGTGCAGTGGGACGGCGCGAAATTCAAGGTAAGCAAGCAGGGCACCTGGAACGACCACTTCTTTGGGCTCGGCGACAAGCCCGGGCCGCTCGATCGAAAGTTTGAAGCCTTTACCATGTGGAACACCGATGCCTTCGGCTGGCAGGAGTCCACAGACCCCATCTACAAAAGCATTCCGTTCTTTATCGATATGAATCACGGACGTGCCCTGGGCGTGTTTCTCGACAACACCTGGCGGACAGATTTCGACTTCGGCCGTGCTGACCCGAACCGCTACACCTTCGGCGCGATGAACGGCCCGCTCGACTACTACCTTCTTTATGGTCCCGAACCAAAGGCGGTCGTTTCTGCATGGGCGTGGCTCACTGGGCCGACTCCGGTGCCCCCACTTTGGGCTCTCGGTTTCCAGCAATCACGCTACAGCTATTTTCCCGCGTCACAGCTTCGGGAAGTGGCTGCCAGGATGCGCAAAGATCGCATTCCTGCCGACGTCCTTTGGCTGGACATCGACTTCCAACACGAAAACTGGCCCTTCACTGTAAATGAGAAGGCGTTTCCGAATTTCGCCGGAATGGTCCATGAGCTCGCCCAAGAGCAGTACAAACTGGTTGTCATCACCGATCTGCACGTCGCCAGGCAGCCGAATGCCGGCTACGCACCGTACGACTCAGGAGCTGCGGGCGATCACTTCGTGAAAAATCCGGATGGCTCTACGTTCGTAGGCAAGGTGTGGCCTGGCCCCGCCGTCTTTCCGGATTTCACCCGGGCACAAACACGGCAATGGTGGGGATCCCTCTACAAAACGTTCGTTGACGATGGGGTCGCCGGATTCTGGAACGACATGAACGAACCGGCGGTATTCGAGACCCCAACCAAAACCATGCCGGACGATATTCAGCATCGCATCGACGAGCCGGGGTTCAAGCAGCGCACCGCGTCTCATCTGGAAATCCACAATGTGTTCGGCATGCAGAACGCCCGCGGCACTTATGAAGGCCTGCTCGCGCTTCGGCCGAACGAGCGCCCCTTTGTCATGTCTCGGGCCAGCTTCGCCGGCGGTCAGCGCTACAGCACGACCTGGACCGGCGACAACAGTTCTACCTGGAATCATTTGCGCATGACAGTACCCCAGATCGTCAACCTCGGATTGAGCGGCTTTTCGTTGACAGGTGCGGATGTCGGCGGATTTGCCGGTTCGCCGCCGGCTGATTTACTTACCAAGTGGATTGAACTGTCGGCCTTTCAACCCATCGATCGTGATCATTCCGCAAAAGGAACGCGCATGCACGAAGTATGGGTCGACGGCCCGCAGCAGGAAGCGATTCGCCGCCACTTTATTGAAGAGCGATATCGGTTGATGCCCTACCTGTATACCGTGGCTGAGGAAACATCGCACGACGGCTTGCCCATCAATCGCCCGCTGTTTCTCGAATTTCCCCATGCCATCGAAGATGGCACACCCTTCGATCTCACAACGGGCGGAGCTGAATTCCTCCTGGGCAGCCGCATTCTCATCGCACCCAATCCGTCCCCGGAGGAAGTCGCCCCCTATGTCGTGCGCTTTCCTCCAGGGACCTGGTATGACTACTGGACCGGCGAACGGTACATCCGGGGAGTTCCCGGCGGCTCGCTCGATGCCGAGCAGCGCGATCTCGTGCTTGCGGAAAAGCAGCTGAGCGTGACGCCAAAGCTGGAGCAGATGCCGGTATATATCCGCGGCGGTAGCATACTTCCCATCGCCCCGGTCACTCAAAGCACGGCACAAACTCCCACTGGTCCGCTGACCCTGCGCGTTTATCCGTTGGCCACAGGCATGAATCCTGCGGGAGAAGAATGCGCGGGAGAAGTTTATAGCGACGATGGCCACACCTTCTCCTTCCGTCAAGGAGAGTATGCCCGCATTCACTTTACCTGTGCGGTCACCGCGGACGGCTCGGTCTCGGTGACTGTCGGAAAACAGGAAGGTGCCTGGAAACCGTGGTGGCGTTCCTACAGAATCGAAGTGGTGGGATGGAAGCCTAAACAAAAGCGCGGGACCGCCAATGGTCTTAGCGTCCCGCTCACGATCGCGGAAGGACTGTGGGGAGTGACGGTCACGGCCGACGGCAGCGCAAATCAGGTTGAACTGCGCTAGAAGCGGCGCGCGCGGGCCTTGCTTGCGATCTCTGCAACGCGCTGTGCTACTGTTCTATGGGTCATGACACAGAACCCGATTTCCCGCCGAAGTTTTCTCATCACGGGCAGCGCTCTGTTGGCGGCGCCCCTTGCCAAAGCCGCCCCAGCTCCGACACAACTCACTGCCGCCCAGGTGGTGGAACAGGTTCGTAGTCACGTGGGCGTCTCCTGGCGTGCGGAGACGGTCGACCGCATCCTTGCCGGAGACCCGAATACTGTGGTGAAGGGCATTGCGGTCACCATGATGGCTACCCTCGATGTGATCGAAAGAGCCGTCGCCGAGGGCAAGAACATGGTTATCACCCACGAACCCACCTTCTATGTACACCAGGACACAACCAAAGAACTTGAGGACGATACCACCCTCAAGTACAAACTCGACTTCATCCGAAAGAACAACGTCGCCGTTTTTCGTTTTCACGATCACTGGCACGCTCATCATCCGGATGGCATTGCTGTCGGCATGATGCAGCAGCTTGGCTGGGAGAAGAATGTGGACCCCGCGAACCCCAAGCGTTTCGTCTTTGGCGGTGAGCCCCTGGCCCAGTTTTGCCAGGGAATACAAACGCGCCTGAACGATCGCACCATGCGCGTGATTGGCAAGCCAACCATGCCGGTCAAGAGGGTTGCTGCCAGTTGGGGCGCCGGGGATAGGCTGTCCACGATTCCCCTATTTGCCCGGCCAGATGTGGATGTGCTCGTCGTCGGCGAAGCGCGCGAGTGGGAACTGGTGGAGTACGCGCAAGACAGCATCACCGCCGGCAATCAAAAAGCGCTCATCGTGTTAGGCCATGTCGTTTCCGAACAGGGCGGCATGAAGTACTGTGCCGAATGGCTGAAGTCTTTCGTGACCGAGGTACCGATCGAATTCGTTCCGGCGCGAGAGCCTTTCTGGAACCCGAGCAATCCTGTCGAAAGCTGAGAGGGACTTGCATTGACGCCCATCATCACCGGAATCGCCTGGCACATGGTCGGCGCCGCATCCGCCGCATCCTTCTACGCACCCATCAGCAAGGTGAAGCGCTGGACCTGGGAATCCACCTGGGCTGTAGCCGGCATCTTCTCCTGGGTCTTGCTGCCCATTTGCGTGAGCGCCATCCTGCTTCCCGGCATGCGCGCCTTCTACGGTTCGCTTGATCCCTCCGTTGTGCTCAAGGCGTTCCTCTTTGGCTGCATGTGGGGGGTCGGCAACGTGAGCTACGGTCTCACCATGCGCTATCTCGGCATGTCTCTCGGCATCGGCGTGGCCATCGGTGTCACTCTGGTTGTGGGTACGTTGATTCCGCCGCTTGTCCACGGACAGGCCGCGGAACTAGTGACCACGCGCGGCGGTCTTCTCACTCTTCTGGGCATCGCGGTCGCGCTCTGCGGTATTGTCATCGTGTCGATTGCCGGGCATCGCAAAGAGATTGCCCTGGGTTCGGAAATCCGGGAATTCGATGTAAAGAAGGGACTGCTACTTGCCGTCATGTGCGGCATCTTCTCCTCCGGCATGTCTTTTGCCATCGATGCTGCCAAGCCCATGCAAACTGCGGCACTGACCCTGGGAGTGAACCCGCTCTACACCGCTCTGCCCAGCTACGTCATCATCATGGGCGGGGGAGGCCTGGTCAACTTTGCCTATTGCTTCATCCGGCTCGCCTTCAAGAAAGATCTTTCGTTAAAAGCCGACCTCGCGCTACCTGGGGCCACCTTGTTCAAGAACGGAACGCTTGCCGCCACTGGCGGGATCATGTGGTATCTCCAGTTTTTCTTCTATGCCTGGGGAGCAGCCAGCATTCCCGCCAGTTTCGCCTACGTGAACTGGATGCTGCACATGAGCGGCTATGTGTTGTTTGGCGGCATCGTGGGCCTGGCATTAGGCGAATGGGCTGGCGTAGGCTCGAAGCCCGTTCGCCTGCTCTGGGCCGGCATGCTGGTCATTATTGCCGCAGCCAACATTGTCGGCCTTGGCATGTCCTAGTTACCCTGCAACGGTAACCACCAGCTGCTCGCCCACTTGTAGTTGGACCGGGTCTTCCAGGTGAACTGTCGTCTGTTCCTTGTCTTTCTCTAAACGGGTGGTTATCTTTTTTGCCGCAACCTGCGCCGTAACGCGCGAGCCGGGCGCAGCGAACGTGCAGGATTTGCAAGGCAACGTGCCCGCCAGCGTCTTGATGGTGAACTGCACTGTGCCTGACTGGGTGCGCTTCAGAGAGTACGTTCCCCAACCTGTGCCCGTCGCCCAGAAACATTGAAAATTCTCATGCGGAAGCCGTGGCAGCGCAATTACATGGCCACGATCGCCTTCATAGTGGAACCCGCTCAGCGCCACCACGCTCGACCACGAGGACATAGCCCGGGCATAGTGATGTCCACACTCCGCCTCATCCCAGGGGTTGCGCTTGATACCGTCATAGCGTGCACGAAGATTTTCAACGTACTCCACTCCTTGCGGAATCATTCCCGAGGAGAACATCAGCGCGGCGGTGGAATGTTCCAGGCCTGTCCATGCTTCCGCATAGTAAGGAAAAGGAATATGCGGGCGAGGCGCCTTGCCGTAATCGCATACCACCACGGCAGCCTCATCATTCAGAGCATAGGTACGCTGTACGGTGTCATGGTCCACCAGGCTGCGTTTGTAGTTGTAGCGATAAATCGAATCCAGCGTGGTACGAACGTGCTGCGGCGAAACCAGAGGCCCCAGTCCGGCGATGTCCGCGAGATACTGTCCCAGCAGTTGATCAATCAGGCAGCCCGCACCTACTTGATACTCCGGCTGTTCCGTATTCTCGCTTCCCATCCCGCTGCGCAGTTGCGGCGAAATCTGGTCCGGGCGAAAGCCGCGAATTTGCTGGATATAAAACTCTCCCCGAAAGAGATTGTCGTCGATCCACCGGCTGCCCTGCTCGAAAAGCTTGCGATATTCATTGGCAGAAGCATCATCGCCGGCGGCACGCCCCATCTCTTCCGCCGCGCGCAAAGCCCCCAGGTAGTAGATGCCGCACAGGGGGTTAGGCCCGTAGAATTCCACGTCGTAGGTGTTGTGCTGCACTCCATCCAGAACGCCGTCGCGGTTTGCGTCCCAACCTCCAGGAATCCAGGCAAACTCCACCCCTTTTTTCACTCGTGGCCACATCATTTTGAGCCAGGCCTCGTCTCCGGAAAGCTTCCAATCCAGGTACGCGTGGATGATCTGGCCCATCTGTCCGTCAGCCGCCGCGATGTTGTATCGCTGCTTACCGTCTGGTAGCAACTGGCGAAAACGCATCCCGCCCTGCTCATCCATGCTGTAGCCGAAAGCGGCTTCGCGCAGCGATCGCGCAAACGACGGAAACAGAAATGCGGTGGCGGTTTCGTAATTCCACACGTGGGTGCAGTTTCCGAAGCAACAACCGCGATGGTCGTCGGAGCCCTCGAAACCGTGAAACTCTCCATCGGCCGTGCGGAAGCAGGTGGTTGTCGCCAGGATGGAGAGGTTCGCGCTCGCTGCCTCCTTCACCGCTGCCGGGATCGTGCTGGCAGCGAAGGCATCGGCGAACGTGCGGGTGCGCTTTTCGAGCGAGGGCAAATTCGTCGCTGTGTACTCAGCCACCGCCCACGCGTCTTTGAACCGGGTAGCATAGTGATTACCGATAATGGTCTGGCCTTCACCCGGGGGAAAGTGCCATCCACACCACTCCGGGGTGCGGTTGGGGAAGTGCCAGGCAAGCAGGAAAGTGAACTCGGCAGAGCCGCCGGCTGGAATCGTCTTCTGTTGACAAACCGCGCCTACGGCGCTGCGGGATGCGGGCTCGTTCAACAGTGCCCCATCCTGCGAGAAGGCATCCCAAAACAACATGGGTGAATTCCACCAACGCCCGCGCGGCCAGCCACGCCAGTGCGTGGTCTGCGTTCCCGGGCTCGAAACCGCCGCAAGGGCGAAGCTGCCCTGCATGGGGTCAACGCTGTGCAAGCTGGGGTTGGTCATCAAGAGGCCTTCCAGCTGGTTCGCCGGCCTGGTACTCATTCACGCGGGAATCCTGGGTACCACTCGCCACGTCAATATCGACCGGCGCCACTGTGACCGGGTTGTCGATAGAAAACGCAATGGCGACCTTTGCGCTGGAGGCCGCCGGGTTGCTCACGCGATAGCGCAAGATCGCGACTGGCAAACCCGAAGCGTCGGGATCATGCGGGATGAAAGGCGAAAACGCTTCCAGTTCGATTCTGACCGGAAGGCTCGGGTCTTTGAAACGCAAGTGCGCCAACGGATACTGCGCGGTAAACTCCGCCGTTGCGATGCGGCTCAATCCTGGCGCATTGTCCGCTCCCAGTCCATCCTGTCCTTCAAAGGGAGGCAATATCCGTGCTTCGAGCACCCGCGCGATGGGCGACGCATTGCCTGACTTGATCCAAACCGACGGAAAAGCATATCGAGGAGAAAAGCCCTTGTTCGGCCGGTTGAAAATCTCCCAGTCGCGTAGCTGGCCGCGTCCTCCGAGAGCCACGCTTCCGGCAGCGACGCCTCCCAGCGGGAAAGCCAGCATCTTGAGCTGACCTGCCCGAGAAGACGCGAGGAAACGAAATTTTCTCTGACGTGTGGAGATGTTGCTGCGCCTCTCGGCTCTCCGCTTCGGCAAAAGGAGACCAGTGAGGAATCTGCGTGGCGGCGCCGACGGCGCCCGCTGCCTGCTTGAAAAAATCCCGCCGCCCGATACGATACTTTCCGGCCATCGGATTAGTGTAGACGAGCGACCCGTTGATCGACCTCGCGGGAAACCTTGCTCATGTCGTTCTTCTGCAAATGGTAAGTATCGACCAGCAGGTCCCCGCCGACATACACCTTGGCCAGGTTCATCGCATTACAGGCCAGCACTACAGCAGCGTAAGGATCGACGATGGGCCCGCGCTCCACCAGTTTGGGGTCGACAATGATAATGTCGCCGAACTTGCCCACTTCCAGGCTGCCCACTTTATCCGCCACGCCGAGCACCTCCGCGCTGCCCATGGTGTGAAAGCGCAGCACGTCAATGGGCTGCAAAATCTTTGCACTCTCATACCGGGCGCGGATCACATACAGGCCCATGCGCATATTCTCAAATGGGTCCGGCAGGTCCGAGCTGCCTTCGCCATCCACACCCATGCCCACCTTAATCCCCATCTTGCGATACTTGGGAATGTCGGCGATGCCCGAGGCCAGCCGGCCGTTCGACATAGGGTTCCACACCATCCCCGAGCCCGCAGCCGCCACGGCTTTCAGAATCGCATCATCGGGGTGAATGAAATGCCCGAAACTGACGTTCGGGCCAAGAACATTCGCGGCTGTAATGTATTTGAAAGTCTCGCGCTGCTTCTCCTGGTTTACCGGTGATTCCAGGAAATGAATTTCCGAGTAGAGATGGTAGTCACGTAAAAAAGAGGCATCCAACTGGAGGGCTTGCGGCGTGGTGATCCATCCGGAGTAGGCCATCTTCAAAACCGTCGGGCGCGACATATCCTTCCTGGCAAAGGCCAGAAACTTCACCAAGTTTGCCCGGCGGGCCTCCGGGGTTGGATTCCCTGAAGGTTCGTAAGAGTGAATAAAGCGCATGCCAGAGTCGAGTTCGGCACGCCATTGATACTCCTCGAAAGCCTCGTCATCCTTCCGTGCGTAGGCGAAGTTATAAACCGAAGTGATTCCATGGACCAGGTGATCCAGGGCGCCCTGCAGGGTAAACCAGTAGTAATCTTCCGGCTTGGTGCCGAGCTCGCGCGTCTCGAGCGCTTCTACCCACCCTGTCAACGCAGGGTACTCGTAGACATACTGGTCGGGAGCCAGGCCGCGAAACGCACTCTCAGACAGATGGCTGTGCGCGGAAATAAATCCAGGGAGAACGAACTTCCCCTTGGCGTCATAAGTAGTCCGCGCAGCCGTGCCGGCCGGCGGATTGCCTTTGCCGGCGGCCTTGATCTTGCCGTCGTTGCCCACCAGGATGTAGCCAACAAACGGTTCCGTTTGTCCTGGCTTCATGGTCAGGTTGGTGCCGTTAACGATGAGCAACTTGTCGATGGCAAACCCGCGACAGGGAAGCAGCGAAGCGGTCAGGACGACCGCACAAAACCAGCCCCAGCGACCGGAAGAGGTCATGCTCTTGGATCCTCCTGATATGTAGGGGCTATAGACTATCACCGAAAAAAAGCGATCCCCGAACAACCTGCGTGGGCACGCGAGCGTAGTAAGACCATCATGCGGACTTAACAACGGATGGGTGCCCCAAGTCTCGCTTTTGAGACCTGGGATCCCCCTAGTGTAGTCCGCCACACAGATGGGCCTTTATCTCATCTTGATGATCCTGTGTCGGCTCTCAGCCGGTAAGCCGAGCTTTTCAAGCTACATCGCGCCGAGTCCCGTTAGGGACGACCGATAGTAGCCCAGGATGGAGTGCGCAGCACGGAATCCTGGGTACCTATCGCAAAATGATCAAGCCCCGTAGGGGCGGCACACATCCTCGAGGGACGTCAGTCCCGATCGGAGCAGATACGGCAGCTGACATAATCGCCTTTATTACTGCCGCATTACACTAGTAGATTCTCGGTTTCCTGATCCGTCCCTAACCCTGATGCCGTCGTACGACTTCCAGCACCTCTTCCGGAGCCTCAATCTCCTCAACTGGTCTTTGCACTTTCGCGCCTGCATGGAGAAGTGCCTCGACCGTACGTGGATAGTCTGCCGTGTCGCGACGCCATCCGTGTTCAGATCCGTACAGCGCCCAACCTAGCGGAGTTCCTTTGAATTGCTGCTCCTCTGCATCCAGCGAAGCGTGGTGAACCAGCAGTTCACGCACCATCTCCACATTGCCGTGAAACGCAGCCCAATGCAGCGGGGTCTGGTCGTGTTCACCCTGAACGTTCGCCGGCCACCCGGCGGCTAACATCATGCCCACCGCGCGCGTATTGTTCCGTACCGCCGCGCCAATAATGCGGCGATAGGCTCTGGGAGGCTGTTTCGCAATCAAGTCCGGATGCTTCGCCAGCAGGCTCTTCGTCAGGGCTTCATCGCCCACCTCGCAAGCAACCGCAAAGCGAAGTCCCAGGTTACTGCGCTGCATCAGCAGCTGGAATACGTCTTGGTGGCCGAACTGGTGGGCGAGCATGTGGGCCGTCTTCGTCCACCCAAAGCCGAAGATATAAATACACCCCCCGCTATTCGGGTTCTGTTTGGGAAAGTCTCTCTCGGAGACGCTAATACGAACCGAGTCCGGATCTTCATCAATATGCTGTCGCACCAACTCGAGATCGCCGACCGACGCGGCCATCAGAATATCTGTCTTTGCGCCACGAGAGATCAGATACCGGGCGACTTCGGGCCGCCGCGGCCACACTGCGGCCATGTATTGCGCAGCAGTTGACTCGTGATCGATATCCCGTGCATCGATCTGCGCGCCATGGTCCAAAAGGTATCGCGCAATCTCGATGGTTGCCGCGAAATGCAGAGGTGTTTGTCCATCGCCCCCCCGGGCATGAACCAGCCCGGGATCGGACTCGACCAGGCTTTTCACCCGCTCGAACATCCCCAGGCGAGCGGCCGCGTGGACGTCCACGTAGGCTCCACGTTCGATGAGATAGGGCGTGAGCTCCGCGTTGGACATATCGAGCACGCCGAAGCCGCCCGCCCACCATTTGGTGCGCGCATTGATGTTCGCGCCGGCGTCGAGCAATGTGCCGATCATCTCGCGGTTTTCCTTTTGCACCGCTGCGATCAGGGCCGGCGTGTCAAAACTGTAGCCGGGCAATGGTTCATCCAGTTTCGGCTTCAACGCCGGGTATCGCTCAAGAACCTGCCGCATCAGTGGCGCGTCGTTTGCTTTGATGGCTGCGGTCAACGCCTCCATCGGATCATCTGAAAGAGCCCCGACATGAGCTTTCAAATTCGCCCAGTTGTCGAAACCATATTCACGGGCTATCACGTGTTGGGCGTCCGCAAGTTTGGGCGTGGACGTTGCCAACTGAACCTGGGCGTCGCGAAAACGGTCGAGGGCCGCAGGTTCTGCCTGCAGGGATCCACGCAGCAGAAGCCGGGCTTGTTTTTTCAGGTGGTCAAGGTTAGGGCGTGCGGGTAATTCGCGTAAAGACATGAGTCACTCCTTCTAGGTCGCCCGTGGTCCGCTGCGTCGGGCAGAAGAGAGTGAATGTCAGGGTCGAACACCACTGCAAGGTGGGATAATCCCTTTCCGCGGACGGGGTGCACCCTTGACGTGCAGATCCAATGTATCAAAATCCCCTTGCTTTCGGGTTCGGCCATCCCCTTGAACCTGTGAAAATCCTCGGTAAGGCCAAATCTCGGGCGAAAGCATAAAATGAATCCGCCCCCTATAAACTGAAGGCGTTCCCCCGCCGGCTAGACCATTGTTTTTACGAAAGGCTTCGTGAGGTGAGTACTTGTTCATGACCGAGGGGTCCGCAGGGGTGTGTATTCAATGAGTGCCGGGCGTTATAAGACCCTCCTCCAGTGCTGCATCACGGGGCTGGTATTTGCAGGACTCCACGCCTTGGCCGAGTCGGTCTCCGTCGGGACCAGGTTGGAGATTCGCCTTCAACAGCCGATCAGCTCCTACGTTACCGAAAAGGGGACGAAAATCTCCGGTGTTCTGGTAGCGCCACTGACCGAGGGCGGCGAAATGCTGCTTCCCCTCGGAACCACGGTGGAAGGTTCCGTGGTGGCTGTCAGGAAAGTGGGCCTTGGGGTTGTCCACGAGACGGCGCGCCTCGATCTGCAGTTCGACCGCGTTGTGCTCGCCGACGGGGATAGCGTTCCTTTGCAATGTCGAATCATCGAAGTGGAGAACGCCCGTGAGTCTGTGGATGCGCAAGGTCGCATTCAGGGCATCCGCTCGACTGCTACGTTGAGCAATCGTGCCTCGGGTGTGGTCGGCAGCCTCGCCTTCGGCGATCCGATCGCGGCCATTTTTACTACCGCCGCCTCGGCCTCGGTTCTTCGATTTTCAGAGCCTGAGATTTCACTGCCCGCGGGCACCGAATTGATCGCCGAGCTCACCGCCCCCATCGTACTTCCGAAGACGGAACCTATCCTCATTCCTGCGATTGCCACCACGCCTGCGGAAAGGGACGATTTGAGCAAGCTGGTGGAAGAGCTACCGTTTCGCACCTATACCGACAAGAGCCACATCCCGTCCGACATCACCAACCTCATCTTCATCGGCAGCGCAGACGAAGTTGAACGCGCATTTGCCGCCAGTGACTGGGTGCAGGTCGACTCCCTCACTGCGGAGTCAACCTATGCCACCATTCGCTCCGTCGCTGAAAACCAGGGTTACAAGACTGCACCCATGTCCATCCTGATGTTAGGCGGGCAGGCTCCTGCGTATGCCTATGCGAAGACGCTGAACACCTTTTCCAAACGCCACCATCTGCGCATCTGGCCGAGCTCATTGCCCTGGAATGGCCAGACCGTCTGGACCTCATCCAGTACCCACGACACCGGCATTGGGTTTTCCAAGAAGAACAAGACATTCATTCACCTCATCGACAGCCACATAGATAACGAACGTGCCAAGGTCGTGAATGACCTGATCTTTACCGGGTGCGTATCCAACGTTCAGCTGGTGGCGCGCCCGTGGATTCCAAAAGATGCCAAAAACGGAACCGGCGAAGATTTGATCACAGACGGCAGGATTGCGGTGCTTCAGCTGAACGAATGCCGCGTTGCCCAGGACACCATCGAGGCGACGGGCGACACGCTGCGCGTTCATGGTAACCGTGTAGAACGCGTTTCGCGGCAAACGACACTTACCCTCAAGAACAATGTTCTGCGCGACAACGTCGGTGTCATGGCGTATTCCGGAATTCGCACCGGCATCTCGGAATTCAGGAAAAAAGATAGTCCCCGCCCCCAGAGAAGCATGGATATTGAGGGAGATGAATACACCATCAACGGAAAGAACGGGCTGAAGACCGATTATTCGGTGGCGCCGGATGCTATCGCGAGCAACGGCCGGCAAACGATAGACCAGGCCGAGCGTTGGAAGCCCCCCGCCGTAGAGATCGGTTTTCGAGCATCCTGGCTCGGCTATGCAGGCGGAAATGGCGGCGGTATCGGTTTTATTCTGGACTCGATTGACCCCCCCGGGGACCAGGTCGTCATTGCCCTGGACAATTCGCTGCACAATGGTTGGAATCTTGGCGGATCCGTCACTCTGAATCCGCATAAATATTTCTCCCACGAATTTAGTTACAACCGAAGTTTCACTTCCTTCAAGATGGCTCTGGGTGCGGTGGATAACGACACCACGAGCGGCAGCGTGCAGAATGCGTTCGCTTTCTCTACCACCGGGCTGCTCACTTCGCAGATGTCGTATAACCTGCTCATCAACACCCGTCCGAAGACGTCGCGGTTGCGCCCATACTTCGCAATCGGGCCGGCTTTGCAACTGATGCACCTGGATGACGCCCCGATTAAGAAGGCTCCCAACTATTGGAAGCTGGGTCTGAGTAATATCGGCCTTCTGAGCGCGGCCTATAACTTTGGCAGCACGCCTCCCCTGGAAGGTGGCGGTATTTTCCAGGTGGGATTCAACTACGGCGGCGGCGTTCGCTATCGAGTAACACCTCGTTGGATGGTTCGGCTGGACTACCGTGCAACGCTCACGTCGCAGCCTGACTTCTGGACTAAGTCGGTGAACAATATCATCAGTGGTGTTGAGTTGGAAAACGCAACGATGACGTTCGTCGGTCCCGTTTTCCAGGGAGCCATGCGCCAGCAGCGTGTCGGCGGCGGAGTTTCTTTCACCTTTTGACGATGGTCACGGCTTTTAGCGGCGCCATACAGAATCGAATGCAAGAGGGCATTAGCCCCGCGCCACTCCTGCATTCTCTCCTAATGAATAGAGAGTCAAGCACCAGGACAGGGTCACCATAGGCTGTTGCTCGCCACGACTCGCCCGTCCGCCTCGACGCGAATAGAAGCGGCCCAGGCACTGATGTTGGGAACGGGAAACTGATCGACTCCGCAGGCACAACGAAGGTTTACGACACAACAGCCGCCCGACCTACCCAATATGGCGCGAGTTGATGATTCGTTGGTGGAGCTAAGCGGGATCGAACCGCTGACCTCCTCGTTGCGAACGAGGCGCTCTCCCAGCTGAGCTATAGCCCCACAAGGCGGGAACAACCAGCATCAGTTTAGCAGCCAAGCGGGGTGTTGCGGAAGCACCCCACGTGCGTGCGCCGTCTGTCTCCAGGCGGCTCAGGGCTTGGGGAAACGGGCCTCGATTGCGTTGAAAAGGTCGTCCAAATGGAGCTTGGGAATTTGACCCTGGGCCATCCCGGGGGATCCGCCGCCGCGCAAACCGTAGACTGCCAACGCCTCGCGCAGCAGCGACCCGCAGTCAGTCTTCAAATCGGCCGTTGCGGCAAGCACCACACGGGCTGGCTCCTCCTGCGTCGTGGCCAGCAGTGCGCAGGTCTGCGAGGAGGAGGCAATCAAACGCGAGGCCAACAGTTTGACGTAGGCGGCGTCCTGGCCGGTGAAGACTAAACGCACCAGCCTGCGGCCGCCCTGCACAGGATGCTGCAGCAGCAGGCTCGCAGCATGATATACAGCCAGTTCCTCGGTGAGCTTTTGGTTCGCTTTGTGCGCTGCCTTGGTCTCTGCCAACAGCCGGTCCACTGCTTCTGCTACGTCCAGACGACCCACCGAGAGCGCTGTCGCCGCGTGCGTGAGCGTCGAGAGATCGCGCCGGGCGGTCACTGCTGCACGCATGCCACAGACAAATTCGACGCGAATTCCCTGCCGCATGCGTTCGGTCCCGCGAATCAGCAGGCCGCCAATTTGTCCCGTTGCCTCGACATGGGTACCACCGCAGGCGTTGAGATCGATGTCGTCAATCTCGATCAGGCGGATATCTCCCTCCCGATCCGGCAGTTTATGCAGGGTGCCGGCTGCGAGCAGCATCTCCGCTTCCTCCCGCGGAATGGTGCGCATGGTGACTGCGCGGTCTTCGGCAATGATCTCGTTGACCGCGTCTTCCACGCGGTCCAGCTCCTCGTGCGAAATGGCCTCACGGGCAAGATCAATGGTTGAGGTCATCTCGCCCAGGTGAAAAGAAACGGTGGCGGCGCCTAATTGGCGATACACCACGGCAGAAAGCAGGTGCTGGCCGGAATGCTGCTGCATGTGGTCGCGGCGGCGACTCCAATCGACGAACCCACGCACCGGGGTTCCCGCCAAGAGAGGCTTCGGCGTGGTATGCCAAACCTCTCCGTGCTCATCCTCGTCCACGGCGAGAATAGGAGCCTCGAGCAGAGCGCCGCCCGAAGATGTGGCCGTGAGCATGCCGGTGTCGTGCGGCTGGCCGCCGCTGGTGGGATAAAAGGCACTGCGGTCCAGGGCGACTTGCCACAAAGATCGGCCCTCGGTTCGGGAAACCTCGCGGATGTCGGAAACATGCGCGTCGAAGCAGGCCAGTGATGGGTCAGCGTAGTAAAGCCGGTCAGACATCCTGCAGGTTATTCTATCCGGGGAGATTGAGGTTGCCACTTTTCACAGGTCAAGCCGCGTGTGGCGGGATGGCCTTTTTGTCGATGGTAGGAGCCGCACTGGGACAAGGGAGCAGCCTGACGTGCGCCCAGTTGCTGCAGGCACAGGATGCAAAAGCAGTCACGGTTTGCAAAGCGGACCTCGATGCGGCCGAAAATGCTCCCGCCAGCGAACGCATGGCGCGCATCATAGCCAATGATGAGTATGGTGTGGCTCTGCTGGGAGTGGCCCACAAACCAAAACAGTCGCTCGAGGCTTTTGACTCGGCTGTTGCGTTGCTGCCGGCCAGCACGGTTAAGCCCGACAGCTTGCAGTGGGCAGTGATTTTTTGGCACCGGGCGACTGCTTATCAGCAACTGCAAGATTGGGAGCGCACGGCTGCCGATCTGAAAACAGCAGAGAATACGTTCACCGCCGCCATCGCCGCTGCCGGCGGCGACGCAGCCCTGGCCGAGCATTTCCGGCAATTGCGCCAGCGAGTGCGCAAGCAGCACGCCGATGTACTGGAGCACCAGGGCAAACACAGCGCGGCGCAAAGGCTCTTAGCTACACAATAGTGCTATAAAGCGAGGCCACGTGGCGGGCCACACCTGCTTGTTCCTCCGTCATAATCAATCTGTAGAGAGGGGTGCTATGCGACTATTTGCCTGCTGCTTCGTGGCCGCGCTCATGATGAACCTGCAGGCATTCGCGGCCCAGGCGGGCGCCAAGCCCGGGGATGCAGCGCCACCTCCCGCGAGTCCCCTACCCACAACTCCTCCCCTGTCCGACGAGGATAAAGCTAACCAACTGAGCGAACAGGTGGGCAAACTGATGGTGAAGTGCGTGAACCTGCTTACCGCACAGGACCCCCTTTCGCTGGATTTTTGCAAACAGCAGCGCGACCTGGCGGACCAGTATCCTCCGCACCAGCGGCTGGTCGACAAGATGCTGGCCTACGATGAATACGGGATCGCGCTGGCTGCCTTCGATCACAAGCAGGAGGCCCTGGAGGAGTTCGATCGCGAGGTGACGCTGGTGCCCAAAGCGGTCAAGCCCGGGTCACCGGAGTGGAGTACGGCCTACTGGCACCGCGCGATGATCTATTCCCAGATGGGTCAGAACGATAAGGCCGACCGCGATTATCGAGCGGCGGAGGAAAATTTCCGCAAAGCATCGAAAGGTACGGACACCGCCGCAACCCAGAAAAAACGGCGGACCATTTTGCGCCAGCATGCTGCCCTGCTGCAGAAGGAAGGCAAGACCGAAGCGGCGGCGCAATTGCTGCAAGAGGCGCAGAAATGACGGAAGAAGCACAGGCAAAAGAAAAGCCGCGGATGAGGGACATCCCTCGCAACGTGGAGCCCTACTACATCGCCCTGCTTCTCAAAGGCGAACGTTGGAACGATACGCAAGGCGCGGGGGTGGCCGACCTGGTGCCTCGTCAATTGGCATTTATACGGGAACAAGTGGAGGCCGGGCGCTACTTGCTGGCGGGGCCCATTACCGATGACGGACCCCTGGTGGGGATGTCGATCATCGCCGCAGGTAATGCAGCCGAGGCGTTGGCGATCGCCTCCGCCGATCCCGGGGTCCAGGCGGGCCGATTGAAGGTGGAGGTGCATTCGGCATTTCTGCCCTCGTTGAAGGAATTGAAAATCAACTACTCCTAAGCCTTCTGTTTCCCGGCTTTCTCCCTCTCGGCGCGCTTTAGGGCGGCTGCCATCTCATCGAGGTAACGCTTCGGCTTTTGCTGCAGCAGCCCGTGCTCGACCGCCTTCCGGTAGCCACCGGAATAGATGGCGTAAAAGACGGCAAGCGCGCAGCCCACCCCGAGCGCGAAGCCAAAGAAGTATCCCAGCATGATGTTGTAGAACACGCCCATGGGTCAGAGCCCGCCTTGCGTGACATGGGCCCGGCGCAGGATGGGCGGTCCGGCACTTCCCCACTCGTTGGGATCCCAGTGGACGGGGCTCAATTCGTGGCCGCGATGACGAAAGGTGATGGGCCGGGGAGGTCCGTTCGGTCCTATGGAGTCAAAGGTAAGAACGATTTGCCGGCCACTTTGTGTCCAGCGGCCGTGCATGGTGACGTTGTCTTTGCCGATGTACTGGGTGGTGAGCATCGCCGTTCCATCCGCAGCCAGGTTGAGGGTATAGACCCGTCTCGCCGCATCGGACGCGGGTGCGTGGCCCTGGTAGACCCCGGAAAGATCCGTCTCGTGGCCTCTGGCAGACAGAGTGGCGCAGAGGGCTGGAAGGATCCAGCAGAGCGCCAGTAGGAAACGCGGAATCAGAGAGGCGATCGCGGGACGAACCAACATGACGAATGATCATAGATGCCCCCCGGCTGCGCGGTCACAGGAATTCGACAGAGCCACGAGAATTTGCCGGTGCCCGAGGGACGAGCGGAAAGGGTATATGATGCGTCTCTATATGCGACGGTCTTTGTTCGGTTATGGGAACATTTGAAGGCCAATTCGCCGGATGGCTGGAGGCCGAGCCTGTGGCCGTACCAGAGCAGGAAACGCACGCCCGGGTGACCGCGCTGGTGGAAGAGTATTCGACCACCCTCTACCGGGTAGCTTATTCGGTTACGCGCAATACGGCCGACGCGGAAGATGTGGTGCAGGAGACCTTTTTGCGCGTTCTACGCCACCGCAGCAAGCTGGCTGAGGTGCGCGATTATCGCGTCTGGCTCGTGCGGATCGCATGGAATCTGGTCCTGGATCGCAAACGGCGCGCCAAAACGCGGCCCCAAGTCGATGATTTTGAAGACCTGGCACGGGTTTTGCCGACGGGCGAGCTGAGCGCCGAAAAGCGTGTGATTACCGCCCAGCGCCATGCCCGGATTCTTGCGCTTATCGAGACGTTGCCGGCCCGGGAGCGTGAGGTTTTGCTGCTTTCCGCAGTGCAGGAATTGTCGACGGTAGAGATTGCCCTGGTTCTCGACACCACTGAATCCACCATCCGCTCGCGGTTGTACCGGGCCCGGCACGCGCTCGCAGCTTTGCTGGAGCAGGAAGGGAGTTTGCAATGAGCGTACATTCGGAAATTGACGATACCCTGCGCAGGCTGGGCAGTGTCGAGCCGCCCTCCGGCCTGGAGCGGCGGGTGAACCTCCGGCTTCAGAACTCGCGGAATCGTTTTTCCGTCAGGGTGACGCGCACCATAGCCACCTGCGCGTTGGCGGCGAGCGTTGCTCTGTCGGCCGTGGTCTTGAATCCTGCACTGCGCAGCAGGATGTTTCACCATGCCTCGGCCCCTGGTATGCCCGCGGTCAATACTCCGCGGGTTGTGGCGCCCGTCTCAGGGGGGTTTGGGACAGCCTCGGCGGTACACGTACCGGTAGAGCCGGTTCCCGTGCAGCCTACGCCGGTTAACCAGGGACGGGGCCGGTCCAGATCGGGAAGGGCTGTGCTCCCAACCGGGAACATAGCGCCTTTGCCGCGGGGAGTTGCTGCACCTCATGCTTCCCGTGCCGTTTCTCCTGACGCGGCGCACTGAATCTGTCCGGTCAACGCGTTTTCAGGAAGGTCGGCGGAACCGCAGATCCGGCTCGCTCGTCGAAAAACATTTCCACGAAGGGTCGGTAGAACCGCGGGTCCCTCACCTTCGCATCGGTCGGGATGACAAGGGGAGGTGGCTAGAGCACTGCTTCGATGATCATGTGGACGACCGCCAGGACCGCCGCTCCTATGAAAGCGGCGCCAAAGCTGGCTATTTGCAGGCCTGGGGTGATTTTGCTCGCCAGCATGAGCATGAACGCGTTGATCACTAAAAACAGCAAGCCAAGGGTGAGGATGGCAAAGGGAAAGGTCACGATCTTCAAGATCAGTCCCAGGGTCATATTCAGAAAGCCGATCACCAGTACAGCCACCAGTGCAGAGGGAAGGCTAACCACGCGGAACCCGGGCACGATGTACGTCACCGCCAAAAGAGCCAGGGCGCCGAGGACCCACTTCAAGAGCAAATTCACCATTGCTTTAACTTCCTTTCGAACCACACAGGGAATTCCGTGGTAACAGCCTACGCTAAGATGAGCTCAAAGGGGCAAGATGCCTGTCGTACCGCCATGGTTGACCACTGGTGCATTGCTGATTTCGCTGGCCTGCTTGCCTCCGGCCGCATTCGGCGCGACTGAGCCGCTCGCTTTGCCGGATGCAGCCACCATGCTGCGCGAGGTTGAGGCGCACCAGAAACAGTTAGACAAGATCCGCGAAAACTATACCTTCCGGGCAGTGCAGACCACCCGGCAGTTGGACAGCAGCGGGAATACGAAAAAAGTTGAGACCGAGGAGCACGAGGTCTTCTTTGTGAATGGCGAGCGAGTGCAAAAACTGGTGCGCAAGGATGGCAAGGACCTGACTCCGGAGCAGGCTCGCAAGGAACAGGACCGCGTCAATAAAGAGGTCCTCAAGATCTCGAAACCTGGGTACACGAATCCGGACAAGGATGAAATCACGGTCTCCCGGCTGCTACAGATTGTTACGTTTTCCAGGCCTCGCCGGGTAAGGCTGAATGAGCGGGACACAATCGCTTTCGACTTTGCCGGGGATCCACACGCCAAGACGCATGGACGCGGCGAGGACGCGTTGAAGAAGGTGAGCGGCACTATCTGGATCGATGAGGCCGACCGCGAAGTCTCGCGCATGAGCGCAACCCTGGAGGAGAACTACCATGTTGGGTTCGGGCTGCTCGCTTCCGTTGCCAAGGGCAGCAATGTGGTGTTCGATCAGGCGCTGATTCGTAATGAGGCCTGGCTACCCACGGCGATTGCATTGCATCTGCAGGCACGTGCGTTTTTGGTTGCTGGTTTTCGGGCGGAGATCGATGTTCGGTTCGACCAATATAAGAAGTTCCAGACCGATGCCGAGCAGCAGCCGGGAGTTACCGCGCACTAGGGCACCCGGCGGTTGCAAGGATTGGGAATTAGCTACTTTTGCTGTAGCTTTTGGGCGGCGATCTGGCCGGCGGCGGTTTTGGAACTCTTTAGCTGGGCGTAGATCTTGTTGGCTTCAGCGGGATTGGTCTTCTCGTAGAGAGACGCCAATTGCAAGCGCGCTGCGTCCGCCGGCACTGTGTTGGTCGGTTTGGCGATCAGCTGGTTGTAAAGCACAACCGCTTCGCTGTTGCGGTTCAGCTGCTGATAGAGGTTGGCCAGCGCCAGTTTGGCAAGCGACGCCAGGGCTGAATCGCGGCCATCCGAAACCTTTTTCAGATAGGTTTCAGCTTGCCCGGATTGGCCCATATCCATCGCGGTAAGACCAGCGAAGTACGCGGCCGTCTTGCCCGCCTCAAAGAAACCGTATCGATCCGCGAGCTGCACAAACTGTTGATTGGCTAACTTGGCGCGCGCTGCGGCGGTAGGAAAGTTTCTTTCCCCGGGCGCGACCGGCTGCCCCGGTTGTGCCAGGGGAGCGTTGTAAGTGTCCATCGCCTCACCAAAAGCCAGGTCGGCCGCGGCTGAGCGTTTGTTGTACACGACCAACCCTGCTACCAACACGGCGATCAAAAGGACCGCGGCTACCGTGGCTTGAATCACCTTCGATCGATGGTCCGCGAACCAGTCAACACTGGTCCTGGTAGCTTCAATCAAACGATCCTGTTTGAGCGCGTGACGTGTCTGGGTATCCACTAAATTCCTTGAGAAGCCTTTGCGGGAGGGTCGCAGTCCAGCCGCTATACCGTTTGCTGTCTGCGTGAGCTTCTAAAGTTTAGCAGCGCTGAAGTTTGCGGGTCAAACGAGCGAGGATCTGCACCCCCCTGGCAAGCGGCGGACCGGCCTATGCGGCGACGACCGGATCTTCGATCTCGCCGTTTTCGATCTTCTCGCGGCAGTCGATACAGTACGGGGTCCAGGGTAGGGCTTCCAGCCGCTTCAGACCGATGGTCTTGCCGCAATGCATGCACTCCCCATAGGTGCCCTCGTCCAGCCGTTTCAAGGCCAGACGGACCAGCGCAAGTTGCTCATGGCCGCTGGTACCCTGGCTGAACAGCATTTCCTTCTGGTAAGACTGCACGGCCTGATCCGCAGCGTCCAGCGCGCTGTCTGCTGCAACCTCACGCCCTTGCTCCACCGCCGAGATCATGGAGTATTCCAACTGCTTTTCCTGGCGACGGAGGGCCTGTTCGAACATCTGGATTGTTTCGGGATTATGCACCACTTTTTTCGTTGCTCCTCGACACCTCAAAAATATCGTTCTAGTGTCGCCTAATTGGACGCAGATTGGCGGTGAAATTATCTTTCTTTTTAAATTTTTTCCTATTTCTTTTCGAGTGCCCAAGAAGGAACACCCCGCCGGGCACAAAATACTCTAGGCTGGTAATTATGTACGAAGACTTCCACGTCATTGACCACTGGACCCAAGAGGACCTGCATTGCCGCTGGACGGCCAATGTGGTCGCCATTGCCACCCGGCATGCGGACGCGGTCGACATCCGCTTTGAAGTCAACGGCCGGCCGGTCTGGATCGCCATGCCCGCCGTTGCCTGGGTGGAACAGAAAGAGCGCTCCGGCCACGTCATTACCGACCGGCTGGCAGCCCAGGTGGCAGGCCGCTACCTGAAGCAGGCAGCGGAGAGCGGGTATGACAACGGGCGGGAGATGTACACCATGAGTGTGGCCGAGGTTCTGGAACAGGTGGACGCCGTCATGGCGGAAGCCAGGCACTCTTCTCTGCTCCCCGAACTGCCCGTGATCTCCGGGTCGTAGCGGGTTTCCTAGCCGTTCCGGCATGGGCCCCGTCTCCCAAAATTGCTACCGTTGGGCAAGGCGCAACAGGCATTGGTCATTGACCTCAAAAATCGTTGCTCCGACGGGTGAGCGTTGGGTAAACTCTTGCATACCTGAGCGGTAGCCAGGGAGGAGCCCCCGAGTGGATTCAGTCAAGGCAACGACGATGACAGGAAAGTTGGTGGAAGGAGCCCACGTCCACCGCAATCTCTCCACTCCGCAACTGGTGGAAGCGGCCATTGCCCGGGGCGAAGCGAGCCTGGCGGACAACGGCGCCCTGGTGGCTCTCACCGGCGCGCGCACAGGACGTTCCCCGCGGGATAAATTTACGGTGCGGGACGCGATTACCAGCGACACCGTGGACTGGGGCAAGGTGAACCAACCCTTCGACCCGGCGAAA
Organism: uncultured Acidobacteriaceae bacterium; assembly: GCA_963850235.1. Taxonomy (GTDB): domain Bacteria; phylum Acidobacteriota; class Terriglobia; order Terriglobales; family Acidobacteriaceae; genus PALSA-350. The sequence continues at coordinate 256,746 of CAWKKM010000008.1, read as the reverse complement.
TTTGAAGCGCTCCTGGCACGGGTTGTCACCCATATGCGGGAGCGCGACCTTTACGTCCTGGATCTCTATGCCGGCGCAGACGAGCACTACCAGCTTCCGGTGCAGATCATCGCGGAGTATGCCTGGCACGCCCTTTTCGTGAAGCAATTGTTTGTGCGCGTGCCCGGGGAGAAACTGGCCGGGCACAAACCGGAATTTACCGTGATTGCCGCACCCGAGTTCGAGGCTGTGCCGGAGCGCGACGGCACCCACTCGAGCACTTTCATCATCACGGACTTCACCCGCCGCATCATTCTCATCGGCGGCACGAAATATGCCGGCGAGATGAAGAAGTCGATCTTTGGGGTGATGAACTTCCTACTGCCTGGGCGCGATGTGTTTCCCATGCACTGCTCCGCCAACCTGGGAAAGGACGGGGACACGGCTCTGTTCTTCGGACTTTCCGGAACGGGCAAGACCACCCTTTCCGCCGATCCGCAGCGCCGGCTTATCGGAGACGATGAGCATGGCTGGAGCGAACATGGCATCTTCAACATTGAGGGTGGCTGCTACGCCAAGTGCGTCGATCTGTCCGCGGAGAAGGAACCTCAGATCTACCATGCCATCCGCTTCGGCGCGGTGCTGGAAAACGTGGTGATCGACAGCAGGACGGGGACTCCGGATTACAGTGACATCCGCTACACCGAAAATACGCGGGCTGCCTATCCGGTGGAGTTCATCGCCAATGCGGTGATCCCTGGGGTTGGGGGGCATCCGAACCATGTGCTGTTCCTCACTGCCGATGCGTTTGGGGTGTTGCCGCCCATTGCCAGGTTGAGTCCGGCCCAGGCCATGTACCACTTTCTCTCCGGATACACGGCGAAGCTGGCGGGCACAGAAGCGGGATTGGGCAGTGAACCGGTGCCGGAGTTCTCCACCTGTTTTGCGTCGCCGTTTATTCCCCTGGCTCCCGCTGTGTATGCGAAGATGCTGGGCGCTCGGTTGGAGCAGCATAACGCGGAGTGCTGGCTGGTAAATACCGGCTGGACTGGCGGGGCGTTTGGTACCGGTGAGCGAATGAGCCTTAAGCACACTCGGGCCATGGTGAATGCGGCGTTGGATGGGCGACTGAGCAATGTTGAGTTTGTGACGGAGCCGGCGTTTGGATTGAGTATTCCGGTGAGTTGCCCGGATGTGCCGGCGGAATTGCTGAATCCGCGCAACGCGTGGAAGGATCCTCGGGCTTACGATGCGCAGGCGGTGGCGCTGGCGGAAAAGTTTGAGAAGAATTTTGCCAAGTTCGATGCTCCTGCCGGGGTGCGTGAGGCTGGTCCCGTTGCCAGGAAAAGCTAAGAACTGAGTTTCGGAGTTTTGGTTTCAAAGGTAGTTGAGATTTTGAATGACAGCACTGTGGGTTGCCCGTCGGTTGCGGACCGGGCCGCAGGTAGGTTTTTCCTAACCTTCGGTTACATTATGGGACTCAAATCGACATCTGCCAGGAGGATCCCAGGTCTCAAACGCGAGACCTGGGGCACCCGTCTTTTTAACCTGTGCCGCTTTAGCACGGCATGACTACGGGAACGCGCGGCGCGATGGTGCGCCCGTCGTGGAAGACGGTCACGTCGTTTTAACCTTTTGACGTCGGCTTTAGCGCGCCATGACTACGGGAACGCGCGGCGCGACGGTGCGCCCGTCGTGGAAGATGGTCACGATAGAGCGGGTGTTGGTGATGTCATCGAGAGGATTGGCGGCCAGCACGATCAGGTCGGCGCGCTTGCCCGGGCGCAGGGTTCCCCTTTTGGCCTCGATCCCCAACAGTTCTGCGTTGTTCCTGGTGGCACATACGATGGCCTGCATCGGCGTGAGCCCTGCCTGTACCATGTCTTCCAATTCGCGATGCTCTGAAAAGCCTGGAATGCGGCTCGAAAAAGCGCCTGAATCGGTTCCAAAACCCACGTGCACACCGGCGTCGTAGAGGATTTTCAGGTTCTTCTGGTCCATGGCAAAGTCCGCTTTGTGCTGTGCGGTCTTTGGGTCCTGATTCACCTTCTGGATATAGGCCTCGCTGGTTAACATGGTCAGAACGGCCGGCGGCAGGGCCTCTTTGAAGAAGTTTATCTGCATGAAGCCAGGGTTCTCAGCGTAGATGTAGAAGGACTCGTCCACGGTGAAGGTGGGAATGTACGAGACCTTGCGGCGCTTCATGGCAGAAATCAACTCCTGGTCGGCGGGTTTGTCGCGGACGCTGTGGGCCAGTACATCCACTCCGTCATCTACCAGCGATTTGGCGTCAGCCAGGTAATAGACGTGCGCGGCCACGTGCAGATGACGCTTGTGCGCTTCTTCGATCACCGCCTTGTAGACCTCTGGCGACATGGCCGGCTTGGTGCCGCCGAGACTGTCGACCCAGATTTTGACCATGTCTGCGTGCCGTTTGGCCATAGCATCGACCGCCAGGCGCGCTTCTGCCGGGGTAGCGGGGCGGTACAGTTGGTCGGGCTGGGACGGCAAGGGTGGTGCGGCGTCCGGAACACCGATGCCGCGGTCTGCGGTCAGGACGGTTGCGCCATCGAGCTTGCCCTGATGTTGCTGCTGGCGAATCGGGTACAGAAGGTCACGGTTGAGGCCCAGGGATAACATCGCGGTGACACCGTAGCTTTCGTACTGCCGCAGTTCCGCGAGCACGTTCTCCGCAGTGTAAGCAGTGGCCGAGTTTTGGCCGTCTGCAATCAGAGCCAAATGCCCATGCGCGTTGATCAACCCGGGCATGACTGTATCGCCATGCAAATCGAGTACCCGTGCATGCGAAGGGATCGCGCCGGCCGCAGACTGAACAGCCTTGATGTGATTGCCCTCGATCAGCACGGTCGCGTCTTCGAGCGGAGCGCCCCCGGTGCCATCAATCACGCGCACATGGGTTAGAGCGGTGACGCCTGATGGTTGCGCAGATTGTGCATGGGCCGCAACCAGCGACAGTGACGCCCACCCAAACGACATAGCTAGCGAGGTGCGCAGAAGCATGGTTTGAGCCCCCCTCAGATTAGATAGGCTCCGCGGGAAATGAGATACTCTCCGCGAGGTGCATGAGCCATGTGGCTGGCGATTGCGATCATTCTTATTCTGCTCTGGGTCGGCGGATTTTTGCTGTTTCACATCGCAGCATTTGCCCTGCACGTCCTGCTCATCGTTGGGGCGATCGCCTTGATTATCCACCTGTTTGCCGGCAACCGCAGGACGATGTAGCCCTACTCGCTGTAGTGCAACAGGCTGAACACGTTGTACTCTTTGAACCGGTCCCGCCCATGGAGAAAATCGAGTTCGATGGCGAAAGCGAGGCCAACGATCCTGGCCCCGAACTGACGGACCAGTTTCACCGTGGCTTCCATCGTTCCCCCTGTGGCGAGCAGGTCGTCCACGATAAGAACATTTTGCCCCGGCTCGATGGCGTCGAGGTGGATTTCGAGTGCATCGGTTCCATATTCCAGATCGTAGGTTACGCGCGCAGTGGGAGCTGGCAGCTTGTCCGGCTTGCGCACAGGCACGAAACCGGCGTTCAAGCGATAGGCTAACGCGGGGCCGAAGATGAAGCCGCGGGCTTCGATGCCCAGCACCAGATCCACATTCTCCATGCCGATGTAGTGAGCGGCCAAGGCGTCGACCAGGGTTGCGTACCCATTCTTGTCCTTGAGCAGGGTGGTGATGTCGTAAAAGAGAATGCCCGGCTTGGGGAAATTCGGAATCGTCCGGATAAGAGATTTCAGAGGCTCACAATTAATAGGAGGGTGAGTCATTCGAGGCTACCAGGCTCCTTCGATCTGGAATGATTCCAGGTTTTGCGCCATGGCTTCATCCAGGTCGCGTTCGTGCACGGCGTCGACACGGCTGCCGCGAGAGCCGCGTTCGAGCTCGGCACGAAGTTCGTCCAACTTTTCCTCGCTACCCGCGACCATGACTTCGACTTCGCCATCGTCGGTGTTGCGAACCCAACCCTTCAACCCCCGAGCTCCTGCCTCGCGGTGAACAAACCAACGGAAGCCGACGCCTTGCACACGACCCTTGATGATGTAGTGGCGCACCATGTGTATTGTTCTTCCCCTTATGCTCGAGACAGGTATGCGCCTTCAGCTGTATCGACGCGAATCTTTTCCCCTTCATTGATGAAAGGCGGCACCTGGACCACGAGGCCGGTTTCCATTTTGGCGGGCTTGGTGACGGAAGAGGCAGTGGCGGACTTCAGGCCCGGTTCGGTTTCCACGACGGTCATCTCCACGGTTTGCGGCAATTCGATGCCTACTGCAACGCCATCGAAGAACGAAACCTTGATCTGAAGATTAGGGGTGAGGTACTCGATCGCATCGCCCAGTGTGCTGCCCTTCAGATGGGTCTGCTCGTAGTTCTCGGTGTTCATGAAGTAGTAGTCGTCACCGTCGGCGTAAAGAAAGTCCATGGAAATTTCATCGACGATGACGCGTTCGATGGGGTCCGGGGAGCGAAAGCGGTGCTCGAACATGGCGCCGGTGCGCAGGTTGCGGAGCTTGGCCTGGATGAACGCGCGCAAATTTCCAGGGGTCCGATGCTCAACGCTGAAAACCGTGTGCAGTTCATTATTGTGCTTGATGATCATGCCCGGACGCATCTGTGTGGCAGGAATCGCCATAAAAGAAAAACTCCTTCATCTTTCACTGGATTGGCTGATGCAGAACTCTCAACAGTCGATTGTAGCGCCTTCCCTACTTGCCGAAGATTCTGGAGAAGAAGCGGCCGATGCGGTGGAAGACGCCGTTGTTGTTCGATGACTGGTTGGGCGGAGGAGGCGCGGAGGCGACCTCCGGTTGAGGTGTTGACTCAGGTGCGGGCGCAGGTGTGGGCGCAGGTGTGGGCGATGATGCGACCTGCGGTTGAGCGGTTGACGGAGAAGCAGGTGCGGGAGCCGCGGACGGTGTCGCACCTGCTGGAGGCGCGGCCGGGGCCCCGGCGGGATTCTCTCCGTTGTAGGTGAGAGGAACGGTGACCTGGGCGTGCGTCTGCCCTGCTGGAACCACAGGCGTGGCGGGAGTTGGAGTTGGCGCCAGGCCTTCACTCTGCGCGAGGGGAAAGGCCGTATCTGCCGGAGTTGAGGAAGGCCCGCCCACCGGCTTTCCTGGGGGCGCAGGATTCCCTCCCGTGGTCCCGGTACTGGCCACGGAAGTGACCGGCATCGTGGGGCAACCACACGGCTCCGGTTCATGATCCACCACCTCGTTGAGGCTGCCATGCTGGAAATTGACGCGCTGATCGGGCATCACCCGATAGGCTCCGCCTTCCAGCTGGCTGGTCACGGTGACGTAGGGCGCCTCTGCGCCGTGATTGTCGATACAGGTATCTCCCCTGGGATTTACCCGGATGCTGAGGTCGGCTTGTCCAGGGCCGGAGATGAGGATGCGCAGGTCGGGGGTAAGCAAGACATCGGAGTATTTGCCGACGACGTAATTGGCTTCGATGGCGCCGCGATCAAGCGCCATCATGAGCGCGCTGCTGGCGGGGTCGTCGATGGAGCGGTCCTTCGCCAGGTGAACGCTGCTGGTGGAGCACAGGCGGAGTGAGCCACCCCTTTGCAAAGCGATCTTGACGGCTTGTTCTCCGGCGGTAATCTGACTGCCATTGCCCAGGATTGTTTCCCCGTGGGAAATGTCGACCGCGCCTGAAACTTGTACCTCGGTGGCGGAGGTTCGCCCGATCGGTTGCTGGGCATGCAGCAGCGGAGCGAAGAAGATAACCGCTCCGGCCAGGAAAAATCGCATGGTCACAGCTGTTCTCAAAGAGAGAGGAAATTCCGGATCAGGTTCTTGCCGTCGACAGTCAGCACGCTCTCGGGATGAAACTGGACCCCTTCAATGGGAAAGCGGCGATGGCGCAAGCCCATGATGGTCCCGTCGCCTTGGCTGCTTTGTACCCGGGCGGTGATTTCGAGTTCCTCGGGCAAACCCTCTTCGGCAACGATGAGCGAGTGGTAGCGGGTGCAGGTCATGGGGCTGGGCAGGCCGGCAAACAGGTTGCGTCCATCGTGCTCGACTGGGCTGGTTTTGCCGTGCATTAATTTTGGTGCTCGGACGACATTGCCTCCGAAGGCGGCTCCGATCGCCTGGTGACCGAGGCAAACACCCAGGATGGGCACTTTGCCGGCGAAATGACGGATGAGGGGAATGCTTACGCCGGCTTCCTGAGGAGTGCAGGGTCCAGGGGAGAGGACGATGCGGTCGGGTTTCAGGTCTTCGATTTGCTCGACTGTGAGCTGGTCGTTGCGAGCGATGGTCATCTCGGCGCCTAGCTCTCCCATGTATTGCACCAGGTTGTAGGTGAAGGAATCGTAGTTGTCGAGGACGAAGACCATGGGCGCCACTGTTTTAGTGTAGCGCTAGTCCTCTTCGTTGGATTTTTGATGGCTTGCAGGTGAGCCGCAAAAGCGATCCATCCCTTTGACTTTGATTGGGATTAAGTAGACCTCACTTGCCCTGTGCTACAGTCCTGGCCCTTTCGACAGCTCGGACTACTGCTTTGGCCTTGTTTACCGATTCTTCGTACTCTTCCTCGGGTACTGAATCGGCTACGATGCCACCTCCTGCCTGGATGTAGCCTTGCTCACCTTTGAGGAGCATGCTGCGGATGGCTATGCAGGAGTCGAAGTTGCCGGAGAAGTCGGCGTAGAACACGCTGCCGCCGTATATGCCGCGGCGAGTCGGCTCCAGCTCCTCGATGATTTCCATGGCGCGTATTTTAGGGGCTCCGCTCAGGGTGCCGGCCGGGAAACAGGAGCAGAAGGCATCCACCGCCGAGAGTCCTTCCTTGAGTTGACCCTCCAGGGAGCTGACCAAGTGCATCACGTGGGAGTAGCGTTCCACGTGCATCAGACTCTTTACCTTCACGGTCCCGAACTCGCAGACTCTGCCGATGTCGTTGCGCCCCAGGTCTACCAGCATCACGTGCTCGGCCCGCTCCTTCTCGTTGCTTAGCAACTCCTGCTCAATGCGGAGATCTTCTCGCTCGTCGGCAGCACGCGGACGGGTTCCTGCGATGGGCCGGTACTCCACATGGCGCTGTTGCACCCGCACCAGCAGTTCGGGAGATGAGCCCACCAGGCAAGTGGACGCCTTGTCCAGATCGAAGCGCAGGAAATACAAATACGGTGACGGATTGACGATGCGCAGAGCGCGGTAGACGGAGAAAGGGTCGACCCCAGGTTTGACCTCAAAGCGCTGGGAAAGCACGGCCTGGAAGATGTCGCCGGCGGCAATGTACTCCTTGATTTTGGCGACGGAGGCGAGGAAGTCTTCCTTCCGGGTGTGGCTGGTTACCGAAAGTTTTCCCCGCGGCCGCGCGCGCTTGGGTTTAGGAATCGGCCTGGCCAGGCGCTTCTCCAGCTGACCCAATCGCTTCTTCGCATCGGCGTAGGCGGCGGCTGGTTTCAGGCGTCCCAAATCGGCCGTCACCATAAGCTGGATCTGCTTACGCACATGGTCGAAGGCCAGCACCTCGTCGTAGAACATGAGGCAGGCGTCCGGGATGCCCAAGTCGTCCTCCGCGAATTCGGGCAACCGTTCCAGTTGCCGCACTACGTCGTAGGCAAAAAAGCCAACTGCACCACTGGTAAAGGGCGGCAGGCCCGCGATACGGGCCGGCGTTTGCCCGGCTAATAGCTCCTTTAAGAGCGCAAACACGTCGCCCTGCAGGGATCGGGTTTTTCCTCGCTCGTGGATGGTGATTGAGCTGCCGCGGGACAGGATGGTGCGATAAGGCCGGATGCCGATAAAGGTATAGCGGCCTACTTTCTCGCCGCCTTCTACTGATTCCAGCAGAAATGACTGTGGTTCGTTCTGGGCAAGGCGCAAAAAGGCGGATACGGGCGTTTCCAGGTCGGCAGTCAGCGTGCGGTACACCGGAACCAGGGTGTGCTTGGCCGCCAGTTGGAGGAATTCGTCGCGCGCGGGGGCAATAGCAGTGTCGACCGGCATCCTGCTCATACTAAATGGCCATAGCGGCTGGCGGGTAAACAGGAGAGGATTCGTCCGGGTGAAGCATCTAAGGGATCGGAGGCGCTTGCCCGGGTTTCTGGCGGCGCATATACTCGGTAGGTTTGGGGTTAGTACGATTAACAGGTCCCGGCCAAGTGGGCGCAAGCGCGCGTAGGGCTCGCCGGGAGCGGAAAGCAAGCTTGGATTTTCAGCTTGGTTTCGCCCCGTCGAAGTGCCTGCGCCGTCCCGCCCGGGCGCGAACGGCTCAACCGCAGCGGGACGCAAGTGGATTGCTGCCGCAGTCCGAACGTGGAGAATTGGTTATGCAAACCGTATCGCTCGAGCAGGAGATTAATCCCTGGGAAGCTCAGGCTGCTCGCTTTGATTTTGCTGCACAAAAACTGAACCTGGATCAAGGGCTGTGGAAGGTGTTGCGCTACCCCGCACGCGAAGTGATCGTGCACATCCCGGTGATGATGGACAACGGAAGCATTGAGGTTTTTACCGGATTCCGAGTCCAGCATTCGATTGCCCGCGGCCCGGGTAAAGGCGGCATCCGCTATTCCCCCGATGTAACCCTCGATGAGGTTCGGGCGCTGGCCAGCTGGATGACCTGGAAGTGCGCTGTCGTGAATATCCCGTTTGGCGGGGCCAAAGGCGGGGTGATCTGCGACCCGAAGAAGATGTCCATCGGTGAGCTTGAGCGCATGACCCGTCGCTACACCTCGGAATTGATTGAATTCATTGGGCCAGAAAAGGACGTCCCGGCCCCGGACATCAATACCAATGAACAAACCATGGCGTGGATTATGGACACCTATTCCATGCACATGCGGCAGACGGTGACTGCAGTGGTTACAGGAAAGCCACTCAATATCGGTGGCTCCCGGGGGCGGCGGGAGGCGACCGGCCGCGGCATTGCCGTGGTCTGTGACGAGGCGCTGCGTTACCTGAACATGCAACGCGAAGGATGCCGGGTGATCATCCAGGGCTTTGGCAATGTGGGGTCAAACGCGGCCAAGCTAATGATGGAAAGAGGCTACAAAATCATCGGTATCGCCGAATACGACGGCGGCCTCTACAACAGCAACGGGATCGATATCCACCTGTTGCTCGAATACCGGCAGCGGAACGGCACGGTGATGGGGTTCAAGGGCGCGGAAGCGGTGAATTCCTCGGACCTGCTGGTGACCGATTGCGAGATTCTCATCCCCGCAGCCACGGAGAATGTGATTACCAGCCGCAATGCTGACCGCATCAAGGCGCGCATTGTCTGCGAAGGCGCCAACGGGCCTACCACCGCTGTTGCCGACGAGATCCTGGCCGATAAGAAGGTTTTCATCGTTCCGGACATTCTGGCCAATGCGGGTGGCGTCACGGCGTCTTACTTCGAGTGGGTGCAGGATCGTCAAGGCTATTTCTGGAAGGAAGCGGTGGTGAACGAGCAGTTGGAGAGCATCCTGGCGGAAAGTTTCGGGGATGTAGTCCGCTACGCGGAAGCACACGCGGTCAACAATCGCATTGCGGCTTACATGCTGGCCATTGACCGGGTTGCGTTCACCATCAAGCAGCGCGGCATTTACGCCTGAGCCGGGTTGATGCCACGTTGTCGTGACAAGCGCGCGGGAGCAGGGACTTAAGTAACGCTTGCCGGCGCAGGATCCACCGGGCGCCCGTCTGCCGGCCGGCGCCTGGTGCATAATTGAAGAGGGGAGCACGCGTGTCCCTCAACAGCCGAGTGGATCGTGAACCTGCCAAACTCCATCACGATGAGCCGCATCTGTTGCATTCCCCTGCTCATCTGGCTGCTCTCGGGTTTCTTTCCCTTTCATAGCATTCATGGGGAACAGGAAATTGCCGCGTCGCTGGTGTTTATCCTGGCCTCGATCACCGATGGCGTAGACGGTTACCTGGCGCGGAAGCGTGGCCAAATCACGACCATGGGCATGCTGCTCGACCCATTGGCCGACAAGCTGATGATCACGGCGGCCTACGTTTGCCTGGTGCAGTTCAATCCTCACCTAATGAAGGCGTGGGTGGTGGTGCTGGTGATTGGCCGTGAATTTCTGGTCAGTGGGCTGCGATCGATCGCCAGTTCAGAAGGTTTCACCATCGAGGCCAGCGACCTGGCCAAGCTCAAGACGGTGCTTCAGATTGTTTCAGTGGTGGCGGTTATTCTGGCCCATGCCTGGTATGAATGGCATTTTGGCTGGTTTATCCTGCCGGTCGAGTGGATCGCGATCGGTGCTATTTATTTCATGGTGCTGGTGTCGATTATTTCTGCGGTGGATTATTTTGTGGCGTTTTGGCGCAAGATTGACCACGCTTCCGCTGATCGGCGTTCGCATGCCAGCTTTGTGCTGAGCCGCAGGAAAGAGATGCCGGCCGCCAACAAAGTCAGCTAAGGATCGAAACCAGTCACAGACTCTCAGTCGCAAAACATTTCCGTGAATGGTCCGCGGAACCGCAGATCCCTCCGCTTCGCTCCGGTCGCGATAACAAAGGGGAGGTGGGTGGCGAGGAGCCCGAGGAGCCTTCGCGAAAACAAAAGCCCCGGCGGCGGGCCGGGGCTTTTGTCTGGATTCATGATTGCAATCGTCTATGCAGGTACCGCATGTACATGCACCGGACGAGTCAACCGCTGCACGAAGTGATAAGGCGGCCAGGGTCCGGAGAGTTGCATGTGGCAATCCTTCAGCTGCTGGCTGGCGCTTGAGTACTTGTTCTGGTAGCGCTCAATACCCTTGTGATCAATCAAGTGAGCGATGTCGAGTAACATCTTGCCGGAATCCATTCTGCGGCAACTGATCTCTTCATCGAGTGGGCTGAACATGCGATGCATTTGCACCGAAACAGCCCGTGCCTTGGTTTGCCGTTCGCGCTGCCGGGTAGCACTTTCCCGCAAGCTGGACAGGTATTCCTTGCCCACCCGATCCAGGGGAACCGGAGCGCCTTGTTCGCGGCAGCAGTCGTCCAGAAGCACCTTGAGGTGCATCTCTGCTTTTCCGCGTAAACGCTCAACGTTGGCAAGAAACTGCCGTTGGTTAGAGCGAATGGATTTTCTCAAGGCTTCATCGTCCGCAAAGACAGTACCAAAGCGGAAAGGGAGCACAGTGGAGAGTTTGAAACAGTCGCTGATCACACGTGCGTGCTCGACGGCTGCTTTCTGGTCTAGGTTTTCTGAGGGATGATGTTCGCTGACGATCACTGCGAGATCACTGGCTGGATAGAGGAAAATCTGATTTCCTGAGATTCCCATCACCGATTCCATTGGTACGGGTTTTCGGTGGCGGCTGAGTTCAGGAAACGCCTGCTTTTCACTAATACAATAGGCATACCATGCCATAGAGAGTCACTCCACACATGCTGACGAAGGAAGTCGCCAGCTTTTCTTTGCGATCGTGAGGCCTGGAACGACTTCGTAGGGGAGATCTGGCACGTCCAAGGAAGAGGACTGCACCGAACTATCGCGTATCCTAGTCCCGGATTTGTACGACTGGCAACAGAAAGCCTGCAGCGAAACGGCACAAAATGGCGTCTTGGATAAATCACATTTATATTGTGGAATTAAGATTTAGCTACATCAACAATCGAAGACGAGACTAGCCTGAAGTCCACGAAAAAGGATGGTTTCGGTAGATACGGTTTGGAGAGCCTGCCTCAGGGCCTAAAGGCCAGATGAGTCTGATGGTTTGTGTACCGGCTGAAGCCGGTACCTACCAGCCGGCACCTACCCCTGCCTGCCAGGCTGACTTTAGGAGCGGACTATGAGGTACGCCACCATCCCGACCGTAGCGCCCAAGAGCACAGCCATCACGATGGACATGGTGAGAAACACCCGGCGGAGTGCGCTAATCTCGGCCACGAGCTTGCGGCTTTCTTCGATGCTGTTTTCTTGAACCACTCGCAAGCGCCCCATCTGTTCTTCAATGCGTTCCAGTTGGAGAGCCTGGTTTCTGGCTTGCACTTCCAGATCACGGCTGCTGGTCTGCATGGTAGCGAAGCCCTTGTTGAGCTCGGTAAGGTCTGGACCGGCCTTGAGGATACCCCGGTCAAGCAACGGCACCAGGCGGGCCAGATAGGGCAACACGACGCGCAACTGCAGCAGAAGTTCCCACATAGAGCGATGCGAGCCTTTCTCGGCTTTTTCCAGGGAAAGTGGGGGCAGGGTAGCTTCGGAGGCAGGATTCGGTTTTTTGGTCATGCAATGGGTGGCAGGGCCGGATCCCGCCTGCGCTCATGGTACGCAGTGGCTCAAAACTTGCCTAGGGAGGTGTTTGCGGCGACAATAGAGGGTTGCGTCAGAGCTTTCTCGGATATTCCATTTTTGGGAACCATTCGAGTAATTTATATGAAAAAAAGTGTTGACCCTCAGTTTCGATCGCGATAAGTTCTATTTGGCTTAGAGAGCGCGCCTTTTGGGCATTGACTTACCGACCGCCTTTTCGCTGATCGTCTATGTTCAGCAAGGGTATCGGGGATCCGGAAGACGGAACTCTCATAACCACAAGAGGTCACAGCAGCGCGACATGCAGGTCATTTAGACGGCATGCGCAACCTGTAAACAGAGGCCAAGGCTTCTACAAGCGCCTTTGCATACGGGTTCCGCGCGAGGGAATTCCGCCGGAAGCGCCGTTTCACACACGACGCAGGGAATCTTTCCAGTAACCGGTCGGACAACAAGAACCCAGACGAAAAAATTGTTCCCGCAAGAGAGCATACGCGTCTAACAGTTAGAAAATCGACCGACGCCGCGCAGGCAGACCCTTTGCCGCCGACAAATGCGCATATGGACGGTCAAAGGATGAAGGAGAATAAAGATGCGCTCTGATCTTATCTTTGGGGCACTTGCCCACGTCACGAATCGCTATACACTGTGCCAGCTGGCTTCCAAGGCAACGCGCAAGCTGCACAAGCCCACTACTCGTATACAGGACACTACCAACGAGGTTCTAGTCCGGTTCCACCACGAAAGCCCGGCGGCAGCAGCCGTCGCCACTCCGGAAGCATCTCAGATCCAGCAGCGCCGCGCAGCTTAAAGCGCGGCCCTGTTCTGGGCCTTTTCGACCCCTTCCTCAGACAAACTCGAACCTGCTCAAACCAGCTAGATTCCTGCCCGATAAACCCCTCCAATAACTTCCTCCCGTAGGTGAAAATGACTATTTCCGAGTTAAAAGAAAAGAACATAACGGAGCTCAGCCGCATTGCCCGCACGCTTGAAATCCCGGGCGCCAGCGGCCTCCGCAAACAGGATCTTATCTTCAAGATTCTTCAGGCCCAGAGTGAAAAAGAAGGCCATATTTTTGCCGAAGGGGTGCTCGAAATCCTTCCCGACGGATACGGCTTTCTACGTTCCCCTGATTACAACTACCTCCCAGGCCCAGACGATATTTACGTTTCGCCCTCGCAAATCCGTAAATTCGACCTGAAGACCGGCGACACCATCAGTGGCAATGTGCGGCCTCCCCATGAAGGGGAAAAATATTTTGCCCTGGTGAAGATCGAGGCCATCAATTTTGAGTCTCCTGAGGAGACTCGCAACAAGATTCTCTTTGATAACCTCACCCCTCTCTACCCTCAGGAACGAGTAAAGATGGAGACGGTTCACGAGAACACCAGTGGACGGGTCATGGATCTGCTGACTCCGGTGGGCAAAGGGCAGCGCGGGCTGATCGTCGCTCCTCCGCGCACCGGCAAGACGATGCTGCTGCAATCCATCGCTAATTCCGTTACCACCAATCACCCCGAGGTCGCACTGATTGTTCTGCTGATCGACGAGCGCCCGGAAGAAGTGACGGATATGCAGCGATCGGTAAAGGGTGAAGTCATCAGTTCCACGTTTGACGAGCCGGCTGCGCGACACGTGCAGGTGGCGGAGATGGTGATCGAAAAGGCCAAGCGTCTGGTTGAACACAAACGCGACGTGGTCATCCTTTTGGACTCCATTACGCGCCTGGCGCGTGCTTACAACACGATTGTTCCGCCGTCGGGCAAGGTACTCTCGGGCGGTGTCGATTCCAACGCCCTGCAGCGGCCAAAACGCTTCTTCGGCGCTGCGCGCAATATCGAAGAAGGCGGTTCCCTCACGATCATTGCCACGGCCCTGGTCGATACCGGCTCGCGCATGGATGAAGTCATCTTTGAAGAGTTCAAGGGTACGGGCAACATGGAAGTGATTCTCGACCGAAAGCTGGTCGATAAGCGCGTATTTCCGGCCATCGATATCCAGCGTTCCGGGACGCGTAAGGAAGAGTTGCTTATCCCCAAGGAAGATTTGCAGCGGATTTGGGTGTTGCGTAAGGTGCTCAACCCGCTTTCCCCGGTAGAAGCCATGGAGTTGCTGGTGGACCGTCTGGGCAAGACGCGCAACAATGCGGAGTTCCTGCTCAAGATGAATTCGTTGTAGTGAGGCGTGGAATCGGTTCGCAAAGATAGATACGCAGTCCCTCCAGAATTCTCGGCGTAAGATTCGGCTTCTGCTGCTTTCAGACCACTGAGCGCCAGGAAAAAGCGCACCTCAGGGGCTGAACCCCTCATTGGCTGCACCGGTACGGCACGACTGAAGTCGTGCCCTGGTACAAAACATCAGAGCCGTGACTCGGAGAGATCCGCGCGTTCCGCAGATTCGACCCAGTTCGAAGACTTGCGGTTTTCTGCTTAGGGTTGCACCATTCCTGTAATCTGTTAGACACACAGGGGGACATGCATGGGAACGGAATCCCAGCACCGCAGGAGTGCGGTCGTAGCGCTCGGCGGGGCTATGTTTCTGCTCCTCCTGGTGCTGGCGTCCCTGAATGCGTTCAATCCCCTGCCGCCGTTTCTACGGCCTCTCGGCTCGGGCCAGATCTTCCTGTTTACCGCGCTTTCGGTACTGGCGTTTCTGCTTCTGCTGACGCTGTTGGTCCTGCTGTTTCGCAACATCGTCAAGTTGCTGGCCGACCAGCGCAGCCGGGTACTCGGCTCAAGGATTCGCAGCCGGATGCTGGTTGGAGCACTTCTGCTTTCCTTCGCGCCCGCCGTGTTCATGTTCCTGTTCAGCTTCGGACTGCTGAATCGCTCCATCGAGCGCTGGTTCTCGCAGCCGGCCTCCCAATTGCGGCAGGATTCGACGCGGGTGTCGCTGGAACTTTCGGAATATGCAGCGGCTAACGCTCGGGCCGAGGCGCAATCACTGGCCAGTTCCCCGAGGATGCTTCATGCCGTGCAAACGGGAGATTCCGAGGCCCTGCAGCGGGAAATTGGGTCGCACCGCATTACGCTCGAGGGCGGTTTCGCGTTGGTCTTCCGGAACGGCGTGGCAGTCGGACAATATCAGCTGCCCCAGGATGATGGCAAGGCGATCATTCGCTCCTGGATGGATGAAACGGAAAGCGATGTCGCCCAGGGTAAGAACACGTTAACCGCCACCATTTTGCGGGCCGCTCAGCGCAGCGATGTGCCCATGCTGGTGACGGGGAAAGACGAATATGTGCTGGGAGAGGCCAGTACTGGAGACGGGGGAATCGTGATCGCGGGTCTGCCCCTCCCGGTGGGGCTCAGTGCTACGGTTCAGGACATTCGCTCCGGCACTCGCGACTACCAGACGCTGTACCGCGCGCGCAACCGCATCCGCAGCACCTACCTGCTGCTGCTGTTTCTGATGACTACGCTGGTTTTCTTCGCGAGCAGTTGGCTGGCGCTGTTCCTCTCCAAACAGGTGACCAGGCCGGTGGAGGCATTGGCGGACGCCATGGATGCCGTGGCTGCCGGCCACTACTCACATCGGGTCAGGGTGGAGGCGTCGGAGGAACTGGGGGAGCTGGTGCGATCGTTCAATCGCATGGCAGAGGACCTGGAAGGAAGCCGCGCACTCGCCGAGACCTCTACCACCCAGCTGTCAGCGGCGAATCGGGCACTGGAAGAACGGCGCAGCGAACTGGAAACAGTATTGGAGACGATCCCGAGCGGGGTGGTGACGCTCGACCCGCAGATGTGCGTTTTGCAGGCGAATCGCGCCTCTCGAAACCTGCTTAGCCCTCGGGACCATCACGACCTCTCCGGCATGCCACTGGAATCAATTTTGCCGCGGGAAATCGCGGATGAGTTGATCGTGCTTCTGCGGCGCAGCAAGCGCATGGGCCAGGCGGCCACAGAAATCGAGTTACCCGGACTCCGCGGACCCCTCAACGTAACCGCGACCATCGCCCGATTGGAACTGGGCAAGGATCGCGAGGGATGCATTCTGGTGTTGGAAGACGTCACCGACTTTCTTCATGCCCAGAGACAGATGGCCTGGAAGGAAGTCGCGCAGCGGGTGGCCCATGAGATCAAAAACCCACTGACGCCGATCGCGCTTTCCGCGGAGCGAATTCGCAAGCACGTGGACCGGCCTACCCTCGACTCCGACTCTGTCATACGGAAATGCAGTGAGGTTATCCTGGGTTCCGTGCAAACCATGCGCAGACTGGTGGACCAGTTTGCTTCGCTGGCCCAGTTCCCCACTTCGCGGCCGAAGGTTTGCGATCTCAACTCCATTGTGGAGAGCGCACTTGCCCTGTTCGCAGGGAGAATCCAGCATATCCGGGTGGTGAAGCGACTAGGGAGCGGTATACCCCCAGTCTTAGCCGATCCGGAGGCATTGAAGCGTGCGCTCGCCAACCTCATCGACAATGCGGCCGAAGCTATGCAGAGCAGCCTGCTGCGGGAACTGACGATTGAAAGCGGGCTGATCGAGGGCCACACGACGGCGGAAATAGTGGTGGCCGACACGGGTCACGGCTTGAATGATGAGATGCGGGAGCGGCTTTTCCTGCCTTACTTCTCGACCAAACAGCGTGGAACCGGCCTGGGCTTGGCCATTGCCTCGAAAATTATCCAGGAACACAGCGGGGCCATTCGTGCGGAGCAAAATACCCCCACGGGAGCGCGATTCATCATCGAACTGCCGCTGGCCGACGCCAAGAGCACCCATGAAGCAGCTCTGGCTGGCGCTAACGGCAGGCTGTCGTCATGAACCACATTCTCATCGTCGACGACGAGGCGGAGATCCGCGAGTCCCTGGGCGAAATCCTTAAGGAAGACGGGTATGCCGTGACCAGCACAGCTACCGCCTCTGAGGCGCTGGTTTTGCTGCGCGATGCTTCCTATGACGTGATGCTGCTAGACATCTGGCTGCCGGACCGGGATGGCCTGGATGTGCTGACGGAGGTCCGTTCGCTGGCCGTCGAGAGCACGCCGGAGGTGATCATTATTTCCGGTCACGGCACGATCGAAACGGCGGTGCGCGCCACCAAGCTCGGTGCGTTTGATTTTCTGGAGAAGCCGCTCTCCATCGATCGCACGCTGATCCTGCTTAAAAATGCCGTGGAAGCGCGGCGGTTACGCAGCGAGAACCAGGAGTTCAAGCGCCAGCTGCTGATGCATGTGCCCATCACCGGGGAGAGCGTTTCCATCAAGGCGTTGCGGCAACAGATCAAACTGATGGCGCCTACGAATGGACGAGTGCTCATCTATGGTGAATCGGGTTCCGGGAAAGAGTTGATCGCGCGCGCTATCCATAGCGAGAGTTTGCGAAGCGACCGGGTGTTTGTGGAGTTGAACTGTGCGGCAATTCCTGAGGATTACATAGAAAGCGAGATTTTCGGCTATCGCCATGGAGCGGTTCCGAACGGTCCAGTCGAAAAGCTGGGGACGTTTGAACGGGCCGACGAGGGCACCCTGTTTCTGGATGAAGTGGGGGACATGAGCCTGAAAATGCAGGCCAAGGTTCTGCGTGCGCTGGATGAACAGCGGTTCACGCCGGTGGGGGGTACGCAGACCATCCAGGTCGATGTCCGCGTCATTGCCGCCACCAACAAAGACCTGGAAGAGGAAATTGCCAAAGGCAACTTCCGCGAGGATTTTTTCTATCGCTTGAATGTCATTCCTTTCTACGTGCCGCCTCTACGAGACAGGAAGGAAGATATTCCGCTGCTGGTGCCCGAATTTCTGCAGGAGTTTGGGCGCCAGTACGGGCGTCCTCGTATCGAGATGAGTGACGAGGCGATCGCAGTGCTCAAGCAGTACCATTGGCCAGGAAATGTGCGCGAGCTGAGGAACGTGATCGAGCGGGTGATGATCCTGAACCCACAGACGATCCGCATCGAACGCAAGCACTTGCCGATGCTGGTCTTCCGCGGGAGCGGGCGCAAGGGAGAAGAATTCAGCACCCTGCACCAGGCGCGGGAGGCTTACGAGCGGGATTACATCCTGAAGAAAATTGATGAGTGCCATGGGAATGTAAGCCGTGCTGCGGAAGCGCTTGGATTGGAACGCAGTCATCTGTACCGCAAGATGAAGAGCCTGGGGATTAGCGTGCGGGAGTAGAACCGGGCAAAAGTGGATTGCCCTTACAGATCACGCCTAAAGCAGCGGTGGGGCTCAGCCCTTCTTTTTCGTCCCAGTCGTGCGTTTGGCTTTGCGTTCGGGTGTTCCGGCGGAGTTCGTGGTCGTCGTTTCTTCTAAATTGGACTCGGCTTGCGCCAGGTCTTCCAGTTGCTTGCGCCAGTCCAGGGAGTCGACAAAGTATCTGGATTCACGCCAGTTCTCTTCGACGATCACATGGAGTTCAAGATAGACCCTGGTGCCGAGGAGAGACTCTATCTCCTTGCGGGCTGCGGCGCCGATGCTCTTGAGTTTGCTCCCGCCTTTGCCGATTAAGATTGCCTTTTGCCCCGAGCGCTCGCAGTAAATCACCGCCGAAATCCGCGTCAGGGGGAGCTTCGAGGACTTGGCCGCAACTGGTTCCGGCTCCTCGAAGCGCTCGACCACTACTGCGGAGGCATAGGGAACTTCTTCCCCCGTCTCGAGGAGAATCCGCTCACGGATGAGTTCCGCGACCAGGAAGCGCTCTGGCTGATCGGTGAACTGCTCCTTGGGAAAATATCGCTGTCCTTCGGGCAGATACTCGACCAACTTCGCCAACAAGGTGTCCAAACCATCCCTGCTTGGCGGCAGAGATGGGAATCACTTCGGCAAAGGGATACAAGGCGCTGAATCGTTCGATGAGCGGCAAGAGCTTCGACCGGAGAACAAGGTCGATCTTGTTGATTACGAGAAATACGGGACAATCGAGCTTCTGGATCAGCTGCAGGACAAATTCGTCTTCACTGCTTTCGCGTTCCGCCCGGGCCGATGGCTTTTTCCCCGGAGGCAGAGGTTCGCTGTAGCGGGCGGCATCGACCATGAGGACGACGATGTCGCGGCTTTCCAGGGCTTCATAGACCTCCTGCATCATGCGCCGGTCGAGCTGAGAGCCAGGCCGGTGGACGCCGGGGGTATCCACGAAAACGATTTGAGCGGCGTGGCGGCCCTTGCGTGCCGGCACCTCCACGATTCCCTGAATTCGGTTGCGCGTGGTCTGCGGCTTGTTGCTGACGATGGCGATCTTTTCGCCGATAAGGGCATTCAACAGCGTTGACTTGCCTGCATTAGGACGGCCGAGGATGGAGACGAAACCGGAGCGCACACCCAAGTGTAGTCCCGCGCAGCCGTTTCAACGGTCGGGGCTCTCAATCGCTGACACACGCACGCGTTCAATGCGGCGATCCGTGGACGCGACCACTTCAAACCGCAAGGAGTCGGCGACGATCACTTCTCCCGGCAAGGGGATGCGTCCGGCGATCTCGCTGACCAGTCCACCGACGGTGGCCGCCTGGTACTCCTGCGCTACCTGGGAGGCGCCGCTCAAGAGGTCTTCAAGGCGGGATACTTCGAGATTTCCCGAAACCAGCCAGGTTCCGCCGGCCTCGTGAACCGGGGCGTCCTGGTCGCTGTCATATTCGTGCTCATCGCTGATGCGGCCGACGATTTCCTCCAGCAGATCTTCGATGGTCACCAGGCCGGCCACTCCACCGTACTCGTCGATCACAATGCGCATGTGCTGTTTTTCCCGCTGCATCTCCCGCAGCAGTTCGTTGACGCGCTTGGTTTCCGGCACCAGTGCGGCGCGCCGCTGGATGCTGGCCACTGTCTGGGTGCGGGCGGCAGCATCGGCTATGTGCAGCAGGTCGTGGGCGAAGGCAATGCCGGTAACGTGATCGAGCGAGCCTTGAAACACAGGCACACGGGAGTACGGATGCTTCTTTAGCCCGGAGATAAAATCTTCCAGGGTCATCTCGGCCGGAACCGCAAATACATGCGGCCGCGGGGTCATCACGTCACGCACGACTTTGTCGCCGAACTCAACCGCGGAGCGGACCAGATCGCGATCGCTCTCCTCAATGATTCCCTCTTCCTCTCCTGCTTCGATGAGGGCCTCGACCGCCGCCTCGCTGGGATCCTCTTCGAGGTCGCCGGGACGCGGTTCGGCCAGGGCTGCGATGGAAAGCAGGAAGGCCAGCAATATCGTGACCGGCAGGACGAGGTAGAAGAGAACCCGGATGACCATCGTCAAGCGCACAACCCACACGCCGGCCGTGCGAGTGAAAAAGACGAAGGGCAGGAACTGGTTGAAGAGAACGATGACCAGCACGGCGCCGAGCACCGCCTGAGCCACCTCTGCCACACTCGGCGGGGCCCCTCCGTTGCCCGCAAACAGCAGCACGCCGAAGTAGAGGGCGAGCGAGGCCAGAGAGATTTGGGTTAAGACCGCGGCCGAAAGCGCAATTCGCTCCCGGCTGAGCCCCAGCCGCGGCTCTACCTTCAGCTCCCAGACGTCGATGTTTTCCTGGAATTCGCCGGAGAGAAATTTGCCCATCTCCGCGTATAGCCTGGCGACGTAGGAAGACAAGGTCAGGACGGCGAGCAGCAGGGCGATGACGATAGCGGAGACGAGGCTCATGGCTTGCCGGCCCGCTGTGCTCGGAGCCGCGGTCGCTCAGGATTTGCGGTCTTGCTGCGCTCGGCTTTACTCCGTTCCACGAGGCCGGCAGGCAATGCGAACTGCTTACGCAGGCGGTTTTCGCGCCGCCGCATTTGCCCTTGATCGCGCTCGTGATCGTAGCCGGCCAAGTGCAGCAGGCCGTGCAGGATCAATATCTTAACTTCCATCTGGAGGGTATGACCGAAGGCTGCTGCCTGGACCGTAGCGGTCTCCAGAGAAATGGCGAGATCGCCGCCCCGACCGCCGTTCGCGGCCTGCGGCAAAGCCGGAAACGAGAGTACATCGGTGGCCTTGTCCTTGCCTCGAAATTGAAGATTCAATGCGCGTAGTCGCTCATCTCCCGTCAGAAGGACGGAGAATTCGCCGGTCAAACCGAGCGCTTTGATAGCGCAGGCGAGAAACCGGTTCAGGTCACGCTTACCGAGAACAGAGGCGGCCGGTAAGGTCTTCGCTGGGGCAGCTTCGATAACAATCATCTTGCCGGGCCCTCTACGTGTCCAGGATCAAGGAGAAAAACATCTCAACGATCTTCTCGACGCAGAGTGCAAGATTCATTGTATGTTACCTCGGCTTAAATCCGTCGCGGTAGTGGATTCGCCAGGAACCGGGCGTTCCGGGTGGCTGAAGCTTATTACGTCAAGGGCCGGCACCCGATTTACGCGGTGAAATACCGAGGAGTTTATAGAACTGGAACCGCGGTGAGTTGATCACCAGGCGTGCTTACATCGTTAGTAACCTGGATCGTAATTCTTCGGTTCTCAGGGCCTTCACAATCCATTGACATCGATGCATGGTGGGATTAGATTTCGAGTGACCGGAAAGCTTGCCGCGGACGGGCAGTAACGTGTGACGCCTCGGCGATTTGACGTAGTTTTCCAAAGACGGTGCGTTTAGACACCGTAAACAAGGATTGGCGCTGTATCTACAGGGTATTAGCGGCCAAGTATTTACTGCTGATCACGCCTCATCCAGAGGCGCTGAGAGCAGGATCTTAAGTTTTGACTGCGTGGTTTTTAAACGGATCCCCTTCCCCCTGGGTATTCCAACCCCGCCGAAAAGTCAGTTCATGGTTTGACAAAGGTTTGTGGCTTTCGTAATGGCTGCACGAGGATGGCTGCCTGCCTTTGAGAGCGGAAACCCGAGGAATCTTACTCAGATAAGACTCGGTAGGCAAAAACGAATCTTTTCTTTCCCAGGCGTGATGCAGCGCAGGCCGCTCTTACGCCTTGAAGAGGTGTAAACAGTTATGAGCCAAGTACTTAGCGCTACTGAAATCAACGTTCTCGACACCTGCAATGCAACCGGCGGGTACTATCCGCCAGTCCGTGTGGACGAACTATTCGAGTTGGCCGCTAAGAAAAGGCCGGATGACATCGCGGTCACATTTCTGGAAAAAAGTATCTCGTATGGTTCACTCTGCAACACGACTTATGAGCTCGCGACGCAATTGCAGAATCTTGGGGTTCAGCCGGGTACTATCGTCGGCGTCTGCATGGATCGCTGCCTGGAGATGGTCGCAACCCTGCTGGCTATCTTCAAAACCGGCGGCGCCTATCTTCCGCTCGATCCTGCATTTCCCGCTGACCGCATTGAGTTCATGCAACAGGATGCGCGCCCGGTGGTAGTGGTTACACAGTCTCATCTGCGGGAGAAATTTTCCTTTGCGGCACCGCATGTGCTTTGTGTCGATGCCGATATGCCGGCGCTTGAGTTCAGCTCAGTACGGAAGTTTTCACCGCCACGGAATTCAAGTCTGGACGATATCGCCTACTTGCTTTACACCTCCGGATCCACGGGTAAGCCAAAGGGAGTGCAAATCAGTCATCGTGCGCTCACCAACATGCTGGTTGCTGTTTCGCATGACATAGAGCTGACCAGCTCAGATGTGGTTCTGGCGACGACCACCATTTCGTTCGACATCTCTACGTTCGAGATCTTCGCACCACTGATCGCAGGAGCCCACCTGGTGGTTGCACCTCGCTCCGTCGCGATCGATGGAAAGCTGTTGGCGAAGGCCATCCGTGAGCATGACGTCACTGTGCTTCAGGCGACGCCGGCAGGGTGGCAGGTTCTTCTGGAGTCCGGCTGGGAAGGTCAGACAGGCCTTAAGATGTTGACCGCGGGAGAGCCCCTCACCCGGATTCTGGCACAGCGCCTGCTGGAACACGGCGCAGACCTCTGGAACCTCTACGGTCCGACAGAAACGACTGTGTACGCGACAGGGAAGCGGATTCTCAGAGACACAAAGATCACGGTCGGCCGCCCGCTGGCGAACTGCACCGCCTACGTTCTGGACGAACAGCGGAAGCGATTGCCGATCGATGCAGTCGGGGAACTGTTCCTGGGCGGAATCTGTGTAGGTGCCGGCTATTTAAACCGGCCGGAATTGACGGCGGAAAAGTTTCTTTCCGATCCTTTCAGTAGCGAGCCAGGGGCACGGCTCTATCGGACCGGGGATCTTGCCCGGGTGCTGCCGACGGGAGAGATCGATATTCTCGGCCGAGCCGACAACCAGGTAAAGTTGCGTGGTTACCGGATCGAGTTGGAAGAGATAGAAGCGGTGCTGGATAGTCATCCCTCGATCAAGAAGTCCATTGCTAAAGTGATAAGCGTGGGCGAAGGCGATCAGTGCCTTGTCGCCTACGTGGTAGCGAGGGACAAGAACCAGGTGGATGAAGCAGATTGGCGCCGGCACGCTTTGCGCAGCTTGCCCTCCTACATGGTTCCTGCTGCATTCATGATGGTGGAATCCTTCCTGTTGACGCCGAACGCGAAGGTGGACCGGAAGGCTGTTCCGGCTTTTCAATTTTCAGGACCACTGGAGGTGGAGGCAGGTTCTGAAGGCCAGGAGGACTGCCTGGAGCTCACCGTACTGCAGTGCTGGCGGACGGTGCTGAATAGACCCGATATCGGGCTGGATCATGACTTTTTCCAGGCCGGTGGCCACTCTCTGCAGGCGATGCGGGTGCTCGCGGAGCTGAATAAGAAGCTGGGCTTGAAAATGCCAGTCAGTTATCTCGTGGAAGCGCCGACACCCCGCAAGTTTGCGGAGCTATTGATGCGGACCAAAGAAGGTTCGCCACGGTATCTGGTCTCGATGCAACCGGAAGGATCGCTGCCGCCGATTTACCTTGTCCATCATCTTCTGGGAGACGTTTTCGTTTACCGCTCGATCGCCAATCAATTTGGACCCCACCGCCCGGTGTTCGGCATCCAGGCGCCTGTTGAATTAACCGATCAACCGCAGCCGTGCAGCCTGCAGGCACTCGCCTCTGGTTACGTTGGCGAAATTTTAAAGCAGTACAAGGAAGGCCCCATCCATCTTGCCGGTTTCTCCAGCGGAAGTGTGATCGCGTTTGAGATGGCCCGCCAGCTCAAAAACCTCGGGTATGAGGTAGGCCTGCTTGGACTCATCGATGGCGGGGTCCAGGTAGAGAACCCTTCCATGCCGCCCGCCGTGAAATACGCAAAGATGGTGATGCGGAAGCTTTGCAAGATCGCGTTTAAGCTGCAGGACGAGATTGCGGAGGGTCCTAAGAAATTCGTAATGAAACGATTACGGCATGTCTGGCTGCAATGCAGTGTTCGATCTTTGGAGGATTCAGCCTTAAAAGGCGAGATCAGTATGGAGCAGGCACTCCTGCTTGCCGAGCGTGCCTACAAACCGGAGCCCTATTCAGGCTCGGCGCTACTGATCCGCTTTCACGATGAAGCCTGGGAGTATGGCCCCGATCCGCTCATTGGTTGGTCTGGCCTGGTGAAAGGCGGAATAGACATTGTTGATTTGGACGGTGGGCATATCACCGGGATGGGTCCAATCGGCGCGCCGGTCATGGCCGCCACATTGAGGGATCATATTCTCAAGTGTGAGGCTGCGATCTCGATCAAAAAGGCGGTTGCGCTCGAGACCTTGCGCGCCGGCGCATGCGGAAACAGATCGCTATCTCAAGATGGCCTCTCCGAGCACGAAAAGACCCAAGTCAGGGGGGCGGCCATTAAGGTTCAACCGCCCTCGCACGCACCGAAATGGATCCCCAAGTCTACTGAGGCTTCGCGGCGGACTTTGCTGAGGCGCCTTCACGCAGATTGAGCGGCAGTTCCCTTTGCGCACGACCAAAACTATCGTACGCACGGATGACCCGCTGTACGAGATGATGGCGAACCACGTCACCGTCCTCGAAATGACAGAAACGGATGCCATCCACGCCGCGCAGAATCTCAATTGCCTCAACCAGCCCGCTCTTTTTGGGATTGGGCAGGTCTATCTGGGTGACGTCGCCAGTGATCACCGCCTTGGAATTACTGCCGAGACGGGTCAGGAACATTTTCATTTGTTCGCTGGTTGTGTTCTGCGCCTCGTCCATGATGATGAAAGCGTCGTTCAGGGTTCGGCCACGCATGAACGCCAGCGGAGCGACCTCGATCACGTTCCGTTCCAACATCTTATCGACGCGGTCCTGCTCAAGCAGGTCGTACAGGGCGTCGTAGAGCGGACGGAGATAGGGATCTACTTTCTCCTGCAAGGTCCCAGGGAGAAAGCCCAGACGTTCGCCTGCCTCGACGGCAGGCCTCACCAGGATGATCCGGCTCACCTTCTTTGCCAGCAGCGCAGAAGCGGCCATGGCGACCGCGAGGTATGTCTTGCCAGTACCGGCGGGGCCGACTCCGAAGACCATATCGCACTCCTCGATGGCCTCGAAGTAACGCCTCTGATTGATGGAACGGGGCTGCACCATACGCTTGATGCCGGCGGAGCGCTGCTTCCCACTCTCCACCAGTCCACGCAAAGTGACCGCTGGATCAGCCACCACCAGCTTGAGCATGCCGTGCAGCTCGCCGTTGCAGAGCAGGGTCCCGCTACGCCGTAAATGCTCATAATCGGCAAATACCCTTTCAAACCGGGCTATTGCCTCCGGCGAGCCTTCCACATGCAGGGCATCGGAACGTAAGTCGATGCGAAGGTGGAGATTTTGCTCGAGCAGCCTGAGATTCTCATCGCGAGTCCCGAACAGGGGCTCGAGGTTGGGCGTGATTTCCAGGGCTTTTTTCATCAAGCGGAGAAATGACCTCCTATCAGATCCCTAAGGACTGACATGATTGTTGGGTTGGTTTGAGAACACGATCTGAGGAAGGGCAACGACGCAGGAAAGGGCGCATGCATCGGATGCTCAGCCGGGTTGGCGATAATCACCAGATATTTCCCGAGGATGCGCACAGAGTAGCGTTTGCCGATCGTGGCGTCAACGCCTAATCGGTGAATTCTTGCCTAATTGGATGCGCTTGCGTGCCTCGGAGTTCCCGCGCGCAGCTCGAGCGAGATTGACCGGCAGGGCGAAAGCCCGTAAACTTAATGTTTGTGGGCGACCCGGTGTTCCTCCGCCCGCTCCCAGTTCAAGAAAGTCAAGGGTTTACGATGGCAAACCATGTGTCGGCGCTGAAGCGCGCCCGTCAGACAGTAAAGCGTACCGCAGTCAACCGCTCCAACAAAAGTCACGTCCGCAAGTCACTTCGCGCGCTGCGCGAGGCCATTGCCAAGGGCGACACATCGAGCGTAGCTGAGCATTACAGCAAGACCGTCTCGGCGTTGGACAAGAGCGTGCAAAAGGGTGTGCTCCACAAGAATACGGCGTCCCGCTACAAAAGCCGGTTGCATGCCCGGGTAAAGGCTCTCACCCACAAAGCAGCGTAGCCAAGTCTCGTTTTATCATAGAGATCACTTCTTCTTCGCCACCGCAGGGCCGGGATTTTCGGCTGCCGGGGGCGGTGGCACCTTGTAGATCTCGATCGCGCCCTCGCGCAGGACCGCCAAGCGCTCTCCATCCTCGGAGAGCGCAAAGTTTTGTCCTGCGGTCAAGATGGGGGAAGCCGTAGTCGCCATCAAGAGCGCCCCAGTTGCCGCATCGAAGACCTGCACCACCTGTTCGCGTACATCTTCGTCGTTGAGCGAGTCGATCAAGTCAATGAAATGGTTGACCCGGAGCAGGCTTACGGCGAAGCGACCCCCAGTCCGGGAGTAGGCGAAGGTAGGCCACACCAGGTGACCTTCGCGCTGCCCGCTCCAAAGTCTCTTCCCCTCCGTCGTCCACGCATCCAGATACAGGTCCGGCGACTTGGGCCCGCAGCTCTCGATCATGAGCGCAGCGGGTGAGAGGAACTCCTCGTGCGGTGTGCATGTGGAAGCCACCCTACCCAACACAAAGGGTTGACCTTCAAAGGGAATAAAGCGAATGAGGAATTGGTCTACGTTCTTGTCGCCTTTGTCTTTGACTACGCCCACATAGCCGTTGGAAGTGATCGGCACGTGAATCGGGTTGTCGGTTTTCAGAGCCGCCAGCACTTCTCTGGAGGCTAGGTTGATCACCGTAATCTGCGTGTCCTCTGAAGGAGGCGGCTCGCCGTACTGTCTC
Organism: uncultured Acidobacteriaceae bacterium; assembly: GCA_963850235.1. Classification (GTDB taxonomy): domain Bacteria; phylum Acidobacteriota; class Terriglobia; order Terriglobales; family Acidobacteriaceae; genus PALSA-350. Next base: position 229,531 of record CAWKKM010000008.1, on the reverse strand, counting down.
GCCTGCGCTGCCAGTTTGGCGTGCTCGGCGGGAGTATGCCTTTCATACTGATGCTGGACCACGAGGATGCGGCCATCCGGGGAGACGTCGGTTGCAAGCACCGCAGTGGCCACGTCGATGTAGGGGTGCAGTTTCAACGCTGCGTCGGTAAGAGAGAAGGTGTTTCGCTGCCGCACCAGAAACCTTCCACCGCCCAGGGGCCAAATGTATCTGGAACGGTCATGCATCCTCCACTCCGCGGACGCTTGCACGGTTCCGCCAGGCAAGTCGAGAGTGAGCGCCTGAATCACCTGGTCGTTGTCGAATTGGCCGGGGTTTTGCTCGCGCTGCATCAACCGCGGCTGACGGAAGGTGAAGAGCAAGTGATGAGCATCGATGAAATCGAGGGAGGTGAAGGCTTTTCCCGACAACATGTAGAGCGGGCCGGGCGGCCGATAGCCCAAAGGCGCAACCGGAATGCGTTCCTCAGGCTCCGTAGGCTGGGGTTGTTTGTCACGCGAGGAGCCCAGAAGAGGCATGCCTGCCAGGCACAAGACCAACGTGATCACCGCGGCCGGAAAGCGGCGACTCGGCATTCCTGGTGTCTTTGTGGTCTTTTTCATCGAAGATGCGATGGCGCAACGCGTCACCCACCGCGTCCAAAGGCGGAGAACACTGCTTCCTACGAGTGTAGAAGATTTTGGCCGGAGCAGCCCTGCGATTTGTTCCAGAGAATACAGCCGCTCGCGCTCACAGCGCTCCGGGGTGACGAAGGAAACGGCGGTGCTCACCGCGGGTCATGACCGGGACTTGACTAGCCCTACTAGGAGGATCCCAGGTCTCAAAAGCGAGACCCGGGGCACCCTTCGGTTTGTTCCCTAGAACCTTGCTTGAGGATGGAAAATACAGCCGCCGGAGATCTCCTAGTGTAGTGCGTCACACAGATGGGCTTTATCTTATCGGATGATCCTGTGTCGGCTCTTAGCCGGTAAGCCATGCTTTTCAAGCTACATCGCGCCGAGTCCCGTTAGGGACGACCGATAGTAGCCCAGGATGGAGTGCGCAGCACGGAATCCTGGGTACCTATAGCAAAATGATCTAGCCCCGTAGGGGCGGCACACATCCTTGAGGGACGTCAGTCCCGATCAGCAGCAGATACGGCAGCTGACATAATCGCCTTTATTACTGACGCACTACACTAGGAGGATCCCTTCGGTTTCTTCCCGTGGAGGGATGCGGAGCTTTTCCGGAGCTGGTTAAAGATCCATTGAGTATTGAGCCCCTGCCAGGGCCGAAGTGCGAGGACGGGGTTCACTGGCCAACTCCATGACCAGGCGCTCCAGCACCAGGCGCTTATCGGGCGGCGAGGACCGCAACTCAAGGTCCGCGTGTGCGATAAGGCGGAGCTTTTGCGTGAGCTCTCGCCGCGAGCTATAGCGGCGAGCCTGGCGAATGAGATCCTCCGCGGCAAATGGAGGCATGCGAAAACCTTGCCACAGCGCCTGCCAGATGGCGCGCGAGTCGCGCACATTTTTCTCCAGGATGACCACCATCTGGCGAAAGGTCCGCGCCAGCATGTAGAGGTGTCCGATGGCCGAATCCTCTCCTCCGTCGGAGGCATTGAGCAGACCGTGCAGCAGGGCCAGCGCGCGCGGTTTGTCGCGGGCGGAGATGGCGTCCGTCAGCTCGTACAGAGAACGCTGCTTGGCCGCCAACACCATGGTTTCGACGTCCCCGAGGTTGATCCGTCCGCGGTCGGAAGCGTAGAGCATCAGCTTTTCCAATTCGCTGGAGATCAGCATCATGTCTGCTCCGAGGGCATCGGCCAGTTCCCTCGCCGCGTCGGCATCGAACTTCATCCCGCGGCTGTCTGCGGTGGCGATCAGCCAACGCACTGCATCGGCTTCGTCCACCCGGGCCAGGTCGACCAGGCCGCAGTCGTCGCCCAGCGTCTCGCGAATTCGTTCGTAGCGTTCCTTATCCTGCAGCTCCATCCGCCGCAGATCGGCGGGAAGGCGCAGGTGGTCGGCGACGAAGATCAATACCGCCTGCGGATTGGGAGAACGGAAGTAGTCTTTCAGCGCCGCGAACTCTTCCTTCTTGGCCCCGCGGGTGAAAAGGTTCTTCAGGTTTTTGACGAAGATGACCTGAAACGGCGCCATCAGTGAGGGTGTGCGCGCGAGGTCGAGCACGTGAAAGATGCTGGTCTCGGCCAGGTCGAGGTCGCTGAGCGAAAACTCGCGGAGCGTGGGATCGATCAACAAGTCGACCAGGGCTCGGCGGCAGCGTTCGTAAAGGAAAATCTCGTCCCCGGCGAGAACGTACCCCGGCCGCAGGTGGCCGTTCGAAGACGCGGCCGCCTTGATTTCGGCAACGAAGCGATCCGACGAGGAGAAACTTCGCAGCTTGGTTACGTCGTCCGGAGGCATTTAGAAGGACTCCAGAATATCGCTCACCAGGGCTTGCGCAAAGTCCCTCGAGAGCCGTTGGACGGCAGGCGAATCTTCTTCGATAAAGCTGGTCAGATCGGCGGTGGTTTCAAATTGCTCATGAAAAACATAGTTGCTGTGCTGGTAGAGGACGCGTTGGTCACGATCGGTCACCAGCACGTTCACGTTGATGGTGATAAGGAAGCTGGAGGTGACGCTGGTTTGCTGTCCTTGAACGTCGGTGGTCTGGGTTCTGTAGGTCAAGGGCTGTACTGATTCGGAGAGGATGGTCCCATGAACCGTAGCGTCGGGGCCGTCGCCGGCATCTCCCGTCACGTTGAGCCGAGTGCGATCCGTAAACTCTCGCACCACCGCCTGGGTCATTGGTACCTCTACGTGGTAGAACTGCGTCTTGTTTTTGAAGATGGGTACGGAAAGGGTGTGCACGGTGCCGGGTAGATGGGCGGCGGAGCCTAAGGTGTGATATCCGCAACCGGTGAGGGTTGGCAGGCTAAATGCCAACAATAGGAACAGGGGACCGCGCATGCTTTCGTTATTGTCGCATCTGGGTTCGGGAGTTTGCCGGAGAAGTCCTGTAGGGTAATTTTCAGCCGTCCCCTTCGGGACTGGTCACCCAGCACTGCGTGCTGGGCTAAGTTCAACCAGACCTGTCCAATATTAGCGGAACGCGCCATTAGGTCTAGGAGACCGTACCTCAGGGGCTAAAGCCCTCATTGGCTTCCCTGTACGGCCCGACTAAAGTCGTGCCCTGATACAGAGCATCAGAGCAGTGGCGATCGGTAAATACGCGCATTTCCCTCAGAATTGGTCTGTCGATTAGGGCCGACTCTGCGGAAATGCGTCGCATTTTCCTTTAGCCACTGCTCTGATGTTCTGTATCAATGTGCGAACGGGCACGAGTTTAAGTCGGACCTTACGGGCGGAGCCAACGAGAACTTTAGAGTCTGCGAACGCGTCGGCTGCAACATGAGTCCCGCAGGGACGAGGTTTGGAAATCCCGGTTCTCACCCAGAGTCGAAAGCCCCTGAGGTATGCTCTTCTAGACCTGATGGCGAACTGAATCCCTGATTCTGTTCGGCCGAACGCCCCCAAACCCATCAACAAGTTACACGGTTAAAAACAAGTTCTTCCGCCAATTTGGACAACACATCCAATCGACAGGCCAATTCTGGGGAAATGCGCGCAATTTCCGATCGTCACTGCTCTGATGCTCTGTATCAGGGCACGACTTTAGTCGGGCCGTACAGGGAAGCCAATGAGGGCTTTAGCCCCTGAGGTACGCTCTTCTAGACCTAATGGCGAGCTGCGTCCCATCTTTCCCCTCAGATTCACCAATCAAGAACCAACCTGATTTTGTTCGCGCCCAACGCCCCCAAAACCATCAGCAAATTACACGGTTAAAAACAAGTTCTTCCGCCAATTTGGACAACACATCCAATCGACAGACCAATTCTGGGGAAATGCGCGCAATTTCCGATCGCCACTGCTCTGATGCTCTGTATCAGGGCACGACTTTAGTCGGGCCGTACAGGGAAGCCAATGAGGGCTTTAGCCCCTGAGGTACGCTCTTCTAGACCCAATGGCGACTGAGTCCCATCTTTCCCTGTCTCATTCACAAATCAAGAACCAGCTTGATTTTGTTCGGCCCAACGCCCCTCAAAGCAATCAACCAGTTGCACCGTCAAAAAGCCAATGGGTCCGCTAATTTGGACAGCTTTTGAAGTTCAACCGTCCCTACGGGACTCGTCCCAATGCACCCTCACAGCGATCTCTTTTCAGCAAGAGCTGGATTTTGTACAAGTCTGGTACCCAGCCTCCTGTCCATTTGCACAGAAAGGAAAGCCCCATTCGTTGGGAATGGGGCTTTCGTGTTTATTGGGGTGTGTTGTTTAGGCTGGTGAAGGCTGGCTTTCGCCGCCAAAACCGGGAGCACGTCCGGGTTCGGGTTTGATCACGTGCTGGACGTCACCGCCGGGACTGCCTGGCGGCGGACCAAGGGGTGGCAGCGGTGGCAGATCCTCGCCCGCAATGATCATACGGATGTCATTTGCGTCCAGGGTCTCACGGTCCAGCAGGGCCTGCGCCATTCGGTGCATGGTGTCCTTGTTGTCGCCCAGGATGGAATAGGCAGACTTGTATGCCTCGTCCACCAGGCTGCGCACTTCGGCGTCAATCTGACGTGCGGTCTCCTCGGAGAAGTCGCGATGCTGTGCGATTTCGCGGCCGAGGAAGATCTGCTCTTCCTTCTTGCCGAAGGTGAGCGGACCCATGCGGCTCATGCCGTACTCGCAAACCATCTTGCGAGCCAGATCAGTTGCCCGCTCGATGTCATTGCCGGCACCCGTGGTCTTGCGGTTCATGAAGATCTCCTCGGCGCAGCGGCCGCCCATAAGAATGGCCAGCTGGGTCTCGAGGTAATCCTTGGTGACAGTGTGCTTGTCTTCTTCCGGCAACTGCATGGTCACGCCCAAGGCCATCCCGCGGGGGATGATGGTGACCTTGTGCAACGGGTCAGCGTGGTCGCGCATGGCCGCCACGAGCACGTGGCCTGCTTCGTGATAAGCCGTATCGCGCTTGTCATCCTCAGAGAGGAGCATGGACTTGCGCTCCGCTCCCATCATGACTTTATCTTTAGCGAGTTCGAAGTCAAACTGGTGCACGGCTTTACGATTGGCACGGGCAGCGTTCAGCGCGGCTTCGTTCACCATATTGGCCAAATCCGCACCTGAGAATCCCGGAGTACCGCGCGCCAGGATGCGGAGGTCGACGTCTTCCGCCAACGGCACCTTCTTGGCGTGAACGCGAAGGACCTCTTCGCGTCCCCGTACGTCGGGCCTGCCCACGACTACCCGGCGGTCGAAGCGACCGGGGCGGAGCAGGGCGGGATCGAGCACGTCAGGGCGGTTGGTCGCGGCGATCAGAATGACGCCGTCGTTGGATTCAAAACCATCCATCTCCACCAACAGTTGATTCAGGGTCTGCTCGCGCTCATCGTGCCCACCGCCAAGACCGGCGCCGCGATGACGTCCGACAGCATCGATTTCGTCGATAAAGATGATGCAGGGGGCATTCTTTTTGCCCTGTTCGAACAGATCACGTACCCGGCTGGCACCGACGCCAACGAACATCTCGACAAAGTCAGAACCGGAAATGGAAAAGAAGGGCACGTTGGCTTCGCCCGCAACCGCACGGGCCAACAGGGTCTTGCCAGTGCCTGGAGGTCCAACCAAAAGGACACCCTTGGGGATCCGGCCACCCAGCTTCTGGAACTTCTGCGCCTCGCGCAGGAACTCGATGATCTCCTTCAGCTCTTCCTTGGCCTCATCCACACCGGCCACGTCTTTGAAGGTGATCTTTTTCTGCTGCATGGAGAGGAGCCGGGCGCGACTCTTACCGAACGAGAGTGCCTTGTTGCCACCACTCTGCATCTGCCGGAGCATGAAGAACCATAGCGCCGCGATCACGATGATAGGCGCGAAATTGAGCAGGATCGGGAGCCAGGAATTGCCTTGCCCATCCTTTACCGTGATGCTGACATGGTTGTCTTGAAGGATCTTGAACATGTCAGGGTAGTTGGCCGGCACGGTGGTGTGGAAGGCTTCGCGATCGTTGGCGTAGTGACCGCGAACTTCACTGTTCGTGATGGTCACATCGGCGATCTTGCCCCCCTGACCGTCCTGCATGAATTGAGAAAAGGAGATTTCCCGGTCATGACTCATGCCCGTGCTCTTCTGGACGATCTGCCATAGAAGCACCAAGCAAGCCAGGATGAATACCCAGAAAATAATTGTCTTGACCGTTGAATTCACGAATAACCCTCTTTCCTACTGCGCCTCTCAGAAGAGAAAGCACCATTCGAGGCGAAGACTCTGGCTTCACCGGGAATGCCCTTGCAGCTTGTACAACTATTAGACGACAGTAACCTGCCGATGATTCCGAAAGACTTTTTCAGGTGTTGGACACGGCCAACAACCGTATGCGTGCCACACCCGTTTGTTACGTTTTTTTATTCTACTCCGCAGAAGCTGGAAACGTCTGCGAAACCGTGGGAAAGCGTGTCCGAAGTTATACGCGAATGGTACTGGCTAGGCGGTTAGTGGTACAGGTCTATTCGGGGAGGGGTCGGACGACAAATAGAAATCCCGGCGCCTCAACCTCGGCCCCGCGCATCCACACGATCCTGCCCTCGGATTCGACCACTGGCCAGTTTTCCCGTGTCCGTCCCACGACGTGGAGCCGGTCCAGCACTTCTGCAACTTTCTTGGGACCTCGACTGTGCCGAAGTGTTACCCGATCCCCGGGTTTCCAGGGTCTTAGGGTTGCGGAGGTTGTGGCCGCCGACTCAGCCCGCAGAGAAAGGCCGTACTCAGGTGCGCACACCTCGCCGGGGATGACAAACGCATGCTCGGGGCCAGGCATAGGCGGGGGCGAACCTCGGGTCAAACGGATTTCCCGCAGGCTGCGCTCGACTGTGATTCCTCCCGGAAGATCGAATTTCCCGGCGCGGGGAGAGTGGGGCCCAGCCATCCCCAGAAGCTGTTCGGTGTGGTCAAAGCTAAGCCGGGCACCCAGGCGGCGCGCGGCCGCACGGAGCACCCTCCGGGCCAGCGCCGGATGCATCTCGCGCAGGCGGCCGTGCTCCATGGCCACCGTTTCTTCATCAGGATGAGTGCTGGAGGAACGGCCGCCGCCTCGAGTGGGCCGGCCGGGCAGCAAGAGGCCCGGGAGAAGGCGGTCCAATTCGATTTGCCAGTAAGCTTCCTCATCCGCCGAGATGGAGGCTAAACGCGCCAGCTGCGCCGCGATCTGAGGGTTAAACGTACGCAGCAAGGGCAGCAACTCCCAGCGGATGCGGTTCCGGGTGTGGGCCAAGTCCCGATTGGTGGCGTCTTCCCGCCAGGGCTGCTGTATGTCGATGAGCCAAGCCTCCACGGCGGCGTGGGTGTTGTCCAGGAAGGGCCGGAGGATGCTTCCCGGCTCAAGGGCGAGCACGGGGTGGATGCCGCTGAGACCTTCGGTCCAGGCGCCGCGCAGCAGTTTGTGCAGCACGGTTTCGGCCTGGTCGTCCAGAGTGTGGGCGGTGGCGACTGCGTCCGCTTCTCCGTTTGCCATCAGCTGGCGGAAGAAGGCGTAGCGAAGATTGCGGGCCGCTTCCTCCAGGGTTTCATGGAGGGCGGCGGCAGCGGCAGGTGCGTCGGTGCGATGCAGGTGGAACGGCAGACCGTGTGTGGCGGCCAGTGCTTCAACAAATGCAGCGTCTTCCTCGGCGGCTTCGCGAATGCCGTGATGAACGTGCACCACGGAGAGTGCGATGCCCAGGGTCGGGCGATCATCGAGCAGACGGCGGAGCAGGGCTACGGAATCGGCCCCTCCGGAGACCGCTACAGCGATCCGCTGACCGGGATGGAATAGGTGGTTTCGTAGAGCGAGTGGGGACGCCGGCATGGATGAAGTTATGTTATCGGGAGATAGAGAATGTGTTGTTTCGTTCCACCGGCAGACACCGCCCCCAAAGCCGTCTCGCTAAGGGCGCTATACTGCGGGCATGTACCAGATTCGAGCAGCGACGCCCGCTGACGCGGCTGTGATTACCCATCACCGGCGACGGATGTTTGTGGACGCCGGACGGCAGGACAACCGGGTTCTGGATGTGATGGCGGAGTATTTTAAGCCCTGGGTCGAGACCAGGCTTGCTGACGGACGATACCTTGGCTGGCTGACCAGCGAAAATGGCACGGTCGTCGCCGGCGCGGGGTTGATTGTGCTGGACTGGCCGCCGCACCCGCTGGATCCGCGGCAGGATAAGCGTGGGTACCTTTTGAATGTTTACGTCGAGCCGGAGCATCGGCGCAAAAAGCTGGCCAGTCAATTGATCGACCAGGCACTGGCGGCGGCGCGAAAGCAAAAGATTCGTGTGGTGGCTCTCCACTCGACGGACGAAGGAAGACCGCTGTACGAAAGCAACGGCTTCCGCCGGACCAATGAAATGTTCTACGTGGAGCCAGTCGAGGGCTGAAGCGCCCTTCCTGCTATACTCCGATCTTTATGCGGGTTTTCGTGATTCTACCGGCCGCCGGCATGGGCACACGGATGGCGCCGGGCCATGCCACTCCCAACGCTCCCAAGCAGTTTCTTGCTTTGCAGGGTCTGCCGATTCTGGTCCACAGCTTGCGCGCCTTCGCGGCTGTGCCGCGGGTAAGCTGCATTTATGTCGCGGTGCGAAAACCGGAAATGGGCCGCATGGAATCGCTGATCGCAGAACATTCCCTAGCTTCGCGGGTGCGTGTGGTGGAGGGCGGAGATACACGGCAGGCTTCGGTAAGCCAGGCGCTGAAGGCTCTCTCCGCGGCCGACGATGACATCATCCTGGTGCACGATGCGGTACGTCCACTCATTGACCCCGCAACCATCGAGCGAACCATCGAAGCTGTAGAAAGCTCCGGCGCAGCGATCGTAGGGCTGCCAGCCGTGGATACTATCAAGCAGGTAGAGCGCACCGCCCGGGGTGCCATTGTTACCGCTACCATTCCCCGGGAATACATTGTGCAGGCGCAGACCCCACAGGGTTTTCGCTGGAGCGTTCTGCGTCAAGCTTTTGCCGACGCGGAAGCGGATGGATTTATTGGAACCGATGAAGCCAGCATTGTGGAACGGTCGGGAGTACAAGTCGCCGTGGTGATGGGCTCACCGGCGAATTTGAAAATCACTCATCCCGGCGATCTGAAGCTGGCAGAATTTTATTTGCAACACCGTTCCTGACGAGCTGAGAAACGAATGAGCATGAGAATAGGCTGCGGCTGGGACTCGCACGCATTTCAGCCTGGCGTGCCGTTGAAAATTGGGGGCATCGCAATCGATCACCCTGAGGGCCTGGCAGGCCACTCAGACGGCGATGTGCTGTTGCACGCCATCACCGACGCTCTCCTGGGAGCGCTCGCGGTGGGCGATATCGGCAGCTTCTTTCCGCCCGGCGATCCACGGTGGAAGGATGCCGATTCTGCGATCTTCCTCAACCTGGCTCTGGAAGAGGTGCGGACCGCGGGATACCGCATCATCAATGTCGACACTACGCTGGTGCTGGCCGCGCCGAAGATCGGCCCCATCTCCGGTGATATGCGGCAACGGGTTGCGGAGTTACTGGACATTCAACCCAATGCGGTGGGGATTAAGGCAAAAACACCTGAGGGACTGAACCTGGATCATGTGGCCCAGGCCCAGGCCGTGGTTTTGCTTGAATCAGCCGACGACAGTGTGGGGATCGGCTTGCTGGAAGCCGAGGTCGATGACCCGGATAAAGTAGACGAGGTCCTCACCCATATCGGTGTGAGCGAGGGGCTGGGGACCAGCAAGAGCCGGCGGATGTTGCCGCTGCCGGCGTTCGATACCGAGGACATCACATAACGCATTCCTCTTGCTCTCGTGCCGTGCCGGCGGTAAGCTTGCCAGCACCTCACCGCGGAGACCTAAGCCATGTACCCACACTATGGATTCGGGCCTGAGCATTCGCTCATGTATCTGATGTTCTTTGGGTTTTTCGGATTTCTGATTTCGATCCTGGTGCTGATTCCATACTGGTTCATTTTCAAGAAGGCCGGGTTTAGTCCTTTTCTCGCACTCCTGATGTTCATTCCGCTGATCAACCTTGTCATGCTGTACTTTCTGGCCTTTTCGCGCTGGAATGTCGTTCCCGCAGCCATGGTTTATCCTGCGCCGCCGCCGGTTCCCTATCAGCCGCGAGCGTAGAGCACATCTACTGCGAATGATCCAGTGTAGTCCGCCACACAGATGGTCATTTATCTCATCTGATGATCCTGTGTCGGCTCTTAGCCGGTAAGCCGCGCTTTGCAAGCTAGATCGCGCTGAGTCCCGTTAGGGACGACCGATATTAGCCCAGGATGGAGTGCGCAGCACGGAATCCTGGGTAGCTATAGCAAAATGATCAAGCCCCGTAGGGGCGGCACACATCCTTGAGGGACGTCAGTCCCGATCGGAGCGGATACGGCAGCTGACATAATCGCCTTTATTACTGACGCACTACACTAGCATCGTGAAAGCGATGCTAGATTCCCCTTTGACCCCTCGTGTTCGATTTGCACCCTCGCCCACCGGCTACCTGCATGTAGGCGGGGCGCGCACTGCTCTTTTCAACTGGCTCTTCGCCCGGCATACCGGCGGCGTATTCATTCTGCGCATTGAAGATACTGACTTCGAGCGCTCCTCCGAGGATATGGTGCAGGGCATCCTCGATGGCATGCGGTGGCTCGGACTGGAGTGGGACGAAGGACCGTTTTTTCAGTCACAGCGGTTGCCGTTGTATCGGGCCACGGCCGACAGGTTGCTCCAGAGCGGGCACGCGTATTACTGCTTCTGCACCAGGGAAGAACTGGAGCAACGGCGGACGGCGGCCGTGACTGCCGGCAAGCCACCCATGTACGACCGGCGTTGCCGCGCGATCGATCCATTGACGGCGTACGATCGGGTGCGGGCAGGGGAGCCAGGTGCTTTGCGGTTCGCGGTTCCTGAGGGAGGCGTTACTGCGTTTGACGACGCAGTCTTTGGCCGGGTGGAATTCGCCAACGCGGAGTTGGAAGATTTTGTGCTGCTGCGCTCGGATGGCGTGCCTACTTATCACCTGAGCGTGGTGGCCGACGATCTGGATATGCGCCTCACCCATGTGATTCGCGGGGCTGACCACATCTCGAACACGCCCAAGCAGGTGTTGCAGTACCAGGCTCTGGGGGAACGGCTGCCCATCTTTGCTCATCTGCCGCTCATCCTTGGGCCGGACAAGAGCCGGCTTTCCAAGCGTCACGGCGCGACCAGTGTGCTGGCTTACCAGGACATGGGCATTGTGCCTGAAGCTTTCCGGAACTTTCTGGGGCTGCTGGGGTGGACGCCGGGGGTCGCGGGGAAAGAAATACTTAGCTCGGACGAGTTGATTGAGCTGTTCTCGCTCGGTGGCATATCGAAGTCCAACGCGGTGTTCGATAACGACAAGCTGGCCTGGTTCAACACCGAATGGATCCGCCGCTACTCGCCGCAGGAGTTGCTGCCCCTGATTGAACAGGAGTGGGCGAGGGCTGGATTTCATTCCGACCGGACCAGCGGGGAAATTCTGGAAACGATTGCTTTGTTGCAGCCGCGGGCGCGCAGTCTTAAGGATTTTGCTGGGGCTTTCCGCGGTTATTTCAGTGATGGTTACGAATACGATACAGCCGCAGTGGCTAAATTTCTCCCGGACGAGCAGAGCCGCGCGTTGTTAGTGGGATTAGGCGAACGGTACGAACAGGCGGAGGAGTTTACCGAGGCGAGTGCGGAGGAATTGCTGCGAGCTTTCGCTGCAGAGAAGGGCGTGAAGGCCGGCGCGCTGATCAATGGTTCGCGGGTGGCGCTGACGGGGCAGGGTGTGGCTCCGAGTTTGTTTGCGGTGATGGCGGCGCTGGGAAAAGAGCGTGTGATCAAGCGGCTTAAGGCGGCTGGGTCGATTCCCTCTGCGCAGGAGGAGTCGCGGGTCGGGTAGTGAAAAAACATTTCCAGGAAAGGGTCGCGGAACTGCAGATCCCTCGGCTTCGCTCGGGAGGACAAATAGGAGAGAGCGACGACCGTCCTCTCCCTTGGTAACGGTCCTCGCTTTCGAGGCCGCCCTATCCTTCAGCGACCGCCCTCTCTTTGCAACAGCCCTCTCCTATCTGTCATCCCGAGCGAAGCCGAGGGACCTGCAGTTCCGCGGACCTTTCATGGAAATGTTTTGGGGTTCTTACTGGGCGGTGATCGTAACCGTGACAGGTATGGTGTGCGGCGGCATGCAGGAGTTCGAATCACAGGCCTGGTAGTGCAGCCCTCCCTCAAGAACATGCTCTCCCGGCTGGACTGTCAGGTGGGCATGCAGAACGAACTCTCCCGTGTAGACGCTCAATTTTTCCTTTGGGGCAAATTGAAAGGCGTAGTCAGTTCCCGGGGGAAAGTCGACCGCGCTCACATGGAGACCCGGGGGTTCCACGACCGCCAGCCTTGCCGGTATCAGCGACTTCTCTGTAGGGGAGTGAGAATTGATATGCAGACCGTTGGCTACCCGGAAGTGGAGATCAATCTGGGTAGGGCGCTTTGCGGGAACAGTTACCTGCGCGGGGTAAAGGAATTGAACCGCATTATCAGCGGGCAGGTAACGGTTGATCCTTCATCACCTGCAGCCACGCCGCAAGTCCGGCAAAAATCAGCATGGCGCAGCGAAACATTTAGTTGGCTCCTGCGGCCAGAGCCTTCTTGATGCTGGCCTCTACCTCGTTCTTTGAAACCAGGCCGGCGGTCTCCGCGACAATTTTGCCGTCACGACCTACGAAATACGAGGTGGGCAGGAACTCGACCCCCCCGTATTTACGGGACATGGCGTCATCGCCTACCAGCAACGGATAGTTGAGATGTTGCTCCTCACCGAATTTAGCCAACTTGGATCGCGGAGTGCCGGGATCATCCGCATTGACTCCGAGGATTTCGAAACCCTGGGGAGCGTATTGGCTGCGCAAAGCGACAAGCCAGGGCATCTCAATCTTGCAGGGCGCACACCACGTCGCCCAGAAGTTGATCAGCACCGCCTTGCCTTTGTAGTCGGCGAGCGACACTTTTTTGCCCTCGACAGTTCGCAGGCTGAAGTCGGGGGCTCGCTTGCCGCGCAAGTTGGGCAAGCCTTCATCGGCAGCCACATCTTGCTGGACAGACTGGTTGTTGGCAGTTTCCTGAACCAGGGTGCCCTGCGCCTGGCGCTGGGCATACTGCTTCCGGCGCTTATAGTTGGCGTATCCCGACCACACCATGAGGGCGAATGCGGCGAGAACCAGCACGATGACCCATTGATTGCGCTTCACATCATCCATTCTAATGGACGCCTGCTACGATCAAGTGTTTTCGCCCTGGATGATAGATGAATACGCCCACGCCCGCACAACTGATTCGCATTGAAGCCGAAGCGCTGCTTAGACTTGCGGAGCGTCTCGAAGACGGTATGTCGGCCCGCTTTGCCCGCGCGGTGGAGCTGGTGATGGAGTGCGGAAGCCGCCGGGGACGGGTGGTGGTGACCGGCATCGGGAAGAGCGGAATTATCGCGCAGAAGCTGGTGGCTACGTTCAACTCCACCGGCACGCCGGCTCTCTTCCTGCACCCGGCTGAGGCCATTCATGGGGATTTGGGCATGCTGGCCCGGGGGGACCTGGTGCTCGCACTGTCCTCCAGCGGGGAGACGGAGGAGATCGTTCGTTTGCTGCCCACACTGAAGAGGATGGGCGACGGCCTGATCAGTTTCTGCTGCGCCATGAATTCGACCCTGGCCATGGCCAGCGATGTCGCCCTGGATCTTAGCGTGGAGCAGGAAGCTTGCGGGATGGGATTAGCCCCGACCGCGTCCACCACAGTGATGCTGGCGCTGGGCGATGCGCTGGCCATTGCGGTGTCGCAACGCAAGGGTTTCCGGGCGGAAGATTTTGCGGATCTGCACCCGGGGGGCAAGCTGGGGAGGAAACTGGCCCGGGTCCGCGAGTTGATGCACGTGGGTGATGCGGTGCCTCGGGTTGGTGCGGCTACTCCGATGCCGGCAGTGATTTATGAGATGAGCCGCAAGGGTTTGGGCATGACCACGGTTACGGATGGCCAGATTCTGGCCGGCATTATGAGCGACGGCGACCTGCGCCGCCTGTTGGAGGCGAAAGGACCGGACGCATTGGGTATGACTGCGGGGGACGCTATGAATGGGACGCCGAAGACGATTGGCCCGGATGAGTTTGCCGCGCGCGCGCTAAGCATTATGGAGGAGAAGAAAATTACTTCGCTGGTGGTGGTTGAGGCCGGCGGGGTTGTTGCAGGCGTCCTCCATCTGCATGACTTGTGGGGGCTTGAGCTGATTTAAACCGCGTGAAGAGACCGCAGATCCAACGGCACGCTAGGCTCGCTCTCGGGATCGCTGTCTAGGTCCGGCAGCCGCCATCTATGAACCATTGCCCTCTCCTGTCTGTCATCCCGAGAGCCTGCGACTTTTTCAACCTAGCCAAATGTTTCGACCCCTCCACAAAATCGTCATCCTGAGCGAAGCGCCCCGCAGATCTATCGCATAAAGAAGGGTTTATAGCGCGAAGTCGAAGGACCCCGGCGATGACTATTGGTAGATGATGTCCGGAGCTTTCCGGCCGCAAACACAAAAAGTCACAACCTCCGAGCGCAGCGAGGGATCTGCAGTTCCCTCCACTTGCAACCAATCTCCGATGGAAGCCCCCATTCGATGTGGGGTAGAAGTGGCTGCGCCCTAAGGGCCTTATGTAGCCGTGCCGTGCGATCTGCGGTTTTCTACGAGGTGGCGGATTCCGCGGCTTCGATGGTGTCGTAGCTTTTGATCAGGGTCTGGGAGCTGGTCAGTTTTAGCAGTTCGGCTACGCGGTAGTTGACCGCTACCAGGCGAAGAGTGCGTCCGTGGCGCTTGCCGGAGACGTAGTAGTTCAGCAGGGCTCCCAGCCCCGCCGAGTCCATGTATTCCGATTCCGTGAAGTCGAGGATGGTGAGTTTCTCGGTGCCGGCGTTCAGAGCCTTCTGAAAGTCGAACAGATTGGCGAGGGTAATCGGTCCGTGCAAGCGAAAGATGCGGGTGTCCGCCGTCTTGCCGGGAACAACGTCGAAGCTCAAAGGTTCGTTATACATAGCATCCGTGATTGTAAAAAGCGTTGGGCCCGGTTTGATGACAGTCCCGTGAATACCGGCGGCGGTTCTCTGGACCATTTAGAATTGAGAGACGTTTGCCCGGAGAAAGTACCCCCTGAATGCACCGTTGGTCGAAGCTGTTCATCCCTACCTTGCGTGAAGCCCCGGCCGATGCCGAGGTCGCCAGTCATAAATTTCTATTGCGCGCCGGCTATATTCGTCAACTCGGCGCCGGAATCTATTCCTACCTTTTCCTCGGCCAGCGCTCGATTAACAAGATTCAGGCCATCGTGCGGGAAGAGATGGACCGCATCGGGCAGGAGTTTTTGCTACCGGGGCTGCATCCCCGCGAGTTGTGGGAAGAGAGCGGGCGATGGACGATCATGGGCCAGAACCTGTTCAAGCTGCAGGACCGCAAAGGCGCCTGGCTGGTGCTGGGCATGACCGAAGAAGAAGTCATGACCGATATCGCCCGCAAAGAACTGCGCAGCTATAAGCAGCTGCCCCAGATCTGGTACCAGATCCAAACCAAGTTCCGGGATGAGCCCAGACCACGAGCGGGCCTGCTGCGGGTGCGTCAGTTCATCATGAAGGACAGCTATTCCTTCGACCTGGACGACGCCGGCCTGGATGTCAGCTACAAGAAGCACGATGCTGCCTATCGCGCGATCCTCAGCCGCAGCGGTCTTAACTTTGTCGCGGTGCAGGCTGATTCCGGCGCCATGGGCGGCTCGCAATCGCAAGAGTTCATGGTGTACGCCGAGGCGGGCGAAGACCTGATCGCCAGTTGTTCGGCGTGCAACTATGCCGCCAACATGGATAAGGCGACCTCGCAGCTTCCCCCGGTCGAAGATCTGCCCGGTGAGGCTCCGCCGGAACTGGTCCATACACCTGGACGACGCACCATTGAGGACGTCGGCGCGTTCCTTGAACTGGAAGCGGTACACCAGATCAAGACCATGGCGTTCATGGCTTTAACCCAGGCAGCGAAGGCTGGAGCGGCGGAAATCGCCAGCCCGGTCGTGGTCTTTCTGCGCGGCGACCACACGGTTAACCTGGCCAAGCTCACGGGGCTGTTTGCCGGCGCCCGCGAACTGCGGCCTATGACTGCCGAGGAGATCCTGAGCACTTTCCATTCCCCGGCCGGTTACTTAGGTCCCATCGGGCTTAACGCCCTGGCCCCCGGTGAACAGGCGGAGGCCGGGAAGGTGACGGTTATTCTGGATAGCGCTCTCGATGGACGCCGCAACCTGGTCGCCGGGGCGAACCGGGAGGAATATCATCTCCGCAATGTAACCCCGGGGCGCGATTTCGTTCCTACCCTGACCGCGGACGTCCGCAACGTGACCGAGGGGGAAAGTTGCCCACAGTGCCCGGCGGTGCCCGGGAATGCGCTGAAGGTGGCCAAAGCCATCGAAGTAGGGCACATATTCAAGCTGGGCTACCGGTATTCGGACGGTATGGGTATCAGGGTTTTGGATCCCAATGGCAAGGAAGTGACCCCCATCATGGGCTGTTACGGGATTGGGATAGAACGCATCCTAACCGCAGCGATTGAGCAGAACCATGATGGCAACGGTTTCTGGCTGGACCGGTCGATCGCTCCGTTCGACGTAGTCGTGACCGTTACGAATACTGGCGACGCACATCTGACAGCCACGGGCGAACAGGTGGCGCTCAAGCTGGAAGAGGCCGGATTTGAGGTTTTGCTGGATGACAGAGATGAGCGGGCAGGTGTCAAATTCAAAGATGCGGACCTGATAGGGATACCTTTCAGGATTAATGTGGGCAAGAAGGCGGCGGAGGGGCGACTGGAGCTGGTGACGCGATCTTCGGCAACCAGCCAGGATGTTCCTATCGGCGAGATCGTACAACGGGTGCAAGAACTCGTTTAGCGCTTAAGCCGTCTCACGCCGCAGCGGAGTTGCTAATTTGGCAGTCAAAATCAAGGTTGTCCGTGCCAGCTTGTTGAAACACCCGGTGCGCAACATCATCCTGCTGGTGGTGGGTGGCACGGTCCTGCTCGGCCTGGTAGTGGGCGAATCTATCTTCGGGTACTACTACTTCAAATACCGGCACATTGTGGATGAGCGGCTGCAGAAGCCGCTCTTCGAGCAAACGGCGAAGATCTACGCCGCGCCAAAGGAAGTCCGCATCGGGCAGAAGTTGGCTCCGCAGACGGTGGCCCAGGAGTTACGCGACGCGGGCTACAGCGGGGACGATGATCGCGCCCGGTCGCGCATGGGGAGCTATGCGCTCAACGGTGGCAGCATCACCATCCAGCCCGGCCCCCAGTCCTACCATTCGGAGCAGGGGGCTACGGTTTCGTTCGACCGGGGTATGGTCAGCCGGATCTCCGGCGACGGCGGCCAGCAGCTGGATGCTTATGAACTGGAGCCCCAGCTCATCACCGGCCTCTCCGAAGGACAGTACCGCACCAAGCGCCGCCTGGTGACCTTCGACGAACTGCCGCCTAACCTCGTCAACGCCGTCACTTCGATCGAGGACCGGCGATTCTTTGACCATGGCGGCGTCGACTACTTTCGTTTGTTGGGAGCCCTGCGTGACGATCTGCGGGCAGGCCGGCGGCGGGAGGGTGGTTCCACGCTGACCATGCAGCTCGCACGCGGCTTCTTCCTGACACCGGAGAAACGAGTTAAGCGCAAGATCATCGAGATTGCCATCACCTTCCAGCTGGAGAATCGCTTCAACAAGAAACAGATCTTCCAGCTGTATGCCAACCAGATCCCGCTGGGCCAGCAGGGGAGCTTCGCTATCAATGGTTTTGGCCAGGCGGCGCAAACCTACTTTGGCAAAGACGTGAGGCAGTTGAACCTGGCGCAGTGTGCGTTGCTCGCCGGAATGATCCAGCACCCGAGTTATCTCAATCCCTACCGCCATCCGGATCGAGCGATTCAACGACGCAACATGGTTCTGGATGCCATGGTGGAAACGGGCAAGATCACCAAGGAAGAATCGGTGGAAGCCAAGGCCTATCCGCTCAAGCTGGCGCCGATGAATATCGATGCGGGTGAGGCGCCGTATTTTGTCGACCTGGTACGCGACCGGCTGGTGCAGCACCTGGGCGACGCGGACTTCAATCGGCAAGGCCTGCGCATATATACATCGCTCGATCCCGATCTGCAGCGCGAGGCGACGGAAGCGGTGACGGAAGGCATGAAGGCGGTCGACGTGCAGGTGGAAAAACTGCATGCGAAACGCGTCAAGGCAGGCGACGACTCGCCTATCGTTTATCCCCAGGTGGCGCTGGTAGCGCTGAATCCCCACACCGGGCAGGTATTGGCTTTAGTTGGGGGAAGAAACTACGGCGCCAGCCAGTACAATCATGCGGTTTCTAACCGGCCGACGGGATCGATCTTCAAGCCTTTTGTCTACGCCGCGGCGTTTAACACGAGCTTGGCCGGCACCATACTCACGCAGCCTCCTGCGCAGGGCGCCGCCCAGCGAGCAACTGGTTTCCGCCGATCCTGCTCCGCCCGATCCGGGCCGGCCAAGCGGTGTATTTACCGCCATCACCATGCTCAACAACAATCTGACCACCTTCGAAGGTGGGTATGCGCCGGGCAACTACCACAACGACCAGCGATACACCGGTGACATCACCGCCCGAACGGCGCTCCAGTTTTCGCAAAACAACGCAACGGTGTCTCTGGCCCAGATGGTGGGCTACGCCAATGTCGCTGCCCTAGCGCGGGATGCCGGAGTCAAATCAGCTCGCGGGACACCATCCGTGGCCCTGGGTTCCTATGGCGCTACACCTCTTGATATGGCCGGCGCCTACACCACGTTCGCCAACGGCGGGGTGAGGATTGATCCCTGGTTGGTAGCTTCTGTCCGTTCTCCTTCTGGCGATGTGCTCAATGACTATCCGCCGAACTCAAAACCGATTCTTGATCCACGGGTTGCGTATCTGACCCTGGCGCTGATGGAGAACGTGGTGAACGCCGGCACGGGTGCGACCATTCGCGCCAAAGGCTTTACCGCCCCTGCTGCGGGTAAAACCGGCACGTCTCACGACGCATGGTTTGCCGGATTTACCAGCAACCTGCTGTGCGTAGTGTGGATAGGCAACGATGACTATTCCGATTTGAAATTGGAAGGCGGCAAGACGGCGGCTCCGATCTGGGCGGATTTCATGAAGCACGCTGTGCAGTTGCCGCAGTATTCCGATACGCGCCAGTTCCCTACTCCTCCTGGAGTTTCGACGGTGCGGCTGGATAAAGTGACGAATCTGCTTTCGGACGCCAGTTGCCCGCTGGGTTACGATGCAGTGTTTCTCGATGGGACCGCGCCCACGCAGACCTGCGACCAAAGCGCGGGCGATCAGCGAAATGTTTTCCAGAAGCTCTTTGGGATTGGCAAAGAAACCACTGTAGCTCCTGGGGCGCCGCGTGAACGGAATGCCGGCTTTGCCCGCGCAGCCGACGGGCTCGCAGGCGGCAGCCGCTACGGCTCAGCCAGGACCTGCGCCACCTCCGCCCGACCAGCAGCAGAAGAAGAAAAAAGGGTTTTTTGCGAAATTGTTTGGCAAGGGTGATAACGACAACAAGCAACAGCAGGCGGATCCGAGCGCAGGCGCAGTCCACTGAGCTTTATCCCTTCTGGCAGTCGGGGCACCAGAAGGTGGAGCGGGCACCGATGCCTTGTTTGCGGGTGAGAATCGTGGTCCCGCAACGCCTGCATTCTTCTCCCGCGCGGTGATAGACCCAGAGCCTGGCTGCGGGATTGCTTGAGCCCGTGGTGCGCCGGCCTCCGGTGTAGGTCACGATGCCGTCTCCTGCGCCGTCGGCTACATTGGCAGCGAGGAAACGGCGCGCGGTCGCCAGCAGGCAGTCGATCTCCTGCGCGCTGAGGGTGGCGATTTTGCGGAAGGGATGCACTCCGCAGGCAAAGCAGATTTCCGATTTGAAGACGTTGCCGATCCCGGCCATGACCCGCTGGTTGAGTAGAACGTTGCCCACTTCTTCATCGCCATGCTCACGCAATTTGGCAGCGGCTTCGTTTGCGGCGAACTGCTTGCCGAGCAAATCCGGTCCGAGACCGGCCACTCCCGCGAACCGCTCCAGAGTGCGCGCGGTATAAAAGCGGGCCACCGGCACATCAAAGGCCACGGCTACCAGGTTGGCTGTGCCGAGGACGATCCGCATGTGGCTGCGCGCACGCTTCCACCGCTCTCCCACACGATAGATGTGCCAGCTGCCGCTCATCAGCATGTGGGTGGTGAGGATAAGGTCGCCGGAAAAATGAATGAGCAGCCATTTGCCGCGTGATTCCACTTGCTCGACCGTGCGGCCGGCCACCGGGCTCTGGTCGTTCACGCTGGCCAACGGTGCATACGCGGTCTCGAACAGGTTGATCGTTTGGCCGGCAAGCGCCTGGTGCAGAGCGCGGGCGGAGCGAAAGATGGTATCGCCTTCAGGCATTCGGAGTAGCGACCGCGAGCAATGCGCGCCTGTAATTGAGGCCGAGCGGCGCCACATGAAAACCGGCTTCCTGCAGGAAAGACGAGAGGAAATGCTGCCCGGCCGGGTGGCCGTTGATGGCCGAAATCAGCATGCCGCCCCGCTGATCTTCACGGCGCTCCATATCCTGCTGGGCCAGCGTGGCCAGAAATTGGCTCAGATCACGGGCGGTGATGGAGCGGTCCGGCTCCTCCGCGGGCAGGAAGATCTGCAGGCTGGGGTTCCCGCGACGCAGGTAGGCCACCAGTTCTCCGTTCCGCAAGATCACGGCGGCGCCGACACTCCGGGTGAACATACGGGGGCCATCCTCTTCTTCGCCCGCCGGCCAGCGCAGCACAGAACCATATAGATTCGAGGGATCGGTAGCCGCGAGTGTTACCATTTCCGGTTTTTCGAGCGGCGGCCCTGCGCGCAGCGATCGCAAGAGGTCGACGGCCGCAGGCAAGGCGAACTGGGTCGCTCCAAGGCCGGCGACGAAATAGCCGCGGCGTATGCGGCCGCTTTCTTCGAGCGCCTTGAGCACATCGTAAATAGCGCTGAATCCTCCGGGGAGGTTTTCCATCGCAGCCGACTCGCGGGTCAGCACACCATAGCGATGGAGCAGCTGGTTGGCAAACGCGTGACTCCATTCCGTCGGCGAAGCCAAGGATGAGGGCACCAGGCTCCAGCGGCCCTGGGCGCTGGGTGGCGTGGTTCGACGGGAGCGGAAGGAGGGCAGGTTATGTTGCCGCTTCGGTTGGCGCGAGGAAGCCGGACGCGCAACATAAGCGCGTAAGGCGTGAAAGGTGTCATTGGTCACCAGGCCGCGCCACACCAGGCTCCATAGGGCATCCAGGGTTTCGCCCGGGTATCCTCCGCCGACTGCTTCGTGCACTTGCGTGAAGAAAGCGGCGCCGGTGCGAGACAGTTGCTCCATGAGGGCGAGCTCTCGCGGGCTCAACGGATTTTCTGGCGGCGGCTCAGCGCGGGGGGGCAGCAGGAGCCGGAGTTTATCGGACAGGAACAGCGCGATGCGGCCATCGTGCTCGCCCAGTGAATCGAGGCCGACCCAGGCTACTTCACCGGCCGCAATCAACGTGTCCAGGCTTCCGGGCGAATAGTTTGCCAGACGTGCAGGAAGAATCGAAGTCTCCACCAGCGAGGCTGCAAGCGGCGCACCCTGTAGGTGTTCGATGGTATCCAGCAATGCATCGAGACCACGCCTCCGCTGCAGCACACCCTGCCAGTGCGTCGACAGCCGCTCCAGCGCCTGCTGCTCGATGGGCTCCACTTCGCGGCGGAGCCGGGCGAGCGACTTGCGGCGGATCTGGCGCAGCACTTCGGCATCGCACCACTCGCGGTAGACGCCGCCGGGGCGGAATCCTCCTTCCACGATGCGGCCATCGAGCAGCAGCGTATTCAATACGCTTTCGACCTGCTGGGTATCCAGCGGAAAGTGCTGGGTAACTTCACGCAGTGTGAAGGGCCCGTGGGTTCGAGCGAAGCGGCGGACCAGCTCCAGTACGGGCTTCTCGACCGGCTGCAGCAACGATGCCGCGATTCCCGGAGGAAGTGGGATGCCCAGGGCGTCACGATAGCGTGCCGCATCTTCCACCGCGATCAGGCGCTTTCCTCCGCCTATCTTGATCTCCAACAGGCGCCGGCCCCGGAGCAGCCTATCTACTTCGTTGATGAGGCCGGGATCGGCGAGGCGGCGCTGTAGTTCCTCGCGCGAAAGATCACCGATGCGCAGCAGCAGATCGTGAATGCCGTCCGCGGTGCGAATGCGCTGGGTTTCGAGCAGGCCCTGGAGTTGCTCTTCGACCTCATGAATAGCATCGGCATCGAGCAGCTCGCGCAGGTCGGCATCCCCAAGTAGATCGCGCAACTGCTCCTGGTCGATCGAGAGTGCCTGGGCGCGGCGCTCGGCCAGCGGCGCATCGCCGTCGTAAATGTAATTGGCCACGTAGCTGAAGAGCAGCGAAGAAGCAAAGGGCGAAGGGGTGCGGGTGTCGGCGACATGCACGCGCACATTACGCTGACGGATGGCGCGGAGCGTCTCGAGCAAGGCCGGCATGTCGAAAACGTCGCGCATGCACTCACGATAGGCCTCGAGCAGGATGGGAAAGGAAGGATACCGGGAAGCAACCGACAGCAGATCATAAGCCCGCTTACGTTGCTGCCACAGTGGCGCGCGTCCCTGCGCACGCCTGCGCGGTAACAGCAGAGCCCGGGCTGCGCTTTCGCGGAATTTCGCCGCGAACAACGCGGTACCGCTGAGCTGACGAAGTACCAGGTCCGTGGCTTCTTCGGCGTCGATCAGAATCAATTCGGAGTCGGGCGGGGCATCGCTGTCAGGGAAGCGCAACACGAAACCATCGTCGCCCCACATGGCTTCTACATCGCCACCGCCACTGGCACGTATGCGGCCGGTGATCGCCATAGCCCAGGGCGCGTGGATGCGGCTGCCGAACGGGGTCAGCACGCAGACCCGCCAATCACCCATTTCGTCGCGCGTGCGTTCGATGACGATATTGCGGTCATCCGGCACCACCGTGGTAGCAATTTCCTGGTCGGCCAGAAAACGAATGAGATTTTCCGCCGCCATGGTGTCCAGGTCGTGCTCGCGGGTCAAGCGGCTCAGCGCGGCATTGCGCGGCATGTCTCGCAGTTCGCGCACCAGTTGGCCAATGCGGCGGCCGAACTCGAGGGGGCGGCCCGCGTTGTCTCCATGCCAGAACGGCATCTTGCCTGGCTGACCCGGCGCCGGAGATACGAGCACCCGGTCGTGGGTGATTTCATCAATGCGCCAGGTGGATGCGCCCAGGACGAAGGTGTCGCCGGTTCGGCTTTCGAACACCATCTCCTCGTCCAATTCCCCCACGCGGACGGGCTTGCCTTCTGCTCCGGCGAGGAACACACCGTAGAGACCGCGATCGGGGATAGTGCCGCCGTTCAGGATGGCGAGCATCTTGACTCCCTCACGGGGCGTTAGGGTGTCGCGCGTGCGGTCCCAGGTAATGCGCGGCCGCAGATCGGCGAACTCGTCAGAGGGGTAGCGGCCGGCGAGTAGATCGAGCACTCCGGTGAAGGCGTTGCGGGTGAGACTGCTGAAGGGAGCGGCGCCGCGAATCAGTCGGAAAACTTCTTCGACGGTGATTTCACGCTCGGCAAGCGGCGATGCAGCCAGTGCGGGAGGCTGGGCGACGATGGCGACGATTTGCTGGGCCAGCACGTCCAGCGGGTTACGCAGAAAGCGGGTGGATTCCACCAGGTTTTCGTGCATGGCGCGCGTGACCGCAGCGCAGGCGACGAGGTCAGCGCGATACTTGGGGAAAATCACTCCTTCGCTGGCTGCGCCCACGTGGTGTCCTGCCCGGCCGATGCGTTGCATGGCGCTGGCTACGGATGGCGGAGCTTCGATCTGGATCACCAGGTCGACTGCGCCCATATCGATGCCCAGTTCGAGCGAAGAGGTCGCCACCAGCGCGCGCAGACGGCCGGCTTTCAACTGTTCTTCAATCTCGGAGCGCTGCGCGGCGGCTAGCGAGCCGTGGTGAGCGCGCGCCAGTTGCTCTCCCGCTAATTCGTTGATCGCACCGGCGAGCCTTTCCGCGATGCGCCGGCTGTTGACAAAGATGATGGTGGAATGGCGCTGGCGGATGATATCGACCAGGCGCGGGTGGATGGCGGTCCAGATGGAGGTCCGCTTGGGGCCCTGAGATGCGGCCCCGCTCGGCAGTTCCTCTTTTTGGCCCATGCGCGCCATGTCTTCGACCGGCACTTCAATGCGCAGGTCGAGCCGCTTGGGTTCACTGGCATCGACGATGGTGACGGGACGATAGGCGACCAGCGGAGAGTCTTCGGCGGCTTCCGGGGTCGCGCTATCGGCTTCAGCTGTCTCCGCGGGAGACGAGGAGCCGCCGAGGAAATGCGCCACCTCTTCCAATGGGCGTTGGGTGGCAGAGAGACCGATGCGCTGCACCCGGCCTTCGGTGACGGCTTCGAGCCGTTCCAGCGAGAGGGCCAGGTGGGCGCCTCGCTTGGTGGGCACCACAGCGTGGATCTCGTCGATGATGACTGTATCGACGCGGCGCAGGCTGGCTGCGGCGTCTGAGGTCAGCAGGAGGTACAGCGACTCCGGAGTGGTGATGAGGATCTCCGCCGGGTGGCGGCGGAACTTGCTTCGTTCCTTTTGCGATGTGTCACCGGTACGGATACTTATTTCCGGCTGATGAAATGGGACTCCGGCTTGCCGGGCCATGTTGGCGATGCCGGCCAAAGGGGAGCGCAGATTGCGCTCTACGTCGACCGCCAGGGCTTTCAGGGGGCTGAGGTAGATGACCCGGCAGCCTTCGGTCTCGTCAGGGGGCCGGCGCAACATGAGGCGATCGAGGCACCAAAGAAAGGCCGTCAGCGTTTTGCCTGTACCCGTAGGGGCGAGGATAAGGGTATTTTCACCGCGGGCGATGGCAGGCCACCCTAGTCTTTGGGGGGAGGTGGGCTGTTCGAAGACGGCTCGAAACCAGTCTGCCGTGACCGGGTGGAAAAGAGCCAGGGCGTCGCTGGCTGGTGGTCGAGTTGGTTTTTTTCCCGCCATAAGGTGCTTCTTCAAGGATAGCTGTTCGGGGAGGTTGGGTTGCACCGGGGTTTCATGGGCCGGAAATCGCGTGGGGGTGGATTTGGGGCCTTTCTTTCAGGAAAGCCTCTTAAAGTTTGCGTGTACGGACAAGTGCCGTTAGGCTCAGTGGACAATGCAACCAGGTGAGAACGGATTTACCCCGGAGTTGGTGCGGCAGTTGACCACGCAGGCGGCCGATGCGGCCGATCACGCGTATGCTCCCTATTCCAAGTTTCGAGTAGGCGCCGCGCTGCTGCTGCAAAACGGCGCGCTGGTTACCGGGGCGAATGTCGAGAATGCGTCCTACGGCCTCACGATTTGTGCGGAGCGGTCTGCTGTGGTTCGCGCGGTGGCGGAGCACGGACCGGAGATGCGGGTGCTCGCCTGCGCGATCACCAACCTGAATCAGGCGGCGAGTCCTCCCTGTGGGGCTTGTTTGCAGGTGTTGAGCGAGTTCATGCTGCCGGCCTCGCGAGTCATCTTTCGCGGCGAGGCTGGGTGGGAAGACTATCGCTTCGAAGAGGTTTTTCCCCATCGTTTTAAATTCGTGAGGTAAGGAGCCAAGCTTGGGACGATTTACCGGGTTGCTGGGGCTGGTGGCAATCTTAGCGCTGGCTTGGCTGCTTTCGACCAACCGGAAGGCCATTCGCTGGCGCACCGCGTTCTGGGGCCTGGGGCTGCAGTGGGTTTTTGCCGTGCTGGTGCTGCGCTTTGACGCCGGCGAGCGAGCCCTGGCCGCCGCGGGAGACGCGGTGAACCGCATGCTGGCCTACGCATTTGTCGGCTCCGGATTCGTCTTTGGCGAGTTGGGCAAGCAACACTCGTCCTATGGGCTCATCATCGCTTTCCAGGTGCTGCCGACCATCATCTTTATCTCTGCTTTCTTTGCCGTGCTGTATCACCTGGGGATCATGCAGTTGGTGATCAAAGGCATGGCTCGCCTGATGCAGCTGACCATGCGGATCAGCGGCGCCGAATCGCTGAACGTGGCGGCCAGCATCTTCATGGGGCAAACCGAGGCCCCACTCAGCATCCGGCCATTTTTGCCGGGGGCCACGCAGTCGGAACTGATGACCATCATGACCAGCGGCATGGCGCACGTTTCCGGCGGGATTATGGCGGCCTACATCCTGTACGGGATTGAGGCCAAACATCTGCTGGCTGCGGTGATCATGACCGCCCCGGGAACTGTACTGATGGCGAAAATGCTGGTTCCGGAGACGCAAACCCCTGCCACCATGGGCAGGGTTACGATGCCGGTCAACGAAGAGCATCGGGAGGAAAATCTGCTGGGCGCGATTGCGCGCGGAACCATTGACGGCGGCCGCCTGGCTTTCAATGTGGGCATCATGCTGATCTCGTTCCTGGCGCTGATCGGGCTGCTGAATGGCATGCTCGGTGGCGTCCATAACTTCCTGGGCGGGCATCACATTCCTTTTCCTGAGAGCCTGAACTCGATCCTGGGGTTCGTTTTCGCTCCGGTCGCGTGGCTCATCGGGATTCCGTGGCACAGTGCGCACCAGGTCGGCAATCTTCTGGGCACGCGCACGGTGACCAACGAATTGGTAGCGTACGCGCTGTTGGGAGCGCAGAAGTCGTCGCTCGATTTTCGGTCGTTTACGATTGCGACGTTTGCCCTATGTGGGTTTGCCAACCTGAGTTCGATTGGGATGCAGATTGGCGGGATTGGTGCGTTGGCGCCGAACCGGCGCAACGACCTGGCGCGGCTGGGATTGCGGGCGATGCTGGCGGGGACTATGGCGAATTTGATGTCGGCTGCGATCGTCAGCGTTTTGCTGCGGTAAGAATCAAGCCCCATCCCTGGACGGGTGCTGGACGGGTGCCCCATGTTCGCCCCGGCGTACATGGGCCGAAAAAGACCGGGCGCAGCCCGTTCGAACGTTTTTTCTGATCCGGCAAAAAGACCGCTGACAAGGGCAAGCATGCTTGCGCGTGGAATAAAAGCATTGGAAAAAATTCATCATCGGCCCATGTACGCCAAGGCGAACATGGGGCACCCGTCCAGAACCTGAAAATTTGAGCGAAGGTTCGGAGTTCAAAGGAGAAGAAGTGGCACAAGGCATTTTTGAGAAGGCGGAGGAGGCGGCCGCTTTTATCCGCGAGCGCGCCGGGATTAGCCCGCGGGTGGCGGTTGTTCTTGGCTCCGGACTGGGATCGTTTGCCGAGACTGTTGAGAGATCCAGTCGCGATTGCCTATCAGGACATCCCACATTTTCCGAGACCCACGGTGGAGGGCCATAGCGGCCGTTTGCTCGTTGGCCGCGTCGCCGGCACGCCGGTCGCCGTGATGCAGGGCCGCGTCCATGCGTACGAGGGATATAGCCCGGAAGAAGTTACGTTTCCCATTCGTGTCCTGGGGCGTCTGGGCATCACCACCCTGGTCGTCACCAATGCTGCCGGAGGTATCCGGCTCGACCTCAAGCAGGGCCAGTTGGTTTTGATCTCCGATCACATCAACTTCAGCGGCCGTAATCCGGTCTCCGGCCCGAATGACGAACGCCTCGGGTCGCGCTTCTTTGACATGTCGGACGCGTATTCGAAACGGCTGCGCCTCCTGGCCCACGCCGCCGCCGACCTCGAAGAGGGAGTCTACCTGAGCCTGTCCGGGCCCAGCTTTGAAACGCCGGCGGAGATCCGGGCCTTCCGCGGATGGGGAGCCGACATGGTCGGCATGTCTACGGTGCAGGAGGTAATTGTTGCCCGGCATATGGGCATCGAGGTACTCGGGATTTCCTGCGTGACCAACATGGCGGCCGGCATCCTCGATCAGCCGATTCACCACCAGGAAGTGATGGAAACAGGAGCGCGCGTGCAAGCGCAACTGACCAGCCTGCTGGTCGCCCTTTTACCCGCCATTTCTCGCGGAATTTAACAAGCGCAGCGGTTTTGCTTTGCTATCCTTAGTAGGCTATGCCTACGAAAAAAGAGCTCCTTACTTCCCCGATCCAGCACATCGACATCAAGCAGCACAACGTGGTTCCGATGGTGGATGCCATGCAGTCGATGGCCTACAGTTCCCGTGACCTTGCCCGGGCTGCTTCTATCTACGAACGCATGCTGCGCGACCAGGATTGTGGCGTGATCCTGTGCCTGGCCGGATCGCTGATCAGCGCCGGGTTGAAGCAGATCTTTGTCGATTTGATCCGCAACAACATGGTGGACGCCGTGGTCTCGACCGGCGCCAACATCGTGGACCAGGATTTCTTCGAAGCCCTCGGATACAAGCACTGGATCGCCGACGACCTATACCGCCAGGGCACGGAAGACGCCACCCTGCGCGAGTTGATGATCGATCGCATCTATGACACCCTGATCGACGAAGAAGAGCTGCGGCTGTGCGACGACACCTGCAAAGTCATTGCCGACTCCCTGGACCCCCGCCCCTACAGCTCGCGTGAATTCATCCGCGAAATGGGCGCTTACCTGGAAAAACAGGGTAAGACTCCCGAAAAGGGAGGCGTCGACAGCATCATCTACTCCGCCTACCAGATGGATGTGCCGATCTTCGTGCCCGCCTTCAGCGACTGCTCGGCCGGCTTTGGCCTGGTGGCGCACCAGCACGGCCGGGGCGACAAGCCCAAAGTCTCCATCGACTCGGTCAAGGACTTCTACGAGTTGACACAGTTGAAGATCGCCAACCCAACCACCGGCCTGCTCATGATTGGCGGCGGTGTACCCAAGAACTTCGCCCAGGACATCGTGGTCGCGGCCGAGATCCTCGGCCTGGATGCGCCGATGCACAAATATGCGATCCAGATCACGGTCGCCGACGTGCGCGACGGAGCGCTCTCCTCCAGCACCCTCAAGGAGGCAAGTTCCTGGGGCAAGGTCGACACCACTTTCGAACAGATGGTGTACAGCGAGGCCACCCTGGCGTTGCCCATGATCACGGGCTATGCCTATCATAAGAAAGCACATGCGCAGCGCAAGCAACGCCGCTGGTCGCGCCTGCTGGAGCCCGTCACGGCCTAAAAGCGGACACCCGTGCGCAAAGTCATACACGGTGGTACTAAAGTGGCAAGGCAAACTCTTTCTTTTTCTATAGCTTCGCCCCCCAGGATGGATATACTTCGAGGCATCCCCCCAATGGCTGTGAATTGAACATTTGGGGGGTCTATCTTGTCACTGCTTCTTGGTGTTGCCGGGTTCACTTATGCATTGCTTTTCATCGGATTCTGGTCGCTCGGCCGGATGTCGGCCCTATCGGACAGATTCGTCGAGAGCCGTGTCAAGGTAGTTCCGTTCCGTCGCGGTTAGTTCTCCAAAAGAAGTCCTGGCACGCGATGGTGTTGGAGACACGATAGTTGTGAAATGGCCCTAGGAATAGGAGCCAGCGCGTCCGCGATCTCACACTATGGAGCGCGCTGCTCATTCGATTGCGGTTTTCCCCCGATCCGACCCGTTGGAGATGCGTGAGCTCTTTCTTCGTGCCACCGTGGACTCCGGATAGTCACTGTCTAGGCCAGGACCAGACGCCTATACTCCGGACAGTTAACGTGTAGCATGGGCCGGTTTTGTCTCTTTTTCGTTGGGACACCTGACTTGGCGAGAGCTCGTTAACGAGACCCGCATCAATCGAGTACGAGTGACCTGGCTTCGAGATAGGCTGCCTTCCACCATATTTTTCGCCGTTGCGCTGCTGCTCTCTGCCTACGGCGGGCTGGTATTGCTGCTGGGTCGGGGCGGCACATTCTCTGCTGCGGTCATCGCGTGGGCCTGTGCCCAGGTCCTGCTGATCGCTCTTTGCGTTCACACCTTCCTCAATGCCGGCCGCCAGGACGAAGCGGAATGGCAAGTGCAACAGGTAGCCCAGTTACAGCGAAGCATCCTGGACTCCGCCGGCCCGATGATTCTGGCCACCGACCTCCAGGGCAACCTGCTTATTTTCAATCCCGCCGCCGAACGGATGCTGGGCTACCGCTTCCATGAGGTGCTGGGCCAGCTGAACGCCCATGATCTCTTCCCTGAAGGCGAACTGGAGCGGGTTGGCCAGCTGCTGGTTTCGCGCCTCGACCGCTCCCCGGTCATCGACCTGGACAGCGTCTCACCGGAACTGAAGCATTACGTCCAGTACGTCACCAGTTTCCCGGTAAGCCGGG
This sequence comes from uncultured Acidobacteriaceae bacterium, assembly GCA_963850235.1. Lineage (GTDB taxonomy): Bacteria > Acidobacteriota > Terriglobia > Terriglobales > Acidobacteriaceae > PALSA-350. The sequence continues at coordinate 199,221 of CAWKKM010000008.1, read as the reverse complement.
TGCGGGGATTTGAAATCCTCTGCCGGCGCAAGGATGCAACCACCTTTCCCGCCATGGTTTATCTCTCCGCGGTGAGGAATGCGGAAGGTGCGTTGACAGGATTGCTGGCCATCGCCACAGACCTCACCGCCACCAAGCGCGCCGAGCACGCATTACGCGAGAGCGAAGAACGCTACCGCGACCTGTTCGATAACTCGCAGGAGATGATTGCCACCCTGAGCCCGCGAGCCAAGTACCTGTACGTGAACCCGGCGTGGCAGATGTGCTTTGGCAAGAGCGCGGCGGCGTTTGAAAGCCTGATCAACTTCGAGGCTGCCTTTCCGCCGGAAATGCAGGCCAATGCGGCCAGCCTGTTCGACCGGGCGCTGCGCGGCGAGCGCATCGATCGCGCCAATTTGCGGGTGCAGGATTCGAACGGAATGGTTCGCGAACTGGAGGCCAGCCTGAGCTGCCGCCAGGACCGCGGCGAGCCGGTATCGGTGCGCTGCATCTTCCGCGATGTCACCCAGCAGTACCAGCGCGAACGGAGACTGGCGATGCAGCTGGCGGTCAGCCAGGTGGTGGGTGAATCCACAACCTCTGACGAAGCGCTGCCGGCAATGCTGGAATCGCTGGGAACCAACCTGGGCTTCGATATGGCGGGGCTCTGGTTTGTCAGCAGCGACCATCACTGCCGCTACCTGGCCGGGTGGTATGCGCCGGATCGCGCTTGCATCGAGTTTCACCGCGATAGCATCGGGCGCGTGCTGCAGAAGGGCAAGGACCTGCCGGGCCAGATCTGGGCAGCCGAAAGCCCCTGCTGGATCGAAGATCTGGGCGAAGACACTAATTTTCTGCGCGCCACCTCGGCCAAAACCGACGGGCTGGTCACCGGTTGGGGCGTTCCTGTTCGAGTCGGCAACCAGGTGATCGCGGTGGTGGAGTTCTTCAGCCGGCAGAAGCAGCGCGAAGACACGGAGATGATGGCCACGGTGGAAACGGTTTGCGCTTCCATTGGCCAGTTCATGGCGCGTTCGGCGCAGGAGAGCCGGCTGGAAGAGTTGAACCGGCAGAAGGAGTCGATCCTCAACTCCGTAGCCGACGGCATCTTCGGCACCGACTCGGGCGGGCGCATCGTCTTCGTCAACCCGGCGGCGGCCAGCATGCTCGGAGCCCACGCCTTCGATCTGATCGGCCGGACGGTGCACTCGGTGGTGCATGAGGAGCGTAAAGGCCGCGAAAAGTGTTCCGATCAGTGCCGCACCGGGCGCGCGTTCATGGTGCGCGAAGGCACCAGTGGCCAGGATGTCTTCTACCGCAGAAATGGCGCCTCGTTCCCGGTCGAGTTCTCGGTTACACCAATGGTGGAGCACAACATCGCGGTGGGCAGCGTGCTCAGCTTCCGCGACATCAGCCAGCGCTATGCACTGGACCGGATGAAAGATGAGTTCGTCTCCACCGTAAGCCATGAGCTGCGGACGCCTCTCACCTCCATCCGCGGATCGTTGGGACTTCTGTCGACCGGCCTGCTGGGGGAGATGGGAGAGAAGGCTTCGAACCTGCTGCGGATCGCGGTCAACAATTCCGACCGGCTGGTCCGGCTGATCAACGACATTCTCGACCTGGAGCGCATGCAGTCGGGGCGCGCACCGCTCACCTATCGCAATTGCGACCTGGAAGAACTGGCGCGGCAGGCCATCGATGCCATGACGCCGATGGCCGAAGCAGCCAAGGTGCAGTTGCTGTTGGAGGCGGGACCGGCGCAGGTGGAAGTGGATCCCGACCGGCTGCAGCAGGTGATGACCAACCTTCTGAGCAACGCCATCAAGTTCTCCCCGGCGGGTTCGCAGGTCACGGTTTCGCTCGAACGTCTGCTGGATGGAGTCACCGTCAGCGTGCGCGACAACGGTCGCGGTATTCCCAAGGACAAGCTGGAGTCTATCTTCGACCGCTTCCAGCAAGTCGATGCCTCAGACGCCAGGCAAAAAGGCGGAACCGGACTGGGGCTCGCTATCTGCCGCACCATCGTCATGCAGCACGGCGGCCGCATCTGGGCAGAGCGCAATGCCGACCGGGGCTCTACTTTCCGCATGTTCCTGCCCACAGTAACCCGGGATGCGGACCCGTCCCGCCTGGGCGGCGTTTCCGCATCGTCGACGGTGAACGCCACCGCGGTCCTGGTCTGCGACGAGAACCCGGAGACGCGGGCTACGCTGGCCGAGAGCCTCCGGCAAAATGGCTATTCGGTGCTCGAGGCTGCCAGCGGAGACGAGGCCGTCGGCATAGCCCGGCAAACCCAGGTTCAGGCCATCCTCCTGGATATGAGCCTTCCCAGCCTGCATGGCTGGGAGACCCTGCACCTGTTGCGCGACGACGTGCGCACCGCGGCCATCCCGGTGGTAGTTTTGAGCGCCTTTGGCGCGCTCAATGATCCCGAAGTAGAAAAGTCAGCTGACGCGTGGCTGGAGCAGCCCCTGGAGACGGAATCGATGTTAGCCGCGCTCTCGCGTGTGCTGCAGGTAGAGCGGCAACCCTCCCGTGTGTTACTGGTAGAGGATGATCCCGATCTGGCTAAGGTCATCCTGGCTACTTTCGAGCGGGCGGGCATTCAGGTTCATCATGCCTCCACCCAGCGCAAAGCGATGGAGCTGTGTGTTGCAACGCCGCCCGACTTGCTGATTCTGGATATTGCCCTGCCCGACGGAGATGGATTTGGACTGGTCGATTGGCTGCGCCAGCAACAAGAGCTGAAACAACTTCCGCTGGTGGTCTACTGCGCCCAGGACTTGAGCGAGGGGGAGCGCAACAAGCTGCGGCTGGGGCCTACTGAGTTCCTGACCAAAGCGCGCGTCCAGCCGCAGGATGTAGAAACCCTGGTGCTCTCGATGTTGCGGGTGCCCCATGGATCCAGCGAAGTACCCCAGGGATGGGACGGGAGCCCTTCTTCCAATCATTGAGTATTAACGGCACACCTTCAAATTCTTTCTTATGACACATCGCATTTTGATCATTGACGACGAAGACGACATAAGGCAGGTTGCGGCCATGAGCCTGGAGACGGTCGCGGGATGGGACGTGGTGCTTGCCAGTTCCGGTAAGCAGGGGATCGAACGCGCCAGTTCCGAGCAGCCGGACGCCATTTTGCTGGATGTCATGATGCCGGAGATGGATGGCCCAACCACGCTGCTCAAACTCAAGGCCAACGGAAGCACCGCGCACATTCCCGTGTTGCTGTTGACGGCCAAAGTACAGGGCCCGGATCAGCGCAAGTTTGCCGAAATGGGAGTGGCCGCGACGCTTTTCAAGCCCTTTGATCCTCTCACCCTGGCGCGGCAGATTTCTGCCGCACTAGGCTGGAAAGAAGGATGATCCATTGACCCATAAAGAGCGCATTTCCCAGGATGAGAACGGTCAGAGCCAGGAGCAAAGGCTGCAAAGCATGATCTCCGCTCTTTGGGATCGGAGCCGGCACACGGTCGTGGAGCGGGCTGCTCTGCTGCGCACAGCAGGAGACCTGTTGGCGCACAACCGTTTGGACCAGGCCACCCAGATGAACGCCGTGGACTCCGCCCATAAGCTGGCAGGAGTGCTGGGCACCTTCGGCTTGCCCCGCGGCACGGATCTCGCCCGGGAAGCCGAGGTGCTCTTTGGCCAAACCACAAAGCCGGGCAAGGTAGAGATCGAACGCCTGCAGGTCCTGCTGGCGGAGCTGACCCATCTCATCGACCGCGGACCCCTAGGTTCGAGTTGAAATTACAATGAGAGCATGAATGACTTAGGCCGTCTGCTCATCGGTTTAGGATTCCTGCTGGTGATCGGTGGCGGCTTACTCCTACTGCTGGGGCGAACCGGCATCCCGTTGGGCAAGCTTCCTGGAGACATCTCCTACCGGGGAAAGAACTTCTCCGTGTACGTCCCCCTGGGCACTTCGATTCTGCTCAGTGCCCTGCTCTCCCTGGTCTTCTTTTTGCTCTCCCGCTTTCGGCGGTAATATCGAATTCGCTTGGAGGGAGGCCTCTTGCCCAATCCTGAAGAATCTCGGAGCCAGCTTGGACTGGTTTTTCCCGAGGCTGCTGCCGAAGCTCCTGCCGCCCGCCGCCGGGTGTGGCGGGTGGGCCAGCTGGTGGGCGAGGTGCGGAACCACATCGAGCAGGAGTACGCCGACGTGTGGGTAGAGGGAGAGATCTCGAACTACCGCCCCGCTCCTTCCGGTCACATGTACTTCACGCTGAAGGATGGCGAGGCGCAGCTTCCGGTGGTGCTTTTCCGCCGGCAGGCGATGCTCCTGCGCTTCCGGCCGGAAGATGGGCTGCAGATCCTGGTGCGCGGGCGCGTCTCGGTGTACGAGCAGCGCGGCCAGATGCAGTTGATTGCCGAGTTCGTGGAACCGGTTGGCGCGGGCTCGCTGCAGATCGCCTTTGAGCAATTGAAAGCCAGGTTGCAGAAGGAAGGGCTTTTCGCGGCGGATCGCAAGCGGCCTCTGCCCACTTTCCCGCGTTGCATTGGGATTATCACGTCCCCCACGGGCGCGGTCATTCGCGACTTCCTCAATGTGGCCGGGCGCAGGCATGGGGCGCTCCACGTGCTGCTCTACCCGACCGCGGTGCAGGGGGAGAGTGCCGCGCTGGAAATTGCGGCAGGCATCGCATTTTTCAATCGGGCGCGCACTGTGGACGTGATCGTCCTGGCACGCGGCGGCGGATCGCTCGAAGATCTCGCCCCGTTCAATAGCGAGCTGCTGGCACGTGCTATTGCCAAGTCGGACCTGCCGGTTGTCTCGGCCGTCGGCCACGAAACCGACTTCACCATCGCCGATTTTGTCGCCGACCTGCGTGCGCCCACACCCTCCGCCGCGGCAGAACTGCTCACCGAGACCCAGCACAAGGTGGAGGAACGGCTGGAACAGCTGCACCGTCGCCTGAACCACGCCTGTCGCTACCTGCTGATGCGCGCCCAGGAGCGCTTTGCCCGGCTCTCCGCTCCAGCGGCGTTTGCCCGGATGCGCAATGCTTTGGCGCGACGCCAACAGCGGATCGATGAGCTGCAGTACCAGCTGGACGCGGCCTGGCACCGGCAAAGCCGGCAGATGACCGAAAGGTTGCAGAAACTGGAGGCCAGATTGCTGCGTCAGGATGTAAGCCACCGCATGCGTGTGGTGCGCGAGCGGCTGGAGATGCTGGATGGCCGGATTGTCCGCGCGGAACAGGAACTGCTGTTACGACAGAAAGCACGGCACGCGCGTGCGGAAGGCCTGTTACAAGCTGTTTCTCCCCTGGCCGTGTTGAACCGGGGCTATGCCCTGGTTTTCGACGAAGCAGGGGTTTTGATCCGGGATGCCGCAGCGGCGGCGGACGGCGGCCTGATCACCACACGATTTGCGCAAAGCATGCTCACCAGCAGGGTGCTCGAAAGGAAGTTGCCCCCAACCAACTCATGAGAAAACTTTTTGGAACAGACGGTATCCGTGCGGTTGCCGGGGAAGCGCCTCTTGACCCGCCCACCATTTTCGCCACCGGGCTCGCCCTCGCATCCACGCTCAAGAAGGGCCACCCAACGCCCCGGGTTTTGCTAGGGTCAGATACGCGCGAATCCAGCCCCTGGATTTCAGCGGTGATTGCCGCGGGATTGCAGAGCGGAGGCGCCGAGGTATTGAATGCCGGTGTTATCACCACTCCGGGCGTGGCTTTCCTGACGCGCAAGCATCAGTTCGCTGCCGGGATCGTCATTTCTGCTTCGCACAATCCCTGGCAGGACAATGGGATCAAGGTATTTGGCGGCGATGGCTACAAGCTGCCGGACGCTACCGAGTTGGAGATTGAGGGGGAGATTTTCCGCCACATCAAGGAAGCTCCCTCCGGCGATCTCGAAATCCTGAACGCCCCTGCGGCCCACAAGGAATTTCGTGAGGAGTACGAGGCCTTTCTGCGTGGCGTTGTCCCGGGGCTGAACCTGAACGGCAAAAAGATTGTGATTGATTGCGCCAACGGGGCGGCGGCGGTCATTGCGTCCGAGCTTTTTCCCTCGCTGGGCGGGGAGATTCATCTCACGCACGTGACTCCCAACGGACGCAACATCAACGAGAACTGCGGCGCGTTGCATCCTGAGATCGTGGCCGGGGAGACCAAGTCCCTGGGTGCGGACCTGGGGATCACCTTTGACGGCGATGCTGACCGCGCGCTGTTTGCCGATGCCCAGGGCCGGGTGGTGAATGGGGATGGGGTCATGCTGGTGGCGGCCCGTGACATGAAGGCCAAGGCTGAGCTGGCGGGCGACCTGGTGGTGGCGACGACCATGTCCAACATGGGCCTGGAAGCCGCCCTGCGCTCCAGCGGCATCCGCATGTTCCGCGCTCCTGTGGGTGATAAGTATGTCCTGGAGATGATGCAGAAGCACCAGGCCAGTCTGGGCGGGGAGCAATCGGGCCATATTCTGTTTCCCCGGCGCAGCACCACGGGGGACGGACTGCTGACGGCCTTGGTGTTGCTTGATCTGCTGGCGCGTTCCGGCAAGCCTCTGCACGAATTGTTGAGCGATCTGCGGGTTTTCCCCCAGGTCATCGTGAACGTAAAGGTGCGGGAAAAGAGGCCGCTGGAGCAGATTCCGGCGGTGGTCGAGAGCATTCACCAGGCGGAAACGGATCTGCATGGCAATGGCCGGGTGGTGGTGCGGTATTCCGGCACCGAGGCCCTGGCGAGGGTAATGATTGAGGCCGAGTCGGAGCAGCAGATGCGGGTGCACGCGGATCGTATCGCCCAGGCTATCCGGGTGGAAATCGGGGTTTAGATGGGTATCATGAAGGAAGGAGACAGTTATGCTTAGCGCTATCCTTCTGCTCGCCCTCATGCAGCCGCAAGGTCCAGGTCTGTCTGCAGCCCCTGCGCCCGATACAACCACGGCTCCGGTACGGACGGAGAAGCTGACTCCCGCTGAGATAAAAGCACTGGCAGATGCCAACCAGGCAGTGGCCGACGCACAGGCCAAACTAGTGCAGGCCAAGGCAGCCCTGATGGGGGCGACTCAGGGTGTGGAGTTGGCTCATCACGCGAATACGGACTGTGGCTGTTACGTGGATAGCACGGGCCGGGATTACGACAAGGTCGAGTTCAAGGACGACACGATTGTGATCCACCACATTCATGAGGCGCCACCTAGTTTGAGTGGTAAAACGGCTCCGCCGGCGCAGTAGGTTGGCGCTGGCCTGTCCTGTCGAAAAACATTTCCACGAGGGCGCCGCAGAACCGCAGGTCCCTCCGCTACGCTTCGCTCCGGTCGGGATGACAAGGGGGAAGGTGGTGCTTCCATCTGAGTTTGGTTGAGGGTTGTTGTAGAGAAAGGACGGTTGCTAAAGGAGGGAGCAGTTGCGAATGGCTCTCCCACCGCAACGACCGCCCTGTCCGTTGGCAACGGTCCTCTCCCTACAACAACCCTCTCCTTTTTGTCATCCCGAGAGCCGAGGGATCTGCAGTTCGCTGCACCTGCAACCAAACTCAGATGGAAGCACCACCTTCCCCCTTGTCATCCCGACCGGAGCGAAGCGTAGCGGAGGGACCTGCGGTTCTACGGACCCTTCGTGGAAATGTTTTTCTTACTTCAGGTCGCGCCAGTTAGGGCCTACTCCGCAGTCGACGACTACCGGCACCTTCAGCTGAATCACCGTCTCCATTTCGTGGCGCACCAGTTGCTTGACTTGCTCCACTTCCTTCTCCGGAACATCGAAGAGCAGTTCGTCGTGGACCTGCAGCGTCATCCTGGTTGCAAATTTTTCTTCGCGCAGCCTTTGATCAATCTTGATCATGGCGATCTTGATCAAATCGGCAGCTGTCCCCTGCAGCGGCGTATTCACCGCGGTTCGTTCCGCGAAACCGCGCAGGTTGGCGTTGCGGCTTTGCATGTCGGGAATAGGACGGACACGCCCGAAAAGCGTGCGCACCTTCTGTTCCCTGCGTGTTTCTTCCAGCAAGCGATCAATGTAGCTGCGCACTCCGCTGTAGCGAGCGAAGTAGGTTTCGATGTACAACCTGGCTACGTTCTGCTCGATGCCTAATTGCTGCGCCAGGCCAAAGGGCGAGATGCCGTAGACGATGCCGAAATTCACGGCCTTGGCTCGGTCGCGCGTTTGTTTGTCCATCCCTTCTGCGGCAACACCAAATACTTCCGACGCGGTCAGGGTGTGAATGTCGTCGCCCTGGGCAAAGGCTTTCACCAGCAACGGATCTTCACTGAAGTGGGCCATGAGCCGCAGTTCAATCTGGGAGTAGTCCGCGGAGATGAGCACGTTTCCCGGCGCCGCAATGAAGGCTGCACGGATCTCGCGCCCTAACTCCGTTTTGATGGGAATGTTCTGGAGATTCGGATTGGTCGATGAAAGACGCCCAGTCGCCGTGCCCACCTGGTTGAAGGTGGTATGCACCCGCCCTTCTCCATCGGCCAGCAAGGGCAAAGAGTCGATGTAGTTGGACTTGAGCTTGGCCAGTTGGCGGTACTGCAGCACCTGGCGGGGAACCTCGTTATGCTGCGCCAGCTCTTCCAGCACATCCACGGCCGTGGAGACTACCTTGCCGCGTCCGTACTTCATGGGCTTGGGCAAGTTGCATTTTGTTGAACAGCACGTCTCCCAACTGCTTGGGCGAGTTGATGTTGAAGCGGTGGCCGGAACCGGCAAAGATCTGCTCACTCACCCGCTCCATCTCAATCGTCAGACGCCCGCCCATTTCCGCGAGCACGGAACGGTCGATGCGCACGCCCGCCTCTTCCATGCGCAGCAGGACCGGAACCAACGGCAGGTCGATGTCGCGATATACCTGGCCGGCGCCGAGCGTTTCCACGTCGCCCTTGAGCAGCGCCGCCAGACCGCGAATCGCATTGGCCGATGCCGGCAGCAGCTCATCGCCCGGCGGCGGCAGCGCCCGGCCGCTAAACCGCGCAACCACATCGGGAAGAGGATGCGTGGTGTGGGTCGGGTTGATGAGATAGGAATAGAGCATCAGATCATCGACCGGACCTGCCAGGCGCAAGCCGTGGTCCGCGCCATGCCGGCCAAGAATGCGCAACGCGGCCTTCAGATCATGGAGCGACTTGGCAGTGTGCTCATCTGCCAGCACCGCGCGCAGGGGTTCTGACGCAGGATTATCCAGGGCCTTGTCCAGAGAAAAGACCAGCGCCTTCCCTGCTTCGGCAGAGACGGCAACCTTGAGTGTCTGCGGGGCGGCAGCCTTTTCCTCTGCCGGAGGTTGCGGCCCATCGAACAAGCCAAGCGACATGGTCTTCAGCTCCGGCTCTTCTTCTTCGATGGCCTCGCTTTCCTCTTCCGCGACCTGTTCTGAAGCGACCTCTAACAGCGACGTGTCAAAGGCTATCGATAGCCCATGGGTCCGAGCCGCGGAGACAAACTGGCTTAGTTCTTCCGGTGAAGGGTCGGTGACGATGGAGAGGGGCGCGGCCTCCTCTTCCGGAGCCAGTTCTTTGAGCATGGTGGTGAATTCAAGTTCGTTAAACAGTGCACGACACGCGCTCACATCGGGCGCCTGGGTGCGCATGTTCTCGAGTTCCAGCTCGACCGGCACTTCGCAGTGGATGGTCACCAGCTCTTTGCTGAGCAGGACCGTATCCCGATTGTTCTCGAGCGACTCGCGGTAGGTTTTGCGTTTCACTTCCGAGGCGCGATCGAGAGCCGCCTCAACACTGCCAAACTGCTGGATCAGTTCGACCGAGCCCTTATCTCCAATTCCCGGAGCACCCGGGATGTTGTCAATGGAATCGCCGCGCAGAGCCATCACGTCGATGACCTGCTCCGGCGGCACTCCCAATACCTCGACCACTTTGTCGCGATCGAGGATCAGGTTGTCTTTTACCGGGTTCAGCACCTTTACTTTGCCGGTGACGAGTTGCAGCATGTCTTTGTCGTTCGAAACCACGAACACATCGTGGCCTTGTTCGGCAGCTTGCCGCGCTAGGGTGCCGATCACATCATCGGCTTCAAATCCTTCGGATTGCAGGATGGGAATGCGAAATGCCTCGAGCGACCTGCGGATGAAGGGCAGCTGCTGGGCCAGATCCGGGGGCATTTCGGTGCGGTTTGCTTTGTACCCACCGTAGTCAAGTTCGTCGAATGTCTGCGTTTTGATGTTCCATTTGCGCACCGTGGCGATGCTGCGTGCGCGCTCGTCGCGAAAGACAGAACCGCTCACATCGAAGACGGCGGCGAAATACTCCGGCTGAAAATCGCGGCGGAGTTTGTTGATCATGTTCACGAAGACAAATGTGGCTGCAGTGGGCACGCCGGAACGGGTGGACATGGGCCGCTGCCGCTGCATCGCGTGATAGGCGCGGAAGATGAACGACATGGCGTCCAGCAGAAAGATGGGTGGTTTGGTGGGAGAGGTCATCCCCTTCAGTCGAGCAGATTCTTGAGCCGATTCATGTCGAAGACGATTCCCTTCCCGGTGTGAGAAAAAGAATCCTTGCGCGCCAGCTCGAGATTCTCATAGCGATAAAACGTGCTGTCCTGGGGATCGATCACCCAGATTTCCGTGATGCCCATCGTCTTATAGTCTTGTAAGAGGACCGGAGATAGACCTCAACGGGAACATGTGTCGTCGTGGTTGCCATGCGCCCTCCTCCTCTCAGGATACCGCTCCCGTAGGGTCGCTTTCATACAATCGAACCTGTGTTGGTCTCTGACTTCGACTTCGAGCTCCCGCCCGAGCTAATCGCACAGCAACCGCCCGCCGAACGAGGGAGCAGCCGCATGCTCGACCCTCGACCGGGAAACCGGGGCATGGCAGGATTCGTGGTTTCAGCAATTGCCCGAACTGCTCCGGGAAGGCGATGTGCTGGTGTTAAACGACAGTCGCGTGATCCCCGCACGGTTGTTTGGTGTCCGGCCCGGACAAGAGTCTGGAAAAGTCGAAGTTCTGCTGACCGAGCAGCTCACCGAATGGGACTGGCGAGCACTGACGCGACCGGCGCGGAGGATGAGGTTAGGTCAGGAATTGGCGTTCTCGACCCCGGATGGCAAGCAGCTGCTCCACGCCACAGTTACCGGCAGCGGCGAGTTCGGCGAACGTCTTCTTCGCTTCACGCCCGTCGATGATTTCTTCGCCCGGTTGGAGCAGCTGGGGCATATCCCGCTACCCCCTTATATCCGCCGCGGAGACGAGCCGCTTGACCGCGAGCGCTACCAGACCATCTTTGCCCGAGAACGCGGCTCGGTCGCGGCGCCTACCGCCGGGTTGCACTTCACGCCTGAGATTCTTGAGCGAATTCGCGCACGCGGTGTGCTCATCGCTCCAGTGACTCTCCACGTCGGGCTGGGGACCTTTCAGCCGGTGCGCGTGGCGGATGTTTCGGAGATCCGCCTCCACGCAGAACACTATTCTCTGCCGGAAGAAACGGCCTTGCGGATCAACGATGCGCTGCGCGAGGGACGGCGTGTGGTCGCGGCCGGGACCACCACGGTGCGGGTGCTGGAGCACTGTGCCCGCATAGGCCGCATCGAGCCCCACAGCGGCACCACGGACATCTTCCTTTCCCCGGGTTCGCGCATGGCCGTCGTCAAGGCGCTGCTCACCAACTTCCACCTGCCGCAGTCGACTCTGCTGATGTTGGTCAGTGCGTTTGCGGGAAGAGAGAACACGCTGGCTGCGTATCGTCACGCGGTCCAGGCCGGCTATCGTTTCTTCTCTTACGGGGACTGCATGTTCATCGCTTGAGGAAGTGCCGCTCGGCGTTGAGGCGCGCTCGTTCAAGCGCTTCTTCCACCTCCAGCCTCTTGGCTTCGATCAGTGCCGGGTCCTCGCTTTGCGGCACCTGGACCTGGCGTCCCCAGCTGATCGCAACGCGAGAAAAAGGTTTGGGGATCATGAATTGGTCCCACGACCGCAACAGCCATGCCTTCTCGGGATGCGCGTAGAAGATGCCGATGGAGTAGCCAGTGAGTTGGGCCAACTTCACAGCTCCTGGCTTGACCTTGTACACCGGGCCGCGCGGGCCGTCTGCGGTAAACACTGCCGGGTGCCCTCGCTCCACTGCTTTGGCCAACGCCCACAGGCCGCTTCCTCCGGACCGCGTGCTCGAGCCCCGTGCGGTCAGGAAACCCAGGCGTTCGATGGTGCGCGCGATCAATTCACCGTCAAAGCTGCGGCTGATCAGGACCGCGGGTTGAAATCGACCATGAAAATAACAAGCACAGGAGATGAGGCAGCGATGCCAGAAACACCACACTTGCTGGGCCGGCGGTGTCGCCGGAGCAGCGCCCGGCTCGACGACCACCTCGTAACGTAACGTCCGATGGAGGGCTCGCAACAGCAAAGCCACCAGCCGCGGAACGATCGCAATCATGATGCGTTGGCTGTAGCGGAAGCTCTCAGTAGAGTCGTTCACCGAGCGATTCTACAGTTCGCCACCTGTTTTGTTGCAGATAGCGCGGCTGGCCTGAGGGTAACCACCAGATCAGTCGAAAGGGGAGTCCGGCTGCCCCCTTTGTGTGCGGGTAATAGTGTGATTGGCGCATTCCTCCCGACCCGGCCCTCAGGTATACCAGTACTCATTATGAGCACACACAAGATTGCTTTAACTGCACGCGACTACTCTCTGCCAAGGTCTGGAAGCAAACCGTCTCTGGATGACAAGCTCGATCGGGTCTTCCAGATGGCCGAGCATATGGACGCCCGGTGTGTCTACATGCTGGATGCCGCCTCTCATAAGCGGCGGTTGGCCCATGCCGTCCGGTAGCAGAGCTGACGCGCGGGAAAAGATGCCCGCGCCCGCAGTGGCATACGTGGGACGATAAGGACGGGCGACCCGGATTTCCTGCGCGGGGCGCCACCGACACCAGCGTGCGCGGCTTTCATCAAGGAAAGCCGCAGGGGACTCGGCGGCGCTAGCAAGATCGACAGGAAATGCGGGGACAAAGCCCCATCCGTGCTTTTTTGCGCCAAAGAACCGGTCGTTGCGGAGCCCCGGTGAAAGCACTGGAAATAAACCGTTATCGTCCCACGTATGCGACTTCGGGCAGACCTCTTTCTGCGGTGAGAACTCACTCTTTGAAAGTACGGCCTTACAGGTTGCGAAAAATTCGCCTTCAGGGTAGGCCGGGGATTTATCCCCAGCATAAACAGGGTAGGCCGGGGATTTATCCCCGGCATAAACGCTGTCATCCTCGTGGCCTTTAGGCCCTGAGGTACGGTTTTTCGCGGAGTAAATGGGAAGAACATACCTCAGGGCCTGAAGGCCGAATGATTCTGCCGGATTACTTACGGGCTGAAGCCCGTACCTACCCTCCCCGTGCCATCAGCATGATGTTTTTCCACGGCCTATGGGCTCTACCCTTCAATGGCTGTTCGGCGGCGCCCGTTTTCAGAGCTGCGAGGCACCTTGACATCCCAAGTCCGCTGATAGCATCGCTGATGTGCTACTGACTCTGGAAACGTCTCTGCAGTTTGTGAAGGGCATTGGCCCGCGCATCGCCCAGACTCTGCAAGAGAAGCGCATCACCACGATTGAAGACCTGCTCTACCACCTCCCCTTCCGTTATGAAGATCGCCTCCGTCCCCAGGCCATCGAGGAGCTAGTCCCCGGCGAAATGGCCAGCCTGATCGGCGAGGTCCGCGGCATGGCTCTCCTGCGCACCCGGCGTATGCCCATCTTTGAAATGACCGTAGGCCAGGGCCTGGGCGGCAGGGTCAAGTGCATGTGGTTTCACGGCACCTACCTGAAAGACCGGTTCAAAGCTGGACAATGGGTAGCCCTATACGGGAAAGTCGAGCCCTCGCGTAGCAGCAACAGCTTCAAAATGATCCAACCGCAAGTAGAGGTCCTGCCCGATGACCACGACGATGAAGAGTCGAAGCTACTGGAGGTCGGCCGCATCGCACCGGTCTACGAAACCCTGGGCAACAAGCTCGCTTCCCGATGGCAGCGGCGGGTTATTTACCGGCTCCTGGAGGAATTAAAAGGCCGCATCCCAGAGACCCTCCCCCAGGCAATTTGCCGCCGTTTGGACCTGCCCAGCCGTGAAGATGCACTGCGGTGGGCGCATTTCCCCGAGGCTGGGACCCCGATGAGCCAGCTCCAGGGCTGGGCTACGCCGGCACAGAAGCGATTGATATTCGAAGAGCTGTTCTTCCTCGAGCTCGGCCTGGAACTGAAACGAAAGAAATTCCGCCAGCGGCAAGGCATCCCCTTTGAAACCAATGCCGAGGTGCGCGCTGCACTGCGCCAGGTGCTGCCCTTCCACCCTACCAAGGCGCAGAAAACCGCCCTGGGTGAGATCGTGGCCGACATGCGGGCGCCGGAACCGATGCGCCGGCTGCTCCAGGGCGATGTGGGATCAGGAAAAACCATCGTAGCCCTGCAAGCCATGCTGGTGGCGATCGAGAACGGCTACCAGGCTGCTCTCATGGCGCCCACGGAGATCCTGGCTACCCAGCACTTCCTGGGAGCACGCAAGCTGCTGGAGCGGTCGCAGCAGCGCTACAAAGTGGTTCTGTTGACCGGCTCCCTCGAAGAGGATCGCAAGCGCGAGAATCGGGGCTTGATCGCCCGGGGCGAGGCGCAACTGGTCATAGGCACCCATGCGCTGATCGAGGAGCGGGTGGATTTTGCCAGGCTCGGCCTGGTGGTAGTCGATGAACAGCATCGCTTCGGAGTCCTGCAGCGCTTTCGGCTGATGAAAAAGCCCAACGCGGGCGAACCCGATGTGCTGGTCATGACGGCAACCCCCATCCCCAGAACGCTCGCTCTTTCCCTCTACGGGGATCTCGATCTCAGCGTGCTCGACGAACTCCCCCCCGGCCGCACGCCCATCGTGACCCGCCAGGTCGCAGACGACAAGGCCGGCGAGGTGTGGAAACTGGTGCGTGAACAAGTGCAGAGGGGTCACCAGGCGTACGTGGTGTATCCCGTCATCGAGGGTGCGAAGGAAGATCAGCCCGAACTGGATTTTGCCGCCGCCGAGACGGGGCAGGCCGAACCAGAGGATTCATGGGGACGGCCGGGCATGCTGTTCAAGAAAGTTTCGGCGCCGTCACTCAAGGCGGCCACCGACATGTACCAGGAATTGAAAGCGGGGGCGCTGCAAGGTCTGCGCCTGGGCTTGTTGCATGGACGAATGGACTCGGATGAGAAGGAGATCATCATGCGCCGCTTCCAACGCAGGGAGGTGGATGTGCTGATCGCCACCACGGTGATTGAGGTCGGGGTCGATGTGCCAAATGCAACCATGATGGTCATTGAACATGCGGAACGGTTCGGCCTGGCCCAGATGCATCAATTGCGCGGCCGGGTAGGCCGTGGAAACGCGAAATCCTACTGCGTTCTCATGACGGGAGGAAAAATCTCCGCGCCGGCGGCAGAGCGGCTGGCAGCCATGGTGCGCACGCAGAACGGCTTTGAGTTGGCGGAGCTGGACCTGCAGTTGCGCGGTCCAGGAGAGTTCTTTGGCACCCGGCAAGCGGGCATCCCGGATTTCCGGGTAGCCAACCTGGTGCGCGATCGCGCTCTCCTCGAGTTGGCCAAGACCGAGTCAGCCTGGTTCGTGTCAGAGGCGGGCAGCGAGGTGACGGAGGAAGAAAAGGGCAAGGTGTGGGCCAGGCTGCGCGAAGCCTGGCAACGCCGTTATGGACTGGTGGATGCGGGCTAGTGCATTTTCACTTCTGGTCTACACGAAGGAACCACTCCCGACGCGGCTTTTCCTCAAGAAAAGACGCACATCGATGAACCTTCCTGCGCAGAGTAGAAGTGAAAATGCTGATCCCTCAGGCCGCGTAGCATTGAATGGCGTCGAGCTGCGTCTGCAGCTCTTCGTCCTTGACCATCCAGATCTGCAATTGAACCTT
Source organism: uncultured Acidobacteriaceae bacterium (assembly GCA_963850235.1). Classification (GTDB taxonomy): domain Bacteria; phylum Acidobacteriota; class Terriglobia; order Terriglobales; family Acidobacteriaceae; genus PALSA-350. The sequence goes on along the minus strand of CAWKKM010000008.1, from coordinate 183,406 downwards.
GATGATTTCGAGCGAACAGATGTAGCGTGTCGCGTCGTCCAGGGTTGCGCCATCCACTGCCGGCAGTGTCCTCGAGGATAGATCGAAAACATTAGGGGTGCAGCGGCACAGCTCCGTGAGCAGGTTGTGCGAAGCCGCTGTGAGCTGCAGTCCCACAGAAACCAGTGCGCTATAAATCTCGATGCAAATGTCACGCGGAAACTCAAACACAAAGCGAGCCGTACCGGGCTCCACGTAGGAACGGCTGCGGATCCATGCGCCGCAATCGGGAATGATCCCGCTGAGCCGTGGCACCACCGTGGATTGGTCTTCGCCCAGAAGGGCGGTCAGGTAGAGCACATCATCTGTAAACGTGTCGGACATAAAGGTATCGAGTACGCATCCAATATGGTTCGTGAACCTTGAATATACCTCGCTTGCTAACCTGATCGGCCAGGTAAGCGCAATCTTCAACCACAGAACAGGTACCACGGTTCGCCATGGAGATGACCGGAAATGACCCCATGGTAATGTGTTCAGAATGCTGATCGGGACAGGCGTGGATTTGATCGAAATCGAACGCATCGCGCACTCGATTGAGCGCTATGGGGAGCGCTTTCTCCGCCGTATTTACACCGGTCATGAGATCGCGTATTGCAGCAGCAAGCGAAGCAGTGCGGAGAGCTTCGCCGCTCGTTTTGCCGCCAAAGAGGCGGGAGCCAAAGCATTGGGAACCGGGATCAGCAGGGGCGTTACCTGGATTGAGTTCCAGGTTGCGCGGCAACCGGGAGGGCGTCCTGTTCTTGAACTGCGGGGGCGGGCGGCCCTGCTGGCCCGGGAAATGGGAGTGAAGACGATTTCGCTTTCGCTGACCCACACTGGGAATCTGGCGATGGCGATGGTGATGATGGAGGGGTGACCCTCAGCTTCGCCGTCGTGTTGTTTTTGCCGGTCTGGTTGCAGGGTAGGCCGGGGATTTATCCCCGGCATAATGGTCGTCGGCCACATGATCTCGCGGTGTAATGTACGGGCTAAAAAGCCCCTGCGTGAGAACGCGAAAATAAATCCCAGATCGAAACCAGGCCCGTAGGGCCGGAACCAAACGTCAGCCCAGCCCGGAAGGGCTGGGAGACGGATGACCAAGATTGTGGAGCGCCGGAGGCGCGGCACAACATACATCTGCCGGTGCCGCGCCTCCGGCGCTCGGACGACGTTGAGAATGATGTCCCAGCCCTTCCGGGCTGGGCTGACGTTTGGTTCCGGCCCTACGGGCCTGGTTTCGATCTGAAATCTGTTCTCGCGTTCTCACGCAGACTCTAAAGCCCGTACCTACAACGCGATAAGCGAACCGAAACGCGTCATTTGATATGCTCAGTCCCAGCGGGAAAACACCCGCTGCAGTCGCTTCAACCCGAGGGGGTCTGTGCCTAGCCAGCAGGAAGTCCAGTGGTCACAACTGAAGGTGGGCGTTCTGGTCCTCGTGGCATTGACAGCCCTTGCTGCTCTCATCTTTCTCATGTCGGGATCTACGGGCGGCATCTTCAGCAGCAAGATCACCCTTCGCTCCTATTTCGAGAATTCCGCCGGCTTGAAGAATGGCGCTCCCGTCAACCTGGAAGGGGTGACGATCGGCACCGTGACCGATATCAAAATCGTGCCTGCGCGCAAGCTCACACCGGTCGAGGTCACCATGAAGATCGGATCCAGGTACCGGAACGCAGTACACACGGATTCGACTTCCAGCCTGGAAACCATCGGCGTTCTCGGCGACACGGTCGTGGATATCAACAGCAAGACCGCCACCGGCCCCGAAGTCCAGAACAATGCGGAGCTCAAAACCAACGAGACTCCAAACCTCTCCGACGTCATCAAGTCCAGCCAGGGGACCATCGAGCAGTTGAACACTATCCTGGCCAAGGTCGACCACCTGGCCGATTCCCTCAATTCCACCAAGGGCTCAATCGGTGAGCTGATCAACAATCCCGACCTTTACAACAAAGCGGTGGCTACCTTGAACCAGCTCTCACAACTGGTGGATTCGGTCGCCAATGGGAAAGGCTCCATCGGTAAGCTGGTCGCCGACGACACGCTCTACAACCACGTCAACGACACGGTTGCCAAGCTGGACAGAATGTCCTCCGAGATCGACCAGGGCAAGGGAACCCTGGGCAAACTTTTGAAGGATGAAACCCTGGCAAACAATCTGAGCCAGTCCGTCGCCAATGCCGACAAGCTGCTCGCCGACATCAATGCCGGCAAAGGCGGTCTGGGGATGATCGCCAAAGATCCCCAGTTCGCCGCCAAGCTCCGTGACACGGTCGACAAACTCGATTCGGTCCTGAACCGCGTGGACAGTGGGGAAGGCACGATTGGGCAGCTGATGCGCAATCCTTCTCTTTACAACAATCTCGACCAAACGCTGACCGAAACGCGGGGCCTGGTTGCGGCCATCCGCGAAAACCCCAAGAAGTACTTAACTTTTCACGTCAAGATTTTTTGAGCTCTATGAAGGTAGTTTGTCTCCTCAGCACGCTCTTACTGTGTAGTGGGATGGCTCACGCGCAAAGCAATGCAGTTCCGGCCGAGCCAAAGGCCCCGCAAAGCTTTGATATGACCGCGATCGACAAGACCGCTGACCCCTGCACCGACTTCTACCAGTACGCCTGCGGCAACTGGCAAAAAAACAATCCCATCCCGCCTGACCAGGTGAAGTGGGGCGAGTTCACGGAATTGCGGGAGAGGTCCTCCTGGCTGCTGTACAAGGAGCTGGCGGCGGCGGCTCAGCCAAGCCCAACGCGGACGCCCCTGGAACAGAAATACGGCGACTTCTACGCCGCATGCATGGATACCGCCCTCGCCGACAAGCAGGGCGTGAGCCCACTCGGGCCCATCCTGGCCCCCATCAAGGGGTTGAACGACAAGAAGCAATTGGGTGCTCTGCTGGGTACGCTCGAGATAAAGTACGGAACCGGGGGACTGTTTGGTTTCGGCGTCGGGCAGGACCAGAAGGACTCCACCATGCAGATCGCGCAAGCCGACCAAGGCGGACTCGGGCTTCCCGATCGCGACTACTACCTGGCGCAGAATCCACGGCAACAGAAGATCCGCGAAGAATATGTTGCCCACATGACCAGGATGTTCGTGCTGGCGGGGGACACCCCGGAGAAGGCTGCCGGTGAAGCGCAGGCCGTCATGGCTATCGAAACGGCTTTGGCCCAGGGATCCATGACCCGGACCGACCGCAGGGATCCGGCCAAACGCTATCACATGATGCCGCTCGCGGACCTGGAGAAGCTAACCCCGGACTTCGACTGGCAGTCTTATCTCCATGGCATCGACATGGGCGCGTTCCAGAATTTGGACGTGGTGTCACCCGGGTTCTTTACGGCGATGAATGCGCAGATTACCGGCCAGAGCCTGGATGCGTGGAAGAGCTATCTGCGCTGGCGCGCCCTGCATGGAGCTGCCCGCTGGTTGTCGGAACCATTTGTGCAGGAGAATTTCAAGTTTTACGGAACAACCCTCACCGGGCAGCAGGAGCAGACACCCCGCTGGAAACGATGCACCCTGGCGACGGATAATGCCCTCGGCGAAGCAGTGGGTCAGGATTGGGTAAAGAAGTATTTCAGCCCGGAAAAGAAAGAGAACATGCTCAAACTGGTCACCGCGCTCGAAACCGCGCTGCACCAGGATATCGAGCAGTTGCCTTGGATGTCAGACGAGACCAAGAAGAAGGCGATCGAGAAGCTGGCGCTGATCCGCAACAAGATTGGTTATCCGGAGCATTGGCGCGATTACTCGACGCTGGAGGTAAAGCGGGACGATTTGCTGGGGAACATGAACCGGGCCACCATTTTTGAAGACCGCCGCAACCTGCGCAAGCTGGGCAAACCGGTGGACGAGACGGAGTGGCAGATGACTCCACCGACGGTGAATGCGTACTACATGCCGTCCATGAACGACATCAATTTCCCTGCAGGCATCCTGCAGCCGCCTTTCTACGACTTCTCCAAAGACGCTGCGGTGAACTTTGGAGGCATCGGCGTGGTGATAGGGCACGAGATGACGCATGGCTTTGACGATCAGGGCAGCAAATACGACGGTCGGGGGAATGTGGTGGAATGGCAGACGCCGGCCGACCGTAAGGCATTCACCGAGCGCACAGACTGCGAGGTGAAGGAGTATGGGAATTTCGAGGCTGTGCCTGGAGTAAAGCTGAACGGCAACCTGACGCTGGGCGAGAATACGGCTGACAACGGCGGCCTTCGACTCGCTTACATGGCTTTGACAGATACGTTAGCCAAAGAGGCAGCGGCCCCGCAGATTGACGGCTACACGCCCTCACAGCGATTCTTCATTGCCTACGGCCAGCTGTGGTGCGAGAACGTCCGCGAGGAGTCGGCGCGGAACAGCGCCCTGGTGGATCCACACTCCCCCGGCCGTTGGCGGGTGAACGGCGCGGTGCAGAATTTCGATGAGTTCGGGAAGGCGTTCAGTTGCAAGAAGGGTGCTCCCATGTATCCGGAGAACGTTTGCCGGGTGTGGTGATGCGCATCTGCCGTGGGGAAGCCGCTATAGCCGAAAGTGGTTCTAGCTTTTACAATTGGCCATAGTATCCAGTTTTGACAGTTTCGCTGCACAGGCAGCCCTAGACCGCGACAGCGACCGGGATGAAGGAAACGCATGAAGTTCAGGAAATTTGGCCGGGTTTCTCTGGCCTTGGCAGTGTCCCTTGGAACGGGATTGGGAGTGACCTCCTGCAGTACGAATCACACCGTCGGTTATTTCTATACCACCGGCTCGCAATACAATCAGATCTCTGCCTTCAGGATCGACAACAACGTAGGCGGACTGAAGCCTGTGCCCAACTCCCCCTTTGCCTCCGGCGGAGTTAATCCGATCAAGGTGCTGACGGCGAACGCGGGCAAATTCCTTTATGTGCTGAACGCAGGTTGCGGGGGAACCTCGCAGATCGCCTGCCCGACCGGCACGACTGACCCAGGGGCGAACATCTCTCTGTTCACCATCGGCGGCCAAGGCGCCCTCAGCTTCCAGGCTGCCTATACCAGCCAAGGCAACTCCCCGATTTCTATTCAGACCGATAGTTCCGGAACCCACCTCTTCGTGCTGGACTCAACCGTCACCGATCCCACTACCTGCGTTGGCTATGTGCCTGGAAATTCAGCCACCATCTGCGGTGACATTACCTCGTTCAATATTGACCCCAACACCGGCAGGCTTTCGCTGATCACCAACCAGGGAGTGAAAAACGGGAATGGCACCAACCTCTCGTACTTTCCTGTGGGCAGCGGACCGATCAATTTCTACGTGACGCCGAGTAACTCGTTCATCTACACCATTGAAAAGGGCAGCGGGAGCACTCTCGATCCTTCTCAGGCGGTCTTTGTATATTCGAACAGCAGCGGCCAGCTAACTTTGTCGCAGAATACACCTATCATCACCGGCGCTACCCAGCTCAGTTACATCTATGTCAGCGCCAAGGAGAACGTGTACCTGATCGATGCCCAGAATGGAACCACGCCTGGTGTAATCCTGCCCTACACGATTGGCACCAACGGCGCATTGCAATCGCTGGTCACCGGCCAGGTACCTAACTCAGGCACCGTCGCCAATCCAGGACCCATGATTGTGGACCACCAGGGCAAGTTCCTCTACGTCGCCAATATGGGACCGAATTTGACGGCGACCAGCGAGGCCAGTTCGGTGAGCGCATTCTTCATCGATCCAACCAACAGCAAATTGACGCCGCTGGCGACCAGCGTGCCCTTTGGCTCGGGATCCTCTCCACGTTGCATTTTGGAAGACCCGTCGAACCAGTACCTCTATACCGCTAATTTTTCCGACAGCACGGTGACCGGCGCGATCATCAATTCGTCCACAGGAACGTTGAGCACGCTGCGGAAGAACAACCAATTCGGGGCTGCCGGCCAGCCTACCTGGTGCACCGCTAGCGGTACATTGTTCTAATGATCTTTTACAATGCAAATGGGCCTACAGACTCTTTATTTATAGCTCTGCTGCGAGCGGCAGCCTGCTCCATTTCTAAGTTGGGCCAGGATGAAGGAAGCGCATGACGTTCAGTAAATTCGGCCGGATGGCACTGGCCTCTTTTGTATCCCTTGGTCTTGGATTCGGGGTTATTGCGTGCGGACCCAGCAATACGCTTGATTTCGTTTACGTCACCTCCTCCAAGCAAGACCCCGGGGAAATTAATGTTTACAAGGTCGACAGTCAAGCGGGTGCGTTAATTCCCATCCGAAATTCACTCTACAAGTCGGGTGGCACTAATCCGGTAGCAGACGTCACTTCTCCCAACGGCAAGAATCTTTACGTGGTGAACCACGACAGCAATTCGGTTGTGGTATTCACCATCAGCACTGACGGAAGCCTGGCTCAGCAACAGTCCTGCACCACTCCGGGCACCCTCCCCACTCAGCTGGCGATCAACAGGGCTGGTACCTACCTCTATGTTGTGGAGACGTACCAGCCGGGCTTCAACGCCACAACGCCCGGGCCTGGGGCGTTGGTGGTCTTTCCCATCGATGCCACCGGGCAACTGGGTGCCACAGGCGGCTCGTGTACCCCGGTCGCGAATGGCAACAACGCGTTCTTTCCGGTGGGCAACAACCCAGTAGGGGTTAATGTAACGGCCAGCAATACCTACGTCTATGTAGCCAATGAGAGTGACGCCACGCTTTCTGCGTTTCAGGCCGGCTCGACGGGCGCTCTCACGTCCGTTGGTACGTTTCCGGTCGGGGTTGCTCCCAATGCGCTTGCCAGCGATCCAACAAGCAAGTTTCTTTACGTGACAGATGGCGCGGCCAATCAGATGATCGGGTTCCTCATTCAGCTCAACGGATCTCTGATCGCTATGCAGACCCCGTTCAAGACGGACAATCTTCCCGACGCAGTCACCGTCGATCCCAGGGGTATTTATGTGTATGTCGCCAACTATAACGCCAACAACGTAAGTGCCTATACCATCGATCGCGGCACTGGAAATGCGACCCAGATCGCCGGGACGAGCGCGTACTCAGTGGATGCGGGCCCGCTCTGCGTCCTGATCGAGCCCGCGGAAGCGCGTTTCGTCTACACCATGAACTTCCTTGGCAACACGGTGTCCGGCCTTCGCCTTAACCCTTCCACTGGAGCGCTGTCGCCGGTGCAAAACACACCCTTCAAGGCCACCGGGCAGCCTACCTGCGGTGCAGCCATTACCCACGGCAACCATTCCATCGAGGTCATACAGCCCTGACTTTGCATAATATCGGCGGCCTCCCTGCATGGGTTCGGAGCGGCCAGGATGAAGGAAGCGCATGAAGTTGAGTAAATTTGGCCGGACTGCCCTTGTCTCGGTGGTATCCCTTGGTCTTGGCCTCGGTGTTACTGCATGCGCACCGAGCAATACAATCGATTTTCTTTACGTCACGGGGTCCAAGCAAAACCCCGGACAGATCAGCGTTTACAAAGTAGATAGCGAAGCGGGCACTTTACACCAGATCCCCGACTCCCCTTACGGCTCCGGCGGCCGGAACCCTGTCTATGATCTGACCACGCCCAACGGCAAGAATCTCTACGTCATCAATCATGACGACAATACGATCGTGCAATTCGCCATTGGCACCGATGGCAAACTCTATCCCCAGCAGACCTGCAACCTGCCCGGAAGCTACCCGGTGCAACTGGCGGTCAATCCCGCCGGCACCTACCTCTACGTGGTGGAGACGTACCAGCCGAACTTCAGCACCAGCATTCCCGGGCCCGGCGCGCTTGTAGTCTTTCCCATCAATGCCAATGGCCAGTTGGGCGCGACAAGCAGCCTATGCCAGCCCGTGCCGAATGGCACAAGCACCTTCTTCCCTCTGGGAAATAATCCGGTCGCCGCCAACGTCCTGGCGGGTGGAACCTTCGTTTACGCGGTGAATGAAACCGATCACAACATCGCAGCATTTCAGGTTGGGTCCGACGGTGGGCTTACTGCGATCGGTCTTTTCGAGGCCGGAGCGGCCCCTAACGCGATCACCAGCGATCCGGGCGGTAAATTCCTGTATGTTACCGACGGCGCATCCAACCGGATGTACGGTTTCCAGGTGCAGTCGAATGGATCGTTGGTGATGATGCCGACATCCTTCAAGACCGATAACCTGCCTGATGCCGTCGCCGTGGACCCACGCGGCATCTACGTTTACGTCGCCAACTTCAATGGGAACGACGTAAACGCCTACACCATCGACCGGTCTACCGGTAACGCCACCCCGGTCTCCGGTTCGACCACGTACGCGGTTGGTACCGGGCCGATCTGCCTCCTGATCGAGCCGGCGGAAGGCCGCTATATCTACACCGCCAATTTTCTCGGTAACACGGTGTCGGGCTTAGCCATGAATGTCGCGACCGGAGGACTCTCGGCCGTGCAAAATACGCCCTTCGGCGCGGCACAGCAGCCTACCTGCAGCGCCGCGATCACGCATGGCAAACACACCATTCCGGCACAGTGATTCAGGGCAGTGACGCGGAGCCAATGTACGGGTCCTGGTTGGCGAAGCACCATTGAGTACCGTGCGGGAATGCTGCTGAGAAAGCCGTGCGCGCAGCCTGTGGCCCTCTTCTCAGCGGTTTCTCTTTCGGTAAGCTCCTTCAACTGGCCTTTCCTAGCCCGCATTTCTCACGGCGCCCCTGGGTAAGCCAGTGTTGCCGGTAGCGAGATTTCTATTTCTGACGGATGACGGGTGCCCCATATCTGCCCGGTTTTGGCAGATGTGGGATTCCGCGGATGTCCACCGGTCACTCTCTACCAGCAACAGTCTTGATGGTAGGTCATCTACATCTTGCAGACTCAGGAGCCGAGATTCGTGGCATCCCACATCTGCCAAAACCGGGCAGATATGGGGCACCCGTCATTCGTTACGGTACAGGCCGTGAGAAATGCGGGCTAGGGGGGTCCCAGGTCTCAAGAGCGAGACTGGGGCACCCATCTCATTTCCATTTTGCAGAAGTGCCGGCGAAGGCCGTTCCAGTATCCTTAGTTCAGTTGCCCCAGGAGCGTTCGGTTGTTGAATCCGGAAGAAGAGAAGCGATGGAATGTTTCTCTGTTCGTCGTGTTGCTGATCGCCGCGATCATCTACCTTTCGAGTGTCGTGTCTCCTCCGTCGCTGATGGACGATACGGACGCGGTAGAGGCACAGATTGCCAAAACGATGTTGACCTCGGGCGATTGGGTCACGGCGCGAATCGACGGCGTCCTATACCTGGAGAAGTCGCCCTTATCATGGTGGCTGACGAACGTCGGCTACGAGGTTTTCGGTTTTCATGATTGGGCAGCGCGGCTCGCGTTTGCGCTGACGGCAATCGCGCTGGCTTGGTTGACCGCCGCTTTCGGCCGTTGGGCATTCGGCAGACGAGGCGGGTTTTATGCAGGCCTGGTGATGGCAACCTGCATCGGATTATGGATATTCACTCGTATCCTTATCCCCGATGTGATGCTCACATTTTTCATTGCTCTGAGCATGTGGGCCTTCCTCCGCATTCTGGATGAAGAAGAAAAACATCCGGCACTCTGGGTTGGAATTTTCTATGTGTGTCTGGCTCTTGGGCTAATGCTGAAGAGTCTTATCGGTGTCGTCTTCCCGCTCGCAGCAGCCATGGTGTTTCTGTTCATCACTGGGCAATTGTCTTCACGAACCACCTGGAAGAAACTGCGCCCAGTCTCGGGAACGGCCCTGGTGCTGTTGATTGCGGCTCCCTGGCATATTCTGGCGACTATCCGCAATCCGCCTTATTTCGCCTGGACGCTCAAGAGCATGGCCGGTCACTATCACGGTTTTCTTTGGTTCTACTTCATCAATGAGCAGTTGCTCCGCTTTTTGAACTTGCGCTACCCGCGCGACTACGACACCGTGCCGCGTGTCTGGTTCTGGCTCTTTCATTTCGCCTGGCTTTTTCCCTGGAGTGTCTATCTGCCGGCTGTCAGCAGGCTCTCCTTCAAGCCTGTGGATCGGGCGGGAAAAGTCCGGCTGCTGGCACTCTGCTGGATCGGTTTTGTGCTGGTCTTTTTTACTTTTTCTACCACGCAGGAGTACTACTCGATGCCCTGCTATCCAGCATTCGCCTTGCTACTGGGTTCTGCCATGGCCGAGGAGGGGAGTTGGATTCGCGGGGGCACACGCGCCTTAGGCGCGGTCGCCGGTGTTGCTGCGATCGCGTGCCTCGCTATCCTCGTTGCTGTGCGGCATGTGCCGACTCCGGGCGATATTACGGCGGCGCTCAGCGTACATCCAAACGCATACAAATTATCCCTCGGCCATATGGAAGACCTCACCGTGGACTCGTTCGCTTACTTACGGGCTCCGCTGATGATCGCCTGCGCCGGCTTTCTCTTAGGTGCTCTTGGCGCGATCAGAACGAAGGGCTCGCGACCATATACTCGGATATATCTTGCTGCCGCTCTGATGATGGTCATCTTTTTTCAAGCCGCTCGTCTGGCGATGGTCAAATTCGATCCGCTACTCTCGTCGCGTGATTTCGCCAGGGTCATCCTGAAGGACCCACCGGGGGAGATCATCCTGGATCATAGTTACTATTGGTTTTCGTCGATACCGTTTTACACCGGCCGTCCGGTGCTTTTACTGAATGGGCGATGGAACAATCTCGAGTACGGTTCCAATGCGCCGGGTGCGCCGGACGTCTTTCTCGATGACGGTAAGCTGAAGGAAATCTGGTCCCAACCGAAGCGCTACTACCTGGTGGCGAGAGCGAACCAGACGCAAAGGTTCAACGATCTGCTGGGGCAATCGAATATCGAGATTCTTAGCCGCAGCGGGGGCAAGCTGCTGATGACGAATATGCCGTGTTGTGGTGCGGGAATGTAGTCTTGAGCTCCGGCACTAGAACATCAGCTTGATAGAGAGCTGAATACCCCTTGGGCCACCCTCGTTGTAGTGGGAACCGGCGGCTCCGAAGCTCTGATTGAGCATCTTCGTAGATTGCCCAAAATAAATGTCAGAGAACGAGGGATCGATATATCCAAAATTCGGATGATTGAACACGTTAAACGCCTCCACCTTCAATTGCATGCTCAACGCATCGTGAAGATGATAGGTCTGCCGCACCGCCAGGTTCCCCTGTACTTCACCAAACCCGCGTATAAAATTCCGGGGTGCGTTTCCCTGCGCTGACATTGCCGGCAGACTGAATGCTGGAGCCGTGGCATACGGTCCGCCGTTGAAGATGCGGTGCCCCGGATATTGAGAACCGCGCAGGTAGAGTGGGCGGCCGGGAATCAGATCCACCCCGCTGTAGTACGGACGTCCGGTGACTGGATCAAAAAGAAAATTGCCCTGGAGATCCACGGGAAAACCTGTTCGCGCGACAAACCGCGCATCCGCGGCCCAACCCTCGAAAAGCCTCCTTAAACTGAGAAACCGGTGCCTGGCTGGGGACGAGTCCCATGTAGCGGCCGCTTCAAGATTCTGACGCACATCCAAATCGGAGTTTCCGTATTTAAATGGAAAGGCAGGATCGGTGGAACCATCATTCAACGAATGAGCCCACGTGTACGTGGCAAGCCCCTCAATGCCGCGCGATAGAGTGCGCTGAAACTTTGCCTGCATCGAATGGAAATTGGAGAGGACGCCGGAAGGAAAGTAAGATACGTCTCCAAAGACGGGATTTATCTGGCTCACGTTTCTTCGCTGTTCCTGGAGCAGTCTGCGCCCGCTGGCTCCCACATACGAGACGGTGATGCTTTGGTTCCTCCCCAAGGCCTGTTCCGCAGTCAGGTTCCATTGCCAACTGTAGGGGAGATGAAGATGAGGATCGAAGGCGAACGTTCTCGCGTCGGTGTACGGCGGTGCGACTGCCGTCGAGAAATCCATCTGGGGTGCCGTTGCAGGTATGGGTGTATCGAGGAAATGAGATGAGGTAGCAAAGCCGATGCCGCTAAACGCCTTCAGCGCTGGCTGAGTTCCGGTATCGAAAAAGACTCCGCCGCCGGCACGAATTACCAGTTCCCTGCCAGGTTCGGTTCGAGCTGACCAAGCCACACCAAAACGAGGAGCCAGATTAAACCAACTCGTGCGCCACAGAGGAGTGCCTCGCGGCGCTAATTGCAACGAAGACGGATCGTTGATATCACCTGTTACGGTGTAGGCGTCTCGTCCGTTCTTTCCCTTCGGCGCCGGGTTTACATCCCACCGCAAACCGAGCGACAGGTTAACCGTCGGGGAGATCTTCCATTCGTCCTGGGCGAAGGCTGAAAACTCGTTCAGGACCGGGTTCCCGGGTACGCTCTTCGTGATGACCAGGTCTGAAACTGCATTGTTCTTGAGCGAGGCTACGGTAAAGAAATCTGCGAGCACCGAAAGAGCCGGAGGAGTGAGATCAAAGCCAACGCGCTCGTAGTCGATGCCGAATTTGAAGAGATGATCCTGTACTTGCTGGCTGTACGTATTCCGGACATTCCATTGGTGAATGTTGGTAGCGACCTGGTTCGTGTTGCTGTCGCTATCGCCAGTGCCTACGAGATGTATGTATGCATCCGCGCTGGCAGAGGTGTACGAGCCAGGAACGCCGAGGGCTGCCATCAGGTCTCCCACGGGCTGAGCGCCGGAAATGCCGCCCCCGCCCGAACCTACGCTTTCCGTGACGGTGTATTCGCTGGTTTTGATTCCGGAATACCCAACTCTGAATTCATTGTTTCGACTGACAGCCAAGTGATGGGTCGCGCCCAGAGTGAATGTCTGGTCGGCCGCTCGAATTGTGGTCAAAGAGGAGAGTTGGTTCGCTGTTCCGTCGCTGGCCGTGTTTCCATAGCGCGCAAATAACGAGAACTTCGGCGAGAACATATGGTCCACGCGAACGCTCGCTGCGTTCAAGTGTGATGGAAACGCAGCGCCCCCTGCGGTCGCTTGGATGAGCCCGCTTTGATCAGTCGTTACGTACCCTCCACCAAAAAAGGGGAATGCCTTTACGATCGCCTCGATCGGGGCGGGAATAGCCGGAGGCACGTTACACAAGAAAGGCGGATATCCGTCATCTACATCCGGGGCACAAACAACGGGGACGAATTGGTAGGTTTGGGGAGATTGCTGATCGACATACAAGCCCTCGTAGGAGAGGAAAACAAAGCTCTTATCCAACCCATCATAGATACGAGGCAAAACAATGGGCGCCCCCAGAGTAGCCCCAAAGTTATCCTGGTTGTAATAGGCCGGCGTATAGGTATACCGCCTCCCCGAAGTCGAGAACCAGTCCTGGGCATCCAGCAGATTGGTGCGGAAATAGTCGTATAGGCTCCCGTGGGCCGGGCTCGTCCCTGATCGGGTAAGAAAAGCAAATTGACCACCGGGTGTCCGGCCAAATTCTGCGGAATAGGTAGAACTGAGAATGCGAAACTCCTGCAGGGCGTCAGCGGAAACGAGGCTTTGTGTCGTTCCGAGTGCGGTGAGGCCGGCGAACGATGCGTCCGTTCCAATACGCGAGTTACCCGATGCGGCTGCCGCCATGGGCGACGACGGCGACGCCGTCGACAAAGTAAGCATTTGTATCGGTTGGTTGCCCGTTGACGCTGAAATCCCCTTGCGTCTGGGTTCCGTTCTGGGTGGCTGTCTGCGGATTCTGTGTGACGATGCCTGGAGTTACAAGGATCAAATCCTGAAGGCTTCTGCCATTCAGAGGGATCGAGGAAATCAATCTACGATCTATCAGGGTGGTGACGGATGCATCAGTCCTATTCAAAATGAGGCCGCTGGCGTCGACGCTAACCGTTTCGGTAACCGGACCGACTTTCATGCGAATGAGGAGACTCTTCGTATCGCCGGCGGTCAGGGTGATTCCATTTACCTGGGTCGTGGCGAACCCTGCGCACTCGATCTGCAGGTTGTAATTGCCGGGGATAATCCCGGCTAACCGAAAACCGCCTTCAGCATTGGTCGCTGAATCGTTTTCCGCTCCGGTATCGGTGTTGATGAGCCTGATTCTGGAGCCTGTTATCGCCGCCCTCGACGAGTCCTGCACCACCCCTGTCACACTCGCTGCACTGAATTGTGCCAGGGCGCGGATGGCAACGCAGAAGCAAAGCAGAAACAGGAATTTCAAATTGGACAGGCGTGAGCAAACGATCATAGCCCTGGGCTTCACCGGGTTTGAGCCGAGACCTTTTGGTCACGCTGCGAAGGCCACGATATCTTCGGCCTCCTGCAGAGGAATAGTATCCATCACTGTGTGCGCAAATGCATTTGAATTCGAATCATTCATTGGTTTCCGCTGGAAGTGAAGAACTCACCGGTTTCCCGGTTAAGGTGGCGCCTGGGCCGGAGAGAGCAGGGTAACCTCTCAGAGAAATATTTTTCCACGCGAGGGTAGATCGACGGGTAAATTAACTCTTTGGTGTAAGAAGCGACAAAGGGGGAGAGTGGTTGTAGACCTGAAAATGTGGGAGGGCCGAAGGGCGCACTGCAGGTCCCTCCACGGCCGCCGCGTCGGCTTCCCCAGATTTCCTGTCAAGAGTTGTGGCTTCGATCAACTGCATGTGGTTCTCTCTAAGGAGAACCACACAAGCGGTCGCTGGCAAGAGCTGTGAAGTAGGAAATCTGGGTACGCTCGGGATGACAGATAGGAGAGGGCGGTTGCAGGGAGAGAGCAGTTGCCGAGGCGGAACGCCTTTGCGCATCGACAGCTATCATTTTGATTGGCGTTAAACGATTTTAGGGGCTTTTGTCTTGAACTTATTATGCCTGGCACTCTGTGGCGGTGTTTCCTTTCAAGTTGTGAATGTTCTTCGAAGCAGTCGAAGAGTCAAGCAGCTTTGCCGTGGTTGCGGACGGTTTACGGGAAGAAAACTCGCGAGTGCCGAGACACGGCACATGGCCCCGGCCGCACAATATGCAGGAACGGCTGTGACGTTATGCTCAGACTGTGAACTCCTGGTGGAAAGGCTGAAACAAGACGGCCGCATAGCCGCCTTCTTCGCCTTCAGCCAGGGCGGACAGAGGAAATACTACGCTGCGTTCCGAGCCCCCACGGCATAAAACGTGAACCCGAGTAACCATCCGAGCCGGTACTACGGTGCCGGGAAAAAATGCGTCCTGCCCATGGCATCGATTCTCAAGAAGTGGTATTCCTCAAAGTAGATGAAATCGGCAAGCTGCGGCTTCTCACGCAACCGCGCTTAGCCGGCAGTCGCCGGTAGTATCGGCCTTGCGCGTGAGCGAAGGACAGCTTTCCCGCTGTCCGGTGACACACCTTATCCCTGTCTCAAAATCCCCATCACCCGCCCGAATAGAAGCTCGGGTTTAAGCCAACCGAAGGAACGAGGATTCCCTATGCCTAAAAACCCTATTAGCGATCCCATCACCGATCAGGAAATGGACTTTGCTCACCTGGTCCTGTCTGGAACCATGAATGACCGCCAAGCCGCGGAGGCCGTCGGTCTCAACCCCGATACCGCCGCCTATACCAAATCCAAACCTCGCGTCCGCGCCTACATGATCGAGCACCGCGCCGCCGTCAGGGAAAAGCTGGTAGACCAGGAAGCAGACAGGCTGCGCAAGCTGAACCTCGGTCGCGACCGGATCCTCACCCGACTCTGGGAGCTGGCCGCTCTCAGCGCCGAAGCAACGAGGGGTAGCATTACTGGCCAGATGAAGGCTCTTGCGATGATCGCAGCCATCGAAGGCTTCATACCAGACCGCCGCCAGTCCCCATCCGGGGCACAATCCGTCGCCATGCCTCGCAGCGAACAAATCGACAGCTCCGGCTGGCGACCCGACGACCAGCCTGCCGTGGCAGAGCCCGTCGCGCCCCGCGTCCCCGAGCCTCCGCTCGCCCACAATGCCGGCCAACTCAACCCCTTCGTCATCCCGCAACCTCTGAACCGGGCTCCCGACCCAACCGCCAGCCTCTTTGATGTCGCTTTGGACGCAATCAACTCCGCGAACCTGCCCTACTCCGCCAAGCCAAACGGATTCGCGCAGAGCCGCTGAAGTCAAAAAATAGACGAATTTTATCGAATTTTATAAATAATCCCGCCCTCCTCGACCGCAACTTCGCAGGCTTGAGTTTGAAGCAGGCCACTAGAAACAGATGGCGATGCCATCCTGAAGGACCGTCAGTGGTCCGTGCGGGACTTAGGGAGACTTCTTTATGCGCGCGCGGCGGAGGAGGAAAGACGCCGCGCGATCCAGCTTCTTCCCGGCCGCTCGATGAATCTTTTTGTCAGGAGCGCTGCGACGATCAGTAACAGATACGAAATCCACGGATCGAATACGATCAGGCCGCTCTTTTCCAAAAAGTGCGAATCGTGCAGCATGGTCCAGAGATTGAAGTGCAGCAGGTACAGGCAATAACTGGCTTCGCCGATGGCGATAAAAGGAAGCAGCCCAAAAAACCACGCAATACGATTGCGTCCAGCCAGGCACAGGATAACCCCGGCGAAGAGCGGCATCAGCAACCCGTCGTGCATCATGACGTAGGGCAGGCGGTCACCCACGCAGAGGACCAGGTAGAGCGAGGCAAAAGCAATGAGCCCCACCGCCAGGCGCTTCCGGCTCTCAGGCCGGATCTTCTCATTCAAAAATCCCAACGCCATCCCGAAGAGAAACGACGGCACGTGTTGCAGGGGCATGAACTTCAAGGCCCGCATCCAGATGCCGGTGGAGTAGCGGTCAGGATGGACGTCACCATCCGGATTAAAGTGCATGTAGAGCGCGGGAAGCACAAGGCTCGATAGCCATACGCCAAGCAGAATGAGCACGATCGTTTTTGCCTGGCGCGGACGGCGTCGGGTGATCAACCACGGGAACAGAACATAGAAGAACGCCTCCGTGGACATGGTCCAGGCGGGCGTGTTCCAGAAGTTAGTGAGAAGCGGATGCCATCCTTGCAGCAACAGCGGGGTGAGGATCATTCCCAGGCCGAAATCAAACCGGGTGTGCGCCTGCACCTCCAGCGCCAGCGTGCCGGCTGAGAGCAGCAGGCTGAACGCATACACGGGATAAAGCCTGGAGAAGCGCGCGGACCAAAAGCTGCGCGCGGTGAGCGCCCCTGCTTGCGCTCGCTCGGCATAGTTATAGGTCAGAATGAAGCCGGAGAGCAGAAGAAAGAAGCTGACGGAGATATAGCCACCGTTCACGACCGGGCTAAGCGGCCCAAATGAATGGGGATCGGCGAAATGGAAAAAGACAAGGTTGAGGGCGGCAAAACAACGGATACCCGTGAGCGCCGGCAATTGCGATTTCCGCGGCGCGGTGGCGGCTGGCTTGAGAAGAACCGGGCGTCCCGGAGCCTGTAGCGCCGGCGCCGGCATTGCGGGGACCGATCGTGCTGGAACCTGTAGTGCTGGGGAGAGCTCCGCGACTGTGCTCTGGGGGGTCAGGCGGTCACCAGGGAACCGACCTTCTCTCCGCTGACCACGCGCAAGATGTTTCCCGGCCGATTCATGTTGAAGATAATCATGGGCAAGTTATTGTCCTTGCACAGGCTCACTGCAGTGCTGTCCATTACCTTTAGACCGAGCCGGAGGATTTCCATGTAGGTAATCTGCTCGAATTTCACCGCATCTTTGGTAATAACAGGGTCTGCGTTATAAATCCCTTCCACTTTAGTGGCCTTGAGCAGGACATCTGCTTTGATTTCCATGGCGCGCAGCGAAGCAGCCGTATCTGTGGAAAAATACGGGTTGCCCAGACCGGCGGCAAAAATGACTACGCGACCCTTTTCTAGATGACGGATGGCCCGTCTCCGGATGTATGGCTCGGCGACCTGGTTCATTTCGATGGCGGACATGACCCGGGTCTGGACCTCGCACTTTTCGAGGGCATCCTGTAAGGCCAGCGAATTGATCACGGTGGCCAGCATGCCCATGTGGTCCGCGGAGACGCGGTCCATCATGCGTGCCTGTTCGGCCACGCCGCGGAAGAAATTGCCCCCGCCAACAACAATCGCGACTTCCACGCCGAGATCCCGGACCGCCAGGATTTCCAGTGAAATTTCATGCAGCTTGGCTACGTCCACCCCGAAGCCGCGGTCGGCGGCCAGAGCTTCGCCGGACAGTTTGAGCAGCACTCTTTTATACATTCAAGCAAAGTATCGCACATCCAGGACCGGTCTCTATCCCTCGGTTTGGGGGCAACTTGCGCCGTTTATTCGCCGCAAATTGAGGCACTTGGGTCTCAAGGAAAGGCAGGTGTTGGCAGGCTACAGCCGGCTATATGAAATTGAGATTCCGCGGGGATCCGAAGGACGTACCTCAGGGGCTAAAGCCCTCAGGCGCCCCAGGGGTGCGGCCCGACTAAAGTCGTGCCCTGATACAAAGCCACAACACGCACACCAAGCATCGTCGCGTTCCGGGAGCCGCTCCCGGGGATTTGGCACCTGGACCTGCCGCACCTCGGCAGCCAGGGCAGATAATTTCGGACCAGGTTTTAAGAGTCACCACTCTCATGTTTTGTATCAGGGCACGACTTTAGTCGGGCCGCACCCGTTGACGCTATGAGGGCTTTAGCCCCTGAGGCACGTCCTTCCACCGTTGGGAGCGACAAAAGAAAAGGGCCGGGATAAATCCCGGCCCTTCCTGGTTCTTAGAAACCGCTTATTCTGCGGCGTTTGGCTTGATCTGGGCTACAGTCCACACCGGATCGCCGACCTTGAAACGGGCAAAACGGCGCACACTCAGATTTTCACCGAGCTTGCCGATCTTTTGCGCGATCAGGTCCTTGATGGCGAACGACTGGTCCTTGATGAAAGGCTGATCCAGCAAGCAGACTTCCTCGTAAAACTTGCTCATCTTGCCTTCTACGATCTGCTCAATCACCTTGGCCGGCTTTCCCGTGGCTGCAGCCTGGGAACGGTAGATGTCCTTCTCCCGCTCCAGATCCTCGGCAGTCACGTCCTCGCGGCGGATATAGCGTGGGTCAGTCGCTGCGATGTGCATGGAGATGTCCTTGAGCAGCTCCTGGAAGTCTTCCGTCCGAGCCACAAAGTCGCTCTCGCAGTTGATTTCAATCAACACGCCGATTTTGCCGCCAGCGTGAATGTAGGTGCCGACAGCCCCTTCCGAAGTGCTGCGAGACGCTTTCTTGGCCGCCGACGCCATGCCCTTCTTGCGCAGAACCACGACCGCCTGCTCCAGATCGCCCTTGGCTTCCTGAAGCGCGTTGCGGCAGTCCATCATCGGCGCGCCAGTCTTCTCGCGAAGCTCCTTGACCTGGGAGGCAGAGATATTCTCAGTCACAGTAGACATCCTCTTGCAGTTCCTTTGCTGGCCTGTTAACAGGCCCTGAATCAGTAGGTGTAAACGGGGTTACAGTGTGTGCTCGGCGACTTCCGGCTCGTCCATCGCGGCAATCGCTCCGGGGGCTTTACGGATGCCTCCACCCAGCGCAGCTTCCAGGTCGACCACTTCGCCATCGCCTGCAGGCTCGTCAGCGCCGGCTTCCAGACCGCTCAGTTCGACCGGTGCAGCCTCGAGCTGTTCATCCGCTGTTACCCCAGCATCCGCGGCACGCTTGTCGCCCGCCATCTGCACCCCTTCGACAACGGAGTCAGAGATCTTCGAGGTAAAGAGACGGATCGCGCGCAGCGCGTCGTCATTTCCCGGGATCACATAGTCGACTACGGTGGGATCGCAATTCGTATCAACCACGGCGACTACGGGAATGCCCAGCTTGCGGGCTTCCTTGACGGCAATCGCTTCGTTGTTCGAGTCGACGACAAACAGAGCATCGGGCAACCGGCGCATATTCTTGATGCCTGCCAGGTTCGCCTGCAGATGCTTGCGTTCGCGCTCCAGCCGGATGACTTCCTTCTTGGTCAGCAGCTCATAGCGGCCATCCGTGGCCATCTCATCCAGTTCCTGGAGGCGCTTCACGGATTTTTGCACGGTGATCCAGTTGGTCAGCAGTCCACCCAGCCAGCGCTGGTTGATGTAGAACATGCCGCAACGGTTCGCCTCTTCGGCAATCGCGTCCTGGGCCTGCCGCTTGGTGCCGACGAACAGTATGACCTTGCCTTGTCCGGTCAGATCAGTCACGAACTTGCTGGCTTCCTTGAACATCTTCAAGGTCTTTTGCAGGTCAATGATGTAAATGCCATTCCGCTCGCCGAAGATGTATTCCTTCATGCGCGGGTTCCAACGTTTGGTCTGATGCCCGAAGTGAACACCTGCTTCGAGCAACTCCTTCATGGTGATTGTGGCCAAAATACCTCCTCTTGAGTTGCATTCCGGCATGGCCGGAATTGATTTCCCTGGCCCGCTCCCAAAAGCGGGCGGGGAAGATTATGAAACGACTTACCTCGACACTAGCGCTTGCTGAACTGGAACCGCTTGCGGGCGCCCTTCTGTCCGTACTTCTTGCGCTCCTTGATACGCGCATCACGGGACAAGAGGCCGTCAGCCTTTAACGTTTTACGCAGCTCAAGGTTGAACTCGAGCAGGGCACGGGCAATCCCCATCTTGACCGCATCGGCCTGGGCACTGACTCCCCCACCCTTGACCGTAGCCAGCACATCAAAGGTGCCGGAAAGCTCGACCAACTCCAGCGGGCGCTTAGCGGAAACCCGCTGCTGGTGGGTCACAAAATAAGTGTCGTACGGTTTCTGATTGACGACGAAGTTGCCGCTGCCGGGGCGCAAGAAGATGCGAGCCACACTGGCCTTGCGACGCCCTGTTCCGTAGTACTGAACTAAATCTGCCATGTCCGTCCTGTTCTTTGTGGTCCCTGCTTAGCGGGCCGTCAATTCCATCACTTCAGGCTGCTGCGCCTGGTGGGGGTGCTTGTCGCCCCGGTAGACCTTGAGCTTGGTCGCCATCTGGCGGCCCATTTTGCTCTTGGGCAGCATGCCCTTAATTGCGTCTTCGACAATCTTCTCCGGCCGGCGGGCTAGCAAGCGTACGAATGACTCTTCACGCAACCCTCCGGGAAACCCGGTGTAGCGGCGATAGACCTTCTGCTGGCTCTTGAGCCCGGTCAGCACGATCTTCTCGGCATTGACCACGACCACGTGGTCGCCCATGTCGATAAAGGGGGTGTACTTGGGATTTTTCTTGCCGCTCAGGGTGCTGGCAGCTTCCGTCGCCAGGCGTCCCAGCGTCTTGCCGCTGGCGTCAATCACAAACCATTTGCGGGTGATATCGTGCGAACTCGGAAAATACGTAGACATCGTAACCTGCTTCTCCAGGAGAACCTTTTAAAGGCATGCCTTGCACACCGCAGAAACCTCGCGGCCGGCAAATGCTCCCGCAAACGAAAGGTTCAGAATCGCTTGAGTGGCGAAGAATGGATTCAGACCGGTTTCACACCTATCGTGAAAACGCTCAAAGCGCTTCTTCGGTTCGCTTTCCTGGCAGGCTACCTGGGCTCGCTCATCTTCAGATCGGTTTGCGGTGAAGCGGGTTCACCTCATTACGGACCAGACAGCGACTACAGAGGGCCGGACGCGGCGCTGCGCAAGAAATTCAGAGTAACGCAATCGGGCAATGGAGTCAACGGGGGTAGGGTTACCCAAAGCGCACAAAAGAGGCATTTCCGCTTCATTCAGAACAACATACGCTCTTCTTGGAATATAGCGGAGGTCCCCCCCACATGACACAACGTGCCTCTGAATCTCTGGTAGCAGCGCTCATTCGCGTCGGGTTGTTGCTGGCCCTCGCCATCATGCTGATGGCCGAAAATGCCCAGGCTCAACCGTCGTTTCCCCATTCACGAACTGGCCATACCACTTGCTTGCCATCGCAAATTGACGGTGCAAGCACTCGAACCAGCCGGACGGCGTAGCGGATTTCCGCTTCCCGGGCCGGTGAGTTGGAGCAAGGAGACCTATGATTTTTGAGAAGCAGCTCTCGTCGCTTATGACTGCGGCTTTACTGTGCGGTGCGTTCACTCCCTTCTCCAGCGGGCAACAGGCAACACCGGCGGGAGCAGTGGCAGGAACCCAGGCGGTAATCCCTGCAGCTTCAGCCACCGCGGCCTCGGATGCAGCTTTGGTCAAGTCAACCGCTCCTCTCACCGAAGATGACCTGGCCGCCCGCTACGTCGGCAAATTGATCTTCCTGCGCGGCTCCTACCTGGGTGACGACCTGAATTTCGACATCAACGGCAAAGTGACCGGCTCACCCGCAGTCGGATCTTTCACGCTTTCCGGGTTCGAGGTCAGGAAGGTAAAGCTCTCCAAACACAAGCTGGATATGGAGGCCGATCGTTACGGGCTCCACTTCCTGGGCGCGCTGCCCTACGAAGATGATGCCAAGCCCTTTGACAGGGTGAAGATTTCCAAGAAGCCGGTCCACATCTCGATCGAGCGCGAAGTCATTGTTATTCCCAAGGTGAAGAAGGAAAAGAAGAAGAAGGATGAGCCCACACCCAAGGAGTTGGCGGCAGCCCAGACCCTGAAGACCCGCGATTCAGCAACGCAGGCCGCGCTCGAAACCAATGAAGCGCTGAAGGAATCTAACAGAGCCCTCAAGGAATCCGCTGAAGCCTTGAAGGAAGCTAATGAAGCCCTCAAGGCGGTCTCCCCGGCACACAGCGCGATGGTGATGAACAAGGCTCTCAATACCATCTTTGCCCCTGACATCGATCCGGTCATGATGTCTCATCTGCCGGAATACTGGCAGGAGTATTTCACCAGTAAGAGCGAGCACCGGAGGTACATGCCCAAGGACGCCAGCGTCAAGGTGGTCAGCGAGGGCATGACCCCGCCCAGGGTGCTGAACAGCATTGATCCCAGTTCCAACGAATATGCACAGAAGTACGGGATTGCGGGTATGGAGTTGGTCCGGACCGTGGTCGACGCTACGGGAATTCCCCGGCAAATGGCGATCCAGCGCCCCATAGGCTTCGGGCTGGATGAGAAGGCAGTGGAGGCCATCAAGAACTCGCACTTCACCCCAGCGACCCTGAACGGTCAGCCGGTGCCGGTCGTGATCGACCTGGTGGTCACCTTCCGCATCTACTCCAACCGAACCAAACCGGGTTCGGTGGTCAAGGGATCGAAGGAGACGGTTCTGGCCGCTTCTTTCGCTGATGGGGATGCCCCGGTAGCCGCGCACTGATGCTAAGCTGGCTCGGTGAGCCAGCGCTTTCTCAATCTGATCCGCAACGGGCAAACCGCCGAAGTGGCCGCCGCTGCGGAAGAAGATCCTTCGCTGATTGCTTGCAGAGACGCCCAGGGCGTCTCTGCTTTTTTGTGGAGTATCTACAGCGGGCAGCCGGTGATCCGGGATTTTCTTCTTGCCCATCTGGACACCCTGGATATTTTTGAGGCTTGCGCTTTGGGCGATTGCAGCCGCATTGAATCGCTACTGCGGCAGGATGCGATGCTGGTCCATGAGAGCTCGGCGGACGGCTGGGGGCCTCTCCATCTGGCGGCGGCGTTTGGCGGACCTCAGGCGACGGCTCTGGTGCTCACCCACGGCGCGCATGTCCACCGCTTCTCGCGGAACGCCATGCACAACCAGGCGCTCCATGCTTGTATGGCCTTGAGCCAGGATTGTGAAACCGTGCGTTTGCTGATCGAGCAGGGCGCGGATGTCAATATGGCCCAAGCCGCCGGGTACACGCCTCTTCATCAAGCGGCGGCCAACGGGCGTGCGGACCTGGTCGGGATTCTCCTCGAAGCAGGAGCGAACCCGGCGACTGTTTGCCATCAAGGCAAAGCTCCAGCCGACTATGCCCGGGAACGCAAACACGACGCGGTCGTTCAGTTGCTTTCAACTGCTCGGACTCTGTCCTAATCGCTCTGTCAGGATGACAGAGAACGCGAGCAAATCGTAGAACCGAAACAGGCCCGTAGGGCCGGTACCAGACGTCAGCCCAGCCCGGAAGGGCTGGGACATCGATTCTCCAATGCCCCGAGCGCCGGAGGCGCGGCACCGGCAGACGTATGGGGTGCCGCGCCTCCGGCGCTCCACGATCTGGATAATCTGTCTCCCAGCCCTCAATGACAAAGGAGAGGGTGTTGCTTACCTGTGGTTACAACAAGGGACAAGATTAGCCTCTACTAGGAGGATCCCAGGTCTCAAATGCGAGACCTGGGGCACCCTTCGATTCTTACCGAAGATGTATTGGGAGGTCCGAAGGAGGCTACTACTCGTAGGCGAGTGCCTCGATGGGATCTTTGCGCGCGGCCTTCAGAGCTGGATAGGTTGCGCCGATAAGTGCCCCGGCCAGAGCGATCAGGGTAGCGTTGATGATCCAATGAGGTTCGACGGGAAAAGGAAGGCTCGGAAAGCGAATATCCATCGCCTTCTTCAGCAATAAGGTGGCGGAGATGCCGAGAACAATGCCCACGACAGAGAGAAACGCCGTTTCCCGCAATACCAGATCGACGATGTACGTCTGGGAGGCGCCTAGCGACTTCAAGATGCCGATTTCGCGGGTGCGCTCGAGCACAGCGGTATACATCGCCTGAAAAATCACGATGAAACCGACCACCACCGCCAGGCCGATCACGACATAGAGCGCATCGGTAAAGGCAGGCAGATGCTCCGGCGTCATCTGTGAGAGCGATTCCGCCAGCGTTTGAACCTTGTACTCAGTAAGCCCGGGGTAAGCGTGGATCTCCTGCTCGATCAGCTGTTGGTTTTTGGGATCGTCGCTCTTCAAGAAGATGATCGAGGCGTTGTTCTCTGCGCCTAGCAACGCGCCCAGGGTTCGGATAGGCAGGTACTTGCGGCCGCCCTTGCCGTGCTCGACGATGCCGCTGATGCGGAAGGGATGGTCGAGTATCTGGATTGTCTCCCCTACAGAATAGTGTTTGTCAGACCGGGCAAAAATATCGTCAACGATGACATCGTTGGGCCCCTCAAATGGCTTCCCGGAGAGGAACACGAAGGGGCGCAAGGCGTTGAAGCTGTCGTAATCCACCCCCCAAACGGTCTCAACACTGTTCTTCACGGATAACTGCTGAATGGCGGGCGAGGCCACCGCGACGTGCGGCAGCTTGCGCAGAACGTCGGCCACCTTGGCGGGAATGGGCGCGCCGCTCACCCCGGCAATAAAGCTGGCGTTGGGCGGGCGGACGATGAGATCTGCGCCAATGCCACTCTGCTGCCGCCGCGAACCCTCGATCTGGCCGAACAGGATGCCCACGATCGAGAGGATCATGGCCACCTCGATAGCGACCGCGAAAATGCTGATGGCGGAGCGCAAAGGCCGGTGGAGCAGGTTGCTGAGGACTAACCTATTCATGCTATTCGCCTGACAGTGCCGAGTGTAGCAAAATTGCTGGTATGGCTTGATCCTGGCCCGATTTCGAAGTGCCATGGACCGTGACTCCAGTAACTCAAAAGATGCTGTAGCGTGCACAAACTAAAGGGCTACATGATTTGCTTTTGATCTGGCTATGACGCGGCCTTATGGTTGAGAATGTTGGTATAGGTCCAGCCCGGCGGGTTGAGTGTATGGAGAAATTCGGCGATACATTGCGGCAGGAACGGGAGTTCCGCGGGATCACGCTGGACGCCATTACCCGGGTTACGAAGATCAGCAACCGTCACCTGGTCGCGCTGGAACAGGAGCATTTCGAGGTGCTCCCAGGCGGGGTTTTCAACAAAAGCATGGTGCGGGAATATGCCCGCGTGGTTGGGCTTGACCAGGAGGAGTGGGTCGGACGCTACCTCTCGGCGCACCAGTCAACCAAGGATGCCGACGAAGACGGCTGGATGCGCTTTGCCGAGAATGCCAGCAAGGCCCGTGGCGATTCTGGCCGGCGGAGCCGCCCGGATCAGCGGCTGCGCTGGACGGGCATCGGGCTGCTAGTCCTGCTGGTGGCGGGTCTCAGCTGGTTCGTGTGGAGCTACGTACACAAGAAAATTTCGCTGGGAACGCATGCGCACGTGACTCGTTCTATCGCGGCAGTAACCATAGACGGCCGTTCCGCTCACCACTATTTAGCACCACCGGCAACAAACAGGTTTTGCCTGCCGGACCCCCCTCTGATACGGTCTTAAAAGGCCTAACAGGACGAAAGCCGCGCGTGCGATGCGTTGAAGAATTAGGAGGAACTGCTTTGCCACAACATGATCGATTTTTGTTTACTTCCGAGTCGGTGACGGAAGGGCATCCCGACAAGATCGCTGACCAGATCTCTGACGCCATCCTCGACGCCTGCCTTGCGCAGGATCCTTATAGCCGGGTAGCCTGCGAAACGCTCACCGCCACCGGCCTGGTGGTGATCGCCGGAGAAATCACGACCAAGGCCTATGTCGACTTCCAGTCTCTGGTTCGCGGGGTGGTAGCGTCGATCGGATACGACAACGCGCTCTACGGCTTCGACTCCAACACCTGCGCCGTGATCTCCAGCATCAATAAGCAGTCCGGCGATATCGCCATGGGCGTGGACACCGGCGGAGCCGGCGACCAGGGCATGATGTTCGGCTACGCCACCAACGAGAACGCGGATCTGTTGCCGACACCTATCTCGCTTGCCCACAAGCTCAGTAAGAAGCTGACCGACGTGCGCAAGAGCGGCCTGCTTTCCTACCTTCGGCCTGACGGTAAGAGCCAGGTGACCGTCGAATACGACAAGGATATGAACCCGGTCCGGATCGACGCCGTGGTTATCTCTACCCAGCATTCTGAGACCATCGGCACCGAGGAACTCCGCGCGGACATCCTGAAGCACGTGATCCAGGCCACCTTGCCGTCCAACTTGCTGGATGAGGACACCAAGTACCACATCAACCCGACTGGGCGGTTTGTGATCGGCGGTCCGATGGGCGACACCGGTCTCACCGGGCGCAAGATTATCGTCGACACCTACGGCGGCATGGGACGCCACGGCGGCGGTGCGTTCAGCGGTAAGGATCCGACAAAGGTCGATCGTTCGGCGGCGTACATGGCTCGCTACATTGCCAAGAACATCGTGGCAGCCGGTTTGGCCAAGCGCTGCGAAGTGCAGTTGGCCTATGCGATTGGTGTTGCTGAGCCGGTCAGCGTGCTGGTGGAAACCTTTGGCACCGGTGAAGTGGACTCGGCAACCCTGCAAAAGCTGGTTCGTGCCAACTTCAAGCTGACACCGAAGGGCATTATCGAGAGCCTGGACCTGCGCCGGCCGATCTATCGCAAAACAGCGGCTTATGGTCACTTCGGGCGTGCCGACAAGGACTTCACGTGGGAAGCAACCGACAAAGCGCAAGCGCTGCGCGAAGCGGCTGGTCTCAAGGGAAAGCCTGAGCTGGCGTCTAAATAATTCACCGGCAAGATACGGATAGCGTCGCGCTCTGCTTTGGGTTGATGATTCTGGCATGTCAAGTATTCAACAGCCTGATCTCAACCCAACGCAGGCGTGGCGGCAAGTTCTGGCGCGGGATGCCAGCGCTGACTTTGTCTATGCCGTAGCCAGCACAGGGATCTTCTGCCGCCCATCCTGCCCCAGCCGGCGTCCTGTCGCAGCCAATGTTCGATTCTTTTCTAACGCGGCCGGAGCCCTGGCTGCGGGGTATCGTGCGTGCAAACGGTGTGCTCCGCTTGGCGAGCACCGGGAGGCGGCCACTGTCGCCCGGCTTTGCCGCTACCTTTCCGCCCATCGCGATCGTGTAGTGACCCTGGGAGATCTGGCCAAGGTCGTGCACAGCAGCCCTTTTACCGTCCAGCGTATGTTCACGCGCGTTCTGGGTGTAAGCCCGCGCGAGTACCAGGCGCAGCTGCGGGCTAACCAGGTTCGGCGTAGCCTCTCCGAGGCTGGAACCAGCGTCACGGATGCGATCTACCAGGCGGGGTACTCGTCCTCGAGCCGTTTTTATGAGCAGGCTGCGGAAAATCTGGGAATGAGTCCGACCCGGTTTCGGGAGCGAGGTCTGAACGAGACCATCCGGTTTGCCACGACTCCCTGCGACCTGGGGATTTTGCTGGTGGCCGCCACGGAACGCGGGGTCTGCAGCGTTATGTTGGGCGATCGGCGCGAGACACGCTGGAACGGCTGCTGCGGCAGCAGTTTCGCGCCGCGAAAATTCTTCCTGACACGACGGCTATGGCGGAGCAAATGAAGGCCGTGCTTGCTACCATGACCGATCACCCGGCGGCTGGGGATATTCCTTTAGATGTGCGCGCAACGGCGTTCCAGGCGAGGGTGTGGCAGGCTCTGCGAGAGATCCCCCGCGGGGAAACGCGAAGCTATGCGCAGCTGGCAGAGGCTATCGGACAGCCGACCGCAGTCCGAGCCGTGGCCCGAGCGTGTGCTACCAATCCGGTCGCGATTGCGGTTCCCTGCCACCGCGTCATCGGCAGCGACGGTTCGTTGACCGGATACCGCTGGGGCGTGGAGCGTAAAAAGAAGCTTTTGCTCATGGAAAGCGTCGGGTGAAAGTGTGCGCCTTAAGAGCGCTATGCGCCCGGGTCTTGTTCGACTGTGTACATTACAAGGGGAGCCATTGGCCTCCACTAGGAGGATCCCAGGTCTCAAAAGCGAGACCCACGGCACGCCGGGGGCACCCGCAATTCCATTGGTGCCCCCGCTTTCGCGTGCTAGTGTAGTCCGCCACACAGATGGGCCTTTATCTCATCTTGATGATCCTGTGTCGGCTCTCAGCCGGTAAGCCGTGCTTTTCAAGCTACATCGCGCCGAGTCCCGTTAGGGACGACCGATCATAGCCCAGGATGGAGTGCGCAGCACGCAATCCTGGGTACCTATAGCAAAATGATCAAGCCCCGTAGGGGCGGCACACATCCTCGAGGGACGTCAGTCCCGATCGGAGCAGATACGGCAGCTGACATAATCGCCTTTATTACTGACGCACTACACTAGTAAGGCCAAATCGATTTGATCCCCGTCGCCAACACGGTCTGAAAGAAGGGAGCTTCAGTTTCTTTGTGCACTACTGCGGTGTGCAGGTTTCTGAAGCCGACCTTGCCTAAGAGCTGCTCCAGCTCCACTTCGCTAAAGCCAAGCCAAACGTCGGCGTATAACTCCCTCGCTTCGGCGAAACGGTGCTGCACCAGATCCAGAATGGCGATCCTTCCTCCAAGCTTGAGGATTCGCCAGGCTTCGGCGACCGCACGCTCCGGATGCTGAGCATGGTGCAACGACTGGCTGAATAGCGCCAGGTCGACGGAGCCATCCGCGATCGGCACTGCTTCCAGATCGCCCTTGCGATACTCGAGGGCCGCGACGCCCTGCTTTCGCGCCAAGTCGCTTCCCAGCTCGACCATTTTGTCTGAGCTGTCGATCGCAATCACCTGCTGAGCACGCTGAGCCAGCAGCAGTGAGAAGGCTCCTTCGCCCGCACCCAGGTCGGCGATCACCATCGGCGGCACCATCAGCAGCAATGCCTCGGCAATACTCTTCCAGGATCGGCCGGGAACATACTCTCGCCCCAGGCGGCCTGCCATATCATCGAAAAAAGCGCGCGTCTTGTCCTGACGCTTGCGCAACACCAACTCCAGGGCAGCTTGGTCGTGCTTTGCTTCTGGGAGTTCCTCCTCTTGCAACAACGCCAGCATCTTGGACAGCACTCTCACCGGACTTCGACCGGTACCATATATTCTTGCCGGCGCGCCGATCCTCCACCATACCCGCGTGTTTCAACTGCGCCAGGTGAGTCGAGATGGTGCTTTGCCCCATGCCCAGAATCTCCTGCAGCTCGGCTACGGAAAGCTCCTCGCGTGACAGAAGTAACAGCATGCGCAGGCGATTTGCGTCCCCGAGCACCCGGAGCGATTTTACGATTGACGGGATGGCCATTTCTGGTATTGTATCAACATATTCAGATTTATTGATATGAGGCGAACCAATGTCACCAGCAACGATTGACCGCACAGCCGCCGACTACAAGGTGGCTGACCTCTCCCTGGCCGACTGGGGCCGCAAAGAAATTTCCATTGCCGAACACGAAATGCCCGGGCTCATGTCGATCCGCCGCAAATATGCCGCGGCCAAGCCCCTTGCCGGCGTGCGTATCACCGGCTCCCTTCACATGACCATTCAGACCGCAGTGCTGATCGAGACCCTGGTGGAATTGGGTGGCGATGTGCGCTGGGCCAGCTGCAATATTTTTTCCACCCAGGATCACGCGGCCGCGGCTATCGCGAAGGCCGGTGTTCCCGTGTTCGCCTGGAAGGGCGAATCGCTCGAAGAGTACTGGTGGTGCACGGCACAGGCTCTCGATCACGGAGAGGGCAAGGGGCCGCAGTTGGTTGTCGACGATGGCGGCGACGTGACCCTGCTGATCCACAAAGGCTATGAACTCGAAAATGGCGATGGCTGGGTCAACACTCCCTCTTCGAATCACGAAGAGCAGGTGATCAAGGACCTGCTGAAGAAGATTCACGCCGAGGACCCTAAGCACTGGCATAAGGTTGCGAAGGAATGGCGCGGCGTGTCGGAAGAGACCACGACCGGTGTTCACCGGCTCTACAAGATGAAGGAACAGGGCAAGCTTCTGGTTCCTGCAATCAACGTCAACGATTCCGTCACCAAGTCGAAGTTCGACAACCTGTACGGTTGCCGCGAATCGCTGGCTGACGGCATCAAGCGCGCCACAGACGTGATGGTGGCGGGCAAAGTGGCCGTGATCTGCGGCTACGGCGATGTGGGCAAGGGTTCGGCGCACTCTCTGCGTGGCATGGGCGCGCGCGTGGTGGTCACCGAGATCGACCCCATCAACGCTCTGCAGGCAGCGATGGAAGGCTTTGAAGTCACCACCGTTGAGGACACGCTCGGCCGCGGCGATATCTATGTAACCTGCACCGGCAATCTGGACGTGCTGACGCTGGAACACATGTCGAAGATGAAGGACCAGGCCATCGTTTGCAACATTGGCCACTTCGACAACGAGATCCAGATCGATCGCCTGAACGCTGCGAAGGGCGTGGAGAAGGTCAACGTCAAGCCGCAGGTGGACCAGTACAACTTCGCCGCTACCAAGGACAAGCCGGCACACACTATCTTTGTGCTGGCGGAAGGCCGACTGGTGAATCTGGGTTGCGCCACCGGCCATCCCAGCTTTGTGATGAGCAACAGCTTCGCTAACCAGACGCTGGCTCAGCTCGACCTGTGGAAAAACAAGGACACGTACAAGGTCGACGTCTACACCCTGCCCAAGCACCTGGACGAGGAAGTAGCGCGCTTGCACCTGGAAAAGATCGGCGTCAAGCTGACCACGTTGACCCCGGCTCAGGCCAACTACCTGGGCGTCCCTCCGGAAGGTCCTTACAAGCCCGACACCTACCGCTACTAATCAAACCGAGTAAAATTTGAGGGCTCCAGTCTTCCAGACTGGGGCCCTTCTCTTTTTGCCCCGGTCATCTCTTTCCCCCGTTGAAACGTCTTATGAGCATGAGACAGAAAGTCCCCATCATCGGCTGCCTGCTGATCCTTACCACTCACATAGGCGCCCGCATGCTGGCGCAGGAGCCCGCAGTTTCCACCACTCCTCATCCCGCGGTCGAAGTGATTAAGGCTACGACACCGGACACATCGCAACTCAAGGCTCGCAAGGGGTCCTACACCTTCAAAATTGAAGGCGCAGATTGGACCGACACTGGGGTTACGGTTACGCCTGCAGATCACCTCAACTTCACCGCGACCGGAAATCTCGCCCTGGCGGACGGAAGATCGGCCCCTCCCGACGGCCTGACCCGGGGATGGAAGGACCTGGTGCGTACTTACCCGTTGAATTCGGCTAACAGTGGAGCCTTGATTGGCCGCATCGGCAATGCGGACGCGGCCGTTCCTTTCCTCATCGGCGCCAGCAAGGATATGGATGTTTCCGCAACCGGCAATCTCTATTTGCGGCTGAACCTGAGTTCCGATCTTTCCGGAACCGGCAACGTCGAGGTCAAGATGAAGTTGACCAACCAGCCCACGCAGAAGACTGTCTCTGCGCCGGACCTGGCGAAGCTTTTGTCACCGCAACTGTTCGCTGATGTTCCCCGCCGGGTGGGCGATCAGCAAGGGAATCCGGGAGACATGGTGAACTACGCGCTGATCGGGACCCAGGACCAGGTGACCAAGGCTTTTGCCGCCGCCGGCTGGGTGCAGGTCGACAAGACCACGCAGGATGCGGTGGTCCATGGGTTGATCGCGACTCTTTCTCACGCGGCCTACACCGAGATGCCGATGAGCACGCTTTATTTGTTTGGCAGGTCGCAGGACCTTTCGTACGCGCGCGCTGATCCGCTCGCGGTGGCTGCGATCCGCCATCATTTGCGGGTGTGGAAGACCGACCAAACGGTAGGCGGCGAGCCGCTTTGGGTGGGGTCCGCGACCCATGACAATGGGTTTGAGAAGGACCAGCGCAATGGCGGGGTGACTCATCACATCGACGCCAATGTCGACCAGGAACGCGACTTTCTGGAGCAGAGCTTTTCCGGGGCCGGGGTGATCGCGGGCGCTGCTTACGTGATGCCGGCAAATGCGTTGACTACGGCAAAGACGGCCACCGGGGGCAGCTTTGAATCGGATGGCCGGATCGTCGTTATGGATTTGAAGTGAAGGCGGCACGCCCAGCAGCGCGGTCTGTAAAGCCGTCTCCTTCGTTCCGAGGCTCTACGGCGTTGCCGCTTCGGCTGAGATGGCCGGTGGAGGAGCAATGGGCTGTAGTTTGGCCAGGCGCTGTTTGAAGATCTTGCGCGCGACATCCGGCCAGAATTCGTTGAAGACGCCGCCCAGCGCGCCATAGGCAGTGACCGTGAACCCGCGCTCCAAGGTCAGGTCCGCACCTCGATCAGAAGCCGGATAATACAGGTTGGAGATTCCTCCAGCCGCCAGGTTTCCCAACACGTTTGCGTAGTTCGGCCCCCACTTGCCGTTGTCCCTCTTGGACCATACGGTGGTCGAAAGAGAGTAGAAAAGACGTGAGGGAAAGCTTCCCGTCCCTCGCCGGAAGTATCGCGGATCCTGCCTGAACAAGATGGGAAAGATGGCATTGCCCAGCAGGGTGCCGTCGAAGTTGTCCGCGTACGCGGCTCCCCAGCGCTTTCCGTATCCTTGCATTCCCTGCCCATAGCCGGGAAAGTCGTTTTGTGCCTGGCTGCGCGCGGCGTCGACTCCCGCGACGGCAAAGGAGACTGGATCTACGGCGGTCCGGAGAGCAATATGCAGCTTCTGCCTGGGCGATAGCGGCACCGCATTTTCGTTGTAAGAGACGTTGAAATTCGGCACAACCCCGGCGATTCGCTGCTTTTCCTGCTGCCTGACCTGCTCGGCTGCCAATTGCTGCTGCGACAAGGTCGATCCACCGGACATGGAAGTTGCGGGAGACGCTGAAGCGGACTCGGTCTGGGCATGGCAGGCACACGCAAGACAAATCAGCAGGACTGATGCCACCAGCCGGCAAGACGAACGGGATGGGCCCATGGTGGAGCCAGCTTAACCTTGTTCGCTGCGCCTTTCCCTCCCACAAAAGGTGGCCGATGAAGCGCAAAATCTAAAAAAATGAAATCCAGAGAGACCGGTTGGTTCGTACAACTTTCGTGACCCCAACGCAGGAATATTTCTCAACCAGCCGCGAGGATGACGCGGAAGCTTCCACCGTGCTTTGCAAAGATTGCAAGATAGCCACGCCGGTCGAGTCGTTAGTGACAGTGGATGCCCTGCACGTGCAGTGCCCGCGATGTCTCTACGTTTTCTTTATGGACGAGGCACAGAGAAAAGCGCTATCGGATGCCGGCCATAGCCCCGCTGTGGCGAGCGGTGGAAGGCGCTGAGCTACAGGATTTGTCTCATCAGGCGAGCTCGTCTTCTTCTCTGCCGGCTGGAGCGGACACGGCTGACGATTTCCTTTGCTTTGCGATCGCATCCAGCACGCCGTTGAGGAAGTTGAGCGACTCCGGGGCGGAGTAGCGCCGGGCTATCTCGAGCGATTCGTTGATCACCACGGGGACCGGGGTATCGGGGAATCCCAGGAGTTCGGCGATGGCCGTCCGCAGCACGTTGCGGTCGACAGCGGGCATCCGGTTGAGGCGCCAGTTCGCTGAATGAGATTGGATCAGGGCATCGATCTCTTCATTGCGCGCGGTGGCCACACGGAAGATGTCTTCGGAAAAGCCGCGGGTTTCGGCATCCACCTCGTCCCGCGATCCCCAGAAAGTTTTGCGCACCTGGTCGGGGGTGTGCTTGCCTACGTCAGCCTGAAACAACATCTGCATGGCAAGTTCCCGGGACTTGCGCCGCTTGCCGGTGGCGCTCATGGGGTCTGCATCTTACGGTCGAGTGAGACCATTTCAATCGCGGCGATGGCGGCTTCAAATCCCTTGTTACCGGCCTTAATCCCCGCCCGGTTCAGGGCCTGCTCCAGGTTCTCGCAGGTCAACACGCCGAAGGAATGAGGAATGCCCGTTTCCTGCTGCGACTGGCCGATGCCGCGCGACACCTCGTTGTAGATAGCTTCGTAGTGGGCAGTCTCCCCGCGCAGCAGTACGCCCAGGGTGATGACCGCGTCCACGTGGCCACTCGCCGCAGCCTTACGCGCTGCCAAGGGGATTTCCCAGGCGCCAGGCACGCGGATCACCTGCACATCGCGACGGGAGGCGCCGCTGCGGTAGAGCCCGTCCAGCGCTCCCTGCAAGAGCCGGTCGGTAATGACTGCATTCCAGCGCGACACCACGACCGCAAAGCGCATGCCGTGCGCGCTCAGATCGCCTTCCACCGCCACAGGTTTGCCCTTGTGAGGATCGTCCCACTCCCAGAAGGCGATGGAGTGGCCGGGAGCCGGTTCCACGATGAACAGGCGGGTCTTCCAGTGGGTTTCCGTGACGGCGCTTATCCGGTGTTCGGTTTCCTGCTCGCCCCAGTTGCGGGTCATCCAATCGCGGGCCACCGCCTGCACGGCTTCGAGGCCGGTCACTTCCACCATGATCTCTGACGGGGTCGGCGCGGTGCCATCGGCAAATTCAAGATTCCCCAGCGGGGCAAGGAACGAAACCCCCCGGCTGAGCTCTTCTTCCCATCCCCGGCCGCCCTCAAATCCCAGCGCGGAAAAGAAACTGGCCAGCTTGGCGTATGCCTCGGGCGTGCCTGCCGGGCGCACGATTGTGATTCCCTTAATCATCCTCTTCTGACTGTACCACCCGCACCTTGGAGAGCATTTTGCGATTACTGTGAGAGAGTGGAGTCAGTCAGGTGCGGCCATTCTTTACGGAATGGCCGCGTCGAGTTTCGCTTCCTCGCTGACACCAATCGCAAATTGCTCTAGACTCACACCTTCGCCCCCGGAGTGAATCGACATGGTTTTGGAGAATATTCGCTATGAACTACGACCGCCGATTGCGGTGGTCACCCTTGACCGGCCCAAGGTTCTCAATGCGCTCAACCGCCAGAGCATGACGGAGCTGGAGCAGGTCTTTCTTGATATTCAGCAGAACTCCGAAGTGCGCGCCGTTCTGCTCACCGGAGCAGGAGAAAAGGCCTTTGTTGCCGGAGCGGACATTGGGGAGCTGGCTTCCCTTTCCCCACTGGAAGGGGAACAACTCGCGGGCCGCGGACAGCGGATCTTTCACCTGATCGAGAATTGCGGCAAGCCGGTGATCGCGTGCATCAACGGCTTCGCCCTGGGCGGCGGCTGTGAACTGGCGCTCGCCTGCACCCTGCGGATCGCCAGTTCCACCGCCCGCCTGGGTCAACCTGAGGTAAAGATTGGCATTATCCCCGGCTACGGCGGAACCCAGCGGCTGCCGCGTTTAATTGGCAAGGGGGCGGCGCTCAAGATGATTCTTACCGGCGAGGCTATCAGCGCGGCGGAGGCCCTGCGGCTGGGCCTGGTTGACGAGGTGGTCGAGCCGGATCAGCTATTGTCTCGCGCGGAGCAAATTGCGCAGACCATTGCCGGGATGGCGCCCCTCGCCGTCCGTGACTCTATTCGCGCGGTAAATTCCGGGTACGATCTGCCCCTGGCGAGCGGTCTTGAGCTGGAGGCTTCCCTTTTTGGGCTGGCGTGTTCCACCAGCGACAAAGCAGAAGGCGCACGGGCCTTTCTTGAGAAGCGCGCTCCCCACTGGAGCGGAAAATGAACCACGCTGACCAACCGGTACGCGCACACTCAGCGGCAATCCGGTGTTCCCCTTGCTATGCTTGATTTTGTGGTTCGGCCGCAACACATCCCCTTCCCGATAGGCCGGCAACGGCCCTTTCCATTCCCGGCTATTCCGCTCGCGTTGCTGTGCGCGCTTCTGGCGGGCGTCACCGGCTGCCGGAACGGAGGGGCGACCTCCGCGCCCACCCGGGCGGAGGTACGGCAGGAACGCCGCGCCGAACAGAGCAAGATGGACGCGGCGCGGCAGGAATTAGAGCAGATTCCGCCGCCGTCGAAGAATCGCTACCTCAGCGTGCGCACCAAAGATGCGTACGGGAACCCGTTCCTGGTGGTCCATCCTCTGACTGTCACCCTCACCGTCCTCTATCGAGACCAGGACCCCAATGCCTTCAACGGCGGCGGACTCCTGCGGCCGGTGAAAGCGCGCAAGCAGGAGCTCGATGTGCGGATCGCTGATTTGCCCGAGGCACTCGCCTCTCTTTCCCCCGATGTCTGGCCCTATGGCCGGGTCGTTGCCATCGAAGAATCGCCCACCGCACCCAAAACGGAGCGCGTCGCCGTGCGGCGCAACGTAGAGGCCACCATCCAGGTCCTCAACGACCTCGGCGTGGTGGTGGACGAATGGACGGGCTCGAACGGCGCGCTGCTACGCTAGGGTCTTGACTGCGTCCATCCATTCCGTAGCTCTCATGCGGTTCCACGATTTCGTGGTCCTATCCGGCTTTAGCGATGTGGGGCTTTTCTTGGTGAAAAGCCCCGTAAGAAGCATTTTTACCGGCGACATCCATCGTGCAACCGCTCTCGTCGTCTTCTGCGGCTGTTTCCTGCTGGTGACCGGGGCTGGGTTCTGGGCGGTACGCTGGCGGCGGCCGGATCACGACACTCCGGGTCTCGACGAATGGGGACTGGCGGGGCGCAAGTTCGGCACCCTGGTCACGTGGTTCCTGATCGGCGGAGACCTCTACACGGCCTACACCGTCATTGCCGTTCCTGCCGCGCTGTTCGGCGCCGGCGCGATCGGCTTCTTCGCCATTCCCTACTGCATCATGAGCTATCCCATCATGATGCTGGTGCTGCCGCCCCTGTGGCGTATATGCCATCGAAACGGTTACGTAACACTGGCGGACTACGTGCGCGGCCGCTACCAGAGCCGGTGGCTTTCAGTCGCCATTGCCGTTACCGGAATTCTCGCTACCATGCCTTACATCGCGCTGCAGTTGATCGGCATGCGCGAGGTGATCGCCGCGCTCGGCATCAAGGGCGAGTGGCCGCTCATTGCCGCCTTTGTCATACTCGCGGCTTACACCTACTCGAGCGGACTCCGCGCGCCCGCGCTGATCGCCATTGTGAAAGACGTGATGCTGTACATCATGGTGCTGGCCGCGGTGCTTATCATTCCCCTGCGGCTCGGCGGCTACGGACACGTGTTCGCGGCGGCGGCTTCGACGCTGGCCCAGCACTCGCCGCCGGCCTCAATTATTCTGCGTCCGGCGCAGTACACGAGCTATGCCTCGCTTGCCCTGGGATCGGCGCTGGCGCTCATGCTTTATCCGCACACCATCACGGGCACACTGAGCGCGGGAAGTGACCGCGTGATCCGGCGTAACGCTGCCCTGATGCCGGCCTACAACCTGCTGCTTGGCTTGATCGCGTTGCTCGGCTACCTGGCGATTGCTGCCGGTGTGCACACGGCTAACACCTCGAGCGCTGTTCCGCTGCTGCTGACTGCTGTCTTCCCTTCGTGGTTTGCCGGATTTTGCCTGGCCGCGATTGCCATCGGGGCCCTGGTGCCGGCGGCGATCATGTCGATCGCCACCGCCAATCTGTTCACGCGCAACCTGTATGGAGAGCTGCTGCATCGATCGTTCTCCTCCGCGGCCATGACCGGCGGCCAGGAAGCAGCCATGGCAAAAGTCGTCTCCCTGGCGATCAAGTTGGGTGCGCTTGCGTTTGTCCTGCTGGTGCGGGCTCAGCTTGCCATTGAACTGCAGCTGCTGGGTGGTGTGTGGATTTTGCAGGTGTTTCCGGCCGTTGTGGGCGGCCTCTTCAGCCGCTTCTTTCGTGGGCCCGCGTTATTGTGGGGGTGGCTAGCCGGCATGGCTGCGGGCACAGCCATGGTCGGATCGCAGGGGCTCAGGAGCTCGATCTATCCGCTGCATTTTGCTGGACACGTTTATGGGGTGTACGCTGCGGTGCCCGCGCTCGCGCTGAATCTAGTGGTCGCGGCTTTGGTTTCCTGGCTGATGAAGATTTCGGGGAGCGCACCGGTAGAAGATCTGACAGCCAGCGTCGCTTAACCCGAAAGGCTCTCGCTCGTTTTTCGCGAGATGTGGGATTCCACAGCTTCCTCGCAACCTCGGTTTTGGCTTCGTCCTTGAAGGCTTACGGTCAAGACTCGTGGAATCCCATATCTCGCGAAAAACGAGCGAGATATGGGGCACCCGGGGTTTGTAGTCAGGAAAGATCCAGGAAAGAGGGAGCGGCGTATGAGTGAAAAGCAAATTGGCCTCGTAGGGCTAGGAGCCATGGGAATGGGCATGGCCAATTCATTGCGGCGGGCGGGTTACAGAGTTCATGTATTCGATGTGCGCCGTGAGGTGGCCGAGGGCTTTGCCGCGGAGGGCGGCGTGGTCTGCGGCAGTCCGGCAGAGATGGCCGGCCAGTGCGACGTGGTGATCAGCGTTGTGGTCAATGCGGCGCAAACGGAGGCTGTCTTGTTTGGCGACGGCGGCGCGGCGGCAGCCATGAAGGCCGGCAACCTCTTCGTGATGTGCTCGACTGTCGATCCCGGGTGGTCGATCGCGCTCGAGGAACGTCTGGCGGAAAAGGGCATTCTGTATCTCGATGCGCCCATCTCCGGTGGGTCGGCCAGGGCCGCCAAGGGTGAAATCACCATGATGACGTCCGGCAGTCCTGATGCCTATACGAAGGCGGGCGGCGCCCTCGATGCGATGTCGGCAAAGGTCTATCGCCTTGGCCCCGCGGCCGGAAACGGCAGCAAGGTCAAGATCATCAACCAACTTCTCGCGGGCGTGCATATTGCAGCCGCCGCGGAAGCGATGGCGCTGGGTTTGCGCGAAGGAGTGGATCCGACAGCTCTCTACGACGTGATTACCCATAGCGCCGGCAACAGCTGGATGTTCGAGAATCGCATGGCTCATGTGCTGGCTGCCGATTACACTCCGCTATCGGCGGTAGATATCTTCGTCAAGGACCTCGGCCTGGTGCTCGACACCGCGCGCGCCAGCAAGTTCCCTTTACCCCTCGCCAGCACCGCTCACCAGATGTTTCTGCAAGCCTCGAGTTCAGGGTTTGGCCGGGAAGACGATTCAGCAGTGATCAAGATCTTCCCCGGGATCAAACTGCCAGGTGGTGCCGCAACTTGATAGGTATTCGAACATCTCATTCAGTGAGTGCCCCTGGAGGAGCTTGATGACAAGTCGAACAGCTTTGGTAGTGGGAGCAACGGGCATTGTGGGCCTCAACCTCGCAACACTGCTTGCAGACCAACCGGACTGGAAGGTATACGGCCTTGCTCGCAATCCAAAGCCCAGCGAAGGAGTTCAGGCGATCGCAGCAGACCTGCTCGAGCCTGACGCGCTTCGCGACGCACTTGCGGGGATCGAGCCTACGCATGTTTTTCTTACCACGTGGATGCGGCAACCGACAGAAGCAGAGAACATCAAGATCAATGCCGCCATGGTGCGCAATGTGCTGCATGCCCTTTCCACAGCTGCTTCAGTCCAGCATGTTGCCCTGGTGACGGGGCTCAAGCACTACCTCGGGCCGTTCGAAAATTACGGCAAAGGTAAGCTGCCGGCCACACCTTTCCGCGAAGAACAAGGAAGACTCGATGTTGCGAATTTTTACTATGCACAGGAAGACGAGGTCTTCGCGGCAGCCCAACGAGATGGCTTTAGCTGGAGCGTTCATCGACCGCACACCATTATCGGTTTCGCGCTAGGAAACGCCATGAACATGGGCGTGACCCTGGCGACGTATGCGACGATCTGCCGCGAGACCGGCCGCCCGTTCCTCTTTCCAGGTTCCGCGGTTCAGTGGAACGGCCTCACCGATATGACTGACGCGCGTCTACTGGCGCGACATCTGCAGTGGGCCTCGACCACACCCGCAGTTCAAAACGAAGCATTCAATGTGGTCAACGGGGATGTGTTTCGCTGGAGTTGGATGTGGCAGCAAATTGCCCGGTGGTTTGATATAGAACCCGCAGCATTTCCGGGAGAAGGCACACCACTCGAGTTGCAACTGGCCGACGCGGCGCCGGTCTGGGCTGAGATCGCACGCAAGCACAAGCTGGCTGAGCCTGACCTCAAAGTGCTCGCGTCCGCGTGGCACACCGATGCCGACCTTGGGCGTCCGATCGAGGTGCTTACCGATATGAGCAAGAGCCGTAAGCTTGGTTTTCTCGATTACCAGGCGACCGATGACAGCTTCTTTGACCTGTTCGCGAAACTGCGCGAACAGCGCATTATTCCGTGACGGCGCGGTTTTTTATACCGGGATCTCGACGGTACTTGTGTTGCGATGTGTAGTGCGGCGGCGCCAGCGCTGTAGACGATGGAAGAACAAGACCACTCCGGTAAACGCGAGCAGGACAGCTCCACAGGCCGTCAGAAGCGCAAGGGTCTCACCCCACCAGCCGCCCGCTTCCCCGGTATGAACGAAGCGCACCCAGGCACGCCAACGTTGGCCTCGATTCAAGGACGCGAAAGGCTGACGGTGCAAGACCTCGAGAGTGTTGGGGTCGATCGAGACTTGCTCCCGCTTCTCGGGATGCCCGCCATCTCCTTGGTCCACGATAAAGCTCAGACCTTCCTTGCCCGGGGGCAGGCGAAGACTTGCGCTCCGCCAGTCTTTCACTCCGCCGGTGGCCTGGGCAAAAGCCTGGTCCAGATGAGGCGGCAATGAATACTTTTCGGGGACGCGACGGCGAAGGCCGGCTCCATTTCCCCTCCCCGCGGGTTGCGGGCTTCCCGCGAGACGGAAGAGTTGTGCATTGGCCCAGGGATACGCCATGATCACCCCGGTCATCACCAGGATGGAGAGAGGAAGCCCGATCCAGAATCCGGTGACCCTGTGCCAATTCAAGTAGCGTGCGCGAAGGTGACCATCGAGCCGAGGCACTATGCCCGCGAGCAGCGAGTGGCGCGTCAAGAATCCGGGTATCCACAGAATGGCGCCGGATAGGAGGAGGAACAGCAGCAACAGGGCGGCCGCTCCTTTAACCGCGGTCGCAGCGGCATGACTCGCGTTACTCAAGCCGAACCAACGGTGCAGGGCCGTGACCTGGGCAAAAAAGCCGCGGAGCTGCGGCGATTCAGGACCGGTTACTTTTCCCGAATACGGGTCGACGAAATATACGTTGCGGTCAGCTGTTTGTAACTCGACCGGCAAATGAGCATCCTGATGCGTGGTCACCATCTCGACGGGCGCAGGAAGACCCGCCATGGTGGGTGCCAGCCATGCGTCCATGGGCAATCGAACTTGCAGGCGAGAGGGATCGATTCGATACGAGTGCTCATCCGCCGCGCGCACAATCGGCCGCTCAAAGGCCAACAGCGCGCCGGTGACGGAAAAGAAAATAACCAGGAGACTGATCAGCACTCCGGCACCCAGATGCATCCAGAACAATACCCGACGCACGTAGCTAGACCTCTGCCCACTGCCGCAGCAGATTGTGATAAATGCCGGTAAGCTGGACAGCCGCGGGGCTGGACGGCATATCACGGTTCACGCGCTGGGTGGCGTTGTCGAGATCGAACAGGAGAGTCCGCTGAGCATCGCTGCGCACCATGCTCTGGATCCAGAAGAACGATGAGACGCGGCGTCCGCGAGTGACCGGCTCGACGCGGTGCAGGCTCGACGAAGGATAGACCACCATGTGTCCCAACGGCAGCTTCGCTTTATGAATGCCGTAGGTGTCCTCGATGATCAGTTCGCCACCGTCATAGTCTTCGGGCGGGGTCAGAAAAAGTGTCGCCGAGAGGTCGCTGCGGACTCGGTGCGAACTTCCCTTTACGTGACGGATCGCATTGTCTACATGCGTGCCAAAGGACTGCCCACCCCCATAACTGTTGAAGAGCGGAGGGAAGACCTTCATGGGCAGAGCGGCTGAGATGAAGAGCGAATTCTGACCAAGTGCGGTCAGGATCATGTCGCCGATCTCCATAGCCGCGGGATGGCCCTCGGGGATCTGCAGATTGTCTTTGGCCTGGGCCGACTGATGGCCGGCCGTCACGCGGCCATCCACCCACTCAGCCGAAGCGAGAGTTCGGCGGGCGTGACCGATTTGATCGGCGGTCAGAACCTGGGGAATCGTAATCAACATTGTTTCCTGGCTTCTCCTTCGGTTGGATAATGATCTTTAGAATCTGAAGTTGAGGCCAAAGAGACCCGAAGTACCTGCTCCGGGCACAATGTGCGCAGGATGGATTTCGTCGATGTAATTGCGGTTGGCAAGGTTGAAGATGTTCGCCTGCAGTGACAAATTGTCGGTCAGCGTATAACGAGCCATGGCGTTAAGGACAACGTAGCCCGGCACCTGTTTCACCAGGCCGGTCGTAGGATCCAGCGGTACCGTGGAACTGGCCGAGCGGCTGTCGACATAGTTGCCGCCGCCGCCAATGGTCAGCCGTGGCATGGGCTGGTAGGTGGTCCACAGATTGAAAAGGTTATTGGGAACATTTGCCAGCCTGTAGCCCACAGACAGCGGATAGTATTGCGAGTTGACCACTTCGCTATGCATGAAGGTATAGCTGGAAAGAACCTGCCACCGATTGGTCACGCGGCCATTCAGCGCCAGCTCCGCACCCTGCACCCGCTGTGTACCTGCCAGCACATACAACAACGAGTTGGTGGGTGAGGCTTCGCGGGCGTTGTCTTTGGTGGTGCGAAAAAGATCTGCACGCATGGAGAATCGCGCGTTCCTCAGATCCCACTTGGTGCCCACCTCGTACGACCGGTTGAATTCGGGTGCGAGGTTAGCTGTGCCGGTACCCGCCGGACCGACGGTGAGCGCGAGCGCTTCAGCGGATGGGTTGAAGGAAG
Source organism: uncultured Acidobacteriaceae bacterium (assembly GCA_963850235.1). Taxonomy (GTDB): domain Bacteria; phylum Acidobacteriota; class Terriglobia; order Terriglobales; family Acidobacteriaceae; genus PALSA-350. The sequence goes on along the minus strand of CAWKKM010000008.1, from coordinate 140,376 downwards.
TACCGTAGTCGAAGTAAATGCTACCGTAACTGACCGGTTTGTATACCGCTGCTGCCCGCCAGCTGGGTTTGCGATCGAGCCGGGAGGGATAAGTAATGGTTGGCGGCCCCTGCACAACCGGTCCGCCGGGAACAGCCTGTTTCGGCGTCGGGTAAGCAATGCTTTTCTCATCAGTAAGGAAGCGGTCGAAGCGAGCTCCTCCAACCAACTCCCAGTGGCTGCCGAACTGGAGCGTGTCGAGCAGGTACAGACCATAGCTGGTGGAGGTGACATGAACATTGGAAGCCGGGGCGGAGTTGCCGCTGAAGCTCTGTTCCTCATTGGGACGAAGAAGATTGGCCGTGGGCACAGTATTGATAGTTTGCCCGGCCGGGTTGACGAAGTTGAACGTTGGACGAACCGGATCTGAGGTTTCGCGCCCGCCTTCTGCGCCGATCACAACCACGTGCCGGATGCCGAAGGTGTTCAGGTGTGCCGTGGCATCGAGCTGATCCCAGAGCAAACCTTCGTCACTGAGAGTTGCAATCTGATTGCGGTTGACGGAGATCTGGTCGAGTGGTGTAGACGGAGTAATGCTACCCGCGGTTGCGTTATTCAACTGCGGCTCAGTGATGCGAGCATCGCGATGATTGTTGGCCACGCGAAAGCGATTGCGAAGGATGGCCCAATCGGAGATGTCGTGCTCCGCTTTGATCGTCCCCATGTCGACATCTGTCCGCAGGTAGTTGCCGTCGCGGAAGCCATAGTAGTTGTGTCGCGCTACCGGCGATGGCTTGTTGAAGTACCAGGGAATGCCGTAGTCGGGGATGTCATCTTCCTGGAAGTGGAAGTAGCTGGCGTCGAGACGATTGGCGGTTCCCAAGCCCAAAGCTAACGATGGGGCGACCCCGTAGCGGCGATTTTCGGTTACATCGCGTTCGGCAACGTTGGATGCGTTGCCCATGAGGTTGAGGCGTACCGCCGCCCCGTGGCCCAGGCCCTGGAGGGGCTGGTTAATGTCTGCCGCAAAGCGGCGAGTGATGTCGGTTCCGAAATCTCCTTCAACCACCACAAATGGATGATCCACCGGGGCTTTGCTTTCCTGGTTGATGACGCCCCCGGTCGATCCGCGGCCAAAGGTCACCGAGGATGGGCCCTCCAGTACCTCAACCTCCTGGTAGTTGAACGAGTCGCGGTAGTAACTGCCGAAGTCGCGCATGCCGTCGAGGAAGATGTCGTTGCGCGCAGTGAAGCCGCGAAGTGTCAGGTTATCGCCCTGCGAGCCTCCCTCACCGGCTGCCAGGCTGATGCCGGGAGCGTTGCGCAGGGTATCCCGCAAGGTGGTCGCACCTTCTTCGTGCATGATCGCCTGCGAAATTGTGGTGATGGATTGCGGTGTATCCAAAAGCGGAACGGGATAACGGTCGAGACTCAGCTGCGGGCTGGAATCGTTCACTTCAACGGATTCGCCCACTCTCACGGCGATGGTTACCGCGCCGTCACTGCCGATCTGATAAGAGAGACCGGTGCCCGCCAACAACGCGCGCAACGCCTGGTCTTCTGTGTACAGACCCTTCACCCCTGGGGACTTGAAACCTGCAATGGTTTCAGCCGGAATTGAGAACGAGACTTCTATTCCGGTAATCCCCTCGTAGGCTTTGATGGTTGCATCAAGTGGCCCCGCCGGTATATCCAGGCGTCGCACGGTCAAATTTTGCTGCTCTTTCGTCTTGCCGCTCACTGTGTTCGGGCCGGCAGCCTGTGCCCACGCCGGATGAGATTTCGTGATGGAGACGGCAGCGTAGGCGGCTACGGTTCCCAAAGTGAGCCAGGCTTTCCTGCCACGGCTAAGTTCCGATCGCTTCGCCGGCCGGGAATTCTGAGGGAAACTCTTGTTCATTCTCCGCTGGTCTCCTTCGCACAACCGGCTTAAGGAGACGTCGCCGTCCCAAAGCCCGCTGTGGAGTTGAAAGCGGCATATGCAGAGACCTATAGTAAGGGGAATCTGCGGCTGCCGAGTCGTGGGTTGGCCCGGGTCCTCGCATCGCTCGGCCAAGAGTACGTGCGGGGACTTGGGATAACGTTTTGCTGGTTCGTTGAACTCCGACCACTTCGGTCTTAGTTAATATACGATCACAAGAGTCGCATATTCAAGCTGCGCACCAACTTTTAACGGAAAAACTGTCGCGCCTCCGGTAGCGGGGCCTGCCATTCCGGCGTGGTCACGCGCGGTAGCAGAACCACCAAGCCAACGACTGCAGGCCTTCTGCCATGGCCCAAAAGTGGTACATCGGCGGCTTCAAATCAGCCGAAGTACTGACTAGTAAGGCCATGCCAGGTCTCGCCGAAAGCAAACCATACGTCGCCCTAATGTCTGGAGATCGGGTGTTTGCCTCAGTCTTGATTTGTCCCAATCACCGACAAGTACTGCCATGCTGATGGGGAGTTGTGTTCCCGTGTCGCCGGGCTGGTGATACCGGAATGCAAAGTCCACTCTTCTCAAGTTGTTCTACTGCAATGAACTCTGCTCTACGCATTCTTTCCGGACGTTTTTCATTCAGGATTCCATCATGGCCGCGCATGAGTTTAAACCGTCGTTAAGGCGAGCTACGGTTCTTCAGATCGTCGCTCTGACTATCTTTGCGTCCATGCTGCTCTTCGTGGGAGCAGAATTTCAGAGAGCGACTCTGAAGTTTATCGATCACGCCAACGAGGTGATCAGCGCAGAGCGGGAATTGTTCAGACTATCTCTCGATATGGAGACCGGGCTTCGTGGCTTTCAACTCACCGGCAGACCTGTCTTCCTCCAACCGTATAACGAAGCGGCGAAAGTCATCGATGCAAAGTTCGCTGCCCTCGATCACCTGATCGCTGACGATCCATCTCAGCGAGCCCAACTGGCAAGCATCCGCCTGAGCGTCAACGAGTGGAGACTGCATGCGAGCGAGGCACTTCGGCAATACAGCGTTAGCGCGGCGCATGATCCATCGGACATCAGCTCCGGCAAGATGCTGGAAGGTAAGGCATCGATGGATCGGGTCCGTGCGAAATTCGACGCCCTCATCGCCAGTGAAGTACTTCCGCGCAATGTAACCATGCGGCGAATCAGAAGCAGCTCTGCATTTCTCAGCGTCAGCTGCTTCCTATTTGCGCTTGTGGGCGCAGGCGGCATCTGGTTATTGTTCCGGCGCCAGATGCGCGACCTATCCAGCGTGCTGGAAGCATCAAGGGATGCGGAACGGACAACAGAGGCATTGGCGCTCACAGTAGCCCGGCAGGAAAAAGAAGACGCGATGGCGAACTACCGCGGTCAGGTTGAAGCCATCAACCGGTCGCAGATGATGATTGAGTTCAATCTGGATGGAACGATCATCCAGGCGAATGACAATTATCTCCACGCGTTCGGCTACGCCCGCGCAGATCTGGAAGGGAAAGCGCACAGTATTTTCGTCACCGAAGAGGATCGGAGAAGCGCAGCCTACAAAGAGTTCTGGGATAACTTGAGGGCCGGCAAATTCCAGTCGGGAGAATTCAAGCGCGCCGGTAAGGATGGCCGCTGGGTCTGGATTTCAGCGTCTTACAACCCAATTTTCGATAAAAACGGCGTCGTCACCAAGGTGGTGAAGTTTGCAACCGACGTAACGCCGAGGAAAAAAGCGGAGGAAGAGCTACGCGAGAAAGCCAACCTGCTCGATTTGTCCCGCGACACCATCTTGATGCGCGACCTCAGCGGCAAGGTTCTTTTCTGGAATAGGGGAGCGGAGGAAATGTACGGGTACTCGAAAGACGAAGCCCTCGGCAATATCTGTCACACCCTGCTCGGCACTGTTTTCCCCAAGCCGCTTGAGGAAATCGACGCGGAACTTCTGGAAAAAGAACGGTGGGAAGGGGAACTCGAGCACACGATTCAGGACGGTACGCGCATTGTGGTGGCCAGCCGTTGGGTTTTGCAGCGGGATGGAAACGGCCTTCCCATCCAAGTGATGGAGAGCAATAGCGACATAACCGAAATTAAGCAAGCTGAGGAGGCTTCAAGAAAAGCAAGGATTGAAGCGGAAGTCGCGAACCAATCGAAGTCAGAATTTCTGGCCAATATGAGCCACGAGATCCGCACGCCAGTGAATGCGATCACGGGGATGGCCCACCTCGCACTGCGGGCCAACCCTGATAGCAGACAGCGTACCTACCTGACCAAGATCGACATCGCCGCACGCAGACTGCTCGGCATTATGAACGACATTCTCGATGTTTCCAAGATTGAAGCCGGCAAGCTCACCCTGGAACGCATCACGTTTTCGCTGGAAGAGGTGCTGAAGAACGTTCGCGATATCGTCGGCGAACAAGCTGCGCATAAGCAGCTGCCGCTGATCTTCACGGTTGCGCCCGATGTCCCCAAATTTCTGGCGGGTGATCCGTTACGGTTAGGACAGATTCTTATCAACCTGATCAACAACGGGATCAAATTCACGGATCAGGGTGAGATCGTTGTCAGAGTGGTGACAGACGAAAAGCCTGCCGGCGGAGATCAGGAAAACGGCGACCTGGAGATGTTGAAATTCTCGGTTTCCGACACGGGAATCGGTATGACGCCGCCACAAATGGCGAACCTGTTTCAAGCCTTCAATCAGGCAGACACCTCGGTTACGCGCAAGTACGGGGGAACTGGACTTGGTCTTGCCATCAGCAAACAACTCGTCGGATTGATGCATGGGACGATTTGGCTGGAGAGCGAATTCGGGGTGGGAAGTACGTTTTACTTTACGACCGTGTTCGGCGTAGCCGCCGAAGCCCTGCCGCAACAGGTCCGTGCCTCCTTGAGTGATCTTCAACAGAAATCAGTGCTGGTAGTGGATGACAGTTCGAGCAACAGGCATTCGCTCGTCTCCATGTTGGAGGCAAATGGACTTGAGGCTCGAGCGGTTGCATCCGGCGAGGAGGCGCTCACCGCGTTGATAGGACGGTCACAGGCCGGAAAGCCCTTCGACCTGGTGCTGATGGACTGGCGCCTGCCAGGCATCAATGGAATTGAGGCCTCACGGCGCATCAAGGCTTCTCAGAGTCTTAGCAAAATCCCCGCCATACTCATCGTCTCTGCTTTTGAACGCAACGAAGTAATGAGTGAGCTGGAGGGACTTGAAGTCGACGGCTTTCTCGGCAGCCCGGTCGCCGAATCACAATTGGTCGATACCATTGGCAAGGTGTTTGGTGCACGGAATGTTGGTCAGGCGGACGCGCCGCAGTCGAAGACCGAGAAGCTTCGCGGCCGTCACGTCCTGCTGGTTGAAGATAATGACTTCAATCGTGATATTGCGGCCGAAGTGCTGACGGACCTTGGTATCTCGTTCGCCATTGCGCTGAACGGCCGCGAAGCCGTTGACCAGGTCGCGACACAACCGTTCGACCTGGTACTGATGGACATCCAAATGCCTGTCATGGATGGCTTGACGGCGACCAAGCTCATCCGTGCCGATGGCCGCTTTCGCAGCCTTCCCATTCTCGCGATGACCGCGCATGCTATGAGCGGAGATCGCGAAAGAAGTCTCGATGCCGGAATGAACGACCACATCACCAAACCAATCAGCTTTGATGAATTGACCATGTCTTTGATCCAATGGATGCCAGCGATGCCGGCCAAGCCGCCTTCGGAGGCAGCGCCGCAGCCAATGGCTTTCCCGGCTGACGACAGTATTCCGGATCGGCTTCCCCCCTTCGACATTCCGGCCGCCTTACTGCGCAATAACGGCAAGCCGAAACTTATCCGCAAGCTGCTCGTGACCTTTCACGAACGGTATGCGAACGCCATCGCAGAATTGACAGGAAATCTTAACGAGAATAGGAACGACGAGGCGCAACGGCTGGTCCATTCGCTCAAGAGCCTTGCCGCTGCGCTGGAAGCCAACCAGTTGGCCGACGCGGCGTTCGCAGTTGAGAGGACGCTTCGTTCGGGAAACATGGAGGGTCTTTCGCCTCTCATCCAAATCCTGGCGAAGGAGCTTGCTCCCGCGATCGCAGCGGCTTCGACGATTGTGCCGATGGGCTCGGAGACACCTGCTGCCGAGCTGGTTGCGGCGAGTCCTTCGGCATTGCGGCCCTGCATCCTGGTCATCGATGATGAGCCTTCGGTTCATGAGTTGCTCGCGGATGTATTTCGCGATGACTATGAAGTTCTACGGGCAAATGAGGGAATGACGGGACTGCTGCTCGCCAGGCAACGCTCCCCGAAGCTGATTTTGCTGGACGTCATGATGCCCGGCATGGACGGGTATGAGGTTTGCGAGCATTTGAAAAAAGAGCCCGAGACCAAAGAAATACCGGTTCTGTTTCTCACCGGTGCCAGGGACGTGCACTCCGAGATCAAAGGATTGCGATTGGGAGCTACGGACTTCGTCAGTAAACCCATACACTCCGCGGCTCTTAAAGCCCGGGTCACCAACCAGATCAACTTCAGGAGGGCCCAGGATGAACTACTTCGACTGACGGCGCTGAAGTATAAGGATGACATTACGGCGGTTACAAAGGAGGCTGAAGCACAAGACCGGATCAAGAGCATGGAGTTGCAGATGAAGGATGAATTCCTTTCGCATATCTCCCATGAATTCCGGACGCCTCTGGCTTCGATTTATGCGTTTGTGACCCTGATTGCGGATCGTCTTGCGGGAGAAATAAGCGAGCAACAAGAAGAATACCTCGGCATCATCCGCATGAACGTCGCACAAATGAAGTCGATGATCGACGATTTGCTGGAAACCACCCGCATCCGGACGGGCAGGCTCACGATACGGCTGCAGAGTGTCTCGATAGCAGAGGTCGTGCATTTTGCCGTTCAGACGCTGGAGCGAGCGGCGTCGGCCAAATCGATTAGTATCTCGGTGCATATCGGCGAAGAGGTCGGCGCTGCTTATGCCGATAAGACCAGGCTACGGCAACTCTTCGTTATCCTGCTGGAGAACGCGGTGAAGTTCACGCCCATCTATGGCGCGATTGAAACGGTGGTTCGGCCCCATGATGCCGACCCGAGTTTTCTGCTGGTGGAAGTTTCCGACAATGGCTGCGGGATCGCGTCGGAGGTGACGGATAACATCTTCGAACGGCTTTACCAGGTCAATTCCAGTGATACGGCGGGCCGCGTGGGTTTAGGTTTGGGCCTTCACATTGCGAAAGAACTGGTCGAAAAGCAGGGCGGCAGGATATGGGTCGAAAGCGTAGTGGAAAAGGGCAGTTGCTTCCGGTTTACCGTGCCGGTCTATAGCGGCCAGGATCTCTTGGTCTCGACTGTGGAATGAGCGACGGGCTATTGGCCGCGCGACTTGAGATGTGGCGAGCAAGTAGTTGAGAATGGATTGGCCAGGAACGTTCCTTCGATTCCAGAGACAATGACTGTTCCATCCGATGTGAAGCGGGCGGAGCGAAATTCTCCATCGGGAAGCTCATTGAGCCGCTTCCAGGTTTTTCCACGATCGCTGCTGGCATAGACACCGGTGAGAGAGGTCACCACTTCCCGGTTTGGCCTCGACGGGTCGACTTCTACGCTGAACGCCCGAATGTTAGGGCCAGCCTCATCCGTCTGCCGGTGCAAGAGAAACTGCGCATGCGTCACCCTCTCCACGACATCCGCACTGATTGGGTTGTAGACCCCCCAACAAGCCGCCAGATGCGGACCACCCACCATGCTGATTCCCTGGATCGCGGAATCGTCGCCCACCCCATCAATGCGCGTCCATTTTTTGGTTTGAGGGTGAAAACGGAAGGCTTGATCGCCGGTTCCCACATAGAGAGAACCAGGGCCCGGATTTCTTTCGTTGGCAAATTGCATGGAAAGAATATCCATTTCGGTGGGAATCGGGGGCAGAGGTCCATCTTCGATCCAAGAGCCATCAGGGCCCTTGTGGTAGGTGAGGATTTGTGGTTCCAAATCAAAGTAACCGTAACTGATTGCCATCGCCCTTCCATTGGGTGTTATCTTGACAGCGCCGGCGGTGACAGGAGCGCCTTTTGCTTTCGGGATGGTCACCATGGGATCTGTTGCCGGCACCCTGGGACCATGGATGGATTTCACGACGGCACCCGACTTACCGGGCAAGATCTGGAAGGCTCCCTTCTGGGTGGTGATGACAAATTCAGTTCCACCGGGAGACACGGCTAATCCGTTGCGTTCGCCCTCACCGATGTCCGCGTCAAAATATGCGGGGCCCACACGGGCCACTTGTGTCCAGGTTTTTCCACTGTCGGTTGACTTCGAAATGTACAAAGATCGATCCTGAGCGGGAACCCTGCTGCTTAGATCCGCGGTGAGCCCATACACGACATTGATATGTTTGGCCCTGGGATCGGGATCGCCGGCCATGGCTTCCAGAAAATGACTTGCGAACTCGTGGCTTCCGGGAAATTCGGTCACTTCGCGAATATGACAAGCGTCCTGTGCCCATGCCATCAGGGGGACGGCTATCCATAGAAATAACGACGCTCGTTTCAATTCCCCACCGGTCTCGGAAGAAACTCAGGGCCATTGTAGCGGAGAGGAGAATCGACGACGATGCCTGGTTACGGCTGCTCATAAGACTGGTTGCGCGAAGAACGAGATGGAAAACGTACCTCAGGGCCTAAAGGCCTCATGGTCGGCTGGATTTATGTACGGGCTGAAGCCCGTACCTACCAGCCCGTACATACCAGCCGGTACCTACAAGCCCTACCTACCAGTCCTACCTACCAGCCGTACCTACCAGCCTACCTACCAGCCCTACCTACCAGCCCGCATCGCTGTGGTCACCTCTCGCAAGGGAGGGAAAGACTGATGATGAGGCCGCCTTCCGGGCGGTTTCGCGCTCTTACTATCCCGTGGTGCAGGCGCACGGCGCGGTCCGCAATGGCCAGGCCGACGCCAAAGCCGCCGGTGTCCTGCTGTCGCGCGGCGTCTACCCGATAGAAGGGGCGGAAGATGTTTTCCAGTTCGGCCTCCGGAACGCCTGGCCCGGAATCGGCCACATCGAGCGTGACCATGCGTAGTCCGGCTCGTTCTTCGCAACGAATCTTCAGCTCCACCACCGTGTCCTCACGGGTGTAACGGATGGCGTTGCGAACGATGTTCTCGATGGCACGATAAATGAGTTCCTGATTCCCTTGAACTGTGCAATCCGAATGGTCCAGGAGCTGGATCTTACAGGATCGTTGCTGAGCTTCGTATTCCGCATCCGGCAGCAGTTCTTCGATGAGCCCATGCAACGTGAACTTCTCGGTGTGGCTGGAGGCGTTGGTGGATTCGATGGAGGACAAGCGGAGCAGCTGGCCGATCAAGAGGTTAAGGCGGCCTGCTTCGCGGTCGATGCGCTGCAGATACTGCTGCATGGACGCCGGGGCTTCTTCGCGCGCAAGCTCGAGGGCAACGCTGAGACGGGCGAGGGGAGATCGCAGCTCGTGAGAGACGTCGCGCACCAATATCTTTTGCGCTCCCACAAGCCGTTCGAGTTGCTCTGCCATGTAGTTGAAGTCGTGAACCAGACCTTGAATTTCGTCTCCGCCAAAGATGCGTTCTTCCCCGTCTGGTTTGGCGACGCGGGTGGCCAGCTCTCCGCTCGCCAAGGCTCGGGCCGCGATGCGCAGCCGGCCGATGGGGCGGACGAGCAGGAGAACGAGGACAAAGGTTGTTATGCCGAAGACCACGATGGCTACGGGCAGCTGGGGAAAGGCGAAGAAGAGGAGTTCACGCAAACCATAGTTGCTGGCGGTGTGGTGGCGGCTCAGGAGGAACAAGATAATGCCGGCCGCCGGCAGACTCAATGGCCGTGCTCCAGAAGTTCTGCTCGCCCACGAGGGTCGAATGAACCCTGGGGTCGTGGTCCACGTTCGCGTTCACATTGGCCAGGACGCCGGCGGCATCAGAGGAGACGTTTGCATCGCAAAGAAAATGAGCCGGTGTGTCGGCGAGATAAATGGTCTGGCGAAGCGATACGGCAAACTGTTGCAGCCCGGCACAACCGCCCGCTTCATATGCGTTCGCAGCGGCCGTCGCAGTATTGGGCAGGGTAACGTTCAGGGCTCCCATGATTTCGTTCGGCCGCACGAACTGCCGGCGCAGGATCAGCACGGTGGAGATGAGGAAGGTCAAGCTCTGCGCGATCCAGAAGCCGAGGAAAATCTTGGCGAAGAGTCCTCGCATGGGCTAGCGATCTCCCGCGAGTTTGCGGGGAGCGGGAACCGCGAGCTGGTATCCAACGCCGCGAATGGTCTTGACCTTGTCTCCGAATTTGTCGGCGGCGTCCAGCTTGTGACGCAAGCGGCTGACGTGCATGTCGAGGCTGCGGTCGAAGGGATGAAATTGGCGACCCAACACGGTTTCCGCAAGCTGCTCCCTGGCGACTACTTCGCCAGCACTGCGCATGAGGGCTTGCAGCAATCCAAACTCGATGTCTGTCAGATCGAGTTGCACCCCTCCGCAGCGCGCAACCCTCGCGGCGGTGTCCAACTCCAGACCCTGCGCGGTGAGGAATTCTCCCGCGGCCGCGGGAGCCTCTGCGCTTCCGCTTCGGCGCAGGATGGCCCTGATCCTGGCTAACAGCTCACGGGGATTGAACGGCTTGGGCAGATAGTCGTCGGCCCCGATCTCAAGGCCCACGATTCGATCCACGTCTTCGCCGCGTGCCGTGAGCAACAGAACACTCATGGGGGAGGCGGCGGCGCGCAACCGGCGGAGCACTTCAAAACCATCCAGACCGGGAAGCATGACGTCGAGAAGAATGATGGAGTAGCTTCCGGCGAGAGCCTTCGCCAGGCCGGTCTTGCCGTCATGGGCGGCGGTTACCTGGTAGTCGTGGCGGCCGAGGTAGTCGCTCAGCATGGCGCAAAGCTCCACGTCATCGTCGATAAGAAGAATGGGCTCCATGCCGGTGTCTTTCTGCCACTTCCGAGAGTACGCCGAGCGGGCTGGTATGAGGCGGGGGAAATGTAACAAATTGTCACAGCGGGGTGACATTCCGTTACCAAGAATTACGCATCGTGACCGCACTGCGATGGTGGGCAGTGTCTTCTGAAGGTGGCCTTACTGAGGAGTGTGCAATGCAAAGTTCAGGTGCAGGGTTACGATCGGTGGTGTTGCTGCTGTGTGTGAGTTTCTTCACAGCCGCCCAGTTGCTTGGGTTGGCGGCGAACGGATCACTGCACGGCGCGGTGACCGACCCTTCGGGAGCTCGCGTGGTCAAGGCTACGGTCACGGTGCAGGACGCTGATGGGCACACGTCGACCGTGCTCAGCGGAGCCGATGGTACTTACGTATTCCCTCAGCTCGCACCGGGTACGTACGTCATCACCGTGGCGGCTCCGGGCCTTGCGCTGGCCGAGGCACAGAGTTTCACGGTGGAGGCGAACCATGCGACGTTGGCGAATCTGGCGCTGATCATCGCTGTTGACCAGCAACAGGTCACCGTCAGCGACCAGGGTGCGGGGTTGGATACCAGCCCTGACAACAACTCTAGTTCGATCGTGATCAAGGGCAAGGATCTGGACGCGCTTTCGGATGACCCCGATCAACTGCAGGATGAGCTGAACGCGCTTGCCGGGCCGGCGGCCGGCCCTAATGGCGGCCAGATCTATATTGACGGGTTTACGGGCGGACAGTTGCCTCCGAAATCGTCGATCCGCGAAATCAGGGTCAACCAGAATCCTTTTTCCGCGGAATACGACAAGCTGGGTTACGGCCGCATTGAGATTCTGACCAAGCCGGGCACGGATCGCTTGCATGGAATGATCATGGCCAGCGGGAACGACTCGGCTTTCAACTCGCTGAACCCGTTTGTGACCAGCGAACCACCGTACTACTCGACTTTCTTTCTGGGCAACGTCAGCGGCTCGATCAACAACAGGTCGTCGTGGTTTATGAGTGGGTTTCGCAGGGACAACAATGCGAACTCCATCATCAATGCGCAGCTGCTCGATCCTACAGGCACAAGCTACAACTACGCGGCGGCGGTCGCCAATCCACAATCGCGCATGGATCTGAGCCCGCGCCTGGATCTTCAGATCACACCCAGCAATACGCTGACTTTTCGTTATATGTATGACCGGCAGAAGAGCTCGAACAATGGAGTCTCCCAGTTTGCGTTGCAGACGCAGGGCTATGACACGCTGAACCAGGAAAACACTCTGCAGGTAAGCGACACGCAGATTCTGAGCGCCCGGTGGCTCAATGAAACGCGGTTTGAGTATATCCGTGATCGCGACAACCAGACGCCGCTCTTCACCACGCCCACCATCACGGTGCAAGGCGCTTTTACCGGGGGCGGGAGCAACGAGGGAACGGTGCACGACGCGCAGGATCACTATGAGCTGCAGAATTTCACCTCGGCGGCGCTGGGGGCACACTCGATTCGGTTTGGGGGCCGGTTGCGCGCAGTGCGCGACGCCAACAGCTCCACTGCGGGCTTCAACGGAAACTATACGTATGCGTCGCTCGATAGCTATGCGGCCGGCCAACCATCGCAGTACCAGGTAACGACGGGCACCGCGGCGGCGCGTGTTGTGCTGTTCGACGCCGGGCTTTTCTTTCAGGATGACTGGCGGGTGCGTCCGGACTTTACCCTGAGTTATGGCCTTCGCTATGAGGGGCAGAATCGTATCAGCGATCATGCTGACTTCGGGCCGCGCATTTCGTTCGCCTGGGCGGTGAACGGGAAAAGCAAACCGGCAACGACGGTGATCCGTGGCGGATACGGTTGGTTCTTTGACCGCTTTCAATCGACGAATGTGTTGCAGGCGATCCGGCACAATGGGATCAACCAGCAGCAGTACGTGGTCAAGAATCCGGCTCCCGGAGCTGCCATTCCCATAGGCACGCTGCAAGCGAGCGAAGCGGCCCCGACCACGTATTCCATAGCGCCGAACCTTACCGCTCCCGTGAATATGCAGGCGGCGATCGGGATCGAGCATCGCTTTGGGAAAAATATTACTGTGTCCAGCACCTACATCAACTCGCGCGGGCTGCATCAACTGTATAGCGACAACGTCAACGCGTTCCTGCCCGGTACGTATGACGTCACTACCGGAACGGGGGTGCGGCCCAATGGCATCAACGAGAATACGTATCAGTTTCAGTCCGGCGGTATTTATCACCAGAATCAGTTGACCACCAACTTCAGCATACGAGAGCGCAGGCTTACGCTCTTCGGGTTTTATGTGTTCAACAACGCCAAGGCCGACACATCCGGGGCGACCTACTTTCCTTCGAACCAATTTGACCCGCGCGCGGATTACGGCAGGTCGACCTTTGATGTTCATCACCGCTTCCTGGTGGGCGGAAATTACTCCGCTCCGTTCGGTTTTTCGATCAGCCCGTTTGTGGTGATGGATTCGGGAACGCCCTTCAACATCACTGTCGGGCAAGACCTCAATGGGGACAACCAGTTCAATGATCGACCCGCATTTGCTACTTCCGGAAGCACGGATGTGATGCAGACAAAATATGGAGATTTCGACTTGAATCCTTCGGCGGACGCGGCGAGGATCCCCTACAACTTTGTGACGGGTCCGAGACAGTTCAGCACCAATCTGCGGATCAGCAAGTCGATTGGCATCGGACCGCGCACCGAGCGGGGCGCGGGTGGAGGTTTCAATGGGCCGCCTCCTGGAGGCGGCGGCGGACGTGGGCCGGGAGGCGGTGGCCCTCCCGGAGGCGGACTTGGCCCAGGCGGACTCAGCGGCGGGGGCGGACGCCCTCCTATGATGGATCAGCAGGCGTCGAGGCGTTATTCGCTGAACTTTACCGCGATGGGCAGAAATATTTTCAACAACGTGAACCTTGCAGCGCCTGTGGGTGTTCTGGAGTCGCCGTTGTTTGGCAAATCGAATGCGCTCGCAGGCGGGTTCTTCTCGTCGCCTTCGTCGAATCGCAGTATTGATCTTCAGGTGTCTTTCAATTTTTGAGAGGCGACGAGGATGTGCTGATCGTCACCTGCGAAGCGGCCGCGGATCGGTGCTCACCTTTCTTATCCAGGCGAGATGAGACGAAGCTTAGGAAAATACGTGCGGTAGCGGGCTGCGTCGCGGGTCAATAGAACCGGATGCGGGCAGACATCATGTTTGTGAAGAGAAAGCTCCGAACAGCATCTGCCAACAAGCATCGCCGGGGTCCTTCGACTTCGCGCTATAAACCTTTCGTAACGCGAAGATATGCGAGGCGCTTCGCTCACGATGACAATGGGAGGGCGGCGCTTCCAGCTGGGATTAGTTGCTGGTGAAGTGAACTGCAGATCCCTCCCCTGCCCCAGATTTCCTGTCAAGAGTTGCGGCTTCGATCAACTGCATATGGTTCTCTTTAAGGAGAACCACATAAGCGGTCGCTGGCAAGAGCTGTGAAGTAGGAAATCCGGGTACGGTCGGGATGACAAATAGGAGAGGGTGGTTGAAAGGGAAAGAGCCGTTGCCAAGGGACAAGGCGGTTGTGAGGCGGGACGCCTTTCCGCATCTACAACCGCATTTTGCGCGAATAAAAAGACACAGTCTCTCAGGATTGCGGCTTGCTGAGGTTTGAAAGACGGGGCGCAGCGTTCCAAACGCTTTTTGCTGTGGCGAGATGCTGTGGCCTAGAACAAGAGGTCCTGCGCATGGAGTGAAAGCATTGGAAGAATTCGTTTTCGGCCCATGTACGCTTAGGCGAACATGGGGCACCCGTCCAGAACCGACAACCGTGGTTGGGAGTTCAAATCCCGCCAAAGCCCACCGAGATAATTTGGACAAGTCTGAAGTTCAGACGTCCCTACGGGACTAGGTTTGGAAATTCCGGTTCTCACGCAGACTCTGAAGCCCGTACCCTTCAAAGAACTCAGTTTTCCGCAGCCGGCTGGGGTCTTCTCGAGCACGGGGTATTTTATCGGCTGGATCGGCGGGAACTAGAGGAAGTTTCCGCTCCTCTGGTAATTGGATGTTGGTTGTATGGCTGCGGCCCCGGGATGTTCGTAGGGTCGAGGAATGTCCACCTGTTGCAGGCCGATGGCGGTGGTGTTCTTCCTTGCGGCATGTTGCAGCGTGATACAGGGGCAGACTCCGGTCGTCACGCTGAGTGGTCCATCGCAGGTGAGGCTCGGCGGCACCGGACAATATAGTGCCCTGGTCAATGGGGTCCCCGGCGCGGTCGTGTGGTCGGCCAATGGAGTCGCGGGCGGGACCTACGCCACTGGGCCGATTTCCAGTTCCGGCTTTTATACGCCCGCTGCGAGCTTTTTTGCCGGTCACTCGGTCACCATTAGCGCAGCGACGGTTGCAAATCCTGCTTCGTCGGCTTCTCTTAGCGTTAAGATCCTCAACCCGCTGCCTACGATCACTGCCGGTTCTGTGACACAGACTGCGCCGGGCACCAGCTTCATGCTCACGCTCAATGGCTCTGGTTTTGTCTCTGGTTCGCAGTTGCAAGTAAGTGGCGCGAATACGGCTACGACCTTCCTCTCGACGACTTCGCTCCAAAGCAGCATTAGCGTGCCGGCGGGGACGACTTCGATCAGCGTGGGTGTTATGAATCCCAATGCCGCGCAGAAGGCTGCCGTCACGCAGACGATCGCGGTGCAGACGATTCCGCCGGTCAGCCTGGCGACGGCGACGCGGCTGCTCGATCAGACCACATTCGGTCCTACACTCTCGGATGTGCAGAATGTTCAACAACTGGGCGTGGCCGCTTACCTGGCACAGCAGTTCGCCACGCCAACGACGCGGATGCCGGCTATTCCCAGTCCGCCGGTGGCCCGCTGCCCCAATGGGACGCACGCTTGCGCGCAGAGCTCGTTCTGGAAGAATGCGCTCACGGCGAACGATCAGTTGCGCCAGCGCGTTGCATTTGCGCTGAGCGAAATCTTCGTCGTGTCCACCGCTATGGTGAACGCGCGCACGATACCGTCCTACCATAATTTGCTGGCGGATGATGCTTTCGGAAATTTTCGCCAGCTACTGAACGATGTCACGACTTCCCCGGCAATGGGTGCGTACCTCAACATGCTGAACAGCAACGCTGCGCCTGCCGGGCAGATCGCGAACGAGAACTACGCCCGCGAACTGATGCAGCTTTTTACCACCGGCCTGTATCTGCTCAACGCTGACGGCAGTCTTCGGCTGGATGGCCAGGGAATGCCGCAGCCGGTCTACACCCAAGCGCAGGTGCAGGCCTACGCACGCGCGCTTACCGGGTGGACCTACGCCAACGCTACCGGAGGCGTACCTACGAGTTTCCCCAACGGAGTTCCCAACTTCGATCAGCCGATGCGGGCCATTGAGGTGGCGCATGACATGTCGGCTAAGGCTCTGCTGAGCGGGGTGACTCTGCCTGCCGGGCAAACGGCGGAACAGGACCTCTCGGGAGTGATCGACTCGATCTTCAACCATCCTAACGTGGGGCCTTTCGTCGGCCGTCAACTGATCCAGCACCTGGTCACGGGCAATCCATCACCTGCATACGTGGGACGCGTCGCAGCTGTGTTTGCGAATAATGGTTCCGGTGTCCGCGGTGATATGAAGGCGGTGATCACGGCTATTTTGAAGGATCCGGAAGCACGCGCAGCCGATAGCGACCCGACCGCCGATGAGGGCCACCTGCGCGAGCCCATCCTGTACTTCACGGGTATCCTTCGCGCGCTGCAGTTCACCAATGTGGATCCACAGGGCCGCTACGACGTTGCCAGCAACTACACGGCGCCATTGGGAGAAGTACCGTACGGGGCTGCGAGCGTGTTCAACTTCTTTCCGCCGAGCTATGTGATTCCCGGCACTCGCATCAACGCGCCCGAATTCGCGCAGGAGAACACGGCAGCCGCGACGCTTCGCATGACGCTTGCGGACAGCATCGTGCGCAACCACCTCACGTCTTTCTTTATCGACATGGGCGCGACGAGTTTTCTGGGGCAAATCGCCTCGGCTACCGGCAACCCCGCGACGGACAGCGCGAACCTGGTGACGGCGCTCAATATCCTTTTTACGCACGCTCAAATGGCGCCTACGATGCAGTCGGCAATTGTGGCCAACGCCGCGCTTTTACCGGATATCGGCCAGCGTGTACGCGTATCGACCTGGCTGGTCATCAGTTCCAACTTTTACAAGATCGCACAGTAGAGGTTACGAATATGGGTTACAACCGGCGCAGTTTTATCCAATATGCCTCGCTGGCCGCGGGCGGCAGCCTGGTGGGGCTCCGTCCCTTTGGAGCGTTGAACGCATTGGCACAGACGACTCCCGTCTCAGGCTATAAGGCGCTGGTCTGTGTTTTCCTTTTTGGGGGAAATGACGCCAACAACACGTTGGTTCCCACGGACACGGTTGGTTACAACAATTACTCGATGTTGCGTGGGCCACTGGCCCTGCCGCAAAGCCAGCTGATACAACTTGCTTCCCTGCCTCACTACGGTTTGCATGGCAGTCTGCCGGAAATTGCCCAGCTGGTGGATAGTGGGGCCGCCGCTTTGGTCGCGAACGTCGGCACGCTGGTGGCGCCGACGACCCGCGCGAATGTAAGTTCACAGCTCAACCTGCCTTCGAACCTGTTCAGCCACTCCGATCAACAGTTGCAGTGGCAAAACGCGGCGCAGTCTTCCGCCACGCCCACAGGATGGGCGGGCCGCATGAGCGATCTGCTGGGTAGCAGCTTCAACCCATCTGCGTCCATCCCCATGATCACTTCGGTGGCCGGGGACACGCTTTTCTGCGATGGCCAATCGACCACTCCTCTGGCGGTGAACCCGGGCAATCTTTCGGGCGTCTCGTGTGGGGAGGGGGCGGCGGAGTGCGGTGTACGGCAGGCGATGGCGCAGAGTTTTCTCGGCTTTGCCAGCGGCCTGAACCTGGTACAGGCCGACAACGCCATCAGCCAGAATGCGGCGCGTTATGCCAGCGTTCTTACCCAGGCCGTGTCTTCGATGGCTCCACTCGCTACGGTCTTCCCGGCCAATAATCCGTTTGCCACGCAGTTGCAACAGATCGCTCAATTGATGCAGGTGCGCAACAGCTTTGGAGTGAATCGCCAGATCTTCTTTGCCGGGGTGGGAAACTTCGACACGCATGCAGACCAGGCCGGGCAGCAGAGCCTGCTGTTGGCGCAGGTTTCCTCGGCGATGTCGGCGTTCTACCAGGCGACGCAGGAGTTGGGCATCGCGAATGAGGTGACGACGTTCACGATGTCCGATTTTTCACGCACCTTCCAGCCGAATTCGAACAACGGCAGCGACCATGGTTGGGGCAGCCACCACATTGTTCTGGGTGGTGCGGTGCAGGGAGCGAAACTTTACGGGACCTATCCCACGCTTGCTCTCGGTGGTCCGGACGATTTCGACGTGAATGGGCGATGGATTCCTTCCACGAGCACGGTGCAATACGCGGCGACGCTCGCAAGTTGGTTTGGCGTGAGCGCGGCACAGCTTAAGTCGATTTTTCCTAGTCTGGGCGCGTTCAGCTCGACGAATCTTGGCTTTGTGTAGATGCACTCAGCGCACTCTGTGCCAGGTTATGGATTCGGCGGCGCGGTGGCCTGCTATCTCCTTCGGTGTTGCGGCTAAGTCCTTTCGGGCACAGAATGACTGAGCAGTGAGCTATCTTCCAGGTATGCTGCCCTCTGTCTCATCAAAGCGATCCGGCTCAATAAGATTGTCTGTTTGAAGGTATAGGCGTTGTGAGAGGTTGCGGATGCTCAAGCTCTCCGAAAAAGAATGCACTTTGTGAGAGATAAGAGAGAAAAGAGGGATAACCTCCTACCGGCGCTTCCGTGCGTTCGGGAATGCGTGTCGCTAAGTCCTTTGTTTTATGGGGGATGCTCATAGGCCGGTTACCGGGCTGGCAACTTGGTGGTTCGCGGCTGGCGAACAGGGAAGGCGGATTTCGTTTCCCCTTCATAGGGCGTAAGCGTCCTCAGCAAGCGGCTGTTCGATCCGGGTCGCGCGCGAAATGGCTCAAGTGTGCGCACTATGCGCACCAGGTTTACTTTTTCGCGTTGGAAGGCATGGGAAGACGGCTTCCCTGGTAACCATGATGGTGCTTCCCCCCTTCCCACGCGGCTGGGCGGGTGTCGAGTCATGTTGTGGTGCTCAGTTGTCAAAGAGCTGCCCGTCGGAGGAGGACGCCTGGGCGCACTCCTGCTCAACAATACTTAGGTGCAGATTGGGTGAATTTAGTGTCAGGGGTGGTGCACTTTTTTGTCCATCGCGCCGAGTCCCGCTAGGGACGACTGATATTAGCCCAGGATGGAGTGCGTAGCACGGAATCCTGGGTACGTATAGCAAAATGATCGAGCCCCGTAGGGGCGGCACACATTCTTGAGGAACGTCAGACTAGCCGCATCCGATCTCACGGTACTGTTTCCAGATCGCAACGTCATCTGTTACAGACAGAATATCTCCCGGCTTTGTTTGTTCAAAGATTGAATGTCGAGTCTATTGTGGACAGCAGGGTGTCACCTGGTTTTTTTGTCACCTGGTTTTTACGCCTCCTGTAGTTGTGGCATGGGGTACGTCCTGTCTGTCACCTGGTTTTTTTGTCACCTGGTTTTTTGGTTAAGCGCGGTATCGGACTGGAATTGCATCCGCGTATCCCTTCCACTGGCTGGCTCGGCAATAGATCGCCGTTCCACCGTTGCAATTTGCCGCCGCCGGCCCGTTGCACACCCACTGCTGAGCATAGCGGCCTAGCTGGTCGTAGGAGCGATAGACGTTCAGCCCGTTGCCCAGCGTATAGCTGAGTGGACCGAATGGACCGTTCACGACGTTCGAAACAAGATTCGGGGGATGTAGGGAAGGTTCTGGTACGTCGTGTTGGTGATCGAAGTGCAGGGTCCCTGAAACTCCCTCAACTCCTGCCTAGAGTCCCGTCTAGGGTTTATGTACTAAGCTGAGTGAAGCGAGTAACAACCTGACGCAGGCAAACCCAAGCGCACCGCAAATGATCATGGCCGCTCGTCCGCTGACTTTTCGTTTCAAGAGCAAATAAGCCAGCACCGCGGCACCCAGCGTTGTGATGAAGTTAATATAGTTTAACTCAAACCTAATAAAGGCACTTATGATCCCTGAATGTTCAGGCTGCGGAATTTTTCCTTCAGGCATCAAGAAACCTACGAAGGCTCCGATGAATCCGCAGCCGATAAACAGATATTTAGGAACGTGATTCGAAGCGACCGTCTTCATTTGTTACTTCCTTTGTCATGACGCACAAAACTAATCGTTGTGGAAGATCCCTCCTGGCGCCTTCGCTAACAAAACGGATGCACAATGGTTTGCGTAACGCTGCCTGCATGCCCATATTCGCCAAATCCAAACCCGAACGTACCTGTCACTCCAAGGTCTAAACTATCCCCTGGTGATGCGGTTCCATCAAAGCCTACACCAAGCTCGTCTCCCGCAACAACACCAGCGTCCACGGAGTAGCCCTGGAGATCCATTATTGTTTGAACAGTCGAACCTCTCAGCTGGAATCCAGCGACTCCGCCAACGCCTTCTGAGGCAACCCCAAATAATTGCTTTGTGTAGGACGTGACTAATCCAGCAGTTCCATCGGGCGCGACGACTAATTGTTGCGATGCGCCGAAGTTAAAGCCAAAATTTCGATAGCCTGCACCAAGCGATCCACCAGCTCCGTAACCAACAGTCTTTCCGGTGGCGGACGCCACCACCGAGAGCAACTTGATAGCAAGGCTTTGTGCAAGATTCGGTTGTGTGCAGGTCAGCCTCTTTGGGGCTTTCGGATCTGTCGGTCTCTTTGGGGCTTTCGGACGATGCGGGACAGACGAAATAACCGCAAAAAAAACCAATGGAAGTCGAGAGCCCGGCGCGAGGCCAAGCTAAATGTAGTTTAACAATTCTGTGTGGTGAGCATTCATCCCGTCGGTTCATGATCGAGTTGCAGAGCCGTTGTATCGGGTAGGACACTTAGAGGGCTTGCCAGGACTGCTACATCGATGCCGCCGCCAGCGGTACTGCATAGGTCGTGAACTAGTGCGATTCGCTCGTGTTGTCGCTTTAGACGTTGCTCATCACATCACCCAGCGCGGGAATGCTCGGCGCTTCATTCTGGAGACTGACACGGAACGGGGGGTTTACCTTGATTTGCTCCAACAAGGCATTCAGCGATATGGAGTGGAACTGATCGGCTACTGCTTGATGTCGAATCACGTTCATCTAGTTGCTGTGCCCCAAAGCAAGGACGCCTTATCCCGCAGTTTGAAGCAAACACATGGCCGATTCGCCTCGTACTGGAACGCGGAAAACCACTCCAGCGGGCACGTCTGGCAGGGGCGCTACTACTCTTGCCCGCTTGACGAGGCCCATCTCTGGGAAGCCCTGCGCTACACCGAGCTCAATCCGGTACGAGCTTTTCTGGTGACATCTGCGAAGGATTGGCCCTGGTCTTCGGCGTCCGTGCACTGCGGTACCGTACCGATAGAACCGTGGCTGAGCTTGGATGCGTGGCAGCGCCGATGGTCATGCGACGAGTGGCGAGCCTATCTGCAGGCCGCCCAGCCAGAGTCCAGTCGAAAAGCCATCCGCGATAGCACCTTCAGCGGGCGGCCACTTGGCTCAGCAGAGTTTACTCGCGCGCTGGAGAGGCAAGAACACCGCCCATTGATCAGGCAGAAGCCCGGACCCAAGAAGCGCTCCGAGCCCGGACAGAAACAGGCCATTTTCTCCTTCGACCCCTTTTGATCCCTCCAAAGAGTATCTATAAGCAAGTCGACGATCGGCCTTTCTGCCAGTGATTCGCGCCGTTTTCCAATTTGTCTGGGAATTATTTCGTCTGTCCCGCATCTCCTTGTCCCGCATCTCCTGGGAATTATTTCGTCTGTCCCGCATCTCCCGTGTCGGCATTACACGAACTCGATTGTGGGGGTTGTTCGGGTCTTCGTAGATCGTCTGTCACCGATCGTAGTCTGTCTCAGCTCAACGATCATGGACGTTCAACGTAAGGACCTTCCCACACCGTCTGTCCCTGATGGTCGATGTAGGCGATAGTCTTCAAGGTCGATACGCAGCAGAGTCCGTTAGTAAAGGCATTGGCAGAGAGATATTCTCCGGCAAAAGCCTGATCTCCTTGCTGATTCAGAAAAATCGAAGGCGTTTGACCTACAGGGGAAGCGGCAGCTAGCCCTTCCGAAAAAGGGCTAGCATAACGGTACACTGGCTGGATAACGAACTCGCCGCGCTTGTCTATGTAGCCGAAGGGCCCCCCTTTAACAAGTGCTGCCTGTGATAGGCCCTCATGGAAGTCACGTGCGTCTCCGAAGGCTGGAGGGAGTAGGAAGCCTCCCTCACGCTCGATGTACCCCCACCGATCTCCCATCAAAACTCGTGCAAGTCCTTCACTGAACGGCATCGCGGCATCGAACTTCGGTTCGATCACAAAAGTTGCCCTTTGGTCGATGTATCCCCACTTCCCGTTAAGCTGCACCGGAGCTATGCCATCGCTGAACTCTCGGGCCTCCTCGAAGAACAAGGGGATAACTTCTTCGCCTCGCAGGTTGATGAACCCATACTGCTTTCCATCCCAGACATAAGCAGTGCCCTCACTGAAGCGAGAGATGGCCCAGTATCGTGGCCGCAGGATGACCGTTCCATCCCGCGCTACAAGACCACGCCGAGAACCCGCCTCGAATTGAGCCACTCCATCTGAAAAATCCAGTCCTATCGAGTGAGTACATGAGATGACGAGCTTACCGCTGGCGTCGATCGCTCCCCATCGATCATTGAGTTGAACAGACGCAAGCCCATCGCTGAAGGGCCTGGCATCCTCGAAATTCGGCTCAATCAGGATCTCTCCTCGTGGGTCGATGAATCCAGCTTTATACTTTTTTGGACTCCTCCCCTGTCGAACGTAGATCGGGTAAAGGTTCAGCGAAGTGACAGAGGGGCGTTCCCGCCCCGTGGCTACGGGATACAGACTGGGCCGCACTGCTCTACCTCCTCGACTCCTTCTTCCACAGCTGGACCGATTGCGTTTGCTGCTCCTCGTGCGGCGTCAACAGCGGATTTAGCCGCTGACATTATGTCTTGAACATCCGCCGAAACAGTTCGCGCTGTCGGGTTGTTCTCAGCTATATGGGCTAGAAAATCTCCTGTCTCCCCTCCCGCCGCTCTGACTTCATCCACAGCCTGTTCGATGTCTCCAGAAGTCCACTGGGACATCCGCGATAGCACCTTCAGCGGGCGGCCACTTGGCTCAGCAGAGTTTACTCGCGCGCTGGAGAGGCAAGAACACCGCCCATTGATCAGGCAGAAGCCCGGACCCAAGAAGCGCTCCGAGCCCGGACAGAAACAGGCCATTTTCTCCTTCGACCCCTTTTGATCCCTCCAAAGAGTATCTATAAGCAAGTCGACGATCGGCCTTTCTGCCAGTGATTCGCGCCGTTTTCCAATTTGTCTGGGAATTATTTCGTCTGTCCCGCATCTCCTCGGGAATTATTTCGTCTGTCCCGCATCTCCTGCCCGCATCTCCTGTCCCGCATCTCCTGTCCCGCATCATCCTCCGCATCTCCTGACAGGCTGCCCGTCTGTCCACGAAATTCCTGCACGAAATTCCTGTCCACGAAATCCACACGAAATCCACGAATGGAGCGCAGGTTACCAGAGTGCCACCTTGCCGCTAGGATTGCGTCGAGATACCCGAGAGCTCCGAAGGCGTCGGATAACGCCTTAATGGGGAAAAGTCCACCTTCCAAAAATCCAGCTCGAACAGTCGACCGTGATTGTCGGCATTGACCGTGATGCTCACAAGGACACCATCGCTGTCCAGATACTGTGCCTCAACCAGAACTCTTCCGAAAGAGCGGGGTTCCGTACCCATGAATCGGATGCTTCCCATCCCACCGTCTTGCATATCGACGACACGGCAATCAGCCAGAGTTCTTTCGATTTCCTCTTGCGGATATACTTTGCCAAGCAAGGCGCGAATAAGGTCGCTCTCGTCCGTGCGCAACATTCGAGCCACATTATTGTACGGTGATGCGTCCGACATTGATTGTACCGTCCGGTAATTTGTATGCATGATAGTCAAGTGTTTTGCCGCCCACTTGGACCTGCCCTTTCGTCAGACCCTGGGGAAGAGAGCTTTCTTTCCCAGCCAAGTCCTGTCTAATCGCATCTTCTACTTGATTCTTATCGAGCCCTGCATCATCCACATGGCGAAACGTATGATACTCCTGATTAGGGTTGTTACCAAAGATGACCGATGAAAATGTAATGCCGACCTTAGCTAAAGCATCTACGTTTGCTCGGTCGCTGGGATCTTTGTAGTAGTTATACATCGCCTTGATCTGCTTCCAAGTAGCCTGGTTCTGAACGAAGTTTCTGTCGGCATTCGTAGTCACTTGGGTTGCAACCCAGGCCCTATCGTTGTCTCTGACCTGCCTAAATGTTGTCCAGCCGTTGTTCAGAAGCGTGTAATCGAGGATCCGCTGAAAGAAATTACACGTGCCCTGAATCCATGACCAGCAGTGGCCGTCCTTGTCGACGCGCGTGAGAGGGTTGTTTCCCGCATAGCTATAGAGGTTTAGGCTTTGGGGATCGCTTAGATCCGCGTACGGCACCGCCTCCGGACTCTCGCTCCAATCCGGGGTCATGAATCGGCCGACATAGGAGTTGTAGTAGCGAGCGCCGAAGTAGTCGAGGCCGGATTCGATATCGCGTTCTTTGCCGGTGAAGTGGTGTTCGGATGCGTCGAAAGCGTTGTCGTCACTTGGCGTTTGAAAATCGCCGAAGGGGCCACTGAAGAATGTGTCCGCGTAACCCCCTTCGGAATTCGTGATCACCCGCTTGGTGCCCACCCAATCGTGTAGCGAAAAGTGCAAATTTGTCACTGCAGCAGTTGTTCCGGAGTAGCTCCCAAGCACCTGTCCTTCCCAGAACACGTTGAAATGTGTCAGATTGATGCTTCCGTCCGTCTCCACAAGCTGCTCACCCTGCGGGCCCACGGTATAGATGTTGGTTAAGACCACTAGCCCGTCTGGCGTCAGCATCCCGTTCTGGGTCATGTCGCACGAGAAACTTGAAAGGTTCACGTTTTTCCCCAGCCTGGTCCCGTCAGGGGCGTAGAGATAGCCAATCACGCTGCCGCCACCTCCAGTGGCAATTTGTTGCACCGCGCAAATGCGATTCTCCGCGTCATACAGATAATTATTGGCTCCGTCGGAAAACGGATTGCCGGCATTATCGTATATCCCTTCATCTGCCCGGTTGTTGCCGGCAGTGAAGTTGAGGTAATTTGAGGGCTGCATTTGATCCGATCCGGCGGTGACCGTCTCCACTTTGCGATTACCAAAAGAATCGTAGGTCTCTTGCGCCTGATAGGCCACCCCTTGCAGTGTTCCCGACATACTGAATAATCGATGGAGTGCGTCGTTGGTAACCGTCCAGGTGCCCGCCACGCTATCGTTATATCCCGTCACGTTGCCATTGCCATCGTAGTTGACGGAATAATTGTACGCGATCTGCTGTTGGCTGTTAGTATCCGTCTCCCCCGTGATCCTGCCCCGATTGTCAAAGGTTCGGGAAAGTGTGATCCCCGGAACCTGACTCGTCGGATCGATGGCAAGATTCGCAGTTTTGACCGCGCCCCCGGGATAAAAGGTAGGTCCGCTCAGGAATGTGGAGGTGAGATAAGGGGGGGTCGTCGCCGCCAGATTCGATACGATCGAGTTTAAACGGCCAGCGCTATCGTACCCATAGTAAATGCTCATGTCTGGGTTCTGGCTTTCATTGTAGGCACCGCCTCCTGCTGCGTTCAGGGTTCCGTCCAGGTTGTAACCGTAGCCCCAATCGGTGCCGGGGCCAACGGGACACGGGCTCTGTATGCTTGCACCAAGGCAGTTGTTATAACCCAAAATGTTGCCTCTCTGGTCGTAGTCCTGGCTCGTCCATGCCACAAGATTGGCGGTTCCTAGCGATTCCTGGATCGATTGCAGGTGGCCAATTGGATTGTTTTCGTTGTACGAAAGCTGCCAGGAGTATTCCTGGTCATAGCCATAACTCAACGCCGGCGTATTCGCCGGATCGTTCGTGTAAGTCTTTGTGATCAACCGGTTCAAGGCGTCGTAGGTATAGTGCGTAGCGACCCCCCTTGCATCCGTCCTAGTCATCACGTTGCCGTTTGCGTCATAGTTGTAGATTGCGCTCCACGGTGTTTGTGTCTGTGTGCAGGAGCTACCGGCCGGGATGCCTTCGGGGTTACACGCGTTGGTCAGGCGCGACAGGGAATCGTAAACGAATTTTCTGTACCGTGGCGTCTCTCCTGACGCTCCTATCTGGTTCACGGAGCTCAGGTTATTGAGGGGATCGTAGGTATAGTCCGTTTCCAGCGTGAGGACGCCTGAGCCGCCCGGGTCATTTTCCCACAACTTCGTCAGCCGACCGAGCGCATCGTTGATCTGCCGCCAGTGACTCTGGTCTTCATCGTAGAAATCCACAACGTTGCCGTTGTATAGCCAATGTTGCGTGTTGCTGTCGGGCTGGGTCTGCTGAGTCTTGCGTCCGAGCGTATCGTACGAAAAGTAAGTGTATCCATCTGTGGCCGTGACGGCTGCTGGATTCTGCCCCACCACGCAGCTTAACTGGTGTGGGTCGTTAAATGTCGGATTCGAGACAGCGCATACGCGGCCCAGGCCGTCATAGGCCGTCTCAACGACCGATCCATCTCGCCCAACCGCTTTAGCTACACGCCCCAAGCTGTCATAGAAGGTCTTGGTCGAAAGAACACGGTCCCCGGTCGCAAATTGATCCTGGTGAACATCCATCTCTGTCGCGCTCGGATAGTCGTACGCGGTTTCACTCTCAGCGGACACATCAGCGGATCCGTTTAGATACCAATTCAGCTTACCCACTGCGCTGTCTACCAATCTGAGGCGATTCAGTGGATCGTTGTATGAGTATTTGGTTATGACGTGGTTTTGGTCCTGCGTCTGCGTTAGTTCACCGGAGGAATAGTTGTACTGGTAGTTTTCGACATGCGCAACACCGGTGTTCGGTTCCGTGATTTGAGTCAAATATGCGTTCGAATTACTCCTCCGGACGGGCTGTCAGCATAAGAGTAGGTTGTAGTGTAGTTAGTTCCTGTCATGTCTGCGCAAGCCGCGTTGCCGCAAGGATCGGTCTTGGACAAGGTCTGTCCGGTCTCATCGTAAGAGTACGTGGTTACGCTATTCGAACAATTTGGCCAGCACTGCCTGGCGACCTGAGTGACATTGCCGCGCGGGGTCGCCGCGGTCGAGGAAAACAACGTCTCGTCGTGGGTTTTCTGGGGGAGCGCCGGTCCAGCCACCTCGGAAGTGGATGCTGAGCCGGCTGTGCAGAACGCTGTACCACCGTCGTAGTAGTAGTCGGTTTCGGCGACGCGGTTCGAGGAAGAACTGCTGCAACTCGATCCTCCTGAACAGACAACGACCGTGCAGGCCCTGTCGACGAGATGCCCAGGCGCCCCGGAGAACGGCTGGTACTGCGTGTGGGTCATTCGCGTCGGCGATGAGGCGCCGTAGTCGTACTCGTCGGTTTCCTGCACCAGGCTGAACGGGAAGGAGCCGGCATAACTATAAGTGGTCAGGGAAGCCGATCCCGATGCCGGCAGTGTCTGTACGCTCTGCATCTGATACTGGTTGAGCCAGGTTTTGGTCACAGTCTCCAATGGCACACCCGCATAGTCGTTGTAGGCAATTTGCTGTTCGTTGGGAACCTGCTGGGGAAAGGAATCAGCCGCGTCGATGGGATCGTTGGATGCGATCGAATACGGGGAATAGGTATAGTTCGTGGTCGCGCTGATTCCCCGAACATCATCCCTGGTCGCTACAGTCGTCGTCTTTCGGGTCCAGGCAGCAGCCGCAGAAGTCCCCTCCGCGCCCCAGGTTGTAAAGTAAGTGAATGTCTGGGTCTGCACCGAGTCGCTGCCCTGAGCCATCCCGACCCGTCGCATTGCGACAACAGGGAGTTCCGTATTGATAAAGGCAGCCACCCGGTGCGGGCGCGAGGCAAGGCTGGTAAGCATCGCCGGAGGAACAGCCCGAGGGGGTATTGATAGCCCCGGGATAGTCGGCTAACTCGTTATAGTTGGTGGAGGCGGCAGCGGTACTCCATTGATACTGCACCCAGGCGCCAGTGGGATAGTCGACTTCATTGGGAAGCCCATAAGAATTCGGGAAGCTCTGTGTCTGGAGAGGGTTGACGTTCGTCCCATAATAGAATTTGTAACTGGTGTTGTCCGGCAATGAGATTTGGGAGATTGCGCTCTGCGTGTCGTCCATCGTGGGAAAGGGGCCGCACCCATACACGTTGTTCGGGTCTTCAAATCCTGCGATCCAGTTATTGGGCACCGACGCGTTCGCGGTGGTTGTGGTCCAGGAGACGTCGTAAGTCAATCCACCGACGGAGAGCGACTGCTGGGAGAGGGCGGCATTGAGCGGCCAGATATACGATATGACGTTCCTGCCGGCTGTGTCCTGAACGGTAATGGTCTCGGTTCTGGCTGCGTAATCGCTCGTGTCTGTAACAGACGCCTGGTTGCCGTTGCGATCCTCGATGGTTGCACCGACGCCGGCCCCGTTGAATGTATAAACCGTTCCATCGGGGGTGTAGACATTCACTGGAAATGGCGCAGCTGCCGACGGATTGTTCGGGTCATTGGCCGAGTCAGGAAGTCGTCCCAGGACCTGGGTGTCGCCGCCGCCGTTCGACCGGACTGCTCCGCCCGACGACTCGCAGGCCCCATTAAAGTTGGTGGAATAGTAGGTCCCCAGATGCAACGGGTGCTGTCCACCGTTGAGATCCGTGAACATGTAATCGGTGTAGTTGCTGCAAGGAATGTAGCTACTGGAAGGGGGAGGACTCCCATATCCGGTCTTAAATGCCCCTTGCGGGCCGGTCACCGAGTCGAAATAAAAGTAGGAGATGCTTGGAATCCCGTAGGTCCACCCACCGGTGCCTTGCACACCCCTCGGGACCGTTGTACCCCACAGAGCCTGCCCGGGAAGGTTCAGATTGGGCTCCAGATGATGCACGGCGTTGGAGTCGTAGTTGATGGAGAAGGGTATCGTAATTCCCCGTGCCTTGGGCACCGGAAGATTGATGCGCAGGCTCACGGAACCATTGGCGGGGTTGACCGTCTCTGATAACAGATGGATGTAGTCGTGTCCGGCGCCGGGAATCGGCGTGGCCGTTGTGTCGCCGACATTCGTCAATTGACACCGCGCCGCGAGACTTGGAAGCAGAAGGACACAAGCGAAAAGCAACGACGAGGCGGGATGCAGCCTTCTTGGCCGAATTACGGCCTGTCGATGATGCACAGCGAGTACCGTTTTCATCAGTTCTTCTCCGGCAATTCCAATCTGTTCGACCCAACACCGTTTGTAGGCACCAATCGAGAATCTCCTTTGATGGTCGCCGGACCGTCTCGAATGTGTCGCCGCACTTTCACTGGCGAACCAGCATGCATGGCAGGTTGCCTTGGACTTTCTCTGTAGCCTCGGGATCGAAGGCGCGCCTTACAACAAACGCCTTGGCATCCATGGCGCAGTAAGTCACCGGGCTTACGCGCACCCTGAGTCGCGGGTGGGACATGATCACCTCATCGCTGATCCCGTGTTGAAAGTCGGGGTAGTAGTGCACAAGACGGGCCGCTATCGGTTCACGGTCTTTCCGTTCGGACATGAGCACAAGATAGGAGTCCATGTTGCCTGTGCTGCTGGAAACATGGGATCCACGGGCCAGAATTGTTATGTTGACTCGCTTCGAGACTTCGCCGGTGTTGGAGAGCTGCACCTGGTGAACGATGTTTCCGCCGGAAAAGGCGGCGGATAGCTGGTAACGCAGAGTTGTCGCGGTGGCGCCGGTGGATCCGGTGGCAGAAGTAGCGGCGAACACGGTAGCAGTCGCTGCAAGCAGGTAACCGCAAGCAGTGAACAAAACAGATCTTCTCACACTAGCCTCCATTTCGCTGGTGCTGGAGAAGCCTGATCCAGTGAGCGAGTGAAGGGGAAAGTAATTGTCATGGTTATATTTCCACCAGATTACGAAGGTGGAATAACCTGAATATGGCTTTGTTACTTGCGAAAGAGTAAACAGAGCCACGGTCCCTCTTTAAAAAAGTTGATATTTTTTGAAGGATTTGTCCGGCGGAATTCGTTCGGCCCTGGTGGAGGGAGCTTCGGTTATTGCCATGGTTTCTGGCGCAGATACTGTTACCACTCGGGTTAGCTGCTCAGGTGCAGGTTTAATGTTCAGGGCCGAAGAATTGTTTTGGTTGTCGTCTATCAGCTTGGCGTCTTGATTGCCGCGCCCTCGGTGGTTGTCAGTTAGCAAACGATCGAGCAGAACGTACCCCAAGGGCTACTGATTCCTGCAAGGGTTATTTCCCGCTGGCAGGTTGAACTGCCGAACATTTCCGGTCCGGAAGCCGAACCGAGAGGGAAAAGAACCGCAGGGGCTAAAGCCCTCGTCATTTGCGGCTTTTACGGCCCGACTGAAGTCGTGCCCTGATACAAAGCCTTGCCGTCGTGGGTCGGGAACAGTTAGCGTCTTCCGGAGATTTGGTCGATTGCCCGGCAAAACACAACGTCGGAAAGACGGTTCTCACAAAGCCTCTAAAGCCCGTCGGCGCCTCGATCATTTACCGCGCGACTGAAGTCGTACCGTGGGAAAGCCTCAAGAGCAGTGGCCTCCGGAACGTTTTTCAGACATCCCTGCGGGACTTGCCGTCTCTCGAAGGTCTAACCCAGGACTGCGCCCTGGCTAAGTTCAGCCAGAGCTGTCCAAATTAGCTGATTGATTGATCCTGTTTCGCTGGTTTCATCGGAAATGGTTGTGCGGCGACGGGGTGTGCCGGCATCGGGTTGGGGTGGCAGCGCGATGGAGGTCGCACCCCTTTGACTTCGCTCAGAGCGAGCTCTGTGGAGCGCAGCTCGTCCTTTGCCTTTGTTGCAGGCGAAAGAGAGGAAGAAAACAGAGGAAGGGGCTTCGCCCTATCTTGTTCAACCCATGTAGTGCCCCGGCTACGCCGGTCCAAACATGGGGCACCCGTCCTGAGGGGGAGAGATGTGAAGCATCTCGGCTCCGGCTCGAGAGAGGCATCGCCGGTCGCTTGACCATTCAGACGGTCGCTCCGGATGATGTTCATTCTCATTTGGACAGGTCTGAAGTTCCGCCATGTCTGCGGGACTTTCAATGGCGCATTCAAACCGAGGACTGCGTCCTGAGTTAAGCTCAGTGTTTATGTACGGGCTAAAGCCCGTACCTACCAGCCCGTACCTGCCTTTCCCGCCATCCGGAGTGACTTCGTCCAGTGCACAGCCATTTCGGCACGGCGAACGCGTGTCCTTCGTCCAACAGTCTGTTCTCCAGCCTCAGAGGTGGCGTCCAAATTGGCCGGCTGAGAAATCTACTTTTGCGGTTAGCCGTCCCCGTTCGACAAACTGTGCGGAACTCATTGAAATCGAGATTATTTGTGCCGCCGTTCGGTGTAACGGATCGCAGATTCAATTCACTATGTAAAGCCCCCGCGTTTCGTCAGCGTCGTTGTAGTGTTTTCTGGCAAATAGGTCCTGGGACGGATACAGATAGCGCGGTGCGTACCGATCCTGTCCGGACGAGGCCAGATCCCGGCTTAGGATTTATATTGGTGTCAGCAATTACTCCGGTAAATTGGGTTGTCCTCCATGCGCCCTACTGCGTCCGAAGCACGGGTCACTCGGGATTCCAGTAGCGAACAACTTCTGGCGGCGCAGATTCGGCTGTTGTATGGCAACGCTAACCTGGGGGTTGTCGTCAACATAGTGGCGGCCGCTATCTTAGGGGCCCTGCAGTGGGACATCGTTTCCAGGCCGCGGATCGTTGCCTGGTGCTTGTACATCACGCTGGTATCGATTGCGCGGTTTGCTTTTGCGCGGCGCTATTGGCGAGCTTCCTCCAACGCAACAGACCTGCGCAGATGGCTTAACGTATTCACGGTTGGCGTTGCTCTCGCAGGCGCCGGCTGGGGCGCGGCGGGTATTCTGCTCTACCCGGTGGATCACCTGACAAACCAGGTGTTTCTGTTCTTCGTGCTGGGGGGCATGATGCTCGGCGCCACATCCGTGCTGGCCCCCAGGCCGGAGGCGTTTGTCACCTTCCTGGTGCCGGCTGGTCTCATCCCGGCGGCGCGGCTTTTTTTTGACGGCGATGAGACGCATTTGGCTATGGGGCTTCTGGCGACCTTGTTCACGCTCGCCACCTTGATTACTACAAGGCGGCTTTGTCGCATGGTGGATTCATCGCTCAAACTGCAATTCGAGAACCATGACCTGGTGGAAGATCTGCGGGCCGCAAACCGGGAGACCGCGATGTTGAACCAGGCGCTGGAACTCCGGGTGGAGGAGCGGACGGCCGAACTGCTTCAGTCAACGGACCAGTTGCGAGCGGAAATCATCCACCGGGAACAGGCGGAAGAGGAGCTGCTACGCGCGCGCAAACTGGAATCGCTCGGAGTGCTGGCAGGAGGCATTGCGCATGACTTCAATAATTTCCTGACCGTCGTGCAGGGGAACATTGAAGTCGCCAAGGTGCACCTGACGCCGGACGAGGCGGCCAGGGAATTTCTTGATCAAGCGGCAAGCGCTTGCCAGCGGGCGAAGTTCTTGTCTTCTCAGTTGCTGACGTTCGCGAAAGGCGGGGCCCCGGTGCGACGAGTGGCATCGACCACCCAACTCGTCACCGATGCTGTTTTATTGGCTCGCTCCGGCTCTGCGATTGGGATTGAGCTTCAGATTGCGGAAGGCCTTTGGTCCGCCGAGGTGGATTCGGGGCAGATCGGCCAAGTGCTCCACAATATCCTCATCAATGCTCGAGAGGCAACGAGTGGTGGCGGCATGATCGAAGTTCGAGCTGAAAATATTGCTGTGCCATGTGGTTCCGGCGGGGTCGCGCCTCACGTAAGGATTTCGATTCGGGATCACGGTCACGGCATTGCACCCGATGTTCTTCCGCGGATATTCGATCCATATTTCACCACCAAGCCGGGAGGAAGCGGTCTTGGGCTTGCAACAGCCTACGCGATCGTGGTCAAGCATGGCGGCCATCTTTCGGTGGAGTCGACTCCGGGTGTGGGAACCGTCTTCATGATTGATCTACCGGCATCTCTCGAAGCTCCTCGCGCGCAAATGCCGGTGAGCTTGCCTATGCAAACAGGCACGGAACGGCTGCTGGTGATGGACGATGACGAGGCGCTTCGGGAGCTATCCAAGGCCGTTCTTAGCACACTCGGTTACGATGTTCAGACTGCCGGCGACGGTGCCGAAGCGGTCGATGTTTATGAAAAAGCCAAGGCTGCCGGTAAGGGTTTTGACGCGGTCCTCCTAGACCTAACGGTGACTGGCGGGATGGGTGGTCTGGAAGCTGCTGCCATGCTGAAGGAATTGGATCCCTCCGCACGGTTGATTGTTTCGAGCGGGTATTCCGATGCTCCGGTTATGTCGCGGTTTGCCGAATACGGGTTTGATGCGGTGATTTTGAAACCCTGGACGGTAAGAGAAATGAGCGAGGTTTTGCGTAAGGTGCTGGTTGCGGCTCCGGTTCGCAGGGATGCGGCTCCTTTAGGGTGGGGCGTTTGTCGACCGATGGCTCTTGAAACACATTTCCATGAATGGTCCGTGGAACCGCAGGTCCCTCCGCGGCACGTCCGGGTCAGAGGTTGTGAATTTTACGTTTACGGCCGGAAAGCTTCGAATAGCATCTGCGAGCAAGCATCGCCGAGGTCCGTCGGCTTCGCGCTATAAACCCTTCGTTATGCGACAATCTGCGAGGCGCTTCGCTCAGGATGACAAGACAGTTTGCTGCGAGGATGCGGGTCTCGAATGCGAGACCTGGGCACCCTTCGATTCTCCGGATGTATTGGGAGTTCGAAGGCTCGCAACCGTTCCATAAAGAGTGGGTGCCGGACCTCTCGTATTTTACGACACCGGGTCAGGTGGACCGCAGCGTACCGTCGAAAAACATTTCCATGAATGGTCCGTAGAGCCGCAGGCTCTCCGCTCCGGTCGGGATGACAAGGGGGAGGAGTGGTTGGCGAACCGATGTATTTTTCACCACCTTAGGCGGCCATTCCAGTCAGCAGGACGCGCTCAGTAACTACTACTGATACCTGTGGGACGTTATGCGCAGGTTTAGTCATCGGGCAGCGCGCCCGAGCCAAAGGCTTCTCCTTGAAGGCGAGAGAGAATGAAGCCGATCAGCAGGCATACGACGATGCTGATGATGGCATCGGCTGCGAAGCTGCCGCGGACTCCTCCGAATCCGTAGGCCCTTCCGTCCACGAATAACATGTAGGCGACCGGTACATTCGTGGCAGCGATGAGAAAAGTGAAGGTGGTTGCAGCAAGGGGATTGTCGTGGCCGATGGTTTCGAATGAGAGAGCTACCGTGCCGGTGTAGGAGATCGCCTGGAAGAAGAATTCACCGAACAACGCGAGGACAAAGGTCCATGGCGCGTGGGGCAGCACAACGAGACTCAGGGTGAAGAGGCCACCTAAGGTTCCGTTGGCAAGATAAAGAAGGCGCAGCGGCATGCGCGTGGAGAGAAGAGGAAAGAGCAGACAGCCGAGGATGCCGGGAACGATGGCGCCCGCTCCACCGGCGAGGCTCACCATCCTCGGCGATGCGCTGAAGTCGTTGCCAATGCCTCCGAGCAGGTTGGTCAGGGCAAAGGAACCGCAAGGGGTGAGGAAGAGCAGGAGCGTGATCAGCACTTCCCGGCGACGCAGGAGAGTGAAAATCTCGCGAGTGAACTGAGTGAAGCTTTCTCCAGCCAGCCGACGATCAGGACCGGGAGCGGGAATCAATAGGAAAAGGGTGGCGGGAAGGAAGACGATCGCTGCCAGCACGGCGGCCGCCATCCATACAGGCAGATGGCGGATGAGTTCGCCGGCAACGATCATGGTGAAGCCCGACGCACAGATATAGGCGAGGTTGAACCAGGCGCTGAGCCGGTTTTCCTCGGCTTTGCGACACACCGAGGAGAGCCATCCGCCCAGGGCTGTGGTTGCAAGTATGGCGGAGCAGGAACCAAGGACCAGCGCTAGTTCGAGCACGACAAGATGGTCCAGGTTTGTGACTGCAATGAAGACCAGGACGGCAGCCAGAGCGGCGAAAAAGGTGGCGTACCAACGGCGGCTGAAGCGTACATCCAGCATGGGGCCGAAGATGACGGCCCAGAAATTAGGGGACAGGGCCATGGCTGTGATGGCGGCGATTCTTGCCTCGCTCACATGGTGCGTCGCCAGCACCTGGGGTAACGCGAAAAACGCGATGCCGCTATAGAGCCCGAAGGTGGCGTTCGAGAGACCCATCAGCCAGGTGGGCGGAACTTGGCGAATCGGTTTCATGGGGCCTTTCGGTTGGAGTTGGGCTAAGGGGTTAGCTTATCGCGGCTTGGGTGGTTTGGTTGGGAATATGCGTGAGGCGCTTCGCTGGCCGACGGCTGTGACTAGTTATGTGGGTGGCCAAAAATGCTGCGAACGGTAAAGTCGATCGGCCGAATGGCGTCACCGCAGGTCCCTCGACTTCGCGCTGTCGTAGAACGAGGTCCTTCGCTCCGGTCGGGATGACAAGGGAGGCAAGATTGCATGCGAGTGGCGCGTTGCGACTGCAGGATCGCACGCGTTTCATGGGGATGACGGTTTTGTAAGTGGATGACGGGTTTGTGTTGGGGACAGAGTTAGACGTTGAGTACCGTGGTATCCCACATCTCGCGAAAAACGAGCGAGATGTGGGGCACCCGATCGTCTGTTGACGGTAAGAGAACTCGAAGAGGGATTTCCTGTGGCCGCTCGAGGGTGGCGGTTTGGGTGGTTGCTCGAAATTGCGCTACCGGGGGCCGGCAGTCAGTACTGGAACAGGAGAAGGTACTTGCTTGCGCACAAGCGCTTTCAGCTCGTGCCGGAAGGCTGCACGTAGCTCGTTCTCAGAGAGCGTGACGTCAGTGGTGAATGCAATGGTGCCAAGCTGAAGCTCTCTGTCCAGGTAAACCTTCCAGTCGTAGCCGTAGGTGCCGGTTGAGTATTCATCGACGGTGATCCTGGGGAACTTGTTGGCTTCTTCCGAAAGAATGCGCGTCAAGCGTTGAACCTTCTCCGAAATTTCCATTTCCATCTGCAATGCTCCTCGCAGATAAGTTTCTTCCCGACCCCATGACAAGTCCAGTGGAAGCGAAGGAAAATTTTCGCGCGGCCCGAATCGGTGAACATGGGCCTCCCCTCGGCTACGCAAAAAGGGTCCAAACGTAATGCTGACCACGGCTGCACAGGAGTTGCTGCATCTTGGTAATATCCTCCTTGATGATGGCCGCCCCAACTACTTTTCCCATCCTGCAACCCACAAGCCACGAGCCGCATCCGCACGAGAAGTTTTCTGCTTCACGGGCACTGGAAGAGAAGCTGCGCCAGGTGGTCCGCGGTGAGGTCCGGTTCGATCAGGCTTCCCGCGCTCTGTACGCCACGGATGCTTCCAACTACCGGCAAGTGCCGATCGGGCTGGTTCTGCCCCTGGATGAGGCGGATGTCGTGGCCACGGTGGCGGCGTGCCGGGAACTGGGCGCACCCGTACTTTCACGCGGGGGCGGCACCAGCCTTTCAGGGCAGTGCTGCAATGTGGCCGTGGTGATGGACTTCTCCAAATACATGCACTCGATTGTGGAACTGGATGCGGAGCGAAAGTTCGCGCGGGTCCAGCCCGGGATCGTACTCGACCGGCTGCGCGATGCCGCGGAGGTCCACGATCTGACGTTCGCGCCCGATCCGGCTACGCATAGCCGCTGTACGCTCGGGGGGATGATCGGGAACAACTCCTGTGGCGTACATGCGCTGATGGGCGGCAAGACGGTCGATAACATTGAGTCGCTCGAGATTCTGCTGTATGACGGCACGCGGATGACGGTCGGCCCGACGACGGAAGCGGAATTGGCTGCCATCATCGCGCGGCGGCGGACGGCGGGGGCAGATTTATGCCGGCCTGGCGCGCATTCGGGATACCTACAGCGAGCTGATCCGGCAGCGTTTTCCGCAAATTCCGCGGCGGGTATCCGGGTACAACCTCGACGAGCTTCTGCCGGAGAACGGGTTCAATGTGGCCCGCGCACTGGTGGGTACGGAGGGCACGTGCGTGACGGTGCTGCAGGCGCGCTGCATGCTGAAGCACAGCCCGCAGCATCGCCGGCTGGTGGCGCTGGGCTTTGCCGATCCCTTCATTGCCGCCGATCATGTGCCGGCAGTACTCGCATACAAGCCGATCGGGCTGGAAGGCTTCGATGGCCTGTTGGTCGACTTCATGTTGCGCAAGCGGCTGGCCGTGGACGATGTATTGCTTCTGCCCGAAGGCCGGGGCTTTCTGCTGTGCGAGTTTGGGGCCGACTCCGCGGAGGAGGCTGATCTTGTCGCGGAAACATTCACCCAGGCGGCCCTCTCATTCGGCAAGAGCTGTACCGTGCGGAGCTATACCAATGCCGAGGCCAAGCGGGTCTGGCATGTGCGCGAATCGGGCCTCGGGGCTACTGTGTTTGTTCCCGGGGAAAAGAATGGATGGGAGGGGTGGGAGGATTCCGCCGTACCCCCGGAGCAGCTGGGCAGCTATCTTCGCGAGCTCTATGAGCTGCTGAACCGGTATGACTACAAGACGCCGATGTACGGGCACTTTGGGCAAGGCTGCGTTCACCTGCGCATCACTTTTGACCTGGTGACGGCGGAGGGCATCCGGAAATATCGCGAGTTTATTGACCAGGCGGCGGATATTGTCCTGGCGCATGGCGGGTCGTTGTCCGGCGAACACGGAGATGGGCAAGCGCGCGGCGCCCTGCTTCCGAAGATGTATGGCCCGGAGCTGATGAAGGCGTTTCAGGAGTTCAAGGCGCTTTGGGATCCGGAGAACGGGATGAACCCGGGGAAGATGATCGATCCGATCGCGGTCTACGACGCGGTGGACAATCTTCGGCTGGGGGCAGGCTACCAGGCCAAGAAGGTAGATACGTGGTTTAGCTATCCGCTGGACCCAGGCGGATTCGCGGAAAGTACGCTGCGGTGCGTAGGGGTGGGGGCCTGCCGTAAGGAGGACCACGGCACCATGTGCCCGAGCTATATGGCCACCCGGGAAGAAAAGCATTCCACACGGGGCCGGGCCCACCTGCTGTGGGAAATGATGCAGGGTAAGGTGATCACCGATGGATGGCGCAATGAGGAGGTAAAGGAAGCTCTCGACCTGTGCCTATCCTGTAAGGCGTGCAAGACGGAATGCCCGGTGAATGTCGATATGGCGACCTGGAAGGCCGAATTTCTGGGCCATCACTATGAGGGCCGTACCCATCCGCTGCAGCATTATCTTTTCGGTTTCATGGACCGGTGGGCGCATCTGGCCGCTATCGCTCCGGGACTGGCTAACCTTCCGATGCGCATTCCGGGAGTCAGCGGGCTGGTGAAGACGATCGCCGGCGTGGCGCAACAGCGCACCTTGCCGCAGTTTGCCGGGCGAAGCTTCCAGTCCGAGTACCGCAACCGGCCCGGTGGCCATGGGACTCCGCTGCTGCTGTGGCCCGATACGTGGAACAACTACTTTCATCCGCAGGTGCTGGGTGCGGCGCATGAGGTGCTTTCTTCGGCTGGATTCCAGGTGCAGGTGCCGGCAAAGCATATTTGCTGCGGGCGGCCGCTGTACGATTTTGGCTTCCTGGACGAGGCGCGTCGGTACCTGTTGGGGATCCTCGAACGCCTGGGGCCGCAGATCGATGCCGGGATTCCTTTTGTGGTGCTGGAGCCCAGCTGCGCCAGCGTCTTTCGTGACGAGCTGACCAACTTCTTCCCTACCAATGAGCGCGCCCAGCGGCTGGCAAAACAGACGTTTCTGCTCAGCGAAATGCTGGCCCATCATGCGCCCGGGTACCGGCCTCCCAATTTGGGCGGGCGGCAAATGGTGTTGCACGGCCATTGCCACCAAAAGGCGCTGATGGGCATGCAGGATGAACTGGGGTTACTGATAGCCACCCAGGCCGAGGTAAACATGCTGGATTCAGGGTGTTGCGGCATGGCGGGCCCGTTCGGGTTTGAGAAGGACAAGTTTGAGGTTTCGCAGGCGCTGGGGGAGCGGGTGCTTATGCCCGCAGTCCGTGGGTGCGGGGCCGGAAACGATCCTGGTCAGCGATGGGTTTAGTTGCCGGGAGCAGATTCGGCAGAATTCGCCGCGCCACGCGGTTCATTTGGCTGAGGTTTTGGCCGGACGATGCTAGCAAGGCCTCGATCTCTCTGACTCGTCGGCGAACTCGTTACCTATGGAGGGGCCTCGCTTCCCCGGAGCACGAATTCGATAGGAACAATCATGGTGCAGCTGTATGCTGGTAGGAGCGGTTGCAATCCTTTGGCTTGTGTCCTGTCCCTGAGCCCGAGTTCCCTAGAGGATATTTAACCTGAAGAATATGAGGCTCTATGCGTTCTGAACTGGTCTACTCAGCCGGGCTTAAGATAGCGAACCGGTTTTTGCTCGCAACTGTTGCCATTAAAGCGGTTAGGAAGCTGCACATCAGTACTACCCGTACTGAAGATACGGCCAATGTGGTGTTCGTTGACGTGGCCGCCGGGCGGTATACCGATGTATCCATGCCGGAGATTCTGCCTCAGGCAGCGATCGAGCCGTTGATCGTCGATCCGTTTGTTGTTTCCGCTGCTTGATTGCTGTTTTCCCTAACGAGATTAGATTAGCCAAGAAGGGTGCCCAGACTGGGCACCCTTCTTGCTTTTGGTAGGGAGGGATTGCAGATCCCTCCACGGCGTTCTCTCGAAAAACATTTCCAGGAAGGGTCCGTGGAACCGCAGGTCCCTCCGCCGCGCTTCGCTCCCGATGACAAAGGAGGGGGTGGTTGCTTACCTGGGGTTATCAACAAGGGACAAGATTAGCCTCTACCAGGAGGATCCCAGGTCTCAAATGCGAGACCCCACGGCGCGCCGGGGCAGGCTGGGGCACCCTTCGATTCTTACCGAAGAGGTATTGGGAGTTCCGAAGGGAACTGCAGATCCCGCCCCTTCGCTGCGCTTCGGTCCCACGGCACCCCGGGGCAGGCGGGATGACAAATAGGAGAGGGTGGTCGCAGGGAGAGAACAGTTGCCGGCGGACACCTTTCCACAGCGACAGCCATCGTTTCGCGCCAGCCATAAGGCCGCCAGTTCATTCTCCGGTCAGGAGTTGCGGCAGGGTTTGGCGGTGCTTGGGCTTGCGGGTGTTGGCTTTTTTGGGGTCTTCGATTACTCGTTCGGGCCGGGGTTGGCCTACCCGGTCGCGGGCGTTGGCCTTGACGGCTTTGACGACGGAAAATTTTTCGGGCCTACGCTTCCTCTTGGCCATAAAGCGATCCTCCTCACGACCCGCGGTTATGGAATCCCTGTGCAAGTATGGAATACTTCTATAGATTTCGGCGGAGGAGTTCTGTCCGCCGCCGGGAAAGCGGGTCACAGGCCAATGGAAGAACGGGAATTCTTCGACGAAAAATCTGAACAGCGGAAACATACGCTGACCTGCCCACATTGCGGCAAGGCCGAAGAATATGAAGTGGCGTGGCTGGTGCGACGCAAAAAAACACAACTGCCAGGCAGGGCCGACGAGCGAGATCGGGCCCGGTTCGCGAAAGCCCAGTCGTATATGGTGCGCAAAGATGACGTCGTCGGATGCAAGAACGTTCGCTGCCGCAAGCGGTTCGAAGTGTCGAGTTTGCAGTCCGTGGCGTTTATCTAGACCAAGAGACCTATGAAAATACTCGTCTGCATCAAGCAGGTACCGCAGAAAGATGCGCCGCTGAAACTGAACGACACCGGCACCTGGATTCGCGAAGACGTTTCTTATGAAGTAAATGAGCCGGACGCGTACGCGCTCGAAGAGGCACTGCGGCAAAAGGAAAAGCACGGCGGCGAGGTGGTGGTGGTGACCGCGGGCCCGGCGCGAGCGCAACAGGTTTTGCGCGAGGCGCTGGCTAAAGGCGCGGACCGGGCTATCCATCTGGAAGATGACCGCTTCGCTACCCTGGATGCGGCCAACGTAGCGCGGGCTTTGGCGGCTTCGATCGCGGGCGAAGAGTTCGACCTGATCGTGACCGGCCTGCAGTCAGACGATTTCGGCCATGCTCAGACAGGCGTGTTGCTGGCTGAGGTACTGGGGTGGCCCCACGCCACCATCATCATCGGCATCGAGAAAACGGATGCCGGATTGCGGCTCAAGCGCGAACTCGAAGCCGGACGATATCAGCATGTCGATGTGCCGTTGCCGGCGGTGCTGACGATTCAAAGCGGTATCAACAAGCTGCGTTATGCGACGCTGATCGGCATCAAACAGGCCAAGAACAAGCCATTGCGCAAGGTCGCGTGGGCCGACGTGGAAGGGAAATTGAGCAAGAACCAGCAGCAGATCGAGCGGCTGTACGTGCCGATGAAGCAGAAAAAGACTGAGATGCTGGAAGGGCCGCCGGCGGAAGTGGCGCGGAAGCTGGTCGAGCAACTCAAAAATCAGGCACGGGTGATTTAGTACAATTCAGTGTTGCGCACGAGGGATATCGCATGGCCAATACACTCCTCCCCATAGCAGAGCGAAGTCTCACCCCCGACCAGGTCGAATGGCTGGATAAGCGCAGGAGCCTCGGCATGACGCTCCTGGTGATCTCCGGGCAGTTCGGGATCATCACCACGGTGCTGCTGCTGTGGCTGGTGCAGGACCTGACGTATGCGCCGGGGTGGGCGCATCCGGTCGCGTATTATTTTGCCTTTTCGGTGCTGGTTTCAGCGATTTGCGGGATGGCCGGGATGTACCTTCGCCGCGGGGCGCCGGAGTTCTAGCGGGAGGCTAAAAACGTCGCAGACCGGCAGAAAAGCCGTACCTCAGGGGCTAAAGCCCTCAAGTGTTCAAGCGGATACGGCCCGACTAAAGTCGTGCCCTGATACAAAGCCACACATTTCCACGGCTGCTTCTATGCTGATTTGATTTCCTGATGTCATTTGCGCGCGAAGGGCCAGTAGAACCGCAGTTCCCTCCGCTCCGGTACCACGGAATGCCGGGACAAGTTGCCGGACGGATGCGTTTTCCATCACCTTGGGTGGGCCGAAGGCTCATCCAACACTCGAGATGACAAGGAAAGGTAGTGATGGCGGATCGGATCCTGGTGGTCGCGGAGCAGCGGGAAGGTAAGCTGAACCGGGTTTCGCTCGAGACCCTGGCCGGCGCCCAAGCCATCGGCAAGGAAACAGGGTGGCCGGTGGACGTGGTTTTGCCGGGCTACCAAACCACCGCCGTGGCAGGGGAACTGGCAGGGTATAAGGTCGAAAAGGTGTACGACCTGGAAGCGGCTTCGCTCGAAGCCTATACCTCCGATGCCTACGTGCACGCGCTGACGCAGTTCCTATCCAGCCAGCAACCAAAGCTTGTCCTGTTTCCCCATACTTACCAGGTGCGCGATTTTGCGCCCAGGCTGGCCCTGGCACTCGACCGCACGCTGATCGCGGACGCGGTTGGGTACAAGTACGAAAACGGCAAGCTGCTGTTTACGCGGCAAATGTTTCAAGGCAAGTTCGTGGCCGATGTGGCGTTTGCCGGAGAAGCCCCCTGGTTGGCCACGGTGCAGATTGGCACTTATCGCGGTGACCAGGCAGAGACTGGTTCGGCTCCGGTGGAGACGGTGGAAGCGGCAGCGCCGCCGGCGCTGCGCATCACGCCGCACGAGGTCTTTCAGGAAGCCAAGCAGGCAGTGGATCTGTCGCAGGCCGAGATCATCGTGGCCATTGGGCGCGGGATCAAGGAGCAAAAGAACGTTGCCCTGGCAGAAGACCTGGCCAAGGCGCTGGGCGGCGAGCTCGCTGCCTCGCGACCGATCTGCGATAACGGCTGGTTGCCGCTGGAGCGGCAAATCGGCAGTTCCGGGCAAACGGTTGCTCCGAAGCTTTACATTGCGCTGGGCATCAGCGGCGCCATCCAGCATATTGTGGGCATGAAGGGTGCGCGTACCATTGTGGCGATCAATAAAGACGTGGAGGCGCCCATCTTCGAGATTGCGGATTACGGCGTGGTGGGGAATCTGTTCGATGTGGTCCCGGCGCTGACCGAAGAAATCAAGAAGGCGAAGGCCTGAGGCAGGCTTCCAGGCCAACGCCATGATCCACTTCCGCAAACCAATTGAGGGGATCGAACGGCCGCAGATGGAGGCGGATGTCGTCATCATCGGCGGCGGCCCCGCGGGGATGGCCTGTGCGCTGCGGCTGTCGCAGTTGATCGACGCTCACAACGATAAGCTTGCGCTCAAGGCGTCTCCCCTTCCCCCGGTTTCCAAGGAGAATATTTACGTCCTCGAGAAGGCTCGGGAGGCAGGCCAGCATTGCCTGTCTGGAGCGCTGCTGGACCCCCGCTCCATGCGCGAGTTGCTGCCAGGTTTCGAGACTGAGGCTCCGATTGATGCTGAGGTCACCAAGGAGTCGGTTTACTTCCTCACAGAGAAGGGGCACCACAAGCTCCCCATCGTGCCGCCTCCTCTGCGCGACCATGGGAATTACGTTATCTCCATCAACAAGTTTGTTAAGTGGATGGCGGCCAAGGTTGAAGCGGCGGGTATCACCCTGTTTACCGGTTTTGCCGGGAGTGAGTTGCTGTTCGACGAGGATGGAGTCGTTGGCGTCCGCACCGATGACAAAGGGGTGGATAAAGAGGGCAATCCTAAAGCTAATTTCGAACCGGGGTACGATCTTCGCTCGAAGATCACAATCCTGGCCGAGGGGGCGCGCGGGTCGTGCACCAAGCAATTGATCGAGCGTTTCCACCTGGAAAGCCCGGAGCATGCGCAGACGTACGGGGTGGGGATCAAGGAATTGTGGGAGGTTCCGGCCGGCCGGGTGGCTAAGGGGGAAGTGATTTACACCCTGGGGTATCCGCTCACCGGTCAGGAGTATGGAGGGGCCTGGATTTATGGCATCTCCGATACTTTGCTCTCGGTTGGTTATGTAGTTGGCCTGGACTATCAGGATCCACGGGTCGACCCGCACCACGTGTTTCAGTCGTTTAAACAGCATTCGCTGGCTCGCCCCCTGCTGGAGGGGGGAAAGATGATTCGCTATGGCGCGAAGAGCCTGCCGTATGGCGGGTGGCTCACGATGCCGACGCTGGCGGGCAAGGGTTGGATGATTCTGGGCGATTCGGCCAGCATGCTCAATTCGCAGAGGCTCAAGGGAATCCACCTGGCGATTAAAAGCGGGATGCTCGCCGCGGAAACGGCCTTCGAATCGATGCTGGTGGGGGATCACTCGCGGGTGGCGCTTAGCGCTTATGAGAGCCGGGTGGAGGGCAGCTGGATCAAAGAGGAGCTATATCCGGTTCGCAATTTTCACCAGGGTTTCGAGCATGGTTTGCTGCCGGGTTTGGTGCATAGCGGCGTACAGCAGGTGCTGGGGGGCAGAAATATTGGTCCGGATTTTAAGAACCATGCCGGTTACTTGAATATGCGCCACGTGGATGAGATCGGCCGATCGACGTATGGCCGGGAGGCCACGCTGGGACCGGCTAAGAGCGATGGCAAGCTTAGCTTCGACAAGCTGACGGACGTATATCACTCAGGCACGCGGCATGACGATGATCAGCCGGTGCATTTGGTTATCCGGGATACGGATATTTGTAACAATCGCTGTGTTCAAGAGTTTGGGAATCCGTGCCAGCATTTCTGCCCGGCGGCGGTTTACGAGATGGTGGATGGGCAGATCCATGTCAATTTCGCGAATTGCGTACATTGCAAGACGTGCGACGTTATGGATCCTTACCAGATCATCACGTGGGTCCCGCCTGAGGGTGGCGGCGGGCCTAATTATGACGGGATGTAGCGGATTCGAAGTTAAAGCGATTGAAGGGCTGCGCCCATCG
This sequence comes from uncultured Acidobacteriaceae bacterium, assembly GCA_963850235.1. GTDB lineage: Bacteria > Acidobacteriota > Terriglobia > Terriglobales > Acidobacteriaceae > PALSA-350. The sequence continues at coordinate 95,545 of CAWKKM010000008.1, read as the reverse complement.
TTTTCGGCCCACGATCACGCTGAGAGCGAATGCGATGGGGCATGCGCCCATGGTTTCCTCCGGCCCATGTACGACTAGTTGACGAACGTGGGGCACCCGTCCGATTTCCTCCGGCCTTTAGTGGTAGACGACTTCTTGTTGTTCGGAGCCTAACTCCAGGACTTCGATCGTCTTGAAGTACACGATGTCTTTGGCGCTGTGATTCTGGATTCCGATCCAGCCCTTGTCGGGACGGACGCCGCGGTCGGGTTCGTAGGAGGCTTTCTTGTCAGGGACCGGCTGGCCTTCGGTGTAGTCGGTAACCTTTTTGTCGTTCACAAAGACCTGGGTGCGCGGGCCCTCAATGCGAATCACCATGGTGTTCCACTCGGGACCGGGCTTGCCTGGCTTGGCCAGAGGTTTTGTCAACGAGTAGAGGGTGCCGGTGACGTGATATTCGTCCTCCTGGCTGAGTTCGGGGTGGTTGTCGATTTGTACCTCGTATCCCTTGTTGACGGGCATCCAGGGTTCGGTGGGCTCGGACGGTATGCGAATGAATACACCGGAGTTATCGTTCTCGTCGCGCATCTTGTAGACGACTTTGATTTCGCAGTCGGCCAGGGGACCAACGGTCGAATAGAGGAGCCCCATACCACCCTCGGACTTCAGCAAACCGTGCTCCACAATGAAACTGCCCGGGCCCACATGCTTCCAGCCACTGAGATCCTTGCCGTTGAAAAGCTGCTTCCAGCCAACCTGCTTGGCCGGCGCCAGCGCTGTGGCACAAAGCAAAATGAGCGGGGCCAGCATCTGTGTTTTTCTCATGAGTTCCCTTCCTCTGAAATGCCAGTTTAAATCGTCGAGTGTGAGCCGGTAATTTTGCGTGTAACATTCCATTGCGCGGGGGGCGTTGGCAGTACACTCGCTGAAAGGGGCGAAGCCATGAGCGGCAGCGACCTGTTACTAACCTGTAGCGACTGCGGTCAGGAATTTGTTTTCACTGCTGGAGAACAGCAGTTTTTTCAGGAACGCGGCTACTCCTCGCCCCGACGCTGTAAACCGTGCCGCCAAGCTAAGCAAGGCGCCGGCGGCGGCGGTGGTCACGCTCCTTCCCATTCCCAACACGAGGGTGGTTACAGCTCCGGCGGCGGCATGAGCACGGGAACGACTGTGGTTTGTGCCAGTTGTGGCCAAACTACCACGGTGCCTTTCGAACCCCGTGGGGACCGGCCAGTCTACTGCAAGAGCTGCTACCGGCCCAAACAAGGCGGCGGTGGTGGAGGCGGTGGGGGTGGACGGCAGAACCGCGGCGGTGGTGGTGGCAGTGGTGGCGGCGGCAACCGCGACCGGGATCGCCGGCGCCACTAGCCGCTCCAGCTTACAAATGTAACCAAGTAGTTGTATGGCCGCGTACATCTCTTAGCCAGCATACTTGCTCCCGAGGGTAATAGGTATGGAGCAGATTCTGTTGGAGATGTTCGAGCAGGCGCGGAAACTGGTCGTGGAAACCGATCGCAAGCTGGCGGAAGAAAACGACCGGATCCTGGAAAAGGAACGCGAAGCAAAGCTCCTGGAACTTTCGACCCGAATCGAGGCGGCGTTTGACTTCACCAGCAAGGAAAAGCTGGAACTCGATCCCCGATTGGATATCCAGGACGGCAAGCCAACCGTTGAATTTATCGTACGCAGTTTACGGGCAATTTTCGTGCTGTCGCCTCAGCCGGAGGGTCATTGGACCCTGAACGCTCTGGAAGACGGGCGGTCCCCAAGTTCCCTGGGAGAATTTCAAGGCGGGACGAAAAGCGATGCGGCTTCGAGGCGGTTGGCCGCGGCCCGGATCGTGACGGCAATTGGGAACTGGGCGCAAAAAGGACAGCCGATGCCGGCGAAAAAGCCGGTGCAGTCGGAAACATCGAGCCGGTGGCAAGACACCGCGGTACCGTTAGAAATGCCGGAGCGGCGCGAACCAACCTACGGCACTATGGGCAAGTTTCTCGGATATTAGGTTCTGGTCGGGTCCTGCTCCTTCAGCAGGCTAAACTTCAGCCAGACAGACGTTCTCCCCCGCCGGGGAAATGTGAACTAACCGCATTTCCCCGGGATCCTCTCCCGCTCTGAAAACCATCAAATTTTCTCCCCACGCTCTAGTATGGGTGCGGAGGTATGGAGCGATGAACCTACGCCCGCCGGCGGCGGTCTTAGTCTTATTGTTGGCCCTTGTTTGCAACTTGCGCGGAGCCGCGCAAGATGGCAAGCAGCAGCGCATAGCCGAACTGGCATACCAGGCAGAGATGTCGCACGAGGTGGGGGCGTGTCCAGAGGCGCTGGACGTGTCGGACCGCAACGTGTGCCTGAATGAGGCCCGGGTGGAGACCTACAAAAACTACGCCCAGTTTTTTGGCGCGTTGCGCGAGGCTCTGATCCAAAGCTCCCCCAACGATGCCAATGCACTGGCGCTGGATGGGACGGAAGTGGTCTGGGAGAAGTACCGGGTGACCGCGTGCGACGCGATGGTGAAGGTCTATGACCTGGGCACGATCAAGCATCCTGGATCGAGCGAGCCCAACTCACAGACGCGCTGCCTGATCACGATCACGCGCAGCCGTATGCGGGATTTGAAAGAGTTGTACGCGGCAACGCTGTAACTTCTTTTGCGGGCGGATAGGTCGGAGTTTCTGCCAACTGGACCAAAAGGGGAGAGTGGGATTCTCCGGCTAGATGGTTCCGACACGCTACGGGATTGTCAGGGAAATTATCTCTGAGCTTAGCGGTTGCGGGAGAAGGCTACGGTCAGCCCGGTGGCTCATGAGGTGTTCGCCGGTGAGTTGTGTGTCCGGCGAAGTGCCATCTTCGAAATGCAAATGGTAGTGTTGATGCGGATCGAGCCCCGCCAGGATGAAGCGGTGTTCTGATTCGTTGTTGCCTGAGCCGCGGAAGGCGAAGACGACTCCTCTGCGTTGCGCGGGATCCCAGTATTCCATTCCGTCCCAGTGCACACCGTCTGGCCTCGCCGATATGTGGAAGAGTTGAGCATCACGGATCAATGGTCGCAGGTTTTGCTTGTAGAACCTGATTGCCTGTCGCGCAGCAGCATGCTGTTGCGCGGTCCAGACGTTGGTATCCTGCATGATCGTGAACCAGCCCATCATGCCGCTGCGCAATTCATACAAGAAATTTTCCGAGCGGGGCGTGGGCCACTTTTGCTCGTAGGTTTCAAGCATTGCAGGGGGCAGCACAAAGCTGGCGTCGTAGAAGGCTCGGCGATTCGATAGCGGATCGTACGAATCGGTGATGGAGAAATAGTCGCCGTGCGCGGCACTTCCAAAGTCGACCATGCGTCCGCCATCGTTACAAATTTCCAGTAGCAGTTCCGGGTGTTCCCGGCGCAGCTGGTCATGGATGCTGTAATACGAACGCACCGCGTGATAGCTCACGTCGGTTGAGTTGGAGCTGAGAACCAGGTCGGAACCGTCGATGTGACGAATGCTCATGCGCTGTTAGAAGTAGTCGCCGTGCGCGGCACTGCCAAAGTCGACCATGCGTCCGCCATCGTTACAAATTTCCAGTAGTAGTTCCGGATGTTCCCGGCGCAACTGGTCATGGATGCTGTAATACGAGCGCACCGCGTGATAGCTCACGTCGGTCGAGTTGGAGCTGAGCACCAGGTCGGAACCGTCAATGTGACGAATGCTCATTTGGCGCGGGTCAGGGGGCGCATGAGGGTGGTTGGCGCGGGTGCATCCCTGGGCCACCACATATCCATCGTGCTCGAGCATGTCGAGGTGGTAGTCGCTGACGATGCGGTTCACCTCGCGCGCGGCGTAGTCGTGAGCGGCGGGTACACCCAGGTCAATGGTCTGGCCTTTGAATTCCTGCGGCTTCCAGTCCGGACCCACGTCGGCTACCAGCCAGTCGCGCACGGTTGGATTGCGTAGGTTGAGCGCACCGGGGCGCGGTGTCGAGAGCAGCCTGGGCCCAATCTACCCACAAGCCAAATTTCATTCCGCGGTGGTGAGCGTCGGCGGCTAGTGGGGCTAATCCGTGGGGAAAGTTTTTGGGATTCGGATACCAGTCCCCTACCCCGCGAAACCAGCCGGCATCGAGGTGGAACATCTCCAGGCCGAGGCTGGCGGAATCGGCGATCATGCGGTGGGCGATTGATTCGTCTATTTGCATGCCGGCGCCCCAGCTGTTGTTTACGGTGAGCGGATAGTGGGAGTCAGCCCAGGTGCGTGGCGAACCGAGTACGGCGCGGACCCAGGGACGCAGCTGATTTCCTGCACCATCCGGCCCTCCTGTGAACGCGCCCAGAAAGATCGTTGGCGATTCGATATTGCCCCCGGCGGTGAGACGGGTGAGGGCGGGGCCGGGTTGGGGATCGAGGCCGAGCTGGGTGCGAAGATCGGCTGAGGTTCGATCGAGGGTGATGCGAGTTCGTCCGCTGAACTCAATGCCTGCGTACCAGCCTGGTTGGTTGGCGCCGGGGAGAAACACTGCTTCGTAGGGGATGATCTCGCGGGCCCGCCCCGGTACGTCGTGCGCGTAGGTGGTGGACCAGCCGGTCCAGCGATATCCTGGCGCGGTTTTTTCGAGATGGGTGCCGAGTGGCGTCGGTTCGCCGGCGCCTTTCTCTACGTAGAAGTGACGCAGTGGGATGGTGGGTGAGATTTGCCAGTCAAGGGACAGGGTGTCCGTAATCGGCATCCAGAATTCTCGACCGTCGAGGTTTTGCACTTCGATGCGGTGTTCGAGGGGTCCGAAGGTTGCGCGGGCAGTCCATTCCCAGGAGAGGCGCAGATGCGGTTCTTTCGATTCGTAGACAAAGATGATTTGTTTGGCGTTGATGGAGTGGGAGACGAGGCGCCAGGTGAGCGGGTGCCTGGCACCGGCCAGTTCCACAAAGGCGGGGAGGGTGTCCTGGGATCGGTTGCGCCACTGAGTTTGATGGTGTCCGGCGAGAGAAATGATGGATGGTGCGGAGGGGCCGGCGGAGAGTTCTACCACGGTATCGCTGGTCGATAACGTGGCGCGGATTTGTTGGCTCGCCTGCGCAGTTGCTTGAGCACAATAGATTGCCAATAGCGCGTAGAAAACGATTTTCACTCTGCACTTCAAGTTGCTACCTAATCTCTCGATTCGCGGGTCATTATGCAAAAAGCGATTGTAAGGGCTGCGCCCATCGTTTTCGGCCCACGTACGCCCTGGCGAACGTGGGGCACCCGTCCGGTTTCCTCCGGCATTACCTTTGATGATAGCGAAAAAAAAGCCCTATCCTTCGCTTGGTCTGCGTCGGATAGGGCGTTTGGCGTTGTGTTGTTCTAGCTGCAGCCGCTGGTGGAGCCGCAGCTCATGCATCGGTAACAGCTGCCGTTGCGGACCATGATGGCCCCGCAGGTGTGGCAGCTGGGTGCGTCGCCCATGTCGAGATACTCCTTCATAGCGTCGGCAGCATGAAACATGGGGGCACTTTTGCGGGTTTCGGGCATTCCGTAGATGCCGCGATCTTCCATGCTTCCGCTGGCCGCCGCCCTGCGCAGGGGCGCCGGCTTCGGGCAGGATGCCGCTGGCCGGTGGCCTGGTTTCATACCTCACCTCGTATCTACCCACTTCACTTGGCGTCTCATCCACGGGAGCGGTGAGTCCAGTGAACAGGCTCAATTGATGTCCGGAAAGGAAGCGCAATTGGAGCCAGCGGAAGATGTAATCCATGATCGACTTGGCAAAGCCAATCTGCTCGTTGCCGGTCCAGCCTGAGGGCTCAAAGCGGGTGTGAGCGAATTTCTCGCACAGAACCTTGAGCGGAACACCGTGCTGGAGGGAGAGCGAGACTGCCGTCGCAAAGGAATCCATCAATCCGGAGACGGTGGACCCTTCCTTGGCCATCTTGATGAAGATCTCACCCGGTTGACCGTTGGGGTAAAGGCCGACGGTGATGTAGCCTTCGTGGCCGGCAATGGAGAATTTGTGGGTGAGCGAAGGACGCTCCTCCGGCAGGCGATGACGGACGGCGCGAGGCGGACCCTGCGTTGCCTCCGCATCTTCGCGCTGCGCGGCGGCCTGGCCCAGGGTGACAGCGTTGGCGATGGAGGCGGAGAAGGCATTGGCAGCCGTGACCACTGCGTTGGCAGTGACCTCGAGCCGGGCCGAGACCTTGTCTTCCAACACCCGCAGGTCGTCACCGATAGAGCTGGTGTCGCCTTGCGCCATGGCGGTGAGCACGCGGTTGGCGGCAGCGCTGACGGCTACATCGGCGTTGGTTTCTCCACCCAGTGCGTTTTTGATGACCTTGGCCTTGTTGCCATCGGAGACGTTGAGCGGTTGTGCGCCCTTGGAGCCGTCGCGGTAGATGGCCACGGCTTTGAGGCCGAGACGCCAGGCTTCCATGTAGGCCTGGGTAATGTCGTCCAGGGTCGCGTCGTGGGGCAGGTTGACAGTCTTCGATATGGCTCCCGACAGGAAGGGCTGGGCCGCAGCCATCATCTTGATGTGACCCGAGGAGTGAATCGAGCGGGTGCCTTTGCTGGGCTTGAAGCTGCAATCAAACACCGCGAGATGCTCGGGCTTGATGCCGGGCGCCCCTTCAATGGTCCCGGTGGAGTCGATGTAGCTGACAATCGAATCGACCTGGGGATTGGTGTAGCCGAGCTTGAACAGCGCCACGGGGACGGTGTTGTTGACGATTTTGATCATTCCGCCGCCGACCAGCTTCTTGTACTTGACCAGCGCAAGATCGGGCTCGATGCCGGTGGTGTCGCAGTCCATCATGAAGCCGATGGTGCCGGTGGGAGCCAGCACGGTGACCTGCGAGTTGCGGTAGCCGTGCTGCTCGCCATGAGCGAGGGCCTTGTCCCAGCAATCTTTGCTGGCCGCAATCAACGAGGCCAATTGCGGGGTGGTGAAGGGCTCGGTCGAGTTGGCATGGCCGATTTTGTTTACCTCGGCACGATGCATGCGGATGACGTCGAGGAAAGGCTCACGATTGACGTAGAAGCCGGGGCAGGCGCCTCCGCGTTGCGCGAGGCCGCCGTCAGCGTACTGAGCCTGCTGGCAAAGCGCGGTGGCGGATACCAATGCCGGCGCCTTTTCGGCGAGCACGGAGGACTGCAGGTAGGACTGGCCGCACATGATGGCAGTCAGGGCGGCGGCGAAGTCTCTGCCCGCGTCGCTGTCGTAGGGCAGGCCCATGGCCATGAGCAGGGCGCCGAGGTTGGCATAACCGAGACCCAACGGCCGGTAGTCGTGGGAATTGCGCACGATCGATTCGGTCGGGTAGCCGGCGTTGTCCACCAGGATGTCCATGGCGGTGATCAGGATGTCGATGGCATGGCGATATGCTTCCACGTCAAAGGTAGCCGCCGGGGTGATGAACTTGAGCAGGTTGAAGCTGGCCAGGTTGCACGCCGAGTCATCCAGGAACATGTACTCAGAGCAAGGGTTTGAGGCATTGATGCGGCCGGAGTTCTTGGAGGTATGCCACTTGTTGATGGTGGTGTCGTACTGCATGCCGGGGTCGCCGCATTGCCAGGTGGCTTCGGCGATCTTGCGCATGAGGTCGCGAGCCTTGAAGACTTTGGCTGGTTCGCCACCCTTGACCTTACGGGTGGTGAAGTCCTGATCCCGCTCGACGGCGCGCATGAATTCGTCGTTCACGCGCACGGAGTTGTTGGCGTTCTGGAAAAAGATGGAGCTGTAGGCTTCCGAGTCCGGACCAGAGCCGTCATAGCCGGCCTGCATGAGGGTCCAGGCTTTGAGCTCTTCCTTGGCTTTGCATTCGATGAAGTCTTCGATATCCGGATGGTCGACATTGAGAATGACCATCTTGGCTGCACGGCGGGTCTTGCCGCCGGACTTGATGACACCGGCAAAAGCGTCGAAACCGCGCATGAAGCTGAGCGGGCCGCTGGCGGTGCCGCCGCCGGAAAGGGTTTCCATCGATCCGCGGATGCTGGAAAGGTTGGTTCCGGTGCCCGATCCCCACTTGAAGAGCATGCCCTCGGTTTTGGCCAAGGTCAGGATGGAGTCGAGCGAATCGTCTACCGAGTTGATGAAGCATGCCGAGCACTGCGGGCTGCGGTAACCGGTGGCGGAGAACTCGACGGCGCAGGTGTGCTGGTTCCAATGCCAATTCTGGGCATCGGAGTTTGGCTCCAGGCGCTCGCAACCAACGTTGAACCAGACGGGCGAGTTGAAGGCTACTTTCTGGGTCAGCAGGAGGTGGACGAGCTCGTCATGGAAGATGGCGGCGTCCTCCGGGGTGGCAAAATAACCGCCCGCGATCCCCCAATCGCGGATGGTTTCTGCCACCCGGGCGACTAATTGGCGCACACCGGTTTCACGCGCGCCAAACTCACCTTGTGGAGTGCCTACGTGACCGTGCAGGTACTTGGAAGCGACGATGTTGGTCGCGGTCATCGACCAATCTGCGGGAACCTCAACGTCTTTTTGCTCGAAGATGATGCCCCCGGTGGCGTCGGTGATGGAAGCGGTGCGGCGCTCCCAGGTGACCTCGCTGTAGGGGGAAACGCCGGGCTTCGAGAACATGCGGGTGCAGTGCACACCGGTTGTGGGCTCGGGCTTTGGCACGGAGTGGCTATAGTGGGCGGCCCAGCCGGTTGCGGCGGCGGAAGTTGCGGAATTGGTGGCCTCAGCCATAATTCTCCTCACGATTTTTAGAATTTGTCAGAAAAGCCGTTCCCGGGGCGCTCGTAGCGGCGCCTTCAACGGGAGTGAAACCGGCCCTCCTGGAACTGCTGAACAACCCAGGCTGTGGCGGACAAAACATCCAAACAACGGCGAACCGTCAGATCAAAGTAAAGCCGTGAGATGCGAAAGTACCGCTCTCCATGGCGTGTGTCAAGCCAGAACCACTATATCTAGTAGTTTATATGCATATCCCCCCATTTGAGTTCCAAAGCCGAACAAATGGCTGTGGAGAACGCTGGAAGGCCGGTCTGGGTGCGGGTTTTGGGGTTGCATCTCATGTGCTTCGTTTTGGAGGGGGTGTTTTTCTGGATCTCGGCAGAAAAGGCCCTCCGATTTGGTTCGGGTGCGGCCAAACAGAACGCTGATGGACCGAAAGGCGCCTGAAATAAGGCTACGCCCGGCTTGGGGACCGAACAAGATGGAAGGGCAGTATGTTGCTTTTCATGGCTGTGGAAGGCGTGGATAAGGAGGGACGTTCCCATGGCGACCAAGCTTCGCCCACGGGTCTGAAAGGAATGCCAGTGCTTGCGGGACGGAAGGAGGGTTCGTCCTCAGGCTTTCAAAAGCGTACCTCAGGGGCTAAAGCCCTCAAATGCGCAGCTTTTACGGCACGGCTGAACCCGTGCCCTTCGTTCGATCGGCTCTTTCCCCAGCGTCTCAGGTGCTGTCCAGATTGGCCAGCCCAAAAGGTTGATTGGGGACACGCGTCTCGAAGGGCGTACCTCAGGGGCTAAAGCCCTCGTTAGCACCAGCTTTTACGGCACGACTGAAGTCGTGCCCTGATACAGAGCATCAGAGCAGTGGCTATCGGAAAATGCGCGCATTTCCGCAGAATTGGTCTTTCGATGGTTTGTCTTGTCCGAATTGGCCAGCCCAAAAGCCTGATTGGGACAGGCTCAGGACGATTGTCCCGCCAGGGAGGGCTGAAACCACGGCCCCTGTTTTCAGCCCTCCCTCACGGGACTAGTCGCTCTTCCGATTTACCCAGGACTGTCGTCCTGGGCTAGGTTCAGACGTCCGTTCGGGACTAGGCCCACTGAGCAGCCTCACGAACCCTCTAAAGCCGAAATCCCGTCCGGGTATCCCTAGGTGGTGGCGGATTTGCCTTTGAAGAGGCGGTAGATGGCCAGGAGGATGATGGCACCCACCAGCGACATGAGGAAGCCGGCGCGTTGGCCCTCCTGGTATAAACCCACTTTGCTGCCGATAAAAGTGGCGAGCAAGGCACCGGCGATGCCGATCAACATGGTGATGAAAATGCCGCCGGGATCTTTTCCGGGCATGAGGAACTTGGCCAGAGCTCCGACGATCAGGCCGATGATTGCTTCCCACAACAGGTGAAACATACACGTACCTCCTGATTTGCCTGGTGTTCACATAGCGAGTGAGGCCGCGTGCAAATTTCCTGCACGCGGCCAACTGGGTGTCGCTTCTAGCCCGAAATGCTACTTGGTGGACAGGTTCTTAGGCGATTTCTTGTTCAGAGTGCGCAATAACTTAGCTGCGGACGGCGGCGCCGGCACAGCTTTGTCGAAGACAATGGCCTCGGCAGTTACATCTTTGCCGTAAAGCCTCTTGTTGCCGTCGTTGTCGGGACGCAAGGTGGAACCGGACAGTGAGATACCGGCGAAGAGACCACGTGCGCGAGAGTAAGAAAGGATTTCCGCCCGCATGGTGACGTCGGTTTCAGCAGAGGCGTTGCGGCCAACCGGACCGGCTGCCGCAGAGGCGTCTCCGCCAATCTTGACCTTGCTCTTGAGGATGTTCGCGGCGGAGGTAGGGCTCATGAGCAGAAGCACGAAATCCGTGGCCTGACCACCCAACTGGAATCCAACGCTCGCGCCCTCGAGAGCCATCATCGATGGAGCACTCCAGGGACCGCGAAAGTTTCTGCCACTGCGGCAGGTGAGTACCCCACGGCCGTAGCTGCCGCCGACAATGAAGGCGGCCTTGACCACGGACGGGAGTACGACTACGCAGTCCGCTTTGTCGATGACGCTTTGCGGGATGTCATCGGGAACGTTCATGATCTCGGAAATGACCGTACCGGCCGACATGACTCGATCCGCTTCCTTGTTCTGCCCGAAAACGGGTAGAACCATCAGGCCCATCAGACTTAGTGCCACTACTGTCTTTTTCATGCTCTCTCCTTGAGGCGTATCTGAACACCATTGCAGCAATACAGCATTGCCTGCGTTTGAACCCGGAAACGAATACGGAGTTAACTCCGGTAACCGCTGAGCATACTATACAAGTTCTTTCTGACAATCAATCCTGGTTGCTCGCCCTAGCTTTGATGCAATCGCAGGGGAAACAACTGTCCAGGGACAAAGGTTTTTGCATCCTTAGCGGCGGTAGACGACCCCGCCCTTCATCACGAAGGAGACGCGCTTGAGCACGCTGATGTCGTCGAGGGGGTTGCCGGGGACGGCGATGATGTCGGCATCGTAGCCGGGCTTGAGTGCGCCTAGTTCGCGGTCCCAGTCGAGGAGCTTTGCGCCGTTGAGCAGATCGGCTTTTAGCACGTCGAGCGGCTTCATTCCGTATTGCACCATGAGCTCGAACTCGCGCGCCTGGGTGCCGTGGGGAAAGGGGCCTACGTCGGAGCCTACGGCCATGGGCACGCCGTGCTCCAGTTGACGGCGAAATTCCTGCGCATGGTAGTCCAGGAGCTGGTGCTCCCGGGCTGCCCCGGCCGGTGAGCTGGCGTGGGCGGCAAAATATTCCTGAATGGTGAAGGTCGGCACGGCATAGATCTGCTTTTCGCGCATCAGGCGCATGGTCTCGTCGCCGAGCTGGTCGGCATGGTCGATCGACGCTACCCCGGCCTGGGCGGCGTACAGCGCGCCGGGCTCGCCTTCACAGTGCACGGCGACGCGCGTGTATAGGCGTGCGGTTTCGGCTACAGCCTGCGCCAGTTGTGGTTCGGAGTACTGGAAGATGGAATGAAACTGGCCGTCCTTATAGAAAGTCCCGACCGGTCTCGTAGATCTTGATGAAGTCGGCTCCGTCCTTGATCTGCTGGCGAATGACCGCCACCAGCTCGTCGCCGGTGTTGGCGTAGGTGGCGTTAGACAGGACATGCTGCTCGGGGTTGTAGTCGATGGCATCCTCATGGCCGCCGAGAACGCTGATGGCGTTGCCGCTGACACGCATTCGCGGCCCGGGGATCTGTCCCTGGTCGATGGCGTTACGGACCGCGGAGTCGGCAGGCCCCGCGCCTTCCGTCCCCATGTCGCGCTCGGCAGTAAAGCCGGCCAGCAGGTCGGCTTTCGCCGCCAAGGTAGCGATAATCACCCGCTGGGGCACGGACTCGACGACAGTCTGAAGATCTTCCGCGCCGGGATGAAGAAAGAGATGGACATGGGCGTCTATCAGGCCAGGCATCAGGGTGGTGTCGCCAAGGTCGATGGTCTCCGCTCCGGAGGGATGAGCGACGGAGGAGCCGGCGGCAACGATCTTTCCGCCTTCGACCAGGACCTCACCGGGGGTGAGAATGCGGCCTGCCTCTATGTCGAGCAGGCGGGCGGCATGGAGGACGACAGGCTGCGATGCGGGCGGAGTTTGCGCTGAGGCGACGCCGGCTAAGAATCCAAGCATGAGGATGAGGAACAGGTATCGGTAGGCCAAGATGGTTTGCAGAATATCAGCAGATCCGGTTTCGGCGTTTGTTTCGTATTAGTATTGGGTCAAATTATGCGGCTGCGCAGAAAGATCCGCGAGGTTACGTATAACTTCGATGATCTGCGCGACCTGTTAGCCAAGGCCAGCCCTTACCGCTCCGGGGATGCGCTGGCCGGGGTCGCTGCCGAGAGCGACGAACAACGCGCCGCAGCGCAGATGACGCTGGCCGATGTTCCCTTGCGCGCCTTTCTGCAGGATGCCCTGATCCCCTACGAGACGGACGAAGTTACGCGGTTGATCGTCGATAGCCACGATCTATCCGCCTTTGCTCCGGTGGCGACATTTACGGTAGGAGATTTTCGCGACTGGCTGCTTTCCGATGCCGCGACCGGCGAGGCGGTGGCGGCGCTGGGACCCGGTCTAACGCCGGAGATGGCCGCGGCTGTCAGCAAGTTGATGCGGGTTCAGGACCTGGTACTGGTAGCGCGCAAGATCAGGGTGGTGACGCAGTTCAGGACTACGGTGGGCTTGCCGAGGAGGCTTTCGACCCGCCTGCAGCCGAACCATCCTGTCGACGACCCCGCAGGCATCGCAGCAGCCATGGTCGACGGGCTCCTGCTGGGATCAGGGGATGCGGTGATCGGGATCAATCCCGCGTCGGACAATGTGAACACGGTGCAGACGCTGCTGAAATTGATCGACCACGTGCGGCAGAAATATGCGATCCCGATACAAAGCTGTGTGCTGGCCCATGTCACGACGCTGATGGCAGCGCTGGAACAGGGCGCTCCGGTCGACCTGGTCTTTCAATCGATAGCCGGCACGGAAGCGGCGAACCAGTCGTTCGGGGTGAACCTGGCTCTGCTGGATGAGGCCTGCGCAGCGGCACGGGCACTCAAGCGCGGGGCGATTTTTGAGGCGTCGTCCAGGGGAGGCGAACCTATGCTGGGCGACAACGTGATGTATTTCGAAACCGGACAAGGGAGCGCCCTATCTGCCGATGCCCACCACGGAGTGGATCAGCAAACCTGCGAGGCACGCGCGTACGCGGTCGCCCGGCGTTACCGGCCGATGTTGGTAAATACGGTCGTGGGCTTTATCGGGCCGGAGTATCTGTACAACGGCAAGCAGATTATCCGGGCCGGCCTGGAAGACCACTTTTGCGGCAAATTGCTGGGGCTGCCCATGGGTTGCGATATCTGCTACACCAATCACGCAGAAGCCGACCAGGACGATATGGACGTGCTGCTGACGCTACTCGGGACGGCCGGGGTGAACTACATAATGGGGGTTCCCGGAGCGGACGATGTCATGCTCCATTACCAAAGCACCTCGTTTCACGATGCGCTGTACCTGCGGCGGGTGCTGGGCCTGCGGCCAGCGCCGGAGTTTGAGGCCTGGCTGCAGAGTGATGAGCGGTTTCGGTTGAATGTACCGGCGTTTCTCGCATAGTTCATGTTTGCCAGACGGACGCAAAAGACGAGCCAGGTCCAGCATGTTCAGGATCTGACACTGGCCGAGATGCCCCTTGCAGCGCGAGAGGCATTGCGCAGCTATACGCCTGCGCGGCTGGGACTTGAACGCACCGGCGTGAGCCTGGCGACGCGTCCGCTGCTCGATTTCCAACTGGCGCACGCGCAGGCTCGCGACGCGGTTCACGCGGCGATTGATGTGCGCATGTTGTGTGATGAACTGCGGCGGTGCGAGTTGGCGGCGCTGGCACTGGAAAGCAAGGCCGGGGACCGGACCACGTATCTTCGGCGGCCAGACCTGGGACGGGCACTGAGCGAGGATTCGGCAGCGTCTGCTGACGCCCGGGGGAATACGATGTTGTCTTCGTGATCGCGGATGGGCTCTCGGCTTTGGCCGTGGAAAGGCACGCGATACGGCTGATGCGAGAGGTATTGCCCTTAGTGGCGGGTTGGCGGCTGGCGCCGGTGTGCGTGGTGGAGCAGGGCCGAGTTGCGATCGGAGACGTGATTGGGGAGGCGTTGCACGCGCCCTTAGCCGTGGTGTTGATTGGGGAACGGCCGGGGTTGAGTTCCCCCGACTCTCTGGGGGTCTACATTACGTGGGACCCGCGGCGGGGCAGGAAGGACTCGGAACGGAATTGCATCTCGAACGTGCGCGAAGAGGGATTGGGATACACGGCTGCGGCAAATCGATTGCAGTACTACATGCAGGAGGCTTCGCGGCGGCATATGACTGGGCTGGGACTTAAGGATCCTGCTGAGGATTTGGCTCGGTTGCTTTAGTGGGGCCGGCAAACGAGAAGAGCGGCGTAGCTCAGGGTTTAAGCAGCCCTGGGTGCTTGCTTAGAGGTGGGCCCTTGTTGAACGGATGTGGTTGCCCTGGGGTTACATTCTGGGGCCCGAACCGGACTTTACCAGGAGGATCCCAGGTCTCAAAATCGAGACCTGGGGCACCCGTCCGATTTCCTCCGAAGGTATGGTCTGAAAGCCCTTGCTGGTTTTTTACTCGGCCTTAGTTGGCAGGCTTGCCCAGAGGTGGGTTCGGAAAAAGGTTAGTATGCGCTGGTTTGCGGAGTCCGTTGCCTGGGCCCTGAAGGTGTGGGCTTCGTCGGGGTAGATGCCCGCTTCGCAGGTGAAGTCTTTGAGTTCGCAGAGACGGACAAGCTGACGAGCATGGACGATTGGGACCAGCTTGTCCTGCTCGCCATGAAGGATGAGGAGCGGAGGCAGGTTCTGCACCTGGGAGAAGAATTGGTTGGGGAGCAGGCCCGACCATTCCGCAATAGCTTCGACGCCCAATTTATGCGAGCCGGCCAGCAATGCGACCGACGCTCCCAGACCCTGTCCGATGAGCGCGATTTTCCTCGCCCTTGGAGCCGGCCGGGCGTGTAGATCCCCCACGATGTCCTCGACGGCCTGGCCCCAGCGCCGGAAGTTTGTGGCAGTCGGTTCGAGATCGGGCGTGACGGTCAGGTAGTCCACCAGCAGAACACGGAACGCGTGTTCGGCAAAGAACCGGGCCTCGGTCCGGGCAAAAGTGAGATCGGCAGAGCTCGCGCCACGCAAAAAGACGATCGTCGCGGTCGCGTCACTAGCGTCATAGATCACACAGGAGACAGCTTTGCCGTGGCTCATGAAGGTGGCGTTTTCAACGGGAAGTGTTTCGGCCCGCACTGCGGCCGTGGCCAACCAGAACAGAGCAGCGGCCATCAGCCGGGGGAAACGCATCTTAGAGCACCTTCAGGACGACCACAGAGAGGTCGTCATTTTGCTCGGCACCTGCGGTAAAGCGGTCAACGCGCTGCACTATCGCGGTGACGATATCCTGCGCGGAGCGGTGAGTGTTCAGTTTAGCCGCTGCGATCAGGCGTTCCTCTCCCCATTCCTCATAGGTTGTGGTCATGGCTTCGCTGATGCCATCGGTGTAACCGAGGAGGACGTCGTAGGGCTGGAGCTGAAGCTGACCTTGCTCATATTGAACATCGGTGAATATGCCCAGTACAGGTCCGCCGGTTTCCAGCCGCTGGACCGTGCACGGACCATCCGGGCTGCAGAAACTATCCTGCCCCGGGACCGCAGGACGCAAGAGTACGGGCGCGTTGTGCCCCGCATTCACGTAATCAAGGGTGCGCGCACAAGGATCGTATTCGCCGAAAAAAAAGGTTACAAAGCGATTGCTGGTGGAGGAGTCGAAAATGATGCGATTGAGGCCCTCGATCAGCCGAGCAAGACTGAGGGTCCCACTGAACGTAAGCCCGTGCAGAGCGGCGCGGATGGAAGCCATCAGGAGAGCAGAGGAGATGCCCTTGCCCGAGACGTCGCCGATGGCAATACCGAGTTTGCCGTTATCGAGGGGGATGAAGTCGTAGTAGTCCCCGCCGACCTCTTGCGCGGTGCGGCTGTAGCCGGCAAAGTCGATGCCCTTTACCAGGGGATAGATCTGGGGCAAGAGGCGCTCCTGCACCTGGCGGGCAATTTCGATTTCGCGGTCGACGCGCTGTCGTTGCGCCGACTCCTGCGCCAGGTGGTGGACGAGGGCACTGTTTTCAATGGCGAGGCCGGTTTGCAAGGCTACGGAGGAAAGCAACCGCCGGTCGGACCGGGAGTATGGCTCCTCGCTCCGCTTGGGCCCGAGGGCCATCACGCCAATCAAGCTGGAACGGCCAGGCAGGGGCAGCAGAAGCTCGGCATCGAGGCGGTCGAGCACCGAGACCTCGGCGGGCGCGGCCAATGCCAGCCACGGCTCGGGATGCTCACGAAAGACTCGCTTGGGACTGCGGTCGATGGCGAGGGCGCGCATGGTGGAGGAGTTTTCGGGCAGCGAAACGTCCACTCCGTCAGGAATTCCCTCGGCATATTGCAGCTGGAAGAGCTTGCCCTGGCGCAATAGAAACGAGATTCGCTCCACATGCAGGGCCTGGCCGATGCGCTCAGTGATGGTGCGCAGCAACGGCTCGGTTTCGGTGAAGGTTCGGGCTTGTTCAGAGAGATCCGTCAGTATTTGATCGACCGAATAGGCTTCGCGGAAGAAGCGACGGTCAATCCAAAGCGAGAGCGGCCGCGCGATGCGCCAACGCAGAAAGAGAGCGACGAGCACCAAAACGATGGGAGCGATGAGTTGCGCCCAGCGGCTGGAGTTATGGGCAAAGTGAAAAATACGGAAACCGAGGTAGGTAAAGACGATCGCCTGCAGCACCCATAGGGTGCCCTGGGCGAAGGCATAGCGGGTGCCCTGGCGAAGGATGATGCGCAGGTCGAGGGCCCGCTGCACGATCACGGTGTAGGCAAGAGAAAGAGGGAAAAAAGTGAAGAGAACCGCCACGGTGAGCAGGGCCCAGGAAGGCGCCACATCCATGTAGGTTTTTTCCGAAAGCGTGGAAGTTACCAGCAGGACGAGTACCGGGCCAAGCCCGAGCAAGGAACCAGCGGCCACGACTCCCAGGCGACGGCGGGCATCCGGCGCCGGAGCGGGAACGGCAAAGAGCTTGCCAACGATGGCGGCAATGAAGATACAGAGAGAAAGGGCGGCAAAGATATTTCCCGCGATTTGAAGAGGACCGATTGCGGACAGGTAGGGTTGGATGAAATGAACGTGGTAGAGCCGGCCGTACGCCAGTGCGAATTCAGCGGGGACCATCGCGATCTGGGGGGCTATGAGGAGCCACTTGATCCAGGGGTGGCGGATGTCGGTGCGGGAGCGGACGGGAAAATAGATGCTGAACAGGATGAGCGAGATGAGCATCCACCGGATGGCGAAAATTTGCCAGAGGATGGTGAAAGACGTAAGAAAGCCGGGAAAATATCCGGTTCGGCTGCTAAAGACGGGAACCACGTTCATGATGCCCAGCAGCAGCCAGGCGTTCCATTCCAGCGGCCGGGCCAGTACCACCCAGTAGCCAAGCAAGAGGCAGAAGGCTGGAAACAGGACAACCAGCACGATGTTGATCAGCCATCCCGAGAAGTTGGGAGGCGCTCTTCGCTGGGCCATCAGACCCACTTGCGCGGTATGCATCCCGCCCAGCCGATTGCGATACACGATGGAGAAAATTTGTCCTGGATGAGCGTGGAAGGTCTGGCGAATGAGCCCAGCCATGCCGGTGAACGGCACACCGTTTACGGAAATGGGCTGGTCCTCGGCAGCCATCCCGGCGCGTCTCGACTCGGGGAGTGGCTGGACCAAATAACGGGCGCTGTCGGAGTGCTCCAGCGGGGGCCGTGCCCGGTTCGGATTGAGAAAGCTGTCGAAGGTGGCGGCGGTATTGGCCGCGTAGAAAAGCGTCGAACCCACAACCAATATGGCCAGCAAGAGATACGGAAGTTTGGCGAGGCTCGTGCGCATGGACCCTATAAGAATTTTTACGATCTGGTGGCACTGGCGGGATTCCAGTGCCGCTATACCAATTGTAAAAATGCTTCAGGCGGCATGGTAGCAGACCGCAGGTTGACATCGAGGGGAGACACGGTTAGCTTTCTAGTAGATATGCAAGTCCGCACCCACCATCATCGTCATCACCATCATCACGTGACGAGCGTGTCGGCGGACGTTTCCGGCCAGCGATAGCGGCCAGGAAGCCAGGATCAGGAAAAAGCCCGCCGGCGCGAGATGCGCACGCGGGCTTTTTTGCGTTTGGGCGGAAAGAATGAAAAGCGGAGAGGTTGGGCGATGACCGAAGCAATGAAACTCGATTTTGCAAAGATGGATGGCCTGCTGCCTGCAATCGTGCAGGATGCAGTGAGCGGCGAGGTGCTGATGGTGGGGTTTCTTAACGAGATCAGTTACGCCAAGACTCTGGAAACAGGGTTTGTGACGTTTTGGAGCCGGACGCGGCAGAAGTTGTGGATGAAAGGCGAAACCAGCGGCAACCGGTTGCGCGTGGTGTCGGCAGCCACTGACTGCGACCAGGATACGCTGCTGTTTCGTGTAGAGGTCGAAGGCGACGGGCTGGTTTGCCATGAGGGCACGGTGAGCTGCTTTACCCGGGCGATTGCGTTGCCGGCTACGGAGAAGATGGAGGCACGGAATGGCAGCAGGTAAGTTGAAGCTCGGTATCCCCAAGGGGAGCCTGCAGGATGCGACGATCGCGCTGTTTGAGAATGCAGGGTGGCATATTTATGCCAACGGGCGATCTTATTTTCCAGGGGTGGATGACAGCGAGCTCGAATGCATGCTGATCCGGGCGCAGGAGATGGCGCGGTACGTGGAAAAGGGTGTTCTCGATGCCGGTCTCACAGGCATCGATTGGGTGGTGGAGAGCGGACTGGATGTGGTGAGTGTGACTTCGCTGACTTATTCCAAGGCGACTCGCACGAAGGTGCGATGGGTGCTCGCGGTGCCTGAGGACTCTCCGTTTCAAAAGGCGGAGGAGCTGAGCGGGAAGGTCATTGCTACCGAGCTGGTCGAGGTGACGAAGAATTATTTCGCGAGCAAGAATGTTCCGGTGAAAGTGGAGTTCAGTTGGGGGGCGACGGAAGTGAAGCCACCCATGTTGGCCGATGCCATTGTGGAAGTGACGGAGACGGGCAGTTCGCTGCGGGCCAACCGGCTGCGGATTATCGACACGGTGATGGAAAGCGAAACGCATTTGATTGCCAATCGGGGCGCGTATCAGGATCCGTGGAAGAAGCAGAAGATCGACAATATCTCGCTCATGCTCAATGGGGCTATCGCGGCCAAGGGCCGGGTGGGGCTGATGATGAACGTGGAGAAGAAGAACCTCGATAGGGTGTTGGCGATGCTGCCGGCGCTGGATTCTCCTACGATTTCCACGCTGAGCGATGCGGGATGGGCGGCGTTGAATACGGTGCTGGAGGAGAGCGTGCTGCGGGATGTTATTCCGAAGCTGAAGAGTGCGGGGGCTACTGGGATTGTTGAGTATCCGCTGAACAAGATTGTGTTTTAGGTGCGGTTAGACACCGAAATTCCGGGCGATCCGAGACGCTTCAAGTTCAGGGCTGTGGCATCCCACATCTCGCGAAAAACGAGCGAGATGTGGGGCACCCGGGTTTCGTTAATAGGTTGGAGATTCCGCCGCGCAGTGTCTGCCAGTGGGATCGGGGTATCTGCGGAATAAGGCTGTTTTTGGGGTGTGGTTCGTAACTTCGGATTTAGTGATGGATACAGTGAATGCGATCGTTGGGCTGCGCCCATCGTTTTCGGCCCACGTACGCTCAGGCGAACGTGGGGCACCCGTCGGATTTCCTCGGCTCTGGTGGAACGTGGGACGCCCGTCCGATTTCCTTCGACTTTCGTGATGGATACAGGAAAACGATCGTCTGTTTTCTTCGAGCGTGGTGGAGCAAGGAGCGTCTGCATGAGGTTGGTGAAGACAATTGGCCGTGGCGGCAACGAGACGCGGCGGATGCTGGGGGAACTGGAGTTGCGCGGGGCGCGGAATACAGCGCGCGCGATGCCGGTGGTCGAGAAGATTGTCGCCGATGTACGCAAAGGCGGGGATCGGGCGCTGCGGCGGTACGCGGCTAAGCTGGACGGCTTGGCAAAGCTACAGCCGTTGGAGATAAGCCGCGGTGAGATGGAACAGGCTTGGGAAGCGACGCCCAAGGCGCTGCAAGCGGCGATGGAGACGGCGGCGGGCAATATCCGCCGATTTGCTGCGCGGCAAATGCCGAAGCAATGGAGCACCACCACTGCTGGGCTTACCACCGGACAGCAGGTGCGGGCCCTGGGCGCTGTCGGTTGCTATGTGCCGAGCGGGCGTTACCCTCTTCCCTCTACCTTGCTGATGACGGTGATCCCGGCGCAGGTGGCCGGCGTGGAGCGCATTGTGGTGGTGTCGCCGAAGCCGGCCAGGGAAACACTGGCGGCCGCAGCATTGCTCGGCGTGAGCGGGTTTTACCGCGTCGGCGGGGCCCAGGCAATTGCGGCGCTCGCGTTTGGCACGGAGAGTATCCGTCGCGTGGATAAGATTGTGGGTCCCGGCAACTGGTACGTGACCGCGGCCAAAAAGATGGTGGCGTTCGATTGCGCCATCGACATGCTGGCAGGTCCAACGGAGATTGTCGTGACGAGTGAAGATGGCGACGCGGTGGGTATCGCCGCAGACCTGGTGGCCCAGGCGGAGCACGATCCCGAGGCACTGGCGATCCTGATCACCACCAATGAACCGCTGGCCCGCGCGGTGGTGAAAGAGGTTGGACAGCGGATAAAGACAAATTCCGTGGCGCGGCAAGCGATCGAACGCAATGGCCTCGCCGTGGTTGCGCGTTCCGTCGACGAGGCCCACGAAATTACCAACCGGCTGGCCCCGGAGCATCTGACCGTGGATGCCAACGAGGATCTCGCCTGGGTGCGCAACGCAGGCTCGGTATTTGTTGGACGGTATTCGCCGCAGCCTATGGGCGACTACGTCTCGGGCCCCAACCATACTTTGCCGACCGGAGGCGTGGCGCAGGTACGCGGAGGGCTGAGCGTGATGGACTTTTTGAAGGTGATCACGGTGCAGGAATATACGCTGGCTGGGTTGCAAAAGCTGGGACCAGCGGCCATCGCGCTGGCGAATGCGGAGGGATTGCATGGCCACGCAGAGGCGGTGCGAGCACGGGGGATCGATGGCTGAGAATGGGCAGACACCCGCGCCGCGAGCCGCCGTGCAGCGAATGCACGCCTATCATCCACCGTTGAGCGGACGGCAAGGGATGCGGCTGGACTTTAACGAGAACACCGTCGCGTGCTCCCCTCGCGTGCTGGAAGCGCTGGGCAAAATCGCTGCGTCGGATTTGGCGAAGTATCCGGAGCGGGGCCAGGTGGAGGCTAAAGTCGCGCAGCACCTGGGGCTCGCTCCCGAGCAGGTGCTGCTGACCAATGGGGTGGATGAGGCGATCCATATTCTGTGCCAGACGTATCTGGATCGCGGAGACGAGTTCCTCTTCCCTACCCCGACCTACTCCATGTACGAGATCTACGGATCCTGCACGGATGGAATCGTGAAGACTGTTGCTTCGGGGGCGGATTTTGCGTTTCCTTTGCAACCCCTGCTGGCGGCGATCACACCGGAAACGAGGCTCATCGCGATCGCCAGCCCCAACAGCCCTACCGGCACGGTCGCCAGCCGGGAGCAGATCCTGCAGGTTCTGCATCATGCTCCGCACGCGGTCGTACTGGTGGATGAGGCCTACTACCACTTCTGCGGCGAAACGGTGATGGACCTGGTGGGCAAGACGCCCAACCTGGTGGTGGCGCGCACCTTTTCCAAAGCGTACGGACTCGCGGGTCTGCGGCTGGGTATGCTCGCCGCACCCGTTGGGCATGCAGCAATGGCTGCGGACGGTCATCTCTCCCTACAGCGTGAACTCGCTGGCCCTGGCCTGCTTGCCGGCAGCACTGGACGATGACACGTACCTGCAATGGTATGTAGGAGAAGTGAAGACGGCGCGTGCGGAGATGGCGGAGAGCCTGGGTAAACTTGGCGTTCCCCATTGGCCCAGCCGAGCCAACTTCATCCTGGTGAAGATCGGGCCCAGGCACACGGAGTTCGTGCAGGCGATGCAGCGCCGCGGCATCCTTACGCGGGACCGATCGAAAGACCAGGGGTGCGACGGGTGCGTTCGCCTGACGGTCGGAACACGGGAGCAGATGAGAGAGGCAGTGGCTGCCATGGCTGATGCGTTGAAGGAGATCGGATGGGAGAAAGCATGAAGGCCAAGAAGAAAGCTGTGCCGCCGAAGAAACGGCAAGCCGCCATCGACCGCAAAACGACGGAGACGAAGATTTCGCTGAAGCTGGTGGTAGAAGGCAGTGGGCGCTACAAAGTGAAAACGGGTATTCGCTTCTTCGACCACATGCTCGAGCTGTTCACGCGGCATGGAGCGTTCGACCTGGAGCTGGTATGCGATGGCGATCTGGATGTGGATCAGCATCACACGGTAGAAGACGTGGGCATTGCGCTGGGCGAAGCGTTCGATCAGGCGCTGGGCGACAAGAAGGGTATCCTCCGCGCGGGATATTTCCTGATGCCGATGGATGAGACCCTGGGTGTCGCGGCCGTCGATTTGAGCGGACGCGTGTCCTGCGTGGTCAAGACCAAGGTGAAGAAGCGGCTGGTGGGCGATCTGCAAAGCGAGCTGGTGGAGGATTTTTTTGAAGGCTTTGCACGCGGGGCGCGGGCCAATGTGCACATCGCCACCATGTACGGCCGCTCCAACCATCACAAGATCGAGGCACTGTTCAAGGCCTTTGCCCGGGCGCTGCGAGTTGCCTGCTCGCGAGATAAGCAACTGGGCGAGATGTTGCCCAGCACCAAGGGACTGCTTTGATCCCGGTTACCGTCATCGACTACAAGGCCGGCAATTTGACCTCAGTGGTCAAGGCGCTGCGCTACCTGCAGGCGGACGTCACGGTGACCGATCGCGCGGCAGACGTTGGTGCGGCGAGCCGCGTAATTCTGCCCGGAGTGGGCCACTTCGCGGCTACCCGCCGGCTCGATGAGACAGGGATCACCCCTGCGGTGCGTGAAGCGATCGGCCGCGGGGTACCTTTTCTGGGGATTTGCGTGGGCATGCAATGGCTTCTCACCGGCAGCCGGGAAGCGCCGGAGCAGCCGGGATTGGGATATTTCAAGGGATGGTGCGAGCGCTTTCCCGAAGGGAGCGAGAAGGTGCCCCACGTAGGTTGGGACCACATCGAAACCCGCACCTCATCGCCGACACGGCTTTTTGCCGGCGTAGGACAGAATGAGTTTGTCTATTACACGCACTCCTACTTCGTGCCCACAACCATCTCGCACAACGGGCAGGCTCAAGGGGAAGATCCGGTGGCGGCCGGGACGCATTACATCAAGAGGTTTGCCGCGGCCGTAGAGTACGAGAACGTGATGGGGGTGCAGTTTCATCCGGAAAAATCGAGCGCCGCGGGGCTGAGGATTCTGAAGAATTTTCTGGAGTTTTCATGCTGACCAAGCGGATCATCGCCTGCCTGGATGTGCGCAGCGGCCGGGTGGTGAAGGGGGTGCAGTTCGTGGACCTGGTCGATGCGGGAGATCCGGCGGAATTGGCCCGGCGCCATGCGGCAGCCGGTGCGGATGAGATTGTTTTGCTCGACATCACAGCTACGCACGAGGGCCGGGGAACGCTACTGGACACGGTACGAAGGACGGCAAAGGAGTTATTCATTCCCTTCACCGTGGGCGGGGGGATTCGCTCGGCGGATGAGGCTGCAGCGGTCTTCGATGCCGGTGCGGATAAGGTGAGTGTCAACTCGGCTGCGATTGCCGATCCCCACCTGATTGACGCGATTGGGAGAAGTTTTGGGGCCCAGGCGGTGATTGTGGCTATCGATGCGCGGCGGAACCGGGATTGCGCGGACCCGGTGGGAGAAGCGGAGGTTTTTGTGAGCGGTGGACGAACCCGCACCGGGCGTGGGGTGATCGAGTGGGCGCGGGAAGCGGAGGCGCGCGGAGCAGGCGAGATTTTGTTGACTTCGATGGATGCCGACGGAACGCGCGCCGGGTTTGATTGTGAGCTGACGGCGCGGGTGAGTGAGGCAGTGGAGATTCCCGTGATTGCTTCCGGCGGCGCGGGGACGGCGGAACACTTTGCCCAGGTGTTCCAGGCGGGTAAGGCACACGCGGCACTGGCGGCGAGCATTTTTCATTTCGGCATCGCGGATGTGCGGGCGCTCAAGCAGGAGCTGGCGCGGGAAGGGGTTCCGGTGAGGCTGCCATGTTGATTCCGTCGATCGATCTGATGGGCGGACGGATCGTCCAATTGGTGAAGGGCGAGACGCTTAAGCTGGCGTTTGACGATTTTGAGTATTGGATTGGCCGGTTTCAAAAGTATCCGCTGGTGCAACTGATCGACCTCGACGCGGCGATGCGGCAGGGGGAGAATAGCGAACTGATCAGGAGGATTGCCGGCCGGTTGCCTTGCCAGGTGGGTGGCGGCATCTCCACGGTGGAGAAAGCTGCCGCGGTATTGGCTGCAGGAGCCCGGCGGGTGATCGTGGGCTCGGCGCTGTTCGGCGGAGCCAGCCTGGTGAATACCGGGTTTGCGTGCGGTTTGGCTGAGGCGGTTGGTTTGGAGCGGCTGGTCTTCGGCGTCGATACAAAACAGGGCCGGGTGGCGATCAAGGGATGGAAGGAACAGGTGGAGCTTACGGCTGAGGAGGCGATTCCCCAGTTGGAAGATTATTGCTGCGCTTTTCTCTATACGCATATCGATCGGGAAGGGACCATGCAGGGTTTTCCTATCGAGGTGGCGGAGCGGTTGAAAGAGAAGACGACAAGGCAGTTGATTGTGGCTGGGGGTATCCGCGAACAGGCTGAGATTGATGCGCTGGATGCTATCGGGGTGGATGCGGTGGCGGGTATGGCGGTTTATTCGGGTGTGTTGTCTGCCTGACGTGTGCGGAACCGACGGTATTTATTTGGGAGCCAAGGATTTGGGGTTTAGACCAGTGGTATCCCACATCTCGCGAAAAACGAGCGAGATGCGGGGCACCCGTCGTTGGTGGTTGGGACAGGTCCCGAAGTGGTCACTCCTTAGTAGGTGAAATCCAAAATTGACTTTTGGTAGGGATAGTCGGCGGATGGGTCGAGAGCAAGGACAAAACGTGGATTGCGATCATTTCCTGCGGGGGTAGGATTGCTCTCGTTTGCGGAAGAGCAGGCCGACGGCTAAGAAGCAGCTGGCGAAAAAGGCGGTCAGGGCGCCCTGCATGGGATTGTGACGGATGAGCGCCAGCAGGCAGTCAAGGCCCCAGGCGGCTGCCAGCACAAACCAGATGAGAGAGCCCCGCATGGCACGAGATTACCAGTCGACACTGCTGGAATGCAGCAGATACACTTCCCAGCATGGCAACCTCGGTTACGAAAAGCGCTGCCACCGCGCCCCAGAACCTGGTGAATACCATGCGCCGGTTGGTGTCGCTCGATGTCGCGCGCGGCATCACGATCGCTTTCATGATTCTGGTGAACAACGGCGGCAGCGGCAAATATAGCTATCGACAACTGGAACATAGCCCATGGAACGGATGGACCCTGACAGACCTGGTCTTCCCATCCTTCCTGTTTATCGCCGGCATTGCGATCGTTTTCTCGAACGAAGCGCGCCTGGCGCGGGGCGAGTCAAAGGCTACATTGCGTCTGCACGTGATCAAGCGCGCCGTAATCCTTTTCTTGTTTGGCCTGGCGGTGAACGGCTTTCCCTTGTTTCATCTTGGGACGCTACGCATCTACGGCGTGCTGCAGCGCATCGCGGTCTGTTTTCTTATCGCCAGCCTGCTCTATCTGTGGAACAGCCGCGCCTGGGTGGCCGCCACTACCGCGGTGGTGGCGTTGTTGGGTTACTGGATCCTGATGCGGTGGGTTCCCATTCCCGGTATCGGCGTTCCCACGCACGGCGTACCCCTGCTCGACCCCAACCAGAATTGGGTGGCTTATTTTGACCGCAAGCTCTTGTACGGGCGGCTGTATGAGGGAGTGCGGGATCCGGAAGGGCTGCTCAGCAACATTCCGGCGATGGGCACCATACTCTTCGGTGTGCTCACCGGCATCTGGCTGCGCCGGCCTATATCCGCGTCGACGAAAGTCCTTGGCTTGCTCGGGCGCTTCGATCAGCGGACTGGTGCTGGGGGAGATATGGAACGTCTGGTTCCCTATCAACAAGAAGCTCTGGACCAGCTCGTATGTGCTGTTCGCCGCTGGGTGCACTTTGTTGCTGCTCGCTCTGTGTTTCTATGCGGTAGAGATAAAGAAGTGGACGGGCAGTTGGACGTATCCGTGGCTGGTCTTCGGTTCCAATGCCATCACCGCGTATGTTTTCTCTGAGTTTTTGGCCGCGGCCCTGGGCACCCTCACCGTGCATGACGGCGGAACGGCGATCAACCTGCAACAGTACATCTACCAGCACTGGTTTTTCCCCATCATCGATCCTTCGTTTGGGTCGTTGATGTATGCCATCGCATTCGTGCTCGTCTGTTTCGTACCGGTGCTGTGGATGTACCGTAAGAAAATCTTTCTCAAGATCTAGCTTCATGCCCGTCTTTTCGGACCAGCTCCGAGAAAGAGGAAGATAAGGCCTGCGGCCGCATCGAGAAGAGCCGCAGTGATGTTGCGTGGAGGCCGGAGTTCGATCACTGCAGCCACCAGGAAGGCAAGGAACGCCGCAAGGTAGAGATACCGGGACTTCATGCCTAAAGTTAGCAATGCTGCGGAGAGAGGGCAATTATGGCGGCTGGCGCGATGCGTTTGGCCAAGCGACTGGATGAGGTAGGTTTTTCCGATATTGTCCAGGTGCGGAACAAAGTGATGGAAATGCGGGCTGCAGGCCAGAAGGTGCATGCCTTCCATGGCGGTGAGCCTTTTTTCGAAACGCCGAGTGCGGTGAAATTTGCGTTGGTGAGCGCGGCAGTCGAGAACAAGACCCGCTATGCGCCCTCTTCCGGCATAGAGCCTCTGCGCCAGGCGATCGCCGCGAAACTGAAGGAACGCAACGGCCTCGACGTTTCCATGGAGAACGTGCTCGTGACCGCCGGAGGAGCCCATGCGCTCTATGTGGCGTTTCAGGCGGTGCTTGATCCGGGCGACGATGTTCTGCTTTTCTCTCCTTATTGGACACCTATCCGGGAGATGATCACGGGTTGCCAGGCGCGGGCTCTGCTGGTGCCCACAGCGACGGCGCGCAGCGCGGGCCTGACCCGGACGCTCGAGGATTTCACCACTCCGCACACGCGCGCTATCTACTACAACACGCCGCAAAATCCCACAGGCACGGTCTTCTCTCGCGCGGAAGCAGAAGAAGTAGCGGCGTTCGCCCAGAAACATGACCTGATTGTGATTGCGGACGAGGCTTACGAGGACCTGGTTTACGAGGGAGAGCATTTTTCGATTGCGTCATTGCCGGGAATGGCGGCACGTACGATTTCGGCCTATACCTTTTCAAAAAGCTACGGAATGACCGGATGGCGGGTGGGTTACGCGGTCGCCGGCGAACCCTTTATGACCGGCTTGCGGAAGCTGGCGCTGTATTCCGTCAACGGAGTTTCCACCATGACGCAGTGGGCGGCACTCGAGGCCCTGCGTATTCCTCGCAGCGAGATTGATGCGCGGCGCGAGCAGTACCGGCAGAGACGCGATCTGCTGGTAAACGGACTG
Organism: uncultured Acidobacteriaceae bacterium; assembly: GCA_963850235.1. Lineage (GTDB taxonomy): Bacteria > Acidobacteriota > Terriglobia > Terriglobales > Acidobacteriaceae > PALSA-350. Next base: position 67,662 of record CAWKKM010000008.1, on the reverse strand, counting down.
AACGACGTGGGCCTTCCCTGCGAGATACCGCAGGGAGCCTTTTATGCTTTTCCCCGGGTGACCAAGATCAGCAAAGATAGCCGCAATGCGTCCCGGGTGCTGCTCACCAAGGCGCACGTTGCCACTGTTCCGGGGGTGGTCTTCGGGGGCCAGGGCGAGGGACATGTCCGCTTCGGTTATGCCATCGATCCCCGGGCCATCGAAGAAGGCCTGGCCGCGCTGAAAAAATATCTTGTACCCTAAAGGTTGTACCGGCATTAGTTGCTTCCGAGGAACTTTTTTGGGCGGCTGCACACTTCTGCTTCGATTCACACGTCAAAATATGAGAACTTCATCTATGCAAAACGTCATCGTACGTGAGCGCAATTAATTTTCGCCCGGTAGTGCGTCGCAGATCAGGTACCCGCTCCTGGCCCAACGGACGTATATCCTACAAGATACGAGCAGATTGCACCCAAACGCACATTTCCGGAATCAAAGGGCTGTCATGAGATCCTCTTTGCTTGTTATTCCTCTTCTGTTGGGAGGCATCTGTGGTCCAGCGGCGAGAGCAAGCGCAGATGAAAACCTCTCTTTAACGATTGAGACTCAGGGGCTGAACCCATCCGTGACGGTGGCTGGTCTGACGTCGATTGGCCTCGCGTCCTCGCCGGATCCGGCTCTGCCTGACGATCCCGCGTTGGAGGTGGAGCAGCAGGCTCAGGAAGGGTCCGCGCCCGCAGCGAAGACCACTCCTCCGGCGGACCCGCTTGCCCAGGGAAGGCAGACCAAGCGGATTCTCTACATTGTTCCCAACTTTCGAGCCGTAAGCGCGGATGAGCACCTGCCACCGCAGAGCGTGAAAGAAAAGTTCAAGACCGCCATGCTCGACAGCGTGGATTATTCTTCGTTCATCTTCGTGGGGGCCCAGGCAGGGGTTGCGATGGCGACCAACTCCTACCGTGAATTTGGTCAAGGCGCCAAGGGATATGGCAGGTACTACTGGCATACGCTCGCCGATACGATCAACGAAAACACATGGGTCGAATTCATCATCCCCGCGGCTTTACATCAAGACACGCGGTACTACACGCTGGGTAAGGGTCCTTTTGGCAAACGGATAGGGTATGCGTTCTCGCGGGTAGCGATCACACGTACAGATTCAGGCCATCGAGCAATCAACTATAGTGAGATCGTGGGTGCCGGCGCTGCTTCCGGCACATCCAATCTCTACTACCCAAGCCAGGAACGGACGTTCACCAAGACATATCAGCGTTGGATCACTTACCTGGCTATCGATGGCGGCGTTTTCGTCTTCAAGGAAATCTGGCCGGACATCAACAACGCGATTTTCCATCAGAAGGACTAGGGCTGGTTGGTGTCAGCGACCTAGTCATCCGGGTGATGTGCAGAGCCCAATGAGGTGTTCTGATCATCTTGTCCTAATGGGAGAAGATGATGGAAACAGCAGTACAGAGCGCAGGGGTTTGGAGTGGGCTCTCCAAGTCAATCAACGAAACAATTGAAGCGGTTCAGGACAGCATCGTAACGGTGCATGGAGGGGGCCGTTCTACCTCGAGCGGGGTGGTTTGGCGTCCCGGAGTTGTGGTGACGGTGCGTCACGGACTCCGCCGCAGTGACTCGCTACAGGTGGCCCACCGTGGTGAACCATTTGCTGCCACGCTGGCCGGGGCGGACGCGGGAACGGATCTTGCCGTGCTCCGCATCGAATCAGGCGCTACCAAGCCCGCTACCACTGCCCAGTCTGTCCGCGTAGGTGAGCTGGTGCTTGCCGTTGGCCGTTCTTCGCTGGGCGATATCTCCGCCAGCGCGGGAATCGTCGCGCGGCTCGGCAGCGCGTGGCGTACGTGGCGGGGCGGACAGATGGATCGACTCATTCGTCCGGATCTGCAGCTTTACGTAGGTCAATCCGGGAGTGCCCTGGTAAACGAAGCCCGCCAGGTGCTGGGCATCAACAGCTCAGCGCTGGCGCGGAATGCGGTGATCACTGTGCCGGCGGCGACCATCGATCGTGTGGTCGATGCCATTCTCGAACGCGGCCATGTGCCCCGGCCCTTTCTTGGCGCGGCCATGCAAGCCGTGCCCGTGCCCGAAGCTCAGCGCGCACTCTTCGGTGAAGGAGTCGTCGAAGCCTTGTTGGTGCTGCACGTCGAACCCAACGCGCCGGCGGCTTCGGGTGGAATCCTGGTGGGCGATCTGCTGCTCTCCGTCGACGGCCACGCGGTGCACAACGTGCATGAGGTTCAGCATCGGTTGTCCAATCTGAAAGTTGGAGATCCGGTGGTGATCGGGGTGGTGCGCGGCGGGGTAAAAACGGATCTGAAGGTAATTCTGGCGGATCGTGGCTGAGGATCACAATGCGGCGGCAACACCCTTTGTGGTGTTGCCGGTCGTGGACTCCATGCTCCACGCAGGCCGGTTTCTATCACTTCGTGCAGCGCGCGAATTGCAGTTGCTGGCGGTCGCACTCCCCTCGACCCTGGTGTTTCGGGTGCAGAGTGACCATCCTGACGTGATTGTGATTGCGGCTGGGGAAGGTTTCCTGGCTGGGCTGTCCCAGCGAAGGGCCCTGGAGGAGGTGTTTTCCGATGTCCCAACGGTGTTGCTGGCGGCGCAAGCAAATACGGCCATGGTGCGCAGCGCAGCGCGCCTGAAGATATATTCCGTGCTGCCGATGGCGGCGACGACTCAGCAGGTAGTGGCCGCCATCGCGGCCACCGTGGCCGGCTTTGCAGTGACTGTGCCGCGGGCGTCCGCGGGGCCGACGGAGAGAATGCGGATTGCGGAAGACCTGACAGCGCGTGAATTGGAAGTCTTGCGGTTGATGGCGCGAGGCTTTCGAAACAAACAACTGGCTGCAATGCTTAACATTTCCGAGCATACGGCGAAGTTTCATGTGAGTTCCGTTCTGGCCAAGCTCGGCGCTCGAACGCGTACAGAAGCGGTGACAATTGGCATGACACGTGGTCTGGTTGCAATTTAAGGGGAAAAGAATGGAAGACATAGCAGTACGCTCTGTGGACGCCGGTGCGATTTCGGGCCGGGTGGACGACTCGGATCTGTTGGACAATTATTCCCGGGCGGTGACGCAAGCGGTCGAACGAGTGAGCGGATCGCTGGTAAAGATTGACGTGCAGAGCGCGCGCCGAGCGAATCGCGCGGGGCAGGAGGGTTCTGGCTCTGGTTTCGTTTTTACTCCCGATGGCCTGGTCCTCACGAATAGCCATGTGGTCCACCGTTCCTCGAAGATTTCGCTCACGTTTACCGATGGGAGCAGAAGCGGCGCGGTCCTGATTGGAGAGGATAGGGACACGGATATTGCTGTGCTGAGAACCGAGCATCCTCTCTTCTCTCCGGCCTCCCTGGGCAGTTCCAAGCGGTTGAAGATTGGTCAGATCGCGATCGCCGTAGGCAATCCGTTCGGCTTTCAGTTTTCGGTGACGGCTGGCGTGGTGAGCGCCCTCGGCCGAAGCATGCGCGCGGGTTCAGGGCGGATGATGGAGGAGATTATCCAGACGGATGCGCCGCTCAATCCGGGCAATTCCGGCGGGCCCCTGCTGGATTCGTCCGGCAGTGTGATCGGCGTGAACACGGCAACGATTCTTGGCGCCCAGGGCCTGTCATTCGCGGTGGGGATCGATACGGCCAAGTATGTAGTGGCGCAAATTCTGCAGCACGGGCGGGTGCGCCGGAGCTCGATCGGGATAGGGGCGCAGAATGTGCCGATTCCCCGACGCCTCGCTTATGAATACAAGCTGCCAATGCCGACGGGTGTGATGGCTACGGCCATCGCCCCGGGCGGCGCCGCGGCGGTCGCGGGTGTGGAAGAGGGCGACGTGATTGTAGGTTTTGCGACCCAACCGGTGGGCGGGATCGACGATTTGCATCGCTTGCTAACCACGGAGCGCGCGGGTAAACCGCAAAATGTGAGCCTGCTGCGGGGCATTGCACTCAAGCACCTGATGATCGTGCCGCGGGAGCGGGAAGAGGATGAAGTGGTATCCTGAGCGAAATCAGCTTGGATACCCATGCCCACCAGCAATAACCCCGACAACACGGAATTGGAAAGCAACGAATCGTTCGACGCCATCTTCCAGGAATATGAGCAGAGCCATGCGCGCCAGGCAGAGGCGGGCGGCAGACAGATCGAAAGCACCGTCATTGCGGTTTCCGCTGACTCGGTCTACCTCGACATCGGCTATAAGACGGAAGGGGTTCTGCCGCTGGCTCCTTTCCAAAGCGCCAACGAAAGTGTGAAACCCGGCGACAAGCTCCTGGTAGCCGTAAAGGGGCGCAATGAGGAAGGCTACTACGAGCTTTCGCGCTTCAGGGTGGAGCAGCCGAAGGACTGGTCCGCGTTGGAGCAGGCGTTCGCCGATAAGACGCCGATTGCCGGCACGGTGACGGGCTTGGTCAAAGGCGGATTGACCGTGGACGTGGGGGTGCGGGCTTTTATGCCAGCCTCACGCAGTGGAGTACGCGATGCCGCCGAGTTGGAAAAACTCGTGGGACAGCAGATTCGCTGCCGCATTATCAAGCTGGACGCGGCGGAAGAAGATGTAGTGGTTGATCGCCGTGTGCTCACGGAAGAAGAAGACCGCTCCACGAAACAGCGACGGTACGGTGAGCTGAAGGAAGGCGACATAGTACAGGGCGAAGTGCGTAGTCTTACCGGCTATGGAGCGTTCGTGAATATCGGCGGCGTGGATGCGTTGCTGCACATTGGCGATATTTCCTGGAGCCGCGTCAGCAAAGCGGAGGATGTGCTTTCCGTAGGGCAGCAGATTGAAGCGCAAGTGCTCAAGGTGGATGCTGAGAAACAGCGCATCTCGGTGGGCATGAAGCAGCTTTTGCCACACCCGTGGGATGGGATCGCGGGCAGACTGAAGGCCGGTGATCGGGTGAACGGCGTGGTGACGCGGGTGGCTGATTTTGGAGGTTTCGTCGAAATAGAGCCTGGAGTTGAGGGCTTGATCCACTTGTCGGAGATGTCGTGGGCCAAGAAGGTGAGGAAGGCGAGCGATGTGCTCAAGGCCGGCGACACGGTGGAAGTGGTGGTGCTCGGCGTGAACGTGGGCGAACGCCGGCTGTCCCTGGGATTGAAACAGACATTGGGCGATCCCTGGGCTGAGGTGGAGCAGAAATTTCCGGCGGGGTCTGCGATCGAAGGACCGATTACCAGCTTCACTAAATTTGGCGCCTTCGTGCAGCTCGCGGAGGGGGTCGAGGGGATGGTGCACGTCAGCGAGATTACGGCTGAGAAGCATCTTCAGCATCCGCAGGATGTGCTGCGGTTGGGCCAGGTGGTGAAGGCCCAGGTGCTTGAGGTGGATAAGGCGAAGCGTCAGTTGCGTTTGAGTATGAAGCAACGTACTTCGGTGACCGTGGATGAGTATCTTGCGGAGCACCCGGTGGGTAGCGTGGTCACGGGACGGATTCTTGAGGTTGCCCAGGGGCTGGCTCGAGTGGAGTTAGGCGAGGGTATCGAGGGTGTGTGCTCAGTCAAGGCGCCTGGCGAGGTTGCGGAAACGCCGGCGGCTGCGGGGAAAGTGGATTTGTCGTCGTTAAGCTCGATGTTGCAGGCGCGTTGGAAGGGCGGGGTTAGCAGTGGCGCTGCTAAGCCTGAGGCTATTGGCGCTGGGCAGATTCGCAGCTTCCGGATTGGCAAGATGGAACCGGATGCGCGGAAGATTGAGTTGGAATTGGCCTGAGCGGGAGTCGCTCGGGATGGGAAGCGAGAGAATCGGGTTTCCCATTCAAGATTGGTTGCGGGGATCCCAGGTCTCAAAAGCGAGACCGCGGGTGGGGCACCCATCGGTTTTTCCTACGCAGTGTTAGGGCGCCGAAAGAAAACTGCAGATCCCTCCGCTGCGCTCGGAGCCCGTGACTTTTTCGATTTCCGTGCTTTTGCGCACCCAACCGGATGTTTTCAACCCCTCCACAAAAACCGTCATCCTGAGCGAAGCGCCTCGCAGGTCTATCCCATAACGGAGGGCTCTATAACGCGAGGTCGAAGGACCCCGGCGATGACCATCGGCAGATGTTGTTCGGAGCTTTCCGACGACATGGTGATAGAAGATGATTATCGGGCAGAGAAGATGATTCCATAGGCTTCAATTGCGTATCGCGGGGGAAAATCGAGTTCTCGGCTGGGTAGTCAAAAAGCTCTGGACAGCATCTACGAACGAGCATCGCCGGGGTCCTTCGACTTCGCGCTATAGAGGCTTCATTTATGCGATAGATCTGCGAGGCGCTTCGCTCAGGATGACGATGGGGAGGGCGGCGCTTCCAGCTGGGGCTGGCAAGAGCTGTGAAGTAGGAAATCTGGGTACGGTCGGGATGACAAATAGGAGAGGGTGGTTGCAGGGAGAGGGCCGTTGCCAAGGGACAAGGGGGTTGTGGGGCACGAGGCCTTTCCATCGATAAAAAGTCACAGGCTCTCGAGCGTAGCCGAGGGATCCGCAGTTTTCTCTATCGGGACAACGCGAAGCTGAACAGGTCGCTTCCGGAGGCTATGGCTACGTACTGGGTGCCGCCCACTGCGTAGGTCATCGGCGAAGCGTGCAGGCTTTGGCCGGTGTTGAAATGCCACAAGGACTTTCCTGTGGTTGCGTCCGCGGCTTCGAAGAAGCCTTGATTGTCGGCGAAAAATACTACGCCGGTCACCGTGCTCATGACTCCACCCCAGCCATGAGTATCACCCGCTTGCGGATAGCGCCAGGCAAACGTCTTGTCTGAGGATCAAAGGCCAACAACACCTGCGAGCTCTTTTGGGTCTGATCGCGCTTGGTGCCGGTTGAGTAGTATTCCTTACCCTCTTCGAAACCAGCCGGCTTGCGGAAATAAACTGAGCAACTCTCCAGGGACGAAAAATAGAAAAGGTGGGTGGTCTCGTTATAGGACGGTGAGTACCAGTTGGTCGCGCCTTCCACTCCGGGACAAATTAAAGTGCCGTCCGCGTTTGGCTGCAGATCAGTCGTTATTGGGCGGCCATTTGCATCGACTCCCTTGGCCCAGGTCAATTGCTTTACGAACTGCGTGGCCGAGAGGAATTTTCCGGTGGCGCGATCGAGCACGTAAACGTAACCGTTACGGTTGGCCTCTACGATCAGTTTCTGAGACCCCTGGTCTACCAGGACCGGCGTTTCCACGGCGTCGTAGTCATAGAGATCATGCGGAGTGAACTGGAAGTGCCACTTCAGTTTGCCCGTGTCAGGATCGATGGCGAGCAGGCAGGACGTATACAGATCGTCGCCGGGTCGAACGGTTCCGTCGTAGTCCGGAGACGCATTTCCAGTGCCCCAGTAGAGCGTATTCAATTCCGGATCGTATGTGCCCGGCATCCAGGCTGTCCCGCCGCCATGGAGATAGCTATCGCCCGGCCAGCTGGACGAGCCGGGTTCTCCGGGGGCCGGAATGGTCCACAGGCGCCAGGCTAGTTTTCCGGTCGTGGCGTCGAAGGCAGCGAGAAATCCTCGTACTCCGTCGTCTCCACCAGAGGTCGCCACTAATACTTTGTCCTTGAGGATGAGGGGCGCACCGGTGGCGCCGTAGTTCTTGTTCCAATCCGCATAGGCGACATCCCAGATCAGATTGCCCGAGCGGCTATCCAGGCAAAGCAGGTGAGCATTGTCTGTTTCCATGTAGAGGCGAGTACCAGACAGGGCCACGCCTCGATTGATGTGGCCTGAGGCATCATCGATGAGCCCGCTCGAAATGGGCCGCGCATAGTGCCAGAGCACTTCTCCCGACTGCGCGTTCAGCGCGAAGGCGTCGTTGGAGCCGGTGAAGTACATGATGCCGTCCACCACGACCGGCGTCGCTTCGAGGACGCCGGGGGTTTTGGTATGAAAGACCCACTGCGCCTGAAGGCGCTCGACGTTTTGCGGAGTGATCTGGGTAAGACCGCTGAAGCGCCTGCCCGTGTAGTCACCGTTGTAAGACGGCCAATTGTCTTTGATCTGCGCCGAGGCACAGGTATAGGCGCAAAGAACGATCACGCACAGTCGAGCAAGCTTCATGCGCTCAGTGAACCTCATCCTTGATGGTAACGAATACCTCTCCCAGGGCCCCGCGATCGAGACCACTGCTGTCGATGAGGTGAATAGAAACCCGGGCTATCTTCTTCGGCGCCGCAATTTCCTGGTGAAGCGTAACGGGCTCCTGCGGGTGAACAGCCTCGAGCGTCACCTGGTTTGTTCCCAGCCCTCCTTCATCGTAGAGGAAAGCCTTGAGTTCGCCGGGAAAGAAAACTCCGAAGCTGCCGGAGAGCTCGATCTTATCTCCGTTGCGGCGGGCGGCGAGCGGTTGGGCCACCAGGCCCGCGTCGGTCACCGTGGTGAGGTCGCCACTCAGGCGCGACGGCAACCATGTTGTATCGAAAGCATAGGTTTCGCCCGGCCCAAGAACGGCCATGGGGCTGTTGAGCTCGGCTTCCATGTAATACGGCGTCTTCTCAATGCTGGAGGATCCGAAGGTGGGGCATGCCCTTCTCGTCCATTTCCACCGTAGGGCCGTTTTTGTAGAAGATGGTCGTTGCCTTACTGGGATAGTCGCCGCCGGCGATATTTTTGGTCTTCTCGACCATGGCATATTTCGTTGCGCCATCGATGAGAGCGACCCATCCGGCGGTCGAGTCGAGCCAGACTTCGTTCTCGAGGTATTTCCAATTCAGCCGGAACAACCCGTCTTTCACTTTGTACGACGGGTCGTTCGCCAGCCCGTCACGGACGTGGTAGCCGAGCAAATATGCGGAGTGCGGATTCATGGGCGTGATCGCCCAGAAGTCGTGGTTGTATTGGGTGCGGTCGTTCGCATCGGAGAGGTTGTATTGCGAAACCGACTGTACCGACCAGGTGACGGAATGACCGGTGAAGTTCTTAGTGATCGCGTGGAAGAATATCTGCGGCGAATCGCTGCCGATGCCGATTTCCCTGGTGTATTGCAGGCCGGTGGGCGGATCAGGTGGGCCCTCCAGCCGGACCGTACATTTCGGACCTTGCGAGAGCACAGAGAAAGTGTAGGCACTGTCGTCCAGCGGAGTGGAGGCGCCCTGCCAGTGCTGCTCGTCGTCATCCCCTTCCGGCAATGGCCAGATTTTGTCACCGCCATAGTTAATCCAGCGGCCTGCGGCTTCGGCGGGGGAAATGTATTTTCCTTTGTAGACCGGGTTCACGAACAGGTAGGGATGTCCGTTGAAGGTAACCTGCATGAGCCGGCCGCCTAATTGGGGGACGAAAGTCAGCTGTACCCAGTCGTTCGAGACCTGTTGCGCCTGCCATCCCTCATAGACAACGGGCTGGATCTTGCAGGTCGAAGGCTCGGCGTTGGCTGCGGATGCCGCCAACGCGAGCGAGAGAATACCTGCCGCGGCAGTCTTCATGACTGGCTTCCCTGCCGGCGGGCTTGCGTGAGCAGTTGCCGCAGGCGTTGGCCGATGATGATTTCCTCACCCGGCCGCAACGTCATGGAAACGATTTGCAGCTTGTCTTCCCTTCTCGGGGTCTTACCAGGGGTTTGCTTGCGCGACAGCACATCGCTCGGATTGTCGTCGGTGAGCACGGCGATCGAAGGAGTGCCCTCGAGTAGTTGTTTTGCGCAGTCGGCGGTCGAGTAGCGCCAGGCTTTCTGGTCCCAGGAAATCATGAGCGTGGGGTATTGGTTTTCTTCCGGCGTGTAGACTTTTGCTTCCACGCCGGGGACGGTGCTCACCAGGGTGGCGATGCGTTGAACACGGGCTCCCCATTCCCGATTGAGTTTGGACACATCCATTTTGAGCCATGTCTCGACTGCTGCGAGGCAGCCCATGATCTCTTCCTTGCCTACCTTCATGGGACGGCATACCGCGCCCTCCCACGGATTGCTGTTGGCGAGAGCTGCCTCGATGAGATCCTTGCGCCCCAGCAGGAGGCCGCTCGATTGTGGCCCGCACAATCCTTTGCCTCCGCTGAAGGTGTAGAGGTCGCAGCCCATTTTGTTAAACAGCTGCAGCTTGTTGACGGGAGGTATGCCGTCGGCGGCGTCCATGAAGATGGGCACGCGATGAGCCTTGGCAATCGCAATTTCTTTCGCCAGTTGCTCGGGCTCGGAGGTGGTGTAAATCATCACCGTGTTGCTGGTGATCGCGTTGGGAATTTGATCGGCAGAATGGGCCAGAACGAGTTTGCCACCGGCCAGACGGATGGCGCTGTCGAACACGCTCCTGCCGCCGACCATGACCACTTCATTTTTGAGTCCATCCGTGTCTGGGAGTTGCCAGACTTTATCCGGGTCGGTTCCGGCGATGCATCCCGCGGTCGCTACCGCCATAGCGCCGGCTGCGCCGGAGGTGATCATGCCAGACTCTGCGCCGGTGAGCTCGGCCAGACGCCGTCCGGCGGCCTGCTGGAGCTCGAAGATGTTTACGAAGTGCTGCGCGGCCTCCACTTGAGCGGTTCTCACCTCAGGCAACTCGAGGCTGGCGCTGAGATAGGTCCAGGTTCCACGGCCATTGATCAGGGGCTTCACACCGAGCCGGGTGTAGATGTTGTCCGTCGAATTGCGCGCGACTTCTGCCCATCCGGTTCCCAGGGCGGACTCCCATCCAACCTGCGCCAGCAGGGGGAAGGCAGCAGCCCATTTAACGAACGATCTGCGTTTCATCGTGAGGCCTCGGTGGTCCCCGCCGGTTGACGTCTCACGGCGATGAAAGATATCTGCTCGGCAGCTTCTTCGCCGAACTCGAGGTTTTGCTGCAGGACCGATCTCGCCGGATATGGGGGCTTGAAGAACTTGTTGTACAGCTCGTTCATCTGGTTACTATCCTTTATTTGCCGCAGGTAAACCGTGCTGAAAACGACATTGGAGAAATCCATGTCAACCTCCTGTAGTCCGTCCAGAAGGTTGCGCATGGACTGCCGCAGTTGCAGATCGAAGAGCGGTGTCACCATTCCCTGGTCGGGGATGAAGCCATCCTTCGCGGAAAGATACAAGGTGTCGCCATAGAGGATCCCAGGGCTCGCGGTCTTGCTGGGCGGCATGTTTCGCGGGCGCACGGCCTTGCGTTTGCTGAGGTCTGATCCGGCGATACAACTGAAGACGATGTGCTCTCCTTTAGGCAGGCCCATGACTTGAATGGTCCCGCGGCCCGGTGTGTTGCCAAACTCGAAGTAGCTGGCGTAGACCTTGCCCATGACGTCGTATTGGCCGCCGACGCTCATGTAGGGGTTTACCCACACAACGTTCTTCATGCTCATTTGCGCGGCGTTCAGGATGGTGCTGACGTTGTCGAGGGCTTGCTTGGTTTCCGTCGAAAAATCGGGACTCGCTTTTCCACTCAGCGGATTTTGTCCTCCTTGCGCCGACAGATAGAGCATTTCCCCGGCTTGAATGGCAGGGGGGTCGACACGCGGTCCTCGCGGCCAGCCTGCAGGCCAGATTGCTTTGCGTTCTCCGGCATCCGCAACCGCAATGCAGTTGATCTCGATCTTTTCTCCGTGGGGTAGAGCGGCGACGGTCAATACTGTTCGTGCCGGTGGACTGGACCCAATCATTTTCCAATACACATCATCGAGTACTGCCTGGTCGTTGGCATCGGTGAGATAGACATTCATCCAAACGACATTCTCAAAGTCCATCCCGGCGCCGCGTAGCACGGCCTGCACCTTGTGCATGGCTTCGGCGGCCTGACTGGTAAAGTCTTTGGCAGAGCTGCCCTGGCCGGATACGTAGAGCGTTCCATTCGCCAGAATGCCGGCGCTATAGGCCGTATCCGCGCCCGGCGGCTGAATGGCCTTGAAGCCACCGGTCTGGGCTGAGAGCTGTACCGCAGAGACCAATGCAAACACCAGGAGGCGAGGGAATCTAAAAATCATTGTTCCTCTTGTGGTCCTCTTACAGGTACGGGATAAAGCCATGCGCCCGCGTCGGAATCTTGTACACCGACGTGGTCGCAGTGATGTAGAGGGTGGAGTAATCCGGGTCTCCCCAGGCAAGATTGGCAGGCTGCTCGGGCACGACAATCGTTCCCAGGTGATGACCAGCCGCGTCCCAAACCCATATTCCACGAGGGCCGGTGACATACAGATTTCCCTGGCGATCGACTTTCATTCCATCGGGCACGCCCTGTTTGGGGCCGCCAGGCTCCACGCCGAAGATGCGGCCGTTGCTGAGTTTGCCGTCGCGAAAGTCGTACACGCGGATGTTCCTCTGCTTCGAGTCGTCTACGTAGAATTTTGTGCCCTGAGGGGAGAAGGCGAGCCCGTTGGGCTCATCTAGATCCTTGGTCAGCAGCTCAACCTGGTTCTTGGACCCGATGCGATAGACGCCTTTAAAGGGAATTTCCTGCTTTTGATCCTTGGGCAGGTCAGAGGTTGGATCGGTAAAGTAGATCGCTCCATCCGGGCCGAGCACGACGTCGTTGGGGCTGTTCAATCGTTTCCCTTGATAGCGGTCTACGACTGTTTCGTATTGGGAGCCGTCGGGGGAGAGGCGGATGATGGCTCGCAGAACGCTTGCGCAGTCCAGGAGCCGATGCTGCTTGTCATAGGTGTTGCCGTCGGGATCGCCGAGAGAGATGACCTCTCGCTTTTGACCTGTGCTGGTGTCCACCTTGAAAATCTTGTTGAGCGTTTCGTCGCTGACCCAGAGATAGCCGGCCGGATCCCAGACCGGACCTTCCGTGAAGCCGAAACCGGAGGCCACCTTCGTCAGTTGCGCCTGGTGGTCGAATAGCTTCCAAAACGCCGGAGTGGAGGCCTCAAGCGCAGAGTTGGATTTGTCGCTTTGTCCGTGAACGAAAATGCTTCCTTGCAGACCAGCTAACGTCGCCAGGGCCAGAAGGGCGAGGAGGTTTTTAATCGTCATTGTCGTCAGACTTCGAGGAGTGGGCTGGGGTGCGCTTGGCGCTTTCGTCCCCGGTACGGAGGAGATAGCTGACCAGGTCGTCCACTTCCTTGCTATTTAAGGTCGCGGCGGGCATCAGGGAGTGAGCACCGAGCTCTACCTGGGTGAGCTCTGATTTTGGAAGGAAATGAAACGAACCGTCCAGGGTTTGCAGGGCGAGGGAGAAATTATTGTTGGTCCTGAGCATGCCGGTGATTTTTTGTCCTGAGGTTGTCACCACGGTAGTGGCTTTTTTCTCAGGCGGAAGATTCTTGTCAGGATCGAGGATGATGGCGCGCATTTGATCGGGCTTTGCCTCGGCGCCGTAATAGGTGAGATCGCTGCCGATAAATCCTCCTTTGCCGTTGACCATGTGGCAATCGGAGCATCGCGCCTTGCCGAAGAAGAGAGCTTGCCCTTGTTTGGGATCTCCCGGGAGTTTCACAATATCGCCTCTGCCCTGCAGGACCCTCAAGTAGCTGACCACCTCGGCTATTTCCTGTTGTTTCAGCGAGGAGAAGGCCGGCATACCTGCACCGGCGATTCCATAGCGAATGATGCCGGCCAGCTCGCGATCCATGAGGTGTTGTACCTGAGGGGCAGTGGCGATGTTCGGCGCATGCTCTCCGCCACGGCCGTCTGCGCCGTGACACGTGGCGCAGTTGGACGCGAAGATTGCGGCACCCGGCGGCTGCGCCTTTAGCTTAGCCGACGAGCCCCACCCCACTAAGACGACCAGAACGAAGATGCCCCGCCGCCAACCCATCTTCGTCACTGGTCCTCTTCGCTCGCCTAGAACAAGAATTTCAGCGCTACCTGCATAATGCGAGGATCATTCGCCGCGGTCACGTATCCGAATCCGCCCTGGCCGGTATTGTTGACCGTCCCGTTCGGATTCTTAAACTGCGCATGGTTGAAGACGTTGAATGCTTCTGCCCGGAATTGCAGTTTGGTGGTCTCGGTGATGGTGGTGCTCTTGAGCAGGGCCATATCGTAGTTGTCGAGGCCCGGGCCCGAGAAGTAGCGCCGCATCGCGTTTCCTACCTGCCCGACTGGCTCCTTAGTAAAGTAATCGGGGTTGAAATACGCCAGCCCCTTGCGCGGATTCTTGTTCACATAAAGGCGGCTGCCATTGTTGGCGTAGTCTGGCACATCTACGTTTGCGCTAAAGGCGCCAAGCAATGAATTGTCGTCATTCTCATCGAGAGTGACCGGCTCACCTTTGGCAAAGGTCGATACGCCGGAAAGTTCCCAGCCCGCGGTGAACCGCTTCGCCAGATCGCCTCCGCCAATAAAGTGATCAAAAGGCAACTGGACCGTGTAGCTGGCAACCAGGGTATGCGGGACGTTAAAACTCGACAACGCGCGAGTTTGGCCTGGGTTGAACGGATTGGTGGCGTTAAAGGAATCGGAACCGTTGTCCAGCGACTTCTCAAAGGTGTACCCAATGAGGAAGTTGAGATACTTTTCCGTGTGCTCCAGGGTCGCCTGTAGCGAATTAAAACTGGAGCTGGCCGCGGTCTTCATGTAGGGATTGCTATTAAAGTTGATTCCGAAGGTCGGCCTGGTTCCGCTTATCGTCTGTCCGTCGGCGGTGGTGTAAATCGTGTCTTCGCCAGTGGGGCCGCAAAGGGTTGTGCCAGGCGCTACATTGGCTGGGTCACTCAACCGGAGGCAAAGTGCCTGGTCCCCTGGATTCGACTCCACAAAGGTCAGCAGTTTCCGCCCCACCGTGCCGACGTAGTTCACGCTGAGCACGGTGGCGGTTCCCAATTGCCGCTGGAACGACAGTTCCCATTCCTGAACATAGGGCATCTTGTTTTTGTAGTAGTAGTAGTCAGATCCGCCGATGGGTGTCGCACCCGCCCAATTAAAGGTTGTATCGGGATTCTTGGGAGACACATTCGTCGGAGGAAAGACGAATGGGAACTTCTGTCCAGCCCCGACCCCCGACGCCCGATCAACAAAAGGGGTCGCGAGCTCCGTCGATGAGACGGAATAGTAATTGCCGTAAGGAGCGTCGCCCACTTCGACGAATCCGGTTGCATCCTCGATAGAACTGTAGAAGATGCCGTAACCGGCACGTATGCTGGTCTTGCCGGCGCCGCCCAGTAGCTTGCCAAGAAAACCGTCAGTCGCTTCTGGCGCGTAAGCGAAGCCGATCCTAGGAGCGAAGTTGGTGTACTTGGTCGGCCCCAGAGTACGTGGAATGCCTGGATCTCCAGGGACAACCAGACCCACGGGAGCACCGGGAAACGCTAGCGATTGCTCTCCGGGGACAACGGTTTCGAGCTTGTTCTGCGTGTCGTACCAAGGTGAAGCTACTTCCCAACGGAGTCCGTAATTGAGGGTGAGATTGCGGGTCGCACGCCAGCTATCCTGAGCATAAAACCCGTAGTATTTGCTGCGCGAGTCGAGGAGTTGTTGGCTGGCCTGAACAAAGCTGTTTGGCGCCCCGATCAGGAAATCGGCAAAGTCGAAGCCGGTTTCTGTACCGTTGAAACCGAAGCACCCGTTGTAGCAGTCGTAGTTGCGCTCGTTGATCTGGTTGTAGTGGAGGTTGGCGCCAAATTGCAGAGTGTGCGTTCCAAAAATCTTGGTGACGTTATCGATGATCTGAAAGGTGTTGTTGTACTGCCTCAATGCATCCTGCGGGATGCCAGTGGTGAAGTTATTGAACCCGAAACTCGACACACCCTCGTACGCAGGGTTCTGGGGAGAGATACCGCCGTCGGGGCCCCACGGCGTAACAAACCCCTGCGAGGCCAGGGTAACGCCCAAACCTTGTCCGGCAGTGGGTTGGCCTGTCAGGTTTACATCGCGCAAGTAGGCGAGACGAACATCGTTGACGGTGGACGCGTTAAACGTGGTGGTCAACCCCAAATTGATCATTTGGGTTCTACCCTTATTGGTTGCGGCAAAGCCCGGGACCACAACTCCCTGGGTATACGGATTCACAGTATTGAATTGGTCAAAGAAGTAATAGCCGAACACAGCGCCGAATCGCGTAGGAATGTCTATCCGGCCACTTCCCTTATTGTCGGTCAAGGTCCCGTTGAAAGCAGCGGTTGAGAAGCCAGGTCCACCGTTGACAACTCCGTTGGCTGACGGGACGAACTTCAGCGAGTTCACGGCAACTGGTGACCAAGCACTCTTAGGGATGACGGCATTTGGGAAAACGCAGGTTGCGGTGTCTGTGCAGCCGGGGGTGTAGTATGGCTCGCCCTGCGATACGGGGTAGCCCACGGTCTGGGAGAGAGTGTTTGCCCAGCCGGCGCCGGCTACTGTTTCGCTGCCAAATCCACTATTTGGATTATCGACGGTGACTGCCTGGTCCGAGAGGTCTCCAGTGCGGTTGGCATCGGAAGGCACGGGGTAGCTCTGTGTCTGCCCCAAAATCTGCCGTGTTCCCTGGTAGTCGGCAAACCAGAACATCTTGTTCTTGCGGATCGGGCCACCGACCGTACCTCCGAATTGATTCTGGATATAAACGCCGCGGGTAGGCGAGTAGTAGTTTCGAGCATCCAGATCCGTGTTGCGCAGGAAGTCGAAGACCGTCCCGTGATACTGATTGCTGCCCGACTTAGTGACCACGTTGATCTGGCCGCCGCTATAGTTTCCATACTCCGCGTCGAAGTTGTTGGTGATGATGCGGAACTGCGCGATGGAATCGAGATTGGGGATCATCGCGGCCCCGTTGTGCACGCCTTCTTCCGCGTTCGCTCCGTTGACCATGAATGCGTTGGACCCGGTACGGCCGCCGTTGACCGATTGCTGACCATTGTCCAGATCGCCTGATACCTGGGTTGCGCCAATTCCCGAAGTGTCGCTGTCCTGGCTATGGGAATAAGGCGATACGCCCGGTTGCAGCTTCAGAAGGTCGATGTAGGAACGTCCGTTCAGTGGCACAGAAGTGATCTTGGTGCCATCGATGAGCACACCATTCTGCGTACTCTGGGTCTCTACCTGGAGCGCGTCGCTCTTTACGTTGACGGTATTGTTGACCGTTCCGAGTTGCATAGCGATGTCGATGCGAAGCGCGGAATTGGCATCGATCTTTACTCCGCTCTGCAGGTAATCGCGAAAGCCAGACTGGCTGGCGGTGACGTTGTATGTATCAACGCTGAGGGTGGGAAAGTTATAGAAGCCTTTGGCATCGGTGACCGCGGTGCTCTGCACGTTGGTCGAAACGGCAGTGGCCACGACAGTGACTCCTGGTACCACGGCGCCGCTGGGGTCGGTGACCACTCCGGAGATAGAACCGGTAATGGCTGCCCACGCCGCAAGGGTCCCTAGAAACACGACTGCGACTACGCCAGCGAAAGACACGAATCTTGAGAATCGATTCATGGCACCTGACCTCTCAAATAAGAATTTGTGGCGGGACCCGAAACCAAACGATGATAAAGAAAACTAAACGATGGTAAAAAAGAGGTTAAATCGTGATCTCTTTAGGTGTCAAGAAAAGTGACGCCGCAACTCGAGCCATCCGTTTTTCGACGTACCAAAGCAGGAATCGTTTTAGGTCGCTCTCGATCTTTCGTGTGGCTGAGCGGAACGGTGGGCCGAGTATGGCCACGCTCAGTGGTCAGCCGCGAGGGAGACATCGTAAATCCTTGAGGGCAGGTTCTTTTCTTGAGTGCGCTATCCTCTTAATTTGGAGAGCGTTTTGAATCTGCAAAGACGTTGGGCCAGTGGAGTGCTGCTTCGATTTGCTCTGATTTCCACCTTCATCGCGGGGCCTTCGGTTCCATTGCTGTGCCAGCAAACTGCTGCCCCGCCAAGCTTGCCGGCATCTCTCGATCCGGTCTTCAACGATTTTGAGCCGCCGACCAGCAGCAACTACGGTTTGGTCTATGTTCCCCTTGACAGCTGGGTCTATCCCGCCTTTGAACGGCTTTTCTCGCTTGGTTATGCCGACTCAGCCTACCTCGGCATGCGGCCATGGACGCGCACCAGCTGTCTGCAGATTTTGCAGGAGACTTATCCCAAACTGCAGGATGCGGCCCAGGAAACGGAAGCATGGAATATCTTTCGGGCCCTGGCAGTGGAGTTTGGAGTGGACGCGGGGCAGACAACGCCTCAGGCCGAGCTTTCGAATGTCTATACGCGGAATATGTACATCAAGAGCCGGCCGATCAATGACTCCTATCATTTTGGGCAGACCCTCATCAATGACTATGGCCGCCCCTACCAACAGGGCTTCAACGCCCTGGATGGGTTTTCGGCCAGGGCGGAGGGCTACCACCTCTCGCTGGATGTTCGCGGCGAATATCAGCATGCGCCCGGCCGCACTGCGTATCCCGAATCTGTGCAGCAGTTGATCGCAGCGGTTGACGCCACTCCGCTGCTGGCGCCGGAACCAGTAGCCCAGACCAACGTGTTTCGCTTGATTGATGCGAACCTCGCGCTTTCCCTGGCTAACAACGTAATTTCCGTGGGCAAGTCGGAAGATTGGTGGGGACCAACGGAAGCCGGGAGCATGGCGCTCAGCAACAACGCGGAGCCAATTTATGGCCTGCGCATCAATCGTGTGGTGCCGCTGCGTATTCCCATCCTCTCCGAGGTCACAGGCCCGTTTCGGTACGAAGGTTTGTTTGGCTCGTTGAAGGGCCATCGCTATCCGAATGCTCCGTGGATCCATGCTGAGAAATTCAGCTTCAAGCCGACCAGGAACGTGGAACTCGGCTTCTCGCGTGTGGTTGTGTTCGCCGGGAAGGACCACGTGCCGCTCACCTTCGGTTCGTTCTGGCACAGCTTCAGCAGCTTCAGCAATGTGAGCCTGGCGGAGAAGTTGGGCCGGAACGATCCCGGATCCCGTCACTCCAGCTTTGACTTTACCTGGCGGCTTCCATGGTTAGAGAACTGGCTGACGCTCTACTCCGACTCGATCGTCCACGACGATGCCAGCCCGATTGCGGCGCCGCGTCACGCCGCCATCAACCCTGGGCTCTACCTGTCCCACCTGCCTAAACTTCCGCATGTCGCCCTTCGCGCGGAGGCGGTCTCGACCGACCCTGATGCCGTTCCCGCGGGTGGCCAGCAGATTTACTATGAAGTCGTTTACAAGGACGGCTACCTGAACAAGAACAACCTGTTAGGAAGTTGGATAGGGCGGGAAGGCAAAGGCGGCCAGGCGTGGCTTACTGATTGGATCAGCCCCAAGGAATACATCCAGCTTGGCTATCGCAACGCCAAGGTGTCGAAGAGCTTCATACCCGGCGGCACCACGCAGAATGATATCAACATAAAAGCGGTGCTGCGGCTGAAGGAGAACCTGGAGTTGAATGCTTTTGGCCAGATGGAGTTTTGGAAGGCCCCGGTTTTGGCGTCCGGACAACAGCATGACTTCACGGGATCGTTTCAATTGACTTATTTTCCCAAACTAAGCTGGCACCGGTAGAGAGGGCGAGAAAACGCACGCAGCGACGGCGTTGATGTGTCCACCTCAATGACCATCATCTTCCCCTCGTATGCGTCCTTCTCCCCTACTCTTCACACCACCCGCGCCTTGACAATCCCATCTTCTTCCAGAGGGCGGATATCACTAGCAGGCCCTCCGTCATTCCTACGACCGTCAGCAAAACCCCTGGTATACCATGCCAATTCCTCGGCATGGCTTGTACAAGGACGAGGATTGCAATCACGTGAAGCGCAAAGATGAGAAGAAGGCTTCTCCACAAATCTGCGCGCCGCCAAGCGGGGCGGAGCATCTCGATAACAACAGTGAAGACGACAACGGTATAGACAACAGCATCCGACCACCGCTGGTTGAGACTAAAAAGCTTGGTCAAAGTAATCGCGATGACGACCAGGCCAAGCACTACGATCCACTCAATAACTGAGTTCCTCTGAGCCGCCTTCATCTCAAAAATCCATGCAAACTTGATGCTCGTTTTGCATCGCCTTTACGGCATTATAAAGACTGATAGCGTTCAGTACAGTCCCCAACCTAGTCACGGCTTTGGAAGCGACTGACATAGGAATTCCGGTCGACGATCTAACCTTCTGTAACACTGCCGTACTACTGGCCAAAAAGTCTAGCGCCCTGTCCGGTCCCACGTCCGCAGTTGCGGATAATACGGCGAACGGAACACTGGGCAGTTAGCTCAGTATATATACCGTGGATTGCCGTCGCATGTAAGGCAACAAGGGAATCGCATCCGCAAACTTTGCAAATGTCGCGGAGTGACTCATCAGCCCCCGAAAGATACTTGATTTGTTGGGATAGGTTAACCCTCTATTGATACCCCGGTTTTGGCGTCCGGACAACAGCATGACTTCACGGGATCATTCCAATTGACTTACTTTCCCAGACTAAGCTGGCGCCGCTAGAGAGAGAGAGAGAGAGAGAGAGAGAGAAAAAAAAAAAGACCGTTCCAAACTTTGCGATGCGCCGGATCCTTTCAACCGTCCCTTACGGGACTATCGTGCTGTAAACCATGCCCAGGGCTGAGTTCGGCCGCCCTGCGGAACTAAGCCGCGAAGTAGGGTTCTCCACAGCCGCTTCCACTCAAAAATAAACAGCCGGAACGCGGTGATCTGCGTTCCGGCTGCCTGGTGAAACCAGCCTTACGGTTTTCTGTTGCCGACGGCCTGGCCGGTTCCTCTCAAGGTGAGGATCGGCGCATTGATAGCGGCGGCACCGCCGTTGTAGGCGTCGCTCTTCACAGTGAGTTGTTGGGTGGTCTGCCCGATAAACTGCGGCGTGAACTGGACATTGACGTCGCAGGAAGCGGCGGAATCCAATACCGAACCGTTGCCGCAGGTCGAGCTACCCAACACACTGAATGCGGCATTGGTCCCGTTGGTGGTGTAAAACGGCGAACTGAGCGTCAAAGGCAGGTTGCCGATGTTGTACTCGGTAGCTGTTTGCGTCTGGCTCTGGCTTCCAACCTTGACGCCCCCAAACGCCAGCGTGGACCGATTGCCGTTCAAAAGCAGGAGATTGTTGCCGGACGTATCCGAATTGATCCAGTTCGCCAGCACAATGCTTTGTCCGCCAGCGGACATAGCCATGGCGACGGTTTGATGCAGGCTACTGTTATTGAAGTTAAGCAAGTGCTGTCCACCGGTTGGGGGTACGACAATGACGGTGTTGGAATATTGGTCGGCAATATAGAGTTGGCCGGCAGGATCAAATGCGAGAGCGCTTGGGTAAGTTAAATCGTTAATCGGCTTGACACTCGCGGTGGTCCCGTCGGCGGAGACCTGGACTACCTGGACGCCATTACCCGAGTCGCCCCCATCGCCGATTAACAAAGCGCCAGTAACGGGATCGACCGCCAGAGCCTGCGGAAAAGCGATCGGGACCGAGGGGATCGTCATGATAAACGGAGAACCCCCGACCGGTATTTTCACCACATAGCCAGGGTTCGCAAAAGTGGCCCCATACCCCAGCGGACCCCCGTCCCCGATGTAAGTGTTTCCCTGAGAGTCAAAGGCCACGGCCATCGGGTGCTGCAAAAGACCGCCGGTGTTCACCACTGACGGTGGGAGACCGGTGGTGGTGGGTACCTCGACAAGCTGGGCGGTGTCGTAGTCAGTGATGAACAGGTTGCCGGCCCCGTCCAAAGCCAACCCCGACGGAGCTGAAAGGGTGATGGCGCCGGTCGAGACGGGAGTCAGTGCGCTTCCCCCCAAACCTGCCGTCGAATAGACTGTGCGGGCTCCGGTGTCGGCGACGTAGAGCGTATTATTCAGCCCGGATATCGCGACAGCCTGAGGATTTTGTAGACCGGCAACGGTCGACCTGACATTGAGCGGGTAAGTAATTTCTGCTCCGGCAAGACCCGTCTGGAAGACCGGCGAGGAAGCAAGTATTGTACTGTTGGCGCCCCGAACCTGGATGGCGGAAGAGCGTAACCCAGGGTAGGTTGGTGTACCGTAGAAGTTTTCCACGCAGGTATAAGGGAAAAAGTTGGAGATAGTCGGACCGCCAGGGCCAAGGTTGTTGTGCCTCCCGTTGACACAAGTTCCGCCGTTGCTCTGAACGAGTTCCTGGCTCACATCGCCCGCGGTAACAACGCGAAAGCCGCGGAGGGTCGTTGCCTCATTGAATTCGAAGTTGAATTGGACAGGTGACCCAGCCCCGCCAATGGTATTTTTGCCCAGGTCGACCGGATTCTCCGAAAGGCGGACCACATTGCCAGTGGCATAGTCAATTACGTCGAAGTTCCCTGCAGTGTCTTGCTGCATATCCGTGCCGTACAAAATGCCGTCCATCGGCAGAAGGTAAGGAGTGGCCGGCGAAGCGGCCGGGACAATCACCAACTGCTGCCCGGAGTTATACGCCGAATCGAGCGTGAGATAGGTGAGGATATAGATGTTGCCCGCTGCATCCAGCCTGATCGCAGTAGGGTTGGTGATGGTAAACGAATACGTCGGTATCTTTGTGGCATTTCCGCCGGTGGCTGGGGCTACGTATACACCGCCTATGCCGGTGTCGCCGGCGCCGTTGTCGGCGATGTAGAGATTCGATCCAACCCTGGCAAAGGATGACGGGGTGAACTGGGCCGGGATGCCGGGAAAATTCAAGGTCGTCAGCGAGGCGCCGCCCGAAGCCAGCGAATAGATGGCTCCGTTACCATCCGCCGGAAAGTCGCCGATGAATAATGTTCCCGCACTATCGACTGTGAGCGCGAACGGATTCGTCAAAGGAGCCCCAGCGAAATAAGTCTTTGCGGCGCCGGTCAGATTGCCTTTGCCATCTCCCGTCAACTCGACAATCCTTCCTCCGATACCCGAGGGTGCGTCGCCCACGAAGAGATCTCCATTCGCGTCCAAGGCAAGCGGAGTCGGAAACGCCAGGGTGATTCCCCCGGTAGAGGCCGGAGTGATCGCGCCGGTCTGGGGGTTACGCACCAGAATTTGATTGTTGTTCGTGTCCGCGATAAAGATCGTTCCGTTTTTGGAAACAGCAATGCCTTGCGCACCCTTGGAAAGGGTACCGATCGTTTGCTGTGCATCGATGACGACGGACGGGGCTTGTGCCCAGCCCGTCGCAGTGCAAATGGTGAGGGCGAAGGCGGGGAAGCAGAATAATGTCCGCTTCGGGGGAAATCCGAATGACTTGAAAAACATGGGAATGGCACTCCTGTACAACTTTAGTTCGGACTCCCCTAGTCTAAGGGGACGCTATTAACTTGCAACCCTTTTCCGACGCAAATGCGCGCACGGGGTCGCCAGGGCCAAACTTTGCCCACACCACAGAAGTTGCAATTGCTGGCGGGGAATGGAACTGAGCCTGCACTGATCTCGCAAAAATGCTACAACTTTTAATATTTGCGCAGAGCTTCGAGCCAACCAGGAATCTGGGATTCTGCCATTCAGGTGGTCGTCTTCGCAGGGGAAAGACCATGTGCCCCCACTTTGGGGTGGCTAAGAGTCTGCGTGAGAACCGGGATTTCCAAACCCAGTCCCGTAGGGACGTCTAAACTTCAGTCTTGTCCAAATTAGATTTTGGCTATTTTGCACAAGACACCTTATCGATAGCCAACTCTGCGGAAATGCGCGCATTTTCCGATAGCCACTACTCTGATGCTCTGTATCGGGGCCTGACTTTAGTCGGGCCGCACTGGGGAGCCACTGAGGGCTTTAGAGTCTGCGTGAGAACGCGAGAACAGATTTCAGATCGAAACCAGGCCCGTAGGGCCGGAACCAAACGTCAGCCCAGCCCGGAAGGGCTGGGACATCATTCTCAACATCATCCGAGCGCCGGAGGCGCGGCACCGGCAGATGTATGTTGTGCCGCGCCTCCGGCGCTCCACAATCTTGGTCATCCTCCCCCAGCCCTTCCGGGCTGGGCTGACGTTTGGTTCCGGCCCTACGGGCCTGGTTTCGATCTGAAATCTGTTCTCGCGTTCTCACGCAGGGGGCTTTAAAGCCCTTAAAAAACAAATGGCCGGAACGCGGTGATCTGCGTTCCGGCTGTATGGTGAAACGAGTCTTACGGTCTTCTGTTGCCGGCGGGGTTGCCGGTTCCTCTCAATGTGAGGATCGGCGGATTAATAGCGCGGCTGCCGCCGTTGTATCCGTCGCTCTGCACAGTGAGTTGTTGCGTGGTCTGCCCGATGGTGGTTGGCGCGAACTGGAGATTGATATCGCAGGGAGCGGCGGAGGCGAGTACCAAGCCGTCGCCGCAAGTCGAGCTACCCAAGACATTGAATGCAGAATTGGCGCCGTTCGTGGTGTAAAACGGCGAACCGAGCGTCAAAGGCAAATTGCCGATGTTATACTCTGTAGCCGTTTTCGTCTCGCTGTGGTACCCCACCTTGACGCCCCCGAACGCCTCCGTGGAGCGGTTGCCGTTCACAAGTAGGAGATTGTTGTCTGTCTGTCCGAAGCCCGCGATCACAAAGCTTTGTCCACCCGCGGAAATGGCGAAGCCACCGCTCTCCTGCAGGCTGCTGTTGTTAAAGCTAAGCAAGTGCTGATCGCCGGTTGGAGGGACGACCGTGATGGTGTTGACGTTAAGGTCGAGAACATAGAGCTGGTCAGCAGGATCAAAAGCGAGTCCGCTGGGGTTGGTTACACCGTCGATCGGGATGACGCTCGCGGTGGTCCCATCGGCGGAGAGCTTGACTACCTGGCCAACACTTGACAGGTCGCCACCATCGCCGATCACGAGAGCGGCGGTAATGGGATCGATCCTCAGAATCTGCGGGAAAACTATCTCAATCGAAGGGATCGTCATTTTAAAAGGAGAACCGCCGGCCGGTATCTTCACGATATAGCCAGGATCGGCAAAACTGGCGTCCTTCCCTGCCGGACCTGCATCCCCGATGTAAGTGTTCCCCTGAGAATCAAAGGTCACGCAAATCGGGTGTTGCAAGAGACCGCCGGTGTTCACCACCGACGGCGGGAGACCGGTGGTTGTAGGGACTTCGATGAGCTTGCCGGTGTCGAAGTCAGTGATGAAGAGGTTGCCGGCTCCGTCCAGAGCCAACCCGCTCGGGCCCGAGAGGGTGATGGCGCCGGTCGAAACGGGAGTCAGCGTGCTTCCCCCCAAACCTGCAGTCGAATAAACTACGCCGGCCGCGCTGTCAGAGACGTAGACCGTCTTATTCAGGCCCGAAATCACGACATCCTGTGGATTCTGTAGGCCGGTCGCAGTCGTCCTGCTGTTGAGCGGGTAAGTAATTTCTGCTCCGGCAAGACCTGTCTGGTAGACCGGCAAGGAACCAAGTATCGTAGCGTTCGCGCCCTTAACCTGAACGGCCGAAGTGCGTACCCCCGGGTAGGTCGGAGTACCGGAGAAGTTTTCTACACAGGTGTAAGGGAAGAAGTTAGAAATGGTGGGACCGCCAGGGCCAAGATTGTTGTGTCTGCCATTGGCACAAGTTCCGCCCGTGCTCTGCGTGAGCTCCTGGCTCACATCGCCCTGAGTAACGGAGCGAAATCCGCGGAGGGTCGTTGGCGCATTAAACTCGAAGTTGAATTGAACCGGCGATCCGGTCCCGCCAACGTTCGTTTTACCCACGTTGACTGGATTCGCCCATGTCAGCTGGGAAACAGTCCCACCGGCATAGTCAACTATGTCGAAGTTCCCTGCAGGGTCGAACTGCATATCGGTGCCGTACAAAATGCCGTTCATCGGCAGAAGGTAAGGAGTGGTCGGCGAAGCGGCCGGGACAACCACCAACTGCTGCCCGGAGTTGTAGTCGGAACTGAGCGTGAGATAGGTCAGGATATAGATGTTGCCCGCTGCATCCAGCCTGATCGCGGTCGGGTTGGTGATGGTAAACGCATAGGTCGGTATCTTTGTGGCATTTCCGCCGGTGGCCGGGGCTACGTATACGCCGCCCAAGCCGGTGTCGCCGGCGCCGTTGTCCGCGATGTAGAGATTGGATCCGACCCTGGCAAAGGATGCCGGGGTGAACTGGGTCGGGATGCCGGGAAAACTCAGGGTGGTGAGCGTGGTGCCACCCGCAGCCAGCGAGTAGATGACGCCGTTGCCTGTATCCACTGGATAGTCGCCGATGAATAGTGTTCCCGCATCATCGACTGTGAGCGCGAACGGGTCCGTCAAAGGAGCCCCAGCGAAATAAGTGCTCGCAGCACCGGTCAGATTGCCTTTTCCATCCCCGGTCAACTTGACGATCCTTCCTCCGATACCGGAGGGTGTGTCGCCCACGAAGAGGTCGCCATTCGCGTCCAGGGCAAGCGGCGTGGGAAACGCCAGTGTGATTCCCCCAGTAGCGGCCGGAGTGATCACGCCGGTCTGCGGGTTAAGCACGAGAATTTGATTGTTGTTCGTGTCCGCGATAAAGACTGTTCCGTTCTTGGAAACGGCAATGCCTTGTGCACCCTTGGAAAGGGTACCGATCGTCTGCTGTGCATCGATGACGACGGACGGCGCTTGTGCCCAGCCCGTGGAAGTGCAAATGGCGAGAACCAAGGCAGGGAAGCAGAAAAATTTCCGCTTCGCAATGACATCTTTTACAGGAAACCCGGATGGCTTGAAAAACATGGGAATGGCACTCCTAAACAACTTTTGTTCGGACACCCCTCGTCTAAGGGGAAGCTGAAAATTTGCAACCCCTTTGCAACGCAAATGCGCGCAGAGGTCGCCCCAGGGCCAGACTTTGCCCATACCACAGAAGTTGCAATTACAGGCGGGGAGTGGAACTGAGATTACACTTTGATGTCGCAAAATGCTACAGGTTTTGTTATGCGTGCAGACGAAAAACTTCTGCCTGGGCCGCGGAGCACACTCCGGCGCCAAGAAGGCGGGCTTTGCTCTTTCTAATCAGAGGTTTGCGCCGGAAGAAGGAGGCACCAAAGTGCAATCTTTCGATTTATCTCTGGGTAACTTTCGGAAGTGGGGTTTGTGAAGAAAGCCTTAGAGAGTTACAACCCGGTGAATGCAATCCGCCCGGAAGATGCTGAACTTGCCTTTGTCATAGCCGCCAAAGTAGATCAGGCCACCACGACCCCGGCCAGTGCAGGTCAACGCCACCTGGTGGATCGAACGGACGCCTTGCCGGTCCTCGTATTCGAGCAGCACGATCGGCTGGCCCGTCATCGGTGTAGACAGGCGTAGATCCTCGAATGCAACCACTTTACTGCCGGCCGGTTGCGGCGAAGAAGAAACAGGGGATTGAGGCACAGGGTTCACTCAACGATTGAAGCAGAAGCAATGTATCCACTCAAGTGACAGATTGAATTAGCGGTACAACCTTTGTGCAATAAGGGGCCGTTTTGTACATGCATTTGTAATGTTCAAGGCTTTAAACCCCGCCCTATACCGCATCTTACCCCAGAAGGAGAGAAGATCACATGCTCATAGCGCGACTCAAAGCGCGGCTCGTGACCGGGGAGACTGTCGAGCTGCTTCCAGTAAAACATGAGACCGACGTGAAAAAGGAGGTGACTGCGCTGCTGGAGGGTTGGGCTTCCTCGGGATTTCTTGTTTGGGAGAAGTTCGTCTATCCATGGCACCAGGTGCGGACGATTGAAGTGGCAGTCGAGAATGTCTCGAGCGGAGAAGCAGCGCAAAGAATGCTGGACTTGCATGGCTCCGATCGAGCGCGGCTGCACGAAGAGTTTTGGCAAGGCACACGTCAGCTCCAACCGTGATTGCTTAAGGCCCGAGAAAGTTGCTGGATGCAACAGTGTCCACGGATATTAGACAGCTGTCTGAAAAATCGGATGACTGTGGAGCGTACCTCAGGGGCTAAAGCCCTCATTGTCTCCCCCAGTACGGCCCGACTAAAAGTCGTGCCCTGATACAGAGCGCCAGAGCGGTGGCTAACGGAAAATGCGCGGATTTCCTCAGAGTTGGCTCTATCGATAGGGTTCTTGTCTAAATTGGCAAGCTGAAAACTCTAGTTTCGACAGATCTGTCTGACCATAGCCCAGGACTGCGTCCCAGGCTAGCCTAGAAATTTCCTGAAGTTGTGCCCTTGGTTTGGAGCCACTGTTTCAAATTGGGTCCTTGCGCCACACGCAGGTCTACGCAGTCCGCGATAGCTGTTGCGGGCCTTGTCGAGGGCATGTGCGGTAGCTGATACGCTGTGCGCCGCAAAGAATTCCGAGACTTGGCTACTACGATCCGCGCTGCAGAAGCCACCCATCGACTCGACTAGTTCTCCGCCCATCCAGGTTGTGATCTGGGCTCGTACCCTGGGCCAGTTCTGCTGCACGTACTGCCAGGTGGCTTCCCGGGTACGACGATCCCTCATCTCGAGTTGAACCAGGCGCAGGGCATCCTGATTCTTTACCTGGCCGGAAAGCGCATAGTCCAGAGCGCGGACAACCATGGCCTCGTCACGGAAACTCGCCAGGGCACGCAAAGCCTCCACGCGAAGCTGCGGATCTCCGCTGGTCTGGCTCACTCGCTGCAACTGATCGAAGAAAGCTGCGTCGCCGTTCTGCGCCGCGACATTGAGCGCCGTCGCCGCTAACGTTGGGTCAACGGAGGCAGGGTTGCTCAAGTATTGTTCCGCAATCTTCCTGGCGTCGACGATGATCGCGGGATCACTGCCGATGTTGCCAAGAAGCCCAAAGAGCGCGGCGCGCAACAGGCTCTTATCCGGCGCTTCCCCTGCGACAGGCGCATCCAGACGGGCGAGAGCTGGAGCAAAGTTCCTGCGCACCCACGCCGCGAGTTCCTTGTGCTCTTCGGATGTAGAGGCCACCTGCTGATCGATGATGCGCAAGGCGCCCGAGACGGTCGTGATCACAAACGAGCTGTTATCGTCACGAACTGCGGCTGCCAGGTCGAGAAAGTCGCCAACCGGCGAGATGCCAGCCCGAGCCAACGCCCATTGGCTGCCCAGAAAAGTAATCCGCTCGGACGGAGTGAGGCTGGTCTCCACCTGGCTCAGCAGTTGCTGGTAATCGGCACTGTCGTAGCGGCTGCGATAGTAGCCCTTGCCGCCGGCGTTGCCATAGAAAACCGGCGCTGCGGGCGCTTGCAGCTGCTGGATGCCGGCTTTCACAATGGGGCACTCTGGTTGATCGGCGGCACTCTTGATGCACACCGGTAAGACCCAACTCTGTTCCTGAGCAGTCGAGTCTTTTGGATTGAGGAAGAAGCGCTTCTGCGATACTTCCACCTTGCCGTCGTGCACACCACCAAAAGTCAATAACGGCTCCCCTGGTTGCACCACGAGGCTCTCCATGATTTTGTCGACGGGCTTGCCACTCGATGCCTGCAGGGCATTCCAGAAGTCTTCTGCCGTGGCATTGCCATACATGTGCGCCTGCAGATAGCGATGCACGCCGGCGCGAAACGCCTCGTCACCCAGGTAGTTCTCCGTCATCAGCAGCACGGCTGCGGCCTTGCCATAGGCGATGCCGTCGAACATCTCATTGATCTCGGCGGGCGTTTCAGCGCGCGAACGGATGGCCCGGGTCGCGCGGCCGCCATCGAGGTCCAGGGTCTGGTTGAGCTCCGCAGCCTGGCTCTCGGGAATCTTCCATTCCGGCTTCCAGGCAGCCAGCGGCTTATTCGACATCCAGGTGGCAAAACCTTCATTCAGCCAGATGTTGTTCCACCATTCCATGGTCACCATGTCGCCGAACCACTGGTGGGCCATCTCATGCGCCACATCGACGGCGACAATTTTCTTCGCATTGATGGAGGCGGTTTTTTCGTCCACCAGCATGGCTGTTTCGCGGTAGGTGATGGCGCCGAAGTTCTCCATGGCGCCGGCCTCAAAGTCCGGGATCGCGATCATATCCAGCTTGGGCATGGGGTACTTGATGCCGAAGTAGTTATCGTAGTAATGGAGGAAGAACTCCGCGCCGGAAAGAGCGAATTGTGCGAGCTGGACCTTGTCAGGTGTGGCGCAGGCGCGGATGGGCACGCCGTCGCTCTCACCCGAGAGACATTTGAAATCGCCGACCAGGAAGGCCACCAGGTAAGTGGACATCTTCGGCGTGCGGGCAAAGGTGATGGTGTGTTCCCCTGCGATCGGGCCGGGCGTATCGGAAACGATGTTGGTGTTTCCAATCGCAGTATCTGCCTGGGGTACGACCAGGCTGACGTCAAAGGTCGCTTTATAAGCCGGCTCATCGAAGGAGGGAAAGGCACGTCGCGCGTCGGTGGGTTCAAATTGGGTTACGGCATAATTTCGCTTGGCGGTGCGGGAAAGATAGAAGCCGCGCAGCTCTCCATTCAAGATGCCGCTGTATGCGATTTTCAAGGTGACGGGCCCGGCGGGCAGCTTGCGGTCAAACTTGAATGTGGCCCTGCTGGAGGCTGGGGTCGAGGGTAACTTCCGCGGGCAGGCTCTTGCCATTGACCTGCGCGGTCACCGCACCAAACTTGAGCTGCCACGCGTTCAGCACAATCGAATCCACGGCCTGTGCGAGGGTCAGATCGATGGTCTCTTCGCCGGTAAAGGTGGCCGCCTGCAAATCCGGCGCCAGCTGCAAGGTGTAGTGCTCCGGCCGCGCAACGTTGGGTAGCCGTTGGGCGACCGCGGTTACGGCTGGAAGCAGGGAGACGACAACGAGAGCAAGACGAGGAATGATACGGGTGGGCGCGAGCAAGAAGGGAGATCTCCTACCTAATTCTGACAGGTCTTGTCTTTAGACGGTCAGATGTCGCTCAGGTCTCGCGATAGTTGATCAGTATCAGTCCCACAGCGGCCAGCAAGAGCGGCCAGACCCTGCCGGCGATCCTGGATGCGCGGCCCGGGGGCAGGCGTAACTCCAGCCAGCGGATCCATCCGGCAGTTGCACCCAGCAAAGCGATGGGCGTATGGCTCAGCGACGCGAGCAAATCCTCCGCGTTGTTGCTGGGGGCGTGGTTATGGGTGAGCAGAACAGCCGCGCCCAAGGCACACATCCCGGGGAAAATGAGGGCCGCCCATCGGACTCGCAATTTGCCTGCTTGCACGGCACATTCGAACACAGCAAAGCACAGGATCAGCAAGGCGGCAGCGCGATGCTGTAACACGTCGGGGGCGGAAAAGCTGGCCCAAAAAGGACGTGGACCCAGGGGCCAGTTTTCCGGGTCGGCACGCAGCAAGATGAAGACGGATAGCCCGGCAAAGGTGAGCGGCCAGAAGCGCGCCCAGCGCATGCGGGCGAACTGGCTGGCAAAGGCCAGAAGCCCCGCGGCCAAAACGATCAGGCCGGCCCAGTGATGGTTGTACTCCGACCATTCCCGGTCGGTGGCATCGCTGCCCCCGTTGGCCTGGAACTCGGTTTCGCGTACGGCAGTTTCGATGGAAGTTGGCGGGGTAAGCTGGGCGGCGGTTGGGCTCTTCAGGCGAGGGGCTTCGGGATGCATGCGGGCGGCAATGACCTGCAGGGATACCTGGTCGGAGACGTCGACTGCAGGCGGTTGCGCGGACATCGACGCAGCCGCCAGAATGACGGTGAATCCCAGTCCCACCTCTACCTCGGCAAAGCGTCGCAGGCGGGCCAGCAGAGGTTGGGGATCGGTGTTTAGCCGGCGAGCCACCGCCCAGTTCAGCGCGCCCATGGTCAGCATCACCAGCAGAAGATAAATCTTGGCCAGCAAGAGAACACCATAGCTCGTTCCATAGAGGCCATTCCAGGTGCCTACATAGAACCAGGCCATATAGAGCCCCGCCAGGACCAGGACCGCGACATTCAGGATGGCCATGGACGAATAGCGCCTGACCATCGAGCGAGCCTGCTGCACATTTTCGGAGCGGGCCAGGGAAACCAAGAGGAAGGGCATGGCGCCGATCCAGCCTGCTGTGCCCAGATGATGTGCCGCGGTCGCTATGGCCAGCGAAAGGCGGTGATCCATGCGGGCTTCCGCGTGGCTGGTGGCCACGGTGGCAATCAACAGCAGGAAGCTTAGGGGGATCATGACTGCCACCGCAACATTTGTTTTCACGCGGGCGCAGATCCATAACACCGCCGCAATGAGAGCGGCACACGTGCCTGCGACGAAAAACCTGGTGCTGATGACGTCGAGGAAATGCAGGTCGGTGTCGCCGAGCAGCGATGCAGTGGAGAGAAAGACCGAGACGATCTCAGAGACCGCGAGGGCAACGGCGGCCCAGCGAATTCCCCGAAAGCAAAAAGATTCGACGGGTGGAGCCGCTCCAGCAGGACGCGCGACCGCGCACAGGAAAATGATGCCGCCCAGCAGCAATGCCTCAAAGGAAAGATTTGCCGCACGCAGGAGGGTACTTAGTAAATCGATGTCTCGGAGCAGCCAGATCAAGGAGTCATCTCAGGGGTGTGATGGAAGCAGGCGCTGGTGGAAACATTTCCAGGAAAGGTCCGCGGAACTGCAGATCCCTCGGCTTCGCTCGGGACGACAAAAAGGGGAGGGTAGTTGCAAGGAGAGGATTGTTGCCAAGGGCGCGCCTTCACAACCGCCCTTGCCTTTAGCAACCGCGATTCTCCTGCAACAGCTCTCTCCTTTTGTCATCCCGAGCGAAGCCGAGGGATCTGCAGTTCCGCGGACCTCTCCTGGAAATATTTTTTACTGCACCTGGAAAGGGACTTCGCCGCGGGTTATGTGACCGTCAGTGGCGAGGACTTGCCAGCGGAGTATGTAGGATCCTTTTGCGAGACCGTGGCCGGTTGCCGATAGCACGTCGGGGGCGGGCTGCGCTGGGGTGCCGATTCTTTCCACGGTCCCATCAGGTTTCAGAATGCTCAGGCTGGAGCGGGCGCCGTCTACGCGCGAATTGTACTTGAGATTGATCGTGATATCCGGACCACTGACTGCGGCGTTTTTATGCGGCGTGGAGCTTACAAGCACGGCATGGGCTAGCGCAGGGCGCGAGCTCTGCTGCCAGGAATGCTGTAACGAAAAGAATCACTGCGCTTGCGAACCACCGCGGTGATCTATTGTGCATAACGAGTCTCTCCCAAAACATCTAAAAATTTGGATGCTTGAGCAGTTAATTTTGATGGAGTTTTTATCTAGGATGGAGCCATTTGCACCGACTGGGCGCGCTCGGAGTGGCCACCTATTTCTGCGGCGCGGGCCTCAGCATAAGCGGCGGCACCCATCAAAGCAGCGCGGCTTTCCAGGATGAGGCGTACCGGCGTCTGCACCAACAAGTCACTCAGCCGGCCTTTGTCGGTAAACGCCTTCATGAAAGTACCGTCCTGCATCTTTTTGAGCAGCTTGGGAGCGATGCCTCCGCCCACGTACATACCGCCAACAGACAGGATCTTCAATGCAAGGTTGCCGGCTTCCGCCCCGTAGGCAGACACGAAGATATTCAAAGTCTCCGCGCAAAGCGGACTCGCACCCGACTCGCCCAGCTCACCGATCACCGCGTTGGGATCCTCCGCGCGCATGCGGTCCTTCAACCACTGCGGCTCTTCCAGGCCTTTCACATCACGACAGTAGGCGTAGACATTTGCCAGTCCGAGGCCGGAAATGACGCGCTCCGAGCTGACACGGCCACCCACGGTTTTTTGCAGATAACGCAGAAGCCCGATTTCTTCTTCGTTCCTTGCCGCAAAGTCGCTGTGCCCGCCTTCGGAGGCCATGGGCAAATAGCTTTGACCATTCCAAACCAGGATTGCCTCTCCAAGACCTGTGCCGGCGGCAATCAATCCACGATTCCCTTCCGCAGCGGGGTCGCCTTTGCTGAGAACGAGAATCTGATCGGGGGTTAACTCGGCGATTCCATATCCATTCGCTTCCAGATCGTTGATGAGGAAAACGTGCTCGATCTTGAGGTCGATTCTCAGTTGGCCGGCGTCGAGGATCCAGGGAAGATTGGTCAGCTTCAGACGGCCATGGCGCACGGGACCCGGCACGCCAAAGCAGGCCGCCAGCACTTCGACCGGTTGCCCGATCGTCTGCCTGCATTCGACCAGGAATGCCTCCACGATCTCCACCAGGCCCGGGAAATCGCGGGCATGGTATTTGTGGTCGTGCACGGTCAGCAGCTGTCCGTTGTCAAATTTGCAGAGCGCCAGGTCGACCTTGGTGCCGCCCACATCCCCGGCCAGGATCATCGCGAGATCTCCAATTTACCAACGCCCCCGGGCGCGGGCGGGGGCAACGCAGCGGCGGCAGCAGGGTCGAGCAGCAGGGTGATACGACCGGTGGCCGGTTTGATCAGCTGCGATGGATAGGTTTCCGGATCATAGGGTCCGGTGAAGACCTGCTTAAGCGCGGCCACTTTGTCGTCGCCTTCGATGAGAAAGAAGACATCCCGCGCCCGGTTGATGACCGGCCAGGTGAGCGTGACCCGCCAGGATTCCTTTTGTTGGGGAACATGATTGGCGATCGCAATGCGCATGAGTTCGTGCAAGCCTTCGGTGTGGGGAAAAAGGGACGCGGTGTGACCATCCGGTCCCATCCCCAACGCCACCATATCAAAGACCGGCATCTCCGCGCCTTCCAGGCGGAAGCTTTGCCGGATGTCGAATTCGTATCTGGAGGCTGCTCCTTCCGGCTCGAGCTCCCCGCGAATGCGAAAGATCTGGTTCTCATTGAGAGGTACTTTGTCCAACAGCGCCTCGCGGGTCATGCGGTAATTGCTGTCGGGGTGATCGGGCGGCACACAGCGCTCGTCGACCCAATAAAGCTCGAGGTTCTCCCAGGGAATCTGCTCGCGGTACTGCGCCGCAGGATCGGCGAGGAGGGCAAACGCATTTTTCGGGGTGTGGCCGCCTGAAATGGCGATTCGCGCCTTGCCCCGCGCGGCTGCAGCTTCACGAATGCCATCAGTAAAGTACTGCGCGGTGCGCCGGGTTACCGCGTCGGCGCTGGCATCCACGTAATAGAGGACTTCAATTGTCTGTGCCATGCAAATCGTATTTTAGAGCTTGTGCCAGGCACGTCCATCGCGCGCCAGCAATTCGTCGCCGGATTTCGGTCCCCAGGTGCCGGCGGCATAGTTGGGGAGGTCCTTCGGCTTATTGTTTGCCCAGTAGTCCAGGATCGGGGTCAGCAACGACCACGTTGCCTCCACGCCGTCGCGGTGAGCAAACAGAGTGGCATCGCCCAGCATGGCATCCAGCAGCAACCTTTCGTATCCGTTGGCCGATGATTTGCCGAAGGCGTCCGCATAGCTGAAATTCATATTGACCGGGCAGACTTCCATATTCGGGCTGGGCACCTTGGCGCCGAAACGCAGGGAGATTCCCTCATCCGGCTGTATGCGCATGGTAATCAGGTTTGGCTGCAGCTCCTTGCACGCGCCCGACTGGTTTTTGAAAAGTAACTGCGGAGGTTGCTTGAACTGGACTGTAATCTCCGTGACTCTCTTGGCCAGGCGTTTGCCCGCACGCACGTAGAAGGGTACGCCTGCCCAACGCCAGTTCTCTATGCCGAGTTTCAGGGCGGCGTAAGTCTCGGTCGAGGAGTTTGGATCGACACGATCCTCCTGCCGGTAGCCCTTCACGTCCTTCCCGTCCACCTTGCCCGGACCATACTGACCGCGCACTGCGTCCATGAAGTGGATGGGCTGAATCGACCGCCAAACCTTTACTTTTTCGCGACGCATAGCGTCGGCTTCAAAAGAAACCGGCGGTTCCAGGGCAACGAAAGACAGCAGTTCCATGACATGGTTCTGGATCACGTCGCGGAGCGCGCCGGCCTTCTCGTAGAACGGTCCACGACCCTCGATGCCGATATCCTCCGCCGCCGTGATCTGTACGTGATCGACGTAGTTACGATTCCAAACCGGCTCGAAGATTCCGTTGGCAAAGCGAAAGATGAGGATGTTCTGCACCGTCTCCTTGCCCAGGTAGTGATCGATGCGGAAGATCTGGTCTTCAGCAAAGACCCGATTCACTTCGTCATTCAGCTGCCGGGCCGAAGCCAGATCATGACCGAAAGGCTTTTCGATGATGACGTGAACCATGCCCTGTGGCGGTTTCGCCATGCCATGCTGGCCGAGTTGCTCGATAATCTCGGCAAAATATTCCGGCGCCGTCGCCAGATAAAACAGCCGGTTTCCCTTGGTGCCTTGCTTCTGATCTATGCCCTCGAGAACGGTCTTCAGTTTGTCATAACCGCCCGCGTCGTCGAAGTTCATGGCGAAATAGCTCACTTTCCGCATGAACTCCTCAAGTTTTTTCTCGCCCTCCTGCACTCCTCCGAACTGGAGAATGCCTTCGCGCATGTCTCTTTCAAACTCGCCCTGCAGGGGCCGCCGGGCAACGCCAACCACGGAAAATTCCTCCGGCAACAAGTTCGCTTGCTCGAGATGGAAGAGGGCGGGCAAGAGCTTGCGCTTGGTCAGGTCGCCGGAAGCCCCGAAAATGACCACGACGGTGGGCTCTGGAATCCGCTCGGCACTCTGCGCTGCTTTCAAGTCTTCAGGAGAAAACTGGACTTCGGTGGTTGCCATGGAACTCGCTCCTTGCTGAAACAGTGATGTCTATGTCCTTACGCCGGCGTCCAGACCCAGCCGCTCCAGCGCCTGCACGCATTGTGCTTCATCGATATAGCGAATTGCGTGAATTCCCAGGGCTCCCGCTGCGTCACAGTTCCCCTGGCGGTCGTCGATAAAAACGACTTCCTCGGGATCGCGCTGGAGCACGTCCAGCGCCAGATCGTAGATCTTGGGGTCCGGTTTGCGCAGGCCGACATAGCAGGAGCTGAAAAAGGAATCGAAGTACCGGCCCAACTCGAAGCGCTCAATGCGGTAGTCGTTCAGTTCCCGGGCCTCATTGTTGAGCATGGCCAACTCTATTTCCTCTGATGCCGCAAGCTCCTGAAGGATTCGCATGGCGGTGTGTGGCAACAGGACCGACCGTTCCTTCATCGCCTGCAGAAATTCCGCCGGCGTGAAGGGACGAGGTTCAAAAAAGACGGTCCGCTGGAGATATTCGTCCGCGGTGATCAAGCCTTTTTCCCAGGGATCATTGGCGAGCTCATGCCGCAGCTCGAAGGAGTCGCTATCCACGTCAAATTTTTTCAGGACGGCAGCGCGCTCGAGGTGATCCCATCCGTTGGTGAGCAGTACCCCGCCCACATCCCAAAGAATCGTGCTGATCTCCGCCATGTCTCTAGTCTCCTGAGGCCCTGCAGCCTGCGAACGAGGCCGGGCGCCCCGCATCCCGGTCGCTTTTTGCGAGATGTGAGGCACCCGTGATGAGTGGCTGGGGCGAAGTTCAGGCTTTGCCGGCGGTTGCCGCAGGCCTTACTCGCTCCAGCAATTCCTTGGCCCGTTTGGCTATGTTCGCCGGACCAAAGCCAAGTTCTTCCATGACCTTGGGTCCTGGCGAGGACGCGCCAAAGCGCTCCAGCCCGATCACATCTCCATGGCGGCCGACATACTTCCACCAGCACATGGGTGCGCCGGCCTCAACTGCCAGCTTGGGGAGATGATCGGGGAAGATCTGCTGCTTGTAAGCGTCAGGCTGTTCCTCGAAAACGCGGAAACTGGGCATGGATATCACCCGCGCGGCAATGCCTTCCTTTTTCAAATCCGCAGCCACCTGGAGGATTGGCCAGACCTCAGCGCCAGCCGCGACCATCAGAAGGTCCGGTGAAGTGCCACCGTCCTGCAGGATGTAGGCGCCTTTGCGGACCCCGTCGGCAACCTTGTATTTTTCGGGGTCCAGGATAGGCAGGTTTTGCCGCGAAAGCGCCATGAAGGACGCCTCCTTCCGTTCCAGAGCGAGCCGCCAGCAAGCAACCGTCTCATTGGCGTCCGCAGGGCGGAAATCTGTTAAGTGGGGCACCGCGCGCAGCATGGAGAGATGTTCAATGGGCTGATGCGTGGGCCCATCTTCGCCGAGCGCGATCGAGTCATGCGTGAAGATGAACAGCGAGTGCGCATGCATAAGCGCGGCCAACCGCAGAGCCGGTTTGCAATAGTCGCTGAAGGTGAAGAAGGTCGATCCATAAGGAATCAAACCTCCGTGAACGGCCATCCCGTTGACCGCTGCGCACATGCCAAACTCGCGCACACCGAAGAAGATATTGCGGCCGGCTGGATCGAGGTGAAAGTTGCCACCATCTTTGAAAATGGTCTTAGTCGACGTGGTGAGGTCGGCTGCACCGCCGATCAACTCGGGCACTGCCTTGGCGATGGCGTCCATGACCTCGCCGCCCGCACTGCGCGTGGCGATCGGCTTGGCATCGGCTGCGAAGACGGGCAGACTCTTCTCCCATCCGGCAGCCAACTTGCCGGCTTGGGTGCGCTCGAACTCTGCCGCGAGCTCAGGGAAATCTTTCTTGTAACGAGCGAACAGATCGTTCCAGTCCTGCTCGTATTTCTTTCCCTTGTCCACCGCCTGCAGCCAGTTCTGCTTTGCTTCGTCGGGGACATAGAAGCTCTTATCCTCTGGCCAGCCCAACTTCTTCTTGGTTTCCTTGGTCGCTTCCGGTCCGAGCGCCTCGCCGTGCGCCTTATTGGTGCCCGCCTTGGGGCTGCCATAGCCAATGACGGTGCGCACGCGGATCAGCGAAGGCTTGTCCTTAACTGCCTGCGCGGCTTTGATGGCGAGCGAAATCGCTTCCAGATCGTTGCCGTCGTCGACCATCTGCACATGCCAGTGATAGGCCAGAAAACGCTCGGTCACATCTTCTGTGTAGGAAAGCGCGGTTGGCCCGTCGAGCGAGATGGAGTTGTCGTCGTAGAAGAGAATCAACTTGCCCAGGGCAAGGGTACCGGCAAGTGAAGCTGCTTCGTGGGACACTCCCTCCATCAAGTCGCCGTCCCCGCACATGACGTAGGTGTAGTGATCGACAATGTTATAGGCGGGACGGTTGTAGATCGCGGCGAGATGCTTCTCGGCGATAGCCATACCGACGCTCATGGCGAAACCCTGCCCCAATGGCCCGGTGGTGACTTCCACGCCGTCTGTTTCCCCAAACTCCGGGTGACCAGGGGTGATCGAGCCGTACTGGCGGAACTGCTGCAAATCTTCGATGCCGATCTTGTAGCCGGTAAGGTGCAGGACCCCGTAAAGCATCGCAGACGCATGGCCGTTCGATAACACGAACCGATCGCGATTGCTCCATTTGGAGTGGGCCGGGTTATGGCGCATAAACTCGTGAAAGAGGAGATACACCGTAGGAGAATCGCCCAACGGCGCCCCCGGGTGCCCGCTCTTTGCCTTCTCTACGGCGTCCACGGCAAGAAACCGCAGCGTATTGATAGACAGCTGATCCAGTTCACTCATAACAACCTCGCTCGTTTCTTCGAGAATACTTCGGTTTCCTGTGCCAATGCATTTTTGGCAACGCTATGAACTTTCTAACGGCGGTTCCGGGCAGCCCTCTTTGGCGGAAAGCTGCGCAAACTTCTGTGGCCCCGGTCTACATGTTTGCGAAAAACGCTTAAGGATTCAAACCTGATTCTTTCCTTCAGATGAAGCCAGCGCATAGGCGGTCTCCTGATTTTCGGCCGGGTCTTCCATTACGTCGAGCCAGACTTCGAAATTACGGCCTTCCCAGCGATCGTTTAGGCGCCACTTCATAGTAAAGATCACCCGGCCGGTTTGCCCGGCTTCGGTTTCCATATCAGCGAAATAACCGGCACAACCTACATGGCGGCTGTCCTTGGTGTGCACCGTCTTCCAGTCGTCCACCGTCCATATCAGGCAAAAGTGGCTATCAGCCACCAGGCGCAGCTTACTGCCCGCCGGAATGGCATCCACTTGCCGGTCGAGACGGAAGACTTCGATGGGAGAGGAACGTTTCCCTGCCCCGTAGCGCTCGGCCACGGCCGAAATTCGATCGAACACCTGGCCGTCGGTGACCGACCGGAGAAGTTTGATGTACTCAGCGTGGGCCCAGACCAGCGGCATGGCCGCTCCAGTGGTTTTGCCCAGTTTCAGCCCCCTCTCCGGCATATCGGGCGCGTCCCATATCTGTTCGGGCAGCATGCCTCCCCGGGAACTAAAGGCTTCGATTGCCCGGATATAAGGCTGAACATCGTGGCCCGCGGCGAACTCATAGTGTGCGCGCTCGCCAGTCAATAACGGCCAGGCGCGCCCCTGACCCCAGCCGAGGAACGGGCCGCCGTCGTGGCGCTGTCCATAGCCGTCATGGTTGTATCGTCTCCAGCATGGGCCTACAGGGGTTTCCACCTTAAGGGTGTGGTCGATCACCTTCAAGGAATCGATGATGATCGGGTCATCCGCGCGGCGGATACCGTATCTGACCAGCTCGAGAAAGCCTGCATCGACCACATTACGCGCTTCAAAGTCTGCCCGCTCTCCCGGCCCTCGATTGTTGATGCGGACAATCTCTTCGGCGCAGCCCTCTCTCGCATACGGATCACCACACCGGGGCGGCCGAATGCGCATGTAGTGCCGCGGCACACCCGGCATTAACGTACCGTCCGTGGT
This sequence comes from uncultured Acidobacteriaceae bacterium, assembly GCA_963850235.1. GTDB lineage: Bacteria > Acidobacteriota > Terriglobia > Terriglobales > Acidobacteriaceae > PALSA-350. The sequence goes on along the minus strand of CAWKKM010000008.1, from coordinate 27,579 downwards.
GACGGTCCAATCTTCGAGGTGGGACTCGATCCAGTCCGCATGTTCTTCGAGAAAGGACGCGAGGTCTGCCGATCCGTAGGCGCGCAGAAGGTCTGCGGCGCAGATCAAACTGGAAATCACGGCGGCCAGAGTCGACGGGGAGTAGCCGGCAGCTTCTTCCCAGCGTTCCTGCTGGGTGACGGGGGCATGACGCACCAGGAAGCCCGCGGCGCGCTCGACAAACGGAAAGACGTCGAATTCTCCCAGGCCATCCAGCTTCCACAGCCGCCACGCCAGGATGATCGGAAATGCGACCTCGTCAAGCTGAATGCCTGTCCAGTAAGGAGTACCGTCGATCCAGAAGTTTTGCGCGAAGCTGCCATCCGGCTTTTGTGTACAGGCCAGATAGACCAATGCCCGTCGTGCCGTGTCTACCCGATTGCAGGCCAGAAGAGCGGTGGCACTTTGCACCATATCGCGGGTCCAGACCAGGTGGTAGCCGCCTACATCCTCATCGCTCTTGTGCTGACCCCAGGGAATGGAAGCTGAGGCGATAAAGGCGCCGGAGTAGTACTTGTCCTCATGAGAAAGAATGACATTCTGGCTTATCTGGAGCAGGCGCCCGGCATCGAAAGCGGCGCCCTGCAAGGCCACTGGAGTACCCGCGCGATGCCATTGATCGTTGAAGCGCTTCAGGTTTTGCTCGAAGGGGGTGGTGACGGCGCCCAGGGCCGCGGTCAAAGCCGAATGATGCCCTTCTCCGAGGGCGATGGCGATGACAAACTCGCGGTGCTGGGCGATGTCGATCTCTCCGGCTAAAGCGATGTTTCCATTCTCCGCGGAGCCGAACTGCCAATCCATCTGGAAGTTGTCCATGAGGTCCTGCCAGGCATCGCTCCGGCCCACGAAGCCGCAACTGGCGCGGCTGAAACCGCAGCTTGCAGCCATGACCAACGAAATGCCGTGCTTGGCCGCCAGCAGCGCCAGCTTGCCCGACAAGTCCAGCACGTAGCCGGAATTGTCCGCTCCGCCGACATCGAGATGCGGGGCGAGCAGGGCGTAGGCTTTCATTCTGGAGAGAAGCCGCTCTTCTCCTTCAAGACGAACGCGCAACAAGACCACAGGATGGTGGGGATCGGCGATGATCTCCTTGATGATCCTGTACCTGCCCTGGTGATCGGAGTTGGTAAGCCGAACCGCAGATGAGTAACCATCGATGTACTCGAAGGTGCGTTCCAAATCGCGCTTCTCTTCGTGGACAAATGTTTCCCCATCCGTGAGCAGGAATTCCATATCCCGGGTCTGCGGCCGGTCGATGGTGGGATAGTAGATTTCGTTGAGTATTCCGTGCGAGATGGTAAACCAGATGCGGCTCGAGGCCGAGTAGGCCATGCCTACGCAATCTTTCCTACTTGAAGTCCAACGTGGTTCAACCCCGGGCCATCCGAAGGCCGGGCCCTGTCCCTCGATCCAGCGGTGGCTGGAGGACTGATCCGTCATCTTTCAACCTTTCTCAGAGAATGCAAATTACCTGACGGATGGATGCTCTCGAAGTTACAAAGGACTTGAAAATTACCAGGGGCGGGGGATTTCCACAATTCAAGCGGCGGCCCGAATAAGCAGCGTCGGGGCTATAGAACCTGAGTATTGGCGTCGGGATCAGGATGGAAGGCGACCTCCCGCATAGCATGGGCAATTTCCCGGTTCTTCATGAAGCAATCCCAAACAAACCCGGAACGAAGGTTTTCGGCCATCAGCATGCCGATCCCTACGTCGATCCCGATCACATCCTCGCCATACCATCCGACTTTTGGCTGGAATGCGTCGGCGAATCCATAACGCCCGTAAAGCTTATCGCCAAATCGCTCCCGCATCGTTAACAACACGTGAGAACATTCCGCGGGCAGAAAGACCAAAGAGCCCGCGGCAGCGCAAGGGACCAGGGTTCCATCGAGCGGCCCGATCGAGGGCGGTCCGCCCCAGACGCGATAGCCCTGGCGGGAATCGGATGCGGAGATGCCCCACATATCCTGGTCAATCCAGGGATATTTCTGACCCTGTACCAAGCACCAAAGTTGGTGCGCCCGGGTGGCGGCTATGGAGTTGGTGAAGTAGTTAGCGTGCCGGTCGCGCTGGTTGCGGTAGTCGCACCAGGCCTGCGGGTACTGGTGGATAAAGAGCGGCGCGGCGCCGCTGATGTAGTCGATCCCGCCATAGGTCACGACTGGCCTCTGCACCGCGTCCCACGCTTCTGGGGGAACCGGATGGGTGGGCGAGCCGATGGCAAGGAGGTACATGGTGGTGAGCTCGCAGTAAATATCCCACCGGTTTTTCAGGAAGCCCTGGTCGGGCAGCCAGCCCATGGAAAGGGTATTTCCGCCGTTCATCATCCACTGCCAGTCAATACGGCGATAGAAAGTGGTCGCCAGTGCTTCAATCCGGGTATTGCCGGTGAAGAACTGGCGGCAGTGGAGCACGCCGCAAAGCAGCAGGGCTGTATCGATCGACGACAATTCACTGCCGAACAGCCGCTGTCCACTATCGATATCGATGAAGTGGTAGAGGAAACCGTGCTCGTGCGGACATTCTTCGAGCAGAAAAGCCAGGGTCTTCTCCACACGCTGTTCGCAATCCAAGGGGCGAAGGTAGTTATGTTTGGCCGCGATGCATAGGGCGCTCAAGCCGAAACCGGTGGCGGCGATGCTTGCGACCCGGCTCAGGGATCGTCCGAAGGTCGGGGCCCGGTCGCGGACCAGGCCGCTCCTGGGACTGGCCTCGTTGTAGAAGAAGTCGCAGTTTCGTCCCTCCATGTCGTCGAGGAGGGCTTCGGCCATCCGGGAAACCTGGGTGAGGGGGCGGTTGATGAACACGCCTGGCGGGTGGGCGTACTTTTCGGCTGACTGGGTCTCGGTTTTTGGGTTGGCCGCGGCGGCGTTTGAGGGAGCGGCCGGCCGGTCCTGCAGTGCTTCGCCTGCTGCCAGACCGGAAGCGCTACCAGATACGCCGAATGCGAGCGCGCCGGTGGCGCCCGCCTGGCGTAAGAGCTGCCTGCGGGTTATTCGAGTCCGGGTCAATGCAAATTTATTCTCAAGGCCGAAATAAAAACAGGTAGAGGCACGGACGCCGCACCTCTACTGCACTCTTTCGAGTGTAAACCTGTGTTTCGCCCTCGATATCACCATAAGGTGGGGGGGACCGGCTGGTAACGGGTTCCTATTCTGCTGATACGGTCATATCGCGACAATCCCGGAACCTGTGCTGGCTGATTTGCATCCGATAGCATGGAGACGCGATATTGGATGAGGCAATCAGGCGCAGCCGTTGCGCCGGACGTTTTTGCCCGCCACGGCTTCCCTAACCGCACCACGCCCAGTCCGGGCTAGCTGGTCCCAGACTCATCCGTGTGGATGAGGGACCAATCCAGGAGGATATTTTGGCTTACGAACTGCCACCACTTCCCTACGACTACGCCGCGCTTGAACCCCACATCGACACCGAAACGATGAAGCTTCATCACGACAAGCATCACGCCACGTACGTCAACAACCTCAACGGCGCCATCGAGAAGCATCCTGAGCTGGGCAAGTACTCCCCGGAGGATCTGCTGCGCAACCTGAGTACCATTCCCGAGGACGTTCGGGGGGTAGTGCGCAACAATGGCGGCGGCCATGTGAACCACTCCATGTTCTGGGCGATCATGAAGCCCGGCGGCGGTGGTGATCCCACGGGCAAGATTGGGGAGCAGATTACGAAGGACTTCGGCAGCTTCGCGGATTTCAAGAAGCTGTTCAATGAGACCACTGCGAAGCAGTTTGGTTCGGGATGGGGCTGGCTGGTGTTTGAGGGCGGGAAGCTGAAGGTGGTCACTTCGCCTAATCAGGACAACCCGATTTCCGGGGGACTTTTTCCGATTTTGGGGAATGATGTGTGGGAGCACGCCTACTACCTCAAATACCAGAACAAGCGGCCGGATTATCTTGCGGCCTGGTGGAATACGGTGAACTGGGACGAGGTCAACAAGCGTTTCGAGCGGGCACAGAAGTAGGAGACGTCCCCAATCTCCCAGCGTGTTCGCTGGGAGATTGGGGGCGCGAAAACAAAAAGGGAGAGTGGTTGTAGGACTGAAAATGCGGGGCGGCCGAAGGGCGCACTGCAGGTCCCTCGGCTTCGCTCGGGATGACAGATAGGAGAGGGTGGCTGTAAAGAGAAAGCGGTTGCTAAAGGGGGAGTAGTTGTGGAGGCAGCAAGGTGCCCTTGGCAACGACCCTCTCCTTACAACTACCCTCCCCTTTCTGTCATCCCGAGCGCAGCCGAGGGACCTGCAGTGCGCCCTTCGGCCGCCCGACATTTTCAGTCCTTCAACCACTCTCCCCGAACGAAGCCCACCTGCGGTTCCGCGGACCTTTCGTGGAAATGTTTTTGTTGTTTAGCGCTCAGGCCAGCGTTCGCGAACAAGCGCTAGCGCTTGTTCGCGTGTGTGAATGGCTCCTTCGAGTTGGGCATCCTCCGCTGCGGCGAGCATTTGGGAAAATTGGGGCCCCGGTCGATAGCCGGCTTCGATCAGATCTTTGCCAGTCAACAACAACTGGGGCCTGACTTCTTCCTCCGGTAGCGTCTCAAAACGTTGCTTGGCGAAATCGTACAACTCCAATGAGCCGTGGCTCGCGAGGCAGTCGAGACGATGCAGCGCGAGGTGCTGATCAAAACTCTGCAGGCGGAAGAAACGCTTCAGGGTCGACTCCTTCATCTTGCGCACATCTCCGAACCGCATGTGGTTGGCGATGAGGGACAGGATCTGCTCGGTTTCGTGATTGGGAAATCGCAGACGGCGGCAGATCTCCTCGGCGATTCGAATGCCCACCTCTACGTGCCCGTCAAAACGTATGCGATCGGGCGCCACGCGAAAGGTCGCCGGCTTTCCAATGTCGTGGAGCAGAGCGCCCCAGGCCAGAGCCACGGGTACCCCGGCGGGAAGGCCATCGAGCAACATCAGCGTGTGCACCCAGACATCGCCTTCAGGATGGTATTGCGGTGGCTGCGCCACTCCCTTCAGCGTGCTTACTTCGGGCAGCACCTGAGCCAGCAGGCCGGTCGCATCCAGCATCTCGAATGCACGGCGCGCGTGACCCTCGGTGAGCATCCGGGTCAATTCATCCCGCACCCGTTCGTGGCTCACCTGGATTACAGCCGGCGCTAATTGCTCGATTGCCTTCGCGGTCGCGGGCTCCAGCTCAAAGCTGAAGCGCGCGGCAAACCGCACCGCACGCAACATGCGCAGCTTGTCTTCGGTGAATCGCTCGGCGGGATCGCCTATGGCGCGGATCAAGCCGGCATTAAGGTCCTGCCGGCCGCCCACCAAATCCAGGACAGAGTCATCTGCCGGATCCAACATCATGCCGTTGATGGTGAAGTCGCGGCGCTTCACATCTTCCTCCGGGCTGGTGGAGAATCGCACCGCATCCGGATGCCGGCCATCGGAGTAAGCGCCGTCGCTGCGAAAGGTGGCAACCTCGGTCGTGATCTCGCCGGTGCAGACCAGGACAACGCCAAAATGTGCGCCCACGGCATAGGTCTTTTCGAACAGGTTCAGCACCTGATCTGGCGTTGCACTGGTGGCGACGTCGAAGTCCTTGGGCTCGCGGCCCAAGTACCAGGTCGCGCACGCAGCCGCCAACGAAATAAGCCTGATGTCCGGCGGAGCGCAGCCGGGCCACGATCGCCGTTGCCGCGTCCCGTTCTGCGCTGGGTGCCATTCCTACTACTATAGAAAGGTGAGTCAATCCAGCCAGCTCCTTTCTGGCGCTGAAGGCACCTACAACCGGGGCCTGATCCTAGCCATCGAAAGCTCTTGTGATGAGACCGCCGCCGCGGTGGTCGAGCGCGGCCGTCATGTGCTCTCAAGCATCGTGGCCTCGCAGATTGAAATTCACGCGCCGTACGGTGGTGTGGTTCCGGAATTGGCTTCGCGCGAACATCTGCGCAATATCGTTCCCGTTGTCCGCGCGGCGTTGGATAAGGCGGGCGTCCGCTTCTCTGATCTGGACGCGGTCGCCGTCACCGAGGGCCCTGGACTGGCAGGCGCATTGCTGGTGGGCGTCGCCTACGCCAAGTCGCTTGCCTTCGCGCTGGGCAAGCCGCTCATCGGGGTCAATCATTTGGAAGGTCATATCCACGCCGTTTTGTTAGCGCATAGCGAAATGCTCGAGCTGAGGGATAGCCGTTCGTTGGCCCTGGTCGTTTCCGGTGGCCACACCCATCTTTATCTCGTCCGCTACGAGGGCGAGCACTTTACCTATCGCAACGTCGGCGCCACGCTCGACGATGCGGCCGGCGAAGCCTTCGACAAGGTCGCCAAGCTGCTGGGACTGGGTTATCCGGGCGGTCCCTGGATCGATGCGCTTGCGCCGCATGGGGACCCCTCGTCGGTCGCGTTTACGCTGACCCAGGTGAAACAAAAGGCTCATCGACCGGATTCTCCGGTGGATCGATTTGCCTTCTCCTTCAGCGGCATCAAGACCGCGGTGCTTCGCTATGTTCAGATCCACGAGCTCTATCCTTCCATTGAACGCCGGCGCGAAGCACTGGCCGCCATGCCGATGGCTGGACCGGCCGAGGCGCTTGCCTTGTGTGACGAGCGAACGCTGGGATTGATTGCTTCTTTTCAACGTGCGGTGGTCGAGGATCTCAAGCGGAAGACTTTTCAGGCGGCTGAAGCGCTGGGCGCGGAAAGTATCCTGGTATCCGGCGGCGTGGCCGCGAACCGTGAACTACGGGAGCGCTTTACTGAGGAAGCCGACAAGCGAGGACTGCCGATCGCGTTCCCGACGGTTGCCCTCTCTACCGATAACGCGGCCATGATTGGGGCTGCGGCGTGGCCCCGATTCCTGGCGGGCGGGTTTGCAGCCCTGGATCTGACGGCCAATGCCTCGCTGGCCCTGGGGAAAAAATGATACTGAAGATTAGAGCGACGGGTGAACCGGTCCTGCGAGAGCGAGCAAGAGCTCTGCGGCCCGAAGAGATTCTGCTGCCCAGCACCCAGGAACTGATCGCCTCCATGCGCGAGACGATGCACGACGCGCCGGGAGTTGGCCTGGCTGCGCCACAGATAGGTCTGCCTTTGCAACTCGCCGTGATCGAGGACCGCGAAGAATATATGAAGGACTTTAGCCGGGAGATGCTGGCCGAACGGGAGCGCAAGCCGGTGGCTTTCGAGGTCATCATTAATCCAGTGCTTACCCTGGAATCAGAGCCGGAGGTGGAGTTTTTTGAGGGCTGCCTGAGCCTGCCGGGGCTGGTCGCGCTGGTGCCTCGGGCACGCAAGGTTAAGGTCGAATGCCTCGATGCCCAGGGCAAGCCGAAGGTCATCCGGGCCTCGGGGTGGCATGCGCGTATCCTGCAGCACGAAATCGATCATCTTTTGGGTGGGCTTTACGTGGACCGGATGCGCAGCGTGAGTCTCTGCACCCTGGAGAACTTCACCCGCCATTGGAAGGGGAAATCCATTGCGGAAGTGAAGCGTCTGCTGCCCTGAAGCAGGCTTTAGGGGTATGCCGAGGTGGATACCGACGGGCCAGGGCTGGTGGACGGTGGACGCTCGAAAAGTTACCATGAAGGTCAGGTAAGCCCCCAGCCTGGATGACCATCCGTCTCTTTAACACTCTCAGTAATACTGTCGAAGATCTCGTGCCTTCCGATGGCGAGACGCTGCGTATCTATGTGTGTGGCCCTACGGTCTACGACTACGGGCACATCGGCAACTTCCGCACGTTTTTGCAGCTGGATGTGCTCCGCCGCTTTTGGAAACAGCAGGGGCACAAGATACAGCACGTCATGAACATAACGGATGTCGATGACAAGATCATCCGCAATGCGGCCGCGGCAAAATTGCCGATCAACCAATACACGCAGAAGTATGAGCGGGCGTTTTTCCAGGATCTGGAGGCGCTGGGCTGCGAACGGCCGGAGATCATCGCCCGGGCGACGGAAAACATCGAGCAGATGGTGGGTTTGATCGAACGGCTGGCGGCTAAGGACCTTGCTTACCAGGCGCCGGACGGTTCGTGGTACTTCCGGATAGCCGGGTTTCCGGAATACGGCAAGCTGTCGAAGAAGGATTTCACTGCCATCAGCGACGGGGCGCGAGTGGATCTGGACGAATACGACAAAGACTCGGCTCGTGATTTTGCCCTGTGGAAGGCTGCCAAGCCCGGAGAACACTGGGATACCCGGCTTGGCCCAGGACGGCCAGGGTGGCACATTGAGTGTTCCGCGATGGCGCTCAAGTACCTGGGCGAGAGCTTCGACCTGCACGCCGGCGGGGAGGACCTGATGTTCCCCCACCACGAGAACGAAATCGCGCAATCAGAATCGGCCACCGGAAAAAGCATGGCCTACCACTGGATGCACGTTCGTTTTCTGCTGGTGGACGGGCGCAAGATGTCGAAGTCTGAAGGTAACTTCTTCACTTTGCGGGACTTGCTGCTCAAGGGATACAAGCCTTCGGCGATTCGTTTTCTGCTTATCTCAGTTCCCTACCGGCACCCGCTGAACTTCACCATGGATGGTTTGACGGAATCGGCCAGTGCGGTGGAACGGGTCCGCACTTTTGCGCAAAGGATTCGCGGCGGCAACTGGCCGGCGGGCCTGAATGCTGATCTGGAAGCCCAAACCGTGAAGGCGCAGCAAAGCTTCACCGCTGCGTTGGAGGACGATTTAAATACCTCGGAGGCCCGGGCGGCGATTTTCGAGCTGGTTCGGAACGGGAATGTCGCGGCTGACTCGGGTAAGTTGTTTTCCGGGAACGTTCCTGCCATCAACGAGACGCTGCGCAAGTTTGATGAGATCTTTGCCGTGCTCGAGGATCGGGATGCGGAGATCGCCCGCGGCGCCCTGCAATGGGCCCAGGAGGAGGGGCGCGGCGACCAAGCGGCGCCTGAATTGGTGGCTGCTTACTCCCTCACCGATCAACAGATTGATGGGCTGCTGGCGGAGCGGGAGCAGGCTCGTCGAACGCGTAATTTTGCCCGGAGCGACGCGATCCGGAATGAGCTGTCTGCTTTGGGGATCCTGATTGAGGATTCCAAAGAGGGCGCCCGGTGGAAGCGTAAGTAACGGATCCAATGCTTTGTATCAGGGCACGACTTTAGTCGGGCCGTAAAGGCCCAACAGAATCTGGGCTTTAGCCCCTGATCGGTTTAAATCAAGAAACTCAGATTACAAGTATTTTGGAGAGGTAGGCCCTCGCAGGGGCTAAAGCCCACTTCTTTATTCATTTTTACGGCTCGACTAAAGAGGCTGCGGAAAAAAGGATGATTTGTGCGGAGAGGAAAGGAAGAACGTACCTCAGGGCCTAAAGGCCGAAAGATTTCGGTGAGTTTACGTACGGGCTAAAGCCCGTACCTACCTCTCCCGTCGTCTGAAATGACTTTTCCGCAGCCTCTAAAGTCGTGCCCTGATACAAAACATTGAATTCGTTACTCAACAAGACTCACCCGTTTCGCAAAGCTTTGGAAATGCGGTCGCACTCCTGGGCCCGTGGTAACCTTATGGGGCAAGGGGACTCAACATGTGGATGGAACGCCAGAGACCGCGCGGTTTGTATACCGGCTCCTGCCCCATGCCACGCACGCGTCTGAACGTGCTCCCCGCCGGCACCCGACCTAGTCTCTTCGGCGGCGACTAGCTTTCCTCCGCCGAAGCTCTGCCCTGACTCCGACCGCCTGCCATTTTGCCCCGCAGCGGTCGATTGACTCGCCTTTGTAGAACGCCGAGAAAGCAGAGAAGCATCATGCAGAACAATGGTCAGATCAGCAATCTTTTTGCGCAGTACGGTCCGAAGCTTTTGGGTCCGGTACCCGGACCGAAAGCCCGCGCAATTGTCGCCGGCGACGAACGTTACGTCTCCCCCAGCTATACCCGTTCCTACCCCATGGTGGCCAAACGCGGCCGCGGCATCCGGGTTGAAGATGTCGACGGAAACGAGTTTCTCGACTTTGCCGCGGGCATTGCCGTCGTTTCTACGGGACATTGCCATCCTGAAGTCGTGGCGGCCATTCAAAAACAAGCGGCCGAGCTGATCCACATCTCGGGCACCGATTTTTATTACGAGCATATGGTGACCCTTGCCGAGCGGCTCTCCGCCATCGCACCGATGCCCGGACCGCACCGCTTCTACTACGGCAATTCGGGCGCGGAGGCTATCGAATGCGCACTGAAGCTGGCCCGGTACCATACCGGCCGGCAGAACGTGATCGCCTTCTTTGGCGCCTTCCATGGGCGCACCATGGGTGCTCTCTCGCTGACTGCTTCCAAGCCCCAGCAACGGCGGCGTTTTGCTCCGTTGGTTCCGGGTGTCACCCACGTCCGCTATCCGTATGCCTATCGCGGCTGTAGCGGAGGCCCACAGGAAGAACAGCGATTTGCGCTGGCTTGCGCCCGGTACATCGAAGAGAAGCTGTTCAAGACCACTCTGCCGCCGGAGGAAGTCGCCGCGATTTTCGTGGAGCCCATCCAGGGAGAGGGTGGCTACGTGGTTGCGCCCGATGTCTTCATGCAGGAACTGCGCCGTATCTGCGACAAGCACGGCATTCTGCTGGTGGTCGATGAAGTGCAATCGGGAGCCGGCCGAACGGGCAAATGGTGGGCGGTCGAGCACTCGGGGGTGCAGCCGGACATGGTTTGCATCGCCAAAGGTATTGCTTCGGGCATGCCTCTCGGTATTTGCATGACGCGCGCGGAACTCATGGACTGGGTTCCCGGATCGCACGCCTCGACGTTTGGGGGAAATCCGGTCGCCATCGCCGCAGCACTCGCCACCATGGACGTTCTGGAGCACGGGGGCATTGCCAACGCGGCGGCCATGGGAGACGTCTTCTTTTCCCGCTTGCGCGACTGGCCTTCGAGTCACCCGATCGTGGGCGACGTCCGCGGTCGAGGGCTGATGATCGGGATTGAGATCGTCAAGAGCCAGCAGACGCGCGAACCCGCGCCCGCGCTGCGCGACCGCATCGTCTCCCTGGCGTTTGAAAAGGGGCTTCTGCTGCTTGGTTGCGGAGAAACTTCGATCCGCCTGGCTCCGCCGCTTACCCTGAACGAGCACGAAGCAACCATTGGCCTCGACATCTTCGAGGAGTGCGTAGCGCAGGTAGAGCTGGAGCATGCACAGGCCGCCAGCTTTGCTGCTGCGACTGTTTGATGCCTGAGCGGATGTCCCATGCGAGGTGGGGCATCCGCTATTCTCTGGGTTAATCTGAATCTCTGGAGACCGCTTCGTGCAGGCCGCAGGCATTCACAACCTCGAGCTCACGCTTCTTTTCCTCGTGCTGCTCGTCGCCGGGCTGACGACGCTCGCCCAGCGGTTCAAAATTCCCTATCCGATCGTGCTGTTCATGGGCGGGGTGGTGCTCTCCCTCTTCCGGCACCTGCCTCAGATTGCACTGAATCCAGACGTTGTGTTTCTGGTGGTTCTGCCTCCGTTGCTGTTCATTGGAGGGTTCAACACTTCCTGGCGCGACTTTCACAAAAACATTGTCAGTATTCTTATGCTGGCCTTTGGCCTGGTCGGGTTTACCGTGTTTGGCGTTGCGGTGGGCACGGCCTGGCTGATTCCCGGATTTGACTACCGGCTGGGCGCGGTACTGGGAGCGGTGGTCTCCACCACGGATGCGATCGCTGCGACCGCAATTGCCAAGCGTCTCGGCCTACCACGCCGGATCGTCGATGTCCTGGAAGGCGAAAGCCTGGTCAACGATGCGAGTGGTCTGCTCGCCCTGCAATTTTCTGTTGCCCTGGTGGTCGCCGGCAGACGACCGGGACCGGGGCTGGCAATGCTGGAACTTCTTTGGTTGGTGGCGGGCGGCATTGCCATCGGCCTGCTTGCCGGCCTCATCATTCACAAAGTCTCACTCAATATCACCGACTCACCGGTGGAAATCACCCTGTCTCTTGCCACTCCTTACATGGCCTACCTCGCGGCGGAGGGGATCCATGCGTCGGGCGTGCTCGCAACCGTAGTCTGTGGTCTTTATCTCGGGCGCAAGAGCTCGGAGACCTTGTCCATCAATGCGCGTATCGAAGGCACGGCGGTGTGGAAGACGCTGGAGTTCGGCCTGAACGGTCTCGTGTTTATCCTGATGGGCCTGCAGCTTCGGCTGATTCTGAGCGGCATCCGCCACCACTCCGTGAGCCAGATGATTCGCTATGGGATTACGTTCGCGATCCTGGTGGTGGCCCTGAGGATTATTTGGGTGTACCCCGGTGCGGCGATTTCTTACTGGATACGAAACGATGTGTTGCACCAGGAGCAGCCGCGCCCCTCGGGCAAACAAATCTTTATCGTGGCCTGGACAGGCATGCGCGGAGTGCTGGCCCTGGCCGCCGCGATCTCGCTGCCTACTGTGCTCGAGAACGGCGCACCTTTCCCGGAACGAAACTTCATTATCTTTCTCACGTTTTGTGTGATCTTCGTCACCCTGGTCCTGCAGGGGCTTACTCTTCCGGCAGTGATCAGGAAGCTGGGACTTGCAGTCGGCGGGGAGCAAAATCTGGAAGAGCAGCAGGCCCGCCTGCTCATCCTGAACACGGTGCTCGATTACCTCAGGGATCTTTCGCGGCAATCGAAATCAGATCATAAGGAGATTTACGAAGACATGATCCGCCACTACAAGACGCGCGCCACCCTGGTCGAAGGCGGAGGAGAAGAGATGAAGCCGGAACGGGAAATCGCTATGGCCCGTTACGAGCGCAATCTAGGCCAGGAATTACGTGCGCTCGAACGGTCGACCGCTGTCATGTTGCGCAATGAAGACAAGATCAATGACGAGATGCTCAGAACGATCGAGCGCGAACTGGACCTGAGCGAAGCGCGCTTTCAGAATACCTAGGGTTTGGCTCAGGCTCAGTGCTTTTCAGTGCTTTTCACCCAAACGACCCCGGCCGCGAAGAAAACGCAGGCCACGGCAAGCGCCAGGATGGCGTGGGGTTTGTTGCTGTAGTGGACAGCAACAGCGGCGTCAATCCACCAGACGACCGCTCCCACGAACCATATAAAGGAAAGATTCCTCATTCGCATCGAGGCTACCTCAACGACTCCGGTTCACAATGCGACAACTCTCTGCTATTCCATTACTTTGGGAATCGCACCGGAAACCTCGGTTTCCCATTTGTTAGATAATTTTAAAACTAATTTGGCCTCAGGTTTTTCCACGCCGCTTTACCCAGACCTTCTCGGCGGCTGGATGGCCTAGCGTGGAGCGGCCGGCGCCGGTTTCGATAGAGACAGTCCGGTCATAGTTCTTGGCCAAAACACTCACCCGGCCACCCGGCGCGATGCCTGCCTGGTGCAGGAAAAGCAGCAGTTTAGGATCACGCTCGTAGAGGCTTACCACGGTGTAGCCGGCATCTTCTTTGGCTTCAGAAAGCAGGACCATCCCACGCTTTGCACGTTCCTCAGGGGTTTCTGGTAACACCCAGTTGCCATGCGGGCAGGTTCCCCTGGAGCCTAGTCTTTCCAGCAGCTTGGCTTCAAACGCAGGGGAAACGGCGTGCTCCAGGCGCTCAGCTTCATCGTGGACTTCATACCATTCCATGCCAAACATCTCCGCGAGCATGCGCTCGATAAGATGGTGGCGCAATGCGGTCCGATACGCAGTTTCCTTACCTTTGGGCGTGAGGCGGACGATCCCGTCCGGCTTGACCTCGAGATATCCGTCACGCCGTAAGCGTTTGATGGCCATGGTAACCGCGGGCGGGGAAACTGAGAGCCAGTGCGCCAGAGTTGCGGGGATAACCTCCTGGCCTTCGCTCTCGGCTTCGAGAACGGCCTTTAAATAGTCTTCTTTCGAGATGGTGATCGGAGGCTTCACGTCGCGCTGTCAGTAGTTTAGAGCGTTTTAACAATTACTGTGGACTGGCCAAGATCGCGAGGAGTGGTTTTCCCTGGGAGAAAACCACCTAGAGGTCTTTTGCTTCGGTCTACACCAATTGTTAAACCGCTCTAGCCGGTTGTTGCGGGCATCCGGGCATAGAATAGGGCGCATGCTTACGCTGCGGCTGCTGGAGGAGTTTGTTCATGCGAGCGACTATCTCAGCGATCGCCTGGGGATAGGGCGAGCGGCGCACCTGGAGTTGGGACGGCGCGGTGAGGAAGCGGCTTTCTTTTACCTGCGCCGCTGCGGCTATATCGTCGTGGCGCGTGACTGGCGCAGCGGGAAAGCTCGCGGCGATCTTGATTTGGTGGCGTGGGAGGGCGACACCCTGTGTTTTATCGAAGTGAAAACACGAGGCAGCCGGGCCGTGGCTACAGCAGAGTCCGCTGTCGACCACGACAAAGTCCGGGTGTTGCGGCGGATTGCGCGGCAGTACCTTCTTGCGCTGCCCGATACGCCTGACCATGTGCGTTTCGATGTCTTGTCGATTTATTACGAGGCTCACAAGGCCGCGGATATTCAACTCTTCCGCGGCGCATTCGATTGGCGTTGAAAGGAGCCGCTCTTGATGAACCGCCGGCAGTTCGTGTCCGCGATGACTGCAGCTACCACGATGGCTGCTGTTCCATCATCGTTCGCGTCCTCCACCGCTCTGACCCATAAGGAGCGCGTGGATCGCGCGCTACGAGGAGAGGATGTCGACCGTCCTCCTTTCAGCCTGTGGCACCATTACAAGCGGCCCAGCGCAGAGCTCGAAGCGCAGGATCATCTGGAATTCCATCGCAGATACGATACCGATTTTGTCAAAGTGATGAACGACTTTGACTATCCGCGGTCGAAGACCGGGAAGTGGTATGAGTTGGAGCCGTTGAAGACGCCTTATCCCGAACAGTTGCGGACTCTCGAACTGGTTCGTGATGGCTTACACGGTGACGCATATTTCATCGATACTCTCTACGGGCCTTACATGACAGCGATGCTGCTGTTAGCGGCCGAGCCGCAGTTTGCCGGGAAGAAGGGTGGAGAGGATCGTACGGACGTCATCCACAGCATTCATGACTTCCAGAAGGAAAACAGCGCGGGATGGGAACAGGCGATGGAGGCTATTACGCAATCGACCATCAACCATATCCGCCGGTCGCAGGAGATTGGGTGCTCGGGAACCCTGGTCAGCATTTTCAATGCGACAGCCAAGTTTGGGTCGGTCTCGGATTACGAGCGCTATAGCAAGCCGTACGACAAGCGCGTGCTCGCTGCGCTGGCGGATACCAAGCTGACGCTGCTGCACCTGCATACGTTGGAGAGACCCTACCTGGATCAGTTCAAAGATTTTCAGGCGCCGGTGATTAATTACTCGGTGAAGACCAGCGGTATTCCTATTGCGGAGGTGCGCAAGGATTATTCACAAGCGATCGCCGGCGGAGTGGATGAGGTGGATTTCGATAAGCTCACTACGGACGAGATTCGGAAGCAATGGACACTGGCTCGGGAACAGGCGGGGAGCAAATACATCATCACGCCGGGATGCTCGGTTCCTGATGCTTCTACCGATGCGGAGTTGGGTCGGATGTCTCGCGCGGTCGGTGCTCGGCCGGGTACGGCTATGCGGAAGATTTGATTTCGCCTGCAACACCCCCCAAAAGTGCGCAAAAAGAGCAAAAAGAGCAAAAAGGGTGTGTGAGTAGAAGAGCGTACCTCAGGGGCTAAAGCCCTCATTGGCTCCGCCCGTACGGCCCGACTAAAGTCGTGCCCTGATACAGAGCATCAGAGCGGTGGCTATCGAAAAATGCGCGCATTTCCGCAGAGTTGGCTCTATCGATAGGGTGTCTTGTCTAGATTGGAAAGCTGAAAAAATCCAATTTGGACAGGTCTGAAGTTCAGCCGCTCCCTTCGACACAGCTCAGGGCAGGCTCTTCGGGACCTACGGCGTAAGCAGGGCTGGTTATTGGGCGTCTTTGTATTCTTCGTGCCAAGCCATTTGGATGGCTTCGAGCTTGGGCTCATTCGATTTTGTGGGGTCGTCGGCGAAATCCTCCAGCTCGGTTACGTACTTGTGCAGATCGGTAAAGCGCACGGTCAGAGGATCCAAGTCTGGATACTTTTCCTGCAGCTGAATGCCGATTTCTTCGGCGTCCGTCCACTTGATTTCACGGGCCATCGTCTGCTCCTTACTTCCCTTCCGCCATGGTCATGGGCTTGCCCTCGGAAACATAGTTGCGATTCCACTTGGGTATCTCTACTACGTAGTTGCCCGGTCCGGTGATCACGGCCTGGCAGCCAAGACGCGAATTGAGTTGTTGATCGGCCGCCATGTCCAGGCGGTCCAACTCATCGTCATCAGCCGGGGTGAGGGCTTCGCTGCCATCCTTGGTCCAGAGATGACAGGTGGTGCAGGCGCAGACGCCGCCACAGGCGTGATCGAGAAAAATGTCGAAGTGCTCGGCTACGTCGAGGAACGACATGGGCTTTCCATGATGCCCATAAGGGAGGGTGCCGTAGGGAAACTCCACCGTACGGCCTTCGGGAAGGAATGTGACGCGAACCATGTTGTCAGTCATCGGCTTTACTTTCTTTCAATAAACTCGGCTTGGGCAATGGGATGCGGAGCAGTGGGGCCCTGGCCCAGGTTCTCCCCGGCGGATTGCATGGTCTGGCCCTTAATCGCGGTGGATACAGCCGCGTCCATCATAAGCTCGGCAAAACGGTGGGTTGCTTTGTCTAGCGCTTCCGTGCCCGCCCGCAGGGCCCGCAGATCATCACCCTGCTTAAGAACGCTGAGCTCCGCGCTCAGGGCGTTGATTTCGGTACGTTCGTCCGGTTCGAGCAGCTGCCATGCGGGACTGGAGGGAGCCTTTTCCAGGGCATTCAAAATAGTGTCCGCTTCGTTCCTGGCTTCGACCAGCTGGCGCAAATGGATGTCTTCCTCGGCGTGATCGAAGGAGTCGAGGATCATCGATTCCACTTGCTCGTCAGTTAGGCCGTAGGCGGGCTTCACGGAAATCTCCGCCTGCTTGCCGCTTCGCTGCTCCAGGGCGGAGACATTCAGGATGCCGTTGGCGTCGATGAGGAATTTGACCTCGATCCGCGGCAAGCCCGCGCTCATGGGCGGAATACCCTTAAGGTCAAAACGGGCCAGCGAGCGGCAGTCTTTTGCCATCTCGCGCTCGCCCTGCAGCACGTGGATGGCGACGTTGGTCTGGCCGTCGACTCCGGTGGTGAACGACTCGGAGGCAGAGGCAGGGATGGTGGAGTTGCGCTGGATGATCTTGGCGACGACTCCGCCCAGGGCCTCGATGCCCAGCGACAACGGGGTCACGTCGAGGAGCAGCATGTCCTCGGTGGCCTTCGATCCACCGCCCAGGATATTGGCCTGCACGGCGGCGCCGAGGGCAACCACTTCATCCGGATTCAGCTCGGTGCGCGGCTGCTTGCCCCGGCGGGGGAGTTCAAAGACATCGCTGACCAGGCGCTGCACGAGAGGAATGCGGGTGGAACCGCCCACCAGCACTACCTCACCGATTTCACCGGGGGTAAGGCCCGCATCCCTGAGAGCATCGCGGCAAGGCGCCAGGGTACGGGCGACGATCGGCTGGATCAGCTGTTCGAATTGTTCGCGCGATAGTTCGCGGCTATAGCGGCCGCCTTGCGGAAGCTGGATATCGATGTGTGCCAGCGGCTGCGACGAAAGCGCGATCTTGGCTTCGATGACGGCCTTGCGTATGGCCTGGATCGCTTCCGGCTGACGGCGAAGATCGACGCCCTGATCGCCGGCAATGTCGTCGAGGGCAATCGCGATCAGGAGGTTGTCAATGTCATCGCCGCCCAAATGGGTGTCGCCATTGGTAGCGATGACTTCAAAGATGCCTTCATGCAGCTTGAGAATGGAGATGTCGAAGGTGCCGCCGCCGAAATCATAGACGGCGATGATGCCTTCTTTTTGGCGATCGAGACCATAGGCCAAGGCGGCGGCCGTGGGCTCATTGACCAGTCGCAGAACATCGAGGCCCGCCATGCGCCCCGCGTCTTTCGTAGCCTGGCGCTGCGCGTCGTTAAAGTAGGCCGGCACGGTGATCACTGCCTGGGTGACCGGGGCGCCGAAATAGCGCTCTGCGTTGCGCTTAAGCTGGCGAAGGATGTGGGCGGATATTTCGGGTGGGGTGAACTCCGCATCCCCGAGACGTATGCGCAATACTTCGCCCGGCTGGATGTCTTCGACCAGGCGGAAGGGAAAAAACTTCAGTTCTTCGGCAACGTCTTCCACCCCGCGTCCCATGAGGCGTTTGACGGAGTAAATCGCTCGCTCGGGTGCGCCCAACAAGGTGGTGCGCGCCCCGTTGCCAACCACCATGGCAGGCCGGGCGCCATCGCGCGCAGGACCCAACGCCACTACGGACGGCACCAGGTTCACCCCGTCTTCCCCGGGGATGACGACGGGCTTCTCCCCCTGCATGAAGGCGACTAACGAGTTGGTCGTGCCCAGATCAATACCGACTACGCGCTCATCCATAAATTTCAGGACCCTCCAAGGAAATTTCAGGACCCTCCAAGGGTCTGATCCACGTCGCGCACCAGGTTCTGCAGATAGCTGCGGCGCTGTAATAACGCGGTCATTGCTTCTTTAGCTGCAGTCTTCCCGGCTTCGTCGTTCTCTTGCCAGGCTTCGTCCCAGGCCGACCATCGCGAACGCACCTGCTCGTCGAGGGTGCTGAGTTGCGCGGCAAACTGGTTTTTTGCCGCTTCGAGATCGCGGCGCAACTGCGGATCGTCTTCACCCATCTTCTGGTTCTGGCGCAACTCCTCGAGTTGCATATTCAGCTCGAAGACTTCTTCCAATAGATCCGCAGGAACTTTCGATGGATTCGGGCCCCGGTCTTCTTCGAACTGCACGCCTTCGAGGCGCAGCAGGTACTTGGTTCGGTCCAGCGGATTTTTCAAAGTGCGGTAGGCATCGTTGAGCAGGGAAGCCTGCGCCAGGCTCCACTCCTGCTCTTGTTGCGAGGCCCGCGCGTGTACGTCAGGGTGCAGCTTGCGGCTGTAGCGATAGAACTGTTTTTCCAGGGCAGGCACATCAAGATTGAGTTTCGGCGGCAGGCCGAACATGGCGAAATAGTTTGCCAGATGCGGGGGCTGCACCTTGCCGCAAGCCCCGCAGAAGGGTTGACCGTCCGCGACTTCTTCGCCGCAGGACCAGCATTTTGCCGGCGCACTGACGCTTTCAGTAATTTGCATAAGGCAGAGCCGACCGCGGCGTTTCTAGGCCGAAAAAGATGACCCGCAGCCGCAGGACTTGGTCGAATGTGGGTTGATGAAGTTGAAGCCTTGCCGCATCAGCGTCTCTTCGTAGTCGAGAATCATGCCGTGGAGGTAGATAAACGACTTGGGGTCGACGAAGATGCGAACGTCTTCAAAGTTGTATACACGGTCCCGTTCGCGAGGCTGAGAATCGAACCGTATGTTGTAAGACAGACCGGAACAGCCGCCGCCCTGGATGCCTAAGCGGAGCCCCCCCTGATCAGGGGAGACCCCTTCTTTGGCCATGGCTACGCGAATCCGCTTCAAGGCGCGCTCCGTTACCTGGATGCCCTTTTGATTCGGCGCTGCATTCTCCGCATTGAGGACGGCTGGTTCCATCTCGCCTGCTTAGTTAGCTACGGAAGCTACGGCTCCCGCGGTCTCGGTTACATTATTCTTCTTCTTCCAATCACCAATGGCGGCGCGGATCGCATCTTCCGCCAGCACCGAGCAGTGAATTTTGACCGGCGGCAACGCCAGTTCCTTCACGATGTCGGTGTTCTTGATCTGCATTGCTTCCTCCACTGTCTTGCCCTTGACCCATTCGGTCGCGAGCGAAGAGGAGGCGATGGCCGAACCGCAGCCAAAGGTCTTGAACTTTGCCTCTTCAATGACCTGGGTTTCAGGATTGACGCGGATCTGCAGCCGCATGACATCGCCGCACTCCGGGGCTCCGACCAGACCAGTACCTACCTCAGACTGGCTCTTGTCGAGTTGACCGACATTCCGCGGATGGTTGTAGTGGTCGATTACCTTGTCGCTGTATGCCATTTGTTCTCCTCAATTCGTTGAATGCCGGTTTAAAGCATTTTTCCTAATACTACGGTCTGGTGAGATCGGTTATGTGCGGCCATTCTTTGACGGAATGGCGGCGTCATGTGCAGTTCTCCGGTCTATACCATTAGAAAAAATGCATTAGTGAGCCTGCCATTCGATCTTGGTTATGTCGATGCCTTCTTTCACCATTTCATACAGGGGTGAAAGTTCGCGAAGTTTTTGCACTACGTCAATCACCTTTTCCGCAACGTAATCTACTTCAGCTTCGGTGTTGAAGCGGCCCAGACCAAAGCGGATCGAGCTGTGGGCCACGTCGTCGCCCAGGCCCAAAGCCTTCAATACATAAGATGGTTCAAGTGACGCGGAGGTGCAGGCCGAACCACTGGACACTGCAACATCGTTAATGCCCATGAGGAGGGACTCCCCTTCCACGTAGACAAAGCTGACGTTGAGGTTGGCGGGCAGGCGATGCTCCATGGAGCCGTTTACCTGGACGTAGTCCAACCGGGACAACAGCTTGTCTTTGAGCTTGTCGCGGAGCTTGCCCAGGCGCTCTGCCTCGGAAGCCATTTCCTGGCCGGCGATCTCACAAGCCTTGCCTAAGCCGACAATACCAGGCACGTTGAGCGTCCCTGAGCGCATGCCGCGCTCGTGGCCGCCGCCGTCGATCTGCCCGGAAATCTGTACCCGCGGATTGCGCCGCCGCACGTAAAGAGCGCCGCAGCCCTTGGGGCCGTAAATCTTGTGACCGGTGAGCGACAGGCAATCGATGTTCATGGAGTTGACGTCGACCGGGATCTTGCCCACCGCCTGTACCGCGTCGGTGTGGAAGATGATGTTGCGCTCGTGACAGATCTTGCCAATCTCGGCGATCGGCTGAATAACGCCTATCTCGTTGTTGGCAAACATGATCGAGACCAGAATGGTCTTGTCGTCGATGGCTCGCTTCAGATCTTCGATGTCGATCAGCCCGTCTGCCTTTACGGGCAGATAAGTGACGCGATAGCCGTATTTTTCCAGGCGCTTACAGGCGTCGAGCACCGCTTTGTGCTCGGTTGCCTGAGTGATGATGTGGTTGCCACGCTCCCGGTACATCTCGGCAATGCCCTTGATGGCAAGGTTGTTGCTCTCGGTCGCACCAGAGGTAAAGATGATTTCCTTGGCGTTGGCGCCAATCAACTTTGCCACCTGTTCGCGGGCTTGTTCGACCGCCTGCTCGGCTTCCCAACCAAAGGAGTGGTTACGGCTGGCCGCGTTGCCGAATTTCGCGGTGAAGAAGGGCATCATCGCTTCCAGCACGCGCGGATCCATCGGCGTGGTCGCGTGGTCATCCATGTAGATTGGCAACTTCACATTTGCCGGCGTCTTCACTGCTGTCTCAACGGTGTTCATTCAGCTCTCCTACTCCTCTTCACTTATTCCTTAATGCTTCCCTTAGCTCCCCAGGCTCACCAGTACGGATTGGACTGTCTTTCCGTGATAGTTCCGGGTGTTTTCCGGCTCACATAAGTCGGATACTCGAATTGCCTTCAAGACGCCTGAGATGCTCTCGTTCACCTTGCGCAATGGTTCCTTAACCGTGCAGCTATCGGTCAGGTCACAACCACGCGGGCCAGTTTCGCAGGAGGTAATAAAAAGCGGCCCATCAATGGCGCCGATCACTTCAAAAGCCGTAATATCCTCGGCCGGCCGCGAAAGCGCGTAGCCACCGTTGGTGCCGGCATGGGAACGAAGCAACCCTGCCTTGGTTAGCCGCTGCAAAATCTTGGCCAGCAATTGCGGCGGAATACCGTAGGCCTCGGCAATGTCTTTTGCACTCAGGGAAGGCATGTCCGCTCGCTCGGCCAGGAACTTCAGCGCCATTAACCCGTAGTCGGCCTTCTTGGTTAGCCTGAGCATTCCCGGTTACCTTGAGATGCAATTGCGACCGGGCCGGTCGCATATTCAGTATACGTCCGATTTCCTTACAATCACAACCTATCGGAGGGGCAAACTGAGGAATTTAAGATATTACGTAACTCTTACACCGCCCTGCGCTTACGGCAAATAGCCTAGTTGCGATGGCAACCGTTATCAATTCGGCCAACTCGGCCGCCGAAAGCGTTTCCTTCCAGGCTGCACTAGAGTCAGGTCAGAGTCCCAATGAGGGTAAATTCCACTGGCCATTCGCCCTCGTCATCGGCATCTTTCACGTGGCTGCGTTGGCGGCTTTTTTCATGTTTCGCTGGTCGTCTCTCGCAGTGTTCGCAGTGACGTGGGTTATGACCCAAAACATCGGGATCGGGTTGTCTTACCACCGGTTATTGACGCATCGCGGCTATGTGGTCCCCCGATGGCTGGAATACACGATGGCCATCATGGGCACCATGGCTTTGCAGGGCAGCCCGGTTTATTGGGTTGCTGTCCATCGCCTGCACCACCAGTTTACCGACAAACCGGGGGACCCCCATACGCCGCGCGATGGCAAATGGTGGTCGCACATGGGCTGGATTCTCAACGGCTCACTGCACAACGAAAGCGGAGTGCTGAAGCGCTACGCTCCCGACCTGATGAAGCAGGGCTTCTACCGCTGGCTCAACCGCTATCACTGGTTACCGGTAACCTTGCTGGGGTTTGGATTGCTGGCTGTGGGCGGATGGTCCTGGGTACTGTGGGGTATCGCTCTTCGGGTTACGATTGGCCTGCATGTCACCTGGCTGGTGAATTCCGCTACCCATATGTGGGGTTCGCGCAGGTTTGATACCCGGGACGACTCGCGCAACAACTGGTGGGTAGCCCTGCTGACCGGCGGTGAGGGATGGCACAACAACCATCACGCGCATCCGGTTTCGGCCCGCCATGGGATGGCGTGGTACGAACTGGATGTGAACTATGTGGGAATTTGGATGCTGGAAAAAGTGGGCCTTGCCACGAAAGTCAACGCCAAGCGGGTTTGACGGCACTCCTTAAGTTTTCCTCATAGTCTGTGGCCGAAAAGCTCTGAATAGCATCTGCCAACAAGCATCGCCGGGGTCCTTCGACTTCGCGCCATAGACCCTCGTTATGCGACAGATCTGCGAGGCGCTTCGCTCCCACGGCTCGCCGGGGCAGGCAGGATGACGGTTTTGTGGAGGGGTTGAAAACATCTGGTCGGCTGTGCGAAAAACACAAAAAAATTAAAACGTCACAGGCTTCCAGGATGACAAAAAAGCGAGTGGCGGCGAACGGTAAATGTGGGTCGACCGAAGGGCGCACTGCAGGTCCCTCCCTGCGGTCGGGATGACAGATAGGAGAGGGTGGCTGCGGGGAGAGAACAGTTGCTGAGGCGGGACGCCTTTCCGCATCGACAGCCATCATTTTGCGCGAATGAAAAAAGTCACAGCCTCTTAGGATGACGGTCTTGTGGGGGGGCTGAAAACATTTGGTTGGGTTCGAAAAAGTCACAGGCTCTCAGGATGACGGTTTTATGGAGAGGGCAATGCGCCGTTCGGGGACGGGCGCAGCGGGACTGAAGCAGTCGATGGCACACTGGCTGAGCCCGCTATCGAGGTTGTGCAGTTCACTCTCAACGATTTTGCGCACCTGGGACGGTTCTCCCACTGCGCGGAGATTGAGCAACAACTCCAGCCTGACGGCAGGAGAAGCGTTCAGGTCCCCATCGACCATTGGCTCCTGCCCATTTCCGCAGATGGCGGCCTTGAGAAAGCCTGTTGGCGAAGTGACGATTGCTTTCAGATGGGCGATGGAGATTTGCTCAGCCGTAAGTACCCGATCAAGCCCATCGAGCAAAGGCCCCAGCAGCATGGCCGGAGAAAGCGAACCCTGCGGTTCAAAGACCGCTCGCAGGTTCAACCACGCTAGCGCAGCCTCGGCCCGCGCATATTCGGCGTAGTCGATGACCAGCGACTGATCGCCGGTGGCGATGGCGCCAGAGAGGACCTCGTTCAACCACGCGGCTACGCCTTGCCCCGTCTTCGCGCTGAGCCGGCGAACATGGGAAGCGGCCGTCTCGGGATATTCAGGGTAGAGGTCAGCCTTGGTAAAGCAGACCAGGTCGGCTTCCTGCAGTTGCTTGTCAAACAGGAAGCGCATGTCCGGATCCGCATCGGCTTGCAGCATGGTCTGGGCGCGGAGCGGATCTACCAACACGGTGAGCGGGGAAAGTTGATAGGTGTCGCTGTACTCGAGCAGAGGGCGGAGCACGGTGGCCGAAAGGTCGGTGCAGCTCCCCACGGGCTCGGCAAAAATTACGTCGGGTGCGTGCGCGCGGAGATCGCCGATGGCGTCGATGAGCTCGGAGAGGCGGCAGCAGAAGCAACCGCCGGTAACCTCTCCGGAACGCATGCCCGATAGCTCCGCATAGCGGCTGTCGACCAGGTCTTTGCCCTGATCATTCCACACCATGGCGCTGCGCAAGCCGCGCCGCTGCAACTCACGTGCGGCGGCCAGGATCAGGGTCGTCTTGCCCGCGCCGAGAAAGCCCCCCACCAGCACGACCCACGGCTTGGCGGAAGCCGTTGGTTTACTCATAAAGACACCCCACCGTGGTAACGCAACCGCGCCGAGATTGCGCCCATCTCACTGCTTCTCTGTCTGTGCCTGGATTTAGACTTTCCATTTTGCCACAGCGAGAAGCAGCTGTTATCGTTGGCCGTTGCCATACCCTCAGGAGATTTGCTGATGTCCTCTTATGCTGTCCCGGTTCTGGAATCGCCCATACCCGTTGCGCCTGGGGAGATTTTGCTTGTCGCCAGCGGCGACCTGCGGCAATCCGCAAATAAGGTTTGCTGGGCGGCACAGGCTGAGATGGAAAAGCAGCTGACGGACGCCTTGAGCGCGGAGGGATTTACTCTACGGCGCGCGCATCCGTACCGCGAGGACCTGCAACACGGGTTCATCTATAACCAACGCATGGGCATGGATGTTTTCATGAAGATCCACCCCGATGCACCGATCATTGTTGCGGAAGCGGTTTGGCAATACAGCCACAACGTGTTCTGCGGACTGCAACATCATCGCGGCCCGATTCTTACGGTTGCCAATTGGTCCGGGCAGTGGCCCGGCCTGGTAGGCATGCTGAATTTGAATGGCTGCCTGCACAAAGGTGGGGTGACGTTCAGCACGCTGTGGAGCAAGGATTTCAACGACCCATTCTTTCGCCGCGGGCTACGACAATGGTTGAAGGAGCGGACGGTTGAGCAGGATCTAAGCCACGTGCACAAGCTCGAGCTTTCTGGCCTGCCGCAAGCAGAGAGACAGTTGGGCGCTTCCCTGGCCCGCGATCTGCGCACGCGCAAGGCTATCCTGGGCGTCTTCGATGAAGGCTGCATGGGCATGTATAACGCGATCATCGAGGACAACCTCCTCAATCCCACGGGTATATATAAGGAACGGCTTAGCCAGTCGGCCCTGGTTGCCGCCATGGGCGCGGTGACGGATGCAGAGGCGCAAGCCGTGCGCAGCTGGCTGGAGAAGCGCGGGTTCACATTTGTGACCGGCACCAAGGAAGACACGGAGCTCACCGATGGGCAGATCCTGGGGCAGTGCAAGATGTATATCGCTGCCGTGAGGATCGCCGATGAGTTTGGCTGCGACGCGATTGGGATCCAGTATCAGCAAGGCCTGAAGGACATGGCGCCCGCCTCCGACCTGGTGGAGGGTTTGCTCAACAACGTGGAACGGCCGCCGGTCTTTGACGCCAATGGCCGCGAGCTCTATGCGGGGAAACCGCTGCCCCACTTCAACGAAGTCGACGAATGCGCGGGCCTGGATGCGTTGATCACCAATCGGGTCTGGAGCTCTATGCAGCTCGACCCGGCAACCACGCTGCATGACGTCCGCTGGGGAGAACATTACAGCGGAGGGGACATTGATGAATTTGTCTGGGTATTTCAGATCTCAGGGGCCGTACCGGCTTCGCATATTGCCGGTGGTTATGCCAAAGCCCGCAGCGAACGGCAGCCGCCGATGTACTTCCGGCTGGGTGGGGGCACGCTGAACGGAGTCTGCAAGCCGGGACATGTAGTCTGGAGCCGTGTGTTCGTGGAAGCCGGGGCGTTGCATGTCGACCTGGGCCGCGCGACCGCGATCGAACTGCCTGCGAAGGAGACGGAGCGACGCTTGAAGTCAGTCACCCCGCAATGGCCTATCATGCATACACTCCTCCACGGCGTCACCCGGGATCAATTCATGGCCAGGCATCGCGCTAACCACCTTAACGTGGCCTACGCACCGACCAGCCAGGTCGCGGACCAGGCGTTGGCTGCCAAGGCGGCCATGATGGCGGAGTTGGGCATCCACGTGCATCTTTGTGGAGATTAGGAAAGGAAACATGCATCGATGCTGGTGCCTCAATCGACGAACACGACGGTAGCGAAGGATTCGACACCATCACTGGTACCGAAGGGGCTGACTGTACCCTTCTTCCTGGTGACCGCACTTTTTTTTCTTTGGGGCGTTCCCAATAACCTGAACGACGTTCTGATTCGCCAGTTCATGAAGTCGTTTGACATTTCCCGGTTCCAGGCAGGGCTGGTGCAGTCGGCGTTTTACATGGGGTATTTTCTGCTGGCGATTCCTGCTGCGCTTCTGATGCGCAAGATGGGGTACAAATTCGGCATCGTGGTTGGGTTGCTCTTGTTTGCCAGCGGCACGTTCTTGTTCTGGCCGGCCGCCCTGCTTGGACGTTATGGCTTTTTCCTCTTCGCGCTTTTCGTGATTGCCAGTGGGCTTTCTTTCCTGGAAACGGCCTCCAACCCCTTTGTCGCACAGTTGGGCTCCCCTGAGAGTGCGGCTCGGCGATTGAATTTTTCTCAGGCCTTCAATCCTCTGGGCTCGATTTGCGGAGTACTTGTGGGCACGGTCTTCATCTTCTCCGGCGTCGAGCTCACGCCGCAGCAAGTGGCCGCGATGCAAGCGGCGAATACGTACGAGGCGTACCTCAAACACGAGACGATGCGAGTGGTGGTGCCTTACCTGGTGGTGGGGCTGATCGCGCTGATCTGGGCCGTCCTGATTGCGCGCACCAAATTTCCCACGATTGCCCGGGAACATGAGAATCCGCAGGAGGAGCATGGCAGCTTCAAGGAGCTGCTGCGTTACCCTAACTTTCTCTTTGCGGTCGTGGCGCAGTTTCTGTATGTGGGTGCGCAAGTGGGCACCTGGAGCTACTTTATCCAGTACGTGCAGGATGGGACGCATCAGCCGGAAAAGATCGCGGGATATTTTCTTACCGGCACCCTGGTTGCTTTTGGCGTGGGCCGATTTGGCTCCGCGGCCCTGATGCGCTACGTAAAGCCTGCGTTGCTGATGGGAATTTATAGCCTGATCAATATTGGTTTGGTCGCGGTGGGCGTCGCCTATCCTGGCTGGGCCGGACTTTGGGCCATCTTCATCACCAGCTTCTTCATGTCGGTGATGTTCCCCACCATTTTCGCTTTAGGCATCGATGGCCTGGACCGGAATACAAAGATTGGCGGCTCGCTGATCGTGATGGCGATTGTCGGAGGTGCGGTGCTTACGCCGCTGATGGGCTGGATCTCACAAACGCAGCATAGTATTGCGCGGGCTTATATGGTCCCGCTGTTCTGCTACTGCGGAATTGCGCTTTACTCCTTCGTTGGAGTCC